>CAVXRG010000006.1:0-28266 GCA_963764195.1 uncultured Actinomycetota bacterium
GGTCGGGGTGACAGGATTTGAACCTGCGACCTCTTCGTCCCGAACGAAGCGCGCTACCAAGCTGCGCCACACCCCGTGAAGCACTGCCGACGGCTCCGAGAAGCGCACCGGGCAGCAAGCAGAGATGCTATCGCAGCGACCCGCCCAACTCCGAATCGGGCCCGTGCTGCAGGGTTCCTGCCCCCAGGGGGGCCAGAGTCTGCAGCCCCCCGACGCACACCGCCCGGCTCAGGCCGGCTTGGCCACGAGGGTCAGCAGGGTCACCTCGGGCCGGCACGCCAAGCGCACCGGGGCGGTCGGCGCCGTCCCGAGTCCGGCCGAGACCTCGAGCCACGCCGCGTCGTCCGGCGCCTGCGACGACGGTCGGGAGCCGGCGCCCGGCCACCAGCGCGAGAGCCCCTTGACCCGGCCGGTGTCGAGGTCGCAGTTGGTGACGAGGGCCCCGTGGAAGGGCACACAGACCTGCCCACCGTGCGTGTGCCCCGCGATGAGCAGGGTGGCCCCGTCAGCGGCATACGCGTCGAGGATCTGCTGGTACGGAGCGTGCGTCACCCCGATGACGAGGTCGGCGTCGGGGGAGGCGGTCCCGCGCACGTCGTCGAGGCGGTCGTAGCCCAGGTGCGGGTCGTCGACGCCCACGAACTCGATCCGGAGCCCGCGGACCGTGAGGGTCTCGCGACGGTTGGTCAGGTCGACCCACCCGCGTGCCCTGAGTCCGCGCACGAGGGCGTCGGCGGGCAGCCGGGTGGACTGTCCGACGTGCTCGGCGTGCCGGTCGGTGAGGTAGCGCAGCGGGTTCTTGAAGCCCGGCGCGAAGTAGTCGTTGGACCCGAGGACGAAGACCCCCGGCAGGCCCAGGAGCGGCTCGAAGGCGTCGAGCACGGCCGGGACCGCGTCATGGCTGGCGAGGTTGTCGCCGGTGTCGATGACGAGGTCGGGGTCGAGCGAGCCGAGGCTCCGGATCCAGCGCGCCTTGAACCGCTGGCGCGGGAGCAGGTGCAGGTCCGAGACGTGCAGCACCCGCAGCGGCTCCGAGCCCGCCGGGAGCACCGGCACCTCGACGCGCCGGATGACGAAGGCATTCCGCTCGATGAGCGAGGCCCACCCCAGCACCCCCAACCCCGCGGCGCCGAGTCCGAGCACGGTCTTGGTCACGGCATGCATGGCGCCATCCTCGCACCTGCCCGCCGGGCCGAGCCGCCCCGGCCCACCTGAGACACTGAGCGCATGACCACCCTCAAGGAGCAGCTGAAGTCCGACCTCACCACCGCGATGCGTGAGCGCGACCAGGTGCGGGCCGGCTCGCTGCGCATGGCCCTCACCGCCGTCACCAACGAGGAGGTCTCCGGCACGACGCACCGCGAGCTGAGCGACGACGACGTCCTCAAGGTGCTGACCAAGGAGGCCAAGAAGCGGCGCGAGGCGTCCGCGGCCTACGTCGACGCGAAGCGTCCCGAGCTCGCTGCGAAGGAGGACGCCGAGCTCGTCGTCCTCGAGGCCTACCTGCCCCAGCAGCTCGGCGACGCCGAGCTCGAAGGCATCGTCCGCGAGGCGGTGGCGGCCTCCGGGGCGACCGGGCTGCCGCAGCTGGGCCTCGCGATGAGGTCCGCGCAGCAGGCCGTCGCGGGCCGCGCCGAGGGCGGCCGGGTGGCCGCCGTCGTCAAGCGGGTCCTCGCCGGCTGACGCCAACGACCGGGGCTGTCCCTGGCCCGACCGGGGACCTGACGAAGGGCCCGCCACCGTGGGTGGTCGGGCCCTTCGTCAGGTCGGATGCCGCTCAGCCGCCGGGCGGGGGCGACCCGCCCGGTCCCTGAGACGACCCACGTCCGTACTGGCCGCGGGAGGTGTAGATCGTCACGTAGCTGCCCGTCTTCGCCTTGCCGTAGGGCGAGGTGCCGGCGACGACGCCGGACGGGAGCGACGAGGACATGGTGCCGCCGATCCCGGCCTGGAAGCCGGCCGTCTCGAGGGTGGTGATCGCGTCCTGGACGCTGAGGCCGGTCACGCTCGGGATGTCGGCGTTCTCACCCTTGAGCAGCTTGTCCGACGGGTTCGTGAAGTCGACGATCGGCTTGCCGTCGAGGGACCGGTTCATGATCCCCTTCCAGATCGGCGCCGCAATGGCCGCACCGTGCATGACGGGGTAGAACTTGCCGCCGACGGTGACGTTCTTCATGACCCGCTTGTTGCCGTCGTCGGGCGTGCCCACCCAGACCGCGGTGACGAGGTTCGGGGTGTAGCCGACGAACCACGACTCGTTGTTGCCGTCTGCGGTCCCGGTCTTGCCCGCGGACTCCCGCTTGCCGTTGTCGAGCTGGTTGCGGATGCCGGAGCCGTGCGTCATGTTGTACTCGAGCAGCTTGTCGGTCGCGCGGACCGGGTCGGGCTCAGCGACCTGCTTGCACGTGCTCTTCGGCTGGGCCAGCACCTTCGAGCCCTGCACGACCTTCGTGACGACGACCATCGAGCACCGGTTGCCGTCGGAGGCGAGCGTGGCGTAGGAGTTGGCGACCGTCTGCGGCGACACCTCGGTCGCCCCGAGGATGATGGCGGCCGGGTCCTTGGGGATGTCCGAGCCGTTCGACCGGTGCATCCCGGCCTTGATCATGGTGTCGCGGATCTTGCAGACACCCAGCTGCTGAGCCAGGCCGACGAAGGCGGTGTTGGTCGACAGGGCCGTCGCCTGCTTGAGGGTCATCTTGCCGGCCTTGGCCGGAGTGTCGTTGAGTACGCTCCACGTCCCCCCGAAGGAGCACTCGTCCTTGGGGAACTCGTCGGGCTTGTACTTGGCCGGGGTGCTCCCGCCGGCGGCCTTCGTCTCCACCGAGGACTCGACGTTCATCCCCGACTCCATCGCGGTGAGCAGGGCGAAGGCCTTGGCGGTGGAGCCGAACTGGAAGCCACCGGACCCGCCGTAGCGCTTGTCGAGGGCCCACGAGATGCCGGTCTTGCCGAGGCTCTGCTGCGACACGGTGTAGGTCGTGTTCTGGGCGAAGGCGAGGACCTTGCCGGTGTTGGGCTCGGTGACGTAGGCGGCGGCCCCGACCTTCGACTTGTCCCCGATCGGGACCTTCTTGGTGATCTCCTCCTGGGTGATCTTCTGGATCTTCGGGTCGAGCGTTGTCTGGATCGTGATGCCGCCGCGGTAGAGCAGGCGCCGGCGCTCCTCGACGGTCTTGCCGAGCTCGGGCATCGCCAGCGCGTAGTTGATGACGAAGTCGCACCAGTAGGGGTAGGGCGAGGCGAGGCAGGTGCTCTTGGGCTGGGACACCTTCATGTCCTGCTTCAGCGTCCGCTTCTTGGCCGCCACCAGCTGCTTGTCGGTGATGCTGCCGAGCTCGGCCATCCGGTCGAGGACGACGTTGCGACGGGCCAGGGCGCGCTCGGGGTAGTTGACCGGGTCGGTCGTGCCCGGGTTCTGCGTGAGACCCGCGAGCAGGGCGGCCTGCGAGAGGCTGAGCTTGCTCGCCGGGATGGAGAAGTAGTGCCGCGACGCGGCCTCGACCCCGTAGGCCTGGTCGCCGTAGTAGACGAGGTTGAGGTAGCCCTGGAGGATGTCGTCCTTGCTCATCTGCTTCTCGAGCGTGATCGCGTACTTCAGCTCGCGCAGCTTGCGCATGTAGTCCTTGCGCACCGCGGCGCGAGCAGCCTGCGGGTCGCCGGAGTTGAGCGCGGAGTACTGGAGCGAGATCTTCACGTACTGCTGGGTGAGCGACGAGGCGCCCGAGGTGGTCGCCCCGGCGCGGAGGTTGCCGATCGCGGCGCGCGCGACACCCTGCAGGTCGATGCCACCGTGCTCGTAGAAGCGGTGGTCCTCGATGTCGACCTGCGCGACCCGCATGATCTTCGCGACGTTCTTCAGCGGCACGACGATGCGGTTCTGCTCCTGCGGGGTCGCGATCACCGTCCCGTCGGAGGCGAGGATCCGCGACTGCTGGGCCAGCGGGTCGGTCTTGAACTCGCTCGGCAGCTCGTTGAAGACGTCGACGCCGCTGCGGGCCAGTGCGCCGGTCGCTCCCACGGCGGGCATGACGAGACCCGCGGCCAGCAGGCCGAGCACGAGCGCCGACGCGAGGAAGGCCCCGAGCAGGCTGATGACGCCACCGAAGGTGGTAGTGCGTGAAGACATGCGGCCAAGGGTAACTGTTGGCGCTGTGGTAGCAGCCTGCGCGAGCTCTCGTGGCCCGGATCGCAGGTGACTAGTCACCCCGCGCGGGGAAATGGTCCATGGGAACCATAGCGGCGCAGGCGCTTCCCTCTCTAATGTCGACTTTGACCACACCGGGGGGGTTCCGGGGAGCATCACGTGGTCGGATCAGCCCGGCGCCTTGGGAGGCGTCGGGCGGGGAGGGGATGTACGTATGAGTGAAGCCGCCGTTTCAGGAGTATGGGTCGCTGAGTGGGCCAACCAGGCCCAGTGCACCGACCAGGACCCTGACGCCCTGTTCGTCCGCGGGAAGGCTCAGCACGACGCGAAGGCGGTCTGCAAGACCTGCCCGGTGCTCGCGCAGTGCCTCGCCGAGGCGCTCGACAACCGCACGGAGTTCGGGGTGTGGGGTGGCATGACGGAGCGCGAGCGTCGCGCCTTGCTGCGCAAGCGTCCCGACATCACGTCGTGGAAGTCGGCGCTGCGTGCCGGTCTGGGCACCACGCCCGCCGCCACCCGCTGACCGTCATGCGCTGACCGTCATGCGCTGATCGTGGTGCGGTGATCAGCTCGGGTCGAGCGACCCGAGCTGATCTCGTGCGTGTCCGCGTCGTCGTCAGGCGTGGCGTGCGAGGGCGTCGCCGACGGCTCGCAGGCTCGCCAGGTCGTGCACGTCGCGGCTCAACGCCGGGACCTGGACCACGGGGATGCCCGGGTGACTGCGTGAGAAGCGGTCGGCGAGTGCCTGCTGGCGTTCGGCCGTGCGGACGAGGTCTGCGTGCAACCGGAGCACCCCGGCCGCGTTCGTCGCCGACCTCGGACCACCGGTCTCCTCGAGCGACTCCGCCACCGCGACGGCCCGGCTCGGGCTCAGCCCGGTCGCCGTGACGCGGCCGATGCGGTTGACGACGAGCCCGGCGAGCGGCATACCGTCGGCCTCGAGGCGCTCGACGAAGAAGGAGGCCTCGCGCAGGGCGTCCCGCTCCGGTGCGGCGACGACGAGGAAGGCCGTCCCCGGCTCCGAGAGGAGTCGGTAGGTCTCGTCCGCGCGCTCGCGGAACCCGCCGAACATCGTCTCGAGGGCGCTGATGAAGGTCTGCACGTCGGCGAGCATCTGGCCGCCGAGGATCTTGGTCATCGTCACGCTGAGGAGCTGCATCCCGATCCCGAAGACCTTGAGGCCGGCGCGACCGCCGACCTTGGCCGGCGCGGTGAGCAGCCGGATGAAGCGGCCGTCGAGGAAGCTGCCGAGCCGGTTCGGGGCGTCGAGGAAGTCGAGCGCCGACCGGGACGGCGGGGTGTCGACGATGATGAGGTCCCACTGCTCGGCGCTGATCTTGAGCTGGCCGAGCTTCTCCATCGCCATGTACTCCTGCGTGCCGGCGAAGGAGCTGCTCACCGCCTGGTAGAAGGGGTTGTCGAGGATCTGCTGGGCCGCGCCCGGCTCCGAGTGGGCGATGACGACCTCGTCGAAGGTCCGCTTCATGTCGAGCATCATCGCGTCGAGGCTCCCGCCGTCGGGGGCGTCGATGTCGGTGACAGGTCGGGGCGTGTTGTCGAGCTCGGTGAGCCCGAGGGACTGGGCAAGCCGCCGGGCCGGGTCGATGGTGAGCACGACGACCTTCCGGCCGGCCTCGGCAGCGCGCAGGCCGAGGGCGGCGGCGACCGTCGTCTTGCCGACGCCACCGGCGCCGCAGCAGACGATGATCCCGACCCCGCGGTCGGCGATGAGGGTGTCGACGTCGAGCGCCGGCGGGTTCGCGGTCGTCACGGGACCATCCCCTCGGCCACGAGGACGTCGGCGAGCTCACGGATCGACCCGGAGTCCACGCCACCGCTGAGAGCCGGCACCCGGACGACGGGCAGGCCGGTCGCCTCGAGCAGGGCGAGCTGCTCCCCCTCGAGGTCCACCCGCAGGGCGTGGTCGCGCGCCTCGTCGAGCAGCCCGTCGAGCAGCTCGGGCGTCACGGTGACGCCGGCCTCGGCCAGCTGGGCGCGGATCGAGGCCTTGTGCAGCTTCCCGGCCCGGGCCTGCTCGAGGGCGGGCTCGTCGAGGGCAGGACGCCGCACCATGTTGACGACGATCGCGCCGGGCCGCATCCCCTTGCTGCGGAGCTCGGCGATCGCCTCGATGGTCTCCTGCACCGGCATCTCCTCGAGCAGGGTCACGACGTGGATGACGGTCTGGGCGGAGGTGAGCAGCCGATTGATCGACTCGGACTGGGAGTGGATCGGACCGACCTTGGCGAGCCCGGCCACCTCGGAGTTGACGGACAGGAAGCGGCCGATCCGTCCCGTGGGCGGCGCGTCGAGGACGAGGGCGTCGTATGCCGGCCCGCCGTCACGCTTGTGCCGGCCGTCCTCGCGCCGCCGGTTGGCCTCATAGATCCTGCCGATGAGCAGCACGTCGCGAACCCCGGGAGCGATCGTCGTGGCGAAGTCGACCGCGCCGAACTTCTCGAGCAGCCGGCCCGCGCGGCCGAGCTTGTAGAACAGCTGGAGGTACTCGAGCAGCGCCTTCTTGGGCTCGATGGACAGCCCGACGATCTCGCCGCGCCCGCTGAACTTCGCGACCCGCGTCTCCTCGGGGCCGAGCGGCGGGACGTCGAAGGTCTGGCTGATGCCCTGCCGCTCCTCGACCTCGGCGAGCAGCACCCGCCGGTGGGTTTCGGCGAGCGCGATCGCGAGGGCCGCCGCGATCGTCGTCTTGCCGGTGCCGCCCTTGCCGGTGACGACGTGCAGCCGCGCCTCGGACCAGTCACTCGCCGTCACGCCCTCACCCTACGGCCGGGCGGCGGTCGCTTGCCGGCGAGGTCGTTGGCGGTCCGCAGGACGGGCCGGGTCGCCCACGCCTCGAGGGGGCCGCGGGCGGTGGTGCGGACGTGGAGGCGGGCCGTCGCCCCGGCCGGGAGGGTGACGAGAGCGTCGTCGACCGCCGCGGTCGGGTCGATCCGGTCGACGAGCAGGGTGAGGTCCTTGACGAGCCCGCGGGTCGCCGCCACGGTGACGACGAGGCCGTCGTCGACCGGCTCGGCCGTGGCGTCGTGCGCGTCCGGGTCGAGCCGCAGGTCGAGGTCCTCGACCCAGCAGTGCACGGCGGTGACCGGGTCGGCTGCTGCGACGTCGGACGGCAGCCACTGCGCGACGAGCACCTCGTCGGTCGGGTCCGCCGGACACCGCACGCGGTCGGGCAGGTCGAGCAGGGCGACCGACCGGGGCGCGACCTCGAGAGGGAGGGTCGCCTGCCCGAGCAGCACCCCGGCCAGGGTCTCGCGCCGCACCTCGACCGCGCCGGTCCACGCGAGCTCGGTGTCGTTGACGGCAGCCAGCACCTCGACAGGGGTCCCGTCCGTCCCGGGCCGCTGCTGCACCGTGAGCAGCCGGTCGGCGAAACCGGCCCGCAAGGCCCACCACAGCGGCTTGCGCAGGCCGTCACCGTCGACGGCGGACCACGACGTCACCGGCCAGCAGTCGTTGAGCTGCCAGACGATCGCTCCCGCGGTCCGTGGCCACCACGACCGGTAGTGGGTGATCGCGTGGCTGATGGCTCGTGCCTGGTTGAGCTGGGCGGCCCAGTGCCAGTCGACGAAGCCGGTCGGCACCCCGAGGTGCGCCGCGAGGCCGCGGTCGAGCTTGGCGTCGCCGCCCTCGGCCTTCTGGTGCAGCCGCCAGACCGGGTGCTCCCGGGTCGCCACCGCGCCCCGCTCATCGGCCATCGCGCGCGCCATCGTGTGCCAGGCCGGCGGTCCCTGGAAGCCGAACTCCGAGCAGAAGCGGGGGATCCCGTCGCGATAGGCGGTGTAGTCGAGCCGGTTCCACACCTCCCACTCGTGGTGCGTCCCGTGGTCGCGGTCGTTGGGATGGACCACGTCGAGGGCCGCGCCGGGGGAGCACGGGCTGCCGGCGGCATACGGCCGGGTGGGGTCGAGCTCGGCGATGACGGAGGGGAAGAGCTCGGTGTAGTAGTGCAGCCCCCACGTGCGACCGGCGAGCAGCTCCCGCCAGCCCCAGTCGACGAAGCCCCAGAGGTTCTCGTTGCCGCCGTTCCACAGCACGAGGCTCGGGTGGGCGCTGAGCCGGGTGACGTGCTCGCGGGCCTCCGCCTCGAACTCGCTGCGGTGTGGCTCCTCCTCCGGGTAGGCGGCGCACGCGAGCGGGAAGTCCTGCCACACCATGAGGCCCGCCTCGTCGCAGAGCTCGTAGAAGTCCTCCGACTCGTAGATGCCCCCGCCCCAGACACGCAGCAGGTTGAGGTGGGCGCCGACCGCCTGCTCGATGCGACCGGCCAGGCTCTCGCGCGTGATGCGCGTCAGCAGGTGGTCGTCGGGGATCCAGTTGGCGCCCCGGACGAAGAGCGGGCGGCCGTTGACGGAGAGCACGAAGGCAGAGCCGATCTCGTCCTCGCTCGTGTCGAGCCGGATGGACCGCAGCCCGATCCGGCGTCGCCAGCGGTCGAGCGGCTCGGTGGTGGACAGCTCCACCTCGAGGTCGTGCAGCGGCTGGCCGCCGTGGCCGACCGGCCACCAGAGGGCGGGCTCGGCGACGTCGATGACGAGGCTGCCGCTCGTCGCGTCGGGGGCGAGGGTCAGGTGACGTTCGGTGGACCCCTCGGCTCCCGGGGGAGTCAGCCGCGCGACGACGTGGACGGGCGACGGCTGCGCCTCGAGACCCGAGCGCGCGACGTCGACGTGGACGGTGACCGTGGCCGCCTCGAGGTCGGGCGCGACGGTGACGAGCGGGCGCACGGAGGCGAGCCGCGCGACGCGCCAGCGCTCGAGCCGCACCGGTCTCCAGATGCCCGCGGTCTGCAGGTCGGGGCCCCAGTCCCAGCCGAAGCTGCACGCCATCTTGCGGACCATGTTGAGCGGGTGGGGGTATGCCGCCGGGCGGGCCCCGAGGCGGTCCGCCTCCTCCCGCGCGTGGAGCAGGGCCGAGGCGAAGTCGACGGTGAGCGGCTGTGCGGCGCCCTCGGCCCGCGTCACCTCGTCACGCACGTCGAGGCGGAACGACCTGTGCTGGTTGCGGGTTCGTCCGACGACCGTGTCTCCGAGGGTGATGGTGGCCACCGTGTCGAGGCCCTCGAGGACGAGGTCGACACGCTCGTCGGTGGCGGGGACCGGCGCCGTGAGCGACCGCTCGTAGCGCCAGTCGGTCGTGTGCATCCACGCCAGCTCGGACTCGGCGGTGCCGACGTAGGGGTCGGGAATGAGCCCCGCGTCGAGCAGGTCGGTGTGGACCGTGCCCGGCACCGTCGCGGGCACGCAGAGACCCGACAGCGGCTCCGGCACGGGGCCGGCCGTGGCTCGGACGGTCCAGCCGTCGTGCAGGGGGATCGCTCGCACCGTCGTCGTCTCCGCTGGGGGCTGTGGGGCTGGGGGTTATCGGGCTGTGGGTCGGGACGTCAGGCTGGCGACGGCCGCGAGGACGTGCGCGAAGGCGGGGGACTGCGGGTCGATGAGAGCGAAGTGGTCCGCGCCGGCCACGACGTCGAGCGCCACATCGGCGTGCTCGGCGGTCGAGCGCGCGAGGTAGCCGTCGGCGACGGCCGGTGGGACGACGGTGTCGTCGCCGCCGACGACGAGGCGCACCGGGACGCGCGGCGGCAGCGAGGCCATCGGGTCGGCGAGGTCCCACGTGCCGGAGTCCGAGAGCGGGCGCCCGACGAAGGCGCGCGTGGCGTCGTCCCCCAGGTGCAGGCCGTCGGCGGTCCGTAGGTCGACGACGCCGGCGAGCGAGACGACGCCGAGCAGGCCGTCGGCCCAGGGCTGGTTGGCGGCCCAGGCCACGAGGTGCCCGCCGGCCGAGTGCCCGACGAGCACGACGCGGTGGGGCAGGTCCGGGTCGGCACGCACGGCAGCGACCACCGCACGCACGTCGTCGAGGGTCCCGGGGACGCCACCTCCCGGCATACCGACCCGGCGGTACTCGACGACGGCGACGTCGTAACCCGCCTCGACGAAGGCCCTCGCCTCGGGCGCGGCGTGCTCGCGGTCGTAGGCCGACCGCCAGAAACCGCCGTGGACGACGACCACGGTCACGCCCCGGGCGCGGCTCGGGTCGGCCCGCCGCACGTCGTAGACCTGTGCGGGGTCAGGGCCGTAGGACCGGGTCGCGTCGGGGGCCTCGCTCGCGGACGCGTCTGCGGCGCCGGGGCCACCGTCGCCGCTCGTGCCGCTCGTGCCGCTGGTGCTGCTCGTCATGGCGGCCATCGTGTCACCGCCGACGGACCCGCAGGCGCCGAGGGCCGGTGCCGCACTGAGTAGGGTGAGGGCCATGACCACGTGGGAGTACCTGACCGCCCCTCTGCTGATCCACAACACCAAGGCGATCCTCGACAACTTCGGGGCCGACGGCTGGGAGCTCGTCCAGATCGTCAACGGGCCCGACGGCTCGAGCCTCGTCGCCTACTTCAAGCGTCCGAAGGGCTGATCCGGTGTCCGCAGTCGAGGACCGCCTCGCCGAGCTCGGTCTCACCGTGCCGGACGTCGTGCCGCCGGTGGCGGCCTACGTTCCCGCCGTCCGCGACGGCCGCCTCGTCTTCACCTCGGGCCAGCTGCCGATGGTCGACGGGAAGCTCCCGGCGACGGGCAAGGTCGGCGCCGAGGTTGACCCCGCCACCGCCAAGGACCTCGCCCAGGCGTGCGCCCTCAACGCGATCGCCGCGATCAAGGCGGAGATCGGCGACCTCGACCGGGTCGCCCGGGTCGTCAAGGTCGTCGGGTTCGTCGCGTCGGCCCCGGACTTCATCGGCCAGCCCGTCGTTGTCAACGGCGCGAGCGAGCTGTTCGTGAAGGCCTTCGGCGACAAGGGAATCCACGCCCGGTCGGCTGTCGGTGTCGTGGCGCTGCCGCTCGACGCGCCCGTCGAGGTCGAGGTCGTCGTCTCCGTCGAGGAGTGAGGCGCCCGTGGTGACCCGCCTCTTCCCCATCACGACCACCCCCGGCATCGGCGACGCCGCCGGGCGGTGGCTCGCGGGGGAGCGGTGGGACGAGGCGACCCCGCGGCGGGCGAGCACCGTCATGCTGGTGCGCGACGGCGACCGGGGGACCGAGGTCTTCCTGCTGCGCCGGGTGGCGCAGATGGCCTTCGCCCCGAGCACCATGGTCTTCCCGGGGGGCGGTGTCGACGCCCGCGACGGCGAGCCCGACCTGCCCTGGAGCGGGCCGGACCCGGCCGCCTGGGCGGCGCGTCTCGGCTGCTCGACGCCGGAGGCACAGATGTATGTCGCGGCCGCGATCCGCGAGGTCTTCGAGGAGTGCGGCGTGCTGCTCGCGAGCACGACACCGGACGGACCGCTCGCCGACGTGAGCGATCCGCGGTGGCGGGGCGTGCGCGACGGGCTCGTCGCCCGGGAGCTGTCCCTCGCCGGGGTGCTGCGCGAGCACGGGCTGTGGCTGCGCTCCGACCTCGTCGTCGCCAAGGCGCACTGGCTGACCCCGGTCTTCGAGCCGCGTCGCTTCGACACGTGGTTCTTCGCAGCCCTGATGCCGAGCCACCAGATGGCAGACGGCGACACGACCGAGGCCGACCATGCGGCGTGGTTCGTGCCCGACGACCTGCTCGCGGCGTATGCCGCCGGGTCGGCCATGATGCTCCCGCCGACCGTCATCTGCGTCGAGGAGGTCAGGGACGCCGCGAACGCCCTCGACTTCGTCGCCCACAACGCTGAGCTGCCCCTCGTCATGCCCGACGTCGTCGATACCCCGGATGGTCCTGCCATGCGGATCTCGTTCCTGTCCAGCGGATCCGGGCCGTGAGGGGTGGCGAGGTCGACCCGGCGTGGGCGGGCGGCCCCGTCGGTGACCGCGCGCACTGCGTGCTGTGCCCGAACCCGTCACCGATGACCCTCGACGGGACGAACACCTGGGTGCTCGGGGAGCCGGGCTCCGACGAGGTCGTCGTCGTCGACCCGGGCCCGCTCCACGAGGGCCACCTCCAGGCGGTGCTCGAGCACGTGAGCGGCTCCGGCCGACGGGTCGCCCTCACGCTGCTCACGCACGGACACGCCGACCACGCCGAGAGCGCCGACCGCTTCCACGAGCTGACCGGCGCCCCGGTGCGGGCCTTCGGCCGCGGGCACGACGACATCCGGTCAGGCGAGACGATCGTCGTCGGCGGGCTGGAGGTCGTCGCCGTCGAGACGCCGGGGCACACGAGCGACTCCTTCTCCTTCGTCCTGCCGGCCGAGAGCCTGCTGCTCACCGGAGACACCGTCCTCGGTCGCGGCACCACCGTCGTGGCCTGGCCCGACGGGGAGCTCGAGGCCTACCTCGAGTCGCTGGGGCGGATCGAGCGGCTCACCGCCACCGGCGAGGTGACGGCCCTCTTGCCCGGTCACGGCCCCACCGCCCCCGACGCCGCGGCCACGGTCGCCTTCTACCTCCGGCACCGGGCCGAGCGCCTCGAGCAGGTCCGGTCCGCCGTCGCCGGAGGAGCGCTCACCCCCCGGGAGGTCGTCGAGCAGGTCTATGCCGACGTGCCGCGCTCGGTGTGGCCGGCCGCCGAGCTCTCGGTCCAGGCCCAGCTCCACTACCTCCGGAGGCACCCACTCGCATGACGGACCCCGGGCAGCACGCCGGCCTCGCCGGCCTCGCCGGCCTCGACGACCTCGCCGAGGAGGTGGTCGGCCTCGTCGGCGACCGGCGCCGCGTCGTCCTCGGGATCGCCGGAGCGCCCGGCGCGGGCAAGTCCACGCTCGCCGAGGCCCTCGTCGCACGGATCGCGGCGACCCGGGGGTCGGACTGGGTCGCCCACGTCCCGATGGACGGCTTCCACCTCGCTGACGCCCAGCTCGACCGCCTCGACGCGCGGGGCAGGAAGGGCGCGCCGGACACCTTCGACGCCCTCGGGTATGCCGCGCTGCTCGAGCGCCTCGTCCGCGAGCCGGACGCGTGGGTCTATGTGCCCGGCTTCGACCGCAGCCTCGAGCAGCCGCTCGCCGCGGCGATGGTGGTACCGCCCGCGGCCCGCCTCGTCGTGACCGAAGGCAACTACCTGCTCCTGCCCGGGGCGGGCTGGGTCCGAGCGCGACGGGCCATCGACGCGGTCTGGTACGTCACCGGCGACGACGACGTGCGCCGGTCGCGGCTCGTCGAGCGCCACGTCACCTTCGGCAAGGCGCCGGCCGCGGCCGCCTCCTGGGTCGAGCGGACCGACGAGGCCAACGCCGCCGTCGTCGCAGCGGCCGCCGACCTCGCCGACCGGGTGGTCGTCAACGGCGCTGAGGGATGGTCGTTCGAGACGCCCTGAGCGACTCACGCAACGAGTGTCGCCCCAGAGGGGCTCAGCGCGCGCGGCGCTTGAGCCGCTCGACGTCGGTGAGCAGCACGGCCCTGGCCTCGAGGCGGAGCCAGCCGCGCGTCGCGAAGTCGGCCAGGGCCTTGTTGACCGTCTCGCGCGAGGCGCCGACGAGCTGCGCGAGCTCCTCCTGGGTGAGGTCGTGCGAGACCATCACCCCGCCCTCGACGGGACGACCGAAACGCTCCGACAGCTCGAGCAGCGCCTTGGCGACGCGGCCGGGGACGTCGGTGAAGACGAGGTCGGCGAGGTGGGCGTTGGTGCGGCGCAGCCGCTGTGCCAGCGCGGCGAGCAGGGCCTTGGAGACCTCGGGCCGCCCGGAGAGCAGGCCCGTGAGCGAGTCGTTGCGCAGCCCGAGCAGCTGCGTCTCGGCGATCGCCGTCGCGGTCATCGTTCGCGGACCGGGGTCGAAGAGGCTGAGCTCGCCGAACATCTCGCCCGGGCCGAGGATCGCGACGAGGTTCTCCCGACCGTCGGCACTCGTGCGGCCGAGCTTCACCTTGCCCTCACCGATGACGTAGAGGGTGTCGCCGCGGTCACCCTCGTGGAAGAGGACGTCCCCGCGCTCCATCCGCGACGGGGTCATCTCCGACTGCAGCGCGACGGCCGCCTCGTCATCGAGAGCCTGGAAAAGGGGCGCGCGCCTCACCACATCGAGATTCACGGGGCCAGTGTGTCATGCCCGAGGACGGTCAGGTCGGGGTCGCGCACGATCCGGTCACGGTTGGTTGCCGGTCCGCGGGCCCGGCGGATCCCAGCGCGGAAGCGTCACCGAGGTCGGCGGCATACAGTGTCGTCTGTGTCTGCCAGCGCCCCCCTGAGCCGCGACGAGAGCCCCATCGCGACCACGCGCCGTGCGCGCAAGATGTACCGGTCCCTCCACGACCGCTACCCCGAGGCGCACTGCGAGCTCGACTTCACGACTCCGCTCGAGCTGCTCGTTGCGACGGTCCTGTCCGCGCAGACGACGGACGTCGGCGTCAACAAGGTCACCCCGATCGTCTTCGCGAAGTACCGGACCGCGGCCGACTACGCCGCCGCGGACCGGATCGAGCTCGAGACGATCGTCCAGCCGACCGGCTTCTACCGCGCCAAGACCGACTCGCTGATCAAGCTGGGGACGGCCCTCGTCGAGCGGTTCGACGGGGAGGTGCCGCACCGCCTCAAGGACCTCGTCACCCTCCCCGGCGTCGGTCGCAAGACGGCCAACGTCGTGCTCGGCAACGCGTTCGGCGTCCCCGGGATCACCGTCGACACCCACTTCGGCCGGCTCTCACGGCGCTTCGGCTGGACCGCGGAGGAGGACCCGGTCAAGGTCGAGCACGCCGTCGGGGCCCTCTTCCCCCGCAAGGACTGGACGATGCTCAGCCACGTCGTCATCTTCCACGGCCGGCGCACCTGCCACGCGAAGAAGCCGGCGTGCGGCGCCTGCCCCATCGCCCGGTGGTGCCCGAGCTACGGGATCGGGGAGACCGACCCCGACAAGGCGGCGAAGCTCCTCAAGTACGAGCTGGCCCCGAAGTGACGAGTGCCGGACGGACCCGCAGCCCCATCGCGTATGCCGGTCACACCGGCACGATCACCCCCGGGCGGGCGGGTGGGCCGCGTCCGGACTGGCTCGACACCGTCACCGAGCAGCTCGCCACGACCGACCCCGCCTGGTTCTCACGCTTCCTGCCACCCGACGAGGGCGGTCGCGAGTCGGCCGTGCTCATCCTCTTCGGCCCCCCGCCCGAAGGTTCTTCGGTCGCCGGGGAGCACGTGCTGCTCCTCGAGCGTTCTCATGACATGCGTTCCCACCCGGCCCAGATCGCCTTCCCCGGCGGCGCCCGCGACCCCGAGGACGACGACCTCGTCGCGACGGCGCTGCGCGAGGCGCAGGAGGAGACGGGCCTCGACCCTGCGGGCGTCGAGGTGCTGGCGGTGCTGCCGTCCCTCTACCTGCCGCCGTCGGACTTCGTCGTGGCGCCGGTGCTCGGCTGGTGGGCCGACCCCTCGCCGGTGTCCGTCCGCGACACCGCCGAGGTGCACGACGTGATGTCGGTGCCCGTCTCCCACCTGCTCGACCCGGCCTCACGCTTCACCGTGACGCACCCGAGCGGCTTCACGGGGCCGGCCTTCGACCTCGACGACCTGCTGCTCTGGGGGTTCACGGCCGGGCTGCTCAGCCGGGTGCTCGAGCTCGCGGGGATCACCCGGGAGTGGGACGGCACGCTCGAGCGGCCGCTGCCCGAGCGCTACCTCGGTGGGCGCCGGTCATGACCGGCGGGATGGTGCTCGACATCGTGCTCGTCCTGGTCCTGCTCGCCTACGGTGTCTCGGGCTTCCGGCGCGGTTTCATCTCGAGCGTCTTCTCCCTCGCCGGGTTCTTCCTCTTCGCAATGGTTGCCGCGTGGCAGCTGCCGCGGATGCTCGCGCGGTGGGACGTCGTCGCCAACGACACCCGGGCCCGCGTCTTCGGCCTCATCGTCGGGGTCCTCGTGCTCGGTTGGCTGGGCCAGTATCTCGGCGGGATCATCGGGCAGAGCATTCGCCGCTGGCTGGGACGCACCCCGCTGCGGAGCATCGACTCGGTCCTCGGTGCCGTCGTGGTCGTGCTCGCCGCGTCGCTCATCGTCTGGTTCCTCGGCGGCGCCCTGCGGACTGCCGGCAACGCCTCGCTGGCCAGGGCGATGTCTGACTCGCGAGTGCTGCGCACCATCAACTCCGTCGTGCCCGAGGGGACGGGGCAGGTCTTCGCCGGGTTCCGCGGGTTCCTCTCCAGCCAGGGCTTCCCGCAGGTGTTCCGCGGTCTGACGCCCGAGCCGATCACGCCGGTCCAGGCGCCCGACCCGGCCACCTCCCGCACGCCGGCGATCGACCGGGCCGGAGTCTCCGTCCTCAAGGTCACCACCGCGTCGGCGAGCTGCCAGCGGGGCCAGGAGGGCACCGGCTGGGTCATCAGCGACGACCGGGTCGTGACCAACGCCCACGTCGTCGCCGGCGCCGACCGGGTGCAGGTCCAGAGCCGCGACCAGGTGCTGCGGGGGACGGTCGTCGTCTTCGACCCCGACCGCGACCTCGCCGTGATCCGGGTCGACGGCCTCGACGCGCCGGCCCTCGCGCTCGGTGACGACCTCACGCGCGGCGACGCGGCCGTCGTGCCGGGCTACCCGCTCGACGGGCCCTACCGGGTGGCGTCGGCCCGCGTGCGCGAGACGCTCAAGGCGAGCGGTCTCAACATCTATGGCACCGATCAGGTCGTCCGCGAGATCTACTCCCTCAACGCGCGGGTCCAGCCGGGCAACTCCGGCGGCCCCCTGCTCGACGACGCCGGCAAGGTCGTCGGCGTCGTCTTCGCGAAGTCGCTCGAGGACGACAGCACGGGCTATGCGCTCACCCTCGACGAGGCGAAGCCGACGCTCGCGAAGGCCCCGTCGAACCGCGCCGTCGCGACCGGCGCCTGCCTCGCCGGCTGACCCACCCCCGCCCCAGGTCGAGTGCCCACTTTCCGACGCCTCAGCCCCGTCGAGTGCCCACTCCCCGACGTTCAGCCCGTCGGGAAAGTGGGCACTCGACGGTCGGGAAGTGGGCACTCGAGGATGGAGCGCGAGGCAGCCTGAATCGGGGGATGATCGGGCCGTGCACCTCCACGGTGCGGGCCTCACCACCGACCTCGCCATGGCGTCGCTGCCGGGTGGCCGCGGACGCACCGGGACGGCATACGCCTCCGTCCCCTGGGGGCAACGACGGCTGGGAGCAGTCGGCACACCTCGGGGTGAGCCACGCCCCGGAGGCGGAGGACGCCGGCCGAGTCGTCGAGTGCCCACTTCCCGACGTCGGAAAATGGGCACTCGACGGGGGGGAAGTGGGCACTCGACGGGGGGAATGGGCAGACCCGGTGGCCCGAGGGGTGGACGGCGGGGAATGGGAGCCCGCCGCGTGGGGTTGGGCCTCTCATGAGCGAATCTCCGGCGGCTCGCCCCGCGGCCGTCGGGCTGAGGTCCGAACGCGGCCCCATCCTGCTGTCCGTCATGCTGAGCGTCGGGCTCGTCGCCATCGACGCCACCATCCTCGCGACCGCGGTGCCCTCGATCGTGAAGGACCTCGGCGGCTTCTCGCAGTTCCCGTGGCTCTTCTCCGTCTTCCTGCTCGCCCAGGCGGTGTCGGTGCCGATCTTCGGCAAGCTGAGCGACCAGTTCGGCCGCAAGCCGATCATGCTCGTCGGCGTGGGGGCCTTCGTCCTCGGCTCCGTGCTGTGCGGGTTCGCCTGGAGCATGCCGGCCCTCATCGCCTTCCGCGCCCTGCAGGGTCTCGGCGCCGGAGCGGTGCAGCCGACCGCGATGACGATCATCGGCGACATCTACTCCGTCGAGGAGCGGGCCCGGGTGCAGGGCTACGTCGCCGGTGTCTGGGCGGCCTCGTCGGTCATCGGCCCGACGCTCGGTGGCGTGTTCGTCGACTTCCTGTCGTGGCGCTGGATCTTCTTCGTCAACATCCCGCTCGGCATGATCGCGGCCTGGGTGCTCATGCGCCGCTTCCACGAGGACGTCACGCGCGTCAAGCACCGGATCGACATCGCCGGAGCGGTGCTGCTCACCGCCGGATCCTCGCTCGTCATCCTCGGCCTGCTCGAGGGCGGGGTCGCCTGGGCGTGGACGTCCCCGCAGAGCATCACCGTGCTCCTCGGTGGGGTTGCCCTCCTCGTCGGCTTCGGCTTCGTCGAGCGGCACGCGGCCGAGCCGATCCTGCCGGGCTGGGTGCTCCGGCACCGCCTGATCAGCACGACGAGCCTCGCCAGCCTCGGCGTCGGCGCCGTGCTCATCGGCCTGACCTCCTACGTCCCGCTCTACGTGCAGCGGGTGCTCGGCACCGGTGCGCTGACCGCGGGATTCGCCCTCGCGGCGCTGACGATCGGCTGGCCGATCTCGGCCACGCTCGCCGGCCGGATCTACCTGCGGATCGGCTTCCGGGCGACCGCGCTCATCGGCGCGGCCGTCTCCCTCGTCGGCACGGGTCTGCTGCTGCTCATCTCGGCCGAGTCCTCGGTCTACCAGGTCGCGTTCACCTGCTTCGTCATCGGCCTCGGCATGGGCCTCGTCGCGAGCCCGACGCTCATCGCCGCCCAGTCGTCCGTCGAGTGGAACGCCCGGGGCGTCGTCACCGGGACCAACATGTTCGCCCGGTCGATGGGCAGCGCGCTCGGGATCGCCGTCTTCGGAGCCATCGTCAACGGGTCGGTCGCCGCGCAGACCGGTAGCACCAGCGCCTCGAAGGCGCCGGAGGGACTGCCCGCGGCGATCCTCGACCCCGGCCTGCAACGGGTCTTCGTCGCGGTCGTCGTCGTGGCTGCCCTGATGGCCGTCGCCGTGTGGGCGATGCCGCGGCGAGGGCGCATCACCGGGGCCGGTGCCGGCCCCGACAGCGCACCTGCGGACGCGGACGTCGTTGATGCCCATGCCGAGCTCGGCGGTGACAGCGCCCCCGCCCTCGCGCCGGTCCGTCGCGAGAGCGACCCGCTCGAAGCCTGAGCCTGGTCCGGCCGGTGCGACGCGAGCCGGGTCGCTAGCGTGTCGGCCATGCCGCCCCTGCTCATCCGCGACGCCAGGACTGCGGACGCCGAGGCCTGCGCCGTGATCTACGCGCCCTGGGTGCGCGACACCTGCGTCAGCTTCGAGGAGCACCCGCCGGACGCGGCGGAGATGCGGCGTCGCATCGAGCGGGCCCAGGCCGCCCACGCCTGGCTCGTGGCCGAGGAGGCCGGGCGGGTCGTCGGCTACGCCTACGGGGGACCCTTCAAGGAGCGCAGCGCCTACCGGTTCTCCTGCGAGGTGAGCGTCTACCTCGGCGTCGACGAGCGCGGTCGGGGACTCGGGCGTCAGCTGTATGCCGCCCTGCTCGACCGGATGACCGCCCTCGGGATGCGGATGGCGTGCGGCGGCGTCACCCTGCCGAACGACGCGAGCGAGGCGCTGCACCGCTCGCTCGGCTTCGAGCCGGTCGGGGTCTACCGGAGGATCGGTTGGAAGCACGGCGCCTGGCGTGACGTCGCGTGGTTCCAGCTCCCCCTCGGGTGAGGATCGCTCAGGCGAGGTGGGCCGCGTCGATGGCGGACTGGAGGCTCTGGATGTAGGCCTCGCTCGTGTAGGTCGCCCCGCTGACCATGTCGATCTGGGCCGACTGGTTGGCCATTGCCTCGTTGCGCAGGATCGGCGCCGCGCGCTGGCTGATCATCACGGACGTGCCCGAGCTGTCGGTGAGGTGCAGGGCCGTGACGCTCGTGATCGTCTTCCCGGTGAAGCGCACCTGGACCTGGACCTGGCCGTACTGCGTCGAGATGACGGCGCCGTTGACCCGGCCCGATGTCGGAGCGGGCTTGGCGACCGGCTTCGGGGCGGGCGCGGGAGCGGCCTTCGAGGACGCGCCACCGGAGCTCGGCGTCGCACGGGGTTTCGGCCCGCCCGCGGCGGCCGTCGCCTTCGAGGGGGCGGGCGTGACCGGGTCTGCGGTCACCACCCCTGCCCCGCTCGAGACCGTGCCCTGGAGCGCCTGCGGGCTCGGTTGCCGGGGGGTGAGCCCCGCGGACCAGGTGGTGGCGATCGTCGCGGCGCTCGCGAGCCCGACGAGGGCCGTCGTCATCTTCCTCACCAGTTGAACCTTTCGTCGTGGACGTGGGTGGCGGGCAGCCCCGCGTCGATGAGCGTCGATCGGACGAGGTGCATCCAGGGTCCGGGACCGCAGAGGTAGGCCTCGTGCGCGACGAGGTGGGGCACGATCGTCGCGAGGCGCTCGGCGTCGTCACCACCGACCGAGGTCAGGCCGTCGGCCGGGAGCCAGGACCCCTGAACGGGTGGGCCGACGAGCACGAGCAGGCGGTGGCCCCCGGCCGCGACGAGCCGCTCGAGCTCGCGGCGGAAGGTCAGCTGCGAGGCGTCGTTGACCCGGTAGACGACGGTGATGTCGCCCGGGCTCGCGTGGCGCTCGCGGACGAGCTCCTCGAGCAGGGCACGCACGGGGGTGATCCCGATGCCGGCGGCGAGGAGGAGCACCCGTCGCCGGGTCCGGTGCCGCAGCGTGAAGGCGCCGTAGGGGCCCTCGAAGAGGACCCGCGTGCCCGGGCGCAGGCCCTGGAGTGCCCGCGAGTGGTCGCCGAGGTCGCGCACGGTGATCCGGAGGCTGCGCCCGTCGGGGGCGCTGGAGAGCGACCACGGGTGAGCGGTGAGGACGAGCCGGGGGCTGACGAAGCGCCAGTTGAAGTACTGCCCGGCCCGGGCCGGGAGGCGGTCGAGGTGGCGGCCGCGCATCCAGACCGACCAGACGCCGGGGCTCTCCTGGACGACCCGGGTCACGCGCAGGTCGTGACGCAGGCTGCGGGCGACCGGCACGAGCACGCGCCACCAGAGGACGCTCGCGGCGACAAGGACGTAGAGGGCCCACCAGTAGACCCGCACCCAGGGGGTCGCCGTGAAGTCGGACCCGAGCGAGAGCTGGTGGGGGACGGACAGGACGACAGCGGCATACGCGGTGAGGTGGACGACGTGCCACCACTCGTAGCTGAGCCGCCGACGCGCGATGCTCACGGAGGTGACCGCGAGGGCGACGAGCAGGACCGTCGCGATCGTCGCCTCGAGCAGGTTGTCCCCGCCCGTGACGAGGCGCAGGCCCTCGACGAGCGGCCCGGTGAGCCCGCCGAGCTGGTCGCGGATTGCGTAGCCGAGGACGATCGCGCCGACGTGGACGAGCACGAGGGGGACGGTGACGCGGCCGAGCACACGGTGGGCCTTGAGCGCCCGGTCCATCCCGTAGACCCGGTCGACCCACGGGATCCGGGCGGCGAGGAGCAGCTGCAGGAGCAGGAAGTCCATCGCGACGAGACCGGTGACGCGACCCACGGCGATGAGGATCGTGCCGGTCGACCCGCTGACGAGGTCGTGGCTGCCCGCGCCGAGCAGGAAGGTGGCGATGACGACGACGAGCGTGAGCACGACCGCGGCCTCGAGCAGGTCGGCGGTGCGGGCGCGCCAGCGCCGGAACTCGCTCCCGCGCCGCAGGGCCGAGCGGACCCGCTCGGGTGGGCGGTCGGCGCGGACGCCTCGGGGGGTCAGGGTGTTGGTCACGAGACGATGGTGCTGACCGGATCTCAGAAACTTATGAGACGCAAGCACGACACTGGGGTCATGACCGATCCCGCGCCCGCGTCGCCGACGCCACGCCGCCTCCTGCTCGTCGAGGACGACGCCGACCTCTCGGCGATGCTGGCGACGCTGCTCACCGAGGAGGGGTATGCCGTCACGACCGCGCGCGACGGTCAGGCGGGGTTGCACGCGGGGCTGGTCCACGACTGGGACGTCCTCGTCGTCGACCGCGGCCTGCCCGGCATCGAGGGGGTGGACCTCCTCTCGCGCCTGCGGGCCAAGGGGGTCGGGGCCCCGGCCCTGCTGCTCACCGCCCGGGGCACGGTGGGCGACCGGGTCGAGGGCCTCGACGCCGGCGCCCAGGACTACGTGGTGAAGCCCTTCGACGTCGACGAGCTGCTCGCCCGGCTGCGGGCGCTGCTCCGACCCGTCTCGTCCAGCTCGGCCGAGGTCGTCGTCGGCGCGGGCCGGCTGCTCGTCGGTGAGCACCGGTGGCTCGGTCCCGACGGCGAGGTGCTGCTGTCGGGCCGCGAGACCGCGCTGCTCGAGACGCTCGGCCGCCGCCCGACGCGGGTCTTCACCCGCGAGGAGCTGCTCGAGCACGCCTTCGACCACGCCGACACCACCGGCGCCGTCGACACCTACGTCCACTACCTGCGGCGAAAGCTCGGCAAGGGCGTGGTCGACACGGTCCACGGCGTCGGCTACCGCCTGGGCCGCGGATGAGCCGGCGCCACCCGTCCGCCGGCTCCAGTGACCCGATCGCGCGGGCGGCCCGCTCGATCGCGCTGCGCGTCGGCGCCACCACGGCCGTCGTGGTGCTCGTCGCCATCGTCGCCGCCGGACTCATCTTCGACCGCCAGCAGCTGTCCGAGATCTCCTCACGCGTCGAGACGGCTGCCGCATCGGCCGACGACGTCGGTGACTCCCCGCCGGGCATCTGGCTCGTCGAGGTCACCGCGACGGGGACACGCTCGACCCCCGGCGCGCCGGCGCCGGTCGTCGCCGAGGCCGAGAAGGTGGCGACGCAGGCGGCTGCCCGCGCCGCCGGCACGCAGCAGAGGACGACCATCGCGGCGCAGGGCCGTTCGTGGCCGGCAGCCCTCGTCGTGCGGGGGGACCGTGCCTACGTCGCGGTGTACGACGTGCGCCTGCACCGGGACGAGGAGGGCCGGCTCATCGCGGCGACGGCGGTCGCCGGCGCTCTCGGCGTCCTGCTCGCCGCGGTGACCGGGCTCTTCGCGGGGCGGCGGGCGGTGCGACCGCTCGCGGAAGCCCTCGCCCTGCAACGGCAGTTCGTCGCCGACGCCAGCCACGAGCTGCGCACTCCGCTCGCCGTGATCAGCACCCGGGCCCAGATGGTGCGTCGCCACCTCGGCCCCGACGCCGACCCCACCTCCCGGGCCGAGGTCGACCAGCTCGTCAGCGACACCCGGGCCATGGCCGACGTCGTCTCCGACCTGCTGCTCTCCGCCCAGCTCGAGGGGGCCACCGCGGCGACCGAGTCGGTCGACCTCGCCGGGGTCGCCGACGACGTCGTGACCTCGCTCCGACCGTATGCCGCCGACGCCGGGGTCACCCTCGTGCCGCCGTCGGTGACGGACGGCCTCGTCGTCGTCGGGGTCGCCACCGGCCTGCGCCGCGCGGTGCTCGCGCTCGTCGACAACGCCATCGCGCACTCGCCCTCCGGCGCGTCCGTCGAGGTCGTCGTGTCCCGGACCGGCCTCTCGGGGGCTGGCGCGGGAGCGAGCCTTGATCTCGGGGTGCCGGAGCCGGCTCCGGTGGAGGTGCGGGTCGAGGTCGTCGACCACGGGTCGGGGGTGGACCCCGCCGACGTCGAACGGCTGAGCCGCCGCTTCGCCCGGGCGCGCGACGACGGGGCGGCCCGCCGGGTGGGGCTCGGCCTCGCGCTCGTGACCCAGGTGGTCCAGGCGCACGGTGGGCGCCTCGAGGTCACCGAGACCGCGGGCGGGGGCGCCACCTTCGCCGTCGTCGTGCCCGGTTGAACACCGGGGCGGCACGACTCACAACGCGTCGAGGACCTGCTCGCCCACCAGGCGCAGACCCCGCAGCACCGACCAGGCGACGAGGTCGTCACCCCGGTGCGGGCCCGACGCCGCCGAGGTGGGCGCGGCGACGACGTCGGCCGGTGACGGCGTGGCGGTCCGGCGTCGCGCGGCCGGTGCCCAGTTGGCGACGGCGGCCCACGCGATGGACGTCGTGCCGCGGGAGACCACCCCGACGTCGGCGCGCACCCCGGCGTCGGTGCCGGTCTTGTTCCACAGCCGCAAGGCCCCGCCGAGGCTCTCGTGGTGGGCGATCGGGTCGAGGCCCGCATGCTCGACGAACGCCGAGCCGACCATCGACTGGTCGACGTTGGCGGAGAGCCACTGCCGGACGAACGCATCGGCGGCCGGGGAGACCGCCTCCCCCCGCTCGATCCTCCCGACGAGCGTGCAGAGCTCGGTGGCGCTACCGGTGGACAGGGTGGCGGCGTGGGCGGAGGTGCGCTCGTCGCGGACCCGGTCGTGCAGGGCGGTCGCCCGCAGCCCGAGGCGGGTGGCGAGCACGGCGACGGAGTCGAGGCCCATCCGGCGGAGCAGGACGTTGGTGGCGAGGTTGTCCGAGACGGCGCCGACGAGGGCAGCGACGTCGACGAGGGGCAGGGTCTCGACCGAGAGGGTGTGCCAGAGTCCGGAGTCGCGCACCCACTCCTCGATCGAGCGGGTGAGCGGCTCGTCGAGCGCGGCCTCCTCGGTCGTGAGGGCCCGGGCGGTCTCGAGCAGCAGCAGGATCTTGCCCACCGACGCGGTGCGCATCACGGCGCCCGCCTCGACCTCCGCGAGGATCCGTGGGGTCCCCGGGGACGAGGCGGAGCCGCCGGCGGCGTCATCGGGCGGCGGGCCCAGCGGCATACCCGTGAGGTCGTGGACGGCCACCGACCACGTGACCCCACCGGCGTCGGGGAGGGAGAGCTCCATCAGGCCAGCGAGTCGAGCCAGCGCACCAGCTCGCCGGAGACCCGGTCGGGGGCCTCCTCGGTGAGGAAGTGGCCGGCGCCCGGAACGGTGACGCTGCGGTAGTCGCCCGGCACGTACGCGGCCGAGCCGAGGGTGGCACGCGGGAGGACGCAGCGGTCGTCCGCCCCCTGCAGCTGGAGGACCGGCACCCGCACGGCGTGCCGGACGCGGCGCATGAACATCGGCCCGTCGGGGCGGAAGGACGACCGGCCGAGCCAGCGGAAGTGCTCGGCGGCCGAGTGGGCGACGAAAGGGATCATCATCGCGTCTCCGTAGCAGGCGATGTCCTGCGCGGTCGGGAAGTCGCTGTCCGGCGCGGACCACCCGGTGAGCAGGTCGGCGACGTAGTCGTGCGACCGGGCCATCGCCCGCTCCGGGACAAACGGCTTCTGCAGGCCGGCCAGCCAGCCGGACGCCTCGCGCTGGCGGCGGTGGGCCACCATCGCGTGCCGCATGATCCGCGGGTGCGGCATCGAGAGCGAGGCGACGGCGCGGGTCACGTCGGGGCGGAGCGTCGGCATGGACCACGAGATCCAACCGCCGAGGCCCTGGCCGACGACGACGGCGTGCTGCTCGCCGAGGGCCCGGATGACGCTGGCCGTGTCGAGGGTCGACATGTAGGTGTCGTAGCCGCGGGGCGGCTTGTCGGATCCGCCGTAGCCGCGCAGGTCCATCGCGGCGACCCGGTAGCCGGCGGTCGCGAGCGCGACCATCTGGTGGCGCCACGTGTGCCAGAACTGGGGGAAACCGTGGAGGAGCACGACGAGCGGACCGTCACCGAGCTCGGCGACGTGGAAGCGGGCGCCGTTGGCGGAGACGTAGCGATGGTGCCAGGGCCCGGCGATGTTGACGAAGGACGAGTCGACCGGCACGAGCGTGGGTGGCCGGACGAGGTCAGGAGCCGGGCGAGGAGTCGCGGGCGGGTTCAGTCGCGACGGGCGTCGCCGCGGACGAGGCGGGGGCCTGCGTCGTGATCGCCGTGGTGGCGGCGCTCTTGGTGCGGTCCCAGTCGGGCCGCGGGCCCGGAGGCATCGTCCCCGGGTTGGCCGCGGCCGCCTTGATGCCGGCGACGGTCTGCTGCGCGTTGGCGATCGCCTTCTCGGGGGTGGGCTCGACCGTCTTCATCCGCTTGACGCCGAGCAGGCCGAGCACGGCGGCAATGGCGAGCATCAGCAGCGTGACGATGAGGAAGCTGAGCCACCGCGGCAGGCCGAGGGCCTGGATGCCCTCGGCGATCGTCGTGAACAGGAAGTAGACGGAGTAGAAGGCGACGACGGCGGCGGCGGCGAGCAGGCCACCACCGACCCCGGCCTTCTTGACCTGGGAGGAGACCTCGGCCTTGGCCAGGGCGATCTCGCCTCGGACCAGGGTGGAGAGGTCCTGGGAGAGGGCGGCGACCAGTTGGCCGAGGGTCCGCTCCTGCCGGGGGTCCGTGCTCATCGGGTCACTTCCTCACAAGCGTGCTGCGCCGCTGGGGCGCCTGACGGTGTCACCCTACTGTGCCTACCCGCCGTCACCGATCCTCGTACATGTCGGGGATGCCGTTGTCGTCGAGGTCGGCGGTCTCGCGGATCTCGATGAGCCGGTAGTGCCGGTTACGGCGGCGCAGCACGATCGCCGCGAGGAACGCAGCGATGACGCTCCCGAGCAGGACAGCGAGCTTGACGTGCTCGTCGCGCTCCGAGCCGGTGCCGAAGGCGAGCTCGCCGACGAGCAGGCTCACCGTGAAGCCGACGCCGGAGAGCAGGGCGATGCCCCAGACGTCGATCCAGGCCAGCTCGTCGTCGAGCTCGGCCCTCGTGAACCGGGCCACGGCCCACGTGCCGCCGAAGACGCCGAGAGCCTTGCCGACGACGAGGCCGACCACGACGCCGAGGGCTGCGGGGTCGGTGATGGCGGCGGTGAACCCACCCCCGACGACGGTGACGCCGGCGGCGAAGAAGGCGAAGACCGGCACGGCGAAACCGGCGGAGAAGGGGCGGATCTTGTGCTCGATCGTCTCGGCCAGGCTGTGTCTCTCCGGGTCGTCCTCGGCCTCGCGGTGCACCGGGACGAGCAGGCCGAGGAGCACACCGGCCACCGTCGCGTGAATGCCCGCGGCGTGGACCAGCCCCCATGCGAGCAGCGCCGGGATCGCGAGGAGGAAGGGGTTGAGGATCCTGCGCTTGAGCATGAAGCGCCAGGCGAGGAGCGGGACGACGGCTCCGGCGAGGGCGAGGAAGTTGACGCTGTCGGTGTAGAAGACGGCGATGATCGTGATCGCGATGAGGTCGTCGACGACGGCCAGCGTGAGCAGGAAGGACCGCAGCGCCGACGGCAGGTGCGTGCCGATGACCGCCAGCACGGCGAGGGCGAAGGCGATGTCGGTGGCGGTGGGGATCGCCCAGCCCTGGAGTATGTCGCTCAGCTCGTCGCCGCTCGCCCCCTGGCTCGCGATGACGGCGGTCACCGCGAAGAGCACGGCGGGCAGCACCACCCCGGCCACGGCCGCGGCGATGGGCAGTGCGGCCTTGCGCCGGTCGGCGAGCTCCCCGGCGACGAACTCGCGCTTGAGCTCGATGCCCGCGACGAGGAAGAAGACGGCGAGCAGGCCGTCGGCCGCCCAGGTGCCGAGGCTGAGGTCGAGGTGCAGGCTCTCGAAGCCGACGACGGTGTCGCGCAGGGCGGCATACCCGTCGCGCCACGGGCTGTTGGCCCAGATCAGCGCGGCGACGGCTGCGCCGAGCAGCACGGCCCCGCCGACCGTCTCGGCGCGGAAGAGGTCGGCGACGTAGCTCGCCTCGTGGCGGGTGATCTTGCCGAAGAGGCGCCGCTTGCCGCTCGGAGGGGTGGCGCCGTGGTCGGTGGTGTCGGTCTCGCTGGCCATGGTGTCCTTCAGTCCTTCAGGGCATAGGTGTCATGGGACACCGACCAGACTTCCCGGCACGCCAGGCTCGCCACCGACGGTGCTGTGAGCCGAAACCAGTCTAGCGAGGTGGGAACGGGCCGGTTCCACCCTCCCGCGGACGCCTCGGTCATGCTCAAACCCGCGAAAAGTACGAGTTTGGTAAAGAAAATTCCTCTGATTGGTCTAGAAAACCCCGCAAATGGGCCAAACTTCAACTATGTTTGGCAACGAACGGGGAAGACGTCCCCGGCGAACACGACCTGTGGGGGGTTTTGAACATGGAGACACGGACGCGGCCCGGCTGGTACTACGTGGGCGAGGGGCAGCTGGAGTTCCACGACGAGGACGGCTGGACGGGTGACACCCTCCTCGCGGAGGACATCCGCGGCCACGACTGGCCGCCGCCGGCCCCCTCCGCGGCCCAGCCGGTCGTCGCACCGGTCGCCGAGACCCGGGCACCGAAGGCGTCACGCCTCTCGCTGACGCGGCTGCTGCGCCGCTCGGCCCCGCGACCCGAGGGTCGCCACTCCCGCTGAGGGAGCCACTGAGCCTCGCCGAACCGGTTCCGGGGGGAATGGCGGCGAGACAGGCGGTGGGGACCGCCTGGGGGGAGCACAAACGGCGGTGGGGACCGCCTGGCAGTAAGGGCGGTGGGGGCCGCCTGGGGGGAGCACAACGGCGGTGGGGACCGCCTGGCAAGAAGCTGTGGTTGGGGGGCCGCAGCTCGAGGGAACGCCCGGGGGGTCGGGCGTTCCCACCGACCCCAGCGCCCGGTTTCGCCGGGCGCTGGGGGGCCGGCCG
>CAVXRG010000007.1:0-217444 GCA_963764195.1 uncultured Actinomycetota bacterium
AAGCGGGTGTCGCAGGTTCGAATCCTGCCGGGGGCACCACACGGTTCCGCAGGCGGGTCGGCGACACGGCTCGGCCCCTGCAACCCATCGATCCGGGCTCGGCCGGCGCGCGTCAGGCACCCTGCGCGCGGCGAAGGCCGGCCTGCATCGTCACGAGCGTCAGGGTGAAGTGCTGCTGAGCACAGTTATTGGCGGCCTCGCCGTCACCGCGCACGACGTGCCCCACGAGTTCCGTGTGCTGGGCGCGCGCCTCGTCGTAGAAGTCTTCGGTGTAGGGCTCCACACCGAAGCCGAGGGTCGCCGTGGCGGTCAGGTGGGCGCTGAGGGAGCTGAGGTGCGGGTTGCGGGCGGCTGACGTGATCAACCCATGGAGCCGGCGGTCGGCGTTGCGGGCCTCCGTCATCGACGCGGCCGCCCGGAAATCCTCGAGGGATCTCTCGAGAGCGGCAATGTCGTCGTCCGTCCGTCGGTCGGCCGCGGCGCGGGCGATCATCCCCTCCACCATGCAGCGGTAGTCGAAGAGGTCAAGCAGCCGGGGGATCTCGGTCTCGAGCGTGCGGCGCGCGACGTCGGGTGCGACGTCCTCCCACGACACCTGCGCCACGAAAGCTCCGCCGGAGCGCCCGCGGCGCGTCTCGATGAGGCCGAGGTCGGTCACCTGTTGTAAGGCATGGCGCACCGTCTGGCGACTGACGCCGAGCGAGGCGGCGAGCTCGCGCTCGGGGGGTAGCCGCTCACCGGGCGAGTACTCGCCGACGGCGATGGCCGTGACGAGCCGGTCCGTGAGGGTCGTTGCTTTCGTGCGTGGCTCGTCACCGAGAAGGGCGACGGCCTGGTCGTCCCCGGACTTCTTGTGACTCTCCATGGGGCGAGTCTAGGCGGGCACGACGTCTTAAGGTCTTGTCAGCAGACCATTCCCGTGATCCACTGTGTCCCGTTCACCGAGGAGGGCACATGACAACGACGCGCGACGAGCGCTTTCCCGACCCGACGACCGAGGGTTACGTCGACTTCCAGGGCCACCGCACGTGGTACCGCGTCACCGGCGACCTCGACCCGAACGCCGAGCGGGCGCCCCTGGTGGTGCTCCACGGCGGGCCAGGCGCCGCCCACAACTACACGTTGATGATGGCCAACCTGGCGCGACAGGGCCGCTCGGTCATCCACTACGACCAGCTCGGCTGTGGCGGCAGCACCCACCTACCCGATGCGCCCGCGAACTACTGGACGCCGCAGCTCTTCGTCGACGAGCTGCGGGCCCTGGTGGAGTCCCTGGGCATCGACCAGCGCTTCCACCTCCTCGGCCAGTCGTGGGGCGGCATGCTCGGGCCGGAGGTCGTCCTCGCCCACGACGCGGGCATACGCAGCCTCACGATCTGCGACTCCCCGGCCTCGATGGAGCTGTGGCTCGAGGCCGCCAACACGCTTCGGGCGCAGCTGCCCGATGCCGTCCAGCAGACCCTGCTGGAGCACGAGCAGGCAGGCACCACGGACTCCGCGGAGTATGCCGCGGCGGAGAAGGTCTTCTACGACCGGCACGTATGCCGTGTCGTGCCCAACCCCACAGAGGTGACCGACTCATTCGCCCAGATCGATCGGGACCCGACCGTCTACCACACGATGAACGGCCCCTCGGAGTTCCACGTCGTCGGGTCGCTCAAGGACTGGTCGGTCGTCGACCGACTGGACGGCATCCACGTGCCGACGCTCGTGATTGCGGGCGCGCACGACGAGGCAATGCCCTTGGTGTGGGCGCCCTTCGTCGAGCGCATCCCTGACGTGCGATCGCACGTGTTCCCCGACTCGAGCCACATGCCGCACGTCGAGGAGCCCGACGCCTTCCTGGAGGTCGTCGAGTCCTTCCTGCGCGAGCACGACTGACATCCACCGCCCTGCCCCGTCCCTACGCGCCCGACACGCCCCGCGCCCACCTGACCCGGAGGTCACGCATGTCCACCCCTGACCGTCACAGCCTGGGCGAGGGAGACCTCACCCAGTTCGGCTACAAGCAGGAGCTGAACCGGCGCCTGTCCACCATTGACCTGCTCATCTACGGCCTCGTCTTCATGGTGCCGATTGCGCCGTGGGCCATCTACGGCACGGTCTACAACGAGGCCAAGGGGATGGTGCCCCTCGTCTACCTCATCGGACTCGTCGCGATGATCTTCACGGCGCTGTCGTATGCGCAGATGAGCCGGGCCTTCCCCATCGCCGGCTCGGTCTACTCCTACGTCGGTCGCGGCATCCACCCCAAGCTCGGCTTCATCGCCGGTTGGACGATCCTGCTGGACTACCTGCTCGTGCCCACCCTGCTCTACGTCTTCGCAGCCGAGTCGATGGCGGGCATCTTCCCGTCGGTGCCGAAGTGGTCGTGGATCCTGCTCTTCCTCGCGGTCAACACGGCCGTCAACTACGTCGGCATCTCCTTCACGGCCGTCGTCAACCGGGTCTTCCTCACGGCGGAGATCCTCTTCCTCGTCATCTTCGCCGTCATGGCCATCGTCGCGATCGTCAACGGCACCGGCGGGGCGCACGTGACGACCAAGCCGATCTTCGACGCCGCCAACTTCTCGGCACCGCTCGTCGGCACGGCGCTGTCGATCGCGGTGCTCTCCTTCCTCGGCTTCGACGGCATCGCCACCCTGTCGGAGGAGAGCAAGGGCGGCCACCGCTCGGCTGGCATCGCCATGATCGCCGGGCTCTTCCTCGTCGCGTTCTTCTTCATCAGCCAGACGTGGCTGGCCGGAATGCTCATTCCCGACACCACCAGCTTCCCGGAGGACCAGGCGGGCAACGCCTTCTTCGACATCGTCGGTCGAATCAGCAACAACGGCTGGCAGATCGCGTTCCTGGCCATGAACGCCCTGGCCGTCGGCATCGCCAACGCCGTTGCAGCGCAAAGCGCGACGTCCCGGCTGCTCTTCTCCATGAGCCGCGACGGCCAGCTACCGCGCTTCCTTGCTCACATCAACACGCGGAGCAAGGTGCCCGAGCGGGCGATCTTGCTCGTCGCCGCCATCACCCTCGTGCTGGGGCTCTTCTTCGTCGGCCAGATCGGCCTCATCAGCTCGCTCGTCAACTTCGGCGCGCTGACCGCGTTCCTCCTGCTGCACGCCTCGGTGATCATCTACTACGGCGTGCGACGCAAGTCGTCGAACATCGTGCTGCACTGGGTGGGCCCGATGATCGGCTTCCTCATCATCGGCTTCGTGCTCTGGAATGCCGAGACCGCGGCCAAGACAGGCGGCCTCGTGTGGCTGGCGATCGGCATCGTGGTGCTGGTCTACTACAGCCGCAAGGGAATCGGCATCCTGCCCGATCACCGTGCCGAGGGTGCGATCGACACAGACCCCGACCTCATCCCCGCCACCGAGACGGAGGGCCGAGCATGACCACCAGACACGTCATCACGAAGGACCAGGCGCACGCGGGATACTCCGCTGCCCACGAGCCAGTGCTGACCGTGGACCCCGGCACGAGGGAGCGCATCACCTTCGAGACCGACGACGCGGCATACGCCCAGATGGAGGAGCTGCGCGACCTCACCAAGGTGACGGCGACGATCAACCCCGTCACCGGACCGGTTCACGTCCGGGGCGCCGAGCCCGGCGACACGCTTGCCGTGACGATCCACGACATCGAGATGGCCGAGCACGGGTGGTCGGTCTACATCCCCGGCGCCGGGGCACTGGCCCGGCCGATGGGGAAGGACTGGTACGTCCGCCGCGTGCCCGTCCGTGACGGCGTCGTGCGGCTCACCGACACGATCAGCTGCCCGGCGGCTCCGATGATCGGGTGCATCGGCGTGGCCCCTGCCGCCGGCGTCATGTCGACCGTCATGCCGTCGTATCCGACCGGTGGCAACATGGACCTCACCGATGCCAGGCCGGGGAGCACCGTCTACCTCCCGGTGGAGGTCGAGGGCGCGAGGCTCGCCATCGGTGACCTGCATGCGGTGATGAGCCGCGGCGAGAGCTCGTTCGTCGCCATCGAGATCGCCGGACGCGCCACGGTCAGTGTCGATGTCGTCAAGGGCCAGCACCTGCGCGCCCCGAGGATCGACACGGGCGACGAGCTCGTGTGTGTCGGCCTGGGCAACCCGGTGCAGGACGCGATCGACAACGCCTACGAGGACCTCTTCGCGGTGCTCACCGACGAGCACGGCTACAGCCACCACGACGCCTACACGGTCATGAGCGCCCTCGCGCACACCGAGCTCGGTGGCCCGACCGGGTCGGTGGCGCCCGACCCCCTGCACCCCTTCCGGGCCGTCGGTCAGGTGACGCTGGCGCGCATCGCCAAGCACCTCCTCAACCCGACCGGGATCTGACCCGTCAGAGGTGACAGGCGGCCGCGAGCACGGACGGCCATCGCCGGCGTCAGGACGCCGTCGGTGACGACCGGAGGACGCCGGAGGTCCGACACGCAGCAGGTCGCCGGGCGCAGCAGGGCCTCTCCCCATCAAGTCCGCAGCCCTCGCCCGGTGAGTGCCCGGAACGCTGCCTCGATCGCGAACGACATCGCGACCATCACCAGCAGCACCAGAGCGGAGCCGAGGCTGCTCTCGGCCAGCAACGCCGCGAGCGCCCCGACGCACGCCCCTGCTGCCACGATCGACAACCACGGCTTCGTTGATCCCCGCCGCTTCGAGGTCCGCGCCTCCGCCACGTTCACGGTCGCGAAGATGATGAGAAACCCGGCGCTGCCCATCGTTGAGATGCTCTCGAGGTCCAAGACATTCGCGAGCACCAGAGTCGTCACCGCCGTGATGATCAGCCCCTCGAGCGGTTGGTTCCAGATCGGTCGCTCGAGCTGAGCCGGGAGCTCACGCGCCCTGGCGATCGTGTAGGTCATGCGCGCGCAGCCGTAGAGCGTCGCGTTGATCGCCGACGCCGTCGAGAGCATCGCGGCGATGCCGATCAGGACGAAACCGGTTGACCCCAACGCAGGACGTGCGGCGACCGCGAGCGCATAGTCCTTCGCATCGACCAACGCAGAGACCGGGACGGACCCGACGGCGACAACGGCCACGAGCACATACAAGGCGATGACGAACAGCACGGAGATGTAGTACGCCCGGGTCAGCATCCGGGCCGGGTCTGCGACGTCCTCGGCGGCGTTGGCTATCAGCTCGAAACCTTCGTACGCGAGGAACACGATCATGCCGCCGGCGACGAGCGACAGCGGCGGGCTCCATTGGTCCGGGCCGAGCCGAGCGGCGGAGACTCCGAGCAGCCCGACCACGACGAACAGCAGCAGGATCGTCACCTTGACGGCGACCACGTAGCGCTCCGCCCGCGCCACGGTTGCGGCCCCCGCGACGTTGAGCACTGCGATGAGAACGACGGCCGCCGTCAGGAAGGCGTGTTTCCCGAGCTCGTGCTGCGTGGCCGGCAGGAAGCTCGCCGCATAGCTGCCGAACGCCTGGGCGTACAGGGCGAGCATCACGATGTAGCTCACCCACAGGAGCACGTTGATGCCACCCGCGAACAACCCCGGCCCGAACGCGCGGTTGACGAAGGTCACCGTCCCCCCGCGGCTCGGATACGAGGTCGAGAGCAGGGCGTACGACCGCGCGGTGAGCAGCGCCACGAGCCCCGCGACGAGAAACGCAACCGGTGCCCCACCGCGCGCGATCTGCACCGACAGCCCGAGGACCGCGAAGATTCCCCCGCCGACCATCCCCCCGACGCCGATCGACACGAGGCCCCACAGGCCGATGCGGCTGGGCGATCCGGGCTCGTGCTGCGTCACAGGTACCACTCTGGAGCGCACCGGGTCTGACGGAGGGAGGAACGACCGAGAGGATCCGTTGGAAGGTGCCCGGCGTGATCGTCGTGATGAGGAGTTGCCGCCGAGAGCGCGTTGCGTCGGTCACATGCGCTTTCCAAAGCCGAGGCCGCGGTGGCGGCGACAACGGGAGCATGACCGTTTGGTCGCTGACGACCCACCCGAGACACGCCACCTGCCTTCAGAGGCGCGGTGGTGGCACCCGGCGCACGTGCTGGCGGTATCTCGGGGACTCGGGCAGCAGTACCTCGACCGCCCTGCACGCCTCGTGGTGCGTGGAAGCAGGCCCCTCGAAGACGCGGGTCGCCCTGAGGTCGAGCTGCTGGACGGCGCGTTTGAGATGGAGGAAGGACCCGCCCGTGGGGCAACCAGGACGGCTCTCAGCCGCTCGCAGTCTGGTTTCTGCGGTGCCCGACTATCCCAACCGCTGCGGCGTCCGCGTGATGACAGGCCACCCGGTGGTGGTCGTCAGCTCTGGCGGTCAGGTGCGGTTCCTGCGCGGAGCAGATCTCGGTGGCGAGAGGACATCGCGTGTGGAAGCGGCATCCGCTTGGCGGGTCGGTCGGGGAGGGTGGGTCCCCTGCGAGGACGATGCGATCCGTGAGACGCCCACCCGCTTTGCGGTCGGTCCGTGGCGAGGCGGACAACAGTGACTGCGTGTAGGGATGCGTAGGGTGCGCGAAGAGCTCGTCAGTCAAGGCGTCCTCGGCCACCGAGCCCAGGTACATGACCAGCGTTCGATCCGCCACGTGTCGAATGACCCCGAGGTCGTGTGCGATGAAGACGATCGCGAGTCCGAGGGACTGCTGGAGCTCACGCAACACGTTGACGACCTGAGCTTGGACGGAGACGTCCAGGGCCGAGACTGGTTCGTCGCAGACCAGAACGGTGGGTTCGAGGGCGATGGCCCGGGCGATGCCGATGCGCTGGCGCTGTCCACCCGAGAACTGGTGCGGGAACCTCGACATCATCTCGGGTGAGAGGTTGACCATCTCGAGCAGTTCGCCCACGCGCTCCCGGCGGGCTCCGGAAGATCGGTGGGTGCCGTGCACTGTGAGCGGCTCGCTGATGAGATCGAGCACGGTCATGCGTGGGTTCAGCGAGGTGTAGGGATCCTGAAAGACCATCTGTACGTGTCGGCTCAAGTCGCGGCGGGCACGGCCACGCAAGGTGTGCACGTCCTGCCCAACGGCGTCGATGCGGCCACTGTCCGGGCGTTCCAACCCCACCAGCATGCGTGCCAGCGTCGTCTTGCCACAACCGGACTCGCCGACGATTCCCAGGGATTCGCCGCGTCGCACCTCAAGGGACACGTTGTGCACGGCACTCACGCGCGTCCGCGAGAATCCTGGAGATCCAGAGGTGAACGTCTTGCTCACATCGGTCGCTGACAGGACGACCTCACCGGTGGGCATGGAGCAGCTCCTTCGATCTGATGCAGGCGGCCTCGCGGTGCGGAGCCACGATCTCCAGGACCGGTCGCTCGTCCTGACACGCGTCGACGGCCCAGGCGCAGCGTGGGTGGAAGGGGCAGCCCGACGGGAGGTGACCCGGACGTGGCGGGCTCCCCGGGATCACCGCGAGTGCGCCACCCACCGCATCCACGTTGGGGACCGATCGCAGCAGCGCCTCGGTGTACGGGTGGGCAGGACCCTCGAACAAGGCGTCCGCGTCGGAGCGCTCGACGATCCGTCCGGCGTACATCACGGCCACGCTGTCGGCGACCTCGCAGACAACTCCGAGATCGTGAGTGATGAGCAGAACGCCCATGTCGAGCTCACGGCGGAGGCGGTCGAGGAGTTCGAGGATCTGAGCCTGGACGGTGACATCCAGCGCCGTGGTGGGTTCATCGGCGATCAGCAGCTCCGGCTCGAGGGCGATCGCCATCGCGACAAGGAGCCGCTGGCGCATCCCACCCGAGAACTGGTGGGGGTAGTCATCCACCCGGGCCTTCGCGCCGGGGATGCCGACGAGCGAGAGCATCTCGGCCGCCCGAGCCGTCGCTTCCTTGCGTGACGCGCCTTGGTGTTGCCGGTAGAGCTCACCGATTTGGTGACCGACAGTGAGCACCGGATTGAGCGCGGACAGCGCATCCTGGAAGACCAGCCCGACGACGGCCCCACGCAGGCGGCGCAGCTCCTCGCCGCTGGCGCCCAGGACATCGTGTCCCGCGACCTCGATCGCCGTCGCCGTCACCTCGGTGCGCTTCGAATCGTGCAGCCCGAGGGCCGCGCGGGCCGTGACTGACTTGCCGGAGCCCGACTCCCCGAGCAGCGCGAGGAGTTCACCGCGGCGCACTTGGAGGCTGACGTCGCGAACTGCCGGTATCGGTTGGCGGCGGGTGCGGAACGTGACCGACAGATCGCGGATCGTCAGCGCAGGGGTCACCGAGGCGTCCGGCGGTCTCGCCGGCTCAGTCTGGGCGGTGGTCATACATCTCCTCTGTTCGACTCGACACTGATCATGCCCGACTTCGGCTCGTCACGATAGGCCTTGGTGCCGATTTCTTTCATACTCTTGACAGATTCGCTGAATCATTGCAACCATCATGCCTTGTTCGATGATCTCTACCAGGCCAGTGCGTCGCGAGGAGTGCCATGCTCGACCCGTCCCCCCAGTACAAGTCCTACCGTTCCTACAGCTACCTCGAAGCCGGGGTCGACTACCCCGACATCCCGATGGCGAAGGAGGTCGGCCGCGTCCCTGCCTACCAAGGCCTCGACCTCAGCAACAGCCAGCGGGAGCGCACCCAGCGACTGCTGACCGAATCGGTCGTGATCTCGCTGCATGACCACCCATCGGTCTTCCCCGAGCACTTGCACCGCGACCTCCGCCAGTACATCCGGAGCGGGCGCGAGCACACCGGTTTCGACGGGCTCTCGCGCTCGGGGATGACCGCTGTCTTCGACAACGTCATGGATGGCACCTGCTGCATCAGCAGTGACGGGGGGTGGAAGTGGGTCGACGTCCTGCACGATCTCGGCATGCGCATGGCCGACCTGGCCCATCAGGACTACCTCATCAAGGGCGAGTCCCTCGCCGACATCCGCGCCGCGCACGAGAACGGGAAGATGGCTCTCGTCTTCGGGCTCGAGGCCGCGACCATGATCGAGAACGAGGTCGACCGCCTCGACATCCTGTACGGCTTCGGTGTCCGACAGATCGGCATCGCGTACTCGGAGGCCAACTACCTCGGCAGTGGCCTCAAGGAGCGCGGCGATGGCGGGCTCACCTACTTTGGGGAGCAGGCCGTCACACGCATGAACAAGCTCGGTCTCGCGATCGACGTGTCCCACTCCGGTGACCGGACGAGCCTCGATGTGATCAAGCACTCGACCAAGCCGATCTTCATGACGCACTGCGGCTCACGCGAGGTGTGGCCGATCAACCGGATGAAGCCCGACTCCGTCATCAAGGCCATGGCTGAGCGTGGCGGAGTCATCGGCTTGGAGGCCGCGCCCCACACGACACTCTCGCGGGAGCACCCGGAGCACTCCCTCGAATCCGTCATGGATCACTTCACCCACCTGGTTGACCTCGTCGGCATCGAACACGTCGCCTTCGGACCAGACACGCTGTTCGGTGACCACGTCGGTCTGCACGACGCGTTCGTGGCAAACCTGTCCATCGGACAGGCCCACGCCAACGTCGAGTTCGAGAAGCAGCCCTACGTCGACGGGCTCGAGAACCCGGGCGAGTGCTTCTACAACATCATCGGCTGGCTTGTCAGCCATGACTACTCCGACGACGAGATCCGTGCCGTCGTCGGCGACAACGTCACCCGAGTCCTCGAGGAGGTCTGGTTCTGATGCGTATCCGATCCATCACGAGCGGCGCCCTGGCTGCCGCCACCGCGCTCGCCCTGACAGCGTGCGCTCCCAGCGCACCCAGCACCGACGGAAGTGCCAACGGCGGCAACACCGGTGGCTCGTCCGGCGACACCCTCACCGTCGCCACGACCACGGACGTGGTCAACCTCAACCCGCTCCTCGGTAACTCCCGGACGGACTCGTGGGTGACCGACCTGATGTACCCACGACTACTGACGATCAACGCCGACGGCAGCAAGCAGCCCTACCTCTCCTCGAAGTGGGGATACAGCGACGACGGTAAGACGGGTTGGTACGAGATCCGCGACGACTTCACGTGGAGCGACGGGACGAAGCTGACGGCCAAGGACGTCGCCTACACGATCAACACCATCAAGACGAAGAACCCCAAGGGCGGCGTCGTCAACGGCTTCATGACCAACGTCGTCAAGGCCACCGCCACCTCCGACACGCGCGTGGAGGTCTCCCTCTCACAGCCGGACAGCATCGTCATCCCCGAGGTCGGCTTCTGGATGAACGTCGTCCCCGAGCACGTCTTCGGCAAACACGACAACATCGACGACTTCGCCAACAACGCGGACTGGGTCAGCGCCGGCCCCTACGTGCTCGACTCGGTCGCCAGTGGCCAGAGCTACACGATGAAGCGTGTCGACTCCTACCCAATGGCCCCCAATGGCAAGCCAACCCTGAGCCAGGTGGTCTTCCGGGTGTACCCCGATGTCAACACCGAGATCCTGGCCCTGAAGAAGGGCGACGTCGACGTCATCGGCAACGCCCTCCCACCGGCGCAGGTCAGTGATCTGAAGAACACGAAGGGCATCGCGGTGACCGAGGTCCCCGGCCTCGGATTCACCCACATGACGTACAACATGAAGCGCAAGCCCATGGACAACGTCAAGGTCCGCCAGGCCCTCGCGCATGCCGTCGACTACGAATCGATCCGCAAGGTGGCCGTCCAGGGTCAGGCGGTCACCGCCAACAACAGCCCGATCACGGACTCGCTCAAGGACTCGGCCAACCCGGACCTCAAGGAATACACGTTCGACCCTGGTCTGTCCAAGAAGTTGCTCGCCGAGGCAGGCGTCACCAACCTCAACCTGTCGATGATCTACTCCCTGCAGGACCCGGTCATCTCCGCCTGGTCCACGATGGTCAAGGAGAGCGCGGCGCAGGCCGGCATCACCATCGAACTCAAGGGACTGGACCGCAACACCTACCTGTCCAAGACTCGGGAAGGTGACTACGACATCTACGCCGGGTCCTTCGCGATCATGGACGAGCCGGTCTCAAACATGGCCCTTCAGTACCTGCCCAAGGGGGCGATCAACTACTCGCAGGTCGACGCTCCCCCGCTGACCTCGTTGATCGAGCAGGCACAGGGAACGGTCGATCCGGATCAGCAGAGGAAGCTGGTCCAGCAGGCCGCCGCATACGTTCACGACAACATGATCGACAACATCATGTACGTGCAGAACCTCTATGTGGCTCACAGCGATGCCTGGGACGGCTTCGTCACGAAGCCGAGTGAGCTCCTGTCCATCATCGACCCCGAGTCGCTGTCGCAGGTGAAGCCGAAGTAGCAGCCTCTCGCGCTGGGACGGCGCCCGGTCACCGGACGTCGTCCCAGCCGCCCCACCACGACGAAAGGAGCAGCGAATGCCGCCGATCGCCTCATTCGTGCTTCGCAAGATCGGTCACGGGCTGGTCACGATCTGGTTTGCCGTCACTATCACCTTCCTGCTGCTTCGAATCCTTCCCAGCGATCCGGCGACCGCGCTTGCGAGCACCAACATGGACGCCCAGATGCGTCTGGATCTGCTCGAGAAGTATGGACTCACCGACTCGTTGCCGGTGCAGTACGTCAAATACATCAGCCAGCTGCTGCAGGGCAACATGGGCACCTCCTTCAGCCAGTCCGAACCGGTGACGACCGTTCTCATGCAACGGCTTCCGTGGACGATGCTGCTCGCTGGGTCCGCCGTGGTCTTCACCGTCATCATCGGGATCCCGCTGGGGGTCACGGCCGCCACCCACGCCCACGGCGCCCTTGACCGTGCCGTGCAGATCTTCGGTGTGACCGGCCAGTCCCTGTTCGTCCCGAGCGTCGGGATCTTCCTGTTGTACCTCTTCGGTCTGCAGCTGGAGTGGTTCCCGATCGGTGGGGCCTATGACGACGGTTCGTATGGCGCGGCCTGGTACCTGAGCGTGGTTCGTCACTTGGCGCTCCCCCTGTGCAGCCTCGTCCTGGTCTCGCTGGGTTCCTATGTGCTGACGCTGCGCTCGACCCTCATCGACGCGCTCGGTGAGGACTTCTGCCTGCTCGCCAGGGCCAAGGGGACACCGGAGCGTCTCATCGTGTGGAAGCACGGTCTGCGCAACGCGCTGCTCCCCACCACCACCCTGCTCGGTCTCCAGCTCGGGTTCATGGTCGGAGGCTCGGTCCTGACCGAGACGATCTTCGCCTACCCCGGGGTCGGCCGGGCAATCTACGAGTCCGTCATCCGCCTGGACTACCCAGTCCTGCAAGGCGCGTTCCTACTCCTCGCGGCAACCGTCGTGATCGCCAACATGCTCACCGACCTGGCCTACGGGTTCCTGGACCCCCGAGTGAGGACCTCATGAGCTCCGCATTGGGACAGGAAGTTTCGCAACCCGATACCGAGCCCGTGGGCGAGCCGGAGAGTGCCGGTCAGGCCACCTGGCAGGCGTTCCGGCGCAACCCGATGGGGATTACGTCTGCCGTCGTCCTGGTGCTGCTCGTCATCGTCGCTCTCGCCGCTCCCTTGGTCATCGACTACCCAAACGGGTTCAGCAGCAACGTCCTGGCCGCCCCTTCGTCCCAGCACTGGTTCGGCACCGACAACCTGGGCCGCGACGTGTTCGCCCAGGTGATCTGGGGCACCCGGGTCTCACTCGTCGTGGGCTTCGTCGCCTCGCTGCTCGCGATCGCGATCGGCGTCGTCGTCGGCGTCATCAGCGCGTATGTGCCGCGGATCGATGCCCTGCTGCGCATGGTGGTCGACCTGTCCCTGTCGCTGCCGGTGCTCCCCCTGATGATCCTCGTTGCGGCTCTGGCCGGCCCGTCCCTGCCGACGATCATCCTGGTGATTTCCTTCTTCTCCTGGCCTGAGGTCGCCCGCGTGGTCCGGTCCCAGGCCCTCGCTGTGGCGGGACTGCCCTACATGGATGCCGCCCGCGTCCTCGGGGGACGACACAGCTGGATCCTCCGTCGTCACCTGCTCCCTGCCGTGGCTCCCGTCATCAGCGTCACCGTGGTGCTCACGGCCTCTCGGGCTGTGCTCTCCGAGGCCGGGCTGTCCTTCCTCGGCCTGGGAGACCCCAACAGCTGGTCATGGGGCCGGATCCTCTACGAATCCCAACAGTCCGGCTCAATGACCAGCGCCTGGTGGACCACGTTCTTCCCGTCCGTCGCCATCCTCGTGCTGGTCATCGCCGCGACCCTGATCGCCATCGCCTACAACGACGCACGCAACCCACGCTCCCGAGAGGACTGACATGCCCTTCAGCCAACGGCTCGACCCCTCGCACTACACGGGCGTGCAGGACGACGTGAGCGTCCGCATCCGTGAGGCAGGACTCGACGGACTGCTGCTCGACCACCCCGAGGACGTCGCGTACCTGACCGGCTTCTTCCATCACCCCTGCGAGCGCCCGGTCGTCGTGTGGGTCGGTGCGGACGCCGACACCGCGTTGCTCGTCCCGAAGCTCGAGGAGGACCATGCCCGCTGGCAGGAGGCGAGCGCGGACCTCCTCACCTACCACGAGTTTCCCGGCGTGATCGAGCCCCTCTCAGTCCTGGCCGAGCGGGTGCCGCGCGGCCGTCGACGCTTCGGCATCTCCCCCACCACGTCAACGGGTCGACTCGACCTGCTCCGCGGCTGCCTGCCCGGGGCCGAGTTCGTCACCACCGACCTGATGGTCCGCGCCCGTAGCGTGAAACGCCCGGCGGAGGTCGCACTGCACCAGGAGGCGGCCCGGATCACCGACCTCATGCTCCGTGCCGGCGTCGAGCTCATCACCGACGCCGTCGCGGGCGGCGGGACTCTTCCCAGCGAGGCCGAGGTGGCCGGACACGTCGGCTCCGTCGGGGTCGAGACGATGTACGGCGAGCATGAGGACGTCGTCGTCACAGGCTTCCTGGCCGGCGGCCTCGTCTACTCCGGAGCCAACAGCGCCCGACCCCACGGACTCCCCTCGGGCCACCGGTTGCGCCGTGGGGAGACGTTCATGCTCTCCCTCGGCTGCGCCGTGGGTGGGCGGTTCGTCGAGGGCGAGCGCACCTTCATCCTCGGGCAACCCACGCAGGAGCAGGTGCACCGCTACGAAACCGTCCTCGCGGCCCAGCTGGCCGGACTGCACGCCATCCGCCCCGGAGCAACCTGCGCCGAAGCGAACGCCGAGTGCCTCGCAGTCATCAAGGAGGCGGGCCTCGGCCGCTACCTGCAACACCGACAGGGACACGGCATCGGCCTGGGCATGCACGAGCCGCCCTGGCTCGAGGACGGCGACCCGACCGTCATCGAGGAAGGCTTCGTGCTGTCGAACGAACCCGGCATCTACGTCCCGGGCCACGCCGGCTACCGCATCTCCGACTCCGTGCTCGTCACCGCCGACGGCGCGCAACCGTTCACCACCTACCCCAAGTCGCTCGACGCTATCGTTGTCGCGGCCTAACCGACCAGGAGGTCTCCTTGTTCGTCAACATCAACGACAACCAGCTCAACGTCGAGGTGATGGGACCGGACGATGCTCCACTGATCATCGTTCACCACGGCGCCCCCGGGCTCGGCAGCATGGCCGAACCCCGTGCCAGTTTCGGCCCCCTCGCCGACTCGTACCGCGTCCTCGTCTTCGATGCCCGAGGGTCGGGACGCAGCGAGGGCAACGGCGACCTCACCCACGAGCAGTGGGCGGCCGACGTCGAGGCCCTGCGCGAATGGGCCGGCGCCGAGCGCTTCATCATGGCCGGCGGCTCCTACGGCGGCTTCATCTCGATGGAATACGCAGTGCGCCACCCGGACCGGCTCCTGGCGATGGTCCTGCGCGACACGTCCCCAGACAACTCCAACGAAGAGCTCGCCCGGGCCAATGCCCTCGCCAGCGCCCGAGTGAAGCTGGACATGGCCAAGTTCGAGCGGATTATGGACGGCAGCGTGCGTGACAACGCGGACCTGCGTGAGTGCTGGGCCGAGATCCTGCCGCTGTACGACCACGTTTACGACCCGGACGCGGTGGCGCAGAAGGTCGAGGCCACCCTTTATCGCTACGAGGCCCACAACTACGCTTTCACCCACAACATGCCCGACTACGACCTGACCGGCCGACTCACCGCTGTCACCTGTCCGACCCTGGTCACCGTTGGTCGGGGTGACTGGATCACCCCGGTCGCGTGCAGCGAACGCATCGTCGAGCTGATCCCCGATGCTCACCTGGAGGTCTTCGAGGAGTCGGGCCACTCACCGCAGCTCGAGGAGGCCGAGAAGTTCCAGTCCGTCGTCCGCAGCTTCTTGGAGCACGCCCTGGGCCGGGCCGGAGTCTCGTGACCGGCGGCGTCGCCCACTTCGATGATCTGGACCGCCGGATCATCGCCGCCCTCCAGGCAGACGGTCGGGCGAGCTGGACGGAGATCGCCGATGACGTCAGCTCGTCGCTTGCCACCGTCACCCGGCGAGGACAGCAGCTCCTCGCCTCGGGAGCGGTGGGAGTGGGCGTCAGCCACGACATCAACACCCCTGGCGTCTCAGACCTGTTCGTTCTACGGATCCGGTGTCGAGCCGGCAGCCAGATGGACGTCGCCACCGCGCTGGCGCAACGGAGCAACCTCCGGTTCCTGTGCCTCGTCACGGGTGGCAGTGACCTCCTCGCCGAGATCTCCATCCCCCAGTCGGAGTCTCTGCACCAGCGACTCATCAACGAGATCCAGACGATCGACGGGGTCGAGTCCTGCCGAAGTGATCTCGTGCTCCACGCGTACAAGGTGTCCCAGCGCTGGTTGACCGACACCCTCGAGCAGCGTGCGCGCGGTGACGCGGTCGCGCCGGAGCCTCACGTCTGCCACCCTTCTCACTTCGACGACACGGATCGCCAGATCCTCGACGCCATGCGGCTCGACGGTCGGGCGAGCTTCCGATCCGTCTCGCAGGTCGTCGGGGTGAACGAGAGCACCGTTCGTCGACGGTTCGAAACACTCCGCGACCGGGGCTGCGCGCTTGTGCTCACCCTCGTGGCAGCGAACGCCCTCGGCCTGGAGTCAGAGATCATCCTGACCGTCTCCGTGGCGCCGAACCGCCTCGACGCGGTGGCGCAGGAGCTCGGCTCCTATGTGGGCGTCCGGTATCTGGCTGCCACACTGGACTGTTCGCTGGTCTGCGAGCTGATCATGCCGTCCACCCCCAAGCTCTACGAGTTCCTCACCGAGCAGCTGGGCCAGATCGAAGGCGTTCGGGGATGGGAAGCATGCGTGGAGCTGCTCACCATCAGACGCGGCTTTCTCGAGACCCCGTGGTGGCGCGCCGCAACGTAGCACTGCGACCCGAGCGGGAACACCGGCATGCCGTCCCCCTGCAAACTGGCACGTGCGGCGCCGACTGACGCCGTCGAGATTTGCGACGACGCGCACACCGCCTTACCCGGACACGCCTGCAGCGTCTATCCGGCGTGATGCACCCGCGCAACGCCTCCGGAGTTCGCGTCACACAAGCTGCGGCATGCCACGCGCGAGGAGGAAACAACCGTTCCTGGACCACCACGGCGAGACCCGTCGGTTGTTGTTTGCCCACCAACGCGGTCGAGTCCCTCGAAGGCCGCTACTGCTGGGGCCGGGCGTCGGCGCCGGGGGACGGTCCCTGAAGGAGCAGGCCCGACACCACATGCTCGGTCCTGGTCACCGGCGGGGAGGGCCCCAAAGAAGGCGGTAAGGCGCGGCGGCCCATCCGGTCGAAGCCCGCTCCGGACGCGTTCGTAGTGAACTTCGCCCGACCGCGTTGTGAGCCGGGTCCCGTGACCCGATCAGCGCTGCCTGCCAGTCCGCGGGTCAGGCCACGCGGTAGGGCTCGGCGTCAGCGACGCGTAAGGTCAGACCGAGGCCCGGCGCGTCGGCGTCGGGGGTGATGGTCCCACCGGCCGGGTCGAGCGTGCCGTCGAAGAACATCGACTCGATGCGGACGTGGTCGTGGAACCACTCCAGGTGGCGCAGGTTCGGCGTCGCCGCGGCGACGTGGGCGTGCAGGTGCGGCCCGCAGTGACCGGAGAGCTGCAGGCCGAAGGATGCCGCGACGGCCGCGACCCGCATCCATTCGGTGATACCCCCGCACCGGGAGACGTCCGCCTGGAGACAGTCGACGGCACCGGCCGCGCACATGCGACGGAAGTAGGAGACCTCGTTGCCGTACTCACCGGCCGTGACGTCGGCGGCAACTGCGTCACGAACCTCGCGCAGCCCATCGAGGTCGTCGGAGGAGACCGGCTCCTCGAACCAGCGCACATCCAGGTCAGCCGCGGCCGCCATCATCCGGATGGCCTGCTTGCGGGTGTACCCGCCGTTGGCGTCGACGAACAGCTCGGTGTCGTCCCCGATGATGGTTCGGGCCTGGCGCATCCGTTCGAGGTCGCGACCAGGGTCAGCGCCCCAGGACTCGCCGATCTTGATCTTCACCCGGGGAATCTCCTCTTCGAGGGCCCAGTGGCCGAGCTGGTGACGGAGCTGCCGCTCGTCGTAGGTGGTGAAGCCGCCGCTGCCGTAAACGGGGACCCTGGAATCGACCGCTCCGAGGAGGCGGTGCAAGGGGAGGTCGAGCAGCCGGGCCTTCAGATCCCACAGGGCGACGTCGACCGCGGAGATGGCGTAGGAGGCGATACCGGGGCGGCCCGCGTTGCGCACCGCCTTGACCATGGCCTGGGAGCAGCCGCCGACGTCCATGGCGTTGCGACGTTTCACCAGTCCCACGAGCTGGTCGCTGATCAGCGTGGCGCACGCCGTCGGTCCGTAGGTCCACCCGATGCCCTCGGTGCTGCCGGAACGAGCTCGCACCAGCACCATGGTGGTGGAGCTCCAGCTGATGGTGCCGTCAGCCTCTGGTGCGTCGGTGGGAACGGTGTAGGCGCTGACCGAGACGTCGTCGATCTTCGCGTCGATCCGGGTGCCGGATCCGATCGTGGCGATCATGCGGTCTCCTTGGCGGGGTCGGCGTCACCGATGTCGAGGTCGTCCTGAATCTGTTCCAGCGTGCGGTCCTTGGTTTCGGGGACCATGGTGAGGAAGAAGACGAACGCCCCGACGCCGATGGCGGCGTAGAGGAAGAAGGTGCCCTGCCGGGTGATCAGGTTGCCGAGAGTGAGGAAGGTGGCGGCGACGAGGAAGTTCGCGGCCCAGTTGGCCAGGGTGGAGACCGACATCGCCTTGCTGCGGATGCCGATGGGGTAGATCTCGGAGATCATCAGCCAGAACACCGGCCCCAGACCGATCGCGAACGAGGCGATGTAGACCAGCAGGGCGAAAAGAGCGAGGTAGCCGGCCTGCGTCTGCAGCGTGCTGCTGGTGAAGTAGATGCCGAGCAGCACCAGGGACAGCACCATCCCGACCGTTCCGGTCAGGAGCAGCTTGCGCCGTCCCACCCGGTCAAGCAGGAGCACCGCGACGACGGTGAACGCGAGGTTGGTGATCCCCACGAAGACGGTCTGGGTGATGGAGCTGCTGTCCGTCAGTCCGGTATCGGCGAGGATGGTGGGGGCGTAGTAGATGACGGTGTTGATACCCACGAGCTGCTGAAAGAGGGCCAGCCCCAGCCCGATGATCATCAGCTTCCGGACTTTGGACGCGAGCAGATCGCGCACCCGCGACGAGCCTTCCTTCGCGTTCGCCTCGGTGATGTTGTCCATCTCGTCATCGATGTCGGCGTCAGGGTCGGAGTCGCGCAGCCGCTCCAACACGCCGCGCGCGTCGTCGTCGCGTCCTCGCTGCACCAGCCAGCGGGGGGTCTGTGGCACGGTCAGCATCCCGACGGCCAAGGCGGCCCCGGGTAGCGCCGCGAGGCCGAGCATCCAGCGCCAGTTACCGGTCACGTCCTTGAGCAGGAAGTTGACGATGTAGGCGATGAGGATGCCGCTGGTGACGGCGAGCTGGTTGAACGACACCAGACCGCCGCGCACCTTCGGGGGTGACACCTCGGAGATGTAGAGCGGAGCCACGAATGACGCTGTGCCCACGGAGATGCCGAGCAGGAAGCGGAATCCGATCAGCATCGGGGCGTTGACCGAGAACGCGCAGCCGAGGGCACCGATCACGTAGACCGACCCGGAGACCACCTTGGTCCACTTTCGGCTGATCGCGTCGGCGAGATAGCCGGAGATGACCGCCCCGAGCATCGCGCCGAGCAACAACGACGAGACGATCGCCTGCTGCGCGAAGTCACCGGCGTCGAGGTCCTTCTTGATGAACAACAGCGCTCCGGAGATCACGCCGGTGTCGTAGCCGAACAGGAGGCCGCCGATGGCGGCGATGATGCTGATGCGCAGCAACAGGCCGTTGCCGCTGCGCCGCATGTCCGAGACGAACCCGCTCATGTCGACCAGCTCCTTCTGATTTCAGTTGCCTCGACGGGAGGTCGAGATGAGACGCTCGGCGGCCCGGGCCGCCACCGACATGATGGTCAGCGCCGGGTTGGCGCTGCCCTGGGTGGGCAGCACGCTGCCGTCGGTGATGTAGAGGTTCGACACGGCGAAGGTGCGACAGTTGGCGTCGACGACGCCGTGCTGCTCGTCCTCGGCCATCCGGGCACCGCCGACGAGGTGGGCGAACCGCTGGATCGTCATCACCTCGTCGGCCCCGGCAGCGCGCAGGATGTCCTCCATCACCGACTGGGCGGCATCCATCAGCTGTGTGTCGTTGTCGCACAAGGAGTAGGAGAAGTTCGCGACCGGTAGGCCGTGACGGTCCTTCTCGTCGGCCAGGGTCACCCGGTTCCCTGACTGGGCAAGGAACTCGCACAGGGCCCCGAGGCAGGACCAGTGCACGTAGTCGCTCATGTAGTTGCGCAGGTCGGCGCCCCAGTGTCCTTGGGCGGCAACGTGCTCGGCCCACGTGATGGGGAGCGGGGAGACCGTCTGGATGGAAAAGCCTCGCTTGTAGGGCTTGGACGGGTCCGTCTCGTAGAACGCCTCGGTGCTCACCTCGGGCGGGGGTGCCTTGTACATGCGCACCTCGCCGTCGAACCGTCCCGCGGTCTGGGGCGCTCCTTGCACCATGAGGTAGCGTCCGACCTGGTCGAAGTCGTTGCACAGCCCCTCGGGGAATCGGTCGCAGGCCGAGTTGAGCAACAGCCGAGGGGTCTCGATCGAGTAGCCCGCGATCGCCACCATGTTCGCCCGCTGGAAGCGGGCGACCCCGTCACGCACGTAGTGCACCCCACTCGCGCGACCGGTTCGCTCGTCGACCTCGACCCTGGTGACCATCGCGTTGGCGCGCACCTCGGCCCCGTGAGCCAGAGCGTCGGGTATGTGCGTGATCAAGGGCGAGGCCTTGGCGTTGACCTTGCAGCCCTGCAGACAGAACCCGCGGTAGATACAGTGCGCCCGGTTGCCGAAGCGCCCGTTGACGATCGCGACCGGTCCCACCTTGGCGGTGAGGCCCATCGCCTCCGCGCCGCGCAGGAAGATCTCGCCGTTGCCGCCCACCGGGTGGGGACGGTAGGGGTAGGAGTGCGGGTCACCCCACGGCCATTTCTCCCCTGCCACCGGCAGCTCCTCCTCCATCGCCTCGTAGTAGGGCTTGAGGTCGGAATAGGAGATCGGCCAGTCGGCGCCGACGCCGTCGAGGGTGTGGGTCTCGAAGTCACTCGGGTGAAACCGCGGGGTGTAACCGGCGTAGTGCACCATCGAACCGCCGACCCCGCGCCCGGAGTTGTTGGAGCCGAGAGGGACCGGATGTGAACCGGAGATGACCCGCGGCTCGGTCCAGTAGAGGTGGTGCGAGCCCGCCTCGTCGCTGACCCAGTCGGTGTCGGGGTCCCAGAACGGCCCGGCATCCAAGGCCACGACCTTCCATCCCGCGCGGGCCAGGCGCTGGATCAGCGTCGAGCCGCCGGCACCGGCGCCGACGACGACGAGGTCGACCTCGTCGGCGTCGTCGAAGCGGCGCATGTCGTGTCGCAGCTGATGGTTGACGCGCTTTCCGTCGGCGGGCAGCAGCCACGCCGACTCGTTGCGCTCCCGAACCTTGCTCATGTCCGCCTCCCCACGGGGTCGTCGGACGGCCTGGCGTCGGAGACCTCGAACGGCTCGAGCTGGTTGACGCCACGAGCGAGGTAGCCGCGGTTCTTGTAGCCCCGTGGGTAGGCCGGGCCGGGGAAGCCCATCTCGTTCCATGCCGAAGGGTGGGAGTAGAACGCGGTGCAGGCGTACCGGGTCCACAGGCTCCAGACGTGCTTCGCGTTGAGGCCGTGCCAATGCTCCGCGCCGAGGTCTTGGACCGACTGGATGAGGCTGGCCCGGTGTCGGCTCGGACAGGTCGAGAAGTTGGTGCCGAACTCCTGGTTCGCGTCGGCATCGAGTCCAGCCAACGTGTCACGCCAGGCCTGCCCATCCGGCGGCATGTCGTCGTAGTGCCAGCCGTCGGTCTGCTGCTCGGCGAGCCGGGCGTCGATGAGGTTGACGATCGGGACCCGATGTTCGAGGCCGGTGTCGTCGTCCTGGGCCAGCAGGGCATCGCACAGCGCGGTCGCGACGGCCTGCTCCGCTGGGGTGAAGAACCGAATGTCGGGCGCCATCCCGACCCGATCCAGCACCACGCCGGCCGTCACCGGGTCCCAATGGCTGCTCTGCTCGAGCACGTCGAAACGGGGGAAGCGACCCGACCACGGCCCGGATCCCGGCGGGGTCACGCCGCCCATCGACCGGCTCACTTCTCCCGCCGCAGCACGGCAGCCAGCAGGCCCATGCCGCCCACCATGGTGACGAGCAGCGGTGCCAGCAGCGGTGGACCCATCTCCATGTTGTAGCGGGCGTTCCGCCACCCACCGGGCTTCTGGGCGATACCTCGCGCGTGCAGGTAGAAGCCCTGAAGGCCGTTCGCGCAGATGGCCACCGACGCGATCGGCAGGGCCGTCTTGGCCATCCGGTGGCTACAGAACCCCGCCACTCCCGCCACAGCCCCGACGGGGCCCATGGCGACAGGAATCCACATCATCTTGTTGCCAAAACTGGCCGAGTCGTGCTCGAAAAAGATCTCGGCCGCAGCAACCACGGCACCGGCTGCGGTGAGCGCAGACAGGCTCCGCTCGAAGCGGCCGGTCTCGATGTTGCCCACGATCCGGTCGATCCCGTGCACGACCGGCCCGGGCACTGCCACAGAACGTGATGCTGCCATCTTCGGTCCTCTCGAAACCCCTGCTCGCAGCGCGCCTCTGCAGCCTCTGCAGCCTCGGAGATGCCCAGCGGGGAGGACAGTTGTTTGCGTATACGCAACGTTATCCAGATACTTGCGGCAAGGCAACCATCCGACATACTGATCCCATGACGGATCCAGGGCGATCGGACGCGGGCATGACGACGGTCACGACGGAACAGGTCGACGCCGTCATGCTCGCGGCTCAAGCCCTCGTTGGGGTTGCAGCACAAGCGGTCGCCGAGGCGGAGGACAGGGTGACCCTGCCGCAGCTGCGGGTCCTGATGTTGATCGCCGGCCGCGGGCACATGAACCTCAACGCCCTGGCCACCGCCATGGGCGTCCACGCCTCCAACGCCAGCCGGTCCTGCGACCGTCTCGTGCAAGCCGGCTACCTGCGCCGGACGGAGTCCACCAGCGACCGCCGCAATCTGCTGCTCGAGCTGACCGATGCTGGCGGCGAACTCGTCAGCGAACTCATCGACCACCGCCGCGAAGCGGTCGCCGCGATCCTCGAACGGCTCCCTGAGACCCGTCGGCGCAGCATGGCCGGTGCCATGCGAACCTTCGCCCAGGCCGCCGGCGAGGTCCCCGCCACGTCGGCCTGGAAGCTGGGCTGGCGCAGCTGACCGCTTCACCGCTCTTGCACCACCCCTCGATACGGGTCGACCATCACCCCGAGCGGCCGCTGCGTGAACTAGTTGCGCCACAGCATGTTTGCGCTGGAGCAAATAAGCGATACGGTTGTTGGGCGACAACCGGGTCGCGTTCCGCGCGTGAGGGTTCGCCAGAAGGAGAGGCGCCATGGCCACTGTCAGCGACTTCGTCATCCAACGGATCCGCGAGTGGGGGGTCAGTCGCGTCTTCGCATTCCCCGGGGATGGCATCGGCGAGTTCGACGGCGCCCTCGGGGCAGCGCAGCGCGCGGGTGACGGTCTCGACTACATCCGCCCGACGCATGAAGAGATCTGCGCACTGATGGCAACGGCTCACGCGAAGTTCACCGGCGAGGTCGGCGTCTGCATCGCCACCTCCTCGCCCGGCGCGTTCCACATGCTCAACGGGTTGTATGACGCGAAGAGCGACAACCAGCCCGTCGTGGCGATCGTGGGTCAACAGGCCATCAGCTCCCTGGGGACGTTCGAGCAGCAGGAGGACAACCTCGAGCGCACGATGGAAGACGTCGCGGTCTACGTCCAGACGATCGTGACACCGCAACAGGCTCAAGCCGTCGTCGACAGCGCGTTCCGAACCGCGTTGCTGCACTTGGGCCCCGCCGTCATCGTGCTCCCGCACGACGTGCAGGGCATGGACATGCCTGAGTTGGAACCGGCGAACGGAGTCTCACGTTCCAGCTCGGCGGCGCCGTCGACCTCCATCGTTCCGCCACAGGATGCGATCGAGAAGGCCGCCGAGATCATCAACGCCGGAGCCCGGGTCACCTTCTTGGTCGGGCACGGGTCGAACGGGGCTACCGACGAGGTGCTGGCGGCGGCGAAGCTGTGTGGCGCCGGCATCATCACCGCGTTGCGGGCCAAGCAGGTCATTTCCTCTGACGTGCCGTTTCACACCCAACAGCTCGGGCTGCTCGGCACCCGCCCCAGCCAGCACCAGATGGACGACTGCGACACCCTCGTCCTCCTCGGCACCAACTACCCGTACTCCCAGTTCCTGCCGGCGAGCGGCCAGGCCCGCGCCATCCAGGTCGATCTCAAACCAGAGCAGATGGGCCTGCGCTATCCGACGGAGCTCAACCTCTGGGGCGACGTCAAGCAGACGTTGCTCGCGTTGATCCCTCTCCTGCACCAGAAGACCGACACGTCGTGGCAGGACGGCATCGCCACGGAGATGGTCGAGTGGGAGAACGAGATGCGCGCCCAGGCGATGTTGCACTACTCCGACGGAGTCAACCCCCGGCGCGTCTACCACGAGCTGAACCAGCGGCTACCGGCCAAGGCAGTCGTCACCTGTGACGCCGGGTCCACCGCCGACTGGTACGGGCACCACATCCGCCTGCGCAACGGCATGACCGGTGACCTGTCGGGCCGGCTGGCGAGCATGGCGGCCGCGATGCCCTACGCGACTGCGGCGAAGTTCGCCTTCCCCGACCGGTGCGTCGTGTGCACCATCGGTGACGGGGCCTTCCAGATGCTCGGGATGAACGAGCTCATCACCGTCAAGAAGTACCTGCGCAGGTGGGACAACCCGCAGTTCATCGTCATGGTGCTGCACAACAACGATCTCACCCAGGTGTCCTGGGAGATGCGCACCGAGGACGCCAACCCGGTCTGGTCCACCTCTCAGGACGTGGAGTCGGTGGACTACGCAGGCTGGGCAGAGCTGCTGGGTTTCAAGGGGATCCGAGTCAGAAGCGACGACGATGTCGCGGCAGCCTGGGATGCCGCCTTCGCGCATCAGGGAGTCACGCTCATCGACGCCTACACCAGCAAGAACGTGCCTCCACTGCCGCCGAAGATCACGATGGAGTTCGCCACGAACACCGCAAAGGCGCTGCTGCACCGAGACCCCGAAGAGATGGACGTCATCCGCGACTCCGCCAAGGCGGTCGCATCTGAGGGGATCGAGCGGGTCAAGGGGAAACTCCACATCGGCCAGGACGACGACAAGCCCTGAGGCTGGGAACGACGGGGTCACCGGGTCGGTGGACAACCGCCGCCACCGTGACAGGAGTCTCGGGCAGCACGAGACGTCAGCCACGAAGGACACCACAGAGACCCGGTCACCCGGGCGCCGAGCTGTCCCTGGCCAGATGACCCAGCGGCTGGGCTCACCACGTTGACCGACACGAACACCGGCCCACGAAAGGAAACCCATGAGCGACACGAACGACATCATCAACGAGCTGCACGCCACCCTCGGAGCGAACGACGGACTGGGCGAGCTGCTCGAACTCTCTGTGGTCACGGCGCGTTCCCGCGCGAAGTCTGGCCTCGACCCGGACCTGTTCGAGGCCCTCGACTGGCCGCGCGACCTGCAGGAGTACGACCGCTACCTGCAGCGGTTCAGCTCCTGGATCCCCCAGGAGACAGGGTCCATGGCCTGGAAGAAGCAGTCGGGCGGCACCACCTCCTCCCGGGAGGTCAGCGACCGTCTGGCCCACTTCTTCTGGCTCATCGACCAGAAGGTGGGTGACGACGACACCGCAATCGGGGAGAGCTACCCCGCCTTCCGAGAATGGTGCACCCGTTTCGCTCGACAGTGGGGCAGCTACCTCGACACCCCTGAGTCCTTCAGCCCCGACCTCCTCGACTCCTTCACGACCCATGCGCCGGAGTACACCGTGCAGGAGTCCATGGTCGGCACCAAGCCCAACGCACCCAGCGGGTGGCTCACCTTCAACCAGTTCTTCGCCCGGGAGCTCAACCCCGGAATGAGACCGGTCGTCGCGCCCACCGACAACCGCGTCGTCAGCTCACCGGCAGACTGCCTGTTCCAGCACGGGTACGACATCGGCGAACGGTCTCAGATCCCGCCCACGACGGTGAAAGGCACCCACACCTACGGCAGCATGAACCAGCTCCTGGAGGGCAGTCGCTTCGCAGACACCTTTGCCGGGGGCACCTTCGTTCACTACATGCTGCCGCCGTGGGCCTACCACCGCTTCCATGTTCCGGTCTCCGGCCGAGTCGAGGAGTCCTTCGTCGTCCAGGGCACGGTGGTCATGGAGGTCGATCTCGTCGACGGCGAGCTCGTCTCCAGCGACGCCACCACGACCGGGTTCGAGTTCTCCCAGACTCGCGGCGTGCTCACCATCGACACCGCGCAGTCAGGCCACGGAGACCTCGGAATCGTTGCCGTCGTCCCCGTGGGCATGTCTCACGTCGGGTCGGTCGCGCTGACCGCCACCGCGGGCGTCGACCTGCACAAAGGAGACGAGTTCGGCTACTTCCAGTTCGGTGGATCCGACATCATCATGCTCTTCCAGGCCGGCGTCGTCACCGAGGTCGACACCGACTCCGCTCCACGCAAGGTGGGTTCTCCCGCCCTTCGCGCCCAACCGCTTCCGCGCTGACGACCGCTGACGACTCGGACCGGAGGAGGCGTGCTGACGTCCTCGGCGCTGACCGGCTCGCGACCAGCTCTCGAGAAGGTGGCGGCCGGTGTGGGGCGGGGGTTCGCTCAGCGTGACACCACCCTGGCCCTCGACCGTTGACCACCTGACGCAACGTGAGCAGGTACGTGCGCCACCTGCCAGATCACGAAAGGGACCAATGAACTCCGAGCACGATCAGAGCCGCCCCGATGCCGAGCAGCGCTGGGTCGGAACCGCCTTGCGCGAGTTTCCCTGGGCGCATCTCGCCCTGGGGCTGTTCGGCAACACGCTGTTCGTCATCGGCAGCGTCATGTTCTTCTGGGGCACGACCAAGACGCTCGCGATCTGGCTGTTCGTCGCGGGCAGCCTCGGCATGCTGGTGGGGTCAGTCGGCGAACTCCTGGTGCGCATCGAGAAGCACCGTCGACATGACTAGCCGAGCTGGCCTCTGGCGGGGGGCCTTTCCACCCGAAACTGCTTCCGACCCCACACGCCGATACGGGTCGGCGAGGACGGCAACGGCGGCGGTGAGTCGGCGAAGTTCGCGAGGCTCCACAGCAAGCGGTCGAGGCGGTCCATGAGTCAGGACGCCGCCGGCTCGACCGGGGCGGCCCATGAGGGCATCGTCTCGGAGTGAACCCGACGAAGGCCCCCGTCACGTGGTGACGAGGGCCAGCAAGGCGGCAGCTCGGCGCCGGGACGTTGGTCCGGCGCCGAGCCGGCAGCCACTCACACCTGAGGCGGTGACCGCTGCCGGCTCCATCCCCCCGCCCCACCATGACGCTCCGACCCCGGCCGAGACGGGTTGTCGAGGTAGGGGTGCCGGTCCGGGTTCGAACCCTCCCTGGCCGGCACCGCGCGGATTGAGTCCCCAGGGCGCAGCGGGGGAAACTCCACAGCCATCAGCGCCTCGAACTCGGCACGGACGAAGTCGTCATCGGCGCAGAGCATCTCGACGAATGCCCGGGCGACCTCTGGCGCATCGGTCGCGTCCAGCTCGTCCGCAGCCGCGGGTGCGACCGTCCGGTCCGGTGTCGCGAGCACGACTCCCACCCCCCGGACTCAGGCGTTGAGCGCCTGTCGGCCCTCACCGTTGCTACTGACGGCGATCTTGCGGGGCTTGGCCCGCTCGGCCACCGGGATCCGCAGGGTGAGCACGCCGCTGTCGTAGCTCGCGTCGATGTGCTCGGTGTCGAGGTTGTCGCCGAGGACGAGCTGCCGGCTGAAGACGCCGCGGGGGCGCTCGGCCGCGATCGCCTCGGCGTCGCTGGCCCGGGCCGGCCGCTCGGCGCGCACGGTGATCACGTTGCGCTCGACGTCGAGGTCTATCGAGTCGGGTGTGACGCCGGGAAGGTCGAACTCCACGGTGAACGTGTCACCGTCACGCCAGGCATCCATCGGCATCACCGAGGGTCGAGCGAGGGTCCCGTCGGTCCCCCACACCTGCTGGGTGAGCCGGTCCAACTCACGGAAAGGGTCGGAACGCATCAGCATCGTCTCCACCTCCATCTGTCTTGTCCTCTGATGCTGGGGTCAGCGCCGGATCGCGAGAGCGATCTATGTTGGCTGCCATAGATTTGTTGTAGCACTCGTGACAGAGTGAGGCAAGGGCCCTGCCGGCCCGACCATCACCAGGGACGGGAGCAGAGCGCGTGGGACTTCCCGAACCCGACGGCGCACGCGGCGTCTACGGCATCTCGGTGGCCGCCGAGCTCGTCGGGTTGGGCCCCCAGAACCTTCGCCTCTACGAGGCCCGCGGACTGGTCGAGCCCGCCCGCACCGAGGGCGGCACCCGGCGCTACAGCGCCGACGACCTCGACCGGCTGCGGCGGATCGGCGACCTGCTCGAGGCGGGCCTCAACCTGGCGGGTATCGGCATGGTCCTCGACCTCGAGGAGGAGAACTCGGCCCTGCGCTCGGCCGACCGCGCTCGTCGGCGGCTCCCGTCCTGAGCCGTTCCCGGCGCACGGCCGCCTCCGGCGCCGCGCCGCAAGGGAGCGGCTCGACCCGCCGCTGAACAAAGGACGGGTCGCGCGCCGACGTCGTGGACGGCATTCGTCACCACCCCCAGGGCGCGGAAGCGTGCCGTGCACACGACGCTCTCGTGGGGGTCCCCCAGGAGCGGATCACGCCGGGACCGGCACCACCCGGTGCAGGAAGTCGCGCAGGACCTGCTGGAACTTCTCCCGCTCCTCGCTCTGCGGCGAGTGGCCGGAGCTCTCGAAGATGACGAGCTCGGCGTCGGGCACCAGCGCGGCGATCGTCTCCGACGAGCTCACCGGGGTCACCCAGTCATACCGCCCGACGGTGACGAGGACGGGGACGGAGATGGTCCCCAGGCGGTCCTTGAGGTCGTAGGCGGGCCAGTTGTGCTGGAAGCACCAGTTGTGCGCCTCGTGCCGGTAGCTGCCGGCCTCGACGGCGGCGGCGTCCCGCTCCGGGTCGTGATCGTGGTTGTAGAGCCCGATCATCTCGCTCCAGCACTGCTTGAGGTCGGCGTCGTCACGGATGCGGCCGGACCAGTAGCGGTTGAAGTTGTCCCACTGGATCTCGATCCGGTCCTGGCTTCGGGCGTTCTCGAAGGCGATCTCGAGGTTGGAGCCGTCGGCCGCGGTGTCGCGCAGCAGCACCGCCTCGACGTGGTCGGGGTAGGCGAGGGCGTACTCGAGCGCGATGAAGCCGCCGTAGGACCCACCGGCGACCGTCACCTTCTCCACGCCCGCCCACTCCCGGAGCGCGTCGACGTCCGCTGCCCACTGGTCGTGCGAGTAGGGGGCGATCGCCTCGCTCTCACCACACCCGCGGGCGTCGAAGACGATGACCCGGTACTCGTCGGCGAGCGGGCCGAAGGTGTCCTTGGGCTCCTGCAGGGAGCCGATGCCTCCTCCGCCGTGGTGGGCGATGATGACCGGCGCGTCCCTGGGACCGAGGTCCTCCACGTTGAGCCGGCAGCCGTTGATGGTCAGGTCCATGGGTCACTCCTGTTCGGGGGCCGGGTCGGCCCGTTCGGGTGCGTGGTCGGGCGGGCGGGCGGGCGGGCGGGCGAGTCAGAAGAGCGCGTGGCCGCCATCGATGGAGAGGGTCTGACCGCTCACCCATCCGGCCTCCGGCGCGACGAAGAAGAGCGCACCTCGCGCGATGTCCTCCGGCTCACCGATGCGACGGGTGGCGATCCGCTCGACGAGACTCGCCTGGCCGTCGGGTCCGTACCCGTCCCACTGCGCCTGCGTCGCGGGGTTGGACAGGACGAACCCCGGCGCGATGCAGTTGACCGTGATGCCGTGCGGCCCCAGCTCCCAAGCCATCTGGCGAGTGAACCCGATGAGGCCCGCCTTCGCCGACGTGTAGGCCTGGATGCCGGTGAGGCTGACGCTGCGCCCCGCGCCCGACGAGATCGTGACGACCCGCCCGTAGCCCCGCTCCTTCATCCCGGGAGCGACCGCACGCACGCAGTTGAACGCGCTGCGCAGGTTGGCATCCATGACCGCGTCCCAGTCCGCGTCGGTGACGTCCTCGACCGGCGAATGGGTCTGGCCGCACACTCCCCCCGCGGCATGCACGAGGATGTCCACCGGCCCGAGTGCCCGCAGGTATGCCGTCGAGCCGCCGGCGTCGGCGAGGTCGACGTCCGCCCGGTCCACTCGGTGCACCCTCGCGCCCTCGGCCTCGAGCAGGTCGGCGATCGAGCGCCCGATCCCCTGTGCCGTGCCGGTGACGACGGCTCCTCGTCCGGTCAGCGCGCCCATCCGGCCCTCCCTGGCCGCGGGCGCACGTGCATGGCCTCCGTCATCAGACGAACACGCGGCTGGACTCGCCGTCCCAGTAGCCGGCGAACATGGCCGCGCTGTTGTGCATGATGACCGCGCGACCCTGCGGCGTGAGGGCAATGGTCCCTCCGGTGGCGGCCCGTGCGTCGAGCTCGCGTTCGTAGGTGCTGCGGAGCGCGTCCTCGAGGTCGGCACTGCCGTAGCGCATCCGGGCCACCACGTCGTGGGCCACGACGCCCTCGATGTAGGCCTCCCCCTCGCCGGTGCACGACAGTGCTGCGGCGTCCGCACTCGCGAAGGACCCGGCCCCGATCAGCCCGGTGTCACCGACCCGGCCGATCGCCTGCCCCACCATGCCACCCGTCGAGGTCGCGCAGGCGATGGCGCCGTCGACGTCGAGCGCGACCGCACCGACGGTGCCGCAGCGCGGCGCCTCCGCGCGGTGATCGAGCACCCTGTCGAGCTGGGCCCGGCGGTGCTCGGTGACGAAGTAGTCGGCGGGCGCGTTGGTCAGTCCCCACGCGGAGGTGAGCTCCGCGGCGGGGTCGACGAGCAGGACGTGGTCGGTCCGCTCGAGCACCGCCCGCGCGGCCAGGACGGGGTTGCGGGTGTGCCGGCTGACCGCGACCGAGCCTGCGTGGCCGTCCCCGGTCATCACCGCGGCGTCCATCTCGGCCGTGCCGCGGTCGGTCAGGGACGCGCCCCGCCCGGCGTTGAAGAGCGGGTCGTCCTCGAGCTCGATGACGGCCGCGCACACGGCGTCCAGGGCCGAGCGGCCCTCACGGAGCGCGGCGGCGCCGGCCGCGAGGGCGCGGTTCAGCCCCTGCTGGTAGTCCTCCGAGTCCTGCAGCGCCAGCTCGGTGTCACGCGGGCCGGCACCGCCGTGGACGAGGAGCAGCGGCCCGGGACGGGCGCCGTCCGGCGCCTGCCTCGAATAGAGCACGTTCACGGCCACGCCCCTCTCAACGCCCGCCGGCTTGGCGGGTGATGTAGTTGACGGCGACGAAGGAGCGGAACACCTCGAGCGCGTCATCGGACTCGAGCCGGATGGTGCGGGTGTCGAGGCGCTCGGCGCCCTTGACCCAGCTGCCCACCTCGGCCATGTCGGCGGTCTGCACATCGAGGTCGAGCCGGTAGGGCCGCTCGAGCCCGGGCACCGCGAGCTCGCCCGCGGCCGCGCGACGCACGCTCTCCTGCGCGCCCTCGCGGATGAGTCGCCGGGACTCGGCCGGGTGCAGGTTCTTGGCGCTGAACCGCGAGTCGGACCGCTTGGTGATGACCTGCACGGCGTTCGCGGCGAACGGCGCCGTCTGCTCCTGAGTGGCGGCGTCGCCGGTGACGAGGCCGATCGGCACCCCGAAATGGTCCGCGACGAGGGCGTTGATCCCGCTCTCGCCGACCTCGACCCCGTTGACCCTGGCCGCGCTGAAGACCTCGGGGTTGTAGGTGTGCGACAGCGTGGACGTCGGGCCGGAGATGGACCCGTGGTAGCCGATGAAGAAGATGACGTCGTAGCTGTCGTCGAGCTCCTGCATCATGTAGAGCTGCTTGTGGCGACCCGAGACGTAGGACACCCCGTGGGCGAGCGCGTCCGGGTCGAGGTTGCGCATCGTCGAGTGCGAGTCGTTGAGCACGACCTCGTCGGCGCCGCCGGCGACCGCCCCCTCGATGGCGGCGTTCACCTCGCCGAGCATCAACCGGCAGCCGAGCTCGTAGCCGGCCCCGCCCTCGCGGCACTGCTCCCAGTCGACGATGCCGGCGACACCCTCGAAATCGAACGACAGGTAGACCTTCACTCGTACTCCTTCTGTTCATCGATGGCGCGGGGCTGGAGACGCCCCGCGAAGAGGCAGGCGGCCGCGTGGCCGGGCCCGACGTCCACCAGGGGCGGGTCGTCGGTGAGGCAGGTCGGTTGCGCGTGGGCGCACCGCGGGTTGAAGCGGCACCCCGAGGGGAGGTTGATCGGGCTCGGGGGCTCCCCCTCGATCGCCGGCGGCTGGTCGAGGTCCCGCGGTCGCATCCGCGGGACGGACGCGATGAGCGCCTGGGTGTAGGGGTGCTGGGGTGAGGCGAAGAGCTCCGCCGTCGGCGAGACCTCGACGATCCGGCCGAGATACATCACCGCGATCCGGTCGACGAGGTGCTGCACGACCGCGAGGTTGTGGGCGATGAAGAGGACCGACAGGCCCAGCTCGGTGCGCAACGACTGGAACAGCTCGAGGATCGTCGCCTGGACCGACACGTCGAGCGCGGAGACCGGCTCGTCCGCGATGAGGATCTCGGGCCGCACCGCCAGCGCCCGGGCGATCGCGATCCGCTGCCGCTGCCCACCCGAGAACTGGCTCGGGTAGGCGTCGAGAGCGTTCTCGTCGAGGCCGACGAGGCCCATCAGCCGCGCCAGCTCCGCCGGGACCTCGCTCCGGGGCACCACCTTGTGCACCATGAGCACCTCGGTGAGGACCGCCCGCACCGTCATCCTCGGGTTGAGCGACGAGTAGGGGTCCTGAAAGACCATCTGGATCCGGCGACGCAGGTCAGAGCCCCGGCGCGACTCCATCTCGTGCCCGTCGACGAGGACCCGTCCACCCGTCTGGGTGGCGCCCCCCGCGAGGATCTTGGCCAGCGTCGACTTGCCGGAGCCCGACTCCCCGACGAGACCGAGGATCTCCCCGCGGTGCAGCGTGAGGTCCACGCCGTCCAACGCCCGGAGGACAGTGCGACGGCTCCCGTAGTGCTTGGAGACTCCCTCGACCCCGAGGACCTCGGTCGTGAGGTCGGTGGCGGTCATGACGTCGCTCCGTAGATCGTGTCGGCCCGGTCGCAGGCGGAGAGCCGCCCACGCCCGACCGGGAGCAGGGCCTTGGGCCCGTCGTCACAGGTGGGTACGGCGTGGGCGCACCGTGGCGCGAAGGGACACCCCGGGGGCGGGTCGGTCAGCGAGGGCGGCAGCCCGGGGATCGCGACGAGCTCGCGCTCCGGCTCGTCGAAGTCGGGAGCAGAGGCGAAGAGAGCCTCGGTGTAGGGGTGCCGCGGCGACTCGTAGACACCGCGCACGCTCCCCTGCTCCATCAGCCGACCGGCATACATGACGCTCATCCGGCTGCACGTCTGGCTCACGACCGCCAGGTCGTGCGTGACGAACACGAGGGAGCTGCCCATCTCCTCGCACAGCTGGGCGAGGAGGCGGAGCACCTGGTCCTGGACGGTCACGTCGAGGGCCGTGGTCGGCTCGTCGCACAGCACGACGGACGGCTTGCAGGACAAGGCCATCGCGATCATGATCCGCTGCCGCAGTCCTCCCGACAGCTCGTGCGGGTAGGCCTGCGCGCGCCGGCGTGGGTCCGGTATGCCGGTCAGCGCGATCATCTCCACCGCCAGCTTGTCGGCCGCGGCCCTCGACAGTCCGAAGTGCCGACGGGGGCCCTCGGAGACCTGGCGGCCGACGCGCACGGTCGGGTTGAGGGCGGTCATCGGCTCCTGGAAGATCATCGAGATCTTGGGACCCATGAGCAGTCGTCGCTCGCTCGCGGCCATCGTCAGCAGGTCGGCTCCGGCGAACTCGATCCGGCCACCCAGCACCGTGACGCCACGCGGCAGGAGGCCGGCGATGGCGCGCAGGGTCATCGACTTGCCCGACCCGGACTCACCGACGAGGCCGTAGCGCTCGCCCGGGCCGATGTCGAAGGAGACGTCGTGCACGAGGGTCGTGGCGCTGCCGTCGTCGCGCGGGACCCCGACCCTAAGGCTCTGCACGCTGAGGAGCGACTCGGTCGGCACGTTCACGGCGAGGGCACTCATCACTTCCTCCGTTCCGGTGAGAAGAGGTCGGACAGCCCGTCGCCGATGAGCGAGAGACCGAGTCCGGTGATCACGACGGCGAGGCCGGGAAGGACCGCCATCCACCAGAGGGTCGTGATGAACTCCTTTGCGTCCGCGATCATCCCGCCCCACTCCGGTGTCGGCGGGGTGATGCCGAGCCCGAGGTAGCCAAGGGTGACGATGACCATGATGTCCATGACGATGTCGGACATGGCGTAGGTGATGGCCTGGCTGATGACGTTCGGTCCGATGTGCCGGCCGAGGACGCGTGCGTGGCTCAGGCCGCCGAGCCGGGCCGCCTGGACGTACTCCTGCCGGCGAGCCACGATCACCTCCCCGCGCACGATCTTGCAGTAGGAGACCCACGAGACCAGGGCGATCGCGAGGTAGATGCTCTGCTCGCCCGACCCGAGCACGAAGACGAGGGCGATGACGAGGATGTAGAGCGGGAACGCGTAGAAGACGTCCACGACGCGCATGATGACGTTGTCGAGCCACCCCCCGAAGTAGCCGGCCACGGCCCCGAGGACCGAGCCCACGACGAAGGGGATGAGCACGGCGATGAAGCCGATCCGCAGGTCGACCCGGGCCCCGTAGAGCAGCCGGGCGAGGACGTCGCGGCCGAGCTTGTCCGTGCCGAGCCAGTGCGCGCTGCTCGGCGGCTGGAGCGTGTTCTGGAGGTCCTGCGCGATCGGGTCGTAGGGGGTGAGCACCGGTGCGAGGATCGCCAGCAGCAGCATGATCCCCACGATGACGAGCCCCGCGACGAGGGAGCGGTTGTGGTACCACGGACGGAGGCGACGGCCGGCCGGCCGGGTGGCGCGGCGCCACGGTCGTCGCAGGGCGATGTCGGTCATGCGTCGATCCGATGTGTCAGGTCGACCCGCGGGTCGAGCATGGTGTAGACGACGTCGGTCAGGACCCCGACCGTGACGACGAAGACGGCCACGAAGAGCGTGACGGCCTGCACCGAGGGGAAGTCTCTCGCGAAGATCGACTCGATCATCATCGACCCGAGTCCGGGGATCGCGAAGACCTGTTCGATGACGAGCGAGCCGCCGACGAGGTAGCCGAGGTTGACCCCGACGATGCTCACGGCCGGGATGACCGCGTTGCGCAGGACGTGGCCCAGGTAGAGCCCCCTCCCGGCGGCGCCCTTGGACTTGGCCGTCGCCACGTAGTCGCTCTCCAACACCGTGAGCATCGACGCGCGCAGGCTGCGGATGATGATGGGGGACAAAGAGATTGCCATCGTCAGAGCAGGAAGGAAGAGGTACCAGAGGTGCTCTCCGAACGTCTCGCCGTACCCTCCGACCGGGAACCAGCCGAAGGTCACGGCGAAGATGAGCAGCAGCATGATGCCGACCCAGAACTGGGGCATGCCCAGGCCCACGAGGGGGATGATGCGCACGACGTGGTCGCGCACGGCACCAGGCTTCGACGCTGCGACGATCGCCAGCGGGATGCTGATCAGGAGCATCAGCACGACCGAGTAGAGCACGAGCATCAGCGTCGCCGGCACCCGCTCCATCACGAGGCCGAGGACCGGCACCTGGTAGATGTAGCTCTGGCCGAGGTCCCCGTGCAGCAGCCGGGTGAGGAAGTGCCAGTACTGCTGCAGCAGAGGGTCGTTCAGACCCATCTGCTGCCGCAGCGCCAGCACACGGTCCGGCGTCGCCTGGGCCCCGAGGAGCGCCTCGGCCGGATCGCCGGGGATGAGGTGGACGAGGAAGAAGACCACCAGGGTGACCCCGAAGGCCACCGGGACCGCCTGCAGCAGCCTCATCGGGACGAACTTCAGCCTGCTCAGCATCGTGTCAGCATCTCTGTGCGACCGCGCTTCCTCCTGATCTGGACGTTCAGTTGCTCTTCCAGACGTCCATGAGCGGGTAGTTGCCGAGCGGGGTGACGTTGAACGCGTTCACCTTCTTGGAGTAGGCATACGCGTAGGGGGCGTAGTAGAGGTACGCGAAGGGGGCCTCTTCGGCAGTGACCTTCTGCAGCTGGCTGTAGAGGTCGGCGCGCTTGGCCTTGTCACCCTCCGACTCGGCTGCCCGGTTGAGGTCGATCGCCTTCTGGCTCGTGTAGTTCGTGTAGGCCGACTTCGCGCCGCCCTGCGGGTCGACGGCGAACTGGGTCCACTCGTCCGGGTCCGGGATGTCCATCGTCCAGCCCGACAGGCCCATCTCGTACTTCATGTTCTGCTGGGCGTTGTGGTTGGCCGTGGGGTCGAGCGGCGTGATCGTGACATTGATGCCGTAGGGCTTCAGGTTGCCCTGGATGATCTGGGCCGTCGACAGCTTGGAGGCGTCGCCGGACGGGATGAGCAGCGTCGTGTCGAAACCACCGGGCACGCTCGACGCCGCCATCTCCGACTTGGCGAGGGCATCGTCCTTCATGATGCCCGGGGTGTTCTTGTCGTAGAACGGGACTCCCGGCATGAGCAGGGAGTTCGCCGGGGTGCCGTTGCCGAAGAGGACCGCGTTGACGATGGCGGAGCGGTCGATCATCGCCGAGATCGCCCGGCGGACGTGGACGTCCTGGAAGGGCTTCTTGTCCTCGTTGAAGGCGAGGTAGTCCAGCTCGGTCGACGGGAAGGTCTTCGCGGTGACGTTGCTCGCGGTGGACAGCGACTTGAAGCTGGACCAGTCGGGGTACTCGTTGATGTCGACCTGCCCACCCTGCACCTGGAGCTTGCGGGTGTTGGAGTCGGGCACCACCTTCCACGTCACCGAGCTGAGGTAGGGCTTGCCCTTCTGCCAGTAGGTCGGGTTCGCGACGAGCTTGAGGTACTGGCCCTTCTTCCACTCCCCCCACTTGAAGGCGCCGGTGCCGACCGGCGCCTGGTAGAACTCCTCCATCGTCTTGCCGCCGTAGTCCTTCGGCACGACCGCGTTGGAGAACAGCGCGAGGTCGGCGATGATCGGCGCCCACGGGTGCTTGAGCGCGACGACGACCGTGTACTTGTCCTTGGCCGTCACGCTCTCGATCGCGCTGTTGATGAAGCCCCAGCCGGTGTCGGCGTGCTTCGTGTCCTCGTCGATGGAGAACTTCACGTCGGCGGAGGTCATCTCGGTACCCGAGGAGAACATGATCCCCTTCTTGAGGGTGATCGTGTAGGTCTTCTGGTCCTCGGAGACCGTGTAACCCTCGGCGAGGAGCGGCTCGGTGTCGGTGCCGTCGGGGGTGACGGTGAACAGCGGCTCGAGCATCTGCTCGAAGATGAAGATCGAGCTGTTGTCGAAGGTCAGGATGTTGTTCATGGACTTCGCGTCCTGGGCCCGGGCGATCGTCAGGTCGCCGCCCTTGACCGGAGCACCGGCAGCCGTGGAGCCCGAGCCGTCCGCGGCACCTCCACCGCTCCCGCCCGAGCACGCACTCAGCGTCATGCCGCCCAGCGCCACGGTCCCGATCATCGTCAGACTCAGCAGTTTGCTCTTCACCGAAAACCCACTCCTTGGTGCACGTCGCGCGGGGTCCCTCGTGCCGGATCCCCAGTGATCTGGAGCCTAGGAACCGCATCCCGCTCGCGGTAGGGGGTGGGCCCGGACGTTACTCGATCGTTATTACAGATGTTTCTATCGGACGGCGGTTATGCCATTCTTGTAACAGGTTGTTCACACGGCCGGGCCCAGCGACCCGCCACGACGAGAGGGGTGGCGGTGGAGCCGACGACGGTCTCGGCCCTGATCCACGACCACATGGACGAGCTCACCGACGCCGAGCGCCGGGTTGCCCGTGAGCTGCTCGCCGACTATCCCGCGGCCGGGCTCGGGACGAGCCACTCCCTCGCCCAGCTCGCCGGAGTGAGCGCGCCCACCGTGGTGCGCTTCGCCACGAGCCTCGGCTTCGGTGGCTTCACCGACATGCAGCACCACCTCCGGACGGAGATCTCCCAGGGCAGCAGCAGCCCCGTCCTCCGAGCCCTCGCCCACGGATCGGCCCACCGTCACCACGAGCCGGTGGCCAAGGCGATGCACCGGAGGATTGAGGCGATCGAGGCAACCCTCCGACTGCTGCCCCGCTCCGAGATCGACGCCGCCACGGCGATGATCGCCCACTGCCCGGCGCGGGTCCTCGTGACCGGCGGCTTCTTCTCGGTCTCCATCGCCCGGATCATGGCCCTCCAGCTCTCCCAGGTTCGCTCCGAGGTCGTCTTCGTCGAGGAACCCCTGCGTCGGGACGCCGGGCTCACCCTCGACGCCAAGAAGCGGTCCGTCCTCGTCATCTTCGACCTGCGCCGCTACGAGCCCGCCGCCCTCGAGGTGGCCGAGCAGGCCAAGGCCGCCGGCCACGACGTCGTCCTGATCACCGACCGGGGGATGTCCCCCGTCGCGGCTCGCGCCGACGTCGTCCTCCCCGTCGAGGCGGAGGCCATCCCCTTCGACACCTTCGTTGCCGTCATGGCACTCGTCGAGGTCATGGTCGAGATGGTGATGACCCTCGGCGGCGACAAGAGCCTCAAGCGGATGAAGCAGTGGGAGAGCCACGCAGTCAGCCACACGAGGACCGCCGGACGCGCAGGCACCGACCCACCGAACTCACCTACCCCCACGCCCACCACCCGAAAGAGGAGAAACCAGCAATGACACGAATCGATGGTCTGACCGCAGTTGTCACCGGGTCCGGCAACGGGATCGGACGCGCCATCGCCGTCGCGCTCGCGGCGGCCGGTGCCAACGTGATGGTGTCCGACGTGCTCGAGGACGACGGCGAAGCCACGGCCGCCTCGATCCGCGAGTCCGGCGGGTCCGCTGCCTTCATCGCGGCCGACGTCGCGTCCGTCGAGGACAGCTCGCGCCTGGTCGGCGCGACGCTGGAGACCTTCGGCGGGCTCGACATCCTCGTCAACAACGCCGGGATCGGCGGCGGGCAGGCACGGCTGCACGAGCTCGAGCCCGAGGAGTTCGACCGGGTCGTCGACGTCAACCTCCGCGGCACCTTCCTCTGCACGAAGTACGCCATCGGGCACTTCCTCACGGTCGGTGGTGGCCGCATCGTCAACATCGCCTCGACCTACGGCCTCATCGGGGCGCCCAAGGCCCCGGCCTACTGCGCCACCAAGGGCGGGATCATCAACCTCACCCGCCAGCTGGCCGTCGACTACGGCCCTGACGGCATTCGCGTCAACGCGATCTGCCCGGGATACATCGACACCGGGCTCGGACGTCGCCGCGGTCGCCTGACCCCGGACGAGATCGAGGCCGCCACCGCGGTCCGCGAGAAGGCCGCCGGCATGCAGCCCCTGGGCCGCCAGGCCCAGCCCGCCGAGGTCGCCGCCGTGGCCCTCTTCCTCGCGTCCGACGACTCCTCGTTCATGACCGGCTCGATCGTCCCGGTCGACGGTGGCTGCACGACGACGTTCAACTACGGCGAGGCCAGCAACTGACCAGCCGACCTGCGCGTCATGCCCGGCCCGCCCCGCGTCGCACGGGTTCGAGCACTGGCCGCAGCCTGCCGCCTCGTGAGGGTGCCCGCGACCACGACCCTCGGTGATGGCAGGCTGGACCCGGGACGGGACGGTCCGCGCCCGACCCCGCCACGGGGCGCGCGGGTCGTCGACATCAACAACGAGGGAGGGCGGGAGATGGGTCAGGGGCACAGCCACGGCATGACCAACCCTGCCGACCACCGCGGCCGTCTGGCCGCCGTTCTCGGGATCACGGTCGCGGTCCTCGTCGTCGAGGTGGTCGGCGCCGTCCTCTCGGGGAGCCTGGCCCTGCTCGCCGACGCCGGGCACATGCTGACCGACGTCGTCGGGCTGACGGTCGGCCTCGTCGCCGCCACCCTCGCACGTCGGCCCCCCACCGCCACCCGCACCTGGGGCTACCGACGGGCGGAGGTGCTGGGCGCGGCGGCCCAGGCGGCGGCGCTGCTGGCGGTCGGGGTCTACATCCTCGTCGAGGGGGTCCAGCGCCTTCTCGACCCTCCCGAAGTCACCCCGGGGCTCATGGTCGTCTTCGGGGTGGTGGGTCTCGCCGGCAACATCGTCGGGCTCCTCATCCTCTCCGGGTCCCGGGGGGCCAACCTCAACATGCGCGCGGCATTCCTCGAAGTCGTCAACGACGCGCTCGGGTCGGCGGCGGTGCTGCTGGCCGCCCTCCTCGTCGCCACGACGGGCTGGCTGCGTGCCGACGCCGTGGCCTCCCTCGTCATCGGCCTGCTCATCGTTCCGCGCACCATCCGGCTGCTCCTCGAGAGCGTCGACGTGCTCCTCGAGTCCACCCCGAAGGGCCTCGACCTCGACACCGTCCGCGACCGGATCATGGACCTGTCCCACGTGCGTGACGTCCATGACCTGCACGCGAGCCAGGTCGCCACGGGGCTACCCGTGCTCACCGCCCACGTCGTCGTCGACGACTCGTGCTTCCACGACGGTCACCTCGGGCCGATGCTCGACGAGCTGCAGCACTGCCTCGACAGCGACTTCAACGTCGAGCACTCGACGATCCAGTTCGAGTCGGCGAGGCACTCAGGTCACGAGCACGAGACGCACGCCTGACGGAGCCGCCTACATCTCCTCGTGCGTGTCGGGGTCGCCGCCGAAGAGCCGACCGTCCCGCTGGGCGAGGCCGCTGATCGCCGTGACCTCGTCGGCGGTCAGCTCGAAACCGAACAGGTCGAGGTTGGCGCGCTGGCGGCCGGGGTCGGCCGACTTCGGCAGCGGGAGCACCCCGAGCTGGACGTGCCACCGCAGGATGACCTGTCCCGGGGTCACGTCGTGCGCTGCCGCTGCCTGCTCGACCGGGTCGGCGCCGAAGGGGGCGTTGCGCTTGCCGAGGGGGCTCCACGCCTCGGTCCGGATGCCGAGCCGGTCGTGGACCGCTCGCATCCCCTCCTGGGGAAAGAGAGGGTGCAGCTCGATCTGGTTGACGACCGGGACGACCCCGGTGGCGTCGATGACGTCGGCGAGGTGCTGCTCGGTGAAGTTGCTGACGCCGACGGACCGCACGAGTCCCCGGCGCTGGCACTCGACGAGCGCCCGGTAGGTCTCGACGTAGAGGCCCTGGCTCGGGTTGGGCCAGTGGATCAGCCCGACGTCGACGTGGTCGAGCCCCAGCCGCTCGAGGGAGCCCTCGACGGAGGCGACGGCCAGGTCGTAGGCATGGTCGCGCCCCGGGATCTTCGTCTGGACGACGAGGTCGTCGCGGTCCAGGCCCGATCGCCGGACCGCCTCGCCGACCTCCTTCTCGTTCTCGTAGTTGACGGCCGTGTCGAGCAACCGGTTGCCGGCCTCGATCGCCGACACCATTGCGCGTATGCCGTCCTCCCCCGTGAGGGGATAGGTGCCGAAGCCGACGGCCGGGATCGTCGCTCCGTCGTTGAGCCTGAGGGTGGGGATCGTCATCATGGTCCCAAACTGCCACACCGCAACCCCGGAACTCTGGCCGGGAGCACCGGGGAGGCGAGACCATGGGGAGATGAGACGTCTCAGCAGACCCCTCATCAGTGTCCTTGCTGCAGCCCTCCTCCTCGCCGGCTGTTCCGGCACGGGGTCGATCTCGATCCCGACCCAGCTGCCGAGCATCAGCCTGCCCAGCGTCGACCTGCCGAGCATCGAGCTGCCCGCCATCCCGCGACCGGGTGGCACGGAGTCGGACTCCGGGGACGCGTCCTCGCCCCCGGCGCAGACGGTCACCGAGACCGCCACCCGGACGGTCACTGCTTCGAGCGAGGCCACGACGCCGGCGGCCGGCATCTCCGCCGACGAGGCGGACGGGACCGGCACGCCGTGGTGGCCGTGGCTGCTGCTGCTCGTCCTCGTCGCAGCCGTCATCGCCTGGCTCGTCGTCCGGCGTCGACGCGCCCAGCAGCTGCTCGACGAGTGGGACGTCCGCCTCACCCGGGCCCGGGGAGAGGCTGCCTGGGTCGAGCAGTCACTCGTCGCCCAGGTGCTCGGCCGACCGACGCGGACCGAGGCCGCGTCGGTGTGGGCCGGCGCGCAGGGCCGGCTGCTCGCGATCGACGAGGACCTGCACGCACTGACGACGGATGCCCCCGACGAGGCGCGAGCCGCAGCAGCCGTCGTCCTCCGCGACCGCTTCCAACGGCTGGTGTCCGTCGTGGGAGCCGACACTGCCCCCGGCCAGGGGTCCAGGCCCGACGACGTCCGGGCGAGCCGCATCACGATCGACCAGGCCCGTGCGGACCTGCGGGCGGTCCTCGACGCGGCCCAGCACCCGGCCGCCCGGACGTAGCGTGGGAGCACCGGCGTCCGTGTGGGCCGGGTCGACCGGAGGGGGCGGGGCGGGGCGCGAGACGGCCGTGAGGTGGCTCAGCCGTGGGTCGCGACACCGCGCAGGAAGGCGAGGTAGTCCTCGGTCGTCCGTGCGCCGCCGAGGGCTGCGACGCCGTTGGCCACGACAACCGGCACCGACGTGACCCCGAGCGCCCGCGCGGCCTGCTCGTCGGCGCGCACGACGTCGCCGTAGTCGTCTCCGGCGAGGACGGCCGCGACCCGGCGCTCGTCGAGCCCGCACTCCTCGGCTGCGCGCAGGAGCGCCCGATGGTCGTCGATCGCGAGCCCCTCGCTGAAGTGCGCGGCGTGAAAGCGCTCCACCGCGGCCGACTGCAGGGCGAGGCCACCGAGCTCGAGCGCCAGGGCACAGAGGCGGTGAGCGTCGAAGGTGTTGGCCCGCACGGCCCGGTCCCAGTCGAAGTGGAGGTCGTCGTCGGCCGCAGCCTCGGACACGCGGGCGGTCAGCACGTGACCGCCGCCCTCCCCGGCGGCATACCGCGACGCGAGGTGCTCGAAGACCGGGACCGCGCCCCCGACGGGCAGCTCGGGGTCGAGCTCATAGGCCCGGAGCCGGACGGTGACGTGCGTCGGTTGCTCGAAGGCGGCCACGGCGGCCTCGAGGCGCCGCTTGGCCATCCACGACCACGGGCACACGAGGTCGCTCCACAGGTCGATCCCGATGAGGGTCGTGGACTCGGCAGCAGGCTGGTCGGTCATCGGCCCAGTCTTCCACGCTGGACAAGCGACGAGGCCCCCACCGCTCGGAGCGGTGGGGGCCTCGTGGAGACGCGTGGATCAGACGCGACCGTAACCGGACGGGGTCGTCCAGATCGAGTGGTTGCCGGTCGTCGTGCCGGGGCGCTGGGCGTCGATCATGCGGCCCGGGCTGACATAGATGCCCACGTGGTACACCGGCGAGCCGAAGAACACGAGGTCCCCGGGGCGCGGGCTGCTGACGGGCGTGGATGCGCGCTTCTGGGCGCCGGCCGTCCGCGGGATGGAGATGCCCGCCTGGCGGTAGACGTAGGAGGTGAAGCCGGAGCAGTCGAAGCCGCGCGTCGTCGTCCCGCCCCAGACGTAGGGCACGCCGCCGAGGGACTGGGCGATGCCGACGATGCCGGAGGCCGAGGGAGCCGGCGCGAAAGCCTTCTTCTTCGGCGTCACGACCTTCTTCGGGGTGGGGGCCGGAGCAATCGCGGCGCGCGTCGTCGAGCGCGAGGCGCGAGCGGTCGTCGTCGAGCGGGCAACGGTGCGTGACGCCGGCGCGGCGGCGGGGCGCTGGGCGGCAGCGGCGGGGCGCTGGGCGGCGGCGGCCTGCCGCTGGGCGGCGGCCCGGCGCTCGGCGGCGGCCCGGTCGGCGGCACGCTTGGCGGCGGCGGCCTTCGCCTTGGCGGCTGCGGCCTTGGCCTTCGCGTCGGCCGCGGCCTTGGCGCGCTGGGCCTTGACGACGAAGTCCTCGACGACGATCGGCTTGACGGCCTTGGCCTTGGCCGGGGCGGCGAAGCCGATCAACGAGAGCGTGTTGGTGGTCTTGAGGGTGGCCGTGCCGGAGCCGACGACAGCCGGGCCGGCAGCCGGTGCGACCGCGGGAGCGATGCGGGCGTCGACGGAGGGGGCGGCGCTCGCCGGCGAGGCGAAGGTCGCGATGAGTCCGCCGGAGGCCGCAACGATCGCAGCACCCTTGACGGCGGGCTGCGCGGTCTCCTTGGCGAGGAGCGTCAGCTCTGAGATCGGGTTGAAGCGACCGGGCGCGCGGTGACGGCCGGGCAGGTTCTGAGCCACGTGTTTGACCTCTCGACGCCTACGAGGTGAGCTGTCGGGTTCGGGCTGGAGGTTCGTGCCCGGCCTTCGCTCGGACCTTGCGGTCCTCGGAGGCTTCACCCCAAGAACGTCCGGAGACGTCCGCGAGAAGGTGGTTCCCCCGCTCCTGCCATGCGGTTCGAGCTGAGCCCCGGCTCGGTGGCAGGACTAGGCGGTCCGACCCGGAGACTCGCCCAACGGTGAGCGAGTGCGCCCAACATAACGGAACGGTTCGTCAAATGTCACGCTGCGGTCACGGTGGGACGGACGCGTGTCTCGACAGGTGGGCGAGGGAGGGGCTCAGTCGACCTGGCAGAAGACGTGGGCAGCGACGTCGTCGGGGAGCGAGACGCCCGACGCCGCGGGGTCGCCCGACCGCACCGCGAGGACGCGGATGCCGTCGCGGACCACCTCGACGCGGGCCCCGGGGACGACGCCGGCGCTCGTCAGCAGGGCCAGGCCCTCGGGCTCGACCTGGACCGGCTCCCCGATCCGGCGGATCGTCACGACGACCGGGCGGTCGCGCACGGCGGCCGTCAGCGTCATCAGGCCCGAGAGGAAGTCGGCCTCGTGCTCGACGCCGAGCTCCCCGAGCCCGGGGATCGGGTTGCCGTAGGGCGACTCGAGCGCGTCGCCGATGAGCCCGAGGATCTTGCGCTCCACCTGCTCCGACATCACGTGCTCCCAGCGGCAGGCCTCGTCGTGGGCGTACTCCCACTCGAGGCCGATCACGTCGACGAGGAGCCGCTCCGCGAGGCGGTGCTTGCGCATCACCCGGGTCGCGAGGAGCCGGCCGTGGTCGGACAGCTCCAGGTGCCGGTCCCCGGACACGGCGACGAGACCGTCGCGCTCCATCCGAGCGACCGTCTGGGACACCGTCGGACCCGAGTGCCCGAGGCGCTCGGCGATCCGCGCGCGGAGGGGGACGATCCCCTCCTCCTCGAGCTCGAAGATCGTGCGCAGGTACATCTCGGTGGTGTCGATCAGGTCCGTCACGGTCCTACCTTCTCAGAAAGTCGTATGCCGGCCCGCCCCGTGACGTCACGACGGACCGGGCTCCGCCCGCCGCCGGGTCGGGTCGTGACGCGGCACCCAGAGCCGGAGCCACCAGGCGCCGGCGACCGCCGCCACGCCGAGCACGACCGCAGCCGCGCCGAGCGTCATCACCGCGGTCAGCGCAGACAACGTCAGTGGGCCCACGGCTCTTCCCGTGTCGGCGCAGAGCCGCCAGCCACCGAGGAACTGCGCCCGCCCCTCGACGGGGGACGCGTCGGCGCCGAGGGTCATGATCAGACCGGCCCCCAGACCGTTGCCCACGCCGAGCACGGTGGCGACGACCGTCACCGCGACGAGTGTCGTCGCGAGCGGGAGCAGTGCCATCCCGACCCCGAGCACGACCATGCTCGGCACCGCCGCGGCCACGCGCCCGAAGCGGTCCATCAGCCAGCCGGACGGATAGAACAGGAGCATGTCGACGGCCCCGGCCACCCCGAAGACGAGCGCCGTCTGTGCAGGCGACAGACCGACCGACTCCGCCCAGAGCGGGACGAGCGCTTCACGGATCGACCGCGCCCCGGCCACGAACAGCGCCCCCGAGCCGAGGGTGAGCAACACGTGCCGGTGCCGGAGCAGGACGGAGGCGACCGACAGCTGGCGCGGCCGCGGGGCGCCGGTGGCTCCGCGAGCGCCGGCGTCGCTGCGAGCCGTGATGTCCGGAGCGAACCAGACGAGGACGAAGGCCGCGAGGCTCGCGACCGCCCCCACGGCATACGCCGAGCCGGTCCCCCACCGCACGATGGCGAACGAGCCGATGAACGGTCCGAGGAAGTAGCCGATCCGGTGCACCCCACCGAGCGTCGACAGCGCCCGCGCGCGCATCGCGACGGGCACCGCCTCGGTGAGGTAGGCCTGACGGGCGAGGCCGAACAGGGAGCCGGCGAGGCCGATGACAAGCACCCCGAGGAAGAGCGCCGCCACGGAATGAGCCGACGCGGCGAGGAGCATCCCGAGGACCTCGACGACGGCGGCGACGAGCAGGGCCCGCCGCTCCCCGATCCGGGCGGCGAGCGCACCCGAGGGCAGGTCACCGACGAGCTGGCCGATCCCGAGCGCCCCGACGAGCAGCGCGGCAACGCCGACGGACGCGCCGAGCTCCCGCGCCGACAGGGCGATGATCGGGCTGACGGCGCCCGCCCCCGTCGAGCCGAGCAGCGTCGGGCCGTAGGCGGACAGGGCGATGGACCGCAGCTGCCCGCCGCGACTGCCCCCCTCCTGCGCGTCCACGGACGCGACCCTAGTGAGGCGGCTCGGGCCCCGGATCAGCGGAGGGACAAAAGGTCTTGCCGTCGGCGCGATCGCGACGTAGCGTTCTGCCAACCGACCAAGATTGGAGGTGATCCGAGAAGTGATTTCTTCCGGAACGTGCGAGGTGGCCACGCGCTAGTCGCGTCCCCCACCTGCACCACAGGATGAAGCAGGGCAGTCCGACCGCGGTCGGGCTGCCCTGTTCCCTGTCCCCCGCGCTGCCGTATGCCGCTCAGGGCTGACGACGCCAGCGGCGCCACGACCCGCCATCGTCGAGATCACCGTCGCCGGTCCGGGTGAAGACGATCCGGTCGTGCAGCCGGTTGCTCCGGCCCGCCCAGAACTCGACCTCGTCGCAGACGATCCGCCACCCGCCCCAGAAGTCGGGCACCGGCACCGCACCCGCATCCTCGCCCCCGTCTGCCGCGCCGTCCCGGGGGAATCGGGCCAGCACCTGCTCCCACCTCGCCTCGATCTCGGCCCGGTCCGCCGCGGGGCGGGACTGGTCGGAGGCCCAGGCCGAGAGCCGGGAGCCGTAGGGGCGGGAGGTGAAGTAGTCGCCGACCTCGTCGCGCTCGAGCAGCACGGCCCGGCCCCGGAAGCGGACCGCCCGGTAGATCGAGGGCCAGGTGAGGGCTGCGGCGATGCGCGGCTCGGCCCGTAGCTCGAGGCCCTTGGCGGACTCGAGGTTCGTGACGAACCCGGGGCCGCGCTCGTCGAAGAAACGCATCAGGACCGTGCGAACGTTGGGCGCCCCGTCGGCGTCGACGGTGGCGACCGACAGCGCCGTCGGCTCGGGCACGTCGGGACGCTCGGCGGCGGCAGTGACCGCCTCGTCGACCCAGCGGCGGGCCTGGCGGTACGGGGTGGCCAGCACGTCGGCCTCGACGAGCCCGTCACCGGTGTAGTCGACGCGCGGTGCCTGGGGGTGGGCGCTCTCGCCAGCGGGGTCAGCCATGAACTCAGACTAGGGTTGTCGGGTCCGGTCCAGACAACGGCCGGATGATCCACCGCGAGGGAGTCACGCCATGGCAGGCAAGACCAAGGTCATCACGACGGCCATCAAGCTCGGCACGAGGTACGGACCGCAGATCTGGGTCGCGAGCAAGGCCCTGCGCGAGCCCGCGAAGGAAGCCGCCGCGAAGGTCGTCGCGAGCGAGAAGGCCCGGCGCGCTGCGGCGGCCCACGCGAAGACGCTGTCCGACGGCAGCATCCTCAAGGTCTACAAGGGCGACCAGTCGCACTGGGTCGTCTTCAGCGGCGACACGGCCATCACGGTGCACCCGGTCACCGACGTCGCGCTCAGCGACCTGCTGAGCGGAGCGGACCTCACCAAGCGGATCCGGCCCAACGACAAGGTGAGCCCGAAGGACCGGGCGCGCGACGCCACGACCACGGCCCTGCGCCGCGGGAAGCCCGACTCGATCAACTGACTCCCACCCGCCACGCCACTGCTACGCCCAGCGGAGCAGTGGCGTGGCGGGTGGCACGGGTCAGTCGACGACCGTGATGCCGAGCTCGGCCGCGAGCTCCTCGGCGAGGTCGATCACCTGGGCCCGGCCGAGGACCGCGCCCTTGAGCCCGGCGAGCCCGCGCGGGCCCCGCAGGGTCGCCCCCGACAGGTCGAGCCGCGTGTAGCGGCCCCGACCGAACTCGGGCAGCGCGAGCGTGCAGCCCTCGAAGGTCAGCCCGTCGACGGTGGCCTCCTGCAGGTCGAGCTCGCTGATGACGCAGTCCTCGAAGCGCACGTCCTTGAGGCGGGCGCCGCGCAGGTTGAGGAAGTCGATCTTGCCGCCGCGCACGGTGACGTCGCGCCAGGTCGAGCCCCATGCCGAGACGGCGGCGAGCCGGCAGCCCTCCCAGGCGGTCTCGATCAGGCTCGCCTCGACGAGCGAGACACTGACGCCCCGGACCCGCTCCCACTGGCACTGCGCCCACCGCGATCCGCTCAGGTGCACCTCGTCGAGCACGGCGCCCTCGAGGACGCACTCGAGGAAGCCGACCCCTTCCGCGTGCGCGGACGTGAAGTCGGTCCCGGCGAAGAGCACCTGGTCGAGGTGGTCCACGCCCCGGTCTCGAGCGCTGAACTGCGCGTGGGGAAACGGGCTCAGGTCGGGGGTGGACGGCATACCGTGAAGTCTGTCAGCCCCGCCCCCCGGTTCCCGTCCTGAGCGACCGGCCGAGCCCCCCACACTGCGGTGGAACCGCCCGAGCAACGAGGACCGCGATGAGCGAGCACTCCCCCGACCCCGCCTTCAAGCCCGGGCTGGAAGGCGTCATCGCCTTCGAGTCCACGATCGCCGAGCCCGACAAGGAGGGCGGCGCGCTGCGCTACCGCGGCGTCGACATCGACGACCTCGTCGGGCACGTCGACTTCGGCCACGTGTGGGGCCTGCTCGTCGACAACCGGTTCGACCCGGGGCTGCCCCCGGCCGAGCCCTACCCGCTGCCGGTGCACACCGGTGACGTCCGCGTGGACGTGCAGTCGGCGCTCGCGATGCTCGCGCCGGCGTGGGGGTTCCAGCCGACCCTCGACATCGACGCCGACGAGGTGCGCGACAACCTCGCCCGCGCCGCGGTCATGGCGCTGTCGTTCGTCGCGCAGTCCGCCCGCGGGCTCGACCAGCCGATGGTGCCGCAGCGGGAGGTCGACAAGGCCGACACGATCACCGAGCGCTTCATGATCCGATGGCGCGGCGAGCCCGACCCCCGGCACGTCGAGGCCGTCGACGCCTACTGGGTCTCGGCCGCCGAGCACGGGATGAACGCCTCGACGTTCACCGCCCGCGTCATCACCTCGACCGGTGCGGACGTCGCCGCGGCCCTCTCCGGCGCCGTCGGTGCGATGTCGGGGCCGCTCCACGGCGGGGCCCCTTCCCGGGTGCTCCACATGCTCGACGGGGTCGAGGAGCGCGGCGACGCGACCGCCTACGTCAAGGCCGTGCTCGACCAGGGCGAGCGGCTGATGGGCTTCGGTCACCGTGTCTACCGCGCCGAGGACCCGCGGGCCCGGGTGCTGCGGGCCGCCTGCGAGCGACTCGGCGCGCCGCGCTACGAGGCGGCTGCCGCGCTCGAACGGGCTGCGCTCGACGAGCTGCACGCCCGCCGGCCCGACCGGGTCCTCGCCACGAACGTCGAGTTCTGGGCCGCCGTCATCCTCGACTTCGCCGAGGTCCCAGCGTCGATGTTCACCCCGATGTTCAGCTGCGCCCGGACCGCCGGGTGGTCGGCCCACATCCTCGAGCAGAAGCAGACCGGCCGGCTGATCCGGCCGTCGTCACGCTACGTCGGGGAGGCCGCGCGGACCCCGCAGGAGGTTGCCGGCTGGACCGCGAGCATCGCCCACTGAGGGGATGGCCGGCGGGCCCGGGAGCGTCCACCGATCGGGCAGGCCGGTGGTGGCCGCGGTCACGTGTTGTTCAATGGCGCGGTGACAACGGCGTCATCCGCTATCAACACATTCGCCACACGCCCGTAACGCGTGGCCCCACCCCAAGGTGAAAACGTGACCGATGCCCCGGCTGTGACCAGCGCCATCTCCATCCCCGACGACCTCCTGCCGAGCGACGGTCGCTTCGGCTCCGGACCCTCCAAGGTCCGCGGGGAGCAGCTCGACTACCTCGTGTCGATCGGTCGCACGGTCCTCGGCACCTCCCACCGCCAGGCCCCGGTGAAGAACCTCGTCGGCGACGTCCGCTCCGGCCTGCGCGACCTCTTCAGCCTGCCCGACGGCTACGAGATCATCCTCGGCAACGGCGGCTCGACGGCATTCTGGGACATCGCGGCCTTCGGGCTCGTGCGCGACCGCGCCCAGCACCTCGCGTTCGGCGAGTTCTCCTCGAAGTTCGGCAACGTCACCTCGGCGGCGCCCTTCCTCGGCGAGTCCACCATCATCAAGGCCGACCCCGGCACGCTCGCCACCCCGCGCGCCGAGACCGGCATCGACGCCTACGCCTGGCCGCACAACGAGACCTCGACCGGCGTGATGGCGCCCGTCAAGCGGGTCGACGGCGCCGACGAGGGCTCGCTCGTGCTCATCGACGCGACCTCCGGTGCCGGCGGCATCCCGGTCGACATCACCGAGACCGACGTCTACTACTTCGCCCCCCAGAAGTGCTTCGCCTCCGACGGTGGCCTCTGGCTCGCCGCCTTCTCCCCCGCCGCGCTGGGCCGCGTCGAGGAGATCTCGGCCACTGGCCGCTGGGTGCCCGACTTCTTCAGCCTGCCGACCGCGATCGACAACTCGCTGAAGAACCAGACCTACAACACCCCGTCGGTGAGCACGCTCGCCCTGCTCGCCAACCAGCTCGAGTGGCTCAACGGCAACGGCGGCCTCGACTGGGCGACCGCCCGCACGAAGGACTCCAGCTCGCGCCTCTACGACTGGGCGGAGCAGACCTCGTACACGACGCCGTACGTCACCGACCCGGCCGCCCGCAGCCAGGTCGTCGGCACGATCGACTTCGACGACAGCATCGACGCCGCCGCGGTCGCCAAGGTGCTGCGCGCCCACGGCATCGTCGACGTCGAGCCCTACCGCAAGCTCGGCCGCAACCAGCTGCGCGTCGCCATGTTCCCCGCCGTCGACCCCGAGGACGTGAGCACGCTGACCAAGGCCATCGACCACGTGGTGTCGCAGCTGTCCTGACGCAGACCGGCCCGCGGGCCTGGAGGCGGGTCCGACCACACGGCCGGGCCCGCCTTTTCGTCGCCCGGGCTACCAAACGCGCGGGGCCGGGAGCTGCTGCGGTGGGGACCGGGGCTGGCGACCGGCGTCGGCGGCCGGTATGCCGGTCAGCTCGCTCCCAGCGGGCGCGGCCGCCGCCGACCGCTCCCACGCCCACCGCCACATGGCCACGCCACCGGCGGCTCGAGGCGACACCCCGCGGCCGGGCGCGGCGGCATACCTCGAACCGGCGAGCCACAGCGCCGCAGCGCCGCAGCGCCTCAGCGCCTCAGCGGCCGACGACCGCCGCGACGACGGCGATGAGCACGAAGAGCGCGAGCGCCGCGACGGTGACCCGGTGGCGGAACTTGAAGCTCACTTGGCGACCTCGGGTGCGGCGGGCACCTCGGAGCTGAGGCGTACCCGGAAGCGGGGCCGGCGACGGGCCTGGAAGTCCACGGAGACATTCTCCCTCCGCGTGATCCACAGCAGCACCGCGATCACGCTGAACCCGACCATCACGGTGCCGATGGCGATCGTCCACCGCGGCCCCCAGGCGTCACCGATCCAGCCGATCATCGGGGCACCGAGCGGCGTGCCGCCCATGAAGATCGCCATGTAGAGCGCCATCACCCGGCCGCGCATCATCGGGTCGACGCTGATCTGGACCATCGCGTTGGCCGTCGTGAGCGCGGTGAGGGCCGCCAGCCCGGTCGGGATGAGGTAGAGCCCGAAGAGCAAGAAGGTCGGGGCCGTCGAGAGCAGGGCCGTCGAGATGGTGAAGCCGATGAGGGCGATGACGAGCACGCGCAGCCGGGGCCGGGCCCGGCGGGCCGACATCAGCGCGGCGGCGAGCGACCCGACCGCCATGATCGAGCCGAGCAGGCCGAACTCGCCGGCGCCCTTGTCGAAGACCTTGGTCGCCATCAGGGCCATCGTCATCTGGAAGTTCATCCCGAACGTCCCGAGCACGAAGACGAGCGCCATGATCAGGATGAGGTCCGGCCGACTCCGCACGTAGCGCAGGCCCTCCCGGATCTGGCCCTTGCCCCGGGCCCGCGGCGACGGGGTGAGCGCGGACGGGTTCATCCGGACCAGCGCCACGAGGACGAACAGGAAGCTCGCCGCGTTGACGAACAGGGCCGGCGAGATGCCGACGGCGGCGATGACGAGACCGGCGACGCCGGGGCCGACGAGCCGACCGAGGTTGAACGACGCGCTGTTGAGCGCCACGGCGTTGGGCAGGTGGTCGGTGTCGACCATCTCCGAGACGAAGGTCTGCCGGGCCGGGTTGTCGACCGCGGTCGCCACGCCCTGGATGAAGGCGAGCGCGTAGACATGCCAGAGCTGCACGACCCCCGTCGCGGTGAGCACGGCGAGCAGCAGTGCCGTCGCCAGCAACGAGGTCTGGGTGAGGAAGAGGATGCGCCGCTTCGGGAAGCGGTCGACGAGCATCCCGGCCCACGGCGCGAGGAGCAGGAAGGGAAGGAACTGCAGCCCGGTCACGAGGCCGAGCGCGCTGGCGGAGTGGTCGGTCAGGACCGTGAGGACGAGCCAGTCCTGGGCGACGCGGCCCATCCAGGTGCCGACGTTGGAGACGATGGCGCCGGAGGCGTAGACCCGGTAGTTGCGGATGCCGAGTGAGGAGAAGGTGGGGCTCACTCGCTGGCCACCTTGTCGAGCACCGCCGCGGCGCGCTGGAGCAGCTCGCGCTCCTGCTCGGTGAGCACCTCGAAGCGCGCGAGCATCCACTCGTCGCGCTGGCGCCGGCTGCTCTCGAGGGCGGCGCGCCCCTCGCTGGTGAGCGACAGGATCACCTGCCGTCCGTCGGTCGGGTCCGCGGCGCGGGCGACGTAACCGAGGTCGACGAGACAGTTGGTGGAGCGCTTCATGCTCGGCGCTGACACCCGCTCGATCTCGGCGAGCTCGCTGTTGGTGCGCGGGGTGCGCTCGAGCCGGGCGAGCACGGAGAAGTGGTGCGGCGGCAGGTCACGGTCGGACTCGAACCGCACCCGGCGGGAGATGCGCATGCACGCCAGCCGGATGTCGCTCGAGAGCGCGACGAGCTCGCCTCGGGTCAGTGTCTTGGTACGCAATGGGGGTCCTGGATCGTTCACGTTTGGATCAGATGATTAGCCTAACTCATTACCCCGGCTAACTATTTCCGTCGTGACCGATCCGTGGACACCGCCGCTCACCCTAGGCTGGGACCGTGACCGCCGAGCCGACCCGAAGCCAGCCGATCCCCGAGGACGACCCGGCTCTGGCCGCAGTCCACGTCCCGGTCCTGCGGATCATCGAGGTCGGCATCCTCGTGTGGGTGCTCGCGCTCGTCGTGAGCCTGCTCGTCCCCGCGCTGCACACCGGCTCGCGCGACTGGTGGCCGTGGACCTGCGTGTCCGGGGTCGTGCTCGGCGCGCTCGGCTGGACCTACGTGCGTCGCGGTCGGGGCAACGCCCGCGACGCCGCCTGACGCGCATCCCTCGTGCGGCGTATGCCGCACAGCTCAGTCCGTGGGCTGGGTGGCCTCGGTGCGGGCGGCCTCGTCGGAACCGGCGTCGGTGGGCTTGCTGTCGGTGCTGTCGGTGCTGTCGGTGCTGTCGGTCGACGGTGCGGCATCCTCGCGGCGCTCCGCCGCTTCGACGTCGACGGCGAACTCGTCGACGATCGGCTCGCCGACCGAGAGCGGCTCCGGCGCCTCGACGTCGGTCTCGGAGTGGGCTCCGCACCCGTGGTCGAGGGTGATCACCTGCCCGTCGGACGGGCTCCACTCGTTGGCGCACACCCCGAAGGTCGAGCGAAGCGCTCCGGCCATCGGCAGGAAGTAGCCGCAGCTCGCACACCGGTCGGTCGCCTTGACGGCCACGTCGGAGGAAGGACCACCCGAGCCGGCGTGCCACCGGGTCGCCGCGGCCTCCCGGCCCTCCTTCGACAGGACGCGGGGCCGGCCGAGCCCGAGCTCGAAGAAGCCCATCTCGTCGACGTCCTCGTCGCCCGTCGCCTCGAAGCCCTGCTCGAGGTAGGGGTCATCGAGCCGCTGCGGGAGGACGTCGCCGGCGCCGAGGTCGCCGGGAGCGAGCCGGTCGGCATACGGCAGCCACTCCGGAGCGAGCACGGCGTCGGGCCCGGGGAGCAGGTTGGTCTCACAGACCGTCGCCACCTTGCCGCGCGGCACCCGGGCCACGGTGACGCCCCAGCGCCAACCGCGGTAGCCGGGTGAGCGGCATTCGAACCAGTGCAGTCCGAGGCGCTCCTCGACCGGCTGGAAGCCGACGTGCTCCCCGACGGTGCCGGGCTCGGCGATCTCGTCGAGGGCCGCGCGGGCGAGGTCGGCCCCGGCGAGCAGGACGGCGTCCTGCTTGCCCGAGGCGGGGGTGTCGGTCTTGGCTGTCATCTGGCTCAGCCCTCCAGCTGGTCGGCGAGTCCGCGCAGCGCCCGGGCGACGTTGGCGCCGAGCTTCTTGTCGGGGTAGTGGCCCTTGCGCAGGCCGGTGCTCACCGAGTCGAGCAGCTGGACGACGTCCTCGAGGATGACGACCATGGCGTCGGCGGGGATCCGGTCGCGCTCGCGCTTGTTGGCCGAGACGGACGGGGCGGGGTCGAGGAGCACGACCGACAGCGCCTGGGCGCCGCGGCGGCCCTCGACGATGCCGAACTCGACCCGGGCACCCTTCTTGACGGCGTCGACACCGTCGGGCAGGGCGTTGGCGTGCAGGAACACGTCGAGCCCCTCGTCCTCGGTGATGAAACCGAAGCCCTTGTCGGAGTCGTAAAACCTGACCTTGCCAGTCGGCACTGTCCACCTCGTTGCTGTCGGTCGGGCCGGCCGTCCACGGCACGGCTCGATGGCGCTCTCTGCGCTCACCCAATCCTATCGGGCGGGTGCAAACCCAAACGCATCGTTCCGGCCCGGTCCGGGGCGCACCACCGTCAGTCGGCGGTGATCCCCCACGTGCCGGTCCACGCGTCACCCGGCTCGAGCACGGTGAGGTCCTCGCCGCTGTTGAAGGCGTCGGCGGGGCAGCTCATCGGCTCGACGGCGACGCCGGGGCGACCCTTGCCGAGCCGGACGATGTCGGTGAAGACCTGGAGCCAACCGAAGGCCTCGTCGCCCCACAGCGTCACGCTCCGGTCGGCCGACGCCACGGTGACCCGCCAGGCACCGTCAGCGTCCCGACGCACGTCGGTGAAGGCGGTGTCGAGGTCGGTGCCCGCCACGGCCCGGGCCGACCGGAAGTCGAGGTCGGTGCCGTCGACGGGGTGCGTCGCGACCGGGAGCATGCGCTCGTCGACCTCCACGTAGCGGTCGGCCGGCACGGTGAGCACGACGTCGTCGAGGGCCGTGTCCCCGGTCGCGAGGTAGGGGTGGGCCCCGTAGCCGAACGGCGCCGCGGACGGGCCGAGGTTGCGGGCCGTGACGGTGACCTGCAGGCCGTTGTCGTCGAGCCGGTAGGTCGTGGTCAGGTCGAGATGGCCGTCCCAGCCGGGCTGGGGGTGGAGGCGGTAGCCGACGGTCAGCGAGGACTCGGTGCGGTCGAGCAGCTCCCACAGGGCCCACCGGACGAGGCCGTGGCTGGCGTTGGCGCGCGGCACCTCGGTGATCGACAGCTGATGGTCGGTCCCCGCGAAGGCGTAGCGGCCGTCGCGGATCCGGTTGGGCCACGGCATCAGCTGCTGGCCGCGGCCTGAGGCGCACGTCTCGTCGAGGGCGTAGCCCGCGAGGATCTCGACCCCGTCCCGGGTGAGGGTGCGCAGCCCGCCGCCGACCTCGACGACCGTGGTCTCCCACGGGCCGTGGGAGACCGTCCACTGCCGTCCGGTCGGGTTCACGGGGCCGGGCTCCGCCGGCGCCCCCGGGGTCGTTGCGTCCATGCCTGCCACGGTAGCCGCCCACTCCCGCCCGAGCTCACGCCCCGTCCCGGGTGCACCGGCCTCCGTCCCCGGGCCGACCCCGGCTAGGTTGGGCGGATGGCCACTTCGAGCCGAAGCCTCGCCGACGACGTCCGTCATCGCAGCGACGCCGAGCTCAGCGAACTCGTCCTCACCCGCCCCGACCTCGCCCGACCCGCCCCGGCGGACCTCACCGGTCTCGCCGCACGCGCCAGCACCCGGGCGAGCGTCCAGCGCGCGGTCGAGGCCCTCGACCGCGGCCACCTGCAGGTGCTCGAAGCCCTCGTCATCGCCGGGGACGGCGCGCCCCGGGAGCAGGTGCGGGCCCTGCTCGCCGGCGCCGGCAAGAAGCTCGTCGACACGATGGTCAACGACCTGTGGCGCGCCGCCCTCGTGTGGCGCGGACCCGACGGCGAGCACGTCGTTCGCGGGGTGCCCGAGGTGCTCGGCGCGACGGTCGCCGGACTCGGTCCGCCCGTGCGTGAGGTGCGCTCGTCTCTGGTGCCGCAGCACGACGACCCCGAGGTCGTGCGGGCCACGATCGACCAGGCCCCCGAGGCCGCCCGCGCGATGCTCGAGAAGATGGCCTGGGGCCCGCCTTTCGGCGTGCTGCCGACGGCCAGCCCGGGCTCGACGACGGCGCGCTGGCTCATCGAACACCACCTGCTCGTCCCCGTCTCCGCCGACCGCGTCGTCCTGCCGCGCGAGGTCGGCCTCGTCCTGCGCGGGGGCCGCCTGCACCGGTCCACCGACCTCACGCCGCCGCCCGTGGACGCCCGCGCGGTCTCGCTCGTCGACGCCGCGGCGGGCGGAGCGGCCAGCGAGCTGCTCACCCAGGTCGACGAGCTCGCCGCGACGTGGGGCGCCTCCCCGCCACGGGTGCTCCGAGCCGGCGGCCTGTCGGTGCGCGACCTCCGCGTCACCGAGAACGCCCTCGAGCTCGAGACCGAGCGCACGGCCTTCGTCGTCGAGGTCGCGTATGCCGCCGGGCTCGTGGCCGACGACGGCGAGATCGTGCCGGTCTGGGCCCCGACGGCCGAGGTCGACGAGTGGGCGACCACGGAGGCCGGGCACCGCTGGGCCTCGCTCGCTCTCGCGTGGCTCGGCTCGACGCGCGCGGTCCACCTCGTCGGCACCCGGGCCAACGCGGCCGCGGGCGCCGTCAACGCGCTCGGTCCCGACGTGCAGTGGCCCGCGATCCGCGCCATCCGGCGGGAGGTGCTCGTCGAGCTGTCGCTGCTCGAGAACGGCTCCGCCCCCGACCCGAGGTCGCTGGAGGAGCGGTTGCTCTGGCGCCGCCCACTTCGCTCCAGCGCCGTCCTCGGCGACGCCGTCGCGGCGGTGCTGCGGGAGGCGGAGTGGCTCGGGGTGACCGGGCGCGGCGCGCTGTCGGCCGCCGGCCGGGCCCTGCTCGGCCTCGACGTCCCGACCGCGCGCCGGGGGTCGAAGCGCACCGCCAGGGCCGAGGCCCCCACCACCGACCGGTCCCGGCTCACGGCAACCGGCGACGCCGACGACGTGGCGGCCGCCGTGTCACCGCACCTGCCCGCTCCGGTCGACCACGTCCTCGTCCAGGCCGACCTCACCGCCGTCGCGCCCGGTCCGCTCGAGGGCAGCCTCGCCGCCTTCATGCGCCTCGCCGCCGACGTCGAGTCGCGCGGGGGCGCCACCGTCTACCGGTTCACACCCGCGTCGGTGCGGCGGGCCCTCGACGCCGGATGGAGCGCCGCGGAGTTCACCGAGACGGTCCGCCGGTCGAGCCGCACGGCCCTGCCCCAGCCGCTCGAGTACCTCGTCACCGACGTCGCACGGCGGCACGGGCAGACCCGCATCGGCGGCTCGGCGGCATACATCCGCTCCGACGACGAGGCGGTGCTCGACACGATGCTCGCCTCGCGGGACCTCTCGGCGCTCCAGCTGCGGCGGATCGCACCGACGGTGCTCGTCTCGTCGGCGAACCCGACCGTGCTCGTCGAGCTGCTGCGCGAAAGCGGGTTCGCGCCGGTCCACGAGGGCCAGGACGGCACCGTCGTGCACGCGGAGACCCCGCGCCGGCGGGCCGGCTCGCGGCGCCGCGGCGCCTCCCCGACGGTCTCCCCGGTCGACCAGGAGTTCACCCGCGGGCTCGTCGCGGGGCTCCGGGTGGCCGAGGCCAGCGCCGACGAGCGGCGTGCCGAGGAGGAGACCCGAGCGGGCCCGCGGATCCCGACGACCGACCCACTCGTCACCCTCGCGCTGCTGCGCGACGCCGTGGCCGACCGGCACGGCGTGTGGATCGGGCTGTCGGACCAGGTCGGGTCGACGACACGGCACCTCATCCAGCCGCGCAAGGTCGACGGCGGCCGGGTCTGGGCGACGGACGAGACCGGCCGAGAGCGCACCTTCTCGGTGCACCGGATCACCGGCGCGACGACCGACCCCTGACCCCGTCGAGTGGGCACTTTCGCCCACGCAAAACCCGGGACGGCCGGGGGCAAAGTGCCCACTCGACTGGGGGCGGCGGGGCAAAGTGCCCACTCGACTGGGGGCGGCGGGGCAAAGTGCCCACTCGACGTCAGGAGAGGGCGCGGACGACGTTCGAGGGTGACGGCCGGCCGAGCTCGGCGGCCAGCCACACGCTCGTCGCGACGAGCGCCTCGAGGTCGACGCCGGTCGCCACCCCCGCCCCGTGCAGCGCCCAGACGAGGTCCTCGGTCGCGAGGTTGCCGGTCGCGGACTTCGCGTAGGGGCAGCCGCCGAGACCGCCCGCCGCTGCGTCGACGACCGTGACGCCGTCACGCAGCGCCGCCATCGTGTTGGCGAGCGCCTGGCCGTAGGTGTCGTGGAAGTGGACGGCGACCCGGTCGGCGGCGATCCCCCGCTCACCGAGCGCCTCGAGCAGCCGGTGCACGTGACCGGTCGTGCCGACGCCGATCGTGTCGCCGAGGCTCAGCTCGTCGCAGCCGAGGTCCATCAGCCGCTCGGCGACGTCGACGACCTGGGCGACCGGGACCGGCCCCTCCCACGGGTCGCCGAAGCACATCGAGACGTAGGCGCGCACCCACATCCCGCCCGCCCGGGCCCGCTCGACGACGGGGGCGAACATCGCGAACTGCTCGCCGACCGACCGGTTGAGGTTCTTCTGGGCGAAGGTCTCCGTCGCCGAGCCGAAGACCGCGATCGCCGACAGCCCCAGCTCCTCGGCGCGGTCGAGGCCCCGCTCGTTGGGCACGAGCGCCGGCCGCCGTCGACCCGTCGCGTCGCCGCCCGCCGCGCGCAGCCCCTCCAGGACCTCCGCGGCGTCGCCCATCTGCGGCACCCAGCGCGCGGGGACGAACGAGGTCGTCTCGATGGTGGTGAGCCCGGCCGCCTCGAGCCGGCGGATGAACTCGACCTTCGTCGCGGCGGGCACGACCGTCTTCTCGTTCTGCAGCCCGTCGCGGGGTCCGACCTCGTAGATCGTCACCTCGGCGGGGAGCCCGGCGGCGGCCTCGACCTGGGGGGTGCGCATTCGCCCATACTGTCAGCAGCCGCCCACCCCTGCGGAATACCCTCGACCCCGACCGGGAGTTGCTCCAGCACGATGAATGACGGACCCCTGATCGTCCAGAGCGACAAGACCCTGCTCCTCGAGGTCGACCACGCTGACGCCGAGGCGGCCCGCCGCGCGATCGCCCCCTTCGCGGAGCTCGAGCGCGCGCCGGAGCACGTCCACACCTACCGGATCACGCCGCTCGGCCTGTGGAACGCCCGCGCGGCCGGCCACGACGCCGAGCAGGTCGTCGACGCCCTCATCACCTACAGCCGGTATGCCGTGCCGAACGCGCTGCTCGTCGACGTGGCCGACACGATGGACCGCTACGGGCGGCTCACCCTCACCAAGGAGGGGTTCGCCGACAGCCCCGAGGGCACCCAGCTCGTGCTGCGGACGACGGACCGCCCGGTGCTCGAGGAGGTGCTGCGGCACAAGAAGATCAAGCCGCTGACCGGCGAGCGCCTCGACGACCTCAGCGTCGTCGTCCACCCGAGCGAGCGCGGCTCGCTCAAGCAGGAGCTGCTCAAGGTCGGCTGGCCGGCCGAGGACCTCGCCGGCTACGTCGACGGCGAGGCGCACCCGATCGAGCTCGACGAGAGCGGCTGGCAGCTGCGGCCCTACCAGCAGCACGCCGTCGACGGCTTCTGGCACGGCGGCTCCGGGGTCGTCGTGCTGCCCTGCGGCGCCGGCAAGACCCTCGTCGGTGCGGGCGCGATGGCGGCCGCCAAGGCGACGACCCTCATCCTCGTCACCAACACCGTCTCCGCGCGGCAGTGGAAGGACGAGCTGATGAAGCGGACCTCCCTGACCGAGGAGGAGATCGGCGAGTACTCCGGCGCCCGCAAGGAGATCCGGCCGGTCACCATCGCCACGTACCAGGTCCTCACGACCCGCCGGAAGGGCGCCTACGCCCACCTCGACCTGCTCGACGCGAAGGACTGGGGCCTCATCGTCTACGACGAGGTCCACCTGCTCCCGGCCCCGATCTTCCGGATGACGGCCGACCTCCAGGCCCGCCGCCGGCTCGGCCTGACCGCCACCCTCGTGCGCGAGGACGGCCGCGAGGCCGACGTCTTCAGCCTGATCGGGCCCAAGCGCTTCGACGCGCCGTGGAAGGACATCGAGGCCCAGGGCTACATCGCGCCCGCCGACTGCGTCGAGGTGCGGGTCAGCCTGCCCGACACCCAGCGGATGGCGTATGCCGTGAGCGAGCCCGACGAGCGCTACCGCCTCGCCTCGTGCTCCGACGCCAAGCTCAACGTCATCGAGAAGCTCGCGGCGAAGCACGCCGGCGAGCCGACCCTCGTCATCGGCCAGTACCTCGACCAGATCGCCGAGGTCGCCGAGCGGCTCGGCGCGCCCGTCATCACCGGCGAGACCCCCGTCAAGGAGCGGCAGCGGCTCTACGAGGCGTTCCGCCACGGCGAGGAGACGACCCTCGTGGTCAGCAAGGTCGCGAACTTCTCGATCGACCTGCCCGAGGCGAGCGTCGCGATCCAGATCAGCGGCACGTTCGGCTCGCGCCAGGAGGAGGCCCAGCGCCTCGGCCGGGTGCTGCGCCCCAAGGGCGACGGCCGGACCGCTCACTTCTACACGATCGTCAGCCGCGACACCGTCGACGCCGACTTCGCCGCGCACCGCCAACGCTTCCTCGCCGAGCAGGGCTACGCCTACCGGATCGTCGACGCCGACGACCTCTGAGCGGCATACCGGGGTCCCACCGGAACCTCGTCCACGGTTCACAGCAAACTCCCAGCAAACACGCGGAGACTCGGTGACGTGGAGATCCCGACCCTGCCCGTCCCCGAGGCCCGCCTGCTCGTCGTCGAGGACGAGCCGAACATCCGCGAGCTGCTCGCGACGTCGCTGCGCTTCGCGGGGTTCGAGGTCGAGACGGCCGGCGACGGCACGACGGCGCTGGCGCTCGCCGAGCAGTGCGACCCCGACCTCGTCGTGCTCGACGTCATGCTGCCTGACCTCGACGGCTTCGAGGTGACCCGGCGCCTGCGCGACCGGGGCCGCAAGCAGCCGATCGTCTTCGTCACCGCGCGCGACGCGACCGGTGACAAGATCCAGGGCCTCACCGTCGGCGGTGACGACTACGTCACCAAGCCGTTCAGCCTCGAGGAGGTCGTCGCGCGGATCCGCGCCGTGCTGCGGCGCACCCGCGGCACCGTCGACGAGAGCGCGACGCTGCGCTTCCACGACCTCGAGCTCAACGAGGACTCCCACGAGGTCCGCCGGGGCAGCCGCGTCATCGACCTCTCCCCCACCGAGTTCAAGCTGCTGCGCTACCTGCTGCTCAACCCCAACCGGGTGCTGTCCAAGCTCCAGATCCTCGACCACGTGTGGGACTACGACTTCCGCGGCGAGTCCGGGATCGTCGAGTCCTACATCTCCTACCTGCGGCGCAAGATCGACGCCGACGGTCCCTCCCTCATCCACACCAAGCGCGGCGTGGGCTACGTTCTGCGCGTGCCCCCAGAGACCATCGCCTCCTGAGCCGGCTGGACACCGTGGCGACCACCGCCGACGCGCCCGAGTCCGCACCCCCGCGGTCCGCCGGCCTGCGGCTGCGCCTCCGTGCCGTGCCGCTGCGCTGGCGGCTGCTCGCCGTCGCCCTCGGCCTCACCGTTGTCGCCCTCGTGCTCAGTGCGGTCGTCGTCAGCGCGCTGCTGCGGGCCTACCTCCTCGACGAGGTGGGCCAGGAGCTGCAGACCTACAGCAACAGCATCGCGGTGCTCGCCCCCGGCTCGATCGCGAGCTCGGAGAACCAGCCCAGCGGCTTCACCCTGCGGATCGTCGGCGCCGACGGCACGACCTCGACGTCGCTGCTCGAGGCCACCCCGGAGGCGGACCGGCTCGCCCTGCCCGTGCTGCGCCCCGACAGCCCGCTCGTGACCTCGGGCACGCCGTTCGTCACCGACTCCGTCAGCGGGGACAACGACTGGCTCGCCCTCGCGCGCGCCGACGCGACGAGCACGAGCACCCTCGTCATCGCCTTGCCGCTGCGCCAGCTCGACAACACCGTCACCCGCTTCCTCTGGTATGCCGCCGGGATCGGCGCGCTGGTCCTGCTCGTCTGCGCCGCGGCCGGCTGGTACCTCGTGCGGCGCACCTTCCGGCCGCTGACCCGCATCGAGGACACGGCCGCCGCGATCGCCGCCGGTGACCTGACCCGCCGCGTCGACGTTCCCGACACCGACGACGAGGTCGCCTCGCTCGGCCGGTCGCTCAACGCGATGCTCGCCCGGATCGAGCAGAGCTTCGCCGTGCGGGAGGCCAACGAGCGCAAGATGGCCCGCTTCATCGCCGACGCCTCGCACGAGCTGCGCACCCCGCTCGCTGCCGTCTCGGGCTATGCCGAGCTCTACCGCCAGGGCGCGCTGCCGACGCCCGACGCCGTGGCCGGTGCGATGGGCCGGATCGAGGGCGAGAGCCACCGGATGAGCGGCCTCGTCGAGGACCTGCTCGCCCTCGCCCGGCTCGACGGCGAGCGTCCGCTCGAGCTGCAGCCCGTCGACCTCGCGGTGCTCGCGGCCGACGCGGCGCAGGACGCCCGCACGATCACCCCCGACCGGCGGTTCATCGTCTCCGGCATCGACGGCCCGATCCGGCCCACCGAGCTCCTCGCCGACGAGCGACAGCTGCGCCAGGTCGTCACCAACCTCGTCACCAACGCCCGAGCCCACACCCCGCAGGGCTCGCCCATCGAGATCCTCGTCGGGGGTGCCGGCCCCGGGCAGGTGGCCCTGCGCGTGCGCGACCACGGTGACGGCATACCGATGCAGGACCGCGACGCGGTGTTCGAACGCTTCTACCGCTCGGACTGGTCGCGCAGCCGTGGGCGCGGTGGCGGCAACGGTCTCGGGCTCGCGATCGTGCACGCCATCGTGCTCGCCCACAACGGCCGGGTACGAGTGGAGGAGACCCCCGGTGGTGGCGCGACGGTCGTCGTCGAGCTGCCCGTCCACCCATAGGGAGTGACCCCGTGACCGATCCCGAACCGCACAGCCCCTTCACAGCCCGACCACAAGACGATCCAAAGCACGGACGGTCTGATGGAGATCACAGACCACCGGAGGAGGAGCCCATGACGCTCGCAACGGACAACAACGCCAGCGAGAACGCCGCGGACACCACGCAGCAGATCCCGCAGTACAACTACTACGGGCAGACCACCCCGCCCGCCCCGCCGACCCCCCCGACGGGCACCCCCGGCGGCGGTCAGCCGACGCCCCCGCGGCGCGAGCGGCGCGGCCTCGCTGGCACCGCCGGCGTCGCCCTGCTCGCGGCGGTGCTCGCCAGCGGCGGGACGTATGCCGCGACCCAGCTCGGGTCCGACGCCACCACCCCGGCCGCCTCCACGACGACGACCAACCCGAACAGCTCGCCGACGGTCATCCAGGGCACCGGGTCCACGACCGACTGGACCGCCGTCGCGGCCGCCGTCACGCCGAGCGTCGTCAGCATCGACGTGACGACCCAGCAGGGTTCCGGCGCCGGCTCCGGCGTCGTCTTCGACGGCCAGGGCCACATCCTGACCAACAACCACGTCGTCGGTGACGCCACCGCACCGGGCGCGATCACCGTGACCCTCGCCGACGGCAGCACCTACGGCGCGACGATCGTCGGCACCGACCCCTCGACCGACCTCGCCGTGATCAAGCTGAGTGGCACACCCTCGGGCCTCACGCCGATCACCCTCGGCGACTCCGAGGCACTCAAGGTCGGCGACCCGACGATGGCCGTCGGCAACCCGCTCGGCCTCTCCGGCACGGTCACGACCGGCATCGTCTCGGCCCTCAACCGCCCGGTGAGCACCGGCTCGGCCAACCCGCAGAGCGGCCAGTCCACCGGCGACACCGTCGTGACGAACGCCATCCAGACCTCGGCGGCGATCAACCCCGGCAACTCCGGCGGCGCGCTCGTCAACGCCAAGGGCGAGCTGATCGGCATCAACAGCTCGATCGCGCAGCTCGGCGCGACGAACGGCAGCCAGAGCGGCAACATCGGCATCGGCTTCGCGATCCCCGTCAAGGAGGCCCAGTCGATCGCCGACCAGCTGATCAAGACGGGCAAGGCCGAGCACGCCTTCCTCGGAGTCAGCGCCAAGGACACCCAGGTCACCGACGGCAACGCCAAGCGCGCCGGGGCCGAGATCGCCGCGGTCACGAGCGGGACCCCCGCCGCGGCCGCCGGCATCAAGGCCGGCGACGTCATCATCGCGGTCGACGGCCAGCGGATCGACTCCTCGATGGCGCTCGTGGCGCAGATCCGCGAGCTCACCGCCGGGGACCAGACGAAGGTCACGATCATCCGCGACGGGGCCCGCCAGGACCTCAACGTCACCCTCGCGGTGAAGCCCACGACGTCCAACTGACCCACCGGGCTCCTCCCCCGCGCGAGGCCGGCACTCCCCACGGGTGCCGGCCTCGACGGCGCCCGGGGCGGCTCCGGGCGTCCGGGAGGGGCCGCGCGGCGACCTAGGATGCAGCGGTGACCCCGCACGACGACCCCTCCACCGCGACGCCGAGCCGGCTCGATCCCGCCGACGTCGCGACGACCGTCCGCGTCCTCGCCGAGGCCCCCTACCTCGAGCTCGACGACCCCGACTTCGAGACGCTCAAGCGGGCGGCGTCGCTGATGTACAAGCGGCTCAAGAAGGACCGGCGCAACGCCAAGACGTGGGCCGACCGCAAGGCCGACCGGACCGTCATCGAGTCGACGGCGACCGGCTCCCCGATGCGCATCGACGACGAGACGAAGGGCATCCCCCTCGTCTCCACCGCCACCGGTGCGTACGCCGGAGAGCTGATCACCGCGCGCGGCTGCTACATCTGCAAGACCGACTACACCCTCGTCGACGCGTTCTACCACTGGCTCTGCCCCGACTGCGCCGCCATGTCGCACGCCAAGCGCGACCAGCGCACCGACCTCACCGGGCGCCGGGCCCTGCTCACCGGCGGCCGGGCCAAGATCGGGATGTACATCGCGCTGCGCCTGCTCCGCGACGGCGCCCACACGACGATCACGACCCGCTTCCCCAAGGACGCGATGCGCCGCTTCTCGGCGATGGAGGACAGCGCCGACTGGATCCACCGGCTCAAGGTCGTCGGGATCGACCTGCGGGACCCCACGCAGGTCGTCGCCCTCGCCGACGAGGTGGCGGCGGCCGGTCCGCTCGACATCCTCATCAACAACGCCGCGCAGACGGTGCGCCGCTCCCCCGGGTCCTACAGCACCCTCGTCGAGCTCGAGTCCGCGCCGCTGCCCGACGGGGTGGCCCTGCCGGAGATGGTCACCTTCGACCGGGTCAGCGAGGCCCACCCCGCAGCCATCGCCGGCGCGCTCGAGGACCACGCCGTGGCCCACCACGAGGGCGAGTCGCCCGAGCACGCCGTGGCCGCGCAGAACGCCGCGAGCATGACCGCCCTGTCGCTGTCGGCCGGCCAGGCGAGCCTCGAGGCACACCGGGCCGGCACGGCCGTCGACGCCGGCGGACTGCACCCGGACCTCCAGACGACCAACTCCTGGACCCAGAAGGTCGAGCAGGTCGACCCACTCGAGCTGCTCGAGGTGCAGCTGTGCAACTCGACCGCGCCCTTCATCCTCATCTCCCGGCTGCGGGCGTCCCTGCGCGCCAGTGCGGCCCGTCGCACCTACGTCGTCAACGTCTCGGCGATGGAGGGCCAGTTCTCCCGGCGCTACAAGGGGGCCGGGCACCCCCACACCAACATGGCCAAGGCCGCCCTCAACATGCTGACCCGCACGAGCGCCGCCGAGATGCTCGAGACCGACGGCATCCTCATGACAGCCGTCGACACGGGCTGGATCACCGACGAGCGGCCGCACGACGAGAAGCTGCGGATCGCGGCCGAGGGCTGGCACGCCCCGCTCGACCTCGTCGACGGCGCGGCCCGGGTCTACGACCCGATCGTGCGCGGCGAGGCGGGCGAGGACCTGCACGGCTGCTTCGTCAAGGACTACCGACCCAGCCCCTGGTAGGCCCTCACACCTCCATCTTCGGGCATCGTCGGAGGTCCTCCGGCGCCTGGCGCCGGAGGATCTCCGATGTCTCGGCAGGCGGACCGGGCGGGTGTCGCGGAGCAGATCCGACGTCTCAGGACCGGGCAGAGGGCTCGCAGAAGCGGTCACTCTCGGTAGGGTCACGAGCACGCACTCCCTCTGGAAGGTCCACACCGTGTCGAAACTCTCGCAGCTGACCCGCTACACCGCCGCCGCCTGCCTCGGCGCCCTCGCGCTCGCCTCCTGTGGCTCGAGCTCGAGCGACGAGACCCCTGCCGCAGCCCCGTCAGGCGGCCCGCAGCTCATCTCGCCCGGCAAGCTCACGGTCTGCACCCACCTGTCCTACAAGCCTTTCGAGTTCAAGGACGACTCGGGCAAGGTCGTCGGGTTCGACATGGACCTCGCCAACGCCGCGGCCAAGAAGCTCGGCGCCACCGTCGCGCTCGTCGACATCGAGTTCGCCTCGATCACGTCCGGCGCGGTCTTCGCGGCCAAGAAGTGTGACCTCGCCATGGGCGCGATCACCATCAACGACGCCCGCAAGAAGGCGGTCAACTTCTCCAACCCCTACTTCAGCGCCACCCAGGCCCTGCTCACCAAGAAGAGCTCCGGGGTCACCGACCTCGCCTCGCTCAAGGGCAAGAAGGTCGGCGTCCAGACCGACACGACCGGCCAGGCCTACGCCAAGGAGCAGGCCGACGCCAACGGCTACGAGGTCGTCATCTTCGACGACCTGCCCACCGAGCTGACCGGTCTGCAGGCCGGCCGGGTCGACGCGATCATCAACGACAACGGGCCGCTCAACGACTTCGCCAAGGGCAACACCGACTACACCGTCGCCAAGGAGTTCGACACCGGCGAGAACTACGGCTTCGTGGGGCAGAAGGACGACCCCAACGCGACGAAGGTCATGGCGGCCTTCAACGAGGCGCTCGCGGCCTCGATCGCGGACGGCTCCTACAAGGAGAGCTACAAGACGTGGTTCGGCACCGAGCCCGCGGTGATGCCGAGCGCGTCGTGAGCTCACGCCCATGACCTCTCCCGCCGCCACGCGGTCCTCGCGCAAGATGTCGCCGAGGAAGCGCGCGAAGCTCACCCGCGCGGTGCAGTATGCCGTGCTCGTCGTCGCCGTCATCGTGCTCCTCGCGGTGGCGGACTTCGGCCGCATCCAGAAGGTCTTCTTCCGCGGGGACCTCATCGTCGACACCCTCACCCAGGGGCTCGGGTCCGCGATGCTCAACACGCTGACCTACACGGCCGGCGCGTTCGCCATCGGGCTCGTGGGCGGCACGCTGCTGGCCCTCATGCGGCTGTCGTCGGTGGGGCCCTACCGGTGGATCGCGACCGCCTACATCGAGTTCTTCCGCGGGTTGCCGGCGATCATCGTGCTGCTCGCGTTCGGGCTGCTCCCGCTGGCCTTCCCCGGGCTGGAGATCCCGTTCGGGACCAACGGCATCGTCTGGCTCGCGCTGGGCGTGGTGGCAGCGGCATACATGGCCGAGACGATCCGGGCCGGCATCCAGGCGGTGCCCAAGGGCCAGGTCGAGGCGGCTCGCTCGCTCGGGATGCCGGCGGGGGCGGCGACCCGCAAGGTCGTGCTGCCCCAGGCGTTCCGGATCGTCACGCCGCCGCTGACCAACGAGCTGATCCTGCTCGTCAAGGACAGCTCGCTGGCCTACGTCATCGGGCTCTCGCTCGGCGGCTTCGAGCTGACGAAGTACGGCAAGGACCTCGCGAGCACCAACGCGAACCTCACCCCGCTTGTCGTGTCGGGCCTGTGCTACCTGGTGATCACGCTGCCGCTCACCCTCGTGGTGCGGCGGCTCGAGGCGAGAGCAGGGAAGGCGCTGTGAGCGTGGACGAGAAGACGAAGGTCGTCGAGATCACCGGCCTGCGCAAGTCGTTCGGCGAGGTCGAGGTGCTCACCGACATCACGACGACGGTCCGCAAGGGCGAGGTCGTCTGCATCATCGGACCGTCGGGGTCGGGCAAGTCGACACTGCTGCGATGCGTCAACCTGCTCGAGGACCCGAGCGGCGGGACGATCCTCGTCGACGGCCTCGACATCACCGACCCGGACTGCGACATCGACCAGGTGCGCAGTCGGATGGGCATGGTCTTCCAGCAGTTCAACCTCTTCGCGCACCTCAGCGTCCTCGACAACTGCACGGTGGCCCAGCGCGTCGTCCTCAAACGGTCGAAGGAGGAGGCCGAGGAGGTCGCCCGCGTCAACCTCGAGAAGGTCGGGCTCGCCGACCGCGGCGACGCCTTTCCCGCGCAGCTCTCCGGCGGCCAGCAGCAGCGCATCGCCATCGCGCGAGCCCTGTCGATGGACCCCGAGCTGATGCTCTTCGACGAGCCGACGTCGGCGCTCGACCCCGAGCTCGTCGGCGACGTGCTGTCGGTCATGCGCCGGCTCGCGTCCGAGGGCATGACGATGATGGTCGTCACGCACGAGATGGCCTTCGCCCGTGAGGTGGCCGACCGGGTCGTCTTCATGGACGGCGGCGTCATCGTCGAGGAGGGCCCTCCCGGCCAGGTCATCGGGGCCCCCCAGCACCGCCGCACCCGGACCTTCCTCAAGCGTGTCCTCAACCCGACGAACATCGACGACGAGGACGAGGACGAGGACCAGGAGCCCGACCGCAGGACGGACGACCGGACGCCGTCAGTGCCGGCGGAGCTCGAGGGGCACGGGAGCTGATGGCGGGTCCCCGCGGCGAGGTCGCTGTCGTCGGGGCCGGGCTGATCGGCCTCTTCAGCGCCCACTACCTGCTCGAGCGGGGGTATGCCGTCACCCTCCTCGAGCGCGGCGACCCGGGGGGCGGCGCCTCCCGGGTCAACGGCGGCTGGGTGTGCCCGGCCCGCAGCGACCCGCTGCCCTCCTACCCGGTCGTGCGGGACGGCATCCGCTCGCTCGTGTCGCGCTCGGACGGTGGCTTCTTCCTCGCGCCGGCGGCCCTGCCCCGGGTGGCCGGGTTCCTCACCCGCTTCCTCGGCAGCGCGTCGCCGGGCCGGTTCGACCGGTCCTGGGACCAGCTCGACACCCTCAACGTCCGGACGGCGCCCCTCGTCGACGAGCTCGTCGCCGCGGGCGTCATCGGCGACCTCTCGGACGAGGGCTTCCTCATGCTCCACCCGACGCGCGCCGAGGCGGAGGCGTCGCGGGCCTCCCTCGTGGCGGTGGCCCGGCGCGGCCTGTGCCCGGAGCCGGAGCCGGTCGTCGGCCGCGAGGCCCTGCTCGCCCTCGAGCCCGGCCTCGGACCGGAGGCGCGGTGGGGCTTCGTGCACCGGGGCGACCGGTGGCTCGACCCGTCGCGCCTCGTCGACGCGCTCGTGGCGTCGGTCGAGGCCCGCGGCGCCCGCATCCTCACCGGGGCCGCGGTCAGCGCCGTGCGCCCCGGACCGTCCCACCAGTCCGGGCGGTCGGCGGTCACGGTCGTGACGGCCCGCGGCGACATCGAGGCGAGCCACGCGGTGATCGCCGCCGGGGCCTGGGCCGAGGGCCTGCTCCGACCCCTCGGGGTCCATGGGCACGTCACCCCCGGCAAGGGCTACAGCTTCACGATCCACCCCGAGGTGGCGCCCACGCACGTCCTGCGGCTCGGGGGGACCCACGTCGGGGTCACGCCCCTCGGCGACCGCGCGCGGCTCGTCGGCATGGTCGAGCTCGACGGCACCCATACACGGTTCCGCAGCGAGCGGGTCGAGGCGATGCGCCGGCTCGCCGCGCCCTACCTCACCGGGGTCGACTGGGACGCCTGCACCGACGAGCGGGTCGCGCCCCGGCCGCTCACCCCCGACGGCAAGCCCCTCATCGGCTGCGTGCCCGGCGCGGAGCGGGTCGTCGTGGCGACCGGGCACAACATGCTCGGCCTCTCCCTCGGCCCGGCGACCGGCACACTCGTGGCCGACCTCGTCGAGCGCGGCCCCGCCGCCGCGGTGTCGGCCTTCGACCCGATGCGCTTCACCCGTAGGTGGCCCTAGCCTGGCCGATCACGCCACAGTAGGTCGCCGGCCGTCGGGGCCCGGCCGCATACCGTGGGGCGTGTGGGTGACGGGGCCCTCATCCCGTCGAGTGCGCACTTTCTCCCGCCCCGTCGAGTGCGCACTTTCTCCCGCCTCGTCGAGTGCGCACTTTCTCCCGTCCCGTCGAGTGCGCACTTTCTCCCGACCCGTGCGGCGTCGTGGCGGGTGGGTGGTGTGTGAAAGTGCCCACTCGACGGGGTCAGCGGCCGGGTGGGCACGGTGGGCACGGTGGGAAGGTTGCGCCCGACCGTCGGGATGGTCGCCACCGGGGTGGCTCAGAGCTGCTTGGCCAGCCAGACCTCGGCGTCGGGGTGGCTGCTGAAGGGGGGCACGTCGACCCAGCCGTTGCGGCGGTAGAGCGAGAGCGCCTCGACGAGGTCGCGCCGGGTGTCGAGCCTGATCGTGGCGACGCCCCATGACCGGGCCACCTCCTCGGCGACGGCGAGCAGGCTCGGGGCCAGTCCGGTGCCGCGGTGCTCGGGCCGGACCCACATCCGCCGCAGCTCGGCGACGCGGGTCCCGTCCGCGTCCCGCAGCCGGCGCACCCCGACGCACCCGCCGATCCGCCCGGTCGAGGGGTCGTCACCGGGACGGGCGACGAGGAAGACGCCGGTCGGTGCGGCGAGGTCGTCCGAACGCATCTGCGGCAGGCCGGTCTCGAGCTCCTCCGAGGTCGTGTCGCGCCCCTCGTGCAGCTGGAACCACCGGTCGCTGACGTCGAGGTAGTAGGCGGCGAGCAGCGCTCGGGCCTCGGCCCCGCCGACGTCACCGAGCTCGATGACCCACTCCGTGGCCTCCGGCCCGGTCACGACGCCCCCGGTCGCCCCGGTCGCCCCGGCAGAGCGGTCCGGGCGACCCCGTCGGCGACGACGTCGGCCAGCAGCGCGATCAGGTCACGTGCCCGGCGAGCGGGGTCGGCGGCATACGTCGACGGGGCATCGGGCTGCTCGCGCACCCGCAGGGCCTCGAGCGCGAGCTCCCGGTGCTGCGGAAAGGCCTCGAGCGCCCACCGGCCGCCGCCGGACTTCGAGGTGGGCCGGCCGGTCGCGAGCAGGTGGTGCAGCCGGGGCGCGCCGAGCCCGCCCCACTCGGCCGCCTGCGGCAGCGCGGCCTCCCGGGGGTGGTGCCCGAGCGCCTCGAGCTGCCCGCGCCAGTAGGTGTCGAGGTTGTGGCGGGTCGCCTCGTGCAGGGCCGCGTCGTCACTCCAGACGCCGAGGTCACGAAGCGGCCGGCCGTGCATCGTCACGCCGTGGTCGCGCAGCTCGCGCCAGGTGATGTGGGCGACGTCGGCGTGCCGCGCGACGTCGAACCAGCCGTCGAGGACACCCGGCACCGGCGGCACCTGGTCGGGCGATCCGGTGAGGTCTTGCTCGGGGACGTAGAACCCGTCGTAGGCCGGGCCGTCCCACCGCCTGGCCAGCGCGCCGTGCACCTCGCGCAGCGCCGTCACGTCGTCGCCGGTGGGTCGACGGGTGACGGTCGCGACGAAGTCGACGTCGCTGCCGGCGTGGAACTCCCCGTCGAAGCCGATCGACCCGTGCAGGTGGAGGCCCTCGAGCAACCCCGGGACGGCTGCCTCGACGAGCTCGACGTGGGTGTCGCAGAGCGCCCGGACGACGTCCGGCACCTCCGACCGGGAGGGCGCCGCCATCAGCCCGCCGGGTAGAAGGCCCGCCGCGAGGCGAGCACCTCCCGCAGCTCGGCATCGGCGTCGACGAGCGAGCGCCGGACGGCCGGGGTGAGGTCGGACCGCTCCAGTGCCGCCGCGCTGAGCCGGGCCGTCCCTTCGGTGATGACCCGCGGGAAGGCGACGAGCACGACCCGGGCCAGCGCGTCCTCACCCACCCAGCCCGACATCGCCGGGACGTCGGTGAAGAAGCGGGGCACGTAGTCCGCGACGAGGGCGTCGTCGCGGGTGGTCCAGAAGCCGCGGGCGAGGTGGGTCATCTCGTAGTTGGACCGGCCGTGGCGACCGGTCAGCTGGTCCCAGGCCCATGCCTTCGCCGCGGGGTCGGGCAGCCCGGCCCGGCACAGGAGCGCGTTGAGCGAGCCCTGCAGCGTGTCGTCGCGGCTGCGGTAGCCCTCGACCTCCTCGACCCCGATGAGGCCGCGGGCGGCGAGGTTGCGCACGACGATCCAGCGGAAGTCCCCGTCGTCCTGGAGGCCCGGCGGCAGCCCCTCGCCCTCGGCCCACGACCGGAGCAGGCCCTCGTCGTCGCTCGTGCCGGCGAGCAGACGCGCCGCGGCGAGCGACTCCGTCGACTGCTCCGGTGCCGACTCGAGCAGGAGACGGGCGCTCCCGGCGAGCGCATCGAGCGCCGCACCCTGGGCGGACGGCGGGACGAAGTGCGCGACGACGCCGTGCTCGGCGTAGGCGGCGATGCGGGTGAGGATCGAGGAGTTCGTCTCCCCCGTCCACGCCGTCTCGACGACGTGCAGGAAGGTCTGCGGCGCGACGGTGGCCCCGTGGACGCCGTCGATGAGCGCCGACCAGATGACGGCCCGGGCCTGCGCGTCGGGCAGCTGGGCGAGCTGGTCGGGCAGCGCCGCGAGGGTGGCGTCGTCGAGCCGGACGCGGGCCCACGTGAGGTCGGACGCGTTCGGCACGACCAGGGCCGGGACGGGACGCCCCACGAGCGCGTCGAGCCCCGTGCTCCCGCTCGTGACGGTGACCTCAGCCCGCAGCAGCTCCACGCCGTCGGTCCAGCCCCCGACGTCGAGGGCGTGCGGACGGTCGGCGGGGTGACCGTCCGGCGGTTCGCGGAGCAGGCGGGCCGAGGTCACCAGGCCGTCGGCCGGCTCGACCTCGACCGAGATCGTGTCGCGGTCGGCCGTGAGCAGCCAGCCGCTCGACCAGGCGGCGAGGTCGGTGCCGCTGGCCCGCTCGATCGCGCCGAGGAAGTCCGCCAGCGTGCCGTTGCCGTAGGACTGCGCGCCGAGGTAGGCGCGGACACCGGCGACGAACGGGTCGTCACCGACGTAGGCGATGAGCTGGCGCAGAGCGGCCGCGCCCTTGGCGTAGGAGATGCCGTCGAAGTTCTGCAGGGCGCTCTGCGCGTCGAGCGCCTCGACCCCGGCGACCGGGTGGGTCGACGGCGAGCGCTCGGCGCCGTAACCCCAGACCTTGCGCACGATCGAGGAGTCGACCCACGCGTCGGTGAACTCCGTCGCGTCGACGAGGCAGCGGTGGCTCATGTACTCGGCGAACGACTCGTTGAGCCACAGGTCGTCCCACCACTTCATCGTCACGAGGTCGCCGAACCACATGTGCGACAGCTCGTGCGAGACGGTGTTGGCGCGGCTCAGCAGCTCGTCGCGGGTGGCCGCTCCGCGGTAGAGGTACTGGTCGCGGAAGGTCACGCAGCCGGGGTTCTCCATCGCGCCGGCGTTGAACTCCGGGACGAAGACCTGGTGATACTCCCCGAAGGGGTAGCGGATCCCGAAGAGGCCGTGGAAGTAGTCGAAGGACTGGCGGGTCACCTCGAAGAGCTGGTCGGCGTGCCGCTCGAGCGGCTCCTTGAGCGAGGCGCGTGCGTGCAGACCCAGCGGTATGCCGTCGTGCTCGCCGAGCACCGACACGTACGGCCCGGCGCAGACCGTCACGAAGTAGGTCGCGAGCGGCTTCGTCGTCGCGAGCGTCCACTCCCCCGGCGCGGTCCGCGTCGCCGCGCCGTTGCCGATGACGACCCAGTCCTCGGGGGCCCGGACGGTCAGGTCGTAGGGCGCCTTGAGGTCGGGCTGGTCGAAGCACGCGAAGACGCTCGGGGCCGCGTCGAGGAAGAGGTGCCCGTAGACGTAGTCACGGTCGTCGGCGGGGTCGGTGGCCCGGTGCAGGCCCTGGCCGTCGTGGCTGTAGACCATCGTGGCCTCGACGACGAGCTCGTTCTCGGCCTGCAGGCCGGCCAGCCGGAGCCGCCCCTCTGCGACGTCGGCCGGGTCGAGGTCGACCCCGTTGAGCGTGACCGACGCGACCGTCCGTGCAGCGACGTCCACCCAGCTCTCGACGCCGGGCTGATGACAGGTGAAGCGCGCGGTCGTCCGCGAGCCGAAGACCTCGGCGCCCCGGTCGAGGTCGAGCTCGACGGCATACGACGTCACGGTGAGCAGCTCGGAGCGCTGCTGGGCTTCGGCACGGGTGAGGCTCGGCATGACCCCGAGCCTGCCAGACGGCGGCGACCCCCGTCGCCCGGGTTGCACCGGTGACCGGGCCGACTCGCTCAACGCTGGACGGGTCCGCCGGCCAGCTGCTCGAGCCGGGCGATCCGCCGGTCCATCGGCGGGTGGGTCGAGAGGAAGCGGCTGACGTCCTTGGCCCGGAACGGGCTCGCGATCATCATGTGGCTCGCGTTGACGATGTCCTGCTGCGGGGCGAGGGGTGCCCGCGCCACCCCGCTCTCGAGCTTGCGCAGCGCAGAGGCGAGGGCGAGCGGGTCGCCGGTGAGGCGGGAGCCGTCCTCGTCGGCGTCGTACTCCCGGGTGCGGCTGATCGCCATCTGGATCATCATCGCGGCGAAGGGCGCGAGCAGGCTCATCGCGAGCAGGGCGAACGGGTTGGGCCGGTCCTCGTCGGAGCCGCCGCCGAACATGCTCGTGAACATCAGCATCTGGCCGACCGACGTGATCACGCCGGCGATGGCCGCGGCGACCGAGGAGGTGAGGATGTCGCGGTTGTAGACGTGCATCAGCTCGTGGCCCAGGACGCCGCGCAGCTCGCGCTCGTCGAGCAGCTGGAGGATGCCTTCGGTGCAGCAGACGGCCGCGTTGCGGGGGTTGCGCCCGGTGGCGAAGGCGTTCGGGGCCGGCGTCGGCGAGATGTAGAGGCGCGGCATGGGCTTGCCTGCGGCCGTGGAGAGCTCGCGGATGATGCGGTACATCGCCGGGGCCTGCGCCTCGGAGACCGGATAGGCGTGCATGGCCCGGATCGCGAGCTTGTCGCTGTTCCAGTAACCGTAGGCGGTCGTGCCCACCCCGATCAGGGCGAAGAGCCAGATGAAGCGGCCGCCGCCGACGATCGCGCCGAGGCCGAGCAGGAGCGCCCAGATGCCGCCGAAGAGGGCAGCGGTCTTCAGCCCGTTGAAGTGGTTGTGCATGCCCCGTCAACGAGCGGCCCGTGGATCGTGTTCCCCCGGCGGCGCGCTCGTGCGTCGGTCGGCGTCTCAGCCCAGCAGCGCGAGGAGCAGGTCGGGCTGGACGCTGACGGCGACGAGGACGGCGGCCGACAGCACGAGGGCCGCGACCACCGCGCGCCGACGGCCACGGTCGGGCTCGACCTCGGGCGCCGCGCCCCGGGCGGGCTGCGTCTCGGGGCCGGCCAGGCTGACGACGGGGCGCAGCCAGCGGAGGTAGACGGCGACGCCGAGCACGGCGTTGGCCGCGGCGACGACGGCGAGCCAGATCCAGCCCTGCGCCACGACCGGGCGCAGCGCGACGACCTTGCCCGCGAGGCCGATCACCCCTGGCGGCAGCCCCGCGAGCGAGGTGAGCGCGAGCGCGAGCGCACCCGCCCGCACCGGGTGGCGACGCCACATCCCGTCGTATGCCGTGAGCCGCCGGCCCGCCCGCGGGTGTTCCGACACGGTGAGCGCGACGACGGCGAAGGCGACGAGGGTGGCCGCGACGTAGGTGAGCAGGTAGGTCGCCGAGGCGCGGGCGCCGAGCGCCGACAGGCTGACGAGCGGCAGGACGACCCAGCCGGCCTGGGCGACCGTCGACCAGGCGAGGAGCCGCACGACGTCGTCCTGGCGCAGGGCCATCACGTTGCCGACGGTCATGCTGAGCCCCGCGAGGACCGCGATCGCGAGCAGGGCCGGGGTGCCGAGGACCGCGACGGCACGGACCACGACGAGCAGGGCGGCGAGCGCCGCGATCTTCGAGACCGTGGCGAGGAAGGTCGCGACGGCCGTCGAGGTCCCGGCATACGCCGTCGGGGTCCACGCGTGGAAGGGCACGAGCGAGAGCTTGAAGCCGATGCCGGCGAGCACGAGGACGACCGCGAGCGAGAGCAGCCCGGCCGTGACGGTGGCCGGGGCCCCGGTGGCCCCGGTTGGCCCGCTGGGGCCGGTCGACAGCAGTGCGGCGTCGGGGTCGAGGAAGGGGCTGCCGGTCGCCGCGAACCACACGGCGAGCCCGAGCACGAGCAGGGCGAAGGAGACGACGGAGGTGACGAGCAGCTGGACCGCGCCCGCGACGGCGCCGCGGCGACCGGAGAGGGCGACGAGCACGATCACGGGCAGCGTGGCGAGCTCGAGGGCGACGAGCAGCGTCCCGATGTCACGGCTCGCCGCGACGACGACGGTGCCGGCGAGGGCGCCGAGCAGGAGCACCGCCTGGGCGGACTGGGCCGCGACGGGGCCCTCGTGGACGTGGACAGCGCCGGGGTCGCGCTGTCCGGGGACGGCAGCAGACCGCGGCCAGGCGAGGCCGATGCTGACGAGCGCGGCGAGCCCCGCCGCCAGCTGGAGGCTGCCACCGAGCGCGTCGACCTTCCAGAAGCAGCTCACCGGGACGGCGGCGCCTGCCCCGGTCTGCGCGAGGCAGAAGGTGGCGGACTCCCCGCCGCTCAGCAGCCCGACGAGGGCGCTGACGACGACCCCGAGCGCGGCGGTGGCGGCGAGGGCCCACGGCGCCCGGGACAGCCGCGGCGCGGCGAGGTCGGCGACGAGGACGACGAGGAGGCCGAGGACGGGGAAGAGGGCGGGCAGCAGCGCCACGGCGTCGATGCTCAGGTCTCTCACCGGGTCACCCCCGTGAGCAGGGCCGCGGCGTCGAGGTCGGACACCCCGAGCAGCAGGTGCGGGAGCAGGCCGAGCACGACGACGGCGACGACGAGGGCGAGCAGGACGCCCCAGCGCGCTCCGGTGACATCGGTGACATCGCCGGCCCCGACGGGCTCCGTGGGCTCTGTGGTGACCGGGCCGGCCGGGTCGTCGGGGACCTCACCGGCCCAGACGATCCGCGCGACCCGCAGGGCGTAGGCGGCGGCGAGCGCGATGCCGACGGCGCCGAGCACGGCGCAGGCGCGCAGGAGCACGAGCGGCCGGTCGGGGGCCGGCGACCACGCGGCATACAGCGCCAGGAACTCGCCCCAGAAGCTGACCAGCCCCGGCAGTCCGAGTGCCGCGGCGAGGGCGATGAGCAGGGTGACGCCGTAGCGCGGCGCGGTGTCGCGCAGGCCGCGCCGGATGACCGACAGGTCGGCCGAGCCCCACTGCGCCTTGAGGTCGCCGACGACGAAGAAGAGCAGCGCGGCCACGACCCCGTGGGCGATGTTGCCGAAGAGGGCCGCCTGCAGGCCGGTGTGGCTGCCCGAGGCGACAGCGAGCGCGACAAAGCCCATGTGGGCCACGGAGCTGTAGGCGATGAGCCGCTTGAGGTCACGCTCGACGAGGCAGGCGAGACCTCCCCAGAGGATGCCGACGACGCCGAGCACGGCGAGCGCCGGGCTGAGGGCGGCGACGCCCTCGGGGACGGTGGCGACGGCGAGCCGCACGATGCCGTAGGTGCCCATCTTGAGCAGCACCGCCGCGAGCAGCACCGAGCCGGCCGTCGGGGCGATCGTGTGCGCCGGGGGCAGCCAGGTGTGGACCGGCCAGAGTGGCACCTTGATGCCGAGACCGGCGAGCAGCAGGGCGGCAACGGAGACCTGGACGCCCCGCGAGAGGCCGGTGCCGTGCCGCGCGGCGAGGACGCCGAGGTCGGAGCTGCCCTGGTGGTGCACGAGCAGGAGGATGCCGACGAGCATGAGGCTCGACCCGAGCACGGTGAACAGCACGAAGCGGGAGGCGGCGTCGCCCCGGTCCTCGTCCCCGACGTGGTCGTCGCCGAAGCGCCGGATGAGCACCCACATCGGCACGAGCACGACCTCGAAGGCGATGAAGAACAGGACGGCGTCGCGGGCCAGGAAGGTGGCGAGGGCGCCCGTCTCGACGAGGAGGATGCAGCCGAGGTAGGTCGAGCGCGAGCCCCCCGAGGAGATCGGGCCGGCGAGGGCGTGGACGACGACCGCGACGGTCAGCAGGGCGGTGAGCAGGACGAGCCCGGCGGAGATCCCGTCGACCTCGAAGTGCCAGCGCACCCCGAGCGAGCGGATCCACGCGGCGTCGACGACGGGTCGGGCGATGACGACCCAGACGGCGAGGACGGCCGTGAGCGCGGCCGATCCGAGCGCGACGGGGCGTTCGCCGCCGGAGTCGGGGGGCAGCGCGAGCAGCGCGATCGTCGCGAGGAGCGGGACGAGCAGCAGCAGGGTCAGCGCCATGCCGTCACCCCCAGCAGCGCGATCGCGACGAGCCCGACGAGCACGCCGACGAGGGCGAGGGACGGCACGCCCCGGTGGGCGCGCTCCCCGGCCCGGCCCAGGCCCCGCACCGCGACGGCGCTCGCCCGTGGGTAGGCGTCGACGACGTCACGGTCGAGCGCGACGACGAGGCGGGCCACGGCGGTCACGCCCCGACCGAGCGCCGTGTAGGCGGTGTCGGCGCCGAACCCGCGCACGGCCCCGTCGCGCAGGCGCGGGCTCAGCCGGTCGGCGACGTCGAGCCGTCCGTGGTCGCTGAGGGCCCACACGGCATACCCGGCCCCGACGACGAGCAGCAGGGACAGCACCGCCGACAGGAGCCCGACGTGGATGGCCCCGCGGATCCCGACGAGCAGCAGCGTGCCGAGCACGGTGCCGACGGCGAGGACCGCGACGGACAGGGCCGCGGGGACGCTGATCGGCGCCGCCTCGTCGCCGGTGGGCGCCGGCGGTGCCCCGGCCGGCTCGACGGGGGTGTCGAGGAGCAGCCACGCGCGGGTGCAGTAGGCGGCGGTGAGCACGACGGTGAGCAGGAGCGCGACGACGACGGCCCAGGCCCGCAGGCCCCCGCCGTCCGCGGCACCCTCGAGCGCCGCGTCGACGACGGTGTCCTTGGTGAAGAAGCCGATGAGCGGCGGGACCCCGGCGAGCGAGGCGAGCCCGACGGCGACCGACCAGCGCAGCGTGCCCCGCCCGCGCAGCCGACCGCGGAGCAGCACGAGCGTGGTGCCCCCGACGAGCGCCGCGAGCCACCCGGCGACGAGGAAGAGCAGCGCCTTGAAGAAGGCGTGCCCGACGAGGTGCGAGACCGCGGGGGCCGCCAGCCCGGCCGGCGCCGCCGCGAGCGCGCCGAGCATGATCGCGACCTGGCTGAGCGTCGAGTAGGCGAGCATCCGCTTGAGGTCGGACTGGGCGAGGGCCAGTCCCGCGGCATAGACCATCGTCACGGCGGCGAGGAGGGCGAGGAACGTGCGCGCGGCGTCGTCCTGCGCATAGAGGCCGAAGAGGCGCGCGACGACGTAGCTGCCGGCCGCGACCATCGTCGCCGCGTGGATGAGCGCCGACGCCGGGGTAGGGCCCTCCATCGCGTCGGGCAGCCAGTCGTGGAAGGGCACGAGTCCCGACTTGCCGGCGACGCCGACCACGACCCCGACGAGCCCGAGGGTGAGCAGCGGCGTGGCGGCGGGCTGGGTGAGCACGGCGAGCAGGTCCGTGCTGCCGGCCCTCACGGCGAGCGCGATGAGCCCGATGACCATCCCGATGTCGGCGACACGGGTCACGACGAAGGCCTTGTATGCCGCTCGCCGGGCTGCCGCGCGCTCGCTGTCGTGGCCGATGAGCAGCCACGAGCACCAGCCCATCACCTCCCAGCCGACGAGGGTGAGGGCGAGGTCGGCCGAGGAGACGACGAGGAGCATCCCCGCGGCGAAGAGGGAGACGGTCGCGGCGAACTGGGGGTAGCGCGGGTCGGCCCGGAGGTACCAGACGGTGAAGACCTGGATGCACAGCACGACGACCGCGACGACGAGCGAGACGGTGCCGGAGACCCGGTCCGAGAGCAGGTTGAGCGGGACGGACAGGTCGCGCAGCGGCAGGGCGCCGACCGTCGGGATGTCGGCCCGCCGCAGGGGCGCGGCGACGAGGGCGACGGCGAGCAGGGCCACGGCGGCGGCGCAGCCGACGGCGATGCCGCGGGCCAGCGCCGGCCGACGGCGGGCGAGCAGGCCGGCGAGTCCGGCGAGCGCCGGGAGCAGGACGACGAGGCGCACGACCCAGGTCATGGCACCCGCTCCTCGTGCTCGTGCTCGTCGGCGCCGGGGGCGGCCGTGAGGTCGATGTGCCCGAAGCGGCGGAACATCACGAGGATGACGGCGAGCGCCACGGTCACCTCGGCGGCGGCGATCGTGATGACGAAGATCGTGAGCACCGAGCCGGCGGCGACCGGCGAGTCGGGGCGGGAGCCGACGGTGACGAGCAGGAGGTTGGCCGCGTTGAGGACGAGCTCGACCCCGATCAGGACGAGCACCGCGTTGCGCCGGGCGAGGATGCCGTGGACCCCGAGGCCGGCCAGCACGCAGGCGAGCGCAGCGGGGAGCTGGAGGTGGATCACCGGGCCGGCCCCTCGTCGGGTCGGAGCACGAGGCGAGACACCGCGAAGGCGCCGATCAGCGCGACGAGGAGCAGCACCGAGAGCAGCTCGAAGGGCCAGACCCACGTGCCGAAGACCGCCTGGGCGATCTGAGGCGTGCCGGCCGCGGGGGCGTCGAGCGGGACGGTGACCCCGGCGAGGAGCGGGAGCAGGAGCGAGCCGAGCAGGGCCGCGGTGGCCGCCCCGAGCAGGGCCCCGAGCGCCCGCTGCCAGCCGGGGGTCGAGACCTCGTCGCTGCGCCCGATCGGCGCCCGGGTCAGCATCAGCGCGAAGAGGACGAGCACGACGATCGCGCCGACGTAGACGAGCAGCTGGACGAGGCCGACGAGCTCCTGCCCGAGCACGACGTAGCACCCGGCGAGCGAGCCGAGGCAGACGAGCAGCCAGAGCGCCGCGTGCACGATGTGCCGGGTCGTCACGGCGAGCAGGCCCGACAGCGCCGTCACCGCGCCCACGCCGGCGAAGACGAGGTCGCGCGTCGTCACTCGCGGCCCTCCTCGGTCGCGATGGCCTCGGTCACGGGTCCCTCGGTCGGGGCTGCCTGGGTGGCGGGCGTGGCGGGCGTGGCGGGCGTGGCGGGCGTGGCGGTGGCCTCGGCCGCGAGGGTGCGGGCCGTCGGCGCCGCGCCGCCGGTCGGGGTCCGGCGGGCCCGGGCCGGCCGGGCCGCTCCGGCGCCACCCGCACCACCGGGACCCGCGGCACCCCGTGGCGGAGCCGCAGCCGCCGCCACCTCGGCGGGCTCGGCGCTACCCGGGTCGAGCGGCCCGGGGGGAGGCACGGTCGCCATCCACGCCCCGAGCCGGTCCTTCTCGTGGGTGAGGTCACGGATGTCGAGCTCGGCGTACTCGAACTCGGGGCTCCAGTGGAGCGCGTCGAAGGGGCACACGTCGACGCAGATCCCGCAGTACATGCACAGCGAGAAGTCGATCGCGAAGCGGTCGAGCACGTTGCGCTGGCGGGCCCGCCCTCCCGGCGTCGTGGCCGGGACCTCCTCCTTGTGGGAGTCGATGTAGATGCACCAGTCGGGGCACTCGCGCGCGCAGAGCATGCAGGAGGTGCAGTTCTCCTCCGTCAGTGCGATGACGCCACGCGAGCGGGCCGGCAGCTCCGGCGCGACGTCGGGGTACTCGGCCGTGTGGGTGTGCCGTGTCAGCGACCGCGCCGTCGTGGCGAGCCCCGTGACGAGGCCGGGCAGCAGGCCGCCGAGCCCACCCCCCTCGGACGACGTCCGACCGTCGTCGGGACCGTGAGCGTTCATCGGGTCATCACCACTCCCACTGCCGTGATCGCGAGCTGGACGAGGGCGATCGGGACGAGCCAGACCCAGGCGAGGCGCTGGAGCTGGTCCTCGCGCATCCGGGGCCAGGAGACCCGCAGCCAGATCACCACGACGGCGATCGCGAAGCCCTTGAGCAGGGTCCAGAGCCACCCGACCGCCTCCTGCCACGGGCCGTGCCAGCCGCCGAGGTAGAGCACGGAGAAGAGCAGCGACATCACGACGATGCCGGCATACTCCGCGAGCAGGAAGAAGGCGAAGCGCAGGCCGGTGTACTCGGTGAAGACGCCGAAGACGATCTCGGAGTCGGCGACCGGCATGTCGAAGGGCGGGCGCTGCAGCTCGGCGAGGGCGGCGACGAGGAAGACGACCGCGCCGGGGGCCTGCCAGAGCAGCCACCACGGGGTCCACGCCTCGCCGATCCCGATGAGCGAGAGGGTGCCCGCCGCGAGCGCCACCGAGGCGACGGCGAGCACCATCGGCAGCTCGTAGGAGACGAGCTGCGCCGCGGCCCGCAGGCCACCGAGCAGCGCGTACTTGTTCGCCGAGGCCCAGCCGGCCATCAGGGTGCCGATGATGCCGACGCCGATCACCGCGAGGACGAGCACGACGCTCGCCTCGACGTCGGCCCCGACGACCTTGGGCGTGATCGGGATGACGGCCAGGGCTACGAGGTAGGGGATCAGCGCGACGAAGGGTGCGAGGCGGAAGACCCGTCGGTCGGCCCGCGCCGGGGTGACGTCCTCTTTCTGGACGAACTTCACCCCGTCGGCCACGAGCTGGGCCCAGCCGTGGAAGCCACCGGCATACATCGGCCCGAGGCGGCCCTGCATGTGCCCCATCACCTTGTGCTCGGTCTGGCCGACGAGCAGCGGCAGGGTGAGGAAGGCGACGAGGACGGCGGCCGCGCGGAGCACGACCTCCAGCCAGGGGCTCACGACTCCCCTCCCGGAGACGGCTCGCGCGGGCCCCACTCCGGCCCGGGCACGCCGGGGGCCCTGACCCGACGCCGGCCGGGGGCGCGGACGCTGTCGTGGCCCTCCCCGGGCTCCTTGCCGCCCGGCCACGGCTTCGAGGCCCGGGCCGCGAGCACGAACGACTTGCGCAGCGGGGTGCCCTCGAAGCCGTCGGGCAGCAGCAGGGGGCGCAGCCCGAGGCCGGTGCCGTCGTCGAAGCCGTCGAAGTCGATCCCGAACATCTCGTGCGTCTCGCGCTCGTGCCACGCGGCGCCCCCGAAGACGCCCGTCAGGGAAGGGGCGGGCGCCCCCTCGGGCAACCGGGTCCGCAGCAGGACCGAGCGCAGCGACCGTGGCTCCCCGACGGACAGCAGGTGGCAGACGAGGTCGAAGCCCGGCTCCGGCGCGTCGGTCTGGTCGACGGCGGTGAACCAGTCGAAGTAGTCGTAGCCCTCGTCGCGCAGCGCCTCGACGGTGGCCGACCAGGCTGCGAGGTCGACCTCGCGGACGTCGGTGACGATCACCGGTCACCGCCGGGGCGGGGCGGTCGGCGCAGGAGGGGGCGACGGACGTCACCGGCGCTGGCGACCCGCGACCCGGCATACCGACCGCGGATCCGCTCCGTGGAGAGCTTCTCCCCGGCGATCTGCTCCTGGAGCCGGATGATCCCGTGCAGCAGGGCCTCGGGGCGGGGTGGGCAGCCGGGCACGTAGACGTCGACGGGGATGATCTGGTCGACGCCCTTGGTGACCGAGTAGGAGTCCCAGTAGGGCCCGCCGGAGTTGGAGCAGGCACCGAAGGAGATGACGTACTTCGGCTCGGGCATCTGGTCGTAGAGGCGCCGGATCGCCGGGGCCATCTTGTCGGTGACCGTGCCGGAGATGACCATGAGGTCGGCCTGGCGCGGCCCGGGGGCGAAGGGGATCACGCCGAGCCGGATGAAGTCGTGCGTGCCCATCGACGCGGCGATGAACTCGATGGCGCAGCAGGCCAGCCCGAAGTTGAAGACCCAGAGGGAGTAGCGCCGGCCCCAGTTGAGCACGACCTTGACGGGGCGCGGGGCATGGTCGGAGACGACGCCGACGCGGACCTTCGTCCCGTCGTCGCGCAGTCCCGGCATCGGCAGGTCGACCGCCATCAGAACCACCTCAGCAGGCCGTGGCGGGCCGCGTGGGCCAGGCCCAGCACGATGACGCCGATGAAGATCCCCATCTCGACGAGGCTCGCGCCGCCGAGGTCGGGGTCGCGCAGCACGAGCGCCCACGGGAAGAGGTAGATCGCGTCGACGGCGAAGATGACGTAGAGGAAGGAGAAGACGAAGTAGCGCACCTTCGTCTGGGCCCAGCCCTCGCCGACGGGGTCGACCCCCGACTCGTACGTCGTCAGCTTGGCCGGGAACGGCGCATGCGGAGCCACGAGCCTCCGGGCGGTCATGGCAGCGACGACCAGGAGCACTCCGGCTCCCAGTACGGCGGCGACTGCGACGTACCCGGACATGACCGCCAGCCTAGTCATCGGTCACGGGCTCCGGATGTCCACGACCTGACGGCCTCCCGGAGTGAAACCGAGCCACCATCTACCATGGATCGAGTCCGTTGCACAGGCTTCGGACGTTGCCGTGGGGAAGTTCGAGGACGTCGCAGCGCATGAGCACCAAACTGGTCCAGCAGCTCGATCGCGTGATCATCCGCTTTGCAGGGGACTCCGGCGACGGCATGCAGCTGACGGGTGACCGATTCACCTCGGAGACCGCGCTGCTCGGCAACGACCTGTCGACGCTGCCGAACTTCCCAGCGGAGATCCGGGCGCCCCAGGGCACCCTGCCGGGCGTCTCGAGCTTCCAGCTCCACTTCGCCGACCACGACGTCCTCACCCCGGGCGACGCCCCCGACGTGCTCGTCGCGATGAACCCCGCCGCCCTCAAGGCGAACCTCCACGACCTGCCCCGCGGCGCGACGATCATCGTCAACACCGACGAGTTCACCAAGCGCAACCTCGCCAAGGTCGGGTATGCCGTGAGCCCGGTCGACGACGGATCGCTCGAGAGCTACCACGTCCACCCGGTCGCCCTCACGTCGATCGCCGTCGAGTCGCTCGCGTCCTTCACCGACCTGACCCGCAAGGAGAAGGAGCGCTCGAAGAACATGTTCGCGCTCGGGTTGCTCTCCTGGCTCTACACCCGGCCGACGGAGGGCACCGAGGCCTTCCTCAAGGCCAAGTTCTCCGACCGGCCCGACATCCTCGAGGCCAACCTCGCCGCGCTCCGGGCCGGGTTCAACTACGGGGAGACGACCGAGGACTTCTCCGTCTCCTACGAGGTCGCGCCCGCGGCGATGCCCTCGGGCACCTACCGCAACGTCACCGGCAACGTCGCCCTCTCCCTCGGGCTCGTCGCGGCCGCCCACCGCGCCCACCTGCCGCTCTTCCTCGGCTCCTACCCGATCACCCCGGCGTCCGACATCCTGCACACCCTCGCCGGCCTCAAGCGCTACGGCGTCACGACGATGCAGGCCGAGGACGAGATCGCCGGGGTGGGGGCCGCCCTCGGCGCGAGCTTCGGCGGGGCGCTCGGGGTGACGACGACCTCGGGTCCGGGCCTCGCCCTCAAGGCCGAGACGATCGGGCTGGCCGTCTCGCTCGAGCTGCCGCTCATCGTCTGCGACATCCAGCGCGGCGGACCCTCGACCGGGCTGCCGACGAAGACGGAGCAGGCCGACCTGCTCCAGGCCCTCTTCGGCCGCAACGGCGAGTCCCCGGTTGCCGTCATCGCACCGTCGACTCCCGCCGACTGCTTCGACATCGCGATCGAGGCGGTGCGGATCGCGACGACCTACCGCACCCCCGTCATCGTGCTGTCCGACGGCTACCTCGCCAACGGGTCGGAGCCGTGGCGCCTGCCCCACACGGCGGACCTGCCCGACCTCACCGTGGAGTTCGCCACGGAGCCCAACGCGACGGACGCCAAGGGCCAACCGACCTTCCACCCCTACCTGCGTGACCCCGAGACGCTCGCGAGGCCGTGGGCCAAGCCCGGCACGCCGGGTCTCGAGCACCGCATCGGCGGGATCGAGAAGGCCGACGTCACGGGCAACATCTCCTACGACCCGGACAACCACGACCACATGACCCGGCTGCGCCAGGCCAAGATCGACGGCATCGCCGCGACGATCCCGGGCCTGGACGTCGACGACCCCTCCGGCGAGGCCCGCGTCCTCGTCCTCGGGTGGGGCTCGACCTACGGCCCCATCGCCGCCGCCGTCCGGCTCGCCCGGAGCACCGGCACCCGGGTCGCCCAGGCCCACCTGCGCCACCTCAACCCCTTCCCCGCCGACACCGGCGAGGTGCTGAAGCGCTACGACCGCGTCGTCGTCCCCGAGATGAACCTCGGGCAGCTCGCGATGCTGCTCCGGGCGAGGTACCTCGTCGATGCGCAGTCGCACACCTCGGTGCGGGGCCTGCCCTTCCAGTCCGCGCAGCTCGCCGACGTCATCACCCAGGCCGTCAAGGAGACCCAGCCATGACCACCCCCAGCCGCGTCGACCTCGGCCTGCCCACCCTCGGAGCGTCCGGGACCGAGGGCGTCCCGCGCCTGCCCGACGGTGAGGCGCTCGGCAAGCGGGACTTCACCTCCGACCAGGAGGTGCGGTGGTGCCCAGGGTGCGGGGACTACGCGATCCTCGCCGCGGTCCAGGGCTTCCTGCCCGAGCTCGGCCTGCGTCGGGAGAACGTCGTCTTCGTCTCCGGGATCGGCTGCTCCTCCCGCTTCCCCTACTACCTCGACACCTACGGGATGCACTCGATCCACGGCCGCGCCCCGGCCATCGCCACGGGCCTCGCCGCGACCCGCGAGGACCTCTCGGTGTGGGTCGTCACCGGCGACGGCGACGCCCTGTCGATCGGCGGCAACCACCTCATCCACGCCCTGCGGCGCAACGTGAACCTCACGATCCTGCTGTTCAACAACGAGATCTACGGCCTGACGAAGGGGCAGTACTCCCCCACCTCGCACGTCGGCCAGGTGACGAAGTCATCGCCCCTCGGCTCGCTCGACCGGCCGTTCAACCCGGTGTCGCTCGCGCTCGGCGCCGAGGCCACCTTCGTCGCGCGCACGATGGACTCCGACCGCCAGCACCTCACCGGGGTGCTGCGCGCTGCCGCGGCCCACCGGGGGTCGGCGCTCGTCGAGATCTACCAGAACTGCCCCATCTTCAACGACGGCGTCTTCGACGTCCTCAAGGACCGCACCGAGGCCGCCGCCCGACTGCTCCACCTCACCGACGGTGAGCAGGTCGCCGCCGGTGACCGTGCCGTCGTGCGCAACGACAGCGGCGCGCTCTCCGTCGTCGCCCGCGAGGACGCCGACCCCGCGCGCATCGTCGTGCACGACGCGGGGGCCGACGACCCGAGCGCCGCCTTCGCGCTGTCCCGCCTCGACACCCCCGACCTCGGTCACGTCCCGATGGGCATCTTCCGCAACGTGCAGCGGCCGACCTACGACGACGGGCTCCGCGAGCAGGTCGCCTCCGCCCGCACGGGCGAGGTCACCGACACCGACATCGACGCCCTCCTCGCGGGCCGTGACACCTGGACCGTGGGAGCGTGACGACCCGGCCCACCGCAGCGACGTCCGCCACTGCCTCGACCACCGGATCGCCGGGGCTCGAGGCAGCTGCGGTGGGGCCTCCCCGGCGCTCGTCGGCCGCGCCGACGGGAGAGGTCGGCCGGGGCACCCTGCTCGGCTTCGTGGCCTACGGCATCTGGGGCCTCTTCCCGCTCTACTTCGACGCCCTCAAGCCGGCGGGCGCCTGGGAGATCCTCGCGCACCGGATCCTCTGGACGCTGTTGTTCTGCCTCATCCTGCTCACCGTGCGCCGCGACGTCGGCTGGGTCGCCCCCCTGCTGCGCCGGCCGAGGATGCTGGCCGGCATCACCCTCGCCGCGGTGCTCATCGCCGTCAACTGGGTCGTCTACGTCGCCGCCGTCACCTCGGGCAACACGAGCGACGCCGCGCTCGGCTACTTCCTCAACCCGCTCGTCACCGTCGCCCTCGGCGTCGTCGTGCTCCGTGAGCGGCTCCGCGCGCTCCAGTGGGCGGCCGTGGCCATCGGGGTCGTCGCGGGGGTCTACCTCGGCGTCTCCGGCGGGCGCGTCCCGTGGATCGCCCTGACCCTCGCACTGTCCTTCGCCCTCTACGGGCTGACCAAGAAGAAGCTCGGGGCGACCCTCGAGGCCGTCCCCGGCCTCACCGTCGAGACCGTCGTGCTCGCCCCCGTCGCGGCGGTCACCCTCTTCGTCGTCGCGAACCACGGCGGCCTCGAGTTCGGCCGGCACGGAGGGCTGCACACCGGCCTGCTCGTCGCCTCCGGGGCCATCACCGCCCTGCCGCTGCTGTCCTTCGCGGCGGCGGCGCGACGCATCCCGCTCGTGACGATCGGGCTGATCCAGTTCGTCACCCCGGTCATGCAACTGCTCTGCGCCGTGCTCCTGCTCGGGGAGCACCTCCCCCGCGAGCGCTGGATCGGGTTCGGGATCGTCTGGGTGGCGCTCGTGCTGCTCAGCCTCGACTCGCTGCTCACGCTGCACGGGTCCCGGCGCCGGGCGCGCGACGCCGTCCCCGTCGACGACTGCCCCCGCTGACCGCGACCCCGCGGGGACCGGGGCATGACGGGGGCATGATGGGGGCATGATGAGGGCATGAGCGAGCCCACCCAGCAGTTCCGGACCGAGCACGACTCGATGGGCGAGGTGCAGGTCCCCGCCGACGCCCTGTGGGGGGCCCAGACCGCCCGGGCCGTGGAGAACTTCCCGGTCAGCGGTCAACCGGTCCCCGTCGGGGTCATCCACGCCCTGGCCCTGCTCAAGGCCGCGGCCGCCGAGGTGAACGCCGACCTCGGGGTCATCGACGCCGGCGTCGCGGCGGCCATCGCCGGCGCGGCCCGCGAGGTCGCGGACGGCCGGCACGACGGCCAGTTCCCGATCGACGTCTTCCAGACCGGCTCCGGCACCTCGACGAACATGAACGTCAACGAGGTCGTCAGCCGGATCGCCCACCTCGCCAGCGGGCTCGCCGTCCACCCCAACGACGACGTCAACGCGGGCCAGTCGAGCAACGACACCTTCCCCAGCGCCCTGCGGATCGCGGCGACGCGCGCGGCCGTCGACGACCTCGTGCCCGCGCTCGAGCACCTCGCGGCGGCTCTGGGACGCAAGGAGGCCGAGTTCGCCGAGGTCGTCAAGGCCGGCCGCACCCACCTGATGGATGCCGTCCCGGTGACGCTCGGGCAGGAGCTCGGTGGCTACCGTCGCCAGCTCGAGCTCGGTGCCGCCCGCGTCGCGCACGCCGCGCGGGCCACCCGCGAGCTCCCGCTCGGCGGGACCGCGGCCGGGACCGGCCTCAACGCCGCACCCGGATTCGCCGCTGCCGTCATCGCCCGGGTCGCCACCGAGTCGGGCATCGACTTCCGGGAGGCCGAGAACCACTTCGAGGCGCAGTCCACCCAGGACGCCGTCGTCGAGCTGTCCGGCGCCCTCAAGGTCGTCGCCGTCGGCCTGACGAAGATCTGCAACGACCTGCGCTGGATGTCGTCCGGACCCCGCACCGGCCTCGGAGAGATCCACCTGCCCGACCTCCAGCCCGGGTCGAGCATCATGCCCGGCAAGGTCAACCCCGTCATCCCCGAGGCGACACTGATGGCCTGCGCCCAGGTGATCGGCAACGACGTCACGGTCACGACCGCGGGCGCCGCCGGCAACTTCGAGCTCAACGTCATGCTGCCGGTGCTCGCCCGCAACGTCCTCGAGTCGATCGCGCTGCTGTCCACCACGACCCGACTGCTCGCCGACCGCGTCGTCGACGGCATCACCGCCGAGGTCGAGCACGCCCGGGCCCTCGCCGAGAGCTCGCCGAGCATCGTCACGCCGCTCAACCGCTACCTCGGATACGAGGCGGCCGCGGCCGTCGTCAAACAGGCGGTGAAGCAGCGGCGGACGATCCGCGAGGTCGTCCTCGAGCAGGGCCACGTCGAGCAGGGCCGGCTGACCGAGCAGCAGCTCGACGAGGCCCTCGACGTGCTCTCGATGGCCCGTCCGCACGACGCGGACTGACCCGCGCGTTCCAGCGACGAGCCGGCCCGCCGGACGACACCGCTCTCTCCGCCGACGGGTGGGTCAGCCGGTTCGGTCGACGACGGAGACGGCCAGGGCCTGGAGGGCCGCCTTGGCGTCACTGTCCGGCAGCGGGTCGAGCAGGCGCTGGGCGTCGCGCGCGACGGCAAACGTCTCCTCGCGGGCGGCCTCGAGCGCCGGGTGCACCCGCAGCAGGGCGAGCGCCTCGGCCACCCCCGCGTCGTCGTCGGAGAGGTCGGCCGAGAGCAGCTCGAGCAGCCGGGCGTCGGCCGGGTCGGTCGAGGCCCTGGCCCGGATCACCGGGAGCGTGTCGACCCCCTCGCGCAGGTCGGTGCCGGGGGTCTTGCCCGTCTCGTCGGCCTCGGAGGTGATGTCGATGAGGTCGTCGGCGAGCTGGAAGGCGATGCCGACCTTCTCCCCGTAGAGGCGCATCAGCTCGGCCGCCTCGGGGCTGCCACCGCTGAACATCGCGCCGTAACGGGCCGCCGTGGCGATCAGGACCCCGGTCTTGTCCGCGAGCACCCCGAGGTAGTAGTCCACGGGGTCGACCCCCTCGGGGCGGGGCTGGTCGTCGCGGATCTGTCCCGCGCACAGGCGCACGAAGGTGCGGGCCTGGATGAGCACCGCCTCGGCCCCGAGTCCGGCGATCAGCTCGGACGCGGTGCCGAAGAGCAGGTCACCGACGAGGATCGCGGTCGAGTTGTCGTAGAGCGCATTGACCGAGGTGACACCCCGCCGCACCTGGGCCTCGTCCATCACGTCGTCGTGGTACAGCGAGGCGAGGTGGGTCAGCTCCACCCCGGTCGCTGCCCGGACCACGTCGTCGTTGATCCCGTCACCGAGCTCTGCGGCGAGCAGCGTCAGCAGGGGGCGGAACCGCTTGCCCCCGGCCGCGGCGAGGTGACCGGCCGCCTTGGCGATGAACGGGTCGTCGTGGTCGAGGACCTCGCGCAGGAGGTCGTCGACCCGGGCGAGCCCGTCGACGAGGCGCGCCGACAGCCCCGGCGTGGCGCCGGGGACGGCGAGGACCGATGGGGTGTCGTGCCTGGACATGGGGATCCTGTGACGGGTCAGGGGTCGGGTGGGTCGGGCTGAGCCTGGTGGCTCAGGAGCTCATCGGACGAACAGCGAGGCCCGGTCGGCGAGGTCGAGCAGCGCCGAGGGGACGATGCCGAGCGCCAGCGTGATCATCGTGCCGATCGCGATGGAGAACGTCGTCGCCACCGAGGGCGTCACGACCTGGACCGAGTCGTCGGGGGCGTCACTGAAGAACATCAGCACGATGATCCGTGCGTAGACGAACACCGTGATCGCGCTGCACAACACCCCGACGACCGCGAGCACGGTCCCCGTCGCTCCCCCGGTGTCGATGGCGGCCGAGAAGACGGCGAACTTCGCGACGAAACCAGAGGTGAGCGGGATACCGGCGAAGGCGAGCATGAGGAACGCGAACGCCGAGGCCGTCACGGGGTGGCGCTTGCCGAGGCCCGCCCACTGCGACAGGTGCGTCGCCTCGGTGCCGTTCTGGCGCACGAGCGAGACGATGGCGAACGCGGCGATCGTCGAGAAGCCGTAGGCGACGAGGTAGAACAGCACCGCGGCGACCCCCTTCTGGCCGAAGGCGAGCACCCCGACGAGGATGAAGCCGGCGTGCGCGATCGAGGAGTAGGCGAGCAGCCGCTTGATGTCGGTCTGGGTCACCGAGAGCACGGCGCCGACGACCATCGTCAGCAGCGCCACGACGACGACGGCGTTGCTCCACTGCCAGCGGCCCGGCTCGAGGCCGACGTAGGCCACCCGGAGGATGGCCGCGAAGGCCGCCGCCTTGGTGCAGGCCGCCATGAACCCCGTGACGGGGGTCGGGGCACCCTGGTAGACGTCGGGCGTCCAGGCGTGGAACGGGACCGCGCCGACCTTGAAGAGCAGGCCGACGAAGACGAGGACCGCGCCGGGGACGAGCAGGCCGTTCATCGCGATCGGACCGGCCGTGATCGCCGCGCTGAGGTCACCGAAGTAGACCGAGCCGGCGTAGCCGTAGAGCAGCGCCGTGCCGAAGAGGAAGAACGCCGAGGAGAAGGCGCCCAGCAGGAAGTACTTGAGGGAGGCCTCCTGCGACAGCAGCCGGCGACGGCGGGCGAGCCCGGAGAGGATGTAGAGCGGCAGCGAGAGGACCTCGAGGGCGACGAACATGCCGAGCAGGTCGTTGGCCGCGGTGAAGATCATCATGCCGAGGACGGCGAACATCACGAGCGGGAAGGCCTCGGAGGTGACCGAGCCGGCGCGGGTCGCCGCGCTCTCCTGCGGGGAGCCGGGGGTCGAGGCCCCGCTCGGGGTGAACGCGTCGGGGCCGACGCCGCCGAAGCGCTCGGACATCGTCAGCACCCCGAGGACGCTCATCAGCAGGATCGCGCCCATCATGAACAGGGCCGGGCCGTCGATGGACAGGGCGAAGAGGCTGAGGTTGCGCCCCCCGTCACTGATGCCCATCGTCAGGCCCCGGTGCGACACCGCGACGATGACGGCGACGAAGGCGGCCAGCAGCCCGCCGACGGCGAGTCCCACCTGGAGGTTGTGCCGCCGCTCGCGGGGCGCGAACGCCTCGACGAGCACCCCCACCAGCGCCGTCGCGATGACGACGAGGAAGGGCAGGACCGCCAGGTAGTCCACGCTCGAGGTCTGGAAGGCGGCAGGCAGTGCCATCGGAGCGAGGGCGCTCACTTCGTGCTCCCTTCAGCCGTTCCGGCTGTCGACCCCGCGAGCGGGGTGCTGTCGGTCTGGACGTAGGACAACGAGGTGTCGACGGCCGGGTTGATCAGGTGCAGGGCGAGGTTGGGGAAGAAGCCGAGGATGACGAACGACGCGATGAGCGGCGTCGCCACGAGCTTCTCGCGCAGAGAGAGGTCCTTGACGATCGCCAGGCCCGCCCGCTTGCCGACGGCACGCTCGCCGTCGGTCATCCGGGCCTCGGCCCGCTCGCCGATGAGGCCCTCGGGCTTGGGGCCCGTCATGACCTTCTTGTACATGAGCAGCACGTAGAGCGCCGCGAGGATGATGCCGACCGTGGCGATGACCGCGGCCGCCGGCTGCGTCGGGAAGGTCCCGACGAGCACGAGGAACTCCGAGACGAAGCTCGACAGGCCGGGCAGGGCCAGACCGGAGAGGCCCGCGACGAGGAAGATCCCGGCGAGCCCGGGGGCGACCCGCTGCCACCCGCCGTAGTCGGGGATCCGTTTGCTCCCCCGCCGGTGGACGAGCATCGCCGCGAAGAGGAACAGGCCGGCGGTCGAGAAGCCGTGGTTGACCATGTAGAGCGTCGAGCCGGCCATGCCGACGTTGGTGAAGGCGAAGATCCCCAGCACGATGAAGCCGAAGTGGCTCACCGACGTGTAGGAGATCAGGCGCATCATGTCGGTCTGGCCGATCGCGAGCAGCGCGCCGTAGAGCACGGAGACCACGGCGAGCACGATGACGACGGGCGTGGCCCACGTGCTCGCGTCGGGGAAGAGCTGGAGGCAGAAGCGGATCATCCCGAAGGTGCCGACCTTGTCGAGCACGCCGACGAGCAGCGTGGCCGTGGCCGGGCTCGACTCGGTCGCCGCGTCGGGCAGCCAGGTGTGGAAGGGCACCATCGGCGCCTTGACCGCGAAGGCGAGGAAGAAGCCGACGAAGAGCAGTCGCTCGGTCGTCGGGTCCATCGACAGGCCCGTGAGCCGCTCGATGAGGAACCCGTCGGTGCCACCGGGACCCTGCAGGTAGAGGGCGATGACGGCGACGAGCATGACGAGCCCGCCGGCGAGCGAGAAGAGGAGGAACTTCATCGCGGCGTACTGCCTGCGCGGCCCGCCGAAGCGGCCGATGAGGAAGTAGATCGGGATGAGCATGGCCTCGAAGAAGACGTAGAAGAGGAAGACGTCCGTCGCGGCGAACACCCCGACCATGAAGGTCTCGAGGACGAGGAGCAGCGCGAAGTAGGTCTTCACCTTCTGCGCGCCGGCCCGGTCGTCCTCCCCCGGCACGTCGTGCCAGGCGGCGAGCAGGCAGATCGGCGTGAGCACGAGCGCCATGAGGATCAGCACGAGGGCGATCCCGTCGACGCCGAGGGAGTAGGAGACCCCGAACTGCGGGATCCACGAGACCTGCTCACCGAGCTGGAACTGCGCGCTCGAGCCCGTGTCGAAGCGCGTCGCGGCGATGATGCCGACGACGAGCGTCAGGAGCGAGAAGCCGAGGGCCATCCGCTTGGCGTTCCGGGCCGATCCCGGAACGAACGCCACGAGGAGCGCCCCGACGAGCGGGATCACCCCCATGATCGTCAACCAGGGGACGGTGGTCGTTGCAGTCATCAGGAAATCACCCACAGTGCACCGAGAATGGCGACGACGCCGGCGAGCATCGTCAGGGCATAAGAGCGTGCGAACCCGTTCTGGATCCTGCGCAACCGGGAGGAGGTCCCCCCGACGAGGGCGGCCAGGCCGCCGGCCGCGCCGTCGACCCCCTTGCCGTCCGCGAAGACCATCGAGCGGGTCAGGTGGATCCCGGGACGCATGAGCAGCGCCTCGTTGACCTGGTCCTGGTAGAGGTCGACCCGTGCCGCCCGCGTGAGCAGGCTGCCGGCCGGGGCCGCCTCCGGGACGCGGTCGCGCCAGTAGAGCATCCACGCGTAGGCGATGCCGCCGGCGACGAGCAGCAGGGTCGCGGCCATCAGCACCGGGACCGGGAGCACCGGGTGGGCGCCCTCCGGCTCGGCACCGGTGACCGGCTCGAGCCAGGAGGTGAAGAACCCGGTCGGGCCGAGGATGAGGCCGAGGAAGGCCGAGCCGACCGCGAGGATCATCATCGGCACGGTCATCAGCAGGCCCGACTCGTGCGGGTGCACGTCGTCGGTCCACCGCTTCTTGCCGTGGAAGGTCATGAAGAACAGGCGCGACATGTAGAAGGCCGTGATGCCGGCACCGATGAGGGCGGCCATGCCGAAGACCCAGGGACGCCAGCCCTCCCCGATGAACGCGGCCTCGATGATCTTGTCCTTGCTCCAGAAGCCGGAGAAGGGGGGCACGCCGAGGATCGCGAGCCAGCCGATGCCGAAGGTGGCCCAGGTGATCTTCATCGCGCCGGACAACCCGCCGAAGCGGCGCATGTTGACCTGGTCGTTCATGCCGTGCATGACCGAGCCGGCACCGAGGAACATCCCGGCCTTGAAGAAGCCGTGCATCAGCAGGTGGAAGATCGCGAAGGCGTAGCCGACCGGACCGAGCCCGGCCGCGAGCATCATGTAGCCGATCTGGCTCATCGTCGAGGCGGCGAGCGCCTTCTTGATGTCGTCCTTGGCGCAGCCGACGACCGCCCCGAAGACGAGCGTGATGGCGCCGACGATGACGACGACGAGCTGCGCGGTGGGCGCGGCCTCGAAGATCACCGAGCTGCGGACGACGAGGTAGACGCCGGCCGTGACCATCGTCGCCGCGTGGATCAGCGCCGAGACGGGGGTCGGGCCCGCCATCGCGTCACCGAGCCAGCTCTGCAGCGGGAACTGCGCGGACTTGCCGCAGGCACCGAGCAGGAGCATCAGCCCCATCGCCGTCATGAAGGCCTGGTTGACGCCGTTCAGTCCGGCGACGCCCTCGTTGACGGTCGCGAAGTCGACGGCCCCGAACTGGAAGAACATGATCATGATCGCGATCGACAGCCCGAGGTCACCGACGCGGTTGGCGACGAACGCCTTGTTCGCGGCGGTCGCGTAGGCCGGGTTCCAGTTCCAGAAGCCGATGAGCAGGTAGGACGCGAGACCGACCCCCTCCCAGCCGACGTAGAGCAGCAGGTAGCTGTCGGACAGCACGAGCAGCAGCATCGCCGCGACGAAGAGGTTGAGGTAGGCGAAGAAGCGGCGCTTGTCGGGGTCGTGCTCCATGTAGCCGAGCGAGTAGACGTGGATGAGCGACCCGACGAAGGTGATGAGCAGGACGAAGACCATCGAGAGCTGGTCGATCTGCAGACCCGCGGTGACCTTGAAGGCACCGCCGGCGATCCAGTCGAACAGCTGCACGCCCTGAGAGCGGCTCTCGGCGTCGCGGCCGAGCATCGCGATGAAGACGAGCGCACCGATGACGAACGAGCCCCACGAGAGGCAGGTCGCGAGGACCGGGCCGAACTTGTCGGTCCGGTGTCCCCCGAGGAGCAGCAGCGCGGCCCCGACCATCGGCAGCGCGACGAGCAACCAGGCGTATGCCGTGATGCCCGTGGCCGCGTGGACCTCACCTTCATGCGTGGCGAGCCCAGCGGCATACGTGCCGAGGGTGTTGGCGATTGTTCCCATGCCTTCTCGCTCCTTACAGCTTCAGCAGGTTGGCATCGTCGACCGAGGCCGAACGGCGGGCACGGAAGATCGCCATGATGATGGCGAGCCCGACGACGACCTCGGCCGCGGCGACGACCATCACGAAGAGGGCCATCACCTGGCCGTCGAGGGCGCCGTGCATCCGGGAGAACGTCACGAGGGAGAGGTTCGTCGCGTTGAGCATCAGCTCCACGCCCATGAACACGATGATCGCGTTGCGCCGGGTCAGGACCGTGGCCCCGCCGACGGCGAAGAGGATCACCGACAGGTAGATGTAGTGCATCGGGCTCACTTGGTGCGCCCCTCCTCGATCTCGTGCTCCATGTGTCTCTCGACGTCCTTGAAGCCGTCGGTCGTCGCGACCTGGTCGCGGGCGACGAGGACGCGGGAGACGGACAGCTCGCTCGGGGTGCCGTCGGGCAGCAGCGCCGGGGTGTCGACCGCGTTGTGTCGGGCGTAGACACCGGGGGCGGGCAGACCGGCGACGTTCGTGTTCTCCCGGACACGGCGCGCGGCCCACTGGGCCTGCGTCACCTTCGGCGAGAGGCGCTCGCGGTGGGCGAGGACCATGGCGCCGAGGGCGGCGGTGATGAGCAGGGCGGAGGTGATCTCGAACACCCAGACGTACTGGCCGAAGATCAGCTCGGCGATGCCCGTCACGTTGCCGGTGTCGCGGTTGGTCGCCACGACCTTGTCGAGGCCGGCCTGCACGGTGGTCGTGTCGAAGACCGCGGAGCCGATCGCGAAGAAGAGCACACCGGCCAGGCCCACCGAGAGGATGAGGGAGGCCCAGCGCTGGCCCTTGATCGTCTCGACGATCGAGTCCGAGGAGTCGACGCCGACGAGCATGAGGACGAAGAGGAAGAGCATCATCACGGCGCCGGTGTAGACGAAGATCTGGACGACGCCGAGGAAGTCCGCCTTCTGCATGATGTAGAAGACGCCGATGACGATCATGACGAGGGCCATCGCGAGGGCCGCGTGCACGGCCTTGCGGGCGAAGAGCAGTCCGAGCGAGGCGAGCACCGCGATCGGGGCGAGCAGCCAGAAGCCGACTGCTTCGGCGGTGGAGGTCACAGCTGGGCTCCTTCGCGGGTGTCCTCGGCGGTGGGGTGGTCGGTGTGCGTGACGTCGTGCTGACCGGGGCGCGACGCGCCGGCGTTGCCGGGGGCGTCGGGGTCGACGTCGCTCTCGTCGACCTCGCCGGCGCGCGCATCGACGTAGTGGCGCTGGCCGTCGGTCGCGGAGGACACCTTGCCCTGGTAGTAGTCCCGCTCCTCCAGGCCCTCGACCATCGGGAACGGCGGGGGCAGCATGCCCTCCTGCAGCGGCGCGAGGAGCTGGTCCTTGGTGAAGATCAGCTTGCCCCGGTCGTTGTCGGCCAGCTCGTAGAAGTTCGTCATCGTCAGCGCGCGGGTCGGGCACGCCTCGATGCAGAGGCCGCAGAAGATGCAGCGCAGGTAGTTGATCTGGTAGACGCGGCCGTAGCGCTCGCCGGGGCTGAAGCGCCCGGTTCCGCCGGGGGTGTCGTCGTTGTCGGCGCCCTCGACGAGGATCGCGTCGGCCGGGCAGGCCCATGCACACAGCTCGCAGCCGACGCACTTCTCGAGGCCGTCGGGATGGCGGTTGAGCTGGTGGCGCCCGTGGAAGCGGGGCGCGGTGGGGCGCTTCTCCTCCGGGTACTCCTCGGTCGCGACCTTGCGGAACATCGTCGAGAACGACACCCCGAAACCGGCGACGGGCGCGAAGAGCTCGGAGAACATCCCCTTGCTCTCGCCCCGGTCCCGGGAGTCGCCTGACGCCTTCCGGGCGTCCTTGTCGGCGTTGTCAGCCATGGGTCTCCTCCTTGGCGTTGGAGCTCGTGGTGGTGCTCGACGTGACGCTCGAGGGGACGGCGGCCCGCGGCGCACCCGCGAGGGCGGGCGTGCGGTCGGGCTCGACGAGACGCTGACCGGGCAGCGGGGGCACGGGGTAGCCGTCCTCGAAGGGGTCGATCTCCTCGGGCGGTTCGACGTCGAGCGCGGCCTCGCGGGCGGCCCGGCGGTCGTCCCAGACCCAGGCGGCGGCCAGCGCGATGACGGCGACGATGCTGACGATCACGACGGTCGCGACGGACAGCTCGCGCCCGGCGATGGTCAGCTGGGCGTCACCGAGGAAGCCGAGCTGCGCGCCGCGGATGAACGCGACCGCGACGACCCAGGCGAGGGTGATCGGGATGAGGAAACGCCAGCCGAAGCGCATGAACTGGTCGTAGCGCACGCGCGGCAGCGAGCCGCGGAGCCAGACGAAGATGAACATGAAGGTCCACAGCTTGGCGGTGAACCAGAGGATCCCCCACCAGCCGCCGTTGAACATGCCGTCGTTGATCGAGGCGATGAACGGCGGGGCCATCCAGCCGCCGAGGAACATCGTCGTGGCGAGCGCGGCGACGGTGAACATGTTGACGTACTCACCGAGGAAGAACATCGCGAAGCGCATCGAGGAGTACTCGGTGTGGAAGCCACCGGTCAGCTCGCCCTCGCCCTCGGCGAGGTCGAAGGGCAGCCGGTTGGTCTCGCCGACCATGGTGATGAGGTAGACGACGAACGAGAAGAACGCGGGGAGGATGTACCAGAGCGAGCTCTGCGAGGCGACGATCTGCGAGGTGCTCATCGAGCCGCTGTAGAGGAAGATCGCGACGAGCGAGAGCCCCATCGCGATCTCGTAGGAGATCACCTGGGCCGTCGAGCGCAGGCCACCGAGCAGCGGGTAGGTCGAGCCGGAGCTCCAGCCCGCGAGCACGATCCCGTAGACGCCGACGGATGCGACCGCGAGGACGAGCAGCACGGCGACGGGGACGTCGGTGATCTGCAGCGGCGTCTCGTGGCCGAAGATCGACACGGTCCCGCCGATCGGGATGATCGAGAAGGCGACGAAGGCCATCGTCGCGGTGATGAGCGGCGCGAGCGTGTAGATGAACTTGTCGGCCGCGGCCGGCGTGATGTCCTCCTTGAGCATCGACTTCATGCCGTCGGCGAGGGTCTGGAGCAGACCGAAGGGGCCGTTGCGGTTCGGGCCCGGGCGCTGCTGCATGCGGCCGATGACGCGCCGCTCGAACCAGATGACGAGCAGCGTGGAGACGAGCAGGTAGACGAAGACCCCGACGGCCTTGATCAGGGCCACCCACCAGGGGGTGTCGGAGAAGTCGGCCGACGGGTTGTCGTTGGCCGGCAGCGCGGTCAGCAGCTGGTATGCCGCTGGGTTGCCGAGTGCGAGCGTGAGGCTCACGCGACACCACCCTTCGTCACGGTGACCGGGTCGCCGGCGTCGACGCCGAGCTCCGGTCGAACGGAACATTCCCTGGAGTTGGTCGGCAGCCAGACGACGCCCTCGACCATGCCCTCGGTGACCACGACGGGCAGCGTGACGCTGCCGCGCGGACCGGTGACGGTGAGCGGGTCACCGACGGTGACCCCGAGGGCGACGGCCGAGGCCGGCGACACGCGGGCGACGGCGGCGGGCGCCGTGCCGGCGAGGAACGGCTCGCCGTCCTGCATCCGGCCGGCGTCGAGCAGGCTGGCCCACGTCGCGAGGACGTAGGAGCCGGCGCCACCGGGCGCGGTCGTCGCGGCCGGGCCGGCCGCGACCGTCGGGGGCCCCGCGTCGCCGGCGCCACCGGCGGCGAGGTCGTCGCTCGTGGCCGGGCGGCCCTCGCGGCGGCCGAGTGCCTCGAGCTGGGCGTGGATCTCTGGCTGGGTGCGGGTCTCGAGGAAGAAGCCCATCTCGGAGGCGAGCATGTCGAGCGCGCGGTGGTCACTCACCGAGTTGCTGACGAGCGCCTCCTCGAACGGGCGCACCCGCCCCTCCCAGTTGACGTAGGAGCCGGTCTTCTCGGACTGCGCGGCCACGGGGAGCACGACGTCGGCGACCGCGGTCACCGGCGACTCGCGCAGCTCGAGCGAGACGACGAACGCCCGGTCGAGGGCGGCAGCGGTCTCGGGGTGGCCGATGTCGGCCGGGTCGACCCCGCCGACGAGCAGGGCGTCGAGCTCACCGACAGCGGCCGCGTGGACGATGCCGGCCGTGTCGCGCGCGGCGGCGGTGGGCAGGTCGTCGACCTCCCAGACCGCGGCGACCTCGCCGCGGGCGGCGGAGTCGGAGACGGGACGTCCGCCGGGGAGCAGCCCGCCGAGCGCGCCGGCCTCGAGGGCGCCGCGCTCGCCGGCCCGTCGGGGCACCCACGCGAGGCGGGCACCGGACCGGTCGGCGAGGGCCGCGGCCGCGGCGAGGGCACCGGGCGAGGTCGCCAGGCGCTCACCGACGAGGATGATGCCGCCCTCGGCGAGGGCGGCCGCAGCGGCAGCGCCGGCCTCGGTCGCGGTGAGGTCGTCGAGCACCCCGGCCTCGGCGCCCGGAGCGGTCGGCAGCACCGTGCCACCGACCTTCTCCAGGCCACGCGTGGCGAAGGGGGCGACGGCATACACGCGCGTCTTGTGGTGCCGGAAGGCCTTGCGCAGGCGGAGGAAGACGATGGGCGACTCGTCCTCGGGCTCGAAGCCGACGAGCAGCACGGCGCCGGCCCGCTCGAGGTCGGCGTAGGTGACCGCTCCCCCGCCGGGACCGGTGGTGACGACGTGCTCCGCGAGGAAGGCGGCCTCCTCCTCGGAGTGCGGACGCGAACGGAAGTCGACGTCGTTGGTGCCGAGCACCGTCCGGGCGAACTTGCCGTAGGCGTAAGCGTCCTCGGTGCTGACGCGGCCACCGACGAGCACCCCCGCGCGGCGACCGGCGAGACCGGCGGCCGCGGCGGCCAGGGCCTCGGGCCAGCCGACGACCTTGAGCTCACCGCTCGCGTCGCGGACCATCGGCAGCTCGATCCGGTCCGGCAGCGTCGCGTAGGTGAAGGCCCAGCGGCCCTTGTCGCAGTTCCACTCCTCGTTGACCGCCCCGTCCTGCATCGCCATCCTGCGGAGCACGACACCGCGACGGTGGTCGGTGCGGATGGCGCAGCCGCTCGCGCAGTGCTCGCACACCGACGGCGTCGACACGAGGTCGAACGGGCGGGAGCGGAAGCGGTAGGCCGCGCCGGTCAGCGCGCCGACCGGGCAGATCTGGACGGTGTTGCCGGAGAAGTAGGACTCGAACGGCTTCTCCTCGTAGATCCCGATCTGCTGGAGGGCCCCGCGCTCGACGAGCGCGATGAACGGGTCGCCGGCGATCTGGTCGGAGAAGCGGGTGCAGCGGGCGCAGAGGACGCAGCGCTCGCGGTCGAGCAGGACCTGCGAGGAGATGTTGATCGGCTTGGGGTAGGTGCGCTTGACGTCGTCGAAGCGCGACACGGCCCGGCCCGAGCTCATCGCCTGGTTCTGCAGGGGGCACTCGCCGCCCTTGTCGCAGACCGGGCAGTCGAGCGGGTGGTTGATGAGCAGCAGCTCCATCACGCCCTGCTGCGCCTTGTCGGCGACTTTCGAGGTCGCCTGGGTGTTGACGACCATGCCTGCGGAGACGGCCATGGTGCACGAGGTCTGGGGCTTCGGCATCGGACGGACGTTGCCCTCGCGGTCGGGCATCGCGACGTCGACGAGGCACTGGCGGCAGGCGCCGACCGGGTCGAGCAGGGGGTGGTCGCAGAAGCGCGGGATCTCGATGCCCACGGTCTCGGCGGCGCGGATGACGAGGGTGCCCTTGGGCACGCTCACCTCGACGCCGTCGATGGTCAGGGTGACGTCGTCGGGGCGGTCCGGGACCTGGGCGTCGCCGCCCTTGTCGACGGCGTTGCCTCCCGCGCTGGGCGAGGTCGTGACGGTCATGCGGACACCATCCCGGTGCTCTCCTTGGTCGTCGTGCTGGTGGTGGCGAACAGCACCGACCGCTCGGGCGGGAACAGCTCGTGGGCGGGGGTGTGCATGCCGGCCTCGAACTCCTCGCGGAAGTACTGGACCGCGGAGGTGATCGGGCTCGTCGCGGCGTCCCCGAGGGCGCAGAAGCTGCGCCCGAGGATGTTGTCACAGATGTCGACGAGCTTGTCGATGTCGTCCTGCGTGCCCTCACCGTTCTCGATGCGGGTCATGATCTGGCGCAGCCACCACGTGCCCTCACGGCACGGGGTGCACTTGCCACACGACTCGTGGGCGTAGAAGTCGGTCCAGCGCGAGACCGCGCGGACGACCGAGACGGTCTCGTCGAAGACCTGGAGCGCACGGGTGCCGAGCATCGAGCCCGCCGCCGCCACCGAGTCGAAGTCGAGTGGCACGTCGAGGTGCTCCTCGGTGAAGATCGGGGTCGAGGAGCCGCCGGGAGTCCAGAACTTCAGTTTCCGGCCACCACGCATGCCTCCGGCCATCTCGACGAGCTCGCGCATCGTGATGCCGAGCGGGGCCTCGAACTGGCCGGGGTTGGTCACGTGGCCGGACAGGCTGAAGATGCCGAACCCGGTCGACTTCTCGGTGCCCATGCCCTTGAACCAGTCAGAGCCCTCGAGGATGATCCCGGGCACCGAGGCGATGGACTCGACGTTGTTGACCGACGTCGGGCGGGCGTAGAGGCCCGCGGCGCCGGGGAACGGCGGCTTGAGGCGGGGCTGGCCGCGACGACCCTCGAGGGAGTCGAGCAGCGCGGTCTCCTCGCCACAGATGTAGGCGCCGGCGCCGGCGTGCACGGTGATCTCGACCGTGACGCCCTTGCCACCGACGTTGTCACCGAGGTGTCCCGCGGCGCGGGCCTCCTCGACGGCACGGAGCAGCCGGCGGTAGACGTGCACGACCTCACCGCGCAGGTAGATGAAGGCGTGCTCGCAGCCGATCGCGTACGAGGAGATGGCCACCCCCTCGATGAGCGAGTGGGGGTTGGCCATCATGAGCGGGACGTCCTTGCAGGTCCCCGGCTCGGACTCGTCGGCGTTGACGACGAGGTAGCGGGGGCCGCCGTCGGGCGGGCTCATGAACGACCACTTGAGGCCGGTCGGGAAGCCGGCGCCGCCGCGGCCGCGGATGCTCGAGTCCTTGACGGCGCCGAGCACCTCCGCCGGGGTCATCGTGAGCGCCTTCTCGAGCGCGCGGTAGCCACCCTCGCGCTCGTAGGTGGCGAGGGTCCAGGACTGCGGGTCGTCCCAGAACTTCGTGAGGATCGGGGTGAGCTTGTCGGTCACGTCGCGTCCTTCCCGTCCGTGCGGCTGGAGCTGCTGCGGCTGGACCCGAGGGCGCCGGCGCCCTCGGGGGCGACCCAGCCGTTGTCCTTGGCGATGCGCAGCCCGAGGAGCGAGGCCGGCCCGGCCCCGACGCCCTCGTCGGCGTGCCCGTCGTTGAAGCCCGCGAGCACGCGCGAGACCTCCTTGAAGCTGCAGACCCGGTCGGCGCCGCGCGTGGGCGCGACGTCCTTGCCGGCCCGCAGGTCGTCGACGAGCTGGACCGTCGACTCCGGGGTCTGGTTGTCGAAGAACTCCCAGTTGGTCATCACGACCGGGGCGTAGTCGCACGCCGCGTTGCACTCGATCCGCTCGAGGGTCACGACGCCGTCCTCGGTCGTCTCGTCGTGGCCGACGCCGAGGTGGTCCGAGACCGTGTCCCAGATCTGGTCGCCGCCCATGATCGCGCAGAGCGTGTTGGTGCACACTCCGACGGTGTACTTGCCGTTGGGGTGGCGCTTGTACTGGGTGTAGAAGGTCGCGACCCCGCTCACCTCGGCCTCGGTGAGGTCGAGGACCTCGGCGCAGAAGGTGATGCCCCGCCCGGCGACGTAGCCGTCGACGGACTGGACGAGGTGGAGCAGCGGGAGCAGCGCCGACCGCTTCTGCGGGTAGCGGGCGATGACCTCCGCCGCGTCGACGCGCAGCTGGGCGAGGACGTCCGTGGGGAACGGCTCCTTCGACTCGGCGCTGACGGTGAAGTAGCCGGACGCGTCATGAGCTCCGCTCATCGGTCAACTCCTCCCATGACGGGGTCGATCGAGGCCACGGCGACGATGACGTCAGCGATCTGGCTGCCCTCGCACATGGCGGCCACGGCCTGCAGGTTGTTGAAGCTGGGGTCCCGGAAGTGCGCGCGATAGGGACGCGTGCCGCCGTCGGAGACCACGTGGCAGCCGAGCTCGCCCTTGGGCGACTCGATGCCCACGTAGGCCTGTCCGGGCGGGACCCGGAAGCCCTCGGTGACGAGCTTGAAGTGGTGGATCAGCGACTCCATCGAGCTGCCCATGATCTCGCGGATGTGGTCGAGGCTGTTGCCGAGACCGTCACCGCCGAGGGCCAGCTGGGCGGGCCAGGCGATCTTCTTGTCGGCCACCATGACCGGGCCGGCGCCCTCGTCGGCCTGGAGCCGGTCGATGCACTGCTCGACGATCTTCAGCGACTCGTACATCTCGTCGATCCGGATCCGCAGGCGGCCGTAGGCGTCCTGGCTGGTGCGGGTGATGACGTCGAAGTCGTAGGTCTCGTAGCCGCAGTAGGGGCTGAGCTTGCGCAGGTCGTGCGGCAGGCCTGTCGAGCGCAGCACGGGCCCGGTGATCCCGAGCGCCATGCAGCCGGCGAGGCTGAGGATGCCGACGTCGACGGTGCGGCCCTTGAGGATCGGGTTCTCGTTGAGCAGCGCCTCGAGCTCGCCGAGGCCACGACGGACCTCGGGGACCATCTCGCGCAGCGCGTCGATGGCGCCGGGCGGGAGGTCCTGGGAGACGCCGCCGGGACGGATGTAGGCGTTGTTCATCCGCAGGCCGGTGATCATCTCGATGACCCGCAGGAGGCGCTCGCGCTCACGGAAGCCGACGGTCATCACCGTCGTCGCGCCCATCTCCATGCCGCCGGTGCCGAGGGCGATGAGGTGCGAGCTGACCCGCGTCATCTCCATCATCAGGACGCGGATGACGTTGGCCCGCTCGGGGATCTGGTCGGTGATGCCGAGCAGCTTCTCGATGGCGAGGCAGTAGGCCGCCTCCTGGAACATCGGGGTCAGGTAGTCCATCCGCGTGCAGAACGTGACGCCCTGCACCCAGGAGCGGTACTCCATGTTCTTCTCGATGCCGGTGTGCAGGTAGCCGATGCCGGCCCGCGCCTCGGTGACGGTCTCGCCGTCGAGCTCGAGGATGAGTCGGAGCACGCCGTGGGTCGACGGGTGCTGCGGACCCATGTTGACGACGATCCGCTCCTCGCCGAGCGAGGTGGCCTCGTCGACGAGGTCGTCCCAGTCCCCGCCGGTGGCGTTGAGGACGGGAGCGCCCTCGACGGCGGCCCGGTCGGCGCTCGTCGTGGCGTAGGGGTCCCTCAGCTCGCCGGCCTCGTCGGCCTCGTCGGCCCCGTTCGCGTCGCTGGTGTCGGTGTAGGTGCTCATCAGTTGTACGACCTCCGCTGGTCCGGCGGCGGGACGGTGGCCCCCTTGTACTCGACGGGGATGCCGCCGAGGGGGTAGTCCTTCCGCTGCGGGTGGCCCGGCCAGTCGTCGGGCATGAGGATCCGGGTCAGGGCCGGGTGTCCGTCGAACTCGATCCCGAACATGTCCCACGTCTCGCGCTCGTGCCAGTCGTTGGCCGGGTACACGGAGACGATGGACTGGATGTGGCGGTCGTCGTCGGGGCACGAGGCCTCGAGCCGGACGCGCCGACCTCCGTGGGTGATCGAGAGCAGGTGGTAGACCGCGTGCAGCTCCTCGCCGAGGCGGTCCGGGTAGTGCACGCCGGAGACCCCGGTGCACATCTCGAAGCGCAGCGCGGGGTCGTCACGCATCACCTGGGCCACCTGGCGCAGGTGCTGGCGCTGCACGTGGATGGTCATCTCGCCGCGGTCGATGACGACCTCACGGACCGCCTCGGCATACGACGCCGTGCCGCCGACGAGCGCGCGCTCGAGGTGGTCGGCGATCTCGTCGAAGTAGCCGCCGAAAGGCCGCTGCGCGGCGCCGGCGACGAGGATCGGACGCTGCAGACCGGCATACCCCGTCGTGTCACCACCCTGGGTGGCACCGAACATCCCGGTGCGCATCCCGACGAGCTGGGGCTCGGAGACGCCGGCCTCGCGGCGCAGCTCGATCTCGGCGGGCGTCAGGCCGGAGGTCTGGTCGGTCGTCGTGTCCTCGCCGACGGCGGGGTTCTTGAGGTCGTCCTTCTCCGTCACGCGAGGAGCCCCTTCATCTGGTGGGTCGGGGTCGCCGAGAGGGCCGCGGCCTCGGCCGCCTTGGCGGCGTTCTCGCGGTTGACGCCGAGCGGGGTGCTCTCGATCTGGTGGTGCAGCTCGATGATCGCGTTGAGCAGCATCTGCGGGCGCGGGGGGCAGCCGGGCAGGTAGATGTCGACGGGGATGATGTGGTCGACGCCCTGGACGATCGCGTAGTTGTTGAACATGCCGCCCGAGCTGGCGCAGACGCCCATCGAGATGACCCACTTGGGGTTGGGCATCTGGTCGTAGACCTGGCGCACCACGGGGGCCATCTTCTGGCTGACGCGGCCGGCGACGATCATCAGGTCGGCCTGGCGCGGCGTCGCGGAGAACCGCTCCATGCCGAAGCGGGCGATGTCGTAGTCCGGCGTGCCGACGGCCATCATCTCGATCGCGCAGCACGCGAGCCCGAAGGTCGCGGGCCAGATCGAGGCCTTGCGCATGTAGCCGGCGAGGCCCTCGACCGTCGAGAGCAGGAAGCCGGCGGGGAGCTTCTCTTCGAGACCCATGGTTTCTCCTTAGTCCCAGTCCAGCCCGCCGCGACGCCAGACGTAGGCGTAGGCGACGAAGACCGTGAGGATGAACAGGACCATCTCGATGAGCGCGAAGAGGCCCAGCTTGTTGAAGGCGACCGCGAAGGGGTAGAGGAACACCGATTCGATGTCGAAGATGATGAAGAGCATCGCCGTCAGGTAGTACTTGATCGGGACGCGGCCTCCACCGGCGGCCTGGGGAGTCGGCTGGATGCCGCACTCGTAGGCCTCGAGCTTGGCGCGGTTGTAGCGTTTCGGGCCCACGACGAGGGACGTGCCGACCGACAACGCGGCGAACGCGAAGCCCAGGCCCAGCATGAACAGAATCGGGACGTAGGGCTGGTTCATCCTTCGTCACTTCCCTTTCGGTCACGGCGGACGCTCGGCGCACCCATCCTAGGGGCGAGCCCGACGGTCGCGCTCACAGTCGCGCCCGGGGTGGCTCCGCCCCGGACCGTGGCGCCGGCAGCGCTCGACCTGCTCATGTCTCCCCGCATCGTTCGGCCCGAGGGCCGCTTGTGAAGCACTTCACGAACTACCTGCCGGAGTCTATTCCCGCCCTTTCGCCCTTGTCAGATGAGGCATGCCTAACCTGCGCGCCGATCCGCCGACAATCCGACGAGGCCCCGTCGCCCCGGTGGCCGGGGTCAGCGCTTGACCGCCGTGTGCAGCGCGACGACGCCGCCCGTGAGGTTGGTCCAGCCGACCTGGCTCCACCCGGCCGCCTCGACGGTGCGCGCGAGCTCGCCCTGCGGCGGCCAGGCCCGGATCGACTCGGCGAGGTAGACATAGGACTCCGGGTTGGACGAGGTCCGGCGGGCCACGCTCGGCAGGGCCCGCATGAGGTAGTTGGTGTAGACGGTGCGGAAGGCCTTGTTGACCGGCTGGCTGAACTCACAGACGACGAGGCGGCCACCGGGCCTGGTCACCCGGAGGAACTCGCGCAGCGCGACGGCCGGGTCGGCGACGTTGCGCAGCCCGAAGCTCATCGTCACGACGTCGAAGCTCGCGTCGGCGAACGGCAGGCGCATCGCGTCGGCCGCGGTGAACGCCATGTCGGGACGGCGCCGACGCCCGACACGGAGCATGCCGAGCGAGAAGTCGGCGGGGACGACCTCGATCTCCTGGTCGGCCCACGGCTCGCTCGAGGTCCCCGTGCCGGCGGCGATGTCGAGGATCCGCTCCCCCGGCTTCGCAGCCACCTTCGCGACGACCGCGCGGCGCCACAGCCGGTCCTGACCGAGGGAGAGGACGTCGTTGGTGACGTCGTACTTCTCGGCCACGGTGTCGAACATCGAGGCGACGTCGACGGGCTTCTTGTCCAGCTGTGCACGCGTCATGACGTCATCCTCGCACCCACCTCGGGCTCCGCGGTGTCAGGTGGCGGGCGGACGGGTGGGGCCGGCGACCGTGAACTCCCGCACGGCCCGCCGGTCGTAGCATTGCAAGCGATGTCCTCGATCCCCGCTCCGGACGACACGCCGGGCCTCGGCCAGCCGGTCGTCGTCCGGACGGTGCCGCTGCCCGACAGCGCGGCCCTGCTGTCCTACCTCCCGGCGGACACCCCGCCCGACGACCTCCACTCGTGGGTGCGCCGGGGTGACGGCCTCGTCGGCTGGGGTCGCACCCTGAGCTTCGAGGCCTCGGGGGCCGACCGGTTCGCGGCCGCCGAGGCGTGGTGGCGCGACATCGCCGCGCACGGGGTCGTGCGTGACGAGGTGGACGTGCCGGGCACGGGGCTCATCTGCTTCGGCTCCTTCCCCTTCGCCGACGACTCCGCCGAGTCGGCGCGCCTCGTCGTGCCGGAGACGATCATCGGTCGCCGCGACGGGGTCTCGTGGCTGACGACGGTGAGCCTCGACCCGCAGCTGACCCTCCTCGAGCCGCCCGTCGTGGCCGCCGACCCCGAGCCTCCCGGGCTCGTGGCCTTCGCCGACGGACAGGTCTCCCCCGCCGACTACGCCCACGCCGTCGCGGCCGCGGTGACCCGGATCAGCGCGGGCGAGCTCGACAAGGTCGTGCTCGCCCGCGACCTGCTCGCGACCGCCTCACGGCCGATCGACCCGCGCTGGGTGCTGCGCCGCCTCGCCGAGCGCTACGCCAACACGTGGGTCTTCAGCGTGGCCGGGCTCGTCGGCGCGACGCCCGAGCTGCTCGTGCGCCGGGACCAGGGACTGATCACCTCCCGGGTCCTCGCGGGCACGATCCGCCGCACCGGTGACGACGAGCACGACCTCGCGCTCGCGGCCTCCCTGGCCCGCTCCTCGAAGGACCTCGAGGAGCACGAGTACGCCGTGCGGTCCGTCGCCGACGCCCTCGCCCCGCACTGCTCCTCGATGAACGTGCCCGAGGCGCCCTTCGTCCTGCACCTGCCCAACGTCATGCACCTCGCGACCGACGTCGCCGCCGTGAGCGCCGACGACGCGACCTCGCTCGCGCTCGCCGCCGCGCTCCACCCGTCGGCGGCGGTGGGCGGCACCCCGACCGCCGAGGCCCTGCGCCTCATCGCCGACCTCGAGCAGATGGACCGCGGTCGGTATGCCGGGCCCGTCGGCTGGATGGACGCGCGCGGTGACGGTGCCTGGGGGATCGCCCTGCGCAGCGGCGCCCTCGACCCCGCCGACCCCACCCAGATCCGGCTCTACGCCGGCTGCGGCATCGTCGCCGGCTCCGACCCCGAGTCCGAGGTCGCCGAGTCGAGCGCCAAGCTCATCCCGATGCGCGACGCCCTCGCGAGCGACTGAGCCCGCGATGGCTCCCGCCCCGACGACGGCCACCTCGGCGCAGCTCTCGCTCGCCCTGCTCCAGCAGCTCTGGCTCGGCGGGGTGCGCGACGTCGTGCTCGCCCCCGGATCCCGGTCGGCCCCGCTCGCCCTCGGTGCGCATGCCGCCGACGCCGCGGGCGACCTGCGGCTGCACGTGCGCGTCGACGAGCGCAGCGCCGGCTTCCTCGCGCTCGGTCTCGCGACCGGCTCGCGGCGGCCCGTCGCCGTCGTCACCACCTCGGGCACGGCCGTCGGCAACCTCCTCCCGGCGGTGATGGAGGCGCACCACACCGGCCGGCGCCTCGTCGTCGTCAGCGCCGACCGGCCCGCCCGGCTGCGCGGCTCCGGGGCCAACCAGACCACGCTCCAGGCCGACCTCTTCGCGCCCTTCGCCCCGTGCCACGACCTCGACGCGGCGAGCGCCGGTGACGTGCTCGATGCCGCCGTCGCCGCGGCCTGCGCGGGCCCCGGCCCGGCGCAGCTCAACCTCCAGCTCGACGACCCGCTGCTCCCCGAGGGCGTCGGCCCCTGGTGGCAGCGCCCTGCGGCCACCTCCCCGGCCTCGGTAGCCTCCCCCATCCCGGTGATCTCGGAGCCGGCCGGCGAGGTGCTGGCCCGCGGACCGCGCACCGTCGTCGTGGCCGGGGACGACGCCGGACCCGCCGCCCGCCTGCTCGCCGAGGCCGGCGGGTGGCCGCTGCTCGCCGAGCCGACGTCGGGCGCCCGGATCGGGGCCAACGCGATCCGGACCCACCGCCTGCTGCTCACGACCGCGCTGCGCGACCGGATCGAGCGGGTCGTCGTCATCGGGCACCCGACCCTCTCGCGGCCCGTCACCGGACTGATCAGCGACCCCGCGATCGACGTGGTCGCGGTGCGCACGGCGAGCGGGGTCGCCACCGACCCCGGCCGCGTCGCCCGGATCGTCGACGCCGTGCCCCGCCTCGACGAGGCCGCCCCGGGCGCCGGCGACGCCGCCTGGCTGCAGCAGTGGCGCGCGGCGGACGCCCGGCTCGGCGCCCTCGTCGACGCTGCCCTCGAGAGCGATGCCGCGACGGCCGGGTCGATCCCGCCGCTGCTCGTCGCGGCCGCCGTGGGCCGGGCGGTGGGGGCCGACACGAGCCTCGTCGTGGGGTCGTCCAACCCGGTCCGCGACCTCGACGTCATGGCGCTCCCCTGGCCGCCGCACCAGCGCCGCTTCGTCGTCGGCAACCGCGGTCTGGCCGGCATCGACGGCGTCGTCTCGACCGCGATCGGGGTCGCCCTCGGCCGTCGGGACCCCGCCCGCACCATCACCTACCTCGGCGACGTCACCTTCGTCCACGACTCGGGCGGCCTCGTCATCGGCCCCGACGAGCCGGTCCCCTCCCTCACCGTCGTCGTGCTGAGCGACGACGGGGGCGCGATCTTCGCGACGCTCGAGCAGGGCGCCGGACCGTATGCCGCAGGGCTTCGAGCGCGTCTTCGCGACCCCGCACGGCACCGACCTCGCAGCCCTCTGCGCGGCGCACCACACGGCATACGAACGCGTGACCGACCTCGCCCGGCTGGAGGCTGCCCTGGCCGAGCGTCCCGAGGGGATCCGGGTGCTCGAGGTGCCGGTGTCGCGCGGCGACCGCCGGGCCGAGTCCGCGCGGCTGCGCGAGCTCGCCCGGCACGCGGTGCCCGACCCCGCCTGACCCCCGACGGTCACCGACACGTGCGGGTCAGCGCAGGTCAGGCACGGGCCACTGGGTCGGCGAGCCGCCGAGCGGCTCCCGCGCGGCCCGGACGAGCGCCGCGTTGTCGTGGGCCTCGCGGCCGGTCGGCAGGGCCAGGGTGTCCTCGAGCCCGGTCCGCACGTCGAAGCCCTGGTCCTGCGCCCAGCGCAGGACCGGCCACGACCACGCCTGCTCCCCGTGGACGAGCACCGGCGCCGGACCCATCCCGAGGGCGGCGAGGATCCGCTCGGCCGCCCACGTGCCGCTCGAGCCGGGGCTGACGCCGGGGATCACCTCGACGAGGACCCGCTCGACCTGCCAGGGCCAGTTGGTGGAGACGAACTGGCCCGCGGCGTTCGGCGTCCACAGGCCCGCCTCGACGCCGATCCCGCGGTCGTGCAGCGCCTCGGCGAGCGCCACCGCGCCGTCCTCGTGCCAGTTGACGCTGGCGCAGTCCGGGCCGCCCTCGTCCGGGGCGGGCCACTCGGCGACATGGGCGACCTTCCGCCGCGCCGAGCCGACGATGCCGTCGCGGGTCGAGACCGAGACCCGGATGCCGGGCACCGCGGCCCGGATCGCGCGCGCGGCATCGACGACGTGCCGGGTGTCGAGGGTCTCGAGCCCGTCGTCGCCGCGCGGGTGGACGTGCACCATGAAGGCGCCGGCATCGACGGCGGACGCAGCGGCCTGCCCGAGCTGGGCTGCCGTGACGGGCAGCCGCGGGTGCGACCGGGGGTGCCGGGCGCCGTTGAGGCAGGCCGTGATCACAGGGGTCCTCCATCGGCGGTGAGCCGGGCGTGGCAGCGGGTGAGCCGGTCGCGCCACCAGCGCTGCCGCTCGGGATCGGCGGCGAGGCTCCGCAGCGCGTCGGGTTCTACCCGGGCCCGTCCGGGGACGAGGTGACCGCCGACCGGTCGCAGCGGCGGGTCGGCGACGTCGGAGGCGAAGAGACCCACCGTGCCCAGCCCGCAGGCGTGGTCGAGGGTGGGCAGGGCCGCGGCGAGAGCCACCCCGGCCCCGATCCCGACGCTCGTGTCGAGGGCGGACGAGACGACGGCGGGCAGGCCGCACGCGTCGACGATCTCGAGGGCCCGGGCCACCCCGCCGAGCGGCGCGACCTTGACGACGACGAGATCGGCGGCGCCGAGGGCGGCGACCCGCAGCGGGTCCTCGGCCCGTCGGATCGACTCGTCGGCGGCGATCGGCACGTCGACCCCGGCCCGAGCGAGCGCCGTCCGGACCCAGGCGAGGTCCTCGACGGTGGCGCAGGGCTGCTCGACGTACTCGAGGTCGTGGGTCGCGAGCCGGCCGATCGCCTCGATCGCGGTCTCCCGGTCCCAGCCGCCGTTGGCGTCGACCCTGACGCGGGCCGCCGGCCCCATCGCTGCTCGCACGGCGGCGACGCGGTCGAGGTCGTCGCCGAGCGTCTGGCCGGCCTCGGCCACCTTGACCTTCGCGGTCGTGCAGCCGTCGAAGCGGGCGAGCACCGCCTCGACCTCGTCCGGCGCGACGGCGGGCACGGTGGCGTTGACCGCGACGTGCGTGCGGACGGGCGCCGGCCAGCCGGCATACGCCGCCTCGAGGCCGGCCGCCAGCCAGCGAGAGGCCTCGGCGTCGGGGTACTCGACGAACGGCGCGAACTCGCCCCAGCCAGAAGGCCCCTCGAAGAGGACGGCCTCGCGGGTCGACACCCCGCGGAAGCGGACGCGCATCGGCAGCGCGACGACGTGGGCGCCCGCGAGCAGCTCGTCGGTGGACGGGAGCGCGGTCATGAGCCCATCATCACCGACCCGCCCGTCACCGGCGCACCCCCCTCCAGCGGGCTCGTCACGAAACGCGGTTCACGAACCACCGTGACGGTCGAGGTGAAGGAGCGTCCAGCCCACCAGGGCGAACCAGGTCGGCAGCAGGAGACCGTAGAGGAAGTAGGCCGGCCCGATCACGGGCCGCAGCGCCTCAGACAGCACCCCCACGCCACCCGTGACGACCCCGAGGGTTGCGACCACCGCGCCGAAGGCCCCGGCCCGCATGATCAGGGAGAGGACGAGGATCGCGGCAGCCGTCAGTATCCCCGCCCCGGACACCGCGTTCGTGGCCGCGATCAGGGCATCCGCCGCACTCGCCAAGCCCGCGCGTTCGGCGTCCGTCCGCGCCGCCGTGTAGGAGTGGCTGAGCAGGACCAAACCGCCATGCAACGACTGCGGGCTGCTGCCCAGGGCGAGCGCGACGGTTTCGGAGGCGACCCCGAAAAGGCCCCCGATGGCCGCCCAGCTCTTGTTCACGTCCTTCAGGGCCACCGCGAGGGCGACGAACACGACCAGAGCGGGCACGCTCAGCCCGACGAAGCACACCAGCTCGACGAGGTACACGACCGTGTGGCTGTCGATGTACGCCAGCAGCGCGCTCCCCTCCTCCGGCGGGATCGGCGCGACGATGATCAACGCGACCGGCACCAGCACCATCAGGACGTAGAGCAGCGAGGCCACGCCCCCGGCCCGGTACAGCGGGGCCCAGGACATGTCCGGGCCTGTCGGTGCGCCACCATCCGTCGAGGGCGACGCGCGGGTCATCAGCGCGCCGACGTGGAGGGTCGTGACCGCCGGCGGGCGCCCGCCCCGCCGCTGGAGAAGAAGATCGACACCCCGAGCAGGAAGCCGAAGTCGTACCAGCCGCCGGTGTTGCGCACCTCGTAGATGCCGACCGCGTCGTTCACGAGCGACACCAGGAAGGCGATCGGCGCGATGAAGCCCTGCCACAGACCGAGCCAGAACCCTGCGTCGCCCGCTCCCTGCCCGGCTGACGGGTTGGCGCTCGCGGCACAGCCGGCCATGAGGAGGGTCAGCACCGCGACCGCGGCGAGGACGACGACCCTGCGCCGCGGTCCGGAGACAGGGTTCACCGGCCGCCTTGTTCGAGCCGTCATCGACTGCCTCCGATTCCACAGATCGCTCGTCGCTCTCACCTCTACCTCACGGTGCCACTGTGGCCACCCGTCCGACAAGAGAGGCACGGGAGTCCATGTCGGACGGGCACCGCACGAGGCTGCGACTCACCGGGGCGAAGACCGGGGCACTCCGTCGACGGGGAGGGGGCCGAGGGCCACGTCGGCGGGGTTCTCGACCGCGACGGCGATCCGGTCGCGGAGGGTCTCCGACATCTCCGGCAGGCCGTCGAGCGGGAACCAGCGGGCCTCGGTCGACTCGTCGTCCCCCGGCCGGGGCTCGCCCGAGACCCACCGACAGCGGAAGGTGTGGTCGAGGTAGGCCGCCCGGTCCCCGTTGACGTGCGTCACCTCGGACGTGGCGCGGACCCAGACGAGGCGCTCGATCTCGGCGACGACGCAGGCCTCCTCCGCGACCTCGCGCAACGCGGCCACGTGGGCGTCCTCGGCGGGGTCGATGATGCCCGTCACGGGCGTCCAGGCCCCGTTGTCGGAGCGCTTGACGAGCAGCACCTCGAGCGAGCCGGGGGCGTCGGCCCGGTCGCGCAGGACGACGGCGGTGATGCCCGGCAGCCAGAGCGGGTCGGTCCCGATCCGCTCGCGCAAGGCCACGATGAAGGGCGGGATCGGCATGACCCCGACCCTAGCGAGCCGGCCACCCGAGGCGGGGTATGCCGCTCACGGCGGGGACGGCGGCATACCTCGGCGGGGCGCGCCGCCCACCTCGTTAGGCTGCGGACGTGACCAGCGCGCACGTCTCGGACGTCTTCGACCCGGCGGAGTGGGACGTCGTGCCCGGCTTCGACCTCACCGACATCACCTACCACCGCCGGCGGCCCGTCGGGGGGCGCCCGCACGCCGAGTCGGGGGTGGTGCGGATCGCGTTCGACCGCCCCGAGGTGCTCAACGCGTTCCGTCCGCACACCGTCGACGAGCTCTACCGCGCGCTCGACCACGCGCGGATGACCCCCGACGTCGGGGTCGTGCTGCTCACCGGCAACGGGCCCTCGCCGAAGGACGGCAAGTGGTCGTTCTGCTCCGGTGGCGACCAGCGGATCCGGGGCCGCTCCGGCTACCAGTACGCGACCGCGCCGGACGCCGACGCCACCGCGTCCGGCATCGACGCGGCCCGGGTCCGCGCCCAGGGCGGGCGGCTGCACATCCTCGAGGTGCAGCGGCTGATCCGGACGATGCCCAAGGTCGTCATCGCCGTCGTCGGCGGCTGGGCGGCGGGCGGCGGCCACTCCCTCCACGTCGTCTGCGACCTGACGATCGCGTCGCGGCAGGAGGCACGGTTCAAGCAGACCGACGCCGACGTCGGCTCCTTCGACGCGGGCTACGGCAGCGCCTACCTCGCCAAGATGGTCGGCCAGAAGTTCGCCCGCGAGATCTTCTTCCTCGGACGCACCTACTCGGCCGAGGACATGCAGCGGATGGGTGCGGTCAACATCGTCGCCGACCACGCCGATCTCGAGCGCGAGGCGCTGCAGGTCGCGACCGAGATCATGGGCAAGAGCCCGCAGGCCCAGCGGATGCTCAAGTTCGCGTTCAACCTCACCGACGACGGACTGATGGGCCAGCAGGTGTTCGCGGGGGAGGCGACCCGGCTCGCCTACATGACCGACGAGGCCGTCGAGGGGCGCGACCAGTTCCTCGAGAAGCGCGACCCCGACTGGTCGCCCTTTCCCTGGTACTTCTGAGCAGCGCCGGCCCTCGCCCCGGGAGCGGTTGGCTGCCGGGTCCGCGATCAGTCCGCGATCAGTCCGCGATCAGTCCGCGGATCAGTCTGCCTCTGGTGCTGCCCTGACGACACCACGCGCAGACTGATCCGCAGACTGATCCCACGCGGCCTCGGACCTGCCGCGATCCGTGGCCCGGTCCCCGGTGGGACAGGGCAGGATGGCCTGGTGAGCTCCCCCGACGACCGCGGCCCGGCGCAGCCGCGTGCCCGGACGGGAGCGGGTGCCACGCGGCTCGTCGGCCGGGGCCTGGGCCGGGCCGCGACGGGCAGCGTCCGGGCCACGACCGCCTCGGGCCGGTATGCCGCAGCCCGGGTCCGGGCCTACACCCACGCGGGCGGGGCCGGGGAGAGCGGCCTGGCCCGGCTCACCGAGCTGCACGCGAGCCACGCGGCCGGCGATGCCGCGATGATGCTCGCCCTCGCCGGCACCCTCTTCTTCAACCCGCAGACGGCCCAGGTCCGCGGGCAGGTCGCGTGGTTCCTCCTGCTGACGATGGTGCCGTTCACGCTCGTCGCGCCCTTCATCGGCCCGCTGCTCGACCGCTTCCGTCACGGCCGGCGCTGGGCGATCGGGACGACGATGGCGACCCGGGCCTTCCTCTGCTGGGTGCTCGCGGAGGCGATCACCCACGACAGCAGCTGGCTCTACCCGACCGCCCTGCTCTGCCTCGTCGCCTCCAAGGCCTACACGGTCGCCCGCGCGGCCGCGGTCCCGCGGCTGCTCCCCGACGGCACCACCCTCGTGCGGGCCAACTCGCGGGTGTCGATGGCCGGCGTCCTCGGGGCGGTCGTCGGGGGCGGCCTCGCGGGTGCGGCGCTCTGGGCGGGCCCGTCGTGGGCGCTGCGGGTCGCCTTCGTCATCTTCGTCGCCGGGACGGTCCAGGCGATCCGGCTGCCGGCTCGCGTCGACTCCGCTCTCGGCGAGGTCGGCCTCGAGGACACCGCGCCGATCCCCGTCCCCGGCGCCTCTCCGGGGTCACCGGGGTCACCGGGGTCATAGCCACGCAGCGGGTGCGCCCGCGGGGCGGCCGGGTCCCCGCCGACGCCGAGGGCGCCGCGCTCGAGGTCGACGCGGCCGGGCTCGTGGGTCGCTGGCGACGCCGGATGCGGGCCGTGCCGTGGCCCGTCCGGCACGCCATGTGGTCGACGGGCGGCACCCGGCTGCTCACCGGCTTCCTCATCATGTTCATGGCCTTCCTCACCAAGGAGCACCCCATCGACGGCGTCCGGGGCGAGGTGGTGCTCGCGCTCATCGTCGCCGGGATCGGGGTCGGCAACGCGGTCGGCAGCGTGCTCGGCACGCACCTTCGCGACCTGCCGCCGCAGCGCATCGCCATGCTGTCGGTGCTCGGCGCCACCCTCGCCTGCGTGGCGACGGCGCTCTGGTACGGCATCGCCACGCTCGTGCTGCTCGGAGTCGTCCAGGGCCTGTCGGCCCAGCTGTCCAAGCTCTGCTTCGACGCGCTCATCCAGCGCGACGTGCAGGAGCACGTGCGCGCCTCCGTCTTCGCCTGGTCCGAGACGATGCTCCAGGTGCTCTGGGTCGTGGGGGGCGCGCTCGGGATCATCCTGCCGCTCAACCCGCGGATCGGCTTCCCCGTGTGCGCGGCCGCGCTGCTCGGGACCGTCGTGCTCGCCGCCCGCACCCGGATGCCCCGTGGCGCCCGCTCCCCCGTGCCGGGGGTGGCGCGGTGAGCCCTCGCTCCCCCCGGCCCCTCGCCGTGCCCCCCGGCCCCGAGGCGCTGTCCGTGCTACCCGCCCTCGAGGCCGCACTCGAGGGCGGCCACCCCGTCCTGCCGTATGCCGCTGACGGACCCGCCCCGGTCATCGCGCCCCACGACCCGGCCCAGCTCCCCGACGACCTCGCACTGGCCGTGGGGACCTCGGGCTCGACCGGGCGACCCAAGCGCGCGCTGCTCACCGCCGAGGCCCTCTCCCAGTCGGCAGGGGCGACCCACCAGGTGCTCGGCGGCAGCGGGGCCTGGCTGCTCGCGATGCCCGCGCACCACATCGCCGGTCTCCAGGTCCTCTTCCGGTCGATCGCGGCGGGCACGACCCCGACCGTCCTCGACCTCGCCGACGGGTTCACCGCCGCGGGGTTCGCCCGGGCCGCGTCTCGCGTCACGCCGAACCGCTCCGGGTCCCGCCGCTACACGGCCCTCGTGCCGATCCAGCTCGGCCGGCTGCTCGACGACCCGGTCGGGGTCGAGGCGCTGCGCGGCTTCGACGGGGTCCTCGTCGGTGGCGCCGCGGCGCCCTCGGCGCTGGTCGAGCGAGCCCGCGCGGCCGGGATCGCCGTGAGCCTGACCTTCGGGATGAGCGAGACGGCGGGGGGGTGCGTCTACGACGGGGCGCCGCTCCCGGTGAGCCGGGTCCATGTCGACAGCGACCGGCACATCGTGCTCGGCGGTGACACCGTGGCCCACGGCTACCTCGCCGAGCCCGAGATGCGGATCGACGCCTTCTCGACCGACGCCGACGGGGTGCGCTGGTTCCGCACCGAGGACCTCGGCCACTTCGACGACGCCGGGTTGCTCGTCGTCGACGGACGGGCCGACGACGTGATCAACACCGGCGGGCTCAAGATCACGCCGGGCGTCGTCGAGGACGCCATCTCGCGGCACGTCCCCGAGGTCCTCGACGTCGTCGTCCTCGGGGTTCCCGACCCGACCTGGGGTGAGGTGGTGTCGGTCGCGGTCACCCTGGCCGACGCGTCGGCCCGCATCACCGTCGACGGGTTGCGGTCACGGCTGCGCGGGATCGTCGTCGACGCCGCCCTGCCGAGGCGCCTCATCGTCCTGCCGGCCATCCCGCAACGGGGTCCCGGCAAGCCCGATCGGGCGGCGATCCGCCGCGCCGTGCTCGCGCAGGACTGACGCAATGGCAAGATGAGGGGCACACTCGGTCAGCACCCGCACCGGGTGGGGCCGGGCGGCACGACACCAAGCAGCACGACGTCCGCCGCAGCACGACATCCCATCGCAGCACCATCCGAGCAGCATCCGTTCCGAGCCAGGAGTGACCGTGGCCCGCGTCGTCCTCGTCGCCCTCGTGGTGTTCGCGACGATCTACGCCTTCGTGGACTGCCTGCAGACCGACCGGCGGCTCGTCCGGATCATGCCGAAGCCGGCCTGGCTGCTCGCGGTCCTCGTCCCCGTCCTCGGGCCGATCGTCTGGCTCGTCGCCGGGCGCACCGACGCCCGTGGCGGGCGACCGCCGCAGCGGCCCGGGCGGGGTCCTCGCCCCTCGGGCCCGACCGGCCCCCGCGGTCCCGACGACGACCCCGACTTCCTGCGCAAGCTCTGACTCCCCGCGCACGCTCTGACGCTCCCCTCCCGTGAAGGACCCATGGCAACGCTGACCCAGTGGATCGAGGGCGCCCGCCCCCGGACCCTCCCCGCCGCCGTCTCCCCCATCCTCGTCGGCACCGGCGCCGCCTACCAGACCGGCAACATCGTCTGGGCGTATGCCGTCCTCGCCCTCGCCGTCGCCGTCGCCCTCCAGGTCGGGGTGAACTACGCCAACGACTACTCCGACGGGGTCCGGGGCACCGACGAGGTGCGCGTCGGTCCGGTGCGCCTCGTCGGCCAGCGGCTCGCTGCCCCGTCGTCGGTCAAGTTCGCTGCCTTCGCGAGCTTCTTCTTCGCCGGGCTGCTCGGCCTCGCGCTCGTCGGGCTGTCCGGGGTCTGGTGGATGGTGCCCGTCGGGGTCGCCGCCATCGCTGCGGCCTGGTTCTACACCGGCGGCAGCCGGCCCTACGGCTACCTCGGTCTCGGCGAGGTCTTCGTCTTCGTCTTCTTCGGTCTCGTGGCCACCCTGGGCACCATGGCGACGATGACCTCCCCCACCGCTGCCGGCTGGTTCGGTGCCGTCGGGGTCGGTGCCCTCGCGTCCGCGATCCTCGTCGCCAACAACCTCAGGGACATCCCGACCGACCGCGAGCACGGCAAGATGACGCTCGCCGTGCGGATGGGCGACCGGGGGACGCGCGCCTTCTACGTCGGGCTCGTGGCGGTGTCGGCCGTGATGACCGGCCTCGCCGCCTGGACCACGCCGTGGGCCCTGATCGCCCTGCTCGCGGCGCCGTTGCTCGTCCGGCCGATGGCGGCGGTGGCGGGCGGCGCGCACGGTCGCGGGCTCATCCCCGCGCTGGCCGGCACCGGCCTCTTCCAGCTCGCGTGGTCGGCACTGCTCGGCCTGGGTCTCGCCCTGGGCCACATCACCGGCTGACCGGCCCGGCGTCGGAGGTCAGGCGTCGGAGGTCAGGAGTCGGAGGTCAGGGGGCGGGGTCTCAGAGGTCGTGGTCGGCGCTGCGCCCGGGGCGGTCGGCCCCGAGCCGGTTCGCCTCGGCGTCGTCGATCTCGGCGTCCTCGGCCAGCTCGTCGGCGCTCGGCTCGCGCTGCTCGTGCTTGGCCGCGAGGCGCGCCTCGTGCCGCTCGACGAGCTTGGCGGTCATCTCGTCACGCATGCCGCCGAGCAGGACGTAGGAGGCCGCGGCCGAGGCGAGGGCTGCGGCTCCGAGCAGGAGCACGCGGTTGTCCCTCAGCCCGACCAGCCAGAAGAGCAGCAGGAAGCCGAAGAAGATGAGCAGTCGCAGGACGGTGTAGCGGGCCACGTCACATCCCCGAGTAGTTGTGCATCCCGGCGAACGTCGACAGCAGGTTGACGAGGGTGAAGTTGATGATCACGCTCGCGAAACCCCCGAGCGCGAGATAGGTGGAGCGACGCAGGTCGACGCCGGCCGTCGCGCGCGAGTGCATGTAGGCGGCATACACGGTCCAGATCACGAAGGTCCAGATCTCCTTCGGGTCCCACTGCCAGTAGGAGCCCCACGCCTGCTTGGCCCAGATGGCGCCGGCGATGAGGGTGAAGGTCCACAGGATGAAGGCCACCATGTTGATGCTGTAGGCGGTCCGCTCCAGCGCGGCCGACGACGGCAGCGACTCGATGAAGTTCGGCGTGGCCGGCGGCTTCTCCTCGCGGCGGCGGCGCACGAGGTAGAGCGCGCCGATCGCGGCGCCGATGGTGAAGAAGGCGACGGCGATGAAGGCGACCGAGACGTGGATGGCGAGCCAGTAGGACTTGAGGGCCGGCATCAGCTGGCCGGCCTCGGTGTAGAGCACGGTGAGCGCGAGGCCGAGCACGAGCAGGACCGGCGCGACGATGAAGACGCCGAGCCACTCCCACCGGTTGCGCTTGGCGAGCAGGGAGTAGACGACCCCGACGGCGGCGGCGGCGGCCGTCGCGAACTCGAACATGTTGCCCCAGGGCGGCCGCGACACGGCGAGGCCGCGCATCAGCACCGAGCTGACGAGCAGCGCGGTGGCGAGGTAGGTGAGCATCAGCGCGATGTTGCCGCGCTGACGGCTGCGGAGGGACTCCCCGGGCACCGGAGTGGAGGAGCCCGAACCGGCGGCGACCGACCCCTCGGGGGCGCCGGTCGCGTTCGAGACCGGCGCGCCGGCACCGACGAGCACGTTCTCACGCGCGGGGACTCGGGCCACGACGTCCTTCGGCACCCGGGCGACGAGGTGCCAGGTGAAGGCGAGCATGGCCAGCGTGTAGACCACCATCGCGGAGTAGAGGGCGACGTTGGCGTTGGCGGCGAGGGTCGTGGGGTTCACGGTCGGTCTTTCCGTTCTGCAAGGTGGTCGTGCACTGCCGAGACGATGGTGGCGAGCCCGGCGTCGGAGTCCTTGGACAGGCCTCCGATGGTCACCACGGTAGCCGGTCGACCCGGGTCCGCGTCGGGCGCCTCGGGCCCCGGCCCGGCCCCGGAGACGTCGGCGGAGGCGACGCGCACGAAGACCCGGCGGCGCCGGATCGTCAGGCCGAGGATGAGCCCGAGGGTGGCCAGGCCGGCGCTGACGAGGCTGATCGGCGCGCCCGGGTCGGTCCGCACCGAGAAGCCGGCGAACCGCTTGACGCTCTCGAAGGTGATCGAGCCGCGCCCCCCGGGCATCTGGTAGGTCTCGCCGGGCTTGAGCCGCACGAGCGCGGGTGAGCCGTCGGCCTTGGTGACCTGCTTCATCTGCTCGGTGTTGAGCGTGTACACCGACTGCGGGGCGCCACCCGGGAAGAGGTTGCCCTCCCAGAGGGAGAGGGCGACCTCGGGGTTCTTCGTGTCGGGGAAGAGCGACATCGGGCCGTTGGCGAAGGTCGGCTCGGCCGTCGGCAGGAAGAAGCCGGTGATGCCCAGCTGCTTGGGCGAGGCCGACGGGACCTTGATCACGCCGATCGAGCGGTAGTTCGCGTCCTGGGCCAGGAAGGGGGTCGCCTCGCGGTAGAGCACCGCTCCCTCGGCGTCGCGGACCGTGATCACCGGCGTGTAGCCGTTGCCGAGGAGGAACACGTCGGCCCCGTCGATGCTCAGCGGGTGGTTGACCGAGATGGACTCCTTCGCCTCAGGGGCGCCGGGCTCGGCGGCGACGGTCGTGGCGGCGCTGAACTCCTTGGGCGTGCCGAACGAGCGGCCCGGCGCCTCGTTGAACTGGACGTCGAGCTTGTCGAGGCGCAGCACGAAGGGGGGCAGCGTCTCCTCGTCGACCCAGGGTCCCGGGGAGATCGTGTTGTAGGTGCCCGCTGAGGAGGCGAAGGACTCGCCCTCGGGCAGGATGACGTCTCCCCGCCAGCCGAGCAGGTGCCCGACCGCCATCCCGACGATGATGCCCGTGAGCGAGAGGTGGAAGACGAGGTTGCCCGTCTCGCGCAGGTAGCCCGACTCGGCGCTCAGGCTGGATCCGTCGTGGGAGTGCACGCGGAAGTGCTTGGCCCGCAGGACGGTTCGGGCGGCGGCGAGCGCCTCCTCCGGGGGCAGGTCGGTCGTCAGCCTGGCGTGCTCGGGGAGCCGCTCGAGACGGGCCGGGGCCCGGGGCGGGCGCGAGCGCAGCGCCCCCCAGTGGACCCTGGAGCGGGGGATGATGCAGCCGACGAGCGAGATGAACAGGAGCAGGTAGATCGCCGAGAACCACGCCGAGGCGTAGACGTCGAAGAAGCCGAGCCGGTCGAGCCACGGCGAGGTCTGCGGGTGCTGCGCGATGTAGTCGGCGACGCGTCCGGCGTCGATGTTGCGCTGCGGGAAGATCGAGCCGGGCACCGCGGCGATCGCGAGCATGAGGAGCAGGAAGAGGGCCGTGCGCATGCTCGTCAGCTGGCGCCAGCCCCAGCGGAGCAGGCCCCTCGTACCGATCGCGGGCAGCTCGGGGTCGGGTCGCGTGCCCGGCCGGGGGCGGATGCCCTCGGTCGCCTCGCCGGTGGGCTGGGTGCCGGTGTCGGTGCTCATCTCAGAGCACCGTCCCGAACGTGCTGATGAGTCGGGTCTGGGTCCACACGATGACGTTCTCCCACAAACCTGTGAGCAGCAGGATCCCGACGACGAGCAGCAGCACCCCACCCGCCACCTGGATGGCCCGGCGGTGCTGGCGCAGCCACGCGTTGGCCCGCCCGGCACGCTCCCAGAGCGCGGCCATCAGGATGAAGGGCAGGCCGAGCCCCAGGCAGTAGAACGACGCGAGCAGCACTCCCCGTCCGACGGTGCCCGACTGTGCGGACAGGGGCCCGGCCATCGCGAGGATGGCCCCGAGCGTGGGCCCCATGCACGGGCCCCAACCGAGACCGAAGACCGCTCCGAGCAGGGGCGCCCCGAGCAGTCCGGCGCGCGGACGCCAGCTCGGCGCTGCGGCATACCCGTTGCCGACCCCGAGGATCATCAGGGCGGTCCCGATGACGAGCACGCCGCCGATGCGCATCAGCAGCGTCTGGTGCTGCGCGAGCGACACGCTGAGGGCCGACACCAGCCCGGCCCCGACGAGGAAGACGACGGAGAAGCCGAGCACGAACAGGACGGCGCCGAGCACCAGCCGACCGCGGGATCGCCGCTCGAGGGAGACGTCCGACAGGCCCGTCACGTAGCCGAGGAAGCCCGGCACGAGGGGCAGCACACACGGGGACGCGAACGACACGAAGCCGGCCGCGAGGGCGACCGCGGCGGCGACGACGAGCGATCCGGTGGCGAGGTCGGCGCTCACCCGGTCAGGCCTTCTCGGCGAGGACGTCGTCGATGAGGCCGAGGAGGGTCGAGCTCGAGACCGGGCCGGAGACGCGTGCCGCGATCCGTCCCGCCTGGTCGAGCACGATCGTCGTCGGCGTGGCCGACGCCTTGCCCTGCAGGGCGAGGATCGGGACCCCGCCCTCGTAGGCGAGGGACGGGTAGGTCACACCTTGGGCCTTGAGGAAGGCGAGACCCGTCTCGGGGCTCTCGAGCTTGTCCATCCCGATGAACTGCACCGGGAGCTTCGTGGCCTGCACCTTCTCCCACGCCTTCTGCAGGTCGGGGGTCTCGGCGATGCACGGCGGGCACCACGAGCCCCAGACGTTGATGACGAGGACCGTGTCCTCGAGCCCCTTCATCGACCACGGCTCGCCCTCGAGCGTCGTGCCGAGGATGGTGACGGGCTCACCGCGCTGGTCGACGGCGAGCTGCTCGATCGAGCCGTCGCCGGCGACGTAGCCCTTGCGGTCACCGGCCTTGGCCTGCTCGGCGACGGAGTTGGTGTCGTTGCCGCACGCCGCGGTGACCGTCACCAGGCCACCGGCCAGCGCGACGGCCCCCCAGCGGAGGGCGGTGCGGCGGGTCGGGTCGACCATCAGGCGCCCACGCTCTTGGACGCGCGGGCGAGCAGGGCGGCGGCCGGCTCGGAGTAGGCCACCGAGGTCAGCTCGGCGCCCTCGAAGGTGAGCGAGGTGAGCGAGGCGAGGGTGCACTCGCGGCGCCTCGGGTCGTGCCAGAGCCGGCGCTGCTCGAGCTTGTTGCGTGCGGTCCACACCGGCAGCTGGTGCGAGACGATGACCGCCTCGTGACCCTCCGCGGCGGTCCGCGCGTCGTCGACGGCGACGAGCATCCGCGCGGCGATGTGGTCGTAGGGCTCGCCCCACGAGGGCAGCATCGGGTTGGCGAGCCGCGACCAGCTGCGGGGGTGGAGCAGGTCCTTCGTGCCCACCGAGCGACCCTCGAACCAGTTCTCCGACTCGATGACCCGCTCGTCCGTCTCGACGGTGAGCCCGTGAGCCCGCGCGATCGGCTCGGCTGTCTCCTGAGCCCGGTCCAGCGGGGAGGCGACGACGTGGGTGATGTCGTTGGCCGCGAGGTGGCGCGCGACGACCTGGGCCATCTCGCGCCCGAGCTCGGACAGGTGGAAGCCCGGTAGGCGCCCGTAGAGGACCCCCGTCGGGTTGTGGACCTCGCCGTGCCGCATGAGGTGCACGACGGTGCGCGTCGGGGCCTGCGCGGAGGCGGCGGGTGACGGCTGGTCGGTCATGGGCCCCAGTGTCTCAAACGCGCTGCCGTCCACCCAATCCGCTCCCCCGGTGTCGAGCCTTCCCGGGCGCGTCCACGTCTGGGTCGAGAGCGTGTCGGGAGCGGGCTGGGAGCGGGCTGGGGACTGTGGCGCGGGACCGGGTCGCGGCCGGCCGGCCGTGACGTCCTAGGCTCCCCTCGTGTCGTGGTCCCTCTGGCTGACCCTCGTCGTCACCGGGGTCCTCATCTCGCTCACGCCCGGGGCGGGCGCCGTCAACACGATGACGAACTCGATCACCGCGGGCTGGCGCCGGTCGATCTGGGGCGTCGCCGGACAACAGGTCGCCCTCGTCCTGCACCTGGCTGTCGTCGCCGCCGGTCTCGGCGTCCTCGTGGCCCGCTCACCGATCGCCTTCAGCCTGATCCGGTATGCCGGAGCCGCCTACCTCGTCTACCTCGGCGTCCGCCAGCTGCGCGCCGGACCCGACCCGTCCGATCCGGAGCCGCGACGCGAGGTGCCGGACCGACCCGAGCCGGCGTGGTCGATGGCGAGGCGGGGGCTGCTCGTCAACCTCACCAACCCCAAGGCGGTCGTGTTCTTCCTCGCCTTCACCCCGCAGTTCATCCGGGCGGACCGGCCGCTGCTGACCCAGTACCTCGTCCTCGGCGCGACGATCATGGTCATCGACGTCATCGTCATGTGGTTCGTCTTCGCGGCCGCCGCCGGCGGCCTGGCCCGGCTCACGCGCAGCCCGCGGGGTCAGCGCGCGATGGGCCGCGTGTTCGGCTGCCTCTTCGTCGGGGTGGGCGTCCTGCTGGCCGTCGCCCACTGAGCCGCGTCCACGAAGGGGAGACGACTGACCACGGAGGGGACGCTCAGGCGTCCGGCTGCGCGGCGGCCCGGGCGGCGGCCGGCAGGGCCCGCAGCACGTGGTCGACGGCGTCGTCGTCGTGGGCGGCCGACACGAACCACGACTCGAACGCGCTCGGCGGGAGGTGGACGCCCTGGTCGAGCATCGAGTGGAAGAAGCGGCGGAAGGCGTCGGTGTCCTGGTCACGGGCCTCGTCGTAGTCCGTCACCGCCCCGTCCCGGAAGAAGACGGAGAACATCGAGCCGGCCCACTGGACGGTGTGCGGAACCGACGCCGCCGACAGGGCCGCGGAGGCGCCCTCGGCGATCGCCGTGCTGACGACACCGAGGCGGTCGTAGACCTCGGGGGTGCAGCCGCGGAGCGTGGCCAGGCCGGCCGCCGAGGCGACCGGGTTCCCCGAGAGCGTGCCGGCCTGGTAGACGGGCCCCTGGGGCGCGAGCAGGGCCATGACGTCGGCGCGGCCGCCGAAGGCCGCGGTCGGGAAGCCGCCCCCCATCACCTTGCCGAAGGTGAACAGGTCGGGGGCCCCGCCGGCATACGGTCCCTCGAGGCCGTACCAGCCCGAGGGCGAGCAGCGGAAGCCGGTCATCACCTCGTCGGAGACGAGCAGGGCCCCGTGCGCGGCGGTGATCCGGCGCAGCCCCTCGGTGAAACCGGGGGCGGGCGGCACGACACCCATGTTGCCGGCGGCGGCCTCGGTGATGACCGCCGCGATGGTGTCGCCACGCTCGGCGAAAGCGGCCTCGACGGCGGCGAGGTCGTTGTAGGGCAGCACGATCGTCTCGGCCGCGCTCGACCGGGGCACACCCGCGGAGTCGGGCAGCGCGAAGGTGGCCAGGCCCGATCCGGCCGAGGCGAGCAGCGCGTCGACGTGCCCGTGGTAGCACCCGGAGAACTTGACGATGACGTCGCGGCCGGTGAAGCCGCGGGCCAGCCGGATCGCCGACATCGTCGCCTCCGTCCCCGAGTTGACGAGGCGCACCTGCTCGACCGGCTCGACCCGGGCGACGAGCTCCTCCGCGAGGAGCACCTCGTTCTCCGAGGGCGTGCCGAAGGAGAAGCCCTTCGCGGCCGCCGTCGTGACCGCCTCGAGGACGGCGGGGTGGGCATGGCCGAGGATCATCGGCCCCCACGAGCAGATGAGGTCGACGTAGCGCGTCCCGTCGGCGTCGGTCAGCCACGGCCCCGAGCCGCTCGCCATGAAGCGGGGGGTGCCGCCGACGGCCCGGAAGGCGCGCACCGGCGAGTTCACCCCACCGGGGATGACGGCGCCCGCGCGGGCCAGCAGGGCCGCCGAGGCCGGGGCATCGTTCGGGGTGGTCACGGTGACAGACGAGGAGCTCATCCCCCCAGTCTCCCCCAGTCCCGGGGCGAACCGGGCGCCGGTATGCCGCTGGGTCAGTGACCGCTGAGGCCGTCGGGGTCGAGGTGGTCGCGGACGATCGCCATCGCCTCACCGAGAGCGGCGAACTGCTCGGGCGTCATCACGTCGACGATGTGCTCGCGGACACTGCGGACGTGAGCCCGCGAGAGCCCCTCGATCTCCGCCAGCCCGCCCGGGGTGAGCACGAGCTCGACGCCGCGCCCGTCGTCGGCGCACGGCTCGCGCACCACCCAGGTGCGCTGCTCGAGCCGCTTGGCAGTGTGGGTGAGGCGGCTGCGCGACTGGACGACCATCGCCGCCAGCTCGGACATCCGCAGGCGGTGCGACGCGCTCTCCGAGAGCATGGAGAGGATCTCGTACTCGCTCAGCTGGAGGCCGGACTCGTGGAGGGCCTCATCCAGCGCCCGCTCCAGCAACCGGGTCCCACGAAGGACCGCACGCCACGACGCCTGCTCCGAGTCGGTCAGCCAGCGAGCGTCGTCCCCTGACGACTTTTCGGTCATGCGCACCTCCTCAGGTGGACCAAGGGTAATGGGGATCAGCCGAGCCAGTCGGGCACGTCGAGGGCGTAGTACGTGAGGACGACCTGCGCGCCGGCCCGACGGATGCTCGTCAGGGCCTCGAGGGCGGCGCCGCGGCGGTCGATCCAGCCCCGCTCGGCCGCAGCCTCGATCATCGAGTACTCCCCCGACACCTGGTAGGCGGCGACGGGGACCGTGGCGCGCTCCGCGGCGGCGGCGACGACGTCGAGGTAGGACATCGCCGGCTTGACCATGACCATGTCGGCGCCCTCGGCGAGGTCGAGGTCGATCTCGCGGAGCGACTCGACGACGTTGGCCGGGTCCTGCTGGTAGGTGCGGCGGTCGCCGACGAGGCTCGACTGGACGGCCTCGCGGAACGGCCCGTAGAACGCGGAGGCGTACTTGGCGGCATACGCGAGGATGACCGTCTCCTCGAAGCCGGCCGCGTCCAGACCGGCCCGGATGACGGCGACCTGACCGTCCATCATGCCGGAGGGTCCGACCACATGGGCGCCCGAACGCGCCTGTGCCACAGCCATGTCAGCGTAGATCTCATTGGTCGCGTCGTTGTCGACCCGACCGCGCCCGTCGAGCACGCCGCAGTGGCCATGGTCGGTGAACTCGTCGAGGCAGGTGTCGGCCATCACGACGAGGTCGTCCCCGACCGCGTCGCGCACGGCCCGCAGGCCGACGTTGAGGATGCCGTGCTCGGCGACGGCCCCGGAGCCGGTGGCGTCCTTGGCCTCGGGCACACCGAAGAGCATGATGCCGCCGACCCCGGCCGAGACCGCCCGGCGAGCAGTCTCGACGAGGGAGTCGAGGTCGTGGTGCAGGACCCCGGGCATGCTCGAGATCGGCCGGGGGCCGTCGATCCCCTCGGCGACGAAGACCGGCAGGACGAGGTCCTTGGGGTGGAGCCGGGTCTCGGCCACCATGGCCCGCAGCGCCGGGTTCTGCCGAAGCCGGCGGGGACGGTCGATCACGGGGTGGTTCCGATCTCTGGCAGGGCGGTGCGGGAGGTGGCGGCGCTCATCGCGCCCGGCGCCGTGAGGCCGGCCGCTGGTCGCTCGGCCGCTGGACGGGGCTGCCCGCCTCGGCCGCCGCGACGGCGAGGCCGACGCCGTGCCCGGCGAGGGCGTCGACGAGGCTGATGGCCGAGGCCTCACCTGCGAGGACGTCGACCCGCAGGCCGTGCTCCTGGGCGGTCTTGGCCGTGGCCGGTCCGATGCAGGCCACGACGGTCGCCGGGTGCGGCTTGCCGGCGATCCCGACGAGGTTGCGCACCGTGGAGCTCGAGGTGAAGACGACGGCGTCGTAGTCGCCGCCCTTGATCGCGTCGCGGACCGCGGCGGCCGGGGGCGCGGCGCGCACCGTGCGGTAGGCGGTCACGTCGTCGACCTCCCAGCCCATGTCACGCAGACCGGCGACGAGGGTCTCGGTGGCGATGTCCGCCCGCGGCAGCAGGACGCGGTTGATCGGGTCGAGCAGCTCGTCGAAGTCGGGCCAGACCTCGAGCAGACCGGCGGCCGACTGCTCCCCCGCCGGGACGAGGTCGGGGTTGATGCCCCAGTCCCGCAGGGCCTGGGCCGTGACACCGCCGACGGCGGCGATCTTGAGGCCGGCGAAGGCCCGGGCGTCGAGGCCGAGGTCCTCGAAGCGCTCACGGACCGCGCGCACGGCGTTGGTCGAGGTGAAGCCGATCCACTCGTAACGGCCGGTGACGAGGCCGCGCACGGCCTTGTCCATCTGCTGCGGCGTGCGGGGCGGCTCGACGGAGATCGTCGGCACGACGTCGGCGGTGGCGCCGTAGGCAGCGAGTCGGTCGATCATCGGGCCGGCCTGCGCCTGGGTGCGCGGGACGAGGACGCGCCACCCGAAGAGCGGCTTCGTCTCGAACCACGCGAACTCCTCACGGAGCGCGACGTTCGGGGAGATGACGGCGAGCGAGATCTCGGAGGCGTCAGGCCCGCCGAACGCCTGCTCGACGGCGTCGAGGGTCGTCGAGACGGAGGTCTGCCCCACCGTGGTGCCACGGCGGCAGAGCACGACGAGCGACTCCGCCGCACGCCCGGCAGCGAGCAGCCCGCGCAGTCCGGCGCGGATGCCGTCCGCCGAGCCGACGAGCACGACGGAGTCCTCGTCGGCGGTGTAGTGGCCGTAGTCGGTCCCGCTCCTGCCGGTGCTCACGACGTGGAGCGCCGAGGTGCCCTTCGTCGTGAGGGGCACACCGGCATACGTCGGGGTGGCCGTGACGGCCGAGACACCGGGGACGACATCGAAGGACAGACCGGCCTTGCGGCAGGCGCGGACCTCCTCGACGAGGCCGCCGAAGGTGGCGGGGTCACCGTCGAGGAGACGCACGACGAGCCCCCCGGCGGTGACCGACTTGGCCGCCCGGACGACGAGCTTGGCGCGGACCGCCTGGGTGAGCTCCTGGCCCTGCTCCCCGTGGCCCGCGTCGATGACCTCGACGTCGGGGCGGGCGTGGCGCCGGACCTCGGCCTCCGTGGTGAGGCGGTCGAGGATGACGACGTCGGCCGCCGCGAGCAGCTCCCGGCCGCGGACGGTGAGCAGGCCGGGGTCACCGGGCCCGGCACCGACGAAGGCGACCCGGGCGGGCGTCGTCGGGACCGTGGGGGTCGACACCGTCTGCTCCGACGGCTGGCGAGAACGAGTCACGAGACATGCTCCGAGGGTTCGGGGGCGGGAGTGGGCGGGGTTTCGAGGTCGGCGGCGCCGTCCTCGAGCAGGATCCGGGCGAGTCGCTCGCCCAGGGCATGGGGGTGGGTGAAGGGTCCGACGAGAGAACGACGCAGCTCGAGCGTGCCGTCCTCCGACCCGGCGAAGGCCCGGAGGGACAGCTCGAGCCCGTCCTCACCCTCGACGACCTCGGCGAGCGCTCCGACGGGGGCCGTGCAGCCCGCCTCGAGGGTGGCGAGGAGGGACCGTTCGGCCTCGACGCACGCGCGGGTGTCGCTGTCGTCGAGGGGTGCGACGGCCTCACGGACGTCATCCCGGTCGGAACGGCACTCGATCGCCAGGGCCCCCTGCCCTGCGGCCGGGAGGACCTGGATCGGGTCGAGCACCTCGGTGACGTCGCCGAGCCGTCCGAGTCGGGCGAGCCCGGCCCGGGCGAGGACGACGGCGTCGACCGATCCGGAGGTCACATACCCGATCCTGCTGCCGACGTTGCCGCGGATCGGGCGGATCACGAGACCGAGGCCGAGCGCCCCGAGCTGGGCGGCCCGGCGGGGCGATCCGGTGCCGACGACGGAGCCGGGAGGAAGCTCCCCCAGAGTCAGTCCGTCGCGGGCCACGAGCACGTCCCGGCTGTCCTCACGGACGGGGACCGCCGCGACGACGAGGTCGGGCGCGGGAGCGGTGGGCAGGTCCTTGAGCGAGTGGACGGCGACGTCGATGCGGCCGTCGCGCAGGGCCGTCCGGATCGCCGAGGCGAAGACACCGGTGCCCCCGATCGTCGTGAGCAGCTCGGCGGACACGTCGCCCTCGGTCGTGATCTCGACGAGCTCGACGTCATGGCCGAGCGCGCGCAGGCGGTCGGCCACCCAGCCGGACTGGGTCGTGGCGAGGGCCGAGCGGCGGGTCCCGAGGCGCAGCGTGGTCATGACACACCCCGCTTCGGGGGTGTCGAGACGTTGGCGACCTCGCGCGGCTCGAGGTCGAACAGCTCGCGCAGGGCCGCGGCGTAGTCGGCGCCGTGTCCCTCCATCGCGAACTCCTTGACCCGCATCGTGGGGGTGTGGAGCAGCTTCTCGACGATCCGGTGGACGGCGAGGCCGACCTCGGCCCGGGTGTCCTCGTCGAGATCGGGCAGGCGCTGGTCGAGCCGGTCCATCTCGGCGGCGACGAGCGAGGCGGCCCGGGCCCGCAGCGCGGCGACCGTCGGCGCCACGGCCTTCTCCATCCGCCGGGTGAGGTAGGCGGCCACCTCACCGGTGACGAGGTCGCGCACCCGCGCGACCTGCTGGTTGTCCGCCCGGCCCTCGAGCATCTGGCCGAGGTGCTGAAGGTCGATGACGGAGACGTTCGGCAGCGGCTCGGCCCACTCCGCGGGGGGCTCGACGTCGCGCGGGAGGGCGAGGTCGACGACGACCTGCGGGCGCCCACTCCGGCGCCGGGAGCTCTCCGCGAGGTCGGACCCGGTGATGACGTGGCCGACGGCGCCGGTGCAGGAGATGACGAGGTCGCTCTCGGCGAGGGTCTCGCGGAGCTCGTCCCAGGCCCGGGCCGTCCCGTGGGTGGCGGCGGCGAGGCGCTGCGCCCGGTCGGGGGTGCGGTTGACGATGGTGAGGGACCCGAGACCGCCCCGGCTCGCCGTGGCCGCGGCCAGGCCGCTCATGCCGCCGGCCCCGACGACGACGCCGGCCCGGTCGGTGAGGTCCCCGAGGTGGACACGGGCCTCCTCGAGACCGATCTGGACGAGGGAGACGCTGTGCTGGTCGATCTCGGTCTCTGCGTGGGCGCGCTTGCCGACCCGGAGCGCCTGCTGGAAGAGCGAGTTGAGCGACTCTCCGGCGTGACCGTCCCGCTGCGCGTCCGCGAGCGCATCGCGCATCTGGCCGAGCACCTGGGACTCGCCGACCGCCATCGAGTCGAGCCCGCAGGCAACGGTGAACGCGTGCGCGACGGCGCCGTCGTCGTAACGGACGTAGAGGTGCTCGGCGAGCGCCTCGGCGCGATCGGCCAGCTGGTCGAGGGGGTCTCCGGGCGTCCCGGGGCGGGGGGCTGCCTCCCCGGCGGGCGGCGCCTCCGCACCGGCGGCCACGGCGAGTGTCTCACCGATGGCGGCGACGGCCGGGTGGAAGGCCGGGGCGTCGGCATAGACCTCGAGGCGGTTGCACGTCGAGAGCACGAGGACCTCGGAGACGGTGGCCGAGCCGAGCACGGCCGACGCGATCGCCGCGGCGCGGTCGGGGCGCTCCGCGAGGCCCTCGAGGACCGACAGCGGGGCGGTGTGGTGCGACAGGCCGATGACGAGCAGGCTCACTGGGACACCACCGATCGGAGGTCCCCGCTCGCGAGCTGCTTGCGCTGGGCGTGGAAGGCGAGGATCTGCAGCTCGGTCGAGAGGTCGACCCGGCGCACGTCGACCCCGGTCGGGACGCCGAGGACGGCGGGCGCGAAGTTGAGGATCGAGCTGATCCCGACCTCGACGAGCGCGTCGCAGACACCCTGGGCGGCGGCGGCCGGTGTCGCGATGACGCCGATGGCGATGGGGTCCTCGGCGTGGCAGTCACCGAGCTCGCGGAGCGGGCGGATGACGATGTCGACGACCGGCTCACCGATGAGGGCGGGGTCGTCGTCGAAGAGCCCGACGATGCGGAAGCCCTTGGTGACGAAGCCCGAGTAGCTCGCGAGGGCGTGCCCGAGGTTGCCCATCCCGACGATCGCGACGGGCCAGTCCTCGGTCAGGCCGAGGGCCCGCGAGATCTCGAGGGCGAGCGTCTCCACGTCGTATCCGACACCCCGCACCCCATAGGAGCCGAGGTGGCTGAGGTCCTTGCGCAGCTGGGCGGAGCGGACCCCCACGGCGCCGGACAGCTCCTCCGAGGAGACCGACAGGACGCCGTCCTCGGCGAGCCGCGAGAGGGTCCGGAGGTACTCCGGGAGACGCGCGACGGTTGCGTCGGGGATCTCACGACGCAGTGCTGGGTCGGCGGTCACGCTTGCTCACCGGCTCCTCTCGCTGGGGCGCCGGAATGCGGCGCGGAGCACGTGGGGACCAGATCAGGCTAGACGTTTGTGAACCCATGCACAAAGTGAGCAGGCCCCGCCTAGCACGGACGCCGCAGGAGTCGTGACCGGGGTCATGGCTCCCGTCACGACAGCGCGCGACGCAGCCGGGCCTCCTCGACCCGCCAGAAGTCGTGCTGCTTGCCGTCGACGAAGGTCACCGGGATCTGGTCGGCATAGCGCCGCCTCAGGTCGGGGTCGTCGTCGATGGACCGCTCCTGCCAGCCGACCCCGAGGTCGGTGGCGACCCGCTCGATGACGGCGCGTGCCTCGTCGCAGAGGTGACACCCCGGCCGTCCGAGAAGGAGCACGCGCTGCGCCGCGCCGGACTGCCGATCACCCTGGTCTGCCACGACCCCACTCTAGGCGGGGGCGGCCACGGGCGGGATCAGAAGAAGACGGACTTGCGCTGCATGAGCAAGCTGTAGAGCGTCTGCTGGATCGTCTCGCGGACCTGGTCGGTGAGGTCGAAGACGAGCATCGGGTCGTCGGCGGCGTCCACGCCGAAGGTCGTCGTCTCGATCGGTGGACCGAACTCGATGAGCCACTTGCTCGGCAGCGGGATCATCCCGAGCGGCCCGAGCCACGGGAAGGTGGGCGTGATCGGGGCGTACGGCATCCCGAGCAGGCGCGCGACGGCCGGCATGTCACCGAGGATCGGGTAGATCTCCTCCGCGCCGACGATCGAGCACGGCACGATCGGGACACCGGCACGCAGGGCCGCCGAGACGAACCCGCCCCGGCCGAAGCGCTGGAGCTTGTAGCGCTCGCTGAACGGCTTGCCGACGCCCTTGAAGCCCTCCGGCCAGACCCCGACGAGGTGACCGCCGGAGAGCAGCCGCTCGGCGTCGGTGTTCGCGGCGATCGTCGTGCCGGACCGGCGCGCCATCGTCCCGACGAACGGCAGCGTGAAGACGAGGTCGGCGCCGAGCATCCGCAGGTGCCGCCCGGCCGGGTGCTCGTCGTGCACGGCGACCTGGGTCATCAGCGAGTCCATCGCGATGGTGCCCGAGTGGTTGGCGACGACGAGGGCGCCGCCGACGCTGGGGATGTTCTCGATGCCGCGGACCTCGACGCGGAACCACTTGCGGTAGAGGGGCCGCAACAGCGGGAGGTGCACGTTGAGCGTGTAGTCCTCGTCGAAGCCGAACTCGTCGACGACGTAGTCGCCGCTCAGGCGGCGGCGCAGGTAGGCGAGGCCGTCGGCCACCTGCCGCTCGACCTCCTCGGCGGGGACCCCGGCGGACAGGGCGGCCGCGCGCAGCACGTTGACGGCGAGCTCGACGAGCTCGGCGGGTCCGGGCCGCGACTCCGAGGTGAACTCCGCGGACTCGAGGACCGCGTCGACGAGGCGGCCCGCGCGGGACTGCACGCCGGACGTGAGCGCCGTGGCGATCCCGGGGGCGGTTCGCTCCGGCGCGGACTCGCCGCTCGGAGCGCTCTCGAGGTCGTTCGTCGGGGGGCGTGCGACGCCGTCGCCGGTGTGCCGCTCGGCCGGGTCCTGCAGGGCCGGCGAGTCGGCCGCGGGCACCGCGCGCAGGCGACCCGGCGCCGTCGAGCTGCGCTGCGCCCGGATCGTGGCCCGGCTCGGCCGCGATCGCGAGGAGGCCACGGCCGAGACCGGGGGCTCGGCCCGGGCCGCTGGAGTCTCGGTCCCCCCGGGTGTCGTGGTCGCCGCAGGCGCCTCGGGCTCGACCGGAGTCACCGGGACGGGCTGCTCGACCTGCTCGACCTGCTCGACCTGCTCGACCTGCTCGACCTGCTCGACGGCCCGGCGGCGGGCGGCACTGACCTCGAGCGGCTCGGAGGTGGAGATGAGCGGAGTCCCGCTGCGGCGCCGACGCTCACCGCTCGCGCGGGCCGCGCCACTGGCGAACGACCCCCGGGCCGGGCGGGACGCCGGTGCGGGGGGCGAGGCGGGGGACGGCGTGGGGGTGGCCGCGGGGGCCTTCTTCGTGGCGGCCTTCTTCGCCCTCACCGTCGTGGAGGCTTTCTTCGCGGAGGCTTTCTTCGTGGAGGCTTTCTTCGCGGCGGCCTTCTTCGCCGCTCCCTTCGGGGCGGACGGCTTCTTCGAGGCCGGTGGCGCCCCGGGCGTGCGGGGCGTGCGGGACTCGGCGGCGGTCGGGTCGGTCTGCGGCGTCACGGCTGGATCCTGTCGAAGACGCGCCCGAGGGCGGCAGCGGTCGTGCCGGTGACGTCACTGACGACGTCGGTCACCCCGTCGACGCCGGGGACGGCCGGGCGCAGGTAGCGCGCATAGTCCTCGAACGACTGGCGGGTCGTGAAGTGCGGGTCGAAGCCCATCACCGTGCGCATCCGGGCCGTGTCGATCCCGCGGCCGAAGGCGAGGAAGTTCAGCTGCTCGGAGGAGAAGTCCGCGAGACCACTGCGCTTGACGAGGATGCCGATCGGGCCAGCCGCGGCGAGCGGCACCGGCAGCACCGGGCGGTGCGCGATCGCCGCGCACTGGGTCACCGTGAGGAAGCCCTCCGCTGCCACGTTGACGATCCCGACCGACGGTCCGGTCGTGGCGAGGATGAGGGCGGCGACGGCGTCGTCCTCATGGAGCAGCTGGAAGCGGGCGTCGAAGCCGAGCGGGACCGGCACGAGCGGCAGGGCGAAGTAGTCCGTGATCGCGGTGCGGATCCCCGGACCGACGACGTTGGCCAGGCGCAGCATCGTGATCTCGACGTCGGGGCGGCGCCGTGAGAACCCGCGCACGTAGCCCTCGACCTCGACCGAGTCCTTGCCGAAGCCGGCGCGGGGCAACGCCTTGGGGCTCATGTCCTCGCTGAACATCGCGGGGTCGCGCGGCGAGGAACCGTAGACCCCGGCCGAGCTCTTGACGACGAGGCGACTCACGCTCTCGGACTTCTGGCACGCAGCCAGCAGCTGCATGGTTCCGATGACGTTGATCTCCTTCTGCGTCACCCGCCCGCCGGTGTCCTTCGGGGTCGCGATGACGTTCATGTGCACGACCGTGTCGACCCCGGCCTGGCCCATGATCCGCCCGATCATCGGGTTGCGGATGTCGGCCCGGACGAACTCCGCCCGTCCGATCGAGTGCTTCGGAGGCACGACATCGACGCCGAGGATCCGCTCGATGGTGGGGTCGGAGCTGAGGCGTCGGGCGTAGAGGCCGCCGAGATAGCGGGACACACCCGTGACCAGCACGACCTTCGCCATGCGGCTCCTCCCCTCGACTGCCTCCGCTGCCCGTGCGGACCGTTGCCCGGAAGCCTACCCAGCCGGGGCCTCCCCCGCCGCCGCCGGGCCTCACGGGCTGGCTGCGACGCCGGGCCCCGGAGACGCGAACGACCCCCACCCGAAGGGCTGGGGGTCGAGAGCGAGCGGCGTCGCCGCCACCTGGTCGGGCGTTGCCCGTCAGGTCACTTCTTGTTGCGACGCTGGTGACGCGTCTTGCGCAGCAGCTTGCGGTGCTTCTTCTTCGCCATCCGCTTGCGGCGCTTCTTGATGACAGAGCCCATGGTTGTCCTTGATCCGTTTGACTGTGTGATGTTGCCGACCTACGCCGACAGACCGTCAAAAGGAAGGTAAGCCGAACTCCGAGAGCCGAACAGAACCCACAGCGTAGCGCGTGCGGGGCGCTGACCTCAAAAGACCGGCTGCTGCACCCCTCTCGCGGGCCGTGACGCAGCGAGGGGGCGGCCGGACCGGATGGCCCTGCCGCCCCCTCGCGGTGGCGATATCGCTGTCACGCGGTGTCGATGAAGGAGGTCTGCAGATAGGTGTGCACTGCGTCCTCCGGCACCCGGAAGGACCGGCCGACGCGGACGGCGGGGAGATCCCCGGCGTGGACGAGTCGGTAGACGGTCATCTTTGACACGCGCATGATCGCGGCGACCTCGGCGACGGTCAGGAACCGCACCTCGGCGAGCTGCCGCTCATTCGACATGTGTTACCCCGATCTTCTGATGGAGCACATCGCATGTCGCCGGCTTCCCCTCCGGCGAAACGGTCACGCGGGTGCAAGAAGCAACACTAGGGGCAGATGTGACGGTTGGGGAAGTGCTCGGATCAAAGAATCGTGAGAGTGCAAGCGGACACGCCGCGAACGCTCCGTCGATCACGATCCTCAGGGCGCGAGCCGGTGGAGGTCCCTCGGGAAGAGCGCCACCTCACGGACGTTCTCGGCCCCGGTGAGGCGGGCGACCCACCGCTCCAGACCGATCGCGAAACCCCCGTGCGGCGGCATCCCGTGCGCAAACGCGTCGAGGTAGCCACCGAGCAGCGCCGGGTCGGTCCCGGTCCGCTCCATCGCCGCGACGTAGTCGCTCGGACGGTGCAGCCGCTGCCCACCCGTCGTCAGCTCGAGTCCCCGGAAGAGGAGGTCGAAGCTCTCCGAATAACGCCCGACCTCGCGACGCGGGTCGTTCGGGGGGCACTCGGGGGGCGGAGCCACCTGAGGGTGGGTGTAGAACGGCCGTTTGGCCATCGGGTAGCCCTCCACCGCAAGGAAGTCCGAGCCGTATGTCGCCAGCGCCCACTCCCCGAGCGCTCGCTCGTGCGCGGGGCTGAGGTCCGGCTCGTCCGGGTCGGCCCCCACCCGGGCGAGGGCGTCGCGGAAGTGGATGACGGGGAACTCGTCGGGCACCCGGGGCAGGTCGACGCCCAGCAGCGCAGCGGCGTCAGCGGCATACGTCCCGATGCTCTCGACCATCCCGGCGACCGCCTCGCGCAGGACGGCGAGGACGTCGCGGTGGTCACGGACGAAACCGAGCTCAGCGTCCATCGAGGTGTACTGCGCGAGGTGGCGCACCGTGTCGTGCGGCTCGGCGCGAAAGACCGGGCCGATCTCGAAGACGCGCTCGAAGACCCCGACGAGCATCTGCTTGTAGAGCTGCGGGCTCTGCGCCAGGTAGGCCGGTCGCCCGAAGTAGTCGACGGTGAAGACCGTCGACCCCGACTCGGTGGCCGTGCCGACCAGCTTGGGCGTGGCGATCTCGGTGAAGTCCAGGGCGCCGAGCGTCCCGCGGAAGCCGCGCATCGAGGCGCTGGCCAGCTGCCAGGCCGCGCGGTGCCGCGGGTGGCGCAGAGTCACCGCGGCATGGTCGAGGTGGGTCGGCAGCCCCGCACCGAAGTGGGGCCGCCACAGCTCGACCGGGGGCGGCACGGCGGGCTCGGTGAGCGCGCCGACGACCGGCTCGGTCAGCTCGGCGCCGCCCGGGGCCGTGGCGCTGTGCCGCACAGTGCCGCTCACCTCGACGACGGTCTCCTCGGGCAGCGCCCGGACCTGCTCGATCGTCGCCGGGTCCTTGACGACGACCTGGGCGAGCCCGGAGCGGTCGCGCAGCACGAGGAAGGTGACACTGGCAAGCATCCGCCTGCGGTGGACCCACCCGGCCAGGACAGCGGGCACGCCGTCGGGTCGGGAGCCGAGGTCGCGCGCGAGGACGCGTTCGGGTGGGCTGGTGCGGGGCGACTCGGGTCGCCGGTGCTGGGTGTGGGTCATGTCCTTCACCTCCGTGGGGTCCTGCCCCGGAGGTGTGGGCGATGGGGATTGTCGCTGTGCCACCACACCTTCGCCGACACAGGATCGCGTCGGCCTCTCGTCGTGCTCGGCTCAGGATCGTCAGGCCCGTCGTCGCCGTCCGTCGATCATAGGAACGACGTCCGGCCGGCGTCCACCCGGTTTACCGGTTGGCCGCCGGCGAGGAGGGGCCGGCCTGTTCAGTCCGGTCTGCTCAGTCGAAATAGACGTCGAGCCCGTGCAGCGGGAAGACCGCGCTGCGGGTCGCCATGACCGCCCGGTCGACGTCGCTGCCCGGGTCGTAGCCCATCTCCCAGGAGCGCCACCACAGTGGACCGTCCTCGGCGGTGAGGTCGCCCATCCGGCTCGGTCCGGGCCGGCCCGTCACGTGCTCGACGTGGTCGCGCCACCCCTGCGGCACGGCCACCGACGTCTTGACCGGGGCGTGCGCGGCGATCGCCGTGAGGTGGGTCCAGGTGCGCGGCACGACGTCGACCACCTCGTAGCCACCGCCCCCGAGCGCGACCCACCGACCCTCGCAGACCTCGTGGGACAGGGCGTGCATCGCCTCGGCGACGGCTCGCTGGGCGTCGACCGTGACGGCGAAGTGGGCGAGGGGGTCCTCGGCGTGGGTGTCGCACCCGTGTTGAGTGACGAGGACGTCGGGCTTGAAGGCCCGGACGAGGGGCGGGACGACGGCATGGATCGCCCGCAGCCAGCCGGCGTCGGCCAGGCCGGGCGGCAAAGAGACGTTGACCGCCCCACCCTCGGCGCCGGGACCGCCGATGTCCCTCGGCCACCCGGTCCCGGGGAAGAGCGCCCGGCCCGACTCGTGGACCGAGATCGTCAGGACCCGGGGGTCGTCCCAGAAGATCCGCTCTACCCCGTCGCCGTGGTGGACGTCCACGTCGACGTAGGCGACCCGCTCAGCGCCGTGGTCGAGCAGCCACTGGATGCCGACCGCGATGTCGTTGTAGATGCAGAACCCGCTCGCCGAGCGCGGCATCGCGTGGTGCAGGCCGCCGGTGAAGTTCACGGCGTGCTGGGACTCGCCCTCCCAGACCGCTCGGCAGGAGTCGACGGTGCCCTGGACGACGCGCGCGCTCGCCGGGTGCATGCCGATGAAGGCCGGGTCGTCCTCGGTGCCGAGGCCGAAGGCCGGGTCGGCGTGGTCCGGCCGGTCCGAGGCGACCCGCACCGCGGCGACGTAGTCGGCGTCGTGGACCGTCGTGAGCAGGGCGTCGTCCGCGACGTCGGCACCGACGACCGCCACGCCCTCGGCGTCGAAGACCCCCAGGGCATCGCAGAGCCGTGCCGTCAGGTCGAGGCGGACCGGCGACATCGGGTGTGTGGCGCCGAAGTCGTACTCGGTGAAGGACGCGTCCCAGACGACTCTGGCCAGACTTGGCATGATTGAGACGCTATCGCGTCCTCGGGATGCGTCAGACCGCTATCACGGAGGTATCCCATGGCCCGGAACCGGCTGTTCGACGATGACGTCCTCGTCATCGGGCTCGGACGCTTCGGCTCCGCCGTCGCCCTCGAGCTGACGCGGCTCGGTCACCGGGTGATCGCCGTGGAGCGCGACAGCTCCCTCGCGGAGACCTACGTCAACAAGGTGGCCAAGGTCGTCCACGCGGACATGGCCCAGTCGAGCGCGCTCGACATGATCCGGGACGCCGAGCCGAAGATCGCCATCGTCGGCATCGGCTCCTCGATCGAGTCCTCCGTGCTCGCGGCCGCCAACCTCGTCGACGCGGGGGTCCCGTCGATCTGGGCCAAGGCCCTGTCGCCGGAGCACAAGCGGATCCTCGACCGGATCGGCGTGCACCACGTCATCTCCCCCGAGGCCGACTCCGGCCGCCGGGTCGCGCACCTCGTCAACGGCAAGCTGCTCGACTACATCGAGTTCGACGACGGCTTCGCCATCGTCAAGATCAAGCCGCCGAACGAGACCATCGGCTTCACGCTCGAGCAGAGCCAGATCCGCCGCAAGTACGGCGTCACGGTCGTCGGGGTGAAGGCTCCCGGTGAGGACTTCACGTATGCCGTGCCGCAGACGAAGATCTCTGCGCACCACATGATCATCGTCAGCGGCCCGACCGAGCTGATCGAGCGCTTCGCCGCCCGTCCCTGACGGACGTCAGGGTCCGGACATCACGGTTCGGACGTCAGAGCCGGACCTGGGGGCCACCGTCGTCCGCGAGCGGCAGGACCATGGCGACCTCCTCGTCACCGTCCTCCTCGCTGACGACGCCCATCGGACGACGCAGGTCGGTCGGGCGGAAGCCCATCCCGCTCGCGAAGGCGACGGCACGACCGTTGTCGGTGCCGACCCAGTAGACGAGGTGGGACCGGCCGCGCTCCCGCGCCCGGGCGGCCCCGTCCTTGACGAGGCGCGTGGCGATGCCCGACCCTCGAGCCTCGGGGCGGACCCAGAGGCCGAAGAGCTCACCCGCCGTGGCGGCGTCCTCGCTGTGCTCATCGGAGCGGGCCTGGCCGATGCTGACGACCCCGACGGCAGCACCCTCGCGCTCGGCGACGAGCCGCTCGGACCGCCGCATCCGCTCGCGCCAGACCTCCTCCTCGAAGGCCTCCTCCTGCTCAGCCGTGGCCGCGAAGGCCTCGGGCGACTCGGTGAGGGCGGCAAGGCGCACCGACCGGTAGTCCTGCCAGTCGTCCTCGCCCAACGGGCGCACCACAATCTCGCTCATGGGGTCCACCCTCTCATCCCGCCGCGCCACGACGCATCCGTAGGCGACCACAGGACATCGGGTGCGCCCCAGGTTTCCCGCGCCGTTCACCTGCCGGACCCCCGGGCGGCCGCGGCGGGGGTGGCCGGCTCAGCCCTCGCCGGAGGCGAGCTGCTTGGAGCGCGCGGCCGCGGCCTCCATCGCGGTGACGAAGGCGGCCCGGACCTTGTGGTCGTCGAGCTGGCGCAGGGCCGCGACCGTCGTGCCCCCGGGCGAGCTCACCTGCTCCCGCAGGACGGTCGGGTGCTCGCGGGTCTCCCGCAGCATCGTCGCCGCGCCGTAGAGCGTCTGGACGACGAGCTCGGTCGAGGTGGCCCGCGGCAGCCCGAGCACGACCCCCGCCTCGATCATCGCCTCGACGACGTAGAAGATGTAGGCCGGTCCGCTGCCGGAGATCGCGGTGACGGCGTCGAGGTGCTTCTCGGCGAGCCGGACCACCTTGCCGCACGAGCGCAGCAGCGCCTCGGCCTCGGCGAGGTGCTCCTCCGTGCAGTGGCGACCCGGCGAGATGCCGGCCATCCCCTGGTCGACGAGGGCGGGGGTGTTGGGCATGACGCGCACGACGGACGTGCCCTGAGGCAGCAGGGACTCGAGGTGCGCGGTCGTGATCCCCGCAGCGAGCGAGACGACCGTGTTGCCCTCGACGACGTGGCCGGCGATCTCCTCGACGAGGGCATCCATGTCCTGCGGCTTGACGCAGAGGACGAGCGTGTCAGCAGCGGCCGCGGCCTCCGCGTTGGGCAGCACCCGCACCCCGAGCGCGGCGCCGAGCTCGGCGACCCGGTCGGGCGTGCGACCGGTGATGACGAGGTCACCGGCCGGTCGACCCGAGCGCAGCAGGCCCGACAAGAGGGTCCGGCCCATCACCCCGGTGCCGAAGATCGCCGTCGTCGTCACGGGCTCAGCCCTTCGAGGCGACGCCGCGCAGGAAGAACATGACGTTGGCCGGCTTCTCGGCCATCCGCCGCATGAGGTAGCCGTACCACTGCTCGCCGTAGGGGATGTAGACCCGCATGCGGTCGCCGCGGTCGGCAATCCGGCGCTGCTCGTCGGGCCGGATCCCGTAGAGCATCTGGTACTCGAAGGACCGGGGGTCACGTCCCGCCTGACCGGCGAGCGCCCCGGCGATCTCGATGAGGCGCGGGTCGTGCGAGGCCACCATCGGGTAGCCCTTGCCCTGCATGAGGACCTTGAGGCACCGGACGTAGGACTTGTCGACCTCGGAACCGGCCTGGAAGGCGACCGACTCGGGCTCGCTGTAGGCGCCCTTGCAGAGCCGGACCCGCGACCCGGCGTGGGCGAGGTCGCGGCAGTCCGCCTCGGTGCGGCGCAGGTAGGACTGGAGGACCGCCCCGACGGTCGGGAAGTCGGCCCGCAGCTCGCGGAGCGCTTCGAGGGTGAGGTCCGTCGTCGTGTGGTCCTCCATGTCGAGGGTCACCGTGGTGCCGGCGTCCTGCGCGACGGTGCAGATCTCCCGGGCGTGGTCGAGGGCGACGGCATTGCCGTCGCCCGGGAGGGACTGGCCGAGGGCGCTGAGCTTGAGCGAGACCTCGACGGTGCCGCCGTCGGTCAGGCCCTGGTCGTGAAGTGCGGTGAGCAGGGCGACGTAGGCGTCCCGGGTGTGCCGGGCCTGCTCGATGTCAAGGGTGTCCTCGCCGAGGTAGTCGATCGTCGAGAGCCGTCCCGAGGCGGAGATCTCGGCAGCGGCGCCGACGACGTCGGCCCGGCCCGCTCCGGGCACGAAGCGCTTGACCACCGAGCGCGACACGGGGGCCTTCTCGACAAGGTCTCGGATCTTCTCCTGCTTGGACAGCTGCAGCAGGGAGTTGCGCAGCAGGTCGCTGGCGTCCACGGTGACCTCCCGGTCGGGTGCGGTGGGTGGGTGGCGTTGCTCCCGGCCGAATCTACCTCCCGGGGCGGGCCGGGGACGGCACCGCGGCCCGCGGACCCGCCTCCTCCCGCAGCGCGCCCGGGTGCGGCAGACTCGCGGACATGACGACGCCGACCACGCCGACACTCTGCGGGCTCGACGAGCTCGGTGACGGTCTGGGCCGGGCGGCGACCGTGCTGCGGGCCAACGCCGGGTCGGCGGGCCTCACCGCGGCGGTCCCCACCTGCCCCGGGTGGGACGTGGGAGACCTCGTCGTCCACACCGGCATGGTCCACCGCTGGGCGGCGGCCAGGGTCGCTCCGCCCACCTCCGCCGCTGGTCGGGTGGACCCCGAGGAGCTGGAGCGCAGCGGTCGGGACGCCGCGGACCTGCTCGGCTGGTTCGACGACGGGGCCACCGAGCTGCTGCAGGCCCTCGCGGACGCCCCCGACGACCTCGATGCACCCGTGTTCCTGCCCGCCGCACCCCCGGCGCGCCTCTTCTGGGCCCGGCGCCAGTGCCACGAGACGACGGTCCACGCGGTCGACGCCCTCGCCGCCCGGCTCGGCCGCTGCCCCCTACCGACCGAGACGTGGATCCGGACCCCCCTCGCACGTGACGGCATCGACGAGCTGCTCCGCGGCTTCGTGCCCCGCGCCCGCCAGCAGGTCAACCCTCCTCGGCCGGTGCTGGTCCTCGTGGCCCCCGACGACGGCCCTCTCGCGTGGCGCCTCGACCTCCACCCGGACCGGCCCCCGGCGGTCGAGCGCGTCGCAGCGGGCTCGGCGTCCGCGACCGACCACGTCCTCCGGGGCAGCGCCGTCGAGCTCTACCTCCGGCTGTGGAGCCGCTCCCCTGCGCCGCCGGTCGACGAGGTCGAGCAGTGGTGGCGTGACGCCGTCTCGGTGCGGTGGTGAGGGGATGAGCGGGCAGGGCAGGACGAGCGGGAGTATGCCGCTGGGCGGGGTCGGTCGGGTCGTGCAGGCCGCGATCTACCGCGCCGGTGCCTTCGGTCAGCGCCCGGCGGTGCCGACCGACGGCAGCCGTCTCGAGGAGGTCGCGCGAAAACATCTGTCGCGCAGGGCCTTCGCCTACATCGCAGGATCGGCGGGGTCCGAGGCCGGCGCCCGCGCCAACGCCGCCGCCTTCGACCGGTGGCAGGTCGTGCCGCGCCTGCTCGTCGACACCACCGAGCGCGACCTGACGGTGGAGCTCTTCGGCCGTCGGCACGCGAGCCCCTTCCTCGTGGCCCCGGTGGGTGTCCTGTCGATGGCGCACGCCGACGCCGACCTCGGGGTCGCCCGCGCGGCACGCGCTCAGGACGTCACCCAGATCATCAGCACCCAGGCGTCCGTCCCGATGGAGCAGATCGCCGCCGAGCTCGGTGGCGCCGCGCACTGGTACCAGCTCTACTGGAGCAGCGACGACGACCTCGTCGAGAGCCTCGTCGGCCGGGCCGAGGCGTGCGGCAGCGAGGCGATCGTCGTGACGCTCGACACGGCATACCTCGGTTGGCGGCCTCGGGACCTCGACCTCGGACACCTGCCGTTCGCGCGGGCCGAGGGGATCGCGCAGTACACGTCCGACCCCGTCTTCCAGCGGCTCGTCGCCGAACGCGTGGCGGCCGCCACCCCGACGTCCGCCCGCCCGAGACCGACGCCCGGCGCCGTGCGGACCCTGCTCGCCCTCAGCCGCAACCACCCCGGCCGGACCCGGGACAACCTCGGGTCGCCCGCGCCCCGGGCGGCGGTCGAGACCTTCCTCGACGTCTTCTCACGGCCGTCCCTGACGTGGGACGACCTCCCCCGGCTCCGATCGATGACGAGCCTACCCATCGTCCTCAAGGGCATCCTCCATCCCGACGACGCCCGACGAGCGGTCGATGCCGGCGTGGACGCGGTCTACGTGTCCAACCACGGCGGGCGGCAGGTCGACCGGAGCATCGCTTCGCTCGACGCGCTCCCCGACGTGGTGGCCGCCGTGCGGTCGGCATCACCTCGGACCCCGGTCATCTTCGATGGCGGGATCCGCTGCGGCGCAGACGCTTTCGTGGCACTGTGCCTCGGAGCGAGCTCCGTCGCGATCGGCCGCCCGCACGTCTACGGCCTGGCGATCGCCGGGGCCGAGGGGGCCACCGAGGTGCTGCGCAACCTCCGCGCCGAGCTCGACCTGCTGCTCGGGCTGACCGGGTGCACCTCGCTCGCCGACCTCGCCCCCGACCGGCTCGTCATGGCCGGCGGACCCCACCGACCGGAGGCCGACCGACCGTGAGCGATGACCTGACCGAGCTGGCCGACCTGCGGGTCGTCGTGGACCGGATCGAGGGGCGATCCGTGTGCGGCCTGCGCCCGGGCGACTCCTTCACCGTGACCCGTTCGAGCGAGCTGCGGCTGCCCGACGGCGGCCACTTCTGCCTCTACGCCCTCGCCGCCGTGCTGCCGCTGCTCCCGGCCAAGCAGCGGGCCCTCGCCCCCGGTGACTGGTTGTCGAAGGACTGCGAGGTCGCCTGCCCCGACCCCGAGGAGCGGCTCGTCATGCGCATCGAGAGCGGCACGGTGCGCGGGCACGCCACCGGCGAGCTCACCTGATGGCACCGGCGGGAGACCATGACCTGACCCGCGAGGTGTCGGTCGCGCTGCAGACCGACAAGACGCCCGCGGCCTACGCCACCCTCGCCCGCGCCGCCGAGGACCTCGGCTTCGACGGGGTGAGCGTCTTCGCCGACCTCGGCTTCCAGCCGCCGGCCCTCGCGCTCACGACGATCGCCGCCGCGACGACCCGGGTGCGGATCGGCGCGGCCTGCCAGAACCCGCTGCTGACGCATCCCGTCGAGATCGCCGGACAGGTCGCCGCCCTCGCCCTCGCCTCCGGGGGCCGCGCCTACGTCGGACTGGCCCGGGGTGCCTGGCTCGACGGGCTCGGCGTCGACGCGAGCCGCCCGGTGGCCCGGCTCGCCGACAGTGCCGAGATCATCCGCAGGCTGCTCACCGGCGACGACAGCGGCTACGAGGGGGACGCGCTCGGCCTGCCGGCGGGGGTGCGCCTCCACTTCCCCCTGCCCGAGGCGCCCGTCGACCTGCTCGTCGGCACGTGGGGGCGCCGCACCGCGCAGTGGGCGGCGACGGCCGCCGAGGAGGTCAAGATCGGCGGCAGCGCCAACCCCGACATGGCGGCGACGATGCGCGACTGGCTGGGTGACTCCCCTACCCGCGTCGTCGTGGGCGCCGTCACCGTCTGCGACGCCGACCGTGAGGTGGCCCGCACTCTCGCGCGGCGGGAGGTGGCGCTCTACCTCGACGTCGTCGCGGGCCTCGACCCGACGGTGACCGTGCCCGATGACGTGCGGCGCCGGATCGGTGCGGCGGTGGGCGCGGGTGACCACGACGCCGCCGGCCGCGCGGTGCCCGATGACCTGCTCGACCGCTTCGCCTTCGCCGGCACCCCGGCGGACATCGCGAACCAGGTCGAGGCCCTCTTCGATGCCGGCGCCGACCGGGTCGAGCTCGGCACCCCGCACGGGGTCGACCCCCTCATCGGGCTCCGCCTGCTCGGCACGGAGATGCTGCCGAAGGTGCGCCGGGAGACGGCCCGATGACGCCGCCCGGGGACGGCGTGGCACCCGGCTCGGCCTGGGACGTCGCCGACCGTTATGTCGCCGACCTGGCCCGCACCGACCACCGGGCCGCCACCGTCGCCGGTCTCGACCTCGCGGGATCGCTGCCGCGGCTGTCGCCCGACGACCACGACGACCGCGCCGCGGCAGCCCGCACGGCGCGAACCGCCCTGGGCGACCGAGCGAGCGCCGCGGTCGACGGCGCCGACGATGCCCTGCGACTCGTGCTCGCAGAGCGGCTCGACGCCGAGATCGACCTCGTCGAGTGCGGCTTCACCGAGCGGCTGCTCGCCCCGCTCGCCACCCCGGTCGACGCGATCCGGTCGACCTTCGACCACCTCCCGCGCGAGAGTGAGCAGGACTGGCTCACCGTGCTCGACGCGCTGGAGCGGGTCGGCCAGGCACACACCGACTACCTCGCCACCCTGGCCCGGGCCGCCGACCGGGGCCACGTCGTCGCGGCCAGGCAGGTCGGCGGGATCGCTGCGCGCTGCCGCGGCTGGGTCGAGGACGACTTCTACGGCCGCCTCGTCGCAGCCGTCCCCGACCGCCTCGCCGACCGGGCCCGGTCCGCGGCGACGTCGGCGGCCCGGGCCACGGCCACCTTCGCCGACGACGTCGAGCGCCGGCTGCTCCCCGTCGCGCCCGTCGAGGACGCCGTCGGGGTGCGGCTCTACACGAGCACGGCCCGGGCGTTCCTCGGACAGGACGTCGACCTGCTCGAGACCTACGACTGGGGCTGGAGCGAGCTCGACCGGATCGCTGACGAGGCCGAGCTGCTCGCCACCGAGCTGCACCCGGACGGCTTCGACGCGGCCGTGCGGATGCTCGACGCCGACACGGGTCGGTCCCTGCCCACCGCGCGCATCGAGCCCTGGCTGACCGAGCGCCTGAGCCGGGTGGCCGACCACGTCGATAGCCGCCACCTCGACCTACCTCCCCCGCCGCACCGGGTGCCGGAGTGCCGGATGACGACCGCCGCCTCGGGTGTCATGTACTACGACCCGCCGGGCGCCGACCTCGCCCGGCCTGGCCGGGTCTGGTGGACGGTCGACCCCGCCGTCGGGGCCCGCACCTGGCGGGAGGCGACGACCCTGCACCACGAGGGCGTGCCGGGTCACCACACCCAGATCGTCACGGCCATGACCACCCCGGGCCTGCACCCGTGGCAGCGCCACCTCTGCGAGGTTCACGGCCACGCCGAGGGGTGGGCGCACTGGGCCGAGGCGTGGGCCGCGGAGATCGGTCTGCTCGACGACCCCGCCGAGCGCCTCGGGATGCTCGTCGGCCAGGCGTGGCGGGCGGCCCGGATCGTCATCGACATGGGCCTGCACCTCGACCTGCCGATCCCCGCCGAGCGCTCCCGCCGCGGTGGTCTCGCCGGCGGTGCGGCCCTGGCTCGCGAGACCCGGTGGACCGTGCCGCTCGCCGTCTCCTTCCTCCGAGCGGTGACCGGGCTGGGGCCGTCGATGGCGCGGTTCGAGGTCGACCGCTACCTCGGCTGGCCGGCGCAGGCCCTCGCCTTCCGAGTCGGCGCGAGGGAGTTCGAGGCGATCCGGACCCGGGCGCGGGCCGCAGCGGGGACCGGCTGGGACGAGCGGACCTTCCTCACCGAGCTGCTGCGCCTCGGACCGATGGGGCTCGGCCCCCTCCGGGTCCTCGGTGGCCGGCTCGGCCGACCTGGGGACGGCGGCTGAGCGGCATACCCCTCGGCGGCGATCAAGCGGCGGATCAGTCTGCCTCTGGTGCTGCCCTGACAACACCCCACGCCGACTGATCCGCAGACTGATCCCCGTGGCGCCGCGGTATGCCGCTCGCCGGCCTCAGGCGCCCGGCAGCCTCCGCACGGGCGCCCGGCGGCCGGGGCCGGTCAGCATCTCCTCGTGGTGGTGCACGACCCGCCAGGTGCCCCCGGCGTCGCGGCGCAGGACGGAGGTGCAGCGCAGTTGCTCGTCGAGGCCCCCGTCCTCGAAGCGGGCCGTCAGCAGGTGCGTCTCCCACGCCGCGTCCTCGCTGAGCAACCCGACGACGGGGTCGGTCGCCTCCAGTCCGACAGGGGAGGGGTAGTCGGGGTCGGAGTCACCGGCGCCGCGACCGCTCTGCAGGTCCTCCTTGGTGCGCAGCCCCGGGATCGTCGAGTCCCACATGGTGGCGCCGACGTCGAGATGGTCCTCGAGCCGGGCCCGGTCGCCCTCGAGGTAGGCCGCGTAGAGGTCGGTGAGCACGTGCCAGACGCGCGCGTGCTCGCTCTCGGGTCCGACATCGGTCACGGTCGTCATGGTCGTCCTCCTGGGGTCGGTGCCTCGAGCAGGCCGAGGTCGTCGCGCACGACACGGCCCCTCGAGACGACGGCGCGGATCGTCCGGAGCGCGAGGACGTCGAGGGTCGGGTCGGCGTCGAGCACGAGCAGGTCGGCGCTGCGGCCGGTGGCGACCCCGGCGGTCTCGGCGTCGATGCCGCACATCCGCGCGGGCGTCGTCGACGACGCGGCCAGCGCCTCGCGCGCGGTCAGCCCGGCCTCGACGAGCAGCTCCGCCTCGCGGACCACGGCGGAGGTCCCCTCGGTGCGGTCGCCCGGGGGGATGTCGGTGCCGTTGGTGATCGCCACCCCCGCCTCGACGAGCCGGCGGGCGCTGACGAGGTGGTCGAAAGCGGCCCGCCGCGCGTTGTCCCGCGAGTGCTGCTCGAAGCCGTGCTGCTCCATCCAGTCCTGCGACCGGGTGACCGCGAGGGTCGGCGAGACGTAGACCCCGGGCTGGGCCAGCAGCCGGGCGGTCGGCTCGTCGACGACGTAGGCGTGCTCGAAGCTGCGCACCCCGGAGTCGACGGCTCGGCGGATCGCCGTGTGGTGGCCGGCGTGGGCGACGACGTAGGTACCGTGGTCGGTGGCGGCCCGCACGACCGCCCGCACCTCGGCGTCGGTCATCTCGGGGTCCTGAGGCCGCTCGCCGGCATGGGCGAGACCACCGGTGATGAAGATCTTGACGTGGTCGGCGCCGGCCTCGAGCTCGGCCCGGGCGGCGGCCTCGAAGGCGGCCGGCCCCTCGCAGTAGATCGACCCGGAGCCCTGCCCGTGCCCGCCGGGCACCGAGAGAGCGCGACCTCCGGCGAGGATCCGCGGCGCGACGAACCAGCCGCGGCGGTCCGCCTCGCGCAGGGTGACGTCGACGGCGTGCTGCTCGTGGACGCACCGGACGGTCGTGGCACCCGCCTCCAGGGCGTCGGTGGCCCGGGCCGCGGAGCGGAACGCGGTGAGGGCCGGGTCCTCGGCCTCGTCGGTGTCGCTGAACGGGAAGACGATCGACAGGTGGGTGTGGACCGTGACGAGGCCGGGAGCGAGGAAGCGCCCGCCGAGGTCGGCGACCGCTGCGCCCTCCGGTGCCTCGGGGACGACGGCGACGATCCGCCCGCCCTCGACGAGGAGGGCCCGGGGCCCGGTGGTCTCCGCCCCCGGGTCGACGATGCGGGCGTTGCCGAGCCAGCGGCCCTCCAGGCTGTCGGTCGCGAGGATGTCGGTCATGAGGTCATCCCAGCAGAACGCGGGTGGCCTGCCGACGCGTGGTCCACCGTGTGGAGGTGGCAGGCCGCGAGGTGGCCGTCCGCGACCGGGAGCAGCGCAGGGACCTCGACGGGGCAGGGGGCGAACGCGCGGGGGCACCTCGGGTGGAAGCGGCACCCCGGGGGCGGTGACGCCGGGTCCGGGACGTCACCGGGCAGGTCCTCGGGCAGTCCCCCTCCCGAGATCGACGGGATCGCCCCGATCAAGGCTCGGCCGTAGGGGTGGGCGGAGCGGCTCCAGACCGCGTCGGCCGGACCGGTCTCGACGATCTCGCCGAGATACATCACGGCGATCCGGTCGCTGAGCTGGCGGACGATGCCGAGGTCGTGGGAGATGAACACCAGGCCCATCCCGAGGTCGGCGACGAGCGAGGCGAGGAGGTTCGCGATCGAGGCCTGGGCCGAGACGTCGAGGGCCGAGATCGCCTCGTCGGCCACGATGAGCCGAGGACGCGCCGCGAGCGCCCGCGCGATGGCGATGCGCTGGCGCTGGCCCCCGGAGAACTCATGCGGGTAGCGGCGGGCGAACTCCGTCGGCAGCCCGACCCGGTCGAGCAGCTCGGCGACGAGGGTCCGCTGCTCCGCTCCCCGCACCTTCTCACCGGCCCCCAGCTCGATGCCGTCGGCGATCTGGTCGCCGACGCGGCGTCGCGGGTTGAGCGAGGAGTAGGGGTCCTGGAAGATCATCTGCATCCCGCGCAGCGCCTGCGGGCGAGCCGCCCGGCCGAGGGCCTCGACCGGGTGGCCCTCGAACTCCACGGAGCCGGCCGCGAGCGGCACGAGGCCGAGGATCGCCCGGGCCAGCGTCGACTTGCCACAGCCGGACTCCCCGACGAGGCCGACCACCTCACCGCGCTCGACGGTGAGGCTCGCCCCGGCCACGGCCCGGACCGTCTGACCCCGCCGGTGGTAGACGACCTCGGCGTCGCGCACCGTGACCACGGTCATCGCCGCACTCCGGTCGTCTCGTCGGTCGTCTCGTCGGTCGTCTCGTCGGCCGTCTCGTCGGTCGGCTCGTCGGTCGGGTCGTCGCTCGGGTCCTGCGTGCCGGCGAAGGGGTCGACCGGGCAGGCGAGCAGCCGCCCGCTCGCCGCCACACCAGCGTGCTCGGTCGCCCGCCCGGAGACGGGTTCGAGGACCGGCCGGTCGGTGCGGCAGGAGGGCTCGGCATGGGCGCAGCGAGGGTGGAACGGACAGCCCGGGGGGACCATCGTCAGCTGCGGCGCCGATCCCGGGATGGCCCGCAGCGGCGCCTCGCGCCGCGCGACCGCCGGGGGCCCGGCCTGCCCGGACCCGCCCGGCACCTCGGACGGCTCGCTCCCGGCCGTCCCGGTCTCGGTGCTCGGCAGCGAGTCGAGCAGGCCACGGGTGTAGGGGTGGCGGGGGGCCGACAGCAGCGCGCGGGTCGGTCCGGTCTCGACGATGCGACCGGCATACATCACCGCGAGGCGGTCGGTCAGCGCGCCCATCACCCCGAGGTCGTGGGTGATCAGCAGGATGCTGAGGCCCTCCTCGCGCCGGAGCCGGTCGAGCAGCCGCAGGATCCCGGCCTGCACCGTCACGTCGAGCGCGGTCGTCGGCTCGTCGGCGACGAGCAGCGAGGGCGAGCAGGCGAGCGCGATCGCGATGGCGGCTCGCTGGCGCATCCCGCCGGAGAGCTGGTGGGGGTAGGCGCCGAGGGCGCGGTCGGGGTCGGGGATGCGGACCTGTCCGAGCAGCAGGGCCGCTCGGGCGCGCGCGGCCTTGCGGCTCGTGCCGTGGTGGTGGCGAAGGTGCTCGGTGACCTGACGGCCGATCGTCAGCATCGGGTGCAGCGAGGTCATCGGGTCCTGGAAGACCATCGAGACCTCGTCGCCGCGCAGGGCCCGGAGCGCCTTCGGCCGCATCGACAGCACGTCGCGCCCACCCACCTCGAGGCGGCCCTCGGTGTGCGCCCCGTGCGGGAGCAGCCCGAAGAGCGACAGCGCGGTGAGCGTCTTGCCGCTGCCCGACTCCCCCGCGAGGCCGACGACCTCGCCCGGGGCCACGACGAGGTCGACGCCGTCCACCGGGGTGAGTCCGCCGGGCAGGACGACGCGCAGCCCCTCGGCGCGCAGCACGGCGCCGGACGGACCGGACCGGTCGGACGGGTCGAGCGGTCGCGGCGAGGTACGGGCCGTCACGGGGTCCCCTTGAGCGCTCGGGCGGTGCGGGGGTCGAGCGCGTCGCGCAGGGTGTCCCCGAGGAAGTTGAAGGCGAGCACCACGCTGAGGATGGCCAGGCCCGGGAAGACCCCGATCCACCACGCGTCGAAGTTGCGGGCGCCCTCCGAGACCATCGCTCCCCACTCGGGGTCCGGCGGCTGCGCGCCGAGGCCGAGGAAGGACAGCCCCGACAGGAGCAGGACCGCGTTGCCGACCTCGAGCGCGGCGAGCACGAGCACCGGCCCGGCGATGTTGGGCCGGAGGTCGACCGCGAGGGTCCGGCGGGCCGAGGCGCCGAGCAGCCTCGTGGCGGAGACGAACTCGGCCTCGCGCAGGCCGAGCAGCATCGAGCGCACCACCCGCGCGTAGGACGGCCACATGACGATGACGAGGGCGAGGACGGCGTTGCGCAGGCCGGGTCCGAGGGCGGCTGCGGCTGCCATGGCCAAGATGATGCCGGGGAAGGCGAAGACGAGGTCGGCCAGGCGCATCACGACGGTGTCGGCGAACCCCGCGAAGTAGCCGGCGATCGAGCCGAGGACGGTGCCGACCGCGGTCGAGAGGGCCACGAGCAGGACCGCGAGGGGCAGCGTGATCCGGGTGCCGTAGATGATCCGGCTGAGGATGTCGCGGCCGAGACCGTCGGTGCCGAGGAGCGTGCCACCGCCCGGCGGCAGCAGGCGGGGGAAGTCCTGGGCGTTCGGGTCGTGGGGTGCGATGACCGGGGCGAGGAGGGCCACGAGCACCCAGGCGAGGATGACGACGCTCCCGATGACGGCGAGCGGGCGGCTCCAGGGTGACCGTCCCGACCCGGAAGCGCGCGAGCGCGACCGCCACCGGGACCGGAGCCCGGTCCCCTGCCCGCTCTCCTGCGATGCCTCCTGCCTCGCCTCCTGCCCTGTCGCGGGCGTGTCCCGCGCGTCGCTCTGCGTGCTCATGAGATCCGGATCCTCGGGTCGATGACGCCGTAGAGGACGTCGATGAGCAGGTTGATGACGACGTAGACGACGGCCACCGTGACGGAAACGCCCATCACCGCCGGCAGGTCGAGGGCGAGCGAGGACTTGTAGGCGTACTGGCCCAGACCCGGCCAGGAGAAGATCGACTCGACGAGCACCGTCCCCGACAGCAGGGACCCGAAGGCGAGCCCCGACACGGTGATGATCGGGACCATCGCCGGTCGCAGGACGTGGCGCACGATGACCGTGCGCCGTGGCAGGCCCTTGGCGTTGGCCGCCCGGACGTAGTCGTTGCCGAGCACCTCGAGCACGCTGGCCCGGGTGAACCGGGTGATCAGGCCGACGGTGTAGGCGGACAGGACGAGGGCTGGCAGCAGGATGTGGTGCAGGGCCATCTGGAAGGTGAAGGGGTCGTTGTCGATGAGGGAGTCGACGAGGATCAGCCCGGTGACCGTCGGCGGCGCCGGGTAGCCGGGGTCGAGCTGGCCGGTGGAGCTGAACCAGCCGAGCTTGACCGAGAAGATGAGCGACGCCGTGAGCGCGAGCCAGAACGTCGGGACGGAGACCCCCGTGAGGCTGACGACCCGGATCAGCTGGTCGGGCCAGCGGTCCCGGTTGAGCGCGGCGACGGTGCCCATCGCCACCCCGACGACGAGCGAGATGACGATGGCCACGAGTGCGAGCTCGATCGTCGGCGGCAGGTACTCGAGCAGGTCGGTGAGGACCGGCCGGCGGGTCTGCTGGGAGATGCCGAGGTCGCCGTGGACGAGGTTGCCGAGGTAGGCGAGGTACTGCTGCCAGAGCGGCAGGTCGAGCCCGTACTTCGCCCGGAAGGCGGCGACCGTCGCCGGGTCCTCGATCGCGCGCTGGCCCAGGGCCGCCGCGGCGGGGTCGCCCGGCACGACGTGCGTGAGCAGGAACGCGACGAGGGTGATGCCGACGACGAGGAAGACGCCGGCGAGGGCCCGGCGGGCGAGGAAGCTGCCGAGACCGGAGCCGCGGCGGGGCGACTGGCGTCGACCCGCCGGGCCGGCCGCCGGACCGGCCGCCGGACCGGCCGCCGGACCGGTCGCGGGTGCGGTCGCGGGTGCGGTCATCCGGGGGGACTCAGCCGAGCTCGGCGACGTTGACCGACCAGACGAGGTTGTAGGAGAGGTTCTTCAGGTCCGACGAGGAGAGGAACACCTGGGCCGGCTGGATCAGGCCCATGACCGGTCCGGCGTTGAGGCCCTCCTGGAACTGCTCCATCAGGGTCGCACGCTTCGCGTCGTCCTTCTCCGTCGCGGCCTGCTTCATGATCGCCTCGAGCGCGGGGTTCGAGCCCGCCTTCCAGTTGACGCGCTTGCCGCCGACGATGCCGCCGGGCCCGAAGGCGAGGTAGTTGCTCGCGTCGGGGAAGTCGGGTCCCCACAACCAGACACCCAGCTGCTGCTTGCCGCCGCGGGCCAGCTCGAGCACGGTCGCGACCGGGGCGCCCTTGAGGTCGGTCTTGATCCCGACCTTGTTGAGGTCGGACGCGATCCGGGTCGACATGTCGGTGAAGGACACGCCGTTCTGGGTCAGGTCGGAGGGGAAGGAGATCTCGAGCGGCGTGCCGTCGTAACCCGACTTGGCGAGCGCCGCCTTGGCCGCCGCCTCGTCGAAGGTCGGCGCCTTGTCGTCCGGCAGGGAGCCGGCGAACTGGATCGGCACCATGCCCGCGGCCCGGCGCGAGCCCTTGCCGGCCAGCTCGAGCAGGCCTGCGTAGTCGATCCCGCGCCGGATCGCCTCCTGGAAGTCGGGGTTGGCGGTCCACTTGTTGATCGCGGGGTTGGCGTTCGTGAAGAGGTAGAAGGTGTACTGCGACGGCACCGAGGTGGCCACGACGTTGGAGCCGACCGACGCCACCTGGTCCGGGGACAGGTCAAGGGCCAGGGCGCTCTCGCCCTTCTCGACGTTGTTCTTCTGCTGCGCCGCATCGACGTTGCGGATCACGACCCGCTGGTAGTGCGGCTTCGTCGAACCCCAGTAGTTGGTGTTGGCCTTGAGCACGACCTCCGTGGAGAGCCCGAACGACTCGAGGACGTAGGGCCCGGAGCCCATCGACGCCTTGGCGAACGCGTTCTCGGAGGTGTCGGCCGTCGCCGCGTCCGCAGCGTCGGAGGCCCCCGCGGCCTTGGCCGCCTTGGAGTTGACGATGCCGAGCGACGGGCTCGCGAGCTTGCCGAGCAGGGCCGGGTCGTAGGCGGCCGTCTTGACCACGACCGTCCCGGGGTCGGTCGAGGTCACGGTGAGGCCGTCGGCGAGGAAGGAGGGGTTGCCCTTGACGTTCTCGACGCGGGTCAGCGAGAAGACGACGTCGTCGGCCGTCACGGCGGTGCCGTCGGAGAACTTCGCCGCCTTGTCGAGGGTGAAGGTCCAGGTGAGCCCGTCTGCGGACTGCTCCCACTTCGACGCGATCGAGGGCACGGGCGTCTTGAGGTCGGCGCCCTTGAACGTGACGAGCGTGTCGTACAGGGCCCGGGCCACGATGTTGCCCGTCGGCTCGTAGTTGCGGGCCGGGTCCGCGCTCTTGAGCACGAACACCGTGTCGATGACGAGCGGCTTGGTCGGCGCGGCCGCGCCGGCCGTCCCGGTCGGGGAGTTCTTCGGCGTCGGGTTGCACGCTCCGAGGGTGAGGGCAAGCCCCACGGCCAGGGGTCCGACGAGCATCTTCGTGTTCACGTGGCACGTCCTTCGCAGGAGCTGGGGGCGGGGCGCCGTGGCCCGGGGTCGCGGGCCCCGCAGGGCCACGGGATCGGTCTACCACAGCGGGTCGGCGCACGGAGGAGGCGCGATCAGCCGCACCACGATGTGGACGCCGGACGGTCGTCCGGTCTCACTCCTCGGACCCCTCGAGGGGCGTCCCGCAGGCCGGAACCTGCTCGACGCCGCCGCTCGGGAGGCGGATCATCGGGGCCATGCCCGCCCTCGACCACCTCCGCCGGCCGGAGTACCCGCGCTCGGCGGCCTACGACGCCCGCTGGCTGGTCGACCTCGACATGGGGCCCCACCCGCTCTGGCTGCTGGAGGACCTCGCGTCCGACCTCGACCTGCGACCGGGGATGCGCGTGCTCGACCTCGGCTCCGGGCTCGGCGCGACATCGGTCTTCCTCGCCCGCGAGTTCGGCGTCGACGTCGTGGCCGCCGACCTGTGGGTCGACCCCAGCGCGGCCGGCGCCGTCTTCGCGAAGGAGGGCGTGGCCGACCGCGTCCTGCCGATGCGCGTCGACGCGCACGCCCTGCCCTTCGGCGCGCGCAGCTTCGACGCGATCGTCAGCATCGACGCGTGGGAGTACTTCGGCACCGGCGCGCACTACCCGCCCTACCTCGCCGGTTTCCTCCGGCCCGGCGGCCAGCTCGGCGTCGCCACCCCCGCCCTGACGACCGAGGTGCGTGAGCTCGGGGAGATCCCCGAGCACATCGACCGCGTCGTCGGCGCGGAGTCGGCCGCCTGGCACACCGCCGAGTGGCTCCGGCGCCAGTGGGAGCTGAGCCGTGCCTTTGCCACCGTGTCGGCCCGGTCCCAGCCGCAGGGGTGCGCCAACTGGCTGCTCTGGGAGCGGGCGGTCCTCGAGCTGAAGGGCGCGGCCGGCTCCCCCGTCCAGGGCATGCTCGAGGTCGACGACGGCGCCTTCGTCACCTTCGCCCTCGTCACCGCCCGGGTGCCCGACGCCCCCGCGACCGATCCCTGAGCGCGCTCGGGGCGCGCCCCGACCGCCCGAGCCGGCCCAGCGGCATACCCACGACTCCCCCGGCGTTGAGATGCGTGTCCGATCCATGGGCAACCTCGGGCTGTCCGCTCATGGCGAACACGAGCACGAACCTGAGCCGTACCCGCTCAGGATGGGAACACCGACGCCGACCATGTCGTTGGTCGGGGTATGACGCCCTCGGTGGCGCGCAGATAGCATCGAGTCGTCTCGATCAGTCAGGAGAAGAGCATGTTCGAACGGTTCACCGACAGGGCCCGACGGGTGGTTGTCCTCGCGCAGGAGGAAGCACGTCTGCTCAACCACAACTACATCGGCACCGAGCACATCCTCCTGGGCCTGATCCACGAGGGTGAAGGCGTCGCCGCCAAGGCTCTCGAGTCCCTCGACATCTCGCTCGAGGCCGTCCGCGACCAGGTCCAGCAGATCATCGGCCAGGGGCAGCAGGCCCCGACCGGCCACATCCCCTTCACGCCGCGGGCGAAGAAGGTCCTCGAGTACTCGCTGCGCGAGGCGCTCCAGCTCGGCCACAGCTACATCGGCACCGAGCACATCCTGCTCGGCCTCATCCGCGAGGGCGAGGGCGTCGCCGCCCAGGTGCTCGTCAAGCTCGGCGCGGAGCTGAACAAGGTCCGCCAGCAGGTCATCCAGCTGCTCTCGGGCTACCAGGGCAGTGGCCAGGGCCCCGAGAAGGCCGGGGCCGGCGTCGGCTCCTCACAGGCCGAGGGCACCCCCGCCGGGTCACTCGTGCTCGACCAGTTCGGGCGCAACCTCACCCAGGCCGCCCGTGAGGGCAAGCTCGACCCCGTCATCGGCCGCGAGTCCGAGATCGAGCGGGTCATGCAGGTCCTCAGCCGCCGCACGAAGAACAACCCGGTCCTCATCGGTGAGCCCGGCGTCGGCAAGACCGCCGTCGTCGAGGGCCTCGCCCAGGACATCGTCAAGGGCGAGGTGCCCGAGACGCTCAAGGACAAACAGCTCTACACCCTCGACCTCGGCTCGCTCGTGGCCGGCAGCCGCTACCGCGGTGACTTCGAGGAGCGCCTCAAGAAGGTGCTCAAGGAGATCCGCACCCGAGGCGACATCATCATCTTCATCGACGAGATCCACACCCTCGTCGGTGCCGGTGCGGCGGAGGGCGCGATCGACGCCGCGAGCATCCTCAAGCCGATGCTCGCCCGGGGTGAGCTGCAGACGATCGGCGCGACGACGCTCGACGAGTACCGCAAGCACATCGAGAAGGACTCGGCCCTCGAGCGCCGCTTCCAGCCGATCCAGGTGCAGGAGCCGACGCTGCCGCACACGATCGAGATCCTCAAGGGCCTGCGTGACCGCTACGAGGCGCACCACCGCGTGACGATCACCGACGCGGCCCTCGTCGCGGCCGCCAACATGGCCGACCGCTACGTCAACGACCGCTTCCTGCCCGACAAGGCGATCGACCTCATCGACGAGGCGGGCGCGCGCCTGCGCATCCGCCGGATGACGGCTCCGCCGGACCTGCGCGAGTTCGACGAGAAGATCGCCGCCCTCGTGCGCGAGAAGGAGTCGGCCATCGACGGCCAGGACTTCGAGCGCGCGGCCCGCGTCCGCGACGACGAGAAGCGCCTGCGTGCGGAGAAGTCCGAGCGCGAGGCGCAGTGGAAGTCCGGTGACATGGACGTCGTCGCCGAGGTCGACGAGGAGCTCATCGCCGAGGTGCTCGCAGCGAGCACCGGCATCCCGGTCTTCAAGCTGACCGAGGAGGAGTCGAGCCGGCTGCTCCACATGGAGGACGAGCTGCACAAGCGGATCGTCGGCATGGACGACGCCGTCAAGGCCCTCTCGCAGGCGATCCGTCGCACGCGGGCCGGTCTGAAGGACCCCCGTCGTCCGGGTGGCTCGTTCATCTTCGCCGGCCCCACCGGTGTCGGTAAGACCGAGCTGGCCAAGACGCTCGCCGAGTTCCTCTTCGGCAGCGAGGACGCCCTCATCCAGCTCGACATGTCGGAGTACTCCGAGAAGCACACGGTCAGCCGGCTCTTCGGCTCGCCCCCCGGCTACGTCGGTTACGAGGAGGGCGGCCAGCTCACCGAGAAGGTGCGCCGCAAGCCGTTCTCCGTCGTGCTCTTCGACGAGGTCGAGAAGGCCCACCCGGAGATCTTCAACTCGCTGCTGCAGGTGCTCGAGGACGGCCGTCTCACCGACTCCCAGGGCCGGATGGTCGACTTCAAGAACACCGTCATCATCATGACGACCAACCTCGGCACCCGGGACATCTCCAAGACGAGCCTCGGCTTCTCGGCCGGGCCCGACAGCCGGTCGGACTACGACCGGATGAAGGCGAAGGTCACCGACGAGCTCAAGCAGCACTTCCGGCCGGAGTTCCTCAACCGCGTCGACGACACCATCGTGTTCCCGCACCTCAACCGTGCGGAGATCACGCAGATCGTCGACCTCGAGATCGCCAAGCTCGACAAGCGGCTCAAGGACAAGGACATGGGCATCCAGCTCACGCCCGCGGCCAAGGACCTGCTCGCGAAGAAGGGCTACGACCCCGTCCTCGGCGCGCGTCCGCTGCGACGCACGATCCAGCGCGAGATCGAGGACGCCCTGTCGGAGAAGATCCTCTACGCCGAGTTCCTCTCGGGCCAGTGGATCAGGGTCGACACCGAGGGCGAGGGCAAGGAGGAGAAGTTCATCTTCACCGACATGGCCCACCCGGACGCGTCGCGCCGACCCGCGGACGACGTCTCCGAGCTGACGGACGGTCCCGCCCTCGACGAGGCGCTCGGCGTCAACGTCGGGACGGGCACCGGGCCGGTGCCGGATGCCGAGCCGGGCCACGCGGTCGGCGAGGCCTGACCGTCACCGCGTGACCCGCGGCGCCTGACAGACACCGCTGCACACGCACCGCTTCACACGAACCGCCTCACTCGAAGGGGCCGGGGACATCGTTCCCGGCCCCTTCGTCGTGCCGTGGCGCGGCCCGCGCGAGATGCCGTGGTCTGTCCCGGTATGCCGCTGAGCCCGTGCGTGTCCATGCGCGGTGCCGTCGTGGCCGCGCTCCTCGTCTACGGTTGGCGCGTGACCCGTGAGCCTCTCCCCCGCCCCCATGCCCTGAGCGGCCCTCGCACCCGTTCGACGACGCCTCGCCGGCTGCGCACCGTGGCGACGGCTGTCGCCGCCACCCTCGTCGTGGGCCTCGCGGGCGCCTGCACCTCGGGGCAACCCTCGAACGGCTCGAACGGCCCGAGCGGCTCATCGTCCGCGGGCGCCGGTGACGCCGAGAGCGGCAGCACGGGTGGCGGGGCGACCACCACGGCACCGCCGACGGGCCAGGCCGTGGTCGGCGCACCGGCCGGGCTCGCCGACCTCGTCACGACGATCTACGCCGGCGGCGAGCTCGGAGCGGGCGCGACCGCGTCGGCGGCCGACGCCCTGGCCGGGCGCACCCCGACGTCGGTGACGGTCGACGCCGAGGCCAAGGTCGGCTCCTGGCTCGGGACTCCCGTCGCCGTCGTCACCAACGGCGCCGACGTCACGCTCGCCGTCGGTCCGACCTGGAAGGTCGTCGGCGGCTGGTGGCCCTCCCTCGGGGTGGCGAAGCCCTCGCTCGGCAGCGGCCCGCGCTGGGTCCTCGCGATCGGCTCGGACGCTCGGCCGGGTGAGAACCTCGAGCGCACGCGAGCCGATGTCCTGCAGGTCGTCGGCATGGACGGCAAGGGTGGGGGCGGCATCATGGGCATGGCCCGTGACCTGTGGGTCCCGCTCAGCACCGGAGGCAAGGGCAAGATCAACTCGGCGATGGTCTTCGGCGGCCCGTCGGCCCAGCTGGCGACCGTCCGGTCGGTCACCTCTCTACCGATCGAGGGCTACGTGCTGCTCGGCTTCGAGGGCTTCAAGAAGGTCGTCGACGAGCAGGGCGGCATCCCCATCGTCATCCCCAGGACCGTCGACGCCAAGCACGCCCACCTCGTCATCAAGGCGGGCCCGCAGGTGCTCAGCGGCGCGGAGGCCCTCGCGTACGCCCGGGAGCGCAAGACCCTGCCCGACGGCGACTTCGGACGCTCCCGGCACCAGGGCGAGGTGATCCTCGCATCGGCGGTCAAGGCCAAGCTGGCCGGGCCGGGGTCGATCCCCGCTGCCCTGACGAGCTTCAGCCGCTACGGGAAGTCCGACCTCGACGCCGAGCGGATGCTCACCTTCGCGGCCGGGCTCTACCGGCTCGAGGCGACCGAGGTCGGCCGCGGGGTGGCCAAGGGCGGCTTCGGGTGGGCCGGCAAGCAGTCGATCGTCGTGCTCGGCTCGGAGGCGAAGTCGCTCTTCGCCCAGTTCCGCGACGGCAACCTCTCGTGAGCGACGATCCCGGCTCCGCTGCCCCCTCGCGCCCCGTCATCCGGCCGGCGCGGACCGCCGACGTGCGCGGCATCCGCGAGCTCGTCGCCCCCCTGGCCGAGCGCCGGGTCCTCGTCAGCAAGGAGGCGGTCACCTACTTCGAGAGCCTCCAGGAGTTCCGGGTCGCCGAGCAGGACGGCCGCATCGTCGGCTGTGGCGCGCTGCACGTCATGTGGGAGGACCTCGCGGAGGTCCGCACCCTCGCGGTGGCGGCCGACCAGCTGGGGACCGGTCTCGGCGGCCGACTGCTCGAGGCGCTGGTCGAGGAGGCCCGTGCGCTCGGGGTCCGGCGCCTGTTCTGCCTCACCTTCGAGACCGGCTTCTTCGGTCGGCACGGCTTCGAGGAGATCGAGGGCCAGGCCGTCTCGTGGCAGGTCTATGCCGAGCTGCTGCGCTCCTACGACGAGGGCGTCGCGGAGTTCCTCGACCTCGAGCGGGTCAAGCCCAACACCCTGGGCAACCACCGCATGCTCCGCACCCTCTGACCCCTCCCGACCCCTCCCGACCCCTCCTGACACCTCGAGTGCGCACTTTCCCCCGCTCCTGACGGAGGATTGGCCCATGGCCCTCTCCCCCGCAGACCTGTCCGACGACGCGCTCGACTTCCTCACCGAACGGCACCTCGCGACGCTGACGACGCTGCGGGCCGACGGGAGCCCGCACGTCGTCCCGGTGGGCTTCACCTGGGACCCGGAAGCGCGGGTCGCTCGGGTGATCACGAGCGGCGCGAGCCAGAAGGCACGCCACGCCGCCTCCGGGCGCCGGGCCGTGGTCTGTCAGGTCGACGGGCGCCGGTGGCTCTCCTTCGAGGGACCCGCGCGGGTGCTCTCGGACGCGAACTCCGTCGCGGACGCGGTGCGACGGTATGCCGGTCGCTACCGGACGCCGCGGGACAACCCCGAGCGTGTCGTCGTCGAGATCGCTGTCGACCGGGTGCTCGGCAACGTCTGACCGGCCCCGGAGTCCCCGTCTCGCTCGTCCGGCAGCCTACGGGCGGGTCCCTCTCAACCCGTCGAGTGGGCACTTTCACCCGCCCTCGAGACGGCGGGGGGGTGTGAAACTGCGCACTCGACCGAGTCAGCCGTCGAGTGTGCAGTCGCCCATCCCGTGAGGGCCCCGGAACCAACAAAACCTGACCCCAGCCCCCGGGCTGGCGTGTGAAAGTGGGCACTCGACGGAGAGGGGACAGGGGCGGTCAGGTGGGGAGGCGGTAGCGGTCGCCATCGAGCGGCTCGACGAGGCCGTCGGCGACGAGCGAGTCGAGGCAGCGCATCACCTGCTCGAGGTCGGGTCCGCTGCCCGCGAGGTCTGCCAGCGGCACGGCGGCCTCCGCGGTCCGCAGCCGTTGGAGCAGCTCACCGCGGACCTGACGGTCCGTCCCGTGCCACGCCTGGCCCCGGCGGACCGGCCCGTCGTAGGCCGGGCGACCGGCGGCAGTCCAGGAGCAGAGGTCGATGATCGGGCAGTCGTCGCACCGGGGACCGCGGGCGACGCAGACGAGCGCGCCGAGCTCCATCACGGCGACGTTCCACGTGTTGGCGGCGTCCCGATCGGCAGGGAGGCACTCCTCGGCGAGGCGGGACTCCGCTCTCGTGAGGGTCGGTGACGGCAGCGCCCGGCCCTCGACCGCGCGGGCCAGGACTCGCCGCACGTTGGTGTCGACGACGACCTCGGGCTGCGCGAAGGCGAAGCAGGAGACGGCCGCCGCCGTATAGGCACCGACTCCGGGTAGGGCGAGCAGGTCGGCGTGGCTGGACGGGACCTCGCCGTCGTGGCGCTCGACCATGGCCAGCGCCGCCTCGTGCAGCCGCAGGGCCCGACGCGGATAGCCCAGACGGCCCCACGCCCGCACCGCCTCACCGGGAGCGTCCGCCGCAAGGGCAGCCGGGGTCGGCCACCGCGCCATCCACTCGCGCCAGGCGGGCTCGACGCGACTGAGCGGCGTCTGCTGGGCCATCACCTCTGAGAGGAAGACGCCCCAGGCGCTGGCGCCCGGGGCGCGCCACGGCAGGTCCCGTCCGCACTCGTCGAACCACCCGTTGACCCGCTCGTGCAGCAGCGCGAGCGGGGGCGAGGAGTCGACGGACGGTCGGGACGGCATACCGGTGACGAGCGCCGACTCAGACGTAGCGCTCGAGGATGCTCGACTCGGCGAGGCGCGAGAGCCCCTCGCGCACGGCGCGGGCCCGGCCCTCCCCGACGCCGTCGACGAGCATGAGGTCCTCGATCCCGGCGGCGAGCAGACGCTGGAGCGAGGAGAAGTGGACCACGAGACGGTCGACGATGGCCGGGGGCAGGCGCGGCACCTTGGTCAGGAGCCGGTAACCCTGTGGGCTCACCGGCGCGTCGAGCCCGTCACCGACGACCCCGAAGCCGACGGCGCGGGCGCCCGCGGACAGGTCGAGCAGCTCGACCGCGTTGAGAGCCTCGAGGCTGGTCAGGGCCTGCTCGGCGGTGAGCTCCGACTTCGTCGACGGCAGGTAGTCGCGGATGACGAGCTCACGGTCGTTGCCGAGGCCCCCGACGAGCTCCTCGAGCTGAAGGCTGAGCAGCCGCCCGTCGGTGCCGAGCTCGACGACGTAGTCCTGGATCTCGGCGGAGATCCGGCGCACCATCTCGAGGCGTTGGAGCACGGCGGCGACGTCGCGGATCGTCACGAGGTCCTCGATCTCGAGGGCCGACAGCGTGCCGGTCACCTCGTCGAGGCGGGACTTGTAGCGCTCGAGGGTCTGCAGGGCCTGGTCGGCGCGCGAGAGCGTCGTGGGCGAGCCCTCGATGACGTGCCGGAGCGTGCCGACGTAGAGCGCGACGACCCCCATCGACTGGCTCACCGAGATGATCGGGAAGCCGGTCTGCTTCGCGACCCGCTCGGCGGTGCGGTGGCGGGTGCCGGACTCGGTCGTCTCGATCCGCGAGTCGGGCACGAGCTGGGTGGCCGCTCGCAGGATGCGGGTGCCCTCGCGGTCGAGCACGATGGCGCCGTCCATCTTGCACAGCTCGCGCAGCCGAGTCGCGGAGAACTCGACATCGAGGACGAAGCCGCCCGTGCAGAGCGAGTCCACCACCTTGTCGTGACCGAGCACGACGAGGGCGCCGGTGCGTCCTCGGAGGATCCGCTCCAGCCCGTCGCGCAGGCCGGTCCCGGGAGCCACCGCGGCAAGCGCTGCGCGAAGCAGCAGCTCGTCGTCGTTCTTGTCCATCACGTCCCGTTCAGAGCAGGTGCCGCCCGGGGATTGCCTCCACGGTCGGTCGAAGTCTAGGCGTTGTGCCCCGCCAGCGCCCCGGAAGTCCGCGCCCCGGCGAGGCGGCCCATCGACTCGATCGCCCCCTGCACGTCGGAGACCTCCACCGTGCGGATCCCGCTCGGCACGGCGACATCCGCGAGGCTCCCCCGCGGCACGAGTGCGTGCCGGAAACCGAGCCGCTCGGCCTCGACGAGGCGCTGCCGGAGGCCGGTGACCCGCCGGACCTCCCCAGCCAGCCCCACCTCGCCGAGCGCGATGACGTCGGTCGCGAGCGGCTTGTCGACCACGGACGAGGCGATGGCGCACACGATGGCGAGGTCGGTGGCCGGCTCGGACAGGCGGACGCCGCCGACCGTCGCCGCGAAGATGTCGCGGGAGCCGACCGGAGCACCGGCACGCTTGTCGAGCACCGCGATGATCATGGCCAGCCGCGCGGTGTCGAGACCGCTCGAGGTCCGGCGCGGTGAGGGCAGGCTCGATGTCGCGACGAGCGCCTGGACCTCGGCGACGAGAGGCCGACGCCCCTCCATCGTCACGGTGACGCAGGTGCCGGACACCGCGTGGTCGCGACCGGAGAGAAAGAGCCCGCTCGGGTCGGCCAGCCCCACGATGCCGCTCTCGGTGAGGTCGAAGCAGCCCACCTCGTCGGTCGGGCCGAAACGGTTCTTGACGGCACGCACGAGGCGCAGGCGGGTGTGGCTGTCGCCCTCGAAGGCGACGACGACATCGACGAGGTGCTCGAGGATGCGGGGACCGGCGATCGAGCCGTCCTTGGTCACGTGGCCGACGAGCAGCACGGCGATGCCCCTGGCCTTGGCCACCCGGATCAGGCTGGCGGTGACCTCACGGACCTGCGAGACGTTGCCCGCCTGGCCCTCGACCTCAGCGCTCGCGACGGTCTGGACCGAGTCCACGACGAGCAGCGCGGGGATCACCGCATCGATCTGGCCGAGGATCACCCCGAGGTCGGTCTCCGCGGCGAGGAAGAGCGAGTCGGCGACGGCGTCGATCCGCCCGGCCCGGGTGCGCACCTGGGCCGCTGACTCCTCGCCGCTGACGTAGAGGACGGTCGCCCCGGCGCGGGCCGTGCGTGCGGCGACGTCGAGCAGCAGGGTGGACTTGCCGATGCCGGGCTCACCCGCGACGAGGACCACCCCGCCCGGGACGAGCCCGCCACCGAGGACGCGGTCGAACTCTGCCACGCCGGTGGGACGGGCCACGGCCTGCGAGGCGTCGACCTCGCCGATCCGCTGCGCGGGGGTGGTGACCAGGCCGCTGGTCGTGCGGGGCTCGGCGGCGCCACCCACCTCGACGACGCTCCCCCAGGCCTGGCACTCACCGCAGCGGCCGACCCACTTGACGGTTGACCAGCCACACTCGGCGCAGCGGTAACCGACGGGGCGGCGGGGTGTCGTCCTGGTAGCCATGACCGCCACCGTAGTCGGGCACGGCGACAGTGCCGTCGTGAGAAACTCGAGGCATGAATTCGCTCATGCCGTATGTGCTGGCGCTCGCCCCGACGATCGGGGTGGGAGCACTCTTCTACTTCCTCTTCAAGAACATTCTCGAGGGCGACCGGCGCGAGCGCCTCGCGCAGGCGAAGTGGGAAGCCGAACGCGACGCCGAGCACGCCGCCGCCTCCCGGCCCGCCGTTCAGCGTCCGCCGGCGCCGGGCAAAGGCGATTAGGACTTTCCCGGACACCATTCCTCTCTTTACGGTTCACAGGTGCCGCTCCGCACCGGCCTGTGTAAAGAGAATGCTGCTCTCCGGGCCATTGCGTGTAATCTGTGAAATGCGGTTTCATCGCACAATCCCCTCCCACCCGCACCGCACCAGGAAAATGGAGAATCATGGCTCAGCGAGTCGAAGTAACCCTCGTCGATGACATCGACGGTGGAAAGGCGTCGGAGACGGTGACGTTCTCCCTCGACGGCGTCACCTACGAGATCGACCTTTCCGACAAGAACGCCCGCAAGCTCCGCGACGATTTCGCCAACTGGACCGGCCACGCCCGTCGCAGCGGGGGAGCCCGGGGTGGCCGCAAGCGCGCGGCCGCCACCAAGCGCACGGACCTGAGCGACGTCCGTGAGTGGGCGCGGGCCAACGGCCACAGCGTCTCCGACCGCGGCCGCATCTCCGCCGAGGTGCAGGACGCCTACGACAAGGCGCACTGACCGAGCCCTCCCGCCGACCTCACCGGCGAAGCCCGGCACCCTGTGGTGTCGGGCTTCGCCGTGTGCGGTCCCCGTCGGCGCCCTGTCCGAGGTGGCGGCCACCACCCCCGACGGAGGAAGCGCCACCGTGACGACCATCGCACAACCGCAACGGAGCGCGTGGCCGACGAGGGCTGGCGCGGTCAGGCGGTCAGGTCGGACGCCAGGTCCCCGTCCCGGGCGACGCGCTCGAGGACCTGCTCCATCCGCAGCTGCGTGAGATCACCACCCTCGGCGCCGGACTCGACCTCGGCCCACGTCCGCGGCGCGGCGACGGTCGGGGCCTCCCGCCCGCGCAGCGAGTAGGGGCAGATCGTCGTCTTGGCTGCGACGTTCTGGCTCCAGTCGAGGAAGACCTTGCCCGGCCGCAGCTCCTTTGCCATCTTCCACACGATGAGGTCGGAGTGCGCCCTCGTCAGCTCCTGGGCGAGCTGCTGGACGGTGTCGCGGATCTGGTCGCTCGTGTGGGCGCCGGGCAGGACGGCATACAGCTGGAGGCCCTTGCTCCCGCTCGTCACGGGGATGCTCTCCAACCCGATCGACCCGAGCCGGTCCCGCACGATGAGGGCGACCCGCGCGCACTCGGCCAGCCCCGTGCCCGGGCCCGGGTCGAGGTCGATGACGAGACGGTCGGGGTCGCGCGCGACGGCGTCCCGCCCCTCCCCCTCGTAGCGCCACTGCGGCACGTGCAGCTCGAGCGAGTTGAGGTTGACGAGGAAGGTGAGGGCGGCGAGGTCGTCGACGAACGGGAAGACGGGGTCGCGCCCGGCCCGCCGGACCCACTCGGGCGTCCCTGCGGGGATGTTCTTCTCGAAGAACTGCACGTCACCGACACCGTGGGGGAAGCGGATCCGCGTCACCGGCCGACCGGCGAGGTGCGGGAGCAGCACCGGTGAGATCCGTGCGTAGTAGTCGAGCACCTCGGCCTTGGTCGTGCCCGTCCGCGGGTACATCACCTTCTCCAGGCTGCTGAGTCGCAGCCGTCGCCCCGCCACCTCGACGGTGACCCGACTCGCCTCGGGGACCATCACCGGCCGCTCCCGGGAGTCCCGTCCACGACGTCCTCCGGGTCGAGGTCGCGGCGCTGCCCCTTGAACGCCGGCTGGCGCAGCCGCCCCTGGCCGCTGAGCCCCAGCGACTGGACGTCGGCCACCAGCACCGGCTCCACCCAGGTCGCGCCCAGGGCGTCCTCGGGGGGCACGTCTGCCGCGAAAGGGGACTCCGCGCGTCGGAGCTGCTCCAGATCGCCACGGAGACGCTCGCCGGTGCGCCCGGCGAGCCCCGACCCCACCCGACCGAGGTAGCGCAGACCACCGGGCCCGGGGACGCCGACGAGGACCGCGCCGAGGCGGTTCGCGACCGTCCCGGTCGACTCCGGTCGCCACCCCCCGATGACGACCGACACGGTGTCGCGGTGGGGGTTCTTGCGCCAGTGTGGCGACCGGGTCCCCGGCAGGTATGCCGCGTCGACCCGCTTGCTGACGACCCCCTCGAGACCGTGCTCCCTCGTCGCCGCGTGCAGCGTCGGCCCGTCGGTGAAGGTCGGCGGCGTCTGCCAACGGGCCCCGTCGAGCTCGAGGTGCTCGAGGGTGGCGCGGCGGTCGGTCCACCGGCGCGGGGTGAGGTCGACGCCGTAGAGACGGAGCAGGTCGAAGGTCATCAGGGTCACGGGCGCCGTCTCGGCGAGCTGCGCCGCCCGTCGCGCGTCGGTGACATGGATGCGCTCCGCGAGGGCGGAGAAGGAGGGCAGACCGTCCCGGAGGGTGACGACCTCCCCGTCGAGCAGCATGTCGGCGTACTCGGCACCGAGGCCCTGCAGCTCGGGAAAGGCGACGGTGACGTCGCGCTCGGACCGGGAGAAGACCCGCACCTGCCCGTCGCTGACGTCGACGATCAGGCGCATGCCGTCCCACTTCACCTCGTGCACCCAGGCGTCACCGACCGGAACGGTCGTCGCGGGCGTCGCGAGCATGGGGCGCATGGGTGCATTCTTGTTCCCATGCGAGCCATCTGGAAAGGCGCAGTCTCCTTCGGCCTGGTCAACGTGCCGGTGCGACTCTTCTCCGCCACCGAGAACCACGACGTGCAGTTCCGCCAGGTGCACGAGAAGGACGGGGGCCGGATCAAGTACCAACGGGTGTGCGCCATCGACGGCGAGGAGGTTCCCTATTCCGACATCGCCAAGGGATACGAGACCGCCGACGGGCAGATGGTCGTCCTCAGCGACGGCGACCTCAAGAGCCTCCCGGTGCGGTCATCCAAGGAGATCGCGATCGAGAAGTTCGTCCCCTCGGAGCAGATCGACCCGCTTTTGTTCGACAAGTCCTACTACCTCGAGCCGGACAAGACGGGACTCAAGCCCTATGTCCTCTTGCGTGACGCGCTGGAGAAGGCCGACCGGATGGCGCTCGTCACCGTCTCGGTGCGCAGCCGGATGACCCTCGCGGTGCTCCGGGTGCGCGACGGGGTCATCGTGCTCCAGACCCTGCTCTGGGCCGACGAGGTGCGGGAGCCGGAGTTCGAGTCGCTGTCGGAGGAGACCCACGCCACGGCGAAGGAGCTCGCGATGGCCTCCTCGCTCGTCGACTCCCTCTCGGGCGACTACGTGCCCGACGAGTTCGAGGACGACTACGCCGAGGCCGTCGAGGCTCTCGTCTCCTCCAAGATCGAGGGCGGCGAGCTGACCGAGACGCCCGAGCCGGTCGGCGAGGAGACCGAGGTCGTCGACCTGCTGGCCGCCCTGCAGCGCAGCGTCGACAAGGCGAAGGCCGCGAAGTCGGGGGCGGGGTCAGGCGCCGCCTCGGACAAGACTGACGAGGACGCCGAGAAGGTGACGAAGAAGACCGCCACCAAGAAGGCCGCCACGAAGAAGTCGACCGCCAAGAAGACCGCCGCCAAGAAAAAGGCCAGCTGACCGGACGCAGATCGCCCGATTCGGGCCCGGTCCAGGCAGCCGCCCGCCACGATGGAGCAATGCGGCACGTCACCCCCGAGGAGCTCCAGCGCCGGCTCGCCACCCTGCCGGCGACGCCACGCGTCGTCGTCAGCGGCAACATGGCGATGCCGGTCGAGGCGGTGCGACTGGTCGACGAGGCCCTCCCCCGCTACATCCTCCATGCGCTCAACGCCCCGCAGGGCGTGCCGGACCGCGACGGGGTGACGGCGGAGACCTGCTTCGTCGGCCCGGGCATGCGCCACCACCACGACCTGCGCTACGTCCCCTCGCGCCTCTCGCTCGTGCCGCTCCTCTACGCCCGCACCCTCCCGCCGGACGTCGTCCTGCTCCACTGCGCCCCGCCGAGGGGCACCCACGTCAGCCTCGGCGTCGAGGTCAACGTCCTGCCGGCCGCGGTCGAGGCGTGCCGCGCCCGCGGGGGCCTCGTCGTCGCCGTGCTCAACCCGGCGATGCCCTACACCTTCGGCGACGCCCAGCTCGACGTCGAGGGGATCGACCTCGCGGTGACGATCGACACCCCGCTCCCGTCACACGAACCCCTCCCGCCCGACGACGACAGCCTCGCCATCGGCGAGCGGGTCGCGTCGATGGTCGGCGACGGAGCCACGATGCAGCTCGGCATCGGTGGCGTGCCCGACGCGACCCTCGCGGCCCTCGGGCGCCGGTCCGGTCTGCGGATCTGGTCGGAGATGTTCTCCGACGGCGTCATCGACCTCGACGAGGCGGGGGCGCTCGACCCACAGCAACCCCTCGTCACGTCCTTCGCCTTCGGCAGCCGGCGCCTCTACGACTGGCTCGACGGCAACCCGCGGGTGCGCACGATGCGCACCGAGCGCACCAACGACCCCGGCCTGATCGCCCAGCAACGGGCGATGACGTCGGTCAACACGGCCCTGGAGGTGGACCTCTTCGGGCAGGCGAACGCCTCGCGCATCGGCACCCGGATCCACTCGGGCTTCGGCGGACAGACCGACTTCATCGTCGGCGCCCTGCACTCGCCGGGGGGCCAGTCGTTCATCGCGCTCCGCTCATGGCACCCGCGGGCCGACGTCTCGACGATCGTGTCCCTGCTCGACCAGCCGGTCACGAGCTTCCAGCAGAGCGCCGTCGTCACCGAGCACGGCCTGGCGCCGCTCGTCGGTCGCAGCGAGCGCGAGCAGTGCCGCGACATCATCGAGCAGTGCGCCCACCCGCGCGTCCGGGACGACCTGTGGGAGGGCGCGGAGGCGCTCGGGCTGGCCTGACCGCCCTCTCCGCCCGTATGCCGCTGTCCCCCGCCACTCGGGGCGACGTCGGCCCCCGCGCTACCCCTCAGGCCGCCACCTAGGGTGGTCACATGACCTCGAACGCACGCCCCGTCGCCGTCGTGACCGGCGGAACCCGGGGCATCGGCCTCGCCATCGCCCGTGACCTCGCCCCGACCCACCACCTCGTCATCGGCGGGCGCGACCCCCGGGGTGTGGAGCGGGTCGTCGCCGAGCTGCCGTCGGCCGAGCCCTTCGTGGCCGACCTCGCCGACTGCGCCCCCGGTGGAGGCTTCGACCGAGCCTGCGCCGATCTGGCCGGTCACCTCGACCGCGTCGACGTGCTCGTCCACTCGGCCGGGATCCTCGGCAGCGGACGGGTGGCCGACCTCGACCTGGCGACGTGGTCGGACGTGCTCTGCGTCAACGTCATCGCGCCGGCCGCCCTGACGCGGGCCCTGCTGCCCGCCCTGCGCGCCGCCGAGGGGCTCGTCCTCATGGTCAACTCCGGGTCCGGCTTCGTCTCCGGGCCGGGCGGTGGCGCCTACAGCGCCTCGAAGTTCGCGCTGCGGGCCCTCGCCGACGCGCTCCGCGAGGAGGAGCGGGCCTCGGGGGTGCGGGTCACCTCGCTGCACCCCGGCAGGGTCGACACCGACATGCAGCACGAGCTCGTCGCGGCCGAGGGCGGCGAGTACGACGCGAGCGCCTTCCTCGTCGTCGACTCCGTGGTGCGGGCGGCCCGGGTGGCCATCGACGCCGGGCCCGACGCGAGCATCGACCTCATCTCGGTGCGGCCGCGGGGCTACCGGCCCGAAACGGACCGGTAGCCCCGCACCCAGCCCGGACCTAGCCGACGAGCACCGAGGCGAGCTCGCAGACGCAGAGGACGGCGACGGTCAACGCGACGAGGCCGGGCACCCGGCCGTCGGGCAGGATCGAGCCGAAGGCCTCCTCCCGGGTCGAGGTGCCCGCACCGCGACCATGCCGCCACGAGACGACGGCGACCCAGCAGCTCGAGGCGGCGGCGAGCGCGACCGGCACGAGCACGGCTGCACCGACGGAGCCGAGCGAGAGACGCCCCACGACGAGCGCGGCGACGAAGAGGGCGAGGCCGGTGCGGCTCCACGCCAGAGCGGTCCGCTCCTGCTGGAGCCCCGGGTCGACGGCCACCTCAGCCCCTCAGCAGGCTCGCGAGCCCGAGCCCGGCGGCGACGATGACGACGGTGACGACGAGGGGCAGGGTGGCGACGTGGCTCGGCAGCGGGTCACCGGTGCGCATCGCACGCTCGGTCCTGGCCCAGCCCAGCCAGGCCTGCGCCCCCGTCCACAGTGCGACGAGCGCGAGCAGGACGGCGAGGCCCCGCTGGAGCAGGTCCGGCAGGGGCAGGTCGAGGGCGTCCATCGCGGCGGCGGCCGCGAGCAGGGCGAGCGTCGTGCGGATCCACGCGAGGAAGGTGCGCTCGTTGGCGAGGCTGAAGCGCGGGTCGGGCTCCTCGCCCACGCCGTAGACCCGGCGCGGCCACCGGCGGTCCTCGGCGCGCGGCCGATCCGGCCATGCCTCCTCCGGCCTCACCTCGTCGTCCACCCGGCGCTCCCCTCGTCGTAGGTTCCGCACCGACGCTAGCCCACGCGCCGCGGGGCGGCTCAGATCCGGCTGTCCCCGCGGGACGGCTCGAGCGCGAACCGGGCGAACGCCAGTGCCGCGGCGAGGTCGAACTCCCGGTCGTCCGCCTCGAGCTTGCGGGTCCCCACCTCGACGACGACGTCGCCGACCCACCCCGTGTCCGCGAGGTGCTCGAGCAGGGACGTGCACGGCTGCGTTCCGCGCCCGGGCACGAGGTGCTCGTCCTTGAACGACCCGGAGCCGTCGGCGAGGTGGACGTGCGTCAGCCGGTCCCCGAGGGCGACCGCCATCGCCATCACGTCGGAGCCGGCCGTCGCGGTGTGGGAGAGGTCGAGGGTGACGTGGTCGTAGGCCTGCTCCACGGGGTCCCAGTGCGGCGCGTAGGCCATCACCTCGCGGCGGCCGGTGCGCCAGGGGTACATGTTCTCCACGGCCAGCCGGATGCCGGACGCGTGCTCGCGGGAGGCGACCCCCTCGACGAACTCGGCGGCATACTCCTTCTGCCAGCGGAACGGCGGGTGGAGCACGACGGTCGGCGCGCCCACCTCGAGCGCCATCTCGATCGAGCGGTCGACCTTGCCCCACGGGTCGGGGCCCCAGACGCGCTGGGTGAGCAGCAGCGTCGGCGCGTGGATCGACAGGATCGGCAGCTCGTGGTGCTCCCCGAGCACCCGAAGGGCGCCGGCCTCCTGGGTGACCGGGTCGGTCCAGACCATCACCTCGACCCCGTCGTAGCCGAGGCGGGCGGCGGTGGCGAAGGCCGTCGCCGCGTTGTCGGGGTAGAGCGAGGCCGTCGAGAGGCCGACCCTGGTCACGGCACGAGGTGGTCGAGCCGCTGGAGGATGAGGCCCTCGCGCAGCGCCCACGGGCAGATCTCGAGCTGGTCGACCTGCAGGAGGTCCATCGCGGCCTGCGCGACGAGGGCGCCGGCGAGCAGCTGGCGGGCTCGGCTCGACGAGACCCCGGGCAGGTCGGCCCGGGCCCTGGCCGGGAGGTCGACGAGCCGGGACACGATGGAGCCCAGGTCGTCGCGAGCGAGGCTGCGCGGCACGAACGGCCCCTCGGCCCGTGGCGCGGCGCCCGCGATCCGGGCGAGCGAGCGGAGCGTCTTCGAGGTGCCGACGGCGCGATCGGGTGCTCCCGCGGCGAGGAGCGGGCGGAGCTGCTCGGCGAGCGTCGAGCGGATGAAGGAACGCGCTGACTTCGTCGCATCGGCCCCCGGCGGGTCCTCGGCAAGGCGGTCCCGCGTCAGGCGGCCCGCACCGAGCGGCAGGCTGAGAGCGGTCTCCGGCTCCTCGTCGATGCCGGCCGCGAGCTCGAGGGAACCGCCACCGATGTCGACGACGAGCAGCCGACCGCTCGACCAGCCGAACCAGCGGCGGACCGCCAGAAAGGTCACCCGGGCCTCGTCGGGACCCGACAGCGTCTCGAGCGCGACGCCGGCCTCGGCGCGGACCCGCTCGATGACCGCCTCGCCGTTCGCGGCCTCGCGCAGCGCCGAGGTGGCGAAGGCGAAGACGTCCTGGACGCCCTGGTCCTCGGCGATCTCGAGGCAGGTGCGGATGAAGCCGACGAGCCGGTCGGCCGCCTCGTCCTCGACGGCGCCGTCCGGCCCGATCCCCTCGGAGAGCTTGAGGTCGATCTTGTGGGAGAAGGCGGGGAGCGGATGCCCGCCGCGGTAGGCGTCGACGACGAGGAGGTGGACCGTGTTGGATCCGATGTCGATGACGCCCAGCCGCATGCCCCGACCCTACAAGCGCCGGGGTCACTCCGAGCGGCGGCTCAGCGTGAGCGAGGCGAGCGCGAGGGCGACCACGACGAACCCCGCCACGATCCCGAGGTCACCGAGGACGGCGCCGACCGGGTCGGCATTGGTCGTGATCTCGTTCATCGCGTCGACGGCGTAGGACAGCGGCAGCAGGTTCGAGACCCAGTGCAGGACGTCGGGCAGGCTGTCGCGCGGAGCGATCAGCCCGCACAGCAGGAACTGCGGCAGGATGAATGCGGGCATGAACTGGACCGCCTGGAACTCGGTGCGCGCGAAGCCGCTCGCGAGCAGTCCGAGCGCCGTGCCGAGCACCGCGTCGAAGACGGCGACCACGACGAGCAGCCACAGCGGTCCGGCGACGTCCAGGCCACAGACCCAGACCGCGAAAGCCGTTGCGACGAGGGCTTGCACGACCGCGAGCGCACCGAAGGCGACGGCATACCCGAGCATGAAGTCACCCTTGCCCATCGGCGTCGTCAGCAGCCGCTCGAGGGTGCCCGACTGCCGCTCGCGCAGGGTGGCGACAGAGGTGACGATGAACATGACGACCATGGGGAAGACGCCGAGCAGGGCCGGCCCGATCCGGTCGAAGACGGGGGTGTCGAGGTAGACCCAGGCGAGCAGCCCGAGCAGGACGCACGGCACCACGATGATCAGGCCGATGGTGCGGCGGTCGGAGCGGACCTGGCGCAGCACCCGTCCGGCCGTGGCGACGGTGAGGCCCGGGTCGAGGACGGCGGTCATGACGCGGCCTCCGAGGCGGCGGCCTCGTCGATGAGGGCGAGGAATGCCGCGTCGGCGTCCGTGGTCCCCGTCGAGCGGATCAGCTCGTCGGGCGTGACGTCGGCGAGCACCTCACCCCCGCGGAGCAGGACGAGCCGGTCGCACCGGGTCGCCTCGTCCATGACGTGGCTCGAGACGATGAGCGAGCGGCCCTGGGCCGCGAGGGACTTGAACAGGTCCCAGAGGTCGCGGCGCAGGACCGGGTCCAGACCGACCGTCGGCTCGTCGAGCACGAGGAGTGGGGGCCTGCCGACGAGGGCGGCGGCGAGGGAGACCCGCGACTCCTGGCCGCCGGAGAGGTCGCGGACGAGATGGTCCGCGTCGCTGGTCAGGTCGACCTCGACGAGGGTCCGCTCGACCGCGTCGGCGAGCTCCTGCCGACGCAGCCCGACCGCCCGGCCGAAGTAGGCGATGTTGTCGCGCACGGTGAGGTCGTCGTAGACGCTCGGGCTCTGCGTGACGTAGCCGACGTCGCGGCGCAGCGCCGCCGAGCCCGCCTCGTGGCCGAGCACCGCGATGGTCCCGGACTCGATGACCTGCACACCGACGATGGCGCGGATGAGGGTCGACTTGCCCGACCCCGACGGTCCGAGCAGCCCGATGACCTGGCCGCGCGGCAGCGACAGGGTGAGGTCCGGGATGACACGTCGACGTCCCCGGACGACCCTCAGGCCGCGGATCTCCACCGCGGCCCCCTCCTCCTTATTCATCATGTGATGAAATCTACGCCTGCGCCGCCCCGCTGTCCACCAGATGGAGCTGGATGACGGGCCCGAAGTGCGCCACGACCTGCGCGTCGGAGAGAGCCACGATCGCGGGGTCCCGGATGACGTAACGCATCACGGCGAGGCCGATGAGCTGCGAGGCCGCGAGGGAGCCGCGCAGCTTGGGGTCGTCGGCCCCGGCAGCCTCGGCGATCCGGCCGAAGACCTCACGAGCGAGGAACTCCCGGAGCATCCGGGCCCCGTCGTCGGTCGCCACACCGGTGCGGAGGAGCGCGACGAGGACGTCCCGCCGCTCCGGGGCGTCCCAGATGCCGACGAAGGTCTCGACGGCCCGCCAGCCGATGCGGTCCCGGTCCCCGGCCGCGATCCGCTCGACCATGGCGGCCGGGTTGAGCTGCACCGACTGGGTCGTCGTGAACAGCTCGCCCTTGCCGCCCTCGAAGTAGTGGTGCACGAGGGCAGGGTCGACGCCGGCGTCACGCGCGATACCGCGCAAGCTGGTCCGGTCATAACCCTTGGCCGCGAAGGACTTCCGTGCCGCGTCGAGGATCGCGGCTCGAGTGTCGACGCTGCCGGGCCGCCGACCGCGGGCGCGCGGCTCCGTCGGGACGCTGCCGCTCGAGGTCATGCGCTCACGCTAGCGGCCCGGGCCGCCCGGGCGACCCCCCACGGGGTGGACGGCATACGGCCTGCTCATCGGGCCGTGACCGTCGAGGAGGTGGGCGAGGCACGCCGGCGAGACATCGACGGCATAAGGTGTGCCGGTGGCCGAAGCTCCCCTGGATCTGCCCCGCGTGTGGGTCGAGTTCACCGACCCCTCCGACCCCGGCCAGCGCTTCCGCTGCGACCTCACCTGGCTGACGAGCAGCTGGACGTGCATCTTCGGCTCCGGGTGCGCCGGCATCTACGAGGGCCGGCCCGACGACGGGTGCTGCACCCTCGGCGCGCACTTCACCGACAAGGACGACGTCAAGCGGGTGGCGGCCGCCGTGGCCGAGCTCGGCGAGGACGAGTGGCAGTTCCACGCCATCGGCACCGAGACGGGGCGGCGCGACGACTGGACCGAGCGCGAGGACGGCACCCGCAAGACGAAGGTCGTCGACGGGGCGTGCATCTTCCTCAACCGCCCCGGCTTCCCGGCGGGTGCGGGCTGCGCCCTGCACCAGCACGCCGTCCTCACCGGCGTCCAGCCGCTCACCCTCAAGCCCGACGTCTGCTGGCAGCTGCCGATCCGTCGCACCTACCGCACCGTCGAGCTGCCCGACGAGTCGAGCTATCTCGAGGTGACGATCACCGAGTACGACCGGCGTGGCTGGGGCCCCGGCGGACACGACCTCGACTGGTACTGCTCGGGCAACTCCGAGGCCCACGTCGGCCGCGAGCCGGTCTACCGCTCCAACGCCCCCGAGCTCGTCGAGCTGATGGGCGCCGGCGCCTACGAGCAGCTCGCGATCCGCGCCGAGGCCCACCTCGCACAGGTCAAGGCGGTCCGCGCCCAGGGCGTCCGCAAGCTGCTGCCGCTCCTCGTCCACCCCGCCACGATCGAGGCCCAGAGGTCGAAGTGAGGCTCGCGTGAACGACGTCATCCCCTCCCCCAACATCTGGGGCTCGCCCGATGTCTACGAGGTGGAGAACCGTGGCGTCGACCGTGCGCACGTCATCGAGGACGCGATGCGCCGGGTGCTCGACTGGTCCGGCCTCGACGTCGTCGACATCGGCTGCGGCACCGGCTTCCACCTCCCCGAGCTCGCCCAGACTGCGAGCTCGGTCGTCGGGGTCGAGCCACACCCGCCGCTCGCTGCCCTTGCGGCAGAACGAGTTTCGGGTATGCCGCACTGCTCGGTCCTCGAGGACGGCGCGGCCTCGATCGGTGTCGCGGACGCGTCGTTCGACCTGGCGCACGCCCGGTGGGCCTACTTCTTCGGGCCCGGCTGCGAGCCCGGCCTGGCCGAGCTCGACCGGATCATGCGCCCGGGCGGCGCCGCCTTCGTCATCGACAACGACGCGACCCGGTCGACGTTCGGCCGGTGGTTCCGGCGGTCATCGCCGAGTTATGACGCCAAGGCCGTCGAGCGCTTCTGGACCCGCCAGGGCTGGGAGCGCGAGCGCCTCGACCTCCGGTGGGACTTCGACTCGCGGGAGGACTTCGAGGCCGTGGTCGGGATCGAGTTCGACCCGGACAACGCTGAGCTCATCCTCGCCGAGCACCCCGATGCCACCGGCGTCGACTACGCCGTCAACCTCTGGCACCGCCGCTACTGACCCCGTCGAGTGGGCACTTTGACCCACGACCGGGTCGGGGAAACTGCGCACTCGACTGATGATCCCCGTCGAGTGGGCACTTTGGCCCACGACCGAGCGGGGGGAAGTGCCCACTCGACTGGTGGGGTGGGGTGGGGTCAGTCGACGAGGTCGAGCGCGATGTCGACGATGGGCGAGGAGTGCGTGAGCCCGCCGACGCTGACGAAGTCGACGCCGGTGCGGGCGTAGTCGCCCACGACCTCGAGCGTCAGACCCCCGGTCGCCTCGATCTCGACGGGTTCGCCTGCGGCACGGAGCAGCCCGACCGTCTCGGCGAGCATCTCGATGCCCATGTTGTCGCACATGATGAAGCGAGCCCCGGAGTCGTAGGCCTCCTGCGCCTCGGCCGGGGTCGTCACCTCGACCTCGATGGGCACGTCGGGGAAGCGGTCGTGCACCCGGCGGTAGGCGCCGGCGACCGAACCGGCCGCCAGCTTGTGGTTGTCCTTGATCATCGCGACGTCGTAGAGGCCCATCCGCTTGTTCGTCCCCCCACCGGCGCGGACGGCGTACTTCTCGAGCCATCGCATCCCCGGCGTCGTCTTCCGGGTGTCGAGGACCATCGTCCCGCTGCCCTCGAGCGCATCGGCCCAGCGCCGGGTGTGGGTCGCGACCCCGGAGAGCCGGCTCATGAGGTTGAGGATCGTCCGCTCCGCCATGAGGATGACCCTCACCTCCCCGGTGAGCCGGGCCACGACGTCGCCCCGGACGAGCCGCGCCCCGTCGTCGGACACGACCTCGATCGCCGGCACCCGTCCGCCGATGGTTCGTGCCACCGCGTCGAGGACGATCGCGATGACCGGCACCCCGGCGACGACCCCCGCCGCGCGGGCGACGATCTCGGCCACCCGCTCCTGGTCGGCCGGGATCGTCGCGAGCGTGGTCACGTCGAGACCGTCGGGTCCGAGGTCCTCGAGCAGGGCCACCTCGACGAGCCGGCGGGCCTGCTCCTCGGGGAAGCCGGTCAGGCCGTCGGTCACGTCATCCATCTGGGGGTCACTCCGCATCGTCGGTGGATGGGCGGGCGGCCTCGGTGAGACCGTCGAGGTCGAGCCCCTCGAGGTTGGCCCGGGGCACCGGGTCCTGGCATGCCACGAGGGTCCCGTCGGCCGAGCGGTGCAGCACGGTGTGGTGCAGGAAGTGGGCGTCGTCCCGCTCCGGGAAGTCCTCGCGCACGTGACCGCCACGCGTCTCCTCACGGAGCACGGCGGCATACGTCAGGGCGCGGGCGAGGTGGAGCAGGTTGGTCGCCTCCCAGCTCTTGGGGGCCCCCTTCTTGCCGGCGTCGTCGTGCCCGCCGAGTCCCGCGATCCGCTCGAGCTCGGCCTCGGTCGCGGCGAGTGACGTGGCCGAGCGGACGGTGCCCGAGCCGGCCGTCATCGCCCGCTGCACGTCGACGCGTCGCCGGCCGCGGACCAGGCCGGGCACGTCGTGGGCGTCGACCGGGCTCGTCTCGGCGAGCTCGCCGGCGCCGAGGCGGTCGGTGAGGTCGTCGGCGATCCGTCGGGCGAAGACGAGCCCCTCGAGGAGCGAGTTGCTCGCGAGGCGGTTGGCCCCGTGGACCCCGGTGCACGACGTCTCACCACAGGCATACAGCCCCTCGAGCGAGGTGCGCCCGCGCAGGTCGGTGCGCACGCCACCGCTCGCGTAGTGCTGGGCGGGCGCGACGGGGAGCAGCTCGGTCGCCGGGTCGAAACCGAGCTCGCGGCAGCGCTGCACGATCGACGGGAACCGCTTGTCGAGGAACTCCGCCCCGAGGTGGCGGCAGTCGAGGAAGACGTGGTCGGTGCCCGTCTCGCGCATCCGGTCGATGATCGCGCGGGACACGACGTCGCGCGGGGCGAGGTCGGCCATCGGGTGACGACCCTGCATGAAGCGGTCACCCGACCCGTCGACGAGGAAGGCGCCCTCGCCGCGGACCGCCTCCGAGATGAGCGGCTGCTGCCCCCGGGAGCCCTCACCGAGCCACAGCACCGTCGGGTGGAACTGGACGAACTCGAGGTCCGCGAGCTCGGCCCCGGCCCGCAGCGCGGCCGCCATCCCGTCCCCCGTCGCGACGGGAGGGTTGGTCGTCGAGGCGTAGATCTGGCCGAGCCCCCCGGTTGCGAGCACGACGGCCCGGGCGTGCGCCGCGCCGACCCCGTCGACCTGCCCCTCGCCGATGACGTGGAGGGTGACGCCGCAGACCCGCGCGTCGGCGTCGGTGAGCAGGTCGACGACGAGCGCGTGCTCGATGACCTCGATGCCGGGGTCGTCGCGGACCCGGTCGAGCGCGGCGATGAGCGCTCGGGAGATCTCCTTGCCCGTCGCGTCACCGCCCGCGTGCAGAATCCGGTCGCGGTGGTGGCCGCCCTCGCGGGTCAGCGAGATCTTGCCCGAGTCGCCGCGGTCGAACTCGGCCCCGAGGGCGATGAGGTCCCAGACCGCGCCGGTGCCCTCGCGCACGAGCGCCTCGACCGCCTCGGGGTCGCAGAGCCCGACCCCGGCCACGAGGGTGTCGTGGACGTGCTCGGAGGCACTGTCCTCCGGGGACATGACGGCGGCGATGCCGCCCTGGGCCCACGCCGTCGAGCCCTCGTCGAGCACCGTCTTGGTGACGAGCAGGACCCGGTCGACCCGGCGACGCAGGCGCAGCGCCGTCGTCAGCCCGGCGACGCCCGACCCGACGACGATGACGTCGGCGGTCGCGGTCCAGCCGGGCGCCCGGGACCGCAGCCGCCGCGGGATCGTGATGCCGCTGCTCATCGGGGACGCCTTCCGTGGGTTCGCGTGGACGCTACCCCAGACCGTATGCCGCTGGGCTCGCTCATGCGGTGAACGTCTCGAGCGCCTGCCCGCCGGGCCCGACGAGCACCGGCAGGTTGTCGATGAGGCGGGTCGTCCCGACTCGCCCGGCGACGGCGAGCAGGGCCTCGCCGCGGTACCACTCGGGCACGTCGACGAGGGTGTCCGGGTGGACGAGGACGAGGTAGTCGACGAGCGCGAGCGGCTCGCGGACGAGCACCGCACGGGCGGCGCGGCGCACCGCCGACGGGCCCTCGGGCGCGGCCTCGGCTCCGGCGCGCAGCGCTGCCGAGAGGCAGCGCGCGGTGTCCCGGTCGGAATCCGTGAGGTAGGTGTTGCGGCTGCTCATCGCGAGCCCGTCGGGCTCGCGAACGGTCGGCGCCGCGACGACGCGGACGTCGAGGTCGAGGTCGCGGCACATCCGTCGGATGAGGAGCAGCTGCTGGGCGTCCTTCTGTCCGAACCACGCCGCGTCGCACCGGGTGAGGTGCATGAGCTTGCAGACGACGGTGAGCATCCCGTCGAAGTGACCCGGCCGCGACTGGCCCTCGAGGACGTCGCCCAGCGGCCCCGCGGAGACCCGCACGCCGGGGTCCCCCTCGGGATAGACGACGTCGGGCGTCGGGGCGAAGACGAGGTCCACGCCGGCCTCGGCGCAGATCGCCAGGTCGGCGTCGAACGTGCGCGGGTAGCGGGAGAGGTCTTCCTTCGGCCCGAACTGGAGCGGGTTGAGGAAGATCGTCACGACGACGTGCGCGTGCTCCTCGCGCGCCCGGCGGATCAGGGTGGCGTGCCCCTCGTGGAGGGCGCCCATCGTCATCACGACCGCGACGTCGCCGTCGTCGAGACGGGCCCTCGCCGCCCGGAGCTCGTCGCGGGTCCGCGCGACGACCGGTGCCGGCCGGCCCCCTTCGGCCGCCGAGGCGTCGCCGGGGTGGGGGTCCGTCACGGGGTCTCCTCGTCCTGGGCCAGCAGCTCGAGCAGCGGTCCGGCGCTCGAGGGACGCAGTCGTCCGCTGAGCAGGGCCCGCTGCGCCGTCGCGCGAGCGAGCGCGAGGTAGGTCGGCGTGATGTCCGGGGCCACCGTGCGCAGCATCGCGACGTGCCCGGCCACCGTACCGGCGTCCCCGCGGGCGACGGGGCCGGTGAGAGCGGCGTCACCTCGCTGCAGCGTCGTGGCGAGCGCCGCCGACAGCAGCGGCTCGAGGACCCGCGCGGGGTCCTCGATGCCCGCCTCGGTGAGCAGCTGCATCGACTGGGCCACGAGGGTGACGAGGTGGTTCGCACCGTGCGCGAGCGCCGCGTGGTAGGTGACCCGGTCCTGCTCGGGCACCCAGAGCGGCTCGCCGCCCATCTCGATGACGAGCGCCTCCGCGAGGGGCCGCGCGAGGTCGACCGTCGTCACACCGAAGGTGGCGTCGAGCAGCCGCTCGAGGTCGACCGGGGTGCCGGTGAAGGTCATCACGGGGTGGAGCGCGAGCGGCACGATCTCGCTCTCTGCGGCGGGCGCGAAGACGGAGATCCCGTGGGCGCCGGACGTGTGCAGCACGAGCTGGCCGGGCGTGAAGGTCCGCGTCGCGGCGAGGCCGGCGACGAGCTCCCCGAGCGCGTCGTCGGGCACGGCGAGCACGACGAGGTGGGCCCCGGCCACGACATCGGGCACGGGGAGCACGGGAACCCCGGGCAGCATCGTCGCCGCGCGCTCGAGGCTCGCCTCGCTCACCGCCGAGACGGCCTTCACGTGGTGGCCGGCCTGGCGCAGCGCGGCCCCGAGGGCGGAGCCGACCCTGCCGGCACCGACGATCCCGACGTCGAAGCGGGCCGGTCTCTCGTGCGGTGCGCTCACGCACGGCACGCTATCGCCTACGGTCGGGGATCGTGGATCCCGTTCCCTGGCGCGAGGCGTGGCACGCGGCGCTCTATGCCGCTGACCGCGGGTTCTACGTCGCCGGCGACGGACCCGCGGCGCACTTCACGACGGCCACGCACGGCCCGTCGGGGGCGGTCCTGGCCGCGGCCCTGCTCCGGCTCCACGTCCGGCAGCACGGCGCCCTCCCGGCGGTCGTCGTCGACGTCGGGGCCGGCCGGGGCGAGCTCGTGACCCACCTGCTGACTGTCCTCGCCGACCCCGTCGAGTGGGCACTTTCCCCCGCCCCGGCGCGGGCGAAAGTGCCCACTCGAGTGGTGGGGGTCGACGTCGTCGACCGACCGGGCGGGCTCGACGAGCGGGTCCGGTGGGTCCGATCCCCCGGCGGGGCGGACCTGCCCGCCCACCTCGGTGAGGACGGCGACCCGCTCGACGACGCGCTCGTCATCGCCCACGAGTGGCTCGACGTCGTGCCCTGCACCGTGGCCGAGGTGGACGGGTCTGGCAGGCTCCGCGAGGTGCTCGTCGACCCCGCGACCGGCGAGGAGACCGCGGGTCCTCCCCTCACGGGAGCCGAGCTGGGCTGGGTGCAGCGGCACTGGCGCGACGGGCTCCCCGGCTCGCGCGTCGAGGTCGGGCGCGCCCGAGACGACGCCTGGGCCGCCCTCGTGCGGCGGGTCCGGTCGGGCACCCTCGTCGCCGTCGACTACGGCCACCTCGCGACGGGCCGGCCCGACGGCGGGACGCTCACGGCATACGTCTCGGGGCGACAGGTCCACCCCGTGCCCGACGGTTCGTGTGACATCACCGCGCATGTCGCCATGGACAGCCTCGGGGCCGACGACGTGAGCACCCAGCGGGAGGCGCTGCTGGCTCTCGGCGTGCGGGGCCGCTCCCCCGACCACGCCCTCGCCCGCACCGACCCCCAGCGCTACCTTGCCCTGCTCGCCCGGGCGGGCGCCGAGGCGCAGCTGCTCCACCCCGACGGTTTCGGAGCCTTCCGGTGGGCGGTGAAGCGCGTCGGTCCCGGCGACCTAACCTAGGAGCATGCGTCGCGCCATCTCCCTCCTGCTCGGCCTCGCCTGCGCGCTCGGCCTCACCCTCCTACTTCCCGCCGCGGCGAGCGCCCACGACGTGCTCCAGGCGACCGACCCCGGTGACGGCGCGACGGTCGCGACGCTGCCGGGCACGGTGAGCCTCACCTTCTCCGAGCCGCCGCTCGCGATGGGCACGCAGGTCATCGTCACCGGCCCCTCCGGCGACGTCTCCGAGGGCGCCACCTCGATCGACGGCGGCGTCGTCTCCCAAGCCCTGAGCCCCTCGGCCCCGGGTGGCAACTACACGGTGACCTACCGGGTGACGGCCGACGACGGCCACCCCGTGACCGGCCGCTTCACCTTCTACGCGTCGACGGGGCTCGACGGCGCCCCGGCGGCCAGTGCTCGCACGGAGCCGGCACCCGCCCCGGTGCTCGCGGACGAGGCGTCCACGTCGACGGCCGCCGACAGCGGAGGTCTCTTCGTGCCGATCATGCTGACGATCGTCGGCGCGACGGTGCTGCTCGCCATCACCGGCTTCATCGTCCTGCGGACCCGCACCGACGCCGAGGACGACGAGGGCTGAGACCCTCGGCGAGGAGTGAGCCCAGGGACTGCTCCGCCCGGGGCTGGTTGAACATCCAGCGGTGGCCGAAGGGGCCCGTCACGACGACGATCCGCCCGACCGGGCTCGTCCGCGTGGGGGTCTACCGGCTGCCGGTCCCCCCGGCATCCCGCGGCGGAGGTGCACGGTTCAGCGGCCGAGGACGAGCCGTTCGTAGCCGCGGAGCACGAAGGTGGGCCGGCGCGTCGACTCGACGACGGCGAGCCCGGCGAGGTCCCCGTGCGCGCCAAGGCCGCGCAGCAGCTCGCGCACCGAGATCTGCAGCTCCATCCGGGCGAGCGGCGCCCCGAGGCAGAAGTGCAGGCCAGCCCCGAAGGCGAGGTGCGGGTTGGGGTCGCGGGTCGCGTCGAAGCGGTCCGGCTCGGTGAAGACGGTCGGGTCGCGGTTGGCCGCCCCGAGCAGGGCCGCGACCTTCTGACCCTCCCGGACGGTCACGCCGTGCAGCTCCACGTCGGTCGTCGCGGTGCGCTCGAAGAGGTGGAGCGGCGAGTCGTGCCGGAGCATCTCCTCGACGAGCCGCTCGACGGCGGCCCCGTCGTCGCGGGCGGCGAGCAGGCCGGTCAGCTGGTCGGGGTCCGCGGACCGGGTGGCGAGCAGCGACCCCAGCCCGTTGCCGAACGCGTTGACGCTCGCCTCGTGCCCGGCGTTGAGCAGCAGGACCACGGTCGCGACGAGCTCGCGGGGCGAGAGCCGGTCGCTGCCGTCACGGGCCTGCACGAGGGAGGTGAGCAGGTCCTCGCCGGGGTGGTCGGCCCGCTCGGCGGCCAGCGCCTCGACGTAGGCGGCGAACTCGGCGCAGGCCCGCTGCGCGGCCTCCTCGGCGGCGGCCCCCGGGGCGACCTCGTACATGGCGACGATCGCCTGGCTCCAGTCCCGCAGCTGCTTCCAGTCGGCGACCGGCGCGCCCAGCAGCTCGCAGATGACGAGGACGGGCAGCGGCTCGGCATACGTCCCGATGACGTCGACCCGGCCGTCGCCGTCGAGCCGGTCCACGACGTCGGCCACGAGACCCCGCGCGATCTCCTCGACACGAGGACGGAGCCGGGTGATGTGGCCGCGTGCGAAGGCTCCCGCCACGAGCCGCTTGAGGCGCGAGTGCTTGGGCGGCTCGGAGTCGAGGATCGAGTCGGCGTGCAGCCAGTCGAAGGTTGTCCACGGGTCGCCGTCGCCCGCGCCCGACCGCTCCCGGTAGATCCGGCCGAGCCGCCGGTCGCGCAGCACGTCGTTGGTCGCCGCGTGCGTCGTCGTGACCCAGAGGCCGAGCTCGGCGTGCCAGAGCACCGGTCCACGCTCGCGCGCGGCGGCCAGGCCCGGGTAGGGGTCGCTGACGAAGGTGGGGTCCGAGAGGGAGAACACCCCCAGAGGATGCCATCCGCCGCGCGCCGGGGCACACGGCATACTCGGGGACATGGCCCACGCCCCCAGCCCGAGCAGCCCCGCCCCGCGCGCGCTGGGACGGGAGCTCACCGTCGGGGTCGGCGCCGGTGGTCTCGCGACCGCCGACATGGTGCTCAACATCGGCCCGCAGCACCCGGCCACGCACGGCGTCCTGCGTCTGCGGATCGTCGTCGACGGCGAGCGGATCATCAGCGCCGAGCCGATCATCGGCTACATGCACCGCGGCGCCGAGAAGCTCTTCGAGGTGCGCGACTACCGGCAGATCATCGTGCTCGCCAACCGGCACGACTGGCTCTCGGCCTTCTCCAACGAGCTCGGCGTCGTGCTCGGCGTCGAGTCGATGCTGGGGATGGAGGTCCCCGAGCGGGCGGTCTGGGCCCGCACCGCCCTCGCCGAGCTCAACCGGGTGCTCAACCACCTGATGTTCCTCGGCTCCTACCCGCTCGAGCTGGGGGCGATCACCCCGGTCTTCCACGCCTTCCGCGAGCGCGAGGAGCTCCAGTCCGTCATGGAGGAGGTCTCCGGCGGCCGGATGCACTACATGTTCAACCGCGTCGGCGGCCTCAAGGAGGACCTGCCGGCGGGCTGGCACGGGCGGGTCGCCAGGGCCATCGCCAACGTCCGGCGGCGTCTGCCCGACCTCGAGCGGCTCATCGTGGGCAACGAGATCCTCGAGGCCCGCACCCGCGGCGTCGGGGTGCTCCCGCTCGCCACGGTCAAGGCCCACGGCGTCTCCGGGCCGATCGCCCGCGCGAGCGGCCTCGACGTCGACCTGCGGCGCGACACCCCCTACCTCGGCTACGGCGAGCTCTTCGCGCCCGGCGGGCCGGGGCGGGTCGTGACCCGGACAGCCGGGGACTGCCTCTCCCGGCTCGAGGTGCTCCTCGGGCAGACCCACGTCAGCCTCGACCTCGCCGAGGCCGCACTCGATCGCCTGGCGGGGCTGCCGAGCGGGCCGATCAACGTCAAGCTGCCCAAGGTGCTCAAGGTCCCCGAGGGCGAAATCTACTGCGCGACGGAGAACCCGCTCGGCTTCAACGGCTACTTCCTCGTCTCCCGGGGCGACAAGACCCCGTGGCGCCTCAAGCTGCGGTCGGCGTCGTTCAACAACGTCTCCGTGCTGAGCGAGATGCTGCCCGGCCACCTCATCGCCGACATGGTCGCGATCCTCGGCTCGATGTTCTTCGTCGTCGGGGACGTGGACAAGTGAGCCCGCCATCGCGCGGCACCTGGCTGCGCGCCCTCGCGGTCGTCGCCATCACCGGCACCATCACGCTCGCCGCCGCCTGCTCCGAGGACGACGTCGTCGACACGGTGCCGCCCCCGTGGCCGACGCGCACGGTGACCCCCGACGGCCCGCCCGTCCCCCGGACACCGGAGCCCGCGCCGACGAGCACGGTCATCCCGGCCCCGGCGCTCACGGGCACCTGAGCGACCTCAGGTCGCGGTCTCGTCGTCCTCGTCGCGCGGGCGGACTCGGCACCACCACTGGACGACCATGCCTGCGGCAGAGAGTCCCCCGGCAACGAGGGCGTGCACGGCGAAGAGGGCCGCTCGGGTCCGTTGCGACTCGACGTCGGAGTCCGGCAGCAGCACGAGCAGGTTGGCGGCATACCACCCGACGAGCACGGCGCCCGTGAGGGCGGCCGCCTGCCCGAGCACGAGCGTGCGGGCGGCGCGCAGCGGGGTGAGCCTGCCGTCACCGCTACCGTCGCGGACCTTGCGGACCTGCCAGCCGGCGACGAGCAGCCCGCCACCGAGAAAGAGCATCGCCACCAGGCCGACCCAGCCCGGCGAGGGGACGTGACCGCCCGGCGCGAGCCAGCGCAGGCCGAGCCACGCCACGACGGTCGTCAGCAGGGCGGCGAGCAGGAGGGTGCTCGTCCGGATGCTCCCGTGCGGGGTCATGGGGCCGCTCCGTCCGGGCCCGGACGGACGCCCGAGCGGTCGAGACCGTCGAGGAGCGCGGACACCGGGTGTATGCCGCTGTCCCCCGGGGCCGTTCGCAGCCGGGCTCGAGGGTCGGCGAGGTCCCACGGCACGAGCACGAAGGCGCGCTCGGCGGCTCGCGGGTGCGGCAGGACCAGCGCGGGCTCGTCGGACACAACCTCGTGCCGGGTGCCCGGTGCACCGAACTGGACCAGGTCGAGGTCGAGCGTCCTTGCGCCCCAGTGCACCTCGCGCTTGCGCCCGTGGTGGCCCTCGATGGCGTGCAGGGCCGCGAGCAGGGCCGCGGGGTCCAGGTCCGCGCGTCCGGTGGCGACGGCGTTGAGGTAGGCCGGCTGGTCGGGGCCACCCACGGGGTCGGTCTCGACGACGGGCGACACGGAGGTGACGGTGAGACCGGGGAGTGCGTCGAGGGCGTCCACGGCCGCGGCGAGCGTCTCCCCCGGTCCCCGAGGTTGGAGCCGAGTGCGATGACGACCGCGGGGGCGTTGGCGCGGCGGAGCCGCACCTGCACGTCGGTGAAGGGGTGGCCGACCGGGGCCTCCGGCTTGTGCACGACGACCTCGACCACGTCGACGGCCGCGTGCCGCAGCACGTCGTCGGCAATGACCTCCGCCAACCGCTCGATGAGGTCGAAGGACGGCCCGGTGATGCGGGCCACGACGTCGTCGGCGACCACGGCGTAGTTGACGGTGGCGCCCAGGGCATCGCTCCGCCCGGCAGGCTCGAGGGTGAGCTCCATCGTCACGTCGACGACGAAGGTCTGCCCGTCGCGCTTCTCGAAGTCCAGCACCCCGTGGCTGCCCCGAGCCGAGACTCCCTCCAGGACGATCCGATCCGTCATGGCAGCGGCTCCTCGTCGTCGAGGGAGGGGACGTGCTCGAGGGCAGCTCCGACGACGGCGAGCGACCGGACGGTCGAGGCGACGTCGTGGACCCGGACGCACCAGAGGCCCGCCATCGCCGCCATCACCGAGGTCGCCGCCGTCTCGACGTCGCGGTCGGCGGCCGGGCGGGGTGCGGCCCCGTCCACGCCACCCAGGCGGCCGAGAAAGGTCTTGCGCGAGGCGCCGAGCAGGATCGGCTGGCCGAGGTCGTGCAGCTCGGGCAGGGCCGCCATCAGGGCCCAGTTGTGCTCCGCCGTCTTGGCGAAGCCGAGACCGGGGTCGAGCACGAGCAGCTCCTCGGCCAGCCCCGCACCGAGGATCGCGTCGCGACGCTCGGCCAGCTCACGGCATACCTCTGCGACGACGTCGTCGTAGGTCGCGAGCGACTGCATCCGCGTGCTGTGACCGCGCCAGTGCATCGCGATGAAGGGCCACCCGGCGCCGGCGACGAGCGGAACCATGTCGGGGTCGGCGAGGCCGCCGGACACGTCGTTGACGAGCTCGGCCCCCGCCTCGACCGCGGCGCCGGCCACGTCGGCCCGCATCGTGTCGACGGAGACGACCGCGCCCGCCTCGGCGAGTGCCGCGATGACGGGCAGGATGCGGCGGCGCTCCTCCTCCGGAGAGGGTCGCTCCGCCCCGGGGCGGGTCGACTCCCCGCCGACGTCGAGCAGGTCGGCCCCGGCCGCCATCAGCTCGAGGCCGTGCGCGACCGCGGCCTCGGGCTCGAACCACTCACCGCCGTCGGAGAAGGAGTCCGGGGTGACGTTGACGACCCCCATGACGAGGGTCCGGTCGGTCGTGCGCAGCAGGGAGGCGGCACCCCCGCCGTCGGTGTCCTGGCCCGCCGTCACCGGTTGCCCTCGAGCATCAGCGACATGGCCTCCGCCCGAGTGGCGGCGTTGCGCAGCTGGCCCCGGACCGCGGAGGTGATGGTGCTCGCGCCGGCCTTGCGGATGCCGCGCATCGACATGCAGAGGTGCTCGGCCTGGATGACGACGATGACCCCCTGCACGTCGAGGTGCTCGACGAGGGCGTCGGCGATCTGGCTCGTGAGGCGCTCCTGCACCTGGGGCCGGCGGGCGAAGACCTCGACGAGCCGGGCCAGCTTGGACAGGCCGGTGACGCGGCCGTCCTGGCTCGGGATGTAGCCGACGTGCGCGACCCCGTGGAAGGGGACGAGGTGGTGCTCGCACGTGCTGTAGAGCTCGATGTCCCGCACGATGACGAGCTCCTGGTGGTCGATCTCGAAGGTCGTGCTCAGCACGTCCTGCGCCGACATGTCGAGCCCGGCGAAGACCTCGGCGTAGGCCCGGGCGACCCGGGCCGGGGTGTCGGCGAGCCCCTCGCGGTCGGGGTCCTCCCCCACCGCGAGGAGCAGCTCGCGCACGGCCGCCTCGGCGCGCGCGTGGTCGACGGGCACGTCAGCCTCGCTCGCCCGGGTCGACCATGCGGTCGTCCGGTACCTCGATCACCTCGGTCGGCGGGTGCTCCTCGGCCAGCGGGTGGGAACCGACCGAGGCGGCCTCGTCGATCTTGTCCTCGAGCTCCCGGTCGGGGGCGACGGGCGGCGGCAGCAGCCCGTTGTGGCCGTTCTGCGACGCCGTCACCTCGGCGGGGGTGAGCACCGGCGGGCGGTCGCTCAGCGTCCGGGTCCGCGACGACAGCCAGGTCGGGCGCGGCTGCTGCTTGGTGATCGGCGTGAAGAGCTCGGCGAGCTCGTGCGCGTTGAGCGTCTCCTTCTCGAGCAGCTCGAGCACGAGGTGGTCGAGCAGGTCGCGGTTGGCGTTGATCGACTCGTAGGCCTCGTCGTGCGCCTTCTCGATGAGGGCCCGGACCTCCTCGTCGACGATCTTGGCGATCTCCTCCGAGTAGTCGCGCTGGTGGCCCATGTCTCGGCCGAGGAAGACCTCGCCGTTGCTCTGCCCGAGCTTGATGGCGCCGATCCGCTCGGACATGCCGAACTCGGTGATCATCTTGCGGGCCATGCCGGTGGCCTTCTCGATGTCGTTGCTCGCGCCGGTGGTCGGCTCGTGGAAGACGATCTCCTCGGCGACGCGGCCGCCGAGGGCGTAGGCGAGCTGGTCGAGGATCTCGTTGCGCGTCGTGGAGTACTTGTCGTCGACCGGCATGACCATCGTGTAGCCGAGGGCCCGGCCGCGGGGCAGGATCGTCACCTTGGTCACCGGGTCGAGGTGGTTGAGCGACGCGGCGACGAGGGCGTGGCCGCCCTCGTGGTAGGCCGTGATCTTGCGCTCCTTGGCCGACATGATCCGGGTCCGCTTCTGCGGGCCCGCGATGACGCGGTCGATGGCCTCGTCGAGCGCCTCGTTGTCGATGACCTTCTTGTCACCGCGCGCGGTGAGCAGGGCGGCCTCGTTGAGGACGTTGGCGAGGTCGGCGCCGGTGAAACCGGGGGTCCGACGGGCGACGGCGAGCAGGTCGACGTCGTCGGTGACGGGCTTGCCCTGGGCGTGGACCTCGAGGATCCGGTGGCGGCCGATCATGTCGGGGGCGTCGACGGCGATCTGGCGGTCGAAGCGGCCGGGACGGAGCAGCGCCGGGTCGAGGATGTCGGGGCGGTTGGTCGCCGCGATGAGGATGACGTTGGTCTTGACGTCGAAGCCGTCCATCTCGACGAGGAGCTGGTTGAGGGTCTGCTCACGCTCGTCGTGGCCACCACCCATGCCGGCGCCGCGGTGCCGTCCGACGGCGTCGATCTCGTCGACGAAGACGATGGCGGGCGCGTTGGCCTTGGCCTGCTCGAAGAGGTCACGAACACGGCTCGCGCCGACGCCGACGAACATCTCGACGAAGTCGGAGCCGGAGATCGAGTAGAACGGCACGCCGGCCTCACCGGCGACGGCGCGGGCGAGCAGGGTCTTGCCCGTTCCGGGCTGGCCGTAGAGGAGCACGCCCTTGGGGATCTTGGCCCCGACCGCGAGGAACTTCGCCGGCTCCTGGAGGAACTCCTTGATCTCGTGCAGCTCCTCGATCGCCTCGTCGCAGCCGGCGACGTCGGCGAACGTGACCTTGGGCGTGTCCTTCGTCTGGAGCTTGGCCTTGGACTTGCCGAACTGCATGACCCGGTTGCCACCGCCCTGCATCTGGCCCATCAGGAACCAGAAGAGGCCGAGGATGATGATGATCGGCAGGATCGAGACGAGAAGCGAGCCGAACCAGCTGGGCTGGTCGATCTCGTCGTCGGTGCCCTGCGGGGGCGGCGTCTTGTTGAGCGCGTCGACGACCTCCTGGCCACGGGCGTCGACGTAGTAGGCGTAGACCGACTTGGCGTCCTTCACCGAGCCGTCGGCCGAGGTGTAGGGCGTCTTGAGGGTCAGCTCCATCCGCTCGTTGTTGAGCAGCTTGGCCGAGGCGACGTTGCCGGTGGTGATCTGCTTCATCGCGGCCGAGGTGTCGATGCGCGGGGCGCCGCCACTCGAGAAGGTGAGCGCGAAGACGAGCGCGCTGAGCAGAACCAAGATCCACACCAGCGGGGTGCGAAGTAACCGCTTTGCATCCATGTACGTGCGGGGCCGGGGGGCCCCGGTCCTCCTGCTCGTCCGGTGACTGTGTCCACCGGCTCAACGTCCGGTGATCTCCCAGTGTTCCGCATCCCCGTCGCGGGTGCGCACCCCGCCCGGCACCTGACGCGCCCCCAGCCCGGTCAGTCGGTCGCGGCACGCAGCGCGTGCAGGACGCGGGCGTCGATCCCGTCGGGGCTGAGGCGGACCTCGTAGTTCGCGTTGCCGGCCCAGTCGGCCAGCGCCGTCGCGACGTCCGGCGCCTCGAACCCGGCCGAGGCGAGGCGGGTGCGGACCTCCTCGGCCAGCTCCCCCTCGAGCGGCTGCACGTCCTCGGGGTGGCCGAAGTGCATCTCCCACTCGCCGAGCAGCCGCCCGAGCTCCGGGATGGGCAGGGCGTGGTCGTCGACGCGGAGGTCGGCGAGCACCCCGCAGCCGTCGTAGCCGGACCCCGGCTCGACGGCATACACCGCGGCACTCTGACGGCCGCGCGAGTCCCCACCGGCGGCGTCGCCGGCCACGAGGGCAGCAAGCAGCCGCTGGGCGAAGGGCCGTCCGACGGAGGCCAGCCACGCGGCCTCCATGTCGGCGACGACCTCGGGCCCGGTGAGGATGTTGCCCTGGATCGCGTAGGCGCTCTCGCCCTCGTCCCGGGCGACCCCGCCGGCCCAGTCGTTGCACTCGCTGCCGGTGTGGGTCGCGGCGCCGCCCGCCGCGACGACCCCGACCTGGCGGGTCTCGCGGCCCTCGTCGAGCGCGGTCGCGGCATCGAGGGCGGCCTGCGCCCCCTCACCGGCGCCGAGCCGCTCGAGCAGCTCCTCGACGTAGGCGACGCGCGCGAAGGACTGGGTGGCGACGGCGCCGACGCCGAGCCGCGCGCCGGGCACGACGGCGCCCACGGCGAGGAACTTGCTGGCGACGGCGACGCCGTACGCCTCGCCCTGACGGGCCACGATGGAGAAGGTCATGGCCTCATCGTGCCCGCTGGCCGGCCGCGGCGAACCTCAGGTGTAGACGTGGGGCGCGAGGGTGCCGACGCAGCGCAGGTTGCGGTAGGCCTCGGCGTAGTCGAGGCCGTAGCCGACGACGAACTCGTTGGGGATGTCGAAGCCGACGTACTTGACCGGGATGTCGACCTTGACGACGTCCGGCTTGCGCAGCAGCGTGCAGATCTCGACGGACGCGGGGCGGCGCGACTCGAGGTTGGACTTGATCCAGCTGAGCGTCAGGCCGGAGTCGATGATGTCCTCGACGATGAGCACGTGCTTACCGCTGATGTCGGCGTCGAGGTCCTTGAGGATCCGCACGACGCCGGAGCTCTTCGTCCCCGAGCCGTAGGAGCTGACCGCCATCCAGTCCATCGGGGCCGTCCCCGGCAGCGCCCGCATCAGGTCGGCCATGACGACGACCGCGCCCTTGAGCACCCCGACGAGGAGGAAGTCCTTGCCCTCGTAGTCCCGCCAGATCTCGGCGGCGAGCTCGCCCAGACGGGTCTGGATCTGCTCCTCGGTGAAGAGGACCTTCGCGAGGTCGTCTCCCATGTGCTCGTGGTCCACGACGGCTCCTCGGTGTGACGGGGTGTGACGGGGTGTGACGGGGTGTGACGGGGTGTGACGGGGTGTGGCGGGGGTGCGAGTGCGCAGGCGGTGCGGCTCCATTCAACCGCACCCCGGGGGTGGGGTCGGTCGCCGGGCGCCGGGGCTCAGGCCCGCGCGGCGTCCCGCAGCACCCGGAACGTGATCGCGCCGCGCTCGCGAGCGACGGACACGCCGCCGGGCACGTGGAGCGGACCCTGGCCGTGCCAGCAGGTGAGCAGTGCGTCGAGCGACTCGACGTGCGCAGCACCGACGTCCGCGAGGGGGGCGCCGGCCTCGGCTGCGAGCAGGCGCCAGACGCGGGTCCGGATCGCCCGCGGCAGGGCGGCGAGGGCCGCGAGGTCGACCGCAGGGGCGTCCGTGGCGTCCGTGGCGTCCGTGCCGCCCGTGGCGTCGGGCAGCTCGGACCGGGCCCGCCTCGCGAGCGTCTCGAGGTAGTCGGCGTCCTCGCGCAGCAGGTCGGCGCTGCGCGCCAGCGCCGCCCCGAAACCCGGCCCCAGGTCGCCCTCGAGCGAGGCGAGCAGCCGGCGGGCGCGGACCCGCCGGAAGGACTCGTCGCGGTTGTGCGGGTCCTCCCACGGCTCGATGCCGTATGCCGCGCACGCGGCCTCCGTCGTCGCCCGCGGGAGGGCGAGGAGCGGGCGCACGAAGCGGTCGCGGCGGACCGGCATACCGGAGAGGGAGCGGGCCCCCGACCCCCGGGAGAGGCCGAGCAGGACCTGCTCGGCCTGGTCGTCGCGGGTGTGGCCGACGAGGACGAGCTGCGCGCCGAGACGGTCGGCGACCGCGCTGATCGCGGCGTAGCGGCCGCTGCGGGCATCGGCCTCGAGCCCGGCGCCCGTCGTGGGCACGTGCGCGCTGGTCACCTCGACGGGGTCCAGGCCCATCCCCCGGCAGAGCTCAGCGGCGCCGGCGGCGACGACGTCGGAGCCCGGCTGGAGGTGGTGGTCGACGACGACCGCGCCGGCGCGCAGTCCGGCCCTGGGTGCCTCGAAGGCGAGGGCGGCGGCGAGCGCCACCGAGTCGGGGCCCCCGGAGCAGGCGACGAGCAGCAGCGCCCCCTGGGGGAGGCCCGAGAGGTGCTGCCGGACGGCGAGGCGGGTGGCGGCGACGGCGGGGTCGGGACCGGACATCGGCGAGTGCTCGCCCTCAGCCGTGGACCCGGCGGACCCAGGCCTCCGGGTCGAGGATCTCGGTGGGCCGGGGCAACGTCTCCGGCGAGGTCCAGACGGCGTTGAACCCGTCCCGACCCACCGTGTCGGTGACCTTCCGGACGAAGACCGCCCCGTCGCGGTACTGGCGCATCTTCGCCTCGAGCCCGAGCAGCTTGCGCAGGATCCGGTCGATCCCGACGGAGCCGTTGCGGCGCTGGTTGAACTTGCGCCGGATCTCCTCGACGGAGGGGATCACGGCCGGGCCGACGTCGTCCATGACCACGTCGGCGTGCCCCTCGAGCAGCGACATGACGGCGGTGATCTCGGCGATCTGCGCCTTCTGCTCCGGTGTCGCGAAGATCTGGCCGATGCCCTCGCCCGAGGTGAACGCCTCGGGGAGGTTCTTCGTCAGCTGCTCGAAGCGTCTGATCAGGTCCTCAGGCGTCGGCGCGAGGTCGACGGCGAGGCCCGAGGTCGCGGCGACGAGGTGGTCGCGCAGCCACGGCACGGCGGTGAACTGGACCCGGTGGGTCTCCTCGTGCAGCGCCACCCAGCGGCGGAAGTCGCTGGGGGTGACCTTCATCGTGCGCTCGGTCGCGACGATGTTGGGGGCGACGAGGAGCAGCCGGGGCGTGCCGCCGGGTGCGAGGTCGTACTGCCCCAGCACCTTGCTCGACATGAAGGCGAGCAGGCCGCCCATCTCGGCCCCGGTCACCTTGCTGCCGATCGCGGCTGCCGCCGCGCCACCGGTGGACGTGGTGGCCTTCTCGGCGAGCTTGTCGATGACGGGCTCGAGGAGCGTGCGGAACGAGTCGACGTTGGCGTCGATCCAGCCGGGCCGGTCGACGATCAGCACTGCCGGCGCGCCGTCGGGGGCGTGCAGCCCGCTCGTCTCGGCGACGGGCGCCACGGCCTCGGTGGCCGCGGCCCGCAGGTCGGCGACGATGTCGGAGGCCTCACCCGGGGTGATCTGGGGGCCGGCCTTGACGACCCGCCGGCCGGCCTTCTTCGCGAAGTCGTAGTCGACGTACGGGCCGGTCCGCTTCGGGGTGGACCTCTGGATGGACACCGTCTCGGTCATGCCAACCCCTCCCGGGTCGGGGACCGTCTCGGCCCCCGGTGGTCTGCGTCGTGGTTCCCGCCAGGTCGTACCCGACCCGTGCGGCGACGGGACGGCGGTCACAGTACGGCCAACGCCGACCCCCTGTCGATCGTTCCCCCCACCTCGAGCGCGGTCAGTGGCAGCCGCAGGCGGCGAGGGTCGCGACGTAGCGGTCGAGGGCCGTGCGGGCCGCCGGCGTCGAGGCCGAGCCGACGAGCCCGGCGTAGACGAGAAGTCGGCCGCTGACGTCGACGACGCTCCCGGCGAGGGCGTTGGCGCCGGTGAGCGTCCCGGTCTTGGCCCGGGCGCGGCCGGCCGCGTCGTGCGTGGCGCTCGTGTCGAAGCGCCCCGCGAGGGTGCCGGTCAACCCGCCGATCGGCAGGGCGGCGAGGGCCCGGCGGAGCACGGGGTCGCTCCCGTCGTAGCCGAGGAGCAGCACGTCGGTGAGCAGCCTCGCGGTCACCCGGTTCTGCCGCGACAGGCCGCTCGCGTCGCTGAGGGAGACCCCGGCCGGGTCGACCCCCAGCGCGGCGACCTGGCTGCGCACCCACGCGCCGGTCGCGGCGAACGTCGTGCCGGCCGCCGTCGTCGTGCCCACCCCCGACCGGAAGGCCGCCTGGCGGGCGAGGATCTCGGTGAGGGCGTTGTCGGAGTCGGTGAGGGCGAGGGCGAGCTGGTCGCCGACGGGCGCCGACTCGACCGAGCCGAGGACCGTCGGCGCGGCGCCCGCCCTCGCGACCGCGGCCGGCTTGGTGGACACGGTGACCGCGACCCCCCGCTCCTCGAGCCGCCGGGCGAACAGGTCCCGCGTCGACGCGACGGGGTCGGCGGGTCCGGGCCGGCCACCGCGGGCGCGCTGGTCCGAGCGGCCGAGCATGGCGACCGCCCCGGTGATCCCGAGCGGCCGGAAGCTCCGGTCCCACGTCGGGGCGAGGAGCGGTCCGGCGGCATACGTCGTGTCGACCGACAGCGTGACGCGCGTGCGGCCCTCCTGCTCGAGCGCCTGCGCCACCTGGTCGGCGAGGTCGGCCAGACCAGCGCGCCCGGCAACCGCGTCGGGGTCGCCCGCGCCCGGGGCGAGGAGCGAGTCGCCACCCGCCACGAGGACGACCTGACCGGCCGTGGCTCCCGCGACGACCTCGGTCCGCAGCACGTCGTCGGCGCCGAAGACGTGCGAGATCGCCGCCGCCGAGAGCAGCTTGGTCGTCGAGGCCGGGATCCGCCGCTCCGCACCACCACGGTCGAGGAGCACCTTGCCGGTCTGGCCGTCGCGCACGACGAGCGACGCGTCGTCGAGCGCCGGCAGGGCGAGGACGGTCCGCAGCGCGGCGGTGACCCCCGGCCCCGTCGCGGCGTCCGGGGCTCCCGCGAGCGAGGGCAGCGGCATACCGACGGAGGTCGACGGTGTCGGCTGCGGGACGAGCGGCAGGGTGCGGGTGCCGGCCGTCTCGGTGGGCGGCGGCGGGGGCATCGGGCGGGTCGTGAGCAGGCCTGGCGCGTGGTCGGTCGCGTCGAGGCCGAGGTAGCCGACCAGGAGCGCGCCGACCGTGCCGACGACGACGAGCGACCGCCTCATCAGGCCCTCCCCCTCGCGTTCTCGTCGGATCGGTGCTCGGCCGCGCGACCCGCGCTTCGCGAATCGCCGCGGCTGCTGCCACACTGTCGCGGAAGATTCTGTCAGCACTGGCGCCGTCGTCCGCGCCCGGCGCGGCACCGAGCATGCACACATCCAGGCACACGGAGGGGCAGACGTGGAGTTCGACGTCACCATCGAGATCCCGCGCGGTCAGCGCAACAAGTACGAGATCGACCACGCGACGGGGCGGGTCCGGCTCGACCGCTACCTCTTCACGCCGATGGTCTACCCGGCCGACTACGGCTACATCGAGGACTCGCTCGGTGAGGACGGCGACCCCCTGGACGCGCTCGTGATCCTCCCGGAGCCGCTCTATCCCGGTGTCGTCGTCGAGTCGCGGCCCGTGGGCATCTTCCACATGGTCGACGACGGCGGCGGCGACGACAAGGTGCTCTGCGTGCCGGTCGACCCGCGGACCGACCACATCCAGGACATCGGTGACGTCAGCGACTTCACGCTCGCCGAGATCCAGCACTTCTTCGAGCGCTACAAGGACCTCGAGCCGGGCAAGTTCGTCAAGGGCTCCGACTGGGGCGACCGCGCCGCCGCCGAAAAGGTCATCGGCGAGGCCCTCGAGCGGGCCAAGGACCAGGGTGTCTCGACCGCCCGCTGGGCGATGCCCGCCGGTCACTGACCTCGACACCAGCAGGTATGCCGCTGGGCGCGCTCCCGGGTGGGGGCGCGCCCATCGGCGTCTACGGCTGCCGGGCGACCCGGCCGATCAGTCTGCGGATCAGTCGGCGGCCGGTGCTGCCAGGACGACACCCCGTGCAGACTGATCCGCCGCTTGATCCCTCGCGGGCGACCCGGCCGATCAGTCTGCGGATCAGTCGGCGGCCGGTGCTGCCAGGACGACACCCCGCGCAGACTGATCCGCCGCTTGATCCTCGCGGGCCGGCTTTGGCGCGAGCTGCGGCCGGCGCAGCACGAGGTTGGCGACCGCGAACGCGATGGCGGTCGCCCCGGCCGAGGCGAGGAAGGCCCCGTGCATGCCCGGCACGAACCGGCCCGGGACGGCTCCCAGCGCGTAGACGCTGACGATGACCGCGAGGCCGACCGCACCCCCGAGCTGCTGCGTCGTCTGGAGCAGGCCCGAGACGCTGCCGGCGTGGGCCCGGTCGACCCCGCCGAGCACCGTGACAGTGACCGGCATGAAGACGAGCGCGGCCGAGGCGCCGTTGAGCACGAGCGGACCGAGGAGGTGCACGGCATACGTGCTCGTCTCGGTGAGCGTGCTCAGCCAGACGAAGCTCGTGACGAGCCCGGCGGTGCCGACGATCATGAGCAGACGGGGACCGACCCGCGCAACGAGGCGGGCGCTGACCCGCGACATCGCGAAGATCGAGAGGCTGAGCGGGAGGAAGGCCACGCCGGTCGCGACGGGACTGAACCCCAGGACGAGCTGGAGGTACTGCGTCACGAGGAAGAACGTCGAGAACTGGGCGCCGATGACGAGGGCCATGACGGCGAGCGCCCCGACGCGCTGCCGGTTGCGCACGAGCACGGGCGGCAGCAGCGGGTCGCGGACGCGTCCCTCGGTGCGCACGAAGACGGTGATGAGGACGACGCCGAGGACGAAGGCGCCGATCGTCAGCGGTGAGGACCAGCCGCGGTCGGGTGCGCTGATGAAGCCGTAGACGACAGAGACGGAGCCGACGGTCGCCGTGACGGCCCCGACGACGTCGAAGTGCCCGGTCCGGCGCTCGGTCTCGGTGACGAAGCGGCGGGCGAGCACGAGCACGGCGACGCCGATCGGCACGTTGACGAAGAGCGTCCAGTGCCAGCCGACGACGTCGGTGAGGATGCCGCCGAGGAGCAGGCCGAGCGAGGCACCGGCCGACGAGACGGCGGTGAAGAGCGCGAGCGCACGGTTGCGGGACGGCTCGTCGGGGGCGCTCGTCGTCAGCAGGGCCAGCACTCCGGGGGCGGCGAGCGCGGCCCCGACCCCCTGCGCCGTGCGGGCGGCGACGAGCCAGCCCGCGGTCGGCGCGAGGCCACCGAGCAGGCTCGCGAGGGTGAAGAGGGCCAGGCCCGCCTCGAAGGTGCGCAGCCGGCCGAGGACGTCGCCGAGTCGGCCGCCGAGGAGCAGCAGCCCACCGAAGGCGAGGGTGTAGGCGTTGAGCACCCACGAGAGCCCGGCCGGGCTGAAGCCGAGGTCGGTCTGGATGTGGGGCAGCGCGACGTTGACGACGGTCGCGTCGAGCACGAGCATCAGCTGGGCCACGAGGACGATGCCGATCCCGATGCCGGCGCGGCGGGACGAGGCGCCGGGCTTGGCCGCGGTCTGGGTGGCCCGGGTCGTGGTGCTGGGGGCGGTGGACATGGGGCGCCTCAGGGGGTCGGGTCGGAGGGGGCGGCCGCGGGGGTCGCCCCCTCGAAGGTCATCGGGATGAAGGCGCTGGCGCGGTGGCGGACGGGGGTGTCGCCCTCGTGGTGCGGGTGGGGCAGCGGGGCGCGCGTCGCGGCGGCGCGGCGAGCCATGTCGAGGCGCAGCGCCGTCCGGGTCGGGCGCAGCGTCGGGCGGGGGTTGCGGGTGGTCGGTGTCATCGGTGCCGGGCTCCTCGATCGTGCTCATCGGCGGTACAGTTAACGGAGAAACACTCCGGTTCTACGAAGACCCACCATACGGAGACGATCTCCGTTTAGCAAGGAGAGCTGTCCCGATGCCTGCCGACGCCAGTGAGGTGACGATGGAACGGTCCCCCGAAAGCCTTGCCGCACAGGCGGTTCCGGACGACGCTTCCCTTGCGGACGGCGCGACTGAGGCGCCCCGTCCGATGCGCGCCGACGCCCGGCGCAACTACGACAAGATCCTCGCGACGGCTCGGATCGTCTTCACCGAGCGCGGCACCGACGCCTCGCTCGACGACATCGCGAAGCGTGCGGGCGTGGGCCCCGGCACGCTCTACCGCCACTTCCCCACCCGGGAGGCGCTCGTCGACGCCCTGATGAAGGACTGGACCGACCGGGTGACGGCCGACGCCGACGCCGCCATCGCGACCGGCCTGCCGGCCCGGGAGATGCTGACGGCGTGGTTCGACCAGTTCGTCGACCACATCACCCTGCACCGCGGTGCGGCCACCAAGATCGCCGCCGCGATGGACGACCCCGCCTCCCCGATGTACCGCAAGTGCCGGGTGATGGCCGACGCGAACCGCCGTGTCGTGGCGCACCTCAGCGAGCGCGGTGACCTGCGACCCGGAGTCGACGCCGTCAACGTCATGCGCCTCGTGAGCGGCGTCGCGAGCGTCGCCGACGCGAGCGCCGCCGAGATCGACGTCGCTCCGATGCTCGGCGTGGTCGTCGACGGCCTCGTCGCCAGCCCCGGCGACTGACCGGCGACCGACCTCCCGACCCGACCGCCGGACCGGCCGCCCGACCCAGACGGCAGGATGGCCGGCATGGACCTGCACCTGTTCACCGAGCCCCAGCAGGGCGCCACCTACGACGACCTGCTCGCCGTGGCCCGCGCCGCGGAGGAGCTGGGCTTCGACGGCTTCTTCCGCTCCGACCACTACCTGCACATGAGCGGGGACGGTGGAGCCGGCCCGACCGACGCCTGGACGACGCTCGCCGGCCTCGCCCGAGAGACGACGCGGATCCGCCTGGGCACCCTCGTCACGCCGGCGACCTTCCGGCTGCCCGGCCCCCTCGCCGTCCAGGTCGCGGGCGTCGACCGGATGAGCGGTGGACGCGTCGACCTCGGGCTCGGCGCGGGGTGGTTCGCGGCCGAGCACACGGCATACGGCATCCCCTTCCCGGAGGTCGCCGAGCGCTTCGACCGCTTCGAGGAGCAGCTCGCCGTCATCACCGGGATGTGGCGCACCGAGGTCGGGCAGACCTTCTCCCACCCCGGGCCGCACTACCCCGTCGTCGACTCCCCCGCGCTCGCCAAGCCGGCCCAGCCCGGCGGGGCCCCGATCATCATCGGGGGCGGCGGGAAGCGGCGGACCCCGGCGCTCGCCGCGAGGTATGCCGCTGAGTTCAACGCCGGTTTCGTCGACCCGGCCCGCACGCGGTCCCTCTTCGAGCGCGCCGGTGACGCGTGCGAGGCGATCGGCCGTCCACGGGCGGACCTACGCACGTCCGCAGCCCAGGTCGTCTGCCTCGGTCGCGACGACGCCACGCTCCAGCGCCGCGCCGACGCGATGGGTCGAGACCTCGCCGAGCTGCGTGAGAACGGTCTGGCCGGCACGCCGGACGAGGTGCGCGAGCGGCTCGCGGCGTTCGCCGACGTCGGCGCCGACCGGATGTACCTGCAGGTGCTCGACCTGTCCGACCTCGACCACCTCGCCGACATCGCCGACGCCCTGATCCGCTCCTGACCCCACCCTCCCCCCAATCTCGTCGAGTGCCCAGTTCCGCCCGCCGCCGGTCCGGAAGAAAGTGGGCACTCGACGCTGATCTCGTCGAGTGGGCACTTTCGCCCGCAACCCGCCCCGGAACAAAGTGCCCACTCGACGGGGCGGGGGGGCGAGGGTGGTGCGGAGTTGCATTGCATAGGTTGTCTATGTAAATTGCTTCCTCGTGACCGAACCGACGACCCTGGGCAACGACCTGCTGCGCTCGGCCGCCCGCCTCAGCCGGTGGGCCAGCCGCAACGCCTCGTTCGACGTGCCCTTCGCGCAGGCCCGACTGCTCGCCCTGCTCGACGAGCTCGGCCCCTCCCGGGTCAGCGCCCTCGCCGCGGCCGACCACAGCAGCCAGCCGACCGTCACGGCCCAGGTGCAGCGGCTCGACGCCGCCGGCTGGATCAGCCGTTCCACGGACCCCGCCGACGCCCGGGCCAGCGTCATCGCGCTCAGCGACGACGGCCGCGCGGCGCTCGCCCGGGTCCGCGAGGCGCGTCTCGCCGCCCTCGCCCCGGCCCTCGACCAGCTCGACGAGCCCGCTCTCGAGCGAGTCAGGGTCGCCGTCGAGGTGCTCGACGACCTGCTCGCGCTCGCGGCCGGCAGCACCCCCAGCACCAGCACGACCACCCCCAGCACGACCACCACCCCCTGAGAGGACCGATGCCCACCATGTGGCGCCAACCCAAGACCGTCTGGTCGATCGCCTTCGCCTGCGTGATCTCCTTCATGGGGATCGGCCTCGTCGACCCCATCCTCAAGCCGATCGCCGACGAGCTCGGCGCCGGCCCGTCGCAGGTCTCGCTGCTCTTCACCAGCTATCTCGCCGTGATGGGCGTGGCCATGCTCGGCACCGGATGGGTGAGCAGCCGCGTCGGCGCGAAGCGCACGCTGCTGCTCGGTCTCGCCCTCATCATCGTCGGGGCCGGTCTCGCCGGCAGCCAGGACACCGTCGGCGGCATCGTCGCCTTCCGCGCCCTGTGGGGCCTCGGCAACGCCCTGTTCATCGCGACCGCCCTCGCCACCATCGTCAACGCTGCGGCCGGCTCGGTGAAGCAGGCGATCATCCTCTACGAGGCCGCGCTCGGCGTCGGCATCGCCACCGGGCCGCTGCTCGGCGGCTGGCTCGGCGGCATCTCCTGGCACTGGCCCTTCTTCGGCGTCGCCATCCTCATGGCTGTCGCCTTCATCGCCACGGTGACGACGCTGCCCGCTACGCCCCGCCCCGAGCACACGACGTCGCTCTCGGCGCCCCTGCGCGCGCTCGGTCACCGCGGCCTGCTCACCGTGGGCATCACCGCCCTGCTCTACAACTTCGGCTTCTTCACGCTGCTCGCCTTCACCCCGTTCCCGCTCGGCCTCGGGGCCCACGAGATCGGCTTCATCTTCTTCGGCTGGGGCCTGCTGCTCGCGATCACGTCCGTCTTCGTCGCCCCCGTCGTCCAGCGCCGCTTCGGCACCCTGCCCGGCATCGTCGGTGCGCTGCTCGGCTTCGCCGTCATCCTCGCCGTCATGGCGGTCGGCACCGAGAGCAAGCCGGTCCTCATCGTCGGCGTCGTGCTGTCGGGCGCCTTCCTCGGCATCAACAACACGCTCATCACCGAGACGGTCATGAAGGTCTCCCCCGTCGAGCGCGGCGTCGCCTCATCGGCCTACAGCTTCGTCCGCTTCAGCGGCGGCGCCGTCGCGCCGTGGCTCGCAGGCACGCTCGGCGAGAAGTCGATCCACCTGCCCTTCTGGGTCGGCTCCGGTGCCGTCGTCCTCGCCGTGCTCGTGCTGCTCACCGCACGGCACACGGTCCGGGCCCTCGACGACGAGGCCGACCACGGCGTGGAGCCGGTCGGGTCCCGCTCCGAGGCCGAGGCCGTCACCGTCGGCGACGCCTGAGCCCTCTACTCCGCCGCCGTCAGTGGAAGCTGACCGACCGGCCGGCCCGGACCGCGGCATAGCCGTCCGGGTCGGCCGCGAGGGCCGCCTGGCGGGCACGCCGGCGGTAGCGCAGGACCTGGACGAGGCCGAGGGCCCAGACGGGGTACTGCACCGTCATCGCGGCCCGGAAGGCGTCGACGTCCCACGTGGAGGGCCCCCCGGGCGCAGCCCGGTCGAGGACGACACCGACGAGCGCGACCGCCGTGAGGGTGGCAAGGAAGCCACCCGTGTTGACGATCCCCGAGGCGCTCCCGATACGGGTCGGCGGGTTGAACGTCCGGGCCAGGTCGAAGCCGATCATCGAGCCCGGACCGCCCGTCGCGATGATGACGACGAGGGCGACGAGCAGCCACAGGGGCGCTCGTCCGGGCCAGAGCAGGACCACCGTCCAGGCCGTCATGGCGGCCGCGACGATGCCGAGGACGAGGGTGCTCCGCGAGAAGGGGTAGCGGGACGTCAGGGTGCCGATCACGGGGCTCGCCACGATCGACGTGCCCGTCATCACCATCAGCATCACGCTCGCCGCGAAGGGTGAGAGCCCTTGCCCCGCAACGAGGAACGGGAAACCCCACAGCATGGTGAACATGTTGGCCGAGAACTGCGACGTGAAGTGCGACCACAGGCCGAGCCGGGTTCCCGGGACGAGCCACGCCGCCTTGAGGGTCCGCCCCAGGGCCCTCAGCTTGAGCTCGTCACGGTGCTGGTCGGCATACGGGCTGTCCTTGACGAAGACGACGAGCAGCACACCGGTGATGACCCCGAAGGACGCGGCGACGGCATACGACGGGGTCCAGCCGAAGTGCGCCAGCGACGCCGCGAGCGGGCCCGCCGCCGCGATGGCGCCGAGCTGGCCGAGCAGGCCGGTCAGCTGCGTCACCATCGGCGTGCGCCGTGGGGTGAACCACAGGGCGGCGAGGCGCAGCACGGCGATGAAGACCATCGCGTCGCCCATCCCGAGCAGCACCCGGCAGGCCAGCGCGGCGGCATACGTGTCGACGAAGGCGAAGCCGAGCTGGGCGGCCGTGAGGAGCGTCAGCCCGACCCCGAGCATCCGCTTCGAGCCGTAACGGTCGAGCAGCGCGCCGACCGGCAGCTGCATGAGGGCGTAGACGAGCACCTGCAGGATCGTGAAGGTCGACAGCTGCGAGCTGCTGATGCCGAAGCGGTCAGCCGCCTCGAGGCCCGCGACGCCGAGGGAGGTGCGGTGGAAGACCGCGAGCACGTAGACGGAGATCGCGGCGCCCCACACCGTCCAGGCCCGCCGCCCGTCGAGCGCGTGGCGGGGGTGGTCGGGCGAGGGGGTCATGCCGTTCTCTCAGCTCTCGTGCGGGTGGTGCGTGCGCTCGCGGATCAGACCCGGGTCGTCGGGATGTTCTTCGTCGGCGGCGCCTTGGGGACGCAGTCGACGATGGCCGCCGCCACCTTCTTGCTCATGTCCGGGTGGAAGACGCTGGGGATGATGTAGTTGGGGTTGAGCTGCTCGTCGGTGACGACGGACGCGATCGCGTCGGCGGCCCGGATCAGCATCTCCGTCGTGACATCGGTCGCGCGGGCGTCGAGCAGGCCCCGGAAGACACCGGGGAAGGCGAGCACGTTGTTGATCTGGTTGGGGTAGTCGCTGCGGCCGCTCGCGATGACGGTCGCGTGCTGGGTCGCGAGGTAGATGTCGACCTCGGGGTCGGGGTTGGCGAGGGCGAAGACGATCCGCTTCTCGGCCATCTCGTCGATCCACTCGGGCTTGAGCACGCCCGGCGCGCTGACCCCGATGAACACGTCGGCGCCCTGCAGACCGTCCCGGAGTGTGCCGGTGAGGCCGCGCGGGTTCGTCTGGTCCGCCAACGACTTCCACGCCGGCGTGAGGCTCTCGTCGTCCTTGTTGAGCAGGCCGATCCGGTCGGAGACGGTGACGTCGACCGCGCCGGCCGCGATGAGCAGCTGGACGATGGCCGAGCCGGCCGCACCTCCACCGGAGACGATGATCCGTGCCTCGGCCAGCGGCTTGTCGATGCAGCGGAGCGCGTTCTTCAGGGCTGCGAGCACGACGATGGCCGTGCCGTGCTGGTCGTCGTGGAAGACGGGGATCGACAGGCGCTCACGCAGCTTGGCCTCGACCTCGAAGCAGCGCGGCGCGGCGATGTCCTCGAGGTTGATGCCACCGAAGCCCGGCGCGATGAGCTCGACGGTCCGCACGATCTCGTCGACGTCGGTCGTGTCGATGCAGATCGGCCACGCGTCGATGTCGGCGAACCGCTTGAAGAGGGCCGCCTTGCCCTCCATGACCGGCAGCGCCGCCATCGGTCCGATGTTGCCGAGCCCGAGGACCGCGGAGCCGTCGGTGACGACGGCCACGGAGTTGCCCTTGATCGTGAGGCGGGGCACGTCCTCGGGGTGCTCGAAGAGCGCCTGGCTGACCCGGCCGACACCCGGCGTGTACGCCATGGCGAGGTCCTGGCGGTTGCGCAGGTTGACCTTGGACTCGACACTGATCTTGCCGCCGAGGTGGAGCAGGAAGACGCGGTCGCTGACCTTGTGCACCCGGACCCCGTCGAGGGTCTCGATGGCCTCGACGACCTCGTTGGCGTGGTCCGCGTCGGAGGCGGAGCAGGTGAGGTCGATGACGAGCCGGTCGGGGTGCGAGTCGACGATGTCGAGCGCCGTCGTGATGCCGCCGCTCTCGGCCACCTTGACGGCGAGCGCCCCGATCACCGCCGGGTCGGTGCCGGCATGGATCCGGACCGTGATCGAGTAGGACGCGGTGGTGGCTCGGGCACGCTGGATGGACTCAGTCACCGGCAGATCCTCCCACGCCGCGACCCCGATCGCGCACCCGTCCACGGACCCACCGGTAACCCTCGCCTCCCCCGCGGACCGCCCCGGGGTATGCCGTTGTCCCCGCCCCGCGGGGCGAGCGCAGGGCTCCCGACGGGCTGGACGGCATACCTCCCCGGTGGCGTCCCGGCGACGCCCAGACCGGTCGGTCACACTGACCCCGTGACGACATCTGCGACGGGGACGACGACCCGGGAGACCGGCCTGACGAGCGGCGAGGTCGTCGAGCTGACCCGCCGCGGCGCGGTGAACCGGCTCGACGAGCGGACGTCGCGCTCGCTCGGGGAGATCTTCCGGGCCAACGTGCTGACCCGCTTCAACGCGATCCTCGGCGCGCTGTTCGTCCTCGTGATGGCGACCGGCTCGTTCGCGGACGGGCTCTTCGGCCTCATCCTCGTCGCCAACTCGACGATCGGCATCGCGCAGGAGTACCTGGCCAAGCGCAAGCTCGACCGGCTCGCGCTGCTCAACGCCCCGACGACCCGGGTCGTGCGGGACGGCGAGGTACAGGTCATCGCGACGACCGACGTCGTGCTCGGCGACCTCATCGAGCTGCGCGCCGGCGACGAGGTCCCCGCCGACGGGAGCCTGCTCAGCTCGGCCGGGCTCGAGCTCAACGAGGCCAACCTCACCGGCGAGTCCGACCCGGTCGCGCACCCCCCGGGCGAGGCGATCATGTCGGGCACGAGCGTCGTGGCGGGCTCGGGACGCTACGTCGCGAGGGCCGTCGGTGCTGATGCCTACGTCAACAAGATCGCGGCGGACGCCCGCAAGTTCACCCGCACCCGGTCCGAGATCCAGGACTCGATCAACACGCTGCTGAAGTACATCACCTGGGTCATCGTCGTGGCCCTGCCCATCGCGATCTTCTCGCAGTGGCGATCGGTCGGCGACCAGGGTTGGCAGGAGGTCGTCATCCGCGCGGCCGCCGGGGTCGTCGGCCTCGTGCCCGAGGGCCTCGTGCTGCTCACGTCGGTCGCGTTCCTGCTGTCCGCCGTCCAGCTGACCCGTCGGCAGGTGCTCGTCCAGCAGCTTCCCGCGGTCGAGGGCCTGGCCCGGGTCGACGTCGTCTGTCTCGACAAGACCGGCACCCTGACCGCGGGCGAGATCGCCTACGAGCAGACGCACGTCCTGCCCGGCGCGGACGCCGACGAGGTCGCCGCCGCGCTCGGCGCCCTCGCCGACGACCCCAACGCCAACGCCACCCTGACCGCCGTCGCCACGGCCCTGCCCTCCCCCGGGTGGGCGCGCACCTCCGGCATCCCGTTCAACTCCGCCCGCAAGTGGAGCGCCGCCGAGTTCGAGAAGCACGCGACGTGGGTGCTCGGCGCCCCGGAGATGCTCATCGGCGACGGCGACGGCGGCGACGACGACGACGACGCCGGACTCCGGGCGCAGGTCGCGCGGCTCGCCGGCTCGGGCCGGCGCGTGGTGCTCCTCGCTCGGTCCGAGCAGCACCTGCCCGAGCCCGTCCTGCCCGCCGACCTCGCCCCCGTCGCTCTCGTCACCCTCACCGAGCAGGTCCGGCCCGACGCCGCCGAGACGCTCGCCTACTTCGCCGCCCAGGGCGTCGCGATCAAGGTCATCTCCGGTGACAACCCGGTCACCGTCGCGGCCGTCGCGCGCAGCGTCGGGCTCGACGCCGGCGAGGCGGTGGACGCCCGGACCCTGCCCGACGACCAGGACGCCCTGCGCGAGGTCCTCGCCCGGACGACGGTCTTCGGCCGGGTCACGCCCGAGCAGAAGCGCGCCTTCGTCCACGCCCTGCAGGCCGACGGTCACGTCGTCGCGATGACCGGCGACGGCGTCAACGACGCCCTCGCCCTCAAGGACGCGGACATCGGCGTCGCCATGGGCAGTGGAGCGCAGGCGACGAAGGCCGTCGCCGAGATCGTGCTGCTCGACGGGAGGTTCTCGCACCTGCCCGACGTGCTCGCCGAGGGCCGGCGCGTCATCGGCAACGTCGAGCGGGTCGCCAACCTCTTCGTGGCCAAGAACGCGATGAGCCTCGTCGCGATCCTCGCCGTGGCCTTCGCGTCGCTGCCGTTCCCCTTCCTCCCGCGCCACCTCACCCTCGTCTCCACGGTGACGATCGGCATCCCCGCCTTCGTCCTCGCGCTCGGGCCCAACAAGCGCCGCTACCTGCCCGGTTTCCTCGGTCGGATCCTGCGTTTCGCCGTGCCGGCCGGGGCCATCGCCGGCCTGTCCGTCATCGCCTCCTACCTCATCGCGGGGCGCGGCTACGGCGTCGCCCCCCAGGACTTCGGGGCGCAGTGCGCCGTCGAGAAGGGCGCGGCGACCGTCGCCGACGTCGCCTGCGTCCGACCCGGCACCGGTGCGACGATGACCCTGCTCGTCGTCTTCTTCTGGATCCTCGTCACGCTCTCGAGGCCGCTGCGGGTGTGGAAGCTGGCCCTCATCGCCTCCATGGTGGCGATCGCCGGGCTCGCCTTCGCGCTGCCGCTCGGCCGCACCTTCTTCTCCTTCGACGCCCCGTGGGGCCTGGTCTGGCCGTCCCTGCTCGTCGGTCTCGTGGGCGCCGCCGCCGTCGAGGTCCTCCACCGCTTTTTGGACCGTCGCCGGCCGCGGGCCTAAACTGCACCCAGCACAGGGCTCTGGCGTGCCTGTTGGGTGGGAAGGCACGCACCCGCTCCGTCCACCCCTGAGTGGTCGCCGTCCCGGAAGCAGCCCGTGTCACCCCTCACCTCCTACCGACGTCTCGTCGGACTGGCCGGTCGCACGTATGTCGTGATCGCCTTCCTCGCCCGCCTACCCCTCGCCATGAGCCAGCTCGGCGTCCTGCTCCTCGTTGCCGGCACGACGGGCAGCTACGGAGCCGGCGGCGCCTGCGCCGGGTCCCTCGCCGTCGCCAACGCCGTCGGGGCACCGCTCTGGGGTGGCCGCGCCGACCGGGCCGGCCAGCGTCGGGTCGTCGCCCTGCAGTCCCTGGCGGGTGCCCTCGCCCTCGTCGGTCTCCTCGCCGTCGTCGCAGCGGGTCTGCCGTGGGGCGTCGCCGCGGTGGCGAGCGCCCTCGCGGGCCTGCTCATGCCGCAGATCGGCCCCCTCGCGCGGGTCCGCTGGCGCCCGATCACGGCGCGGACCGGCGCCCACCAGCCCCGTCTCGTCGATGCCGCCTTCTCCTACGAGGGCGCGGCCGACGAGGCGTCGTTCGTGCTCGGCCCGGCCCTCGTCGGGCTGGGCGTGTCCCTGGCCAGCCCGTCGACCGCCCTGGCCGCCGCGGCAGTCGGCCTCGGCGTCTTCGGCACGTGGTTCGCGCTGCACGACTCCGCGGTCCTCACCCATGCCGCCAACGCCGGCCACCGCGGCGCGGGCGGACGGCTGCTCACCCCCGCCCTGCTCTTGCTCTGCGTCTCCCAGCTGCTCATCGGCGCGATCTTCGGGTCGGTCCAGACGGGCACCTCGGTCCTCGCGACCGCGGCGGGCGCCCCGGGCGTGACCGGTTACCTGCACGCCCTGCTCGGCATCGGCAGCGTCGCGGCCGGCCTCGCCGTGGCCGGCCTGCCCGCCTCCGTGGCCCTGCCGCGCCGGCTGCGCTGGTTCGCCGCCGGCCTGCTCCTGCTCTCGGCGCCGCTGCTGCTCGTCGGGTCGATCCCCGCCCTCGTCCCGGTGCTCCTCGTCCTCGGCTGCAGCGTCGCCCCCTACATGATCACGACCTTCACCCTGGGCGAGCGGATCACCCCGCCGTCGCGGACCGGCGCGGCGATGACCCTCCTCGCCTCCGCGACGGGGCTCGGCTACGCGGTCGGGGCCGCGGTGTCCGGGCGGCTCGCCGACTGGGGTGGCGTCAGCCCGGCGTATGCCGTGACGGTGGCCGCCGCTGCCCTCGCGCTCGTCGTGTCGTGGGGCGGCGGCTCCCTGCTCGGCCGGGCCGAGCGGTCGGTCCCGGCTCCGACCGCCGTGAGCTGACTGACGGGAGAACGACCCGCGGTCACCACCACGGTCCCCCGATGACGACGTCGTGCTTGCGCCTGCCCTGCCGCGCGTCCGAGAGCAACCGCTCGACCTGGTCCGCTCCGAAGCGCCCCGAGGCCGTCCACCCGGATCCCGTCGCCACGACGGACCCCTTGCGGGTCGACACCCTCGTGAAGGCTCCGGAGACGACGGCGAGCACGTGGTCGTCGAACTCGTCGAGCAGCGCCTCCGAACCCTGGTCGCAGGCGTCGCACCCGCACTGAGGCAGCCTGATGCTCACCGTCGCCGGGTCACCGGGCGCCACCGCGACGACGGCGTCCGGCACCGCGTCGATGCTGCGGTAGGCGAAGGCGAGCGGCACGGCGCCGGGTCGGACCGGGGCCAGTCGGACGGTTCGCTCGAACTCATCGGCCGCGCTCTCCCCGTGCACGGGCCCCTCGTCCTCACGCGCGACGGCGAGGCCGGCTTCGGTCAGCACCTCCACCCAGGCCCGCGCCCGGGCCGCGACCACGAGGTACCGGCCCGGGTCGAGGCAGCGGGAGTACTCCTCCTCGCGCGGGCGGGTGTCACCCGGGTGCGGGTTCGGCCACGACGACAGCTCGGCGGCAGTCACGGCATACCGCGCGGCGACGGCCTCGAGCAGGGCAGATCCCCGGTCGGGTGTCACGGCGCGTCCGGGGTCGGGGGCAGCTCGTTGACGATCCGGCGGTGCAGCTCGGTCGTCAGGGTGTGGATCTGCCGGGTCAGCTCGGTGTTCGTCTTGAGCTCGAGCTCTGACTCGACGAAATCGTGCTCCGCCTTGGCCTGCTGGAAGGCGGACTGACGGTTCTGACCGATCATGACGAAGGTCGACAGGAAGATCGCCTCGAGCGAGACGACGAGGGTCAGCGTCGGCCACGGGCTCTTCTCGACGAGAAGCATCCAGACCAGGAACACGCCCGCGTGGAGGTAGAAGAAGCTCATCGATCCCGCGAACGCCGTGATGGCATCGGCGATGCGCAGCTGGGTCTTCGCTGCGCGGTGCGCCTGCTGAGCGACGACCGCCGGGTGCCGAGGGGCGCGGGTGGAGAAGGACGGGATCATGGAGGCTCCTGGTCGGGTGGCGTCGGGTGGCGTCGGGAACGCGAGGGGCGCCCTTGGGCCCGAGTGTCCTGCGGCCTCGAAGAGCAGTGCAAGCGCGGCGGATGCGTCGGCGCCGGGCGCTCACACGCTGACGGCCCTGCCGGCGCATCCGGCGTCTTCATCCATGAGCAGGGGCGCCCAGCAATACCCCGCTCGACTGGGGGATCTGCTGGCGTCCGGGTGGCAATGGCACCGAGGCGCCGCCCGTCCTCGCCCGCTGCGAAGTCAGCAAGTCGTGGACCCGCTGCATTCCGCCCACAATGACGTGAGTCCAAGCATCGGCAATGGGATCGGGTCGAGCGATCCCCTGCCCAGAGATCTCGATGCGAGTCGGGCCGGCGGCTGCGCTGGGAAAGAGGAGCGGCTCGGGCGATAGAGTCTCTGTTCATGCAAGGATGCAAGGTGGCGTCGCTCGGAGCACCATCGCCGGTCCGCGACCGCTGATGGCCGCTCCGGACTTCGGACCGTTCACTGTATCGCCCGAGCGCGTTGCCCTCTTAGGAAACGCGTTCACCCCCTTCGTCAATCGGCTGTTGACGTCGGAAGCCGAAGCCGCCGGCCTCGCGGGCACCTCTCTCCGCACGACCCATCGCGACAACATCAGCGATGAGGGCGTCGATGCCGAACTGGATTCCGAGGTCGCAACTGACTGGATTCCAGCCGGAGAGAGCGCGTGGCAATTCAAGGCAGGTGATCTGGGGCCAGCCGACTGCAAGGCTGAGCTCAGGGGTGCCACGTTCGCGCAAGAGATTCTCCGACGCGGAGGCCAGTACCGCCTAGTCTTGGGCGCCTCGTTGACTGCCAAGAAGCTGGACAAGCGCCGTGCGGCACTGCTCGAGGAAGCAGCGGCGCTCGACCTCACGGTTGACAGTAAGTCGATACAGGTACTTCATGCAGACTCACTCGCGACGTGGGCAGAGTCATTTCCGGCGCTGGCGGTCTGGCCAGGCTTGGGTAGCAACGGAGACGGCACGTTGACGTTCGAAGATTGGGCCGCCTCGAACCGCCACACCGCAACGTTCGTCGAGTCCGCGGAGCGCACAGCCATTCAGCACTCCATCCGCGGACTGGCCGCCGGCGCCCAAACGCTGGACCTTCGCGTCACCGGAGTCAGCGGGCTAGGCAAGACCCGACTCGCGTTGGAGACTTTCCGCGGTTCGGGCATGGAACCATTGGTCGTCTACCTGAAGGCCGTAGCCACCCCGCACACGGTGCTAACGCATCTCATGGCACAAGGCCGAACTGCCATTGTGGTTGTTGACGAGTGCACCCGGGACCAGCACAAATCCTTGGCCGAGATGATCCCAGCGGGTAGTGGGCTTCGGATGATCACGATCGGCGAACCGGACTCACAGGGCGGCCTCCCAGCACCGATTTACGCCTTGGCGCCATTCGATGGCGACGCGATGGACGCGGTCATCGCGCGCAACCAACCGAGCTTGGGGCCCGAACTTCGGCGCGTGCTCGTCGAGACCTCCGGGGGCAACATCGGCTTTGCTCTCTATCTGGCGCAACTGGTCGCTCAGAACCCTGACGCCCGGACCGCGGACCTGGTGAACCCCGAAGCGATTAGGCAGTTCGTCAGTCAGTCACTGCCGACGGGTTCGGCTTTTTTAGCCTGTAGCGTGCTGGCGCTGTTCTCCAGAGTCGGGTACGACGCTGAACTTGCCACCGAACTTGAGTTGTTGGCCGAGACTTTCGGATTCACCGCCAATGACTTGAGGACTGCTGCGCGTAGGTTGACCGAGGCGGGATTGCTGAGCAGTCATGGACGCTACCGCGCCGTCACCCCTCACCCGATGGCGGTGTTCTTGGCGACGGCTGCCTGGGAAGAGTACGGCGATCGGATCGTTCGCGACCTGCTCCCCAAGCTTGACCCGAGTATGAGCAGTCGGTTGTTCCGGCGTCGCCGCCGAGATCGGCGCGCTCGAGCCGACCCACTCAGCGGTCGTGCGCCTCTTGAACGATGACGGCCCGTTCGCGTCCCTCGAAGTGATCGAGCGCGCCGGCTCCTCCAATCTACTTACCGAGCTCGCCGTTATGGCGCCGCGGGACGTCAGTCGCAAGCTCACCACCATGCTCGCCGACGCCGATGAGGACGAGCTGCGCGCCCGCACATCGATCCGCCGGGGTATGGTCTGGACGCTCGGGAAGCTCGCGTGGCACGCCTACACGTTCGAAGAGGCCGCCGACGCGCTGTTGCGACTCGCGCTGGCCGAGAACGAGACCTGGTCTAACAACGCCACCGGGACCTGGGTGGAGCTGTTCGGGTCGATGCTTCCAGGGACCGCGGCCAAACCGCTGCAGCGACTCCGCTACCTCGGTCAGGCCGTCGTCAGCGATGACCCCAGGGTCCGATCGCTTGCGGTCCGAGCCAGCGCCCAGGCATTGAGCACCTATCGAGTCGATCATGGTCTCGGGCGAGCTCCAGGGCGGCCTTCTCGTCGAGGGGCGGGGCCAGCCCAAAACCTGGGACGAGGTCGACACCTACCGCACGACCGCCTTGGACTACCTCGCCGCACTCGCCGTGGACAACGCACCCGATGTCCGAGCCGAAGCGATCGACAAACTAGTGTCAACCATCCACCCGCTCCTCGAGCACGAGTCGCTGCGCGACGACCTCGACGAGCATTCTCGTCGGCCTCAACGGACCAGCTTTGCAGCGTTCGCGCCTCGAGCTGGAGGACCTCAGCAACCTGTTCGGTCGGGTCGAGCAGTACTCGGCAAGTGTTGAGGATGCGGACGACGTGGACACCGCGGCCCGTCGCGCAGGTGTCGAGGCGATGCAGCGGGCCTTCCCGGAACCCACCCCGATTGAGGAGCTGTGGATCGCGTCGCACCTGCGTGGCTGGGACGTCGATAGCGCCGCGACCCAAGACCGGCTCCTGCAGATCGCGGGCCGGCTGGAGACTCCGTCGAGGCGATCTTCGGTCTCCTCGACGCTGGCGAGCAGGTGCCCGCGGCGTTCGACCTCGGCAAGTCCTTGTCCCAGCTCGCCGGCGATCGCACGCAAGTCGAAGAGCGCCTGGCACACCTGTCAGGTGAAGACGGCGCCTGGCTCCTGGTGGGCTATCTGTGGGGGCGTATCGAGTCAGGCACCGAGAGCGCCTACGACGACTTCCTCGACGAAGGCGCCGGAAGAGCGTTGACCCCCGCCCAGCGCCTCGCACTCACCGCACGAGGTCCGAGGACCGACACCGCGATCCAGCGAGCGAACGCGCTTTCGGCCGATCGGCCCGTCGTGGAGGCGGTCAGAAACCTCTTCGGGCTGCGCCGCGACATGACGCTCTCGGAACTTGCCGGCTGGCTCGCCGAACTGATCCCCCGCGTTGGCAGCCAAGAGGACTAAGGTAATCTTGGACTTCATCAACTTGTCGCTGCACCGTCGCGAGGGCAACGAGCCAGAGCTCGAGGAGTTGTGGGAACCGCTACTGCGCCTCCGCTCGGCCTTCCCGGCACTCGGCAGTCAGACCTGGGCCGGGGGCCAGCTCGGCATCCGCGCCGCCCGCAGTCGCCCCGTCGAAGTCACCGCGGTCGTGCTTGAACTGGTTGACCAAGACGCGCTGCGTTTGTACACGACCGACGAAGGCGCAGTCCTCAAGGTCGCCGTTCAGTCAGGCGGCGCGGAGGCGTGGGCACTTCTGATGAACGCGTTCAGGCAGGAAATTGGAAACTCAAGTTGGGCGTCGATGGATGGTTTGGGGGCCTCGCCGGCCTGAACGACATCCGCGCCTGGGTCGGTGACGACTTGCACCGGGCACGGGCGGTCGCCTCCGTGTCAACGGCAGGCGAGGCCTCGGAGATGCATGAGGTGGCGTTCTACTTGCTTTCGGACTTCCCGGAAGACCGCCGCATCGAGTCGTCCCTCTATAGCGAGTTCGTCAGCGGCTTGTGGACTGGCAACGAATCCGCCCGAATCAAGAGGCAGATCGCGCTCCTCGAAGGATGGAACCGGGCACACGTTGGTGTCGCTGGTGTGACTCACTGGTGCAACGGTGTCCTCGATTCGCTTAGGACGCGGCTCGCGACGGTGCTCCAGGAAGAGGCCGAAGAGCGACTGGCACTGACGGCTGGCTGGCGCGCTGGCGGTGAGTTTGTAGCTTGTCCGGCGCGGCGCGGCGCGGCCGGCCGAGCCGCCAACTTCACGGTCGACGGCGGCGCAACCGCATCTGCCGTCATCGAAGCGCTCGATCGATGAGTCTTTCCGCCGCCTGCTGGGCGCGTGCGTCTCGCCCACATGCCGATGAGCACTAGTTGGTCCGGCCAAGTAACTAGACTCGCTGCATGAGCGAGGCGTCCCCGGCTGAGGGCCTGTCCCCAAACTCGCCGCAGCCACCGCGTGGCGATGAGCGTGATGGGCGGCGGCCCGGACAACGGCACGTCACCCCACTATGTAAAAGCGCCTTCGATCATCTGCTTGACGAGATCGTGAGCCAGGCAT
>CAVXRG010000008.1:0-306663 GCA_963764195.1 uncultured Actinomycetota bacterium
GACACTGCCGCTATCGCGGCGATAAGACGCAGTCCGGAAACCGCCCGCGACCGGCTTCGTCGACGGCGCAGCGAGTCCTGACGTGTGGTGGGGCTTCTAAAGCTCCGGTCCGGCACTCGAGGGCGCCCTCTGGAGCCGGAGCCCGATTGGATATGTCCATTCATCCTCTCCGCCGGGCTGGCGTGGATGGTACATCGCGCAGGTCGGCGTATTGGGTTCCCGTGTAGGCGTTTTCAGTCCGTCGGTATCGACAGCGCTCTAGCCAGGCAGGGGTCGCCGAGCGTTGGGCCCGCATGTTCCGAGCGGATCAGGACCCCGGGCATCCGTGACATGTTATTCAGTTTCGCCGCGTTGAAGAACAACGCCCGCTATTCTCAAGCAGCACAGCCCAGCTTCATTCGGGGGTCCAATGGGTGTCAAGCTCCGTGTCACGGTTTCAGTCGCGGCCGTCGCCGCTCTCGCGACGCTGTGGTACGGCCCTGCGAAGTGGCTTCAACAGTCCACTTGTCAGTCCGAGGCGCTCCAGGGCCTCGACGCAGTTTCCAGCAGGGTATGCGAAACCCAGTATCAAAAGGTCTCCCCAGCGATGGCTAAGCAGGCAGTTTCAAACTACCTCGGGAGATCCGCAGGCGCCAAGAAGCGCAACGGCTACCAGATGTTGGCTGAGAGCGCGCGGGCCACCACAGATTTATCTCAATTCGAGACCGACTGGCGCGGAACCATTTTCGCAGAATGGATCGCCCCGCCGCAATCCGTAGACGATTTATTCAATGTTTATGAGGTGCGGTACAGGGTCTACAGACTTGATCCGAATTCTAGCTCGTCGGGACGGATCGATGAGTTTATGCAGGACATGCAGATCCGAACTACTGACACGCAGGACTACACGATTCTGCCGATAGGGACAATTGACCACCCAGCGGGACGGCCCGTCAAATTTCGGAGGGCAACAATAGAAACGGATGGCACGCGCTCCACCAACTATCCGAGGTCACCCAGGACTGCGGACCCCAATATTCCGCGAGGCTCGTCGGTCCTGATGCTTTGTGATCTGAAAGCCAGTGACGGCACTTGGTGGATGCGCACTGATCTCGGGTTTGTTTTGAGCGCCGACCTGGGGCTTGCAGGGCCTGAGCCCGGGGTGGGGAGTTGTGATGATCACTTCGCGGAACCGCTGTAGATGGCGGGAGGGCAGGGCCGCGTGTCTCCAAGGACGAGGCATACGTCATCTTGATCGAGGGCCGACCCCGCGTTTGACTGTGCCGCTCACGAGAACATCCAACCGGGCTCGACCAGCGGCGGAGTGACGCCGCGAGCGCTCGGAGCACGGGGACGGTGACCGGCATGGTGGCCGGTTTGTTGCCCTTGCCGACCAGGTGCAGCACCCGGTGTCCGCGGAGGGTGTCGGCGTAGCACCCCCGACCTGTCCTTTGCGGTAATCGTCACCGCCGACGAAGTCTGAACTGACATCATTGGTCGCCTGACGTTCGACGGCGTAGCTGCGTCGCCGTTCCTGTGCTGGTTGTGGCTCGCGTCACACGTGACGATTTCGGGGAACGGCTGGGTGACGACAGCTGCGGCGCCCGAGAGTGTCGGTGGTCGTCCCTATCGTTAGAGCAATCCGACAGTGTGACCCGAAGGGTCCCGAGCAGAAGGACCCGAATGGCGATCCTGACCAGCAAGTTTAAAGACGCGCTCACCCGCATCGAGCCGTCCGCCGCCGACATCAAGAACGCACCCCTCGCGCACAATGAGGTCCGCGACGCCCTCGCCGCCGCGTCCGGCCTCGACGACTGGGGTGTGAAGCCGATCCTGATCGGCTCGTATGCACGCAGTGTCGCCATCCGACGGGTGAAGGACGTGGACGTGTTCTGTCGCATGTACGACATCGACGGCGACGTTCAGCCCGTCACCGTGCTCAACAGGTTCTACAAGGCGCTTGAAGACGCCTTCGGGAGCGCCCGAGTGACCCGGAACGCTCGCTCGTTCAAGGTCACGTTCCCTGAGTACGACGACCTCCATGTCGACGCCGTCCCCGCCCGGGAGAAATGGGACGGAACGTGGGAGATCCCGACCAGGGATGGCGAGTGGCAGCCCACGAACCCGCTGAACGTCAACGAATTGACCACGGCGATGAACAAGGACCGCAACGGCATGTACGTGCCGACCGTGAAGTTGGCCCGGCAGGCCCGCCGTGCCATCAACGACGCACGCCCGGGCGGATTCTTCGTAGAGATGTGCCTCTACAATGCGTTCCTCAAGGGGGAGGTCGACACCGCGAGCCATGCCCTCGCGTTTGTAACCGCGCTTGAAGCCATCGCTGACTACCTAGACGCGAAGGTGGGCTGGGGCAAGGAACTCCCGGACCCGTCCCGGCCCGGCTACAACATGTTTTTCCGCGCCACGGACAAGCAGTGGGAGACTGCACGAGACAAGTTCCGGGCGGCTGCAACCAGGGCCCGCGACGCCTACAAGAACGATGACGAGCACGAAGCCGCGAATGCATTCCGGGGACTCCTGGGCGTCAACGGCGACGGCGACGACGTGTTCCCCGAGGTCCCCAGGACCGCGGCGCGACTGATCACGCCGGGTGCCCACAACGTTCCTGCCGGAGACCGTCGCTTCGGATGACCGACTGGACAGACAGCATCGGCGCAACCCGATCCCGGTTCATCGAACAGCTCGAACAGCGTGGCGTCATCGCACAAGATGACGCCACCCTGTCCGGTTCTGTTCCCACAGCCGCCGGACCTCAGCAGGTTCGCATAGTCCTGCGAGATGAGTTCCCGTTCCGCGCTCCGAAGGTCTACCCCAGCGACGAATTCCCTCGGTCGTGGCACCGCGAACCCGATGGCGCCATGTGCCTATACGGCGAAGACCGCGAGGAACGACTTCCATGGCTCGGGCCGGATGACTTAGTCGCCATGATCAGCCGCTGGTTTGACGAATCAGCAGCCGGATGGCCCAAGGACGCACCCGTCCTCGACCTCAACGCCTACTTCAAACGCTCCGACGAGCCCCGGCTCATCGTTTGTGGAGACCTCACCGGCCTGACCTACGTGAAGTTCGCAGCCGGTAAGACCTCGCTCACCGTCATTGGCCCTACCACCGCCTCCCGTCGAGCGAACCGGCGAAGCCCCGTGAAGGGCCGTCGGCAGGTCGGGTACGTCCTCGACATCGGGGCAACCGCCGAACCTCCGACTACGTGGACCGACATCCTCAGCCGCCTCGACGAAAACACAGCCCGCGAAGTCGATCGCGCCGCCAGGAACGGCGACATCGGATACGCCCTCGTCCAATACGAACGCGACAGACACCAGGGACTCCTCGCCCTCGCCCTCACGGGCACCGCCGACGGTGAGGTCGACGCTCGGTGGGCCGACGTCGCCAGCTCCCAGTTTGCAGACTTGACACTGCGCGCCGGAACACAACAGGAGGTCCTACGGACCAAGCACGTCCTCGTGCTCGGTGCCGGAGCGCTCGGGTCCCACGTCTGCGACTCGCTCGCCAGAGCAGGACTCGGACAACTCACCATCCGCGACCACGGCACCGTCGAACCCGGCAACCTCGTCCGACACATCGCCACCGACCTACACATTGGCCGGCCGAAGCCCCACGCTGTGAAAGACATCGTCGAAAGCCGGTCGTTCAACCTGACAGAAGTGCGTCCCGTCGCTGACAGCCTCAACAACCCGCGCGAAGTACCTGACCTGCTGCAGGCCTACGACCTCGTGATCGATGCGACCGCCAGCGGAAGCGTCACAGCCATGCTCAAGCATGCCGCCGAGACATTCGGGGAACGCTTCATCTCCGCCTGCCTCCAAGAGAATGGAGCCGTGGTCCGCGTCGACGTCATCCCGACCCTCGACGGACAACCCACCTCAGATCCGGTCACGCCATCATGTGGCCACTCCGCCGTCGGTTACGCCACCGGTTGCGGAGACCCTGTGTCCCTGACCCCGCATTACGCCGTTGTTGAAGCAGCCGCCCTTACCGCACGCCACGCCATCGGCCTTCTCCTCGGTCAGCCCGTCAACGTGACGGGGATCCTTAATGACTACCGATGAACAGACCGTCACGCCTCGGCTCCAACTCGCCGCGACAGCTCTCAGCAACGGCTCCGAGTTGGCTCGGGCAGCGCTGCCCCGAGAAACCGGCGGCATCCTCGTCGGTTGGCACGAAGACGACACCGTTGTAGTCACCGACGTTCTGCCCGTTCCCGACAAGCGAGCCGGTGGACATCACTACAGCCGCAACCACAAGCGCGCCCAACGCGTCCTCGACCAGCACCGGAAGCAGACCGCCGACAAGAACGTCGGATACGTCGGCGAATGGCACAGTCACCCTGCCCCGCAGCCACCGTCGCACATCGACCTGAACAGCCTCGCCGAGCTCACAGAAGTCACCGTTCATACAGTCGCGCTCGTTGTCTTCGCGGTTCACCCGGATGGCGCAGTCAGCCCCGTGGGAGCAGCCGGTCGCCGCCACGGACGCACCGTCACGATCCAGGAACTCGTCGTCGAAAGCGAATTCTCATGACCATCAACCAGACCGATCCAATCTTCATCTCTTACCGCCACAGTGACGGCCTAGATACATGCGCTGAACTCGCTTGGATTCTCCGAGCTTCCGGTCTGCCCGTTTGGCGGGACCGCGACGATCTCCCGCCCGGCGACACCGAACAACGTCTCGACCAAGCCATGGGCGATGGCTTGAGCGGCGCCGTCCTCGTCATCACGCCCGACGTCGAGAAGAGCGAAGTCGTCCAGGACGTCGAATCGCCTCGACTGATCGAATTCCACCAACAACACCCGGAGTTCACGCTCGGCATCGTCAACGCCGTGGAGCGCGTGCCCGGCAAGATTGACTACACGGCACCCGACCGGGTCCTCCTCAAACGCCCGGGAACGCTCTCGGGCGTGGACCAGAGCGAAGTCAGTAGGGGCGGAATGGTCGGGCTGGCAAAGGGCATGGTTCTCCAGAGGATCGCGAACCGCCGCGCTAGGGGCGTCTACGACGACAACCCATTCACCATCTCGGTGCAGACTCGGAACACGCCACAGGTCTACGATCGCACAGGTGCCGACCTCGACATTCGCCTCCAGCCCGGGAGCGACGAACGCCTCCCCAGCCCGCGCGGCCTTCGTGACCTCGCCGACACCATCGGGAATCTCCCGACCGCCGCCACCCGAGCAGCCTCCCAACGGGTTCGCGTTGAAGGCGGTGCACACCTTGCCGTCGCTTTGGCTCTAGGTGCCGCGCTACCAGAGACCCGCGTCGGACACGTCGACGTCACGGACACTTTCGGCAGCACATGGTCAAGCGATGCGGGGAACAACGAAGCATTCGTTTCCGCCACATCTGACTGGACGAACCAAACGCCGCCAGCCGGACGACGAACCGTGGCCGTCTACGTGGACCTCACCCCACCCCGCTCTGACGCTGCTTTCAAGCGGTATCTCGACGAGCAAGGGAGCGACCTCGCGGCGTGGGCCCACTTCGTCCCCGCTCAAGAAGGTCGACTCAACCCCAACGACGCGGGTGCGCTAGCTCGTGAGGTCGCGGACCACATGCGACGACTTTCGGCGAAGCACGACAACGCTGACGTCCATGTCCTGCTGCACTGTCCGTTCGGTGTCGCCGTCCTCGTGGGCAGGCTCACCAATACGCTGCGCATGACCGCCTTCGAATGGGCTCCGGCTGACCCCAGCGATGGTGACCACAGACCGCGCTACGTGCCTGTCATCGACCTCGTCACTTCAGCGCCAGCAGGTGTCATCACGAAGGTCTACTAGCCAAGCACGGTTCCCTCAACCTGGACCCGGACCACGCTGCGATGGGGGCTGCTGCACGAACTGGTCAGGTAGCCGGAGGCGATGAAAAGCACTACAGCGGGGCGCTCGGCCGTTGCCCAAGCCAAAGTGCTCTGGAGGGCGTCGGGCGTTAGACAGCATCGGATCCCCCTGATTCGATGGCTACCAGCGCGTTCCAGCGACGCGCTAAAGCCATAGTGCACGCCAGAACCCTACGCGGTCAGAGACCGCCGACTCGCCCATTCCGCTTTTGGAGGCTACTTCCCAAGTTCCACGAACCGCTGTCACCACGACCACGCGGCATCAGCCCAACCCGAACGCTCGGGGACCTTGCGGTGCGCCCCTAGTGGGCGGTGTGACGCTGGTGTTCTCCTCATCACTGGCTGGGCTGTCGGAGGGAGAACCCCATCCTGATCGGCAGCTTTGTGGTGGCTCACCACCCGGTGCTTCGGTCCACTGTGGCGCGACCTCTGCGGGCGGGTCATCCTGCGGGGGCGCCTCGGGTACCTGAGTCGGCCCGCAACTCACCATCCGTTGCGCCATCTGCAAAACCAAGCTGCGCTCACCTGCAGCGACATCGTCTCGACCCACCGCGGGGCCAGCAGGTGACACCCGCTTTCCGGCGCCGTGATCACCCGGCTTCGGCGGGCCGGGCTGTCACCGGGTGATGGTGGTTGGTTGCGGCTGGTGCTGGCTGGTGCCCCCGGCAGGATTCGAACCTGCGACACCCGCTTTAGGAGAGCGGTGCTCTATCCCCTGAGCTACGAGGGCGGGGACTGCTGAGCCGATCAGCGAAAGCCTTGTCTGAAGCGAACCGTGTCACCCTCTCCATCTCTTGGGCCGCCGGTGCGGTCAACGGGGGAGACGTTACTCGACACCGTGCAAGATTCGAAAAGGATGCGACGCGCATCGCAGGGGCGGGGCGAAGTGGCTGGAATCTCTGTGACCGGACCAGTCGGCGGCGCAGCGGTCCTGCGGTCCCGCGGGCCAGCGCCGGCGCAGACTGACCACAGCCGGCTGGCCTGGCCCTCGGCTCTGGTCCATCCGACTCCTCCCGGTCGCTCGCCGACACGGTGCGGGGAAAGGGTGAGGGTTCCTGCGCGATATTTCGTCCTCACCCTTCCCTCCCGGCTCGGCGCCTCCCCCGTGTCGCGCCGATCTCCTGCCTCACCGGCGGCAGCGCAGACGCACAACCGGCTGGCCCGGCCACACCGCGACCATGTCCACCCGGACCTTGCTCGCGGGAAGGCGGGGCTACGGGAGGACGATCGCGCGGGTGATGTGCTGGTTCGCCTCCCAGTACGTACGGCGGTCAGCGATGACGGGGTCATCGGGTGCCGGCTGGATCCGTCCATGCGTGTCGATGGCGCGCGACGCGACCGTGTGGCGCCCCCGGCGGGCATGGCCCCAGTCGTAGGTCCAGAACGTCCACGCGAGACCTTGACGTGGGCAGTCGCGAGCGTCGGCCTTGACCACGTGGGCCTCTCGCCAGGCGCCGCCGTCGATGGAGACCTCGACGCGGTCGATGGCGCCGCCCCACGCCACTCCGATGACCCGGTATTTCTTGTGGGCCCCCGTTCCGCTCCGGGTGACCTTGGCGGGTGCCGACTTGAGCCGGAATGCGCCAACGGTCTCGAAGGTCCAGGTCACCTTGCCCGAGACGTCCGTTTCCTCGCGGAAAGTGACGTAGTCCCTGGCCATGAACCGCCCGGCGAACCGGTGGGCGATCACCTCGATGCGAGAGAGCCATTTCACGTTTGCCACTCCATACGTGCCGGGGGCGATGAGACGTACCGGGAAGCCGTGTTCGAGGGGCAGCGGCCCGTTGTTCATGTCGTAGCACAGCAGGTTGCCGCCCGCCATCGCCGCGTCGAGAGTCATGCTGCGCGCAAAATGCTCCGTGATGGTGATGTCCCAGCGGGTCGGGTTGTCCGGGTCAGGAGTTCCGGTCCCGGTGGTGCCCGGGCTGATGACCCCGGAGTTGTCGCGGATGGTGACCGGGCCGGCGTCAGCGCCCCAGAAGACGACCTCGGAGGCGGAGCTGAGTGGCTTCGCGCTTTTCAAGATCGGCGCCAGCGCGGAGCCGCCCCACACCGCGTTGCCGACACCGCCCGTGAAGATGGGGAAGCCGTTGTTGCCCGAGCACTCCAGGGTGAACTCCACCCGCTTGCGGGGGCGTGACTTCACGGCGGCGAGCGAGAGTGACTCCGGGTGTCCGACGAGGCCCCCGATATCGAGTCGCCAGGTGCGGGGGTCGATCACCGGGTGGTTGTAGTGGCTGACGAAGAAGAAGTTGTGGGCGGGAGTCAGGCGCGTGGAGAGGTCTTCCCAGACCTGTTGCTTGCCGACGCCGTTGCCCGGGGGGAAGGGGGGCGGTTGGTCCGCCCAGAGGAGTACTTTGTCGTCGGGATGACCAGGGTAGGTCTCGGGTGGATCTCCGTGACTTCGCAGCCAAGGCACCGAGTCTGCGCTCCCGGCGCCGAGGGCCCCGGCGGATCCTGAGACCTGCAAAACTGACATTCCTGCGGCGGCCGTTCCTCCGGCCAGAAGGCCGCGGCGAGTGATGGACGGTGTGGCCATGATGGGCTCCTTTCGAATCTTTCAACGCTACGCCGACCTCGTCGCCGCCGGCACCCCTTCAGCGTCCGTGATCGGGGTTCTCTGGCCGAGCTCACCCGGTCGTGTCCGGTCTGTCGGGTCCTGACCACTCACGGACATTCGTTAGCCTGCAGGGATGACGAGTCCTCCGAGTCCCGCCGCCGCATCCGGGACCACCTCGGGCTCGGGCGATCCGCGCGCCGACCGGGTCGCCGCCGCCGTCCAGAGCTGGCAGCGCACCCTCGTCGACCTCGGCGGGCGCAACTCGCTGCTCTGGTACCGCGACCTCCCCTCCGGCACGCTCGACCTGACGACGGCCCACCCCGGCGGTGTCTCGATGCTGCTCGCCGGCCGCAAGACCCGCCTGTCCGATGTCGTCCGCGAGCCGGCCGCCCTCGACGAGGCCCGCCGCCGGGCCCGCTCGATCCGGGCCAAGGCGCTCGAGCTGCGCGAGGAGCGCGGCATCGCGGCCGGGTTCATCGCGATCGGGATGGCGACGTGGTCGGTGCCGCGTGCGGCCCGCCCGCCGGCCGCCCCCGTGCTGCTCCGCTCGTGCGTGCTGCGCCCGACCGGCGCCGCCCAGGAGGACTTCGAGCTCGACCTCGGACCCGACCTCGAGTTCAACCCCGTGCTGCGCGAGTACCTCCGCTCCGAGCAGGGCATCGAGATCAACGGCGATGCGCTCGCCGACCTCGCGACCGCCGGCAGCGGTTTCGACCCCTACCCGGCGTATGCCGCTCTCACCCGTGCGTGCGACCGCGTCCCCGAGTTCTCGGTGGCCCCGCGCCTCGTCCTCGGCACCTTCTCCTACGCGAAGCTGCCGATGGTCGCCGACCTCGGCCTGCAGGGTGCGACCCTCGCCGACCACGACGTCGTCGCGGCCCTCGCCGGCGACGAGTCGGCCCTCGCGGCCGTGCGTGTCCGCGTCCCCGAGAGCGAGACCGACCCCGATCCCGACCACGAGCACCTCGTGCTCGACGCTGACTCCTCCCAGCACGCGGCCATCGACGCCGTCCGCGCCGGGGCCCACCTCGTCATCAAGGGCCCACCCGGCACCGGCAAGTCCCAGACGATCGCCAACCTCATCGCGGCCCTCGCAGCGGAGGGCAAGTCGACCCTCTTCGTCGCCGAGAAGCGCGCCGCCATCGACGCCGTGCTCGACCGGCTCGCCCGGCGCGGCCTCGGCGAGCTCGTCCTCGACGCCTACGACGGGACGACCAACCGTCGCTCGATCGCCCGCCAGTTCGTCTCCGCCCTCGACGCGGCCGCCGACGAGGTCGTGCCGCGCCCCGACAGCACCGGCCCGGTGCTCCGCGAGAGCCGCGAGCACCTCGTCCGGCACGTCGAGGCGATGCACCGCACCCGCGACCCGTGGGGCGTCTCCGCCCACGAGGTCCAGACCGCGATGGCCGAGCTCGCCACCCGCAAGCCGGCGCCGGCCTCACGGGTCCGGCTCGACAGCGCGACGATCACCGCGCTGACCCGGGCCCGCGCCATCGAGCTCGGCCGGCGCCTGCGCGACGCCTGCGGCCTCGGCGCATGGACCCCCGACGGCGACGACCAGTGGTTCGGGGCCCGGATCCTCACCGGCGACGATGCCTCACGGGCCCTCGACATCACTCGCCGCTACAGCACCGGCGGCCTCGACGACATCGCCCGCACCCTGCACGAGATCCTCGCCGAGTCCCACGTCCCCGAGGTCGACACGCTGGCCCAGTGGCGCGCCGCCTTCGACACGATGGCCAAGGTGCGCGGGACCCTCGAGGTCTTCCGCCCCGAGGTCTTCGACACCCCGCTCGACGAGCACATCGCCGCGACCGCCACCCGAGACTGGCGCGCCAACCGCGACATCCACGTCGGTATGGCCGCCCGCTGGCGCACCCGCCGCGCGACGAAGAAGCTGCTGCGCCCGGGCCGCCCGCCGGCTCGCCTCCACGACGAGCTCGTCACGGCCAGCGAGCAGCGCGCCCACTGGCACACCCTCGTCGGTGGCGGCGGTCGCCCCGAGATCTCCCCGCGCGTCGACGAGGGCCTGGCGCTGCTCGACACTCTCGGCGCCGACCTCGACTGGCTCACCTCGCGGCTGCGCCCGCCGAGCGACGGCGTCGACCTCGCCACCCTGCCGCTCGCCGAGCTCAAGGCCCGTCTCGCTGCCCTCGCCTCGCGCCCCGACCGGATCGCCGTCCTCCCGCAGGTGACCTCGACCCTCGACGAGGTCCGCGCCGCGGGTCTCGGCGGCCTCGTCGACGACCTCGCCGCCCGTGGCGTGGCGACCGACGACGTCGCCGCCGAGGTCGACCACGTCTGGTGGGCCTCGCTCGTCCAGGAGATCACCGTCCGCGACGCCGCCTACGGCGCCCACGACGGAGCCGGGCTGCGCCGCGACGTCGCCGAGTTCGGCGCCGCCGACCGCGCCCACCTCGACGGCACCGTCGAGCGGGTGCGTGCCGCCGTGAGCCGCAACATCCGCGAGGTCCTCGCCGACCACCCGTCGCACGAGGCCCTCGTCCGGGCCGAGGGCGGCAAGGCCCGCCGCCACCGACCGCTGCGCGACCTCATGCCGCAGGTGTCCGCGACCCTCACCGCCGCAAAGCCGTGCTGGGCGATGAGCCCGCTCGTCGTCGCCTCGACCCTGCCGCCCGGTCGCTGGTTCGACGTCGTCATCTTCGACGAGGCCTCCCAGATCCAGCCGGCCCAGGCGATCTCGGCCGTCTCCCGTGCCCGCCAGGTCGTCGTCGCCGGCGACGAGAAGCAGCTGCCGCCGACGAACTTCTTCACCGTCGCCGCCGACGCCGAGGCCGAGGCCGACGGCACGGGGGAGACCCTGACCGAGGGATTCGAGTCGATCCTCGATGTGCTCACCGCCGCCCTGCCGAGCCGCCGCCTCACCTGGCACTACCGCAGCCGCGACGAGCGCCTCATCGCCTTCGCCAACGAGCAGCTCTACGACGGCGGCCTGACGACCTTCCCCGGCACGCAGATCGACTCGGCCCTCGTCTTCGAGCAGGTCGACGGCGTCGCGACCGTCGTTCCCGGCGCGACCTCCATCGAGACGACCGACGCCGAGGTCACCCGCGTCGTCGAGCTCGTCCTCGAGCACGCCCGGACCCGGCCCGAGGAGTCGCTCGGCGTCATCGCCCTCGGCATCCGTCACGCCGAGCGCCTCGACGAGGCCGTCACCGCCGCCCTGCGGACCGCCCCCGACGTCTCGGCCTTCTTCGCCGACGACCGCGACGAGCGCTTCTTCGTCAAGAACCTCGAGCGCGTCCAGGGCGACGAGCGCGACGCGATCATCCTGTCCGTCGGCTACGGCAAGACCCCGCACGGCCGCGTCCTCTACCGCTTCGGCCCGCTCAACATCGACGGTGGCGAGCGGCGCCTCAACGTCGCCATCACCCGCGCCCGTCGCCGGATGACTGTCGTCTCGGTGCTCGCCGCGACCGACCTCGACGCGGGCCGGCTCAAGGCCCGCGGCGCCCAGATGCTCCGCGACTTCCTCGCCTACGCCCAGGCGCAGTCCGAGGCCGGACCGCCGGAGCCGGACACTCACGCCGACCGCCCGGCCAAGGGCGACCCGCTCCGTCAGGACCTCGCGCGCCGCCTCCGCCGCGAGGGCCTCACCGTCCACGAGGACTACGGCAACGCGACCCAGCGCATCGACCTCGCCGTCGAGGACCCCTACCACCCGGGCCGCGCGCTCCTCGCGATCGAGACCGACGGGCCGCGGTATGCCGCTCTCCGCAGCACCCGCGAGCGTGACCGCCTCCGCCCAGAGCAGCTCGAACGGCTCGGGTGGACCCACGTGCGCGTGTGGAGCACCGACCTCTTCCGCGACCCCGCCCGCCAGGTCGCGCGCATCGTCTCCCTGGCCCGGGACAACGGCCCCGGTGCCCCCGACAGCCTCCACGAGGCGGCGACCGCAGCCGCCTCGCGTGCCGGCACTTCTCCCGCGGAGGACCCCAGTGAAACGACGCCCGAGGCCGCGCCGGCCGACGGCAAGGGCCGGGGAAGGGGCCGGCTCAAGCGCCGCCGCGTCTTCCGCAAGGGGACCGGCGCCGCGGCCGACCCCGAGGACACGGACGGCGCCGAGGAGGCCACCACCGTCGCTGCGAAGCAGACCCGCGACGACACGGACCTCGGCTGGGGCGAGCGCCCCGCCGACCCGTCCGAGCGCGACCGGTGGCTCGAGGAGCAGCGTCCCCCGCACTACGAGTGAGAGGTGGGGCGACGAGGCGCCCCGGACGGGTGCCGGTCGTGCGACCGGGGACGGGGCGGCATACCGCCGGAATTCCGGCTGCCCGCCACGCGTTGACCGGGCCATGAACGCCCCGTCCACGCCCCTCGCCCTGCGCCTCTCGTGGGCCCAGGGGCTCTTCGACCGCGGCGACCACGCCGCCGCGGCGACGGCTCTCGCCGGGCTCGTCGCCGACGTCGAGGCTCACGACCGCGCCCGCCCCGACCCGGGTGAGCCGGTCGCGCTCGACGAGCTGCCCGAGACGATGCCGCTGCACGGCACCGCCGAGCTGCGGCTGCTGCTCGCCCGCGCCTACTACCACTCGGCCCAGCTCGGCCGCGCCGAGGCCGTCCTCGTCCGCCTCGTCGAGGAGGAGCCGACCGACGCCTACGCCCACCTGCTGCTGGGTCGGACCCTGCAGCGGGCCGGCCGACGGGCGGAGGCGGCGCGCCCGCTCGCCCTCGCCGAGATCCTCGGGGGCTACGAGCGGCACGACAGCCCCGGCACCTGAGCCAAGGCGCCGGCCGTCGGACCCACGAACCCGGTCCGGCCGCGGCCGACCGTGCTCGGCCGGCGGGGCGGGGGAGGACTTCGTCGGTCCGGACGACCGTGGGGTTGCGCGAGGTCAGCGAGTGCGCAGGGCGTCGCGGATCTCGGTGAGCAGGACGACCTCTTCGGACGGGGCCTCGGTCGGAGCGTCCTCGCCCGTCGCGCGGCGCGCGGCGAGGGCGTTCATCGGGGCGACGACCATGAAGTAGACGGCGGCCGCGACGATGAGGAAGCTGATCGTCACGGTGATGAAGTCGCCGATGTGGACGCCCCCGGGGGCGTAGGCGGAGAAGTTCGGCGTGCCGCCCAGCTTGCCGACGAGGTCCATGATGATGACGACGAAGGCCTCGACGACCTTGCCGAAGGCGCCGGCGATGACGACGGCGACCGCGAGGTCGACGACGTTGCCCCGCATGATGAAGTCCTTGAATCCCTTGAGCATGGTGGTGTCCTTGTCTGTGTGGGCCCCGGGGCGGGGCGGTGCTGGTCCCCCTGCGGCATCACCCGGGACCGGGCGCGGACCGGGCGCGTGCCCGGCGCGGTGCCCGGCACGGTGGAGGTGCCCGGTGGTCGTGAGCCTATCCAAGGCAGGCCAGGGCGGGCCGCTACGAACGCGGCGGCTTGACGACCCGGTCAGTCGCCGCGCACCGCGAGGACGAAACCCTGGCCCGGAGCGGCGGCGCTGATGCGGCGCGTCACACCGGAGGCGGCGGCGGGGTCGAGGCCGAGCACGACCGTCGGCGCCCCTCCGGCGGACCAGCCGGTCACGCCGCCCGCGTCGGTGTGGTCGGTGACGGACAGGACGACGACCCCGTCGGCGACGCGCTCGCCGGTGCCCATCGCGTAGAGGTCGACGTGGGCACCCGGTCGGGCCGTGCCGCCGCCGTCGTCGAGCACGGGCACGCTCATCGCTACGGTGCCCCGGGGCTGGCCTGCGAGCAGCGACCCACCGAGCAGCCGCTCCCGGGTGAGGACGTCCCGGGCCGGGACGGCGACCGACAGGCGGCGGCCGACGACCTCGGCGGCCGAGCCCAGGGCGGACTCGGGCCGCTCCGGCCCCGGTCGCAGCGCGACCACGAGGTCGCTGTCGGTGAGGACGTGCCCGGCCGGCAGGCCCCGGAGTGCGACCACGGTGGCCACCCCCGTCGGCACGGGACGACCGACGCCGAGGGCGGACACGACGACGAAGGCCGCCGCCCCGGCAAGGAACGCAGCGACCCACTGTCGGGCCCGCCGGCCAGGCAGCCGGCCGCGCCGCCGCGCGCGCCGTGACCGCACCGCGCCACCGGGGATGACCCCGTCCGCGCGCTCCGCGCTCTCCGCGCTCTGCGGGCCGTGCGGGTCGTCGGCAGCCGGACCCGCGTGCCGTGCGGTCGGCGCGCGCATCAGGGCAGGGTGAGCGGCAGCTCGAGCCCGTCGAGGCTCCGGCGGCACGGGCAGGTCGCGGAGGCGTCGTCCTCGTGCGCGGGCAGCTGACCGATCGCGTCGCGGATGATGCCCTTGAGCTTCTCGACGTTGGTGCCGAAGGAGCGCAGCACCTCCTCGTGCGTGACGGCCTCGCCGCCCTCGACCCCTGCGTCGTGGTCGGTGACCATCGCGATCGTGGTGAAGCAGAGGGCGAGCTCGCGGGCGATCCCCGCCTCGGGCATCGTCGTCATCCCGACGATCGACCACCCGGCCCGCTGGTGCATCACGGACTCGGCGCGGGTCGAGAAGCGGGGGCCGTTGATGACGACGAGCGTGCCGTTCGCGACGACGGGCAGCCCGGACCGGCGTGCCGCGTCGACGGCCACCGGCCGACCCCGGGGGCAGTACGGGTCGGCGAACCCGACGTGGACGACCGGGCCCTCGACGTCGTAGACGGTGTGCTCCCGGCCCCACGTGCGGTCGACGATATGGTCGGGCACGACGATCGTGCCGGGCCCGTTGTCCGCCACGAGCGACCCGACCGCGCACGGCGCCAGCACCTGGCGCACGCCGACCGAGCGCAGCGCCCAGAGGTTGGCCCGGTAGTTGACCCGGTGCGGCGGGAAGCGGTGGCCCTTGCCGTGCCGCGCGACGAAGGCGACCGATCGGCCATCGACCTCGCCGATGACGAGCGGGTCGCTCGGCGCCCCGAACGGGGTGTCGACCTCGACGGTGTCGTAGTCCTCCAGGAAGTCGTAGAGGCCGGACCCGCCGATGACGCCGATCTCGGCGCGGGGCCCCGACCCGCCCGAGGCCGGGGTGCCGCTGCCGTTGACCTGCTCACCGCTCGACGTCGTCATGACGCCAGCCTAGGGCGAGCGCTCAGCGAGCCCAGCGGCATACGCCCGGCTGGGGACAACCCCGCCGGGGTCAGCCGGATGTGGACGACGCGGGCTTGCTGCCGGTGGACCCCGACGAGCTGGACGACCCCGATGCGCTCGAGGAGGACGAGCTCGGCGAGCTGTCGGAGGACTTCGTCGTGGACGAGCCCTCCGAGGTCGAGGCGCCGGAGGACGAGTCCGACGAGCCCTTGGCGGCGTCCGACTTCGCGCTGTCGGAGGAGCCGGACGAACCGGGCTCGCTCGAGCTCTTGCCGCCCGACGGCCGCGAGTCCGTCTTGTAGAAGCCGGAGCCCTTGAACGAGATGCCGACCGGGTGGATCACCTTGCGCAGTGCGTGCTCGTGGCACTCCGGACACACCGTGAGGTTGTCGTCGGTGAACGACTGACGGATGTCGAAGGCGTGGTGGCACGCGGTGCACGCGTAGGAGTAGGTGGGCACAGGTCGACCTCGGTCTGCTCGATGCTGGGGGACGGTCCGGAAAGCGGCGGGCCACCGTCCTCGGGAGGTCGGGGCCGTGGCGATTCTACGGCCAGCCGGCGAGCCGGCCGTCCCGGCTGATCGCGCGGATCCGCTGCTCCGTCCTGCCGCGGACCCGCGAGGTCGTCACGACGAGCAGCTCGTCACCGTGCCGGAAGGTCGTGTGCGGGTCGGGCACGAAGCCCTCGCCGTCGCGGACGATGAGGGTGACGTTGGCCCCCTTCGGCAGCCGCAGCTCGAAGACGGCGACCCCGTGCAGGCGCGAGTCGAGACCGACGCTCACCTGCAGCACCTCCGCCCCGATCTCGAGCAGTGGCGTGCTCTCGAGGTCGAGGTCGACGGCACGGACCTGCTCGGTGAGCCCGAGCCGGCGCGCGACCCACCCCAGCGTCGGCGCCTGGACGAGCGTGAAGACGACGACGAGCACGAAGACGAGGTCGAAGATCCACTCCGTGTCCGGGGTGCCCGCCACGAGCGGGACCGTCGCCAGCACGACGGGCACCGCCCCGCGCAGCCCCGCCCACGACAGGAAGGCCTGGTCGCGCCACGACAGCCGGAACCACGCGGTCGACGCGACCACCGACAGCGGCCGGGCGAGCAGGAGCAGGACGAGCCCGATGACGATCGCGGGCACCAGCTGCTCGCCGAGCCGGAACGGGTCGGCGAGCAGGCCGAGCAGCACGAAGAGCCCGATCTGGGCCAGCCAGCCGAGGGCGGTGGAGAAGCTCTGGAACGACATCCGGTGCGGCAGGCCCATGTTGCCGAGCACGAGCGCGCAGAGGTAGGTCGCGAGGAAGCCCGACACGTGGACGAAGGAGGCCGCGGCATACGCGAGCACGGTGAGCGAGATGATGCCGATGGAGAAGAGGGCCGACGAGGCGCTCGCCACGCGCCGGAGCAGCTGGCCGCCGGCCCAGCCGATCGCGACCCCGGCGACGGCGCCCCCCGCGAGCTCGAGGCCGGCGTGCCCGAGCAGGGAGTACCACGTCTCCCGCTCGCCGCCCGGCAGCCCCTGCGCGGAGAAGGCGACGACGAGCAGCACGACGGGGGCGTCGTTGAAGCCGGCTTCCGCCTCGAGCATGCCGCTGAGCCGGCGGGGGAGGGGGACGTCGCGCAGCACGGCGAAGACGGCGGCCGCGTCGGTCGAGGTGACGATCGCGCCGATGAGCAGCGCGATCGTCCACGACAGCGGCAGGAAGATGTGGGCGGCGACTGCCACGACGAGTACCGAGACGGCGACCCCGACCGTCGAGAGCACCGCGGCGGGGGCGACCGATCGGCGGATGTTCGACCACGAGGTGGTGAGGCCACCCTCGGCGAGGATGAGCACGAGGGCGGCGTAGCCGAGCACCCGTGTCGTCGAGGCGTCGTCGAACTCGATGCCGAGGCCCCTGTTGCCCAGGGCCAACCCGATGCCGAGGTAGATGAGCAGCGACGGCAGCCCCGAGCGGACCGAGAGGCGGACGGCCGCGACCGCCACGAGCAGCACGATCGAGCCGATGAGGAGCACGCGCGTCAGGTCCTCGAGGTTCATTCCCGATGACGAGACGGTCGTGAGTGTGCTCATGGGCGAGGCTCCTCCGCGGGCGTTGCCCAATCCAACCACCTCGACGCGGGCGTGCCGCGACGGGACCGCCCACCGGGAGGTATGCCGGGCAGCGGGCGTGCGTCCGCTTCGTCCCCTGCCCGCGAGGCGACGTGGCCGTCGCGCGAGCGTGGCCTAGAGTCGGTCCGTGCCCCGGTTGAAGCATGCCCGTCGGATCGGCCTGGCGATCGTCGTCCTCATCGTCATGGCCGTCGTCGCCGTCGGCATCCTCGCGATCTCGACCGTGCGCCAACCCTTTCCGCAGACGGCGGGTGACCTCAAGATCGAGGGCCTGACGAGCTCGGTGTCGGTGATCCGCGATGACCGGGGCGTGCCGAGCATCTACGCCGACAACGCCGCCGACCTCTTCCGCGCGCAGGGTTTCGTCAGCGCGCAGGACCGCTTCTTCCAGATGGACCTCAACCGGCACGTCACCGCGGGGCGCCTGGCCGAGATGGTCGGCGAGGCCGGCCTCGACACCGACCGGGTCATCCGCACGATGGGCTGGCGGCGCATCGCCGCCCAGGAGCTGCCGCTGCTCGCCCCCGAGACGCGCCAGTACCTCCAGGCCTACGCCGACGGGGTCAACGCCTACATCGCCCAGGCCGGTTCGCCGGCCAAGATGTCGCTCGAGTACACCCTGCTCGCCCGGACCGTCCCCGGCTACCGCGTCGAGCCGTGGTCACCGGTCGACTCCCTCGCCTGGCTCAAGGCGATGGCGTGGGACCTGCGCGGCGACTACAACGACGAGCTGGCCCGGGCCCGGCTCTCGCGGCGCACCTCGGTCAAGCAGATCAACGTGCTCTACCCGCCCTACCCGGTCGAGCGGAACCTCCCGATCCTCTCCCCGGAGGACTGGAGCGCGGCCGAGGCGCCGATCGCGGCAGCGGCGGGCCCGGTCCCGGACTACTTCAAGAGTGCGGCGAGCGGCTCCGCCCTCGACGCCGCCTCCGCGGCGGTCGAGGCGATCCCCGCCCTGCTCGGCAAGGGCGCCGACATCGGCTCGAACTCGTGGGTCGTCTCCGGCTCGCGGACGACGACGGGCAAGCCGTTGCTCGCCAACGACCCGCACCTGTCCCTCGCGATCCCCGGGATCTGGAGCCAGGTCAACCTGCAGTGCCGCACGGTGAGCGCCCAGTGCCCCTTCCGCGTCGCCGGCTTCTCCTTCGCGGGGCTACCCGGGGTCGTCATCGGCCACAACGACAAGGTCGCCTGGGGGTTCACCAACCTCGGCCCCGACGTCACCGACTTCTACCTCGAGCAGGTCACCGGCGACACCTACCTGCGCGACGGCCTCCCGGTGCCGCTCCAGCAGCGCGTCGAGACGATCAAGGTCGCCGGCGCCGGCGACGTCAACATGACCGTCCGCAGCACGGTGCACGGACCGATCCTCTCCGACGCGATCCCCGCGGTGGACGAGGCCGGTGACCGCGTCGTCGTGCGCGGGGCCCAGCAGACCAACCGGTATGCCGTGTCGCTGGCGTGGACGGCCCTCACCCCGGGGCGCACCGCCGACGCGATCTTCGCGATGGACCGGGCGCGCGGTTGGACCGAGTTCCGAGCGGCCGCAGCCCTGTTCGCCGTGCCCGCGCAGAACCTCGTCTACGCCGACACCGACGGCCACATCGGCTACCAGGCGCCGGGCGCGATCCCGATCCGGCGCTCGGCGACACCTGGCGCGCCGCCCGGCTTCTGGCCGGCGCCGGGCTGGGACAGCCAGTGGGACTGGAAGGGGACCGTGCCGTTCGAGCAGATGCCGCACGTCCTCGACCCGCCCGAGGGCTTCATCGTCACGGCCAACCAGGCCGTCACGGCGAGCGCCAAGCCCTTCCTCACCTCTGAGTGGGACTACGGCTTCCGGGCCCAGCGGATCCGGACCCTGCTCGCTTCGACCCCCAAGGTCTCGCCCGAGCTGATGTCGCAGATCCAGGGCGACGTGCGCAACACCTACGCGCCGTCGCTCGTCGAGCGGCTGCTCGCCGTGCAGGTCGACGACTTCACCGCCCAGGCACAAGGGCTGCTGCGCGGCTGGGACGGCTCCCAGCCCGGCGACAAGGGCCGGGACGCCGCATCGGCGGCCTACTACAACGCCGTCTGGAAGCACCTGCTCCAGTACACCTTCGACGAGCTGCCCCCCGACCTCGCGCCCGACGGTGGCAGCCGCTGGATGATCGTCATCGAGCAGCTGCTCGCCGACCCGAAGAACGACTGGTGGGACGACAAGACGACCCCCGGAGTCGTCGAGGGCTCCGGCGAGATCCTCAAGCGGGCCCTCGTCGACGCTCGACTCGACCTCGCCCGGGCGCTCGGCAAGGTGCCGGCCACCTGGCGCTGGGGCCGGCTGCACCAGCTGACGCTCACCCATCCGCTGATGCGCGACGACTCCGTCCCCGAGGTCGTCCGCGACATCTTCAACCGCGGCGGCATCGAGCTCGGCGGCGGCAACTCGATCGTGGACGCCAACTCGTGGAACGCCTCCCAGCCCGGCTACGACGTGACGGCCGGCCCCTCGATGCGGATGGTCGTCGACCTCGGCAACCTCGACGCCTCGCACTGGCTCAACTCGACGGGCCAGTCCGGGCACGCCTACGACCCCCACTACGCCGACCAGATCGACGCGTGGGTCGCGAACTCCCCGTTCCCCTGGCCCTTCACGGAGGCCGCGGTCAAGGAGTCCGCCGACGAGGAGCTGACGCTCAGCCCGGCGAGCCCGGCGCCCTGAGCAGCACGACCACCCCTGATGTCGTGACCCAGCCGTCGACCCGCTGGTCGTGCGCTTCGGTCGGCAGGTCGGTCTCGCTCGTCTCGCCGTCGTGCACCAGCGCGAGCACGAGGGCATCGGGGTGACGGCGGGCGAGGGCCCGGTCGTAGCACCCGCCGCCCTGACCGAGCCGGTTGCCGTGCCGGTCCACGACCAGCGCCGGCACGAGGACCACCGCGCACGATGTGATGGCGTCCGCGCCGAGCCGAGGGGTGTCCGGCGTGGTCGACCCGGCTCCTCCGGCTCCTCCGGTGAGCCGGGGCAGCCGGGCGGGGCGGGTCACGGTCGCACGGTCACCGACCGCGCCGCTCACGGCATACCGCCAGTCGAGGCTCCAGTCGTCGAGGACGACGGGGACGATGACCTCGTGACCCGCGTCGAGCAGGTCGGCGATGAGCCGGCCGGTCGGGGGCTCGCCCGGGAGCGACTCGTAGGCGGCGACGCGCGAGCCCGCGGGCACGAGGGGCAATGCCGCCCCGGAAAGGGCGCTGGCGGCCGGGTCGAGGTCGACGGTGGTCGCGGCGCGCGCGGCTCGGGCGACGCGGGCCACGTGACGCAGGTCACGCTTGTCGGACCGACTCACCACCGCTTCACCCCTGCTCGCGACCGCAGACTCATCCGGCCATCGTAGGGTGAGCCCCATGAGTCATCAGGGGCTGGCTGCATCCGTCGAGCTGATGCGGGGGCGCGGGCTGAGCCCCGAGGCCATCCGCGTCTTCGAGCACTACTTCGACCAGCTCCAGGGCGGCGCGAAGGGCACCATCTCCGAGGAGTCCATCGAGCCGCTCCGCTGCGTCAAGGCGCTCGGCGAGGTCGAGGTCTCCCGCGAGGACGCTCGCGTCGCGTTGTCGCAGACCGCGGTGATCAAGCTCAACGGCGGGCTCGGGACCGGCATGGGCATGACTGGCGCGAAGTCGGCGCTCGAGGTCAAGGACGGCCTCACCTTCCTCGACATCATCGCGCTCCAGGTGCTCTCGCTGCGCAAGGAGTACGACGTCGAGCTGCCGCTCGTGCTGATGAACTCCTTCCGGACGTCCGACGAGTCGCTCAAGATCCTCGCGAAGTACCCCGACCTCGCCGTCGACGGGCTCCCGCTCGACTTCATCCAGAACGCCGAGCCCAAGCTGCGGCCCGACGACCTCATGCCGGTGAAGTGGCCCGCCGACCCCGAGCTCGAGTGGTGCCCGCCCGGCCACGGTGACATCTACGTCTCGCTCGTCACCTCCGGCGTGCTGAAGTCGTTGCTCGCCAAGGGGATCCGCTTCGCCTTCTTGTCCAACTCCGACAACCTCGGTGCGACCTGTGACCCCGAGGTGGCGGCCTGGATGGTCGAGCACGACCTGCCCTTCGTCGCCGAGGTCTGCGAGCGGACCAAGAGCGACCGCAAGGGCGGCCACCTCGCGGTGCGCAAGGCGGACGGTCGGCTCATCCTGCGTGACACGGCGATGGTGGCCGAGGGGGAGGAGCGCTACTTCCGCGACATCCGCCGGCACACGACCTTCAACGCCAACAACGTGTGGATCAACCTCGAGGTCCTCGACGAGCGGATGCGCTCGCACGGCGGCGTTCTCGGCCTGCCGATCATCGTCAACCACAAGAACGTCGACCCGGCCGACTCGACCTCGCCCGAGGTCATCCAGATGGAGTCGGCGATGGGCACCGCCATCGAGGTCTTCGAGGGGTCCGAGGCGATCCTCGTGCCGCGCAGCCGGTTCCGTCCGGTCAAGACGACGAACGATCTGCTCGTGCTCCGCTCCGATTTCTTCTCCCTCGACGAGAGCTACCACGTCCGCGCCACCACGGACTGGCCGGAGCCCTACGTCGACCTCGACTCGGCCTACCGCTTCGTCCCCGGCTTCGAGAAGCGCTTCCCGCACGGGGTCCCGTCGATGGTCGAGTGCACGAGCCTGCGCGTCATCGGCGACCCCGTCTTCGGCCGCCACGTGCGCTGTGTCGGTGACGTGCTCGTCGACGGCTTTCGCCGGGTCCTCGACAACGCCGTCATCGGCGAGGTTCCCACCCCGCCGACGCCCGCCAAGAGTGGCCGGTCCGGCCTCCGGTCGGTCGACGACCAGCTCAAGGTCATCCTCGGCTCGCTCGAGCCGGCTCCGACGGCGCCCACCCTGCTCGCCGATGCGCTCGGTCTCGTCGTGGCCCGGGACGTGCGGGCCAAGGTCAACCTGCCGGCTTTCGACAACTCCTCGATGGACGGGTATGCCGTCCGCTCCGAGTCGCTCCAGGGCGCCGGCAGCGAGCCGGTCACCCTGCGCATCGTCGGTGAGGTCGCCGCCGGTGGGGACCCCGACTTCACGGTCGACGTCGGTGAGGCGGCCCGGATCATGACCGGCGCGGCCCTGCCGGAAGGGGCGGACGCGGTCATCGCCGTCGAGGACACCGACGGCGCCGCCTCCGGCGAGGTCGTCTGCCGTGCGACAGCGCCACGGGGCCGGTTCGTGCGGCCCCGTGGCGAGGACGTCGCGCAGGGCAGCGTCATCGTCTCGGCAGGCGAGGTCGTCGGGGCGCGCACCATCGCGCTGCTCGCCGCGTGCGGTCACGATCGCGTCGAGGTCCACCGCCGGCCCCATGTCGTCGTCCTGTCGACGGGTGACGAGCTCGTGGCTCCCGGGAAACCGTTGGGGCCCGGTCAGATCCACGACTCCAACTCCTCGATGCTGTGGGCCGCGACAGTCGGCGCCGGGGCGACGGCGGAGATCCGCGCCGCCGTCGGCGACACCGACGAGGAGCTGCTGCGGGTCCTCGACGAGGTCGTCGAGAGGGCCGACGCCGTCATCACGAGCGGCGGCGTCTCGATGGGCGCCTACGACGTGGTCAAGAGCGCGCTGCGCGACCGCGGGATCGACTTCGTCAAGGTGGCCATGCAGCCGGGCAAGCCCCAGGGGTACGGGCTGCTCACGGCATCCGACGGTCGGCGGGTCCCGCTCTTCGCGCTGCCGGGCAACCCGGTCTCGTCCTTCGTCTCCTTCGAGGTCTTCGTCCGGCCGGCGCTGCGCCGACTGATGCGGCTGGCCCCAGAGAAGCGGCGGCTGCGGCCGGCCACCCTGATGGCCGGGGTGCAGTCCTTCGAGGGGAGGCGCCAGTTCGGTCGCGCCGTCGTCACCCGCGCCGCCGAGGGCACGCTCGTCGCGACGCCCGTGGCGGGCCAGGGGTCGCACTTCATGGCGGACCTGTCGCGGGCCAACGCGCTCTTCGTCGTCCCGGAGGACGTCGTCGAGCTCGTCGCCGGTGAGGTCGTCGACGTCCTGATGCTCGACCTGGAGGCCTGAGATGACCGAGCGGGCTGCAGCTGGTTCGGGCGAGGCGCCGCCGACGCTGACCCACGTGCGGGCCGACGGCACGGCCCACATGGTCGACGTCTCGGCCAAGGACGTGACGGCGCGCGAGGCGAGTGCGGCCGGGACCGTCCTGCTCAGTCCCGCCGCCGTCGTCGCGCTCCGCGGGGGGACGGTGCCCAAGGGCGACGCCCTGTCCGTCGCCCGCATCGCCGGCATCCAGGCGGTGAAGCGCACCCCGGAGCTCATCCCGCTCGCGCACCCCATCGCGGTGCATGGCGTCGAGGTCGACGTCCGCGTCGTCGACCACGGCGTCGAGATCGCGGCGACGGTGCGCACCGCCGACCGCACCGGCATCGAGATGGAGGCCCTCACGGCCGTCGCGGTCGCCTCGCTCGCCCTCATCGACATGGTCAAGGCGGTCGACAAGCACGGTCGGATCACCGATGTTCGGGTGACCGCCAAGTCCGGTGGGCGGTCGGGGGACTGGCATGAGTGAGGCGTCGGGTCCCATCGGTGGCGGGCACACCGCCGCGGTCATCACCTCCTCGACCCGGGCCGCGGCAGGGGTCTACCCCGACCGGTCCGGCCCGGTCATCGTCGAACGCCTCCGCGGGTGGGGATTCGAGGTCGAGGACGCCGTCGTCGTGTCCGATGGGGAGGAGTTCGGATCGGCCCTGCGGTCGGCCCTCGAGGCGGGCCCCTCACTCGTCCTGACGACGGGCGGCACGGGCCTCACGCCGACCGACGTGACCCCCGAGCAGACCGCACCGCTGCTCGACCGGCTCGTGCCGGGTGTGGCTGAGGCGATCCGGTCTGCAGGCGTGGCCAAGGGGGTGCCGACCGCGATGCTGTCGCGCGGCCTCGTCGGCGTCGCCGGTTTCACCCTCGTGGCCAACCTCCCGGGCTCGAGCGGCGGGGTGCGCGACGCCCTCGACGTGCTCGAGCCGGTCCTCGCCCACGCGCTGGCCCAGATCCCCGGAAGCGACCACTGATCCCGGTGCGGATGCCGTGGCGACCCCACCGGGACGGGCGGAGCGTGTGGCCGGTCGTGCTCCGTGACTCCGCCCGGGAGCCGGCGATCGTGCTGCGCCCGCTCCGCCTCGACGACGAGCGCGAGTGGCAGCGGGTCCGTCGCGACAACGCCGACCACGTGCAGGCCTGGGAGCCGACCCTCCCGCCCGGCGCGGAGGTGCGCGGCTCCGTCTCGTACCGACAGTTCGTCCGCGAGCTGGACCAGGAGGCCCGGGCCGACCGGGCCCTGCCGTGGGTCATCGAGGTCGGAGGCCGGATCGTCGGCCAGGTCCATCTGTTCGGCATCGTCCGCGCAGCCCAGCAGTCGGCGTCGGCCGGTTACTGGCTCGCCGATTCGGCGACGGGTCGCGGCCTCGCGACGCGCTCGCTCGCCCTCGCCATCGACCATGCGCTCGGGCCGGCCGGGCTGCACCGCGTGGAGGTCAACATCCGTCTCGACAACGTCCGTTCCCTTGCCGTCGTCGATCGTCTCCGCTTGCGGGACGAGGGGATTCGCGAGCGGTTCCTGCACATCGACGGCCAGTGGCGTGACCACCGCACCTTCGCGATCACGAGCGAGGACCTCGCCGGTGGGACCGCCATGGACCGGCTTTCCCAGGTGTGATCACAAGTAACACCGGCCTCTTGCGCGACACGCACCGAATGTGCCCTGTGTCTCGAGCGGCGCGTCCTACCGTGGACTCGTGCCGGGCAGCCTGATCTTCGTCGTCATCGTCGCGGTCTGGGCTGCGTACCTCGTGCAGCACTGGGTCCACCGTCGGGAGGACGCGGCCGCGACCCGCTCGGTCGACAGCTTCTCCGAGGCGATGCGAGTCCTTCAGAAGCGTCCGCTGTTCCCGAGCACGTCGCTCAGCACCCCTCGACCCGACTCGTGGGACGTCGTGCCCGGGCGGACCGCCCGCCCGATCGTCGACGTGAAGCGCGCCCTGCCGGTCGGCGCCTCGCGACCGCTGTCGCCCTTGGTCGCCCGGCGTCTCGGACTCGGCTCTGCCGCAGGCTCGCAGGCCCCCACCCTCCCGACCGCACCGGCGGCTCTCGGGGAGTCGGCCGACTCCGCCGGCCGCGTCACCGACGGCCCCCACCTCGAGGAACCGATGAGCCAGCAGCCCACCCGCAGCCACCGCACGGTCCGCTCCGACGAGCGTCCTGCAACCTCGTCGCACGGCCCGTCCCTGGCGCGCCGCCGGTTCCGCGCCGGCCTCCTCCTCGCCTCACTGCTGTGGGTCCCCACCTCGATCGTGCTCGCCGCGGTCGGGGTCCTGCTGTGGATGTCGGTGCCGTTCGCCTTCCTCACCGTCGTGGCCGTGCTCGTCTACCTGCGCACCGAGGTCGCTGCCGACCGCGCCCGTGCCGCGGGCGATTCCGACCACCACGCCGAGGAGTACTCCCACGAGTACGCAGACGAGTACGCCGACGACGAGGACACGGACGACTGGGCGCAGACCGGTCACGCGACGGCCGAGCGCGAGCTGACGAGCGACGACACCCAGGTCATTCACGCCCCGTCGCACCGCCCTGCCGCCCCGTCCCGCCCGCGCTCGGCTGCCGCCGTCTTCGACGTCCAGGCGCCGGTCTCCCGCACGCCGCGTCATGACCAGGCACCGGCCGCACCGGCCGAGCAGGCCCAGTCCGCTCCCGCCCACGTCGCACAGCCCGCCGACGGCACGTGGGTCCCCGTGCCCGTCCCGACGCCGACCTACGCGATGAAGGCCAAGGCGCCGACGCGTCTGACGGAGAGCGGCATACCGGCGGACGTCTTCGCGACCCCGGAGTTCGCCGACGAGGCCGACGAGCTCGACGACCGCGCCCTCTTCGCCCGCCGGGCCGTCTCCCAGTAAGCCCCTGGCCCTGCTCGCACGACCGCGGGCGCAGACTGATCTGCAGTGTGATGATCTGTCTGCGGATCAGTCGGCATCTGGTGCTGCCGGGGCGACCGTCAACGCAGACTGATCTGCCGCTTGATCGCTGACTGGCCGGGTATGCCGGTCGGCTGGCAGATCAGCGGGCGTCCCGGGCTGCCAGGGCGACCCCAACCGCAGACTGATCTGCAGTGTGATGATCTGTCTGCGGATCAGTCGGCATCTGGTGCTGCCAGGCCGACCGTCAACGCAGACTGATCTGCCGCTTGATCGCTGACTGGCCGGGTATGCCGGTCGGCTGGCAGATCAGCGGGCGTGCCGGGCTGCCAGGGCGACCTCAACCGCAGACTGATCTGCAGTGTGATGATCTGTCTGCGGATCAGTCGGCATCTGGTGCTGCCGGGGCGACCCTGAACGCAGACTGATCCGCCGCCTGACGATCAGGCTGCGGATCAGTCTGCAGTTGCTGTTGTGCCGGGGCTCGCGGGGCGAGGTCAGGCGGGGGCGGGCTCGCCTTCGTCCGGGGAGCCCCCGGCTTCGCCCTCGATCTGCTCCTCGGTCTGGTCCGACAGCAGGTGCTTGCCGACCGCGTTGAGCACGGCGGCGAACGGGACGGCGACCAGGGCCCCGACGATGCCGGCCACGATCGAGCCGGCCGCGATCGCGAGGATCACCGCGAGCGGGTGCACGCTGACGGCCTTGCCGAGCAGGAAGGGCTGCAGCACGTGGGCCTCGAGCTGCTGCACGCCGATGACGACCGCGAGCATGATCAGGGCGACGCCGGGCCCGTGCGCGACGAGGGCGAGCAGGACGGCGACGACGCCGGAGAGCGTGGCACCGACGATGGGGATGAAGGCGCCGAGGAAGACGAGCACACCGATGGCGAGGGCGAACGGCACCTTGAGGATCGCGGCCCCGACGCCGATCCCGACGGCGTCGACGAGCGCGACGATGATCGTGGCCCGGACGAAGGCGGAGAGCTGGTGCCAGGCGATGGCGCCGGAGGAGTCAACCCGGTGACGGGCGGTGCGGGGGAAGAGCTGGACGATCCAGCCCCAGATCCGCTCGCCCTCGTAGAGGAAGAAGAAGAGGGCGAAGAGCGCGATGAAGATGCCGGCGACGAAGTGGGTCGCCGTGAGGCCGATCGAGGCGGCCGTGTCGCCGAGGTTGCCGGAGTTGCCGACGGCGTTCTTGAACTCGTCGAAGTAGGTGTTGAACTGCGAGTCGGTGATCTTGAAGGTCGTGCCCACCCAGTCGCGGACCTGCCCGATGCCGGTGGCGACCTGCTGCGTGAGGTCGGCGAAGCCGCTGGTGAACTGCGTCCCGACGAGCGTGAGCATGCCGCTGATCAGCGCGATCGTCGCGACGAGGGTCAGCCCCGCGGCCGGGCCCCGCGGCATGAACCGGGCGATGAGCAGGGTGACCGGCACGAGCATGGCGGCCAGCAGCACCGCGATCGCGATGGGGACGACGATCTCGCTCACCGACCGCACGATCGTCGCGCCGGCGAAGAGCGCCGCACCGATGAGCAGCAGCCGCCAGGACCATTCGCTCGCGGACCGCACGCCCCGGGGGACGGCGGAGTCGGACTCGGGGATGGCTTCTGCCCTCGCATCAGCGGTCGCGGCATGCGTCACGGTGTCATTCACGAGCACACCGTATGCCGCGGAGTGGGACAACGGCGCATCCGTGCTGCCAACCGGGCCGGTGTGCGGGATGATCCCAGTCATGGAGTCCTCGCCGCCGAGCGCGTCAGCCGGGTCCCCCTCGATGACCGATCTCGCCGCTCGCGACGGGCACCGGCCCCGCTTCCACGTCGTCGCGCCCGCGGGTTGGCTGAACGACCCGAACGGGCTCGGCCAGGTCGACGGCCGCTACCACGTCTTCTACCAGTACAACCCGCACGGCGCCGTGCACGACCGGATCCACTGGGGGCACGCGAGCAGCACCGACCTCGCGACGTGGACCGACGAGCCGGTCGCCCTCGTGCCGAGCGAGGACGGGCCGGACCGCGACGGCTGCTGGTCGGGTGTCCTCGTCGACGACGGCGGCACCCCGACCCTCGTCTACTCCGGCCACCGCGACGGACGTGAGCTGCCCTGCGTCGCCGTCGGGTCGTCGGACCTGCGGACCTGGCAGCCCGAGGCCGCCAACCCCGTCATCGCGGCCCCACCGGAGGGGATGACGCTGACCGGGTTCCGTGACCACTGCGTCTGGCGCGAGGGCGGGGTCTGGCGCCAGCTGATCGGCTCGGGCGTCGCCGGTCAGGGCGGCGCGGCCCTGCTCTACGAGTCGAAGGACCTGCGTTCGTGGCGCTACCTCCGACCCCTCGTCGTCGGCGCCGCGCCGTCGGTCGACCCGTCGGACCCGCTGTGGACCGGGACGATGTGGGAGTGCGTCGACCTCTTCCGCCTGCGCGGGGTCGCCGGGGCGCGGTCGGACGTCCTGCTGTTCTCCGCGTGCGGCGACGGCGAGCTGCAGCACGCGCTCGCCTGGACGGGGACGTATGCCGCTGACGGTTTCGTCCCAGAGCGGCTGCACCGGCTCGACCTCGGAGGACGCGAGTTCTACGCGCCGCAGTCGTTCCGGGACGAGCAGGGTCGGCGTCTCGTCATCGGCTGGCTCCAGGAGGCCCGGCCGAGCGAGGACTCGGTCGCGAACGGGTGGGCCGGGGCCCTGTCCCTGCCCCGGGAGGTCACCATCGGGCCGAGCGGTTCGCTCTTCCAGGCTCCGGTGCCAGAGATCGCCTCCCTGCGCGGGGAGCCGGTGGGCTCGCCCGCGCAGAGCCTCGAGCCCGGGGACGTCATCGAGCTGCTGTCGGGCGACCAGCTCGACCTCGAGCTCGCGGTGCGGCTCGAGCGCGGGGCCCGCATCGACCTCGTCCTGAGGTCAACCCCTGACGGCGTCGAGCACACGGTGCTGCACCTGCTCCGACCGCCGGGGGCCCAGGCCGAGATCCGGGTCGTCCTCGACCGGAGCCGCAGCAGCCTCGGGCCGGGCGTCGACGCCACCGAGCGCTCGGGGGTCGTGCCCGCCGACGAGGACGGGATCGTCTCCGTGCGCGTGCTCGTCGACCACTCCGTCATCGAGGTCTTCGTCGCCGGGGTGCCCCTCACCGCGCGCGTCTATCCGACGCGGTCGGACGCACTGCGCGTCGCCCTCGAACGACCATGGACCGACGACTCCGCCGTCGGCACGGCGAGCCGGGTCATGGTCGACCGCGCCGTGGCCTGGCCGATGCGGGACGGATGGCACGGCCCGCGCGACCTCTGGCCGTCCGCCTCCGCGCAGCCCGATGAACCCGCCTAGCATCGAAGGATGGACGCCCACGTCGAGAATGCTGCAGCTGAGGCCATCGCCGCTCCCGCCCTCGCCGTGACCGGGGCGACCGGCTGGGTCGGGGGCCTCGTCGCCACCGACCTCGCCGAGCGCGGTGCCGCCCAGCGGCTCGTCGTCCGCGACCCGGCCCGTGCCCCCGAGCTCCCGGGAGCCGTCGCGGTGAGCAGCAGCTACGGCGATGCCGAGGCGGCCCGGACGGCCCTCGCCGGGGTGAGCACCCTCTTCATGGTCTCCGCGTCGGAGAGCGAGACCCGCCGCGCCGAGCACCTCGCCTTCGTCGACGCCGCGGCCGACGCGGGTGTCGAGCACGTCGTCTACCTGTCCTTCACCGGCGCCGCGCCGGACGCGACCTTCACCCTGGCCCGTGACCACCACGCGACGGAGCAGCGGATCCGCGACTCGGGGATGGCCTGGACCTTCCTGCGGGACAACCTCTACCTCGAGTTCGTCGAGGGGATGGCCGGTGCCGACGGCGTCATCCGTGGGCCCGCCGGGGAGGGCCGGGCGGCGGTCGTCTCCCACCCCGACGTCGCTCGGGCGGCCGTCGCCGTGCTCCTCGACCCGCCCTCCCACCGGGGGGAGACCTACGACCTCACCGGGCCGGAGTCCCTCGGCCTCGCGCAGATGGCGGCGACGATCACCGAGGTGACGGGCCGGGACGTCCGCTTCCACGACGAGACGGTGGCGGAGGCGTACCGGTCGCGAGCGGCATACGGCGCCCCCGACTGGCAGGTCGACGCGTGGGTCTCGACCTACACCGCGATCCGGGCCGGGGAGCTCGACGGGGTGAGCGGCGACGTCGAGCGGCTCACCGGTCGCCCGCCGCTGTCGCTGCGGGACCACCTGAGCGCGGAGCGGAAGCGGGCTGGGCGCGCCTGATCACGCCGGCCCGTCGACGAGGGCAGCCGCCTGCCGCGCGATGGCGAGCTCCTCGTTGGTCGGCACGACGGCCACGGTGACGGGTGAGCCGTCCGGGGAGATGACCCTCGCCTGCTTCGACCCTTCGGCGTTGCGGACCGGGTCGACGCTGAAGCCGAGGCCCTCGAGCCCGTCGACGAGGGCGGCCCGGATGACGGGGTCGTTCTCCCCGATGCCGGCGGTGAAGACGAGCAGGTCGACCCGGCCGAGCACGGCGAGGTAGGCGCCGACGTAGTGCCGGAGCCGGTGGACGTAGATGTCGGTGGCGAGGATCGCGCCCTCGTCCCCGGCCGTGCGGCGACGGCCGAGCTCGCGGAAGTCGTTGCTCCCGGTGAGCCCCTTGATGCCCGACCGCGTGTTGAGCAGGTCGTCGATCTCGGCGACGTCGAGGCCGAGGGTGCGGGAGAGGAAGGCGGGCAGGCCCGGGTCGATGTCGCCGGAGCGGGTGCCCATGACGAGCCCCTCGAGCGGCGTCATCCCCATCGAGGTGTCGACGGCCCGTCCGCCGCGGATGGCGGAGGCGGAGGCGCCGTTGCCGAGGTGCAGGACGACCTGGTTGATCTCGGCGAGCGGCCGGCCGACGAGCACGGCCGCCGCCTCGGAGACGAACTGGTGCGACGTGCCGTGGAAGCCGTAGCGCCGGATCCGGTGCTCGCGGGAGAGCTCGGCGGGGATCGCGTAGGTCGAGGCCGCCGCGGGGAGCGAGCTGAAGAAGGCGGTGTCGAAGACCGCGACGTGCGGCACGTGGAAGCGCTCGCGGGCGGCCTCGATCCCGATGACGGCGCTGGGGTTGTGCAGCGGGGCGAGGAGCGCGAGGCCGGTGATCGCGTGGACGACGTCGTCGTCGATGACGACGGGGTCGCTGAAGTCGGGTCCGCCGTGGACCACCCGGTGGCCGACGGCACGCAGCCGCACCGTCTCGAGATCGATGCCCTCGGCTGCGAGACGCTCGGCGACGAGGCGGAGCGCCTCGCGGTGGTCGGCCGCCTCCGAGCCGGGCTCACCGATGCGCTCGACCAGGCCGGACGCCTGGACCTGCTCGGTCTCGGGGACGACGAGCTGGTACTTGAGCGATGACGACCCGGTGTTGAGGACGAGGACGGGTGCGGGGCCGGCGGGTGGGGGCGCGGGTGCGGGTGCGGGTGCGGGCACGGCTGGGGTCACGGGGTCTCCGAGCTGATCGACTGTGCCTGGACCGCGGTGATCGCCACGGTGTTGACGATGTCGTCGACGAGGGCACCGCGCGACAGGTCGTTGACGGGCCGGCGCAGTCCCTGCAGGACCGGGCCGACGGCGACCGCGTGCGCACTGCGCTGGACGGCCTTGTAGGTGTTGTTGCCCGTGTTGAGGTCGGGGAAGACGAAGACCGTGGCACGCCCGGCGACGTCCGACCCGGGGAGCTTGGCCCGGCCGACCCCGGGATCGACGGCGGCGTCGTACTGGATCGGGCCGTCGAGGGGCAGCTCGGGTGCCCGCTCGGCGACGAGAGCCGTCGCGGCCCGAACCTTGTCGACGTCGGCACCCGATCCGGAGGCGCCGGTGGAGTAGGAGAGCATCGCGACCCGGGGCTCGATGCCGAACTGGGCGGCCGTGTCGGCCGAGGAGATGGCGATGTCGGCCAGCTGCGCCGCGGTCGGGTCGGGGATGACCGCGCAGTCGCCGTAGACGAGGACCCGGTCGGCGAGGCACATGAGGAAGACGCTCGAGACGGTCTGCACCCCGTCGCGGGTCTTGATGAACTCGAGCGCGGGGCGGATCGTGTGGGCCGTCGTGTGGGCGGCTCCGGAGACCATCCCGTCGGCGAGGCCGAGGTGCACCATCATCGTGCCGAAGTAGGACACGTCGGTGACGACCTCGCGGGCCCGCTCGAGCGTGACCCCCTTGTGTGCTCGGAGCCGGGCGTACTCCGCGGCGAACCGCTCGACGAGCTCGGGGTCCGTCGGCGAGACGACCGCGGCCTCGTCGAGGTCGAGGCCGAGCACGGAGGCCCGGGCACGGACGGCATTCTCCTCTCCGAGGACGGTGAGGCGCGCGACGCCGCGGCGCAGGAGGATGGCGGCGGCCTCGAGGATCCGGTCGTCGCTGCCCTCGGGCAGCACGATGTGCCGGCGGTCGGAGCGCGCCCGCTCCATCAGCTGGAACTCGAACATCAGCGGCGTGCGCACGTCGGACGCTGACACGTCGATGGCGTCGAGCAGGGCGCGGGAGTCGACGCTCTCGGCGAAGAGCCGCCGCGCGGTCTCGATCTTGCCGGTCGAGGCGCGCGTCATCGGCCCGGTCACCGACAGGCACCGCTCGGCCGTGGTGAAGGTGCCGAGGTCGGTCATCGCGATGGGGAGGTTCTGCTCGATGCCGGCCGAGAGCCGCTTGATCGAGTCGGGGACCGGGTAGCCGCCGGTGAGCAGGATGCCGGCGAGCGGCGGGAAGGTGCCGGACTGGTGGGCCAGCACGAGCCCGGGGATGAGCTCGGGTCGGTCGGCGGGGGCGATCACCGTGCAGTCGGGGGTGAGCCGGTCGAGGACGTGGGGCAGGCTCATCGCGGCGACGACGAAGCCGAGGCTGTCCCGGTCGAGCCAGGCCTCGTTGCCGATGACGAGGTGGCCGTCCGCGGCCTCGACGAGTGCGCGGAAACTGGGTGCCGCGAGGAGCGGGTTCTCGGCGATGGCGGCCGTGACGGGGTGTCCGAGGGTCTCGAGCTCCGCCGTCACGGCGGCGACGGCATCGGGGGCGACGCGGTTGGCGATGACAGCCACGGACTGGGCGTGGTGGGCCCGCAGCTCGCTGAGCGCGATCTCCGCCGCGGCGTGGATCTGCTGGGGGGTGCGGTCCCGGCCGTGGACGACGAGGACGACGGGGGAGCCGAGGTTGGCCGCGATCCGGGCGTTGAGCGACAGCTCGGTGCCGGTCGACACGTCGGTGTAGTCCGAGCCGACGACGAGCACGACGTCGAAGCGCCGGCTCAGCCTGCCGAAGCGCTCGACGATCTCGTGCAGCGCCGCCTCGGGGTCCTCGCGCGTCTGGTCGTAGGTGACGCCGAGCGCCTCCTCATACGTCTGGTCGACCCCCGGCTGGCTCACGAGCATGTCGAGGATGAGGTCGACCTCACCGCCCGCGTTGGTGCCGCCGAGGGTCGTGACCGGACGGAAGACCCCGACCGAGCCCACCTCGCGCAGCAGCGCATCGAGCAGACCGAGGGCCACCGCGGACTTGCCGGTGAGTCCTTCGGGGGAGGCGACGTAGACGCTGCGGCTCACGGGTCGAACCTATCGCGTGCCGATCGGACGGGGCGGGGCCCCGCCCACGCGGCCGGAGGCGCTCCTCGGGACGACCCTGAGCGCAGACTGATCCGCGGCTTGATCATCAGTCTGCGGATCAGTCGGCGAACGGTGTTGCCAGGGCAGCACGGTCTGCAGACTGATCTGCAGACTGATGGACAGGGGCCGGGTATGCCGCTCGCCCGGCCCACCACCGCGTGCCCGGTGCCGCACCCCGACGTGTCAGGCAGGCGCCCACGGGCATAGGGTCGTCACGTTTCACGAGTGATCGGTCCGGCCGTGGGCCGCGGTCCCCGGGGCCGGACCCGTCCTGACGAGATCCCCGGAGGTGTCCATCGTGTATGCCGCTCCGCTCGTCATGCTCGCCACGGCCCTCCTCGCGATCGGCGTCCTGCGCCAGGTGCACCGCGCGACCGCCGTCTGGTCGCGACCGCTCGTCGTCCTGCCCTTCCAGTCCGGCTGGCAGCCCGAGGAGCACGCCCTCTCCCGCTACCACGCCCGCTGGTACCTCGCGACGCTCGTCTTCCTCGCCTTCGACGTCGAGATGCTCTTCATGTACCCGTGGGCCCTCGTCGTCGCGGATGTGGGCGCGTCCTCGGTCGTCGAGATGTTCGTCTTCCTCGGGGCCCTGCTGCTCGCCGTCGTGTGGGCCCGTCGCGAGGGAGCGCTGCGGTGGGCCTGAGCGACCGGCTCGCCGCCCGCGCGGTCGCGAGCAGCCACGTCCTGCTCGTCGAGGTCCCCGGGTCGTGGCGCACGCGGTATGCCGTCGAGCGCGCGATCGCCGCCCGCGGCTGGCGGCTGGCCGAGTCACCGGCGGACGCCGACGCGCTCGTCGTCGTCGGCTCCCCGGGGGACCAGCTCGCGGAGGTGATCGACCGGGTCTGGGCGCAGCTGCCGGGCCCGCGCGCCCGTGGGGCGATCACCGACGGCGCCGACGTCGAGGCTCTGCTCGACCGGCTCCAGCATGAGCTGCTCGACACACCGGCCCAGGTGGACGACGCGCAGGCCCGTCCGGCTCCCGAGGTCGACCCTGGCGACATGGACATGGACATGGACATGACGACGATGGGCGACGACGGCGACGACGGCGACGACGGCGACGACGGCGACGACGGCATGGACCCCGACGACGACGACGACATGGACATGGACATGGACATGGACATGGCGCCGAGCGGCATCCCCCTGGCCGAGGGTGGCGAGGACCGGGACGGTCTCGAGATGGACGTGCTCCACCTCCCGCTCGGCCCCGTCCTGCCGCACTGGCCGGCCGGTCTCGTGCTGCGCTGCGCCCTCCAGGGCGACGTCGTCGTCGAGGCCACCGCAGAGGTCCTCGATGCCGCTGATGCCGCTGATGACCAGGACCGGTCGGACCCGGCACCCGAGCCATCTGCCGACGAACGGGCGGCCCGGTGCTGTGACGAGGTGGCCGACCTGCTGGCGCTGCTCGGCTGGGCCGACCTTCACGCCGAGGCGGTCCGGACCCGCGACGCGTTCCTCACCGAACACGAGCAGGGCGCGGGCCGCCTGGCCCGCCTCGACCGCCGACTGCGCCGGTCCCGGCTGCTCCGCTGGTCGCTCCGCGGCATCGGGGTCGTCACCGACGAGGCCGGCGAGAACCTGTCGCCGCAGCTGAGGGGAGACGCCCACGCCAGGCTCCTCGCGCTGCTCGACCGCGCCCGCGATGCGGCCGACGCCGACTTCGCAGAGGAGCCCACCGGCGACCTCCCCGCCCTCGCGGCCCGGCTCGTCGTCGGGCTCGACCTCGCCGCAGCCCGACTCGTGGTCGCCAGCCTCGCGGTCCGCACCGACCTCGCCCGCGCCGAGACGGTGGAGGATGCCCGTGCCTGACGCCACGACCTCCACCCTCACGACCGTCAACGTCCTCTGGGTCGTCCCCGTTGCCGTCCTGCTCCTCGGGTTCGCCTGGGCCGCAGCCTGCCTCGACGGAGTCGTGAGCGCGCGGTCCGAGGGACGGCCCCACGGTGCTCGCCGGCCTCTCGGCGAGGTGAGCCGGCTGCTGCGTCAACGGCGCCGGACCACCCTCGAGGCGGACGAGCCGCTGTGGCGGATCGGTGGCGGCGGCCTCCTCGTCGTCGCCCTCCTCATGGTGCTCGTCGTGCCGCTGGGGGAGTGGACCCTCTTCGACCTGCCCGTCGGTGTCGTCTGGTTCAACGCCATGGACGTCTGCGTCTGGGGACTGGTCTGGCTGCTCGGCTGGGGCGCCAACTCGACCCACGCCCTCGTCGGCGGCTACCGCTTCCTCGCCCACGCCCTCGGCTACGAGCTGCCGCTGATGTTCGCCCTCACCGCCCCGGCCGTCGCCGCGGGCAGCCTCCGCCTCGGCGACGTCGCGGCCGCCCAGGACGGGCTGTGGTTCATCGTCTGGATGCCGGTCGCCTTCCTCGTCTACGCCATCGGCGTCCTCGGCTTCTCCGTCGCGGGACCCTTCGCGGCGGCGCCCGGCGCCGACCTCGCGGGCGGGGTGACGGCCGAGCTCTCGGGACTCGACCGGCTCCTCGTCGCGGCTGGGCGGCATACCCTCCTCGCGGCGGGAGCCGCCTTCGCGGTGCCGATGTTCCTCGGCGGCGGGGCGGGGCCGCTGCTCCCCGGCTGGGCGTGGGTGCTCGTCAAGACTGCCGTCGTGCTCGCCGTCCTCGTGCTGCTGCGCCGCCGCGTGCCCGTGCTGCGGCCCGACCTCTTCCTCGAGGTCGGCTGGCTCTGGCTGCTGCCGGCCGCGATCGTGCAGGTCCTCGTCGTGTCCGTCGTCGTGGTGGGGAGGGGCTGAGGTGGTCAGCGACATCGTCTTCTGGGTGATGACCGTCGTCGGGGTGGTGATGGGCGCCGCCGTCTTCGTCGTCGACTCGATGGCCCGGGCCACCTATGCGCTCGCCCTGTCGTTCATCGCGGTCGGCGTGCAGGTGCTGCTGCTCCACCAGGACTACGTCGGCGTCATCACGATCCTCATGATGGTGATGGAGATGGCCGTCATGGCGGTCTACATGGTGATGTTCATGGGGATGAACCCGGCGCTCATGCCGATGAGCATGGTCCACGACAAGCGCAAGGCGCTCGCCGCGGCGGCCGCCACCTTCGTCGTCCTCGCGGCCGGTGCGCTGCTCATCCCCTGGCCGTCCCGGCGGGGAGCCCCCACCGGTGACACGACGCGGGCCCTCGGTGAGGCCCTGATGGGCAGCAAGATGCTCGTCATGACCGTCGTCAGCCCGGTCATGGTCGCGACGATCGTCGCCGGAGTCGTCATCGCCTCGAAGCGCAGCCGCTACGACCGGCTCGGGGACGACCTCGACCGCGCCGTCGCCGACGACCCACAGCCCGGGGGAGTGGGCCGATGACGATCCAGACCGTGCTCCTCGTCGCCGCCGCCCTCTTCAGCATCGGGCTCTACGGCGCGATCTCCCAGCAGGTCGTCGTCATGGTGATGATGGGCCTCGAGCTGATGATCAACGGGGTCATCCTCGCCGCGGCCGGCTTCTGGTGGTTCCTCTCACCCGACCCCAGCGGCCAGGTGCTGCTCATGGTCGTCATCGCGGCGATGACGGTCGAGATGGCGATGGGCTTCGCCGTCGCGACGCTGCTCCACCGCGACCACGAGGCCGACATGACCGACATGGCGGGGGACCTCTCGGGATGACCGACACCTCCGCCACCGCAGCCACCACCGCAGCGCAGATCGCGCTCTGGCTCCTCGTCGCCCTGCCCGCCGGGGCCGGGGGAGCGCTCCTCGTGCTCCCCGCCCTGCGCCGCGCCGCCGTCCCGATCAGCCTCACCGTGTCGAGCCTCGTCGTCGCGCTCTCCGCCGTCGCGGTGACCACCCGGCCGAGCGTCTCGATCCCCTTCGTCGCCGGGTCCGACCTCGGCCTCGCCGTCGACGGGCTGTCGGCGTTCGTCCTGCCGATGGTCACGGTGGTCACCCTCCTCGTCCTCGTCTTCGCCGCCGGCGACGTGCGGACCGACCGCGCCCGCTTCCACGGGCTGATGCTCCTCTTCTCCGCCGCGGCCTCGCTGACCGCGACAGCGACGACGCTGCCCACCCTGCTCGTCGGGTGGGAGGTGATGGGCGCGATGTCCTACGCCCTCATCGGCTTCTGGTGGTGGGACGACAGCCGCGTCTCCGCAGGCCTCACCGCCTTCCTCACGACGCGGGCCGCCGACCTCGGCCTCTACCTCGCAGCCGGCGCGGCGCTCGCGGGCGGCAGCGGCCTCGCCCTCGCCGACCTCACCTCGACGGCCTCCCCGTGGCGGGACGTGCTCGTGGCCGGCCTCCTCGTCTCCGCGCTCGGCAAGGCCGCCCAGCTGCCCTTCTCCTTCTGGCTCTCGCGCGCCATGGAGGGTCCGAGCCCGGTCAGCGCCCTGCTCCACTCGGCCGCGATGGTGGCGATGGGCGGCTACCTGCTGCTGCGGGCGGAGCCGCTCCTCGCGTCGACCGGCTGGGCCCCGGCGGTCACGGCGTGGGTCGGGGTGCTGACCGCGATCGCGCTCGGCGTCGTCGCGCTCGCCCAGCACGACCTCAAGCAGCTGCTCGCTGCCTCGACCGGCTCGCAGCTCGGGTTCGTCGTGCTCGCCGCCGGAGTGGGCGCGGTCGCCGGCGGCACGACCCAGCTCGTCGCGCACGCCGCCACCAAGGCGCTGCTCTTCCTCGCCGCCGGGTCCTGGCTCACCGCGCTAGGCACGAAGCACCTCGACGGCCTCGTCGGGGTCGCCCGCCGCTGGCCGCTCGTCGGCTGGTGCGCGACCGTGGGCGCGCTCGCGCTCGCCGGGGTGCCCCCGCTGTCGCTGTGGGCGACGAAGGACGCCGTCCTCGCCGGGGCGCTCGAGCAGTCGGTCTGGCTGTATGCCGCCGGGCTGGCAGCGGCGGGCCTGTCAGCGGCATACGCCGCCCGCATCCTCGTCGTCGTATGGCGCTCGACCGACGGTCGCGAGGAGCGGGCGCGCGTCCACCTCGACGAGGAGGAGGAGGGCACCCGCGAGGTCACCACGTGGCAGCGTGTCCCCCTCGTGCTGCTGGCCGCCGGCGCCGCCGTCCTCGGGTTGCTCGCCCTGCCGCCGGTCGCAGACGCGATGGCCGGGGCCGTGGGGGCCGGTGATCCCGGGAGCGCGGCCGCCTCCCCGGTCGAGCTGGCGACCTCCGGCGTGCTCGCGCTCGCCGTCGTCCTCCTGTTCGTCGTGCTCGCGCGCCGCGGCAGCCGCTGGCTGGAGACGCCGGGCAGCTCGTGGCTGGGGTCGTGGCTGGGGTCGTGGCTCGGCCTCGAGTCGGCAGCCCACCGCGTCGTCGTCCGCCCGACGCTGGCCCTGGCCGGCCCGGCTCGACCGGCTCGACCGCGGGCTCGACCGCGGCGTGGGGGCGGTCGCGGGTGCGGCGCTGGGCCTGTCCCGCGGTGCGGCCGGCGTTGACGGCGGGCTCGACCGCGGCGTCAGCGGCGTTGCGGCCCGGACCGTTCGGCTCGGCCACCTCGCGACCTCGGTCGAGCGCGGGGTCGACGCGCTCGTCCAGGGCCTCGCCGCCCGGGTGCGCGGCCTCGGTCGCCTCGCCCGCCGCCCCCAGACCGGGCAGCTCCACCACTACTACCTCGAGGCGGTCGCGGTCCTCGCCGCCGCCCTCCTGCTCCTGCTCCTGCTCACGGTGAGGTGAACGTGCTCAGCGTCCTCGTGTTCCTTCCGCTCCTCGCGGCGATCGTCCTCGTGGCGGCGCCGTCACTCGGCGACGCCGCGGCCCGCTGGACCTGGGTGACCGTGTCCGCCGTCGAGGTGGTCCTCGTCGCCGTGGTGTGGGCCCGCTACGAGACCCCCGCGGCGGGGCGGCTCGCGCTCGACGAGAAGGTGGCGTGGATCCCGGGCGTGCGCAGCAGCTACCACGTCGGGGTCGACGGGCTCTCGCTGCCGCTCGTCGCGATGACGGCCGTCGTCTTCCTCGCCTGCGCCGTCTACTCGCTGCGCGAAGCCCGGCGGCCGCGCCTGCAGGCGGCCCTGCTCCTCTTCCTCCAGAGCGTGAGCCTCGGGCTGTTCGTGTCGGCCGACCTCATCCTCTTCTTCGTCTTCTTCGACCTGTCGATCGTCGCGATGTACTTCCTCATCGCCGGCTGGGGCCACGAGAACGCCGCCCGCTCGGCGCTCCAGTTCTTCCTCTACACCTTCCTCGGGTCGCTCGCACTGCTCGTCGGCTTCATCGGCCTCTACGTCGCGGCCGACCCGCACACGTTCGACATGCTCGAGCTCACGGCGGCGATGCCGCTGGCGGGTCGTGGCCTCGCGGGCGGGCTTGTCCTCGCGGCAATCCTCGTCGGCCTCGCGGTGAAGACCCCGACGGTCCCCTTCCACACGTGGCTCCCGCCCGCCCACACGGATGCCTCGGCGGTCGGGTCCGCGGTGCTCGCGGCCGTCCTGCTCAAGATGGGCACCTACGGCTTCGTCCGGATCGCGATGCCGATGCTGCCCGACGCGTGGCGCTCGTGGGCGTGGGTCGTCATCGTCGTCGGCATCGTCTCGGTGCTCTACGGCGCCCTCGTCGCCCTGGCCCAGACCAACCTCAAGCGGATGGTCGCCTACACCTCGGTCAACCACATGGGCTACGTCGTCATGGCCGTCGGGGCCGCGGGGCTCGTCGCGGGCGACACCGCCGCCGCGCGGCAGGTCGCCGTGACCGGCGCCGTGACGCAGATGGTGAGCCACGGCCTCATCACCGGCGCGCTCTTCCTCCTCGTCGGAACCCTGCACCAGCGCACCGGGACCTACGAGATGGAGCGGTTCGGCGGACTGGCCCGCTCGGCCCCCCGCCTCGCCGGCCTCTTCGCCGTCGGCGCCTTCGCCTCCCTCGGGCTGCCCGCGCTGTCGGGCTTCATCGCCGAGTTCCAGATCTTCGCCGGCAGCATCGCGGTCGCGCCCGTCACCGCGGTGGCGCTGCTCGGCATCCTCGTCACCGCCGCGCTCTTCCTCCGGTCGCTCCAGCGCGTCTTCACCGGGGACGAGCAGGGCGCCTCGGTCGGCTTCGAGGACCTGCACCGCCGCGAGGTCGCCGCGACCGGGCTGCTGCTCGCCCTGTCGCTGCTGATCGGGGTCTTCCCGCGGCCGCTGCTGTCCGTCATCGAGCCGGCGGCCGCGAGCGTCGTCACGCTCCTCGGGCGCTAGCCGGTGGAGATGCGCCCGCTCCTGCTCCTGCCGGAGATCCTCCTGTTCGTCGGCGGCCTCGCCGCGCTGATGGGGGGATCCTTCCTGCCCCGCACCCGGCAGTGGGTCACCCGGGTCATCGCGGCGGTCGCGCTCGTCGCGAGCATCGTGGCGGCGGCGGTCGCGCTGACGGGGCCCCCGCAGGCCGCCTTCGAGGGGACGTATGCCGTCGACACCGCCACCGGCGTCGCCCGGATCGCCGCCGGGCTGGGCGCACTGCTCGTCCTCGGCCTCGCGGGTGACGAGCTGACCGGCGCGGTCCGCGAGAGCGAGACCTACGCGCTGGTCCTCTTCGCGACGACGGGCACCGTCGTGCTCGCCGGGGCCCGGGACCTGCTCGTCCTGGCCGTCGCCTTCCTGCTCGCCAGCATCCCGCTCTACGGGTTGATCGGGATGGTGCGGACCGCCCGCGGGTCCGAGGCGGCGATGAAGACCTACCTGATGGGTGCGCTCTTCGGGATCCTCCTGCTGCTCGGGGTGACGATCCTGTCCGGCGTCACCGGCAGCACGCTCCACACCGACCTGGCGGCCCGGCTCGGGGACGCGCCGCCGGCGGCCGTCGCCGCCGGGCTGCTCGCCGTCGTCGCGGGCCTGATGTTCGAGGCCGGGGCGGTGCCGGCCCACTTCTGGGTTCCCGACGCTGCGCAGGGCACGAGCGGGACCGTCGCGACCTTCCTCACCACGGTGCCCAAGGTCGGCGCCCTCGTCGCGGTCTACCGGCTCGTCCTCGTCCTGCCCGACACGGTCGCCTGGCCGCTGCTCATCGGACTGCTCGCGGTGGCCAGCATGACGCTCGGCAACCTCGCGGCCTTCTGGCAGCAGGACCCGCGCCGCCTGCTCGGCTGGTCGACCGTGAGCCAGGTCGGCTTCCTCCTCGTCCCCGTCGCCGTCGCGCGGGCGACCGACCTGGCCCTGCCGTCCCTGCTCCTCTACCTCGGTGGCTACGTCGCCACCAACGTCGCGGCCTTCGCCGTCACGACGGCCCTGCCGGACCGGCGGACGCTCGCTGACTACCGGGGTCTCTCACGCTCGCGGCCGGGGCTGGCCGCGGCCCTCGTCGTCGCGCTGCTCGGCCTCGTCGGCACCCCGCCGACCGTCCTGTTCGTCGGCAAGCTGACGACGGCGACCGCGGCATGGGACGGCGGGATGGCCTGGCTGACGGTCGCCGTCTTCGTCAACAGCCTGCTCAGTCTCTTCTACTACCTCCGCTGGGTCATCCCGGCCTTCTCCTCGCCGGCCGACGAGCAGCGAGAAGGACGCCACGGCAGGTGGTCGGGCCCCGTGGCCGTCGGGGCTGCCGCGTTGAGCGTGGCGCTCGGCGTCGGGGGAGGCCTCGTCTGGGCCGTCACCGGTGGGCCCCTGCTTCCCTGAGTGGCTGGGAGCTCACCGCATCATGTGGCCAGAGCCCGACTGATGCTCGACAGGGCGGCCGGGTCGGCCAGCTTCAGGCCGGCGAGGTCGGTGGGCCGGAACCACCGAAGGTCGTCGTGCTCATCGGGTGCGCAGTTGACCGGCTCTCGGTCCCAACGCGTCACGACGAACGCATGCACGTCAAGGGTGGGGTCGTTGAACGTCATGGGGATCGGCACGGGATCGTGGATGTGGACACCGAGTTCCTCGAAGCACTCCCGGATGACCGCCTCGCGAGGCGACTCGCCGGTCTCGACATGTCCGCCGACGAGGTCCCAGCAGTCCGGGTACCACTGACGTGACGGATGGCGGTGCACCAGCAGCACGAGACCGTCGCGAACGAGTGCGGCGACCGCTATCGGAGTCCGGGGGACCATGGCGGCAAGGCTACGTCTGCGGGCCGGTCAGGACGCGATCCACGCCCCGGGCGCCCTGACGGTGTTGAGTAGGTGGGATCGGGCGTCGACGGGACATGGGACGACAGGACTTCCGGCCCGTCCGCCGAAACGTGCCGGCCCACACCGAGGGAGCCCAACGAGATGAGACCACTTCGATACGCGATCAACATCACCCTCGACGGGTGCTGCCACCACGAGGCAGGGCTGCCGCCCGACGAGGAGTCGATGCGCTTCTGGGCCGCAGAGCTGGAACGCGCCGATGCCCTGCTCTTCGGCCGGGTGACCTACGAGATGATGGAGTCGGCGTGGCGGCGGCCCGCCACGGGCACGTGGCCCGACTGGATGGATGACTGGGAGATCCCGTTCGCCGAGACCATGGACCGGACGAGGAAGCACGTCGTGTCGAGCACGCTGATCAGGGTCGACTGGAATGCCGAGCTCGTGCGAGGCGATGTCGGGCACGCGGTTCAGCGGCTCAAGCAGGAGCCGGGGGAGGGCCTGTTCGTCGGCGGGGTGACCCTTCCCCTGGCGTTGGCAGATCTGGGCCTGATCGACGAGTACCTGTTCCTCGTGCAGCCGGTCGTCGCCGGACGCGGGCCGACGTTGCTCTCCGGTCTGCGCGAACGCATCCGGTTCGAGCTGGTCGACCGCCATGAGTTCCGGTCGGGGGCGGTCGCCCTGCGATACCGGCCCACAGGGGCAACAGCGTGACGTGATGGGGCGGAGAGGGCGGCCAGTCGTGCTGATGACCCCCCTGCTGCGGTCGGATGGTTGTGGTTCGGCGCTTGAAGCGCCATAATGGCGCCATGCCCAGCATCCAGATCAAGGACGTCCCGGAGAGCACCCACGCGGTGCTGCGCCAGCGGGCCGCAGCCGCGCACCAGTCGCTGCAGGAGTACCTGCGCTCCCGGCTGATCGCCGAGGCCAGCCAGCCCACGGTGGACGAGGTCCTGGACCGGGCCGGCGGTCGATCCGGCGGGTCGGTGCCGCTCACGGACGCAGTGCGGACCGTGCAGGGGGAACGTGCTCGTCGTTGACGCCAGCGTCCTTGTGGTCGCACTGGCTGATGACGGCCCCGACGGGGACGCAGCGCGCACCCGGCTTCGCGGTGAGACGCTCGCCGCGCCGGAGCTGGTCGATCTCGAGGTCGTCTCGGTCCTGCGTCGTCAGCACCGGGTGGGGATGCTCGACCACCGCCGAGCGGGCCTGGCGATGACCGACCTCGCAGCCCTGCCGATGCACCGCGCTGCCCACCTGGCGCTGCTGCCTCGCTGTTGGGAGCTGCGGGACAACCTGACCACCTACGACGCCGCCTACGTCGCGCTGGCAGAGGCGCTGGGGGCGACGCTCCTGACCGGTGACCGACGACTCGCCCGCGCAGCCGGCCCCACCTGCACCAGCGAGCTGCTCTCGACACCCCGCCGTTGAGCGACGTGCAACGTCCGGACCTGGTCGCGGACGGGACGGGTGAGCGACGTCCTCGTGACGCGGCATACCGCCGTCAGGGTCGAGCGGACAACGAAACAGGACCCCGGCTCCACCGCGGGCGAGTGCGGGTGAGACGGGGTCCTGCATCGGGTGGAGCTGCGGGGAATCGAACCCCGGACCTTCTCATTGCGAACGAGACGCGCTACCAACTGCGCTACAGCCCCCTCTTGCGTGGGGAACTGTAACACCACGCGGCCCTCCCGTTCCAACTCGCGGTGGGCGGTCAGACCCAGCTGGGGAACCACATCCGCGCCTGCCACTCGCGCAGCGGGATGACCTCGCCGACGTAGATCGGGTAGAAGAACGCGAACAGGCCCATGCTGAGCAGGATGAAGCCGCCGATCAGCCCGATCCCGACCCGTCGACGGACGGGGGAGGCGTCCCGGCCGCCGAGCACGAGGCCGAGCACGTAGACGCAGGCGAGCACGATCCACGGCACGAAGGCGACCTCGTAGAAGGAGTAGATCGTCCGACCGGCGAGGAGGAACCACGGCACGTAGCCGGCGGCGATGCCGCAGAGGATGGCTCCGGCCCGCCAGTCACGGCGCAGCGCCCACATGAAGAGCAGCACGAAGATCGCGAGGGTCGCGCCCCACCAGATCGAGACCGTGCCGATCGAGGTGATCGCCTTGCTGCACTGGTCGACGAGGCAGCCGGCCTCGCCCTTCTTCGGCCCCTCGTAGAAGAAGGAGGTGGGTCGTCCCTGGATCAGCCAGGACCACGGACTCGTCTGGTAGGGGTGCGGAGCGTTGATCGCCTGGGTCGAGGCGTACATCTGCTGGTGGTAGGCCCAGAGCGAGCGCCACCAGTCCGGCAGCCAGCCGTAGTCGGCGCTCGGCCGCGTCTGCGCCCACGTCCGGAACGACCCGCCCTTGGTGAGGATCCACCCCGTCCAGCTCGCCACGTAGACCACGAAGGTCGACCCGACGACCTGGAGCACGGCATACGGGGCGTCCTTGACGAGCCACGCGACCCGCCACCCGGGCACCCCGGCCGCCCGGCGGGCCCCCATGTCCCACAGCACGGTGAGCAGGCCGAAGAAGACGACGAAGTAGAGGCCCGACCACTTCACCCCGGTCGACAGCCCGAGCATCACCCCGGCCGTCCACCGCCACGGTCGCCAGCCGAGCCACGGCCCGAGCCAGCCGATCGCCGCGCGGGACCGGCCGGACACGCGCGTCGCGAGCACCGCACGGGCCGTGTCCCGGTCGATGAGCAGCGCCCCGAACGCGGCAAGCCCGAAGAACATCACGAAGATGTCGAGCAGCCCCGTGCGGGAGTGGACGAAGTGGTGGCCCTCGAAGGCGAGCAGTGCGGCCGCGACCGTCCCGAGCAGGTCAGAGCGGAAGAGCCGCCGGGCGATCCGACCGAGCATGAAGATCGAGATCGTGCCGGCGAGCGCGACGGCGAAGCGCCAGCCGAAGGAGTTGAGGATGCCGAAGGGCACCTCGCCCCAGCCGATCAGCCACTTCCCGACCGGCGGGTGGACGACGAAGTCGCCCTCGGTGCCCCACACGAAGGGGTCGTTGGCGGTGAAGTGCTGGTCGACCTGCTTCGTCTCCAGCAGCAGCGGGTCGACCTTCATCTCGAACCAGAACTGGGTCATCGACCAGCCCTGCTTGACGTAGTACGTCTCGTCGAAGACGAGCTGGTGCGGCGAGCCGACGTGCCAGAAGCGGAGCAGCCCACCGACGAGCATGAAGAAGAGCGGCCCGGCCCAGCCGAGCCACCCGGCCCGGCCCTCGGGCCGGAAGTCGTCGCGCGCCTCCCCGAGCAGGCGCGCACGCACCTGCGGGGCGGAGTTCATGGGCGCCATCGTATGCAGCAGGGCTGGGTGCCTCGTCGCCCGTGTCCGGGGGCGTGTGGCGGGGCTTCCGTCAGGGCGTCACGGCGTCAGAGCGAGACGCCGCGGGCGCGCAGCACGTTGTAGCCGACGAAGGCGACGATGTCGAGGATCGAGTGGCAGACGACGAGCGGCATGACCCGCCGGGTCCGGACGAAGACGAGCCCGAGGACGAGCCCCATGACGATGTTGCCGGCGAAGCCGCCGAACCCCTGGTAGAGGTGGTAGCTGCCCCGGACCACGGCCGACAGCCCGATCACGAGCGGCCAGGACCAGCCGGTCTGCCGCCACCGGGTGAAGAGGTAGGCCACCATGATGACCTCCTCGAGCAGCGCGTTCTCGATCGCGGCGAGGACGAGGACCGGTGCCGACCACCAGACGTCGGCGAGGTTGGCCGCGGAGACCTGCGTGTTGATCCCGATCGCCTTGGCGACGAGGTAGAACGCGAGGCCGGGGATCCCGATGACGGCCGCCAGCCCGAGGCCGCGCAGCCCGTCGCGCACGGGTTCGCTGCGGTCGAGCCCGATGAAGCGGGTGACCGAGCCACCCCTCGTGGGCCGTCGGACGTGGGCGAGCAGGTAGACAGCGAGCAGCACGGCGACGAGCGGCAGGGCGATCCCGACCAGCTTGTAGGCGAGGTCGAGCCAGGGGCGGTCGGGCGTGGTCGAGGTGTTCATCGCGGTCGTCTGCTGCGCGAGCGGGATCGGCCGGGTCAGCTTCTCGATGATGCTGAGCACCGACCAGATCGCCGACGCCCCGAGGCTCACGCCGAGCACGAGCAGGGTCTCGACCCGCAGCGAGCGCCGGTCTGCGGGGTCGGCCAGCGTGGTGGGATCCTGGTCCGAGGGGGCGAGCAGAGCGGCATACCAACGCTGTCGCGGTGTCGCGGCCTCGGCGGCGGGAGTCGACATGACGTCACTCTACGGTCGCTCCTCGCGGAGACGTCGTCGGCGTATGCCGCTGGGCTAGCCTCGCGGGATGGTGGCGGTGGCGTTGGCGGGGTGGGAGCCGGGGCGGCACGTCGCCGGCGGGTTCGACCGGGCCACGTACCGGCGGGGCGTCGGCCCCGGGGTCGTCGTCATCCACGAGAGCCCGGGACTGACCCCGGAGGTCGTCGCCTTCGCGGACGAGCTCGTCGAGGCCGGCTTCACCGTCGTCCTCCCGCACCTCTTCGGACCGGCCGGCACGCCGCCGCGTGCGTGGGACCCGCCGCTGGTGTGGGCCCGGCTGTGCGTGAGCCGGGAGCTCTCCTTCCTCGCGACCGGTCGGACGACACCGCTCGCCGGCTGGCTGCGCGACCTCGCGCGCACCCTGCACGCCGAGCTCGGCGGGGTCGGGGTCGGGGCCCTCGGGATGTGCCTCACCGGCGGCTTCGCGCTCGCGATGGTGGTCGACCCGTCCGTCGCCGGGGGGGTCGTCGCGCAGCCGGCGGTCCCGCTCCCGCTGGGACGACGGCGCGCTGCCGACCTCGGTCTCGGTGAGGCCGACCTCGACGCCGTCCGTGCCCGGGCCCGGGCCGGTTGCCCGGTCCTCGGGGTGCGCTACGCCGACGACTGGGTCACCGGCACCCGCTTCGAGACCCTCCGCGATGAGCTCGGCGCAGCCTTCGTCGCCGTCGAGCTGGCAGGGGAGAAACACGCGACCCTGACCGCCGACCGCAGCGCGGAGGCGGTGGCCCGGGTGGTCCGCTTCCTCACCGACACCCTCCTGGCCTGAGGCGCAGATGACCGACGCGGCCATTTCGCCTCGGAAGGGGTGGACCGAGCCCTAGCGTGTGTCTGTGCGGCTGCTGCCGCTGCTCGTCGGGGGACCTCACATCCCAAGGAGCACCATGAAGAAGCTCTTCCTCGCACTCTTCGCCGGAGTGCTGGCGGTGGTCATGTCCCTCGGGGCGGGCCTCGCCGCCGTCGCGGGCCAACAGACGCCGGCCTCGCCGCCGACGGGCCGGTCCGGAGACAAGGCCAAACCGGCCAAGGACAACCTGCCCAACCCCCGCGCCGACAAGCAGGCGAAGCAGCGGGCGCTCGGCAAGCAGATGCAGCTGACCGGCAAGGTCGGCAAGGACGCCAAGACGGCCAAGGTCGCCAAGGGTCAGTACGTCGAGCTGGCCCGGGAGGGCGAGGACTCGATCTTCACCGTCCTCGGGGAGTTCGGGACCGCGGACTCGCCGTTCGGCATCCTCCAAAGCGGCACCCCCGGTCCGGTCCACAACCAGATCCCGGCGCCGGACCGGAGCGTCGACAACACGACGATCTGGGCGCCCGACTTCAGCCCCGCCTACTACGTCGACATGCTCTTCTCCGAGGCCCCCGGTGACGTCTCGATGCGCAACTTCTACACGGAGCAGAGCTCGAACCGCTACACCGTCAACGGCGAGGTGACCGACTGGGTCACCGTGCCCTACAACGCCGCCCACTACGGGCGGAACTACTGCGGCGACATCGTCTGCGCGCAGACCTGGCGGTTCGTCGATGACTCGATCGACGCCTGGTACAACGCACAGGTGGCCGCCGGGAAGACCCCGGCAGAGATCAAGACCGACCTCGCGAAGTTCGACGTCTGGGACCGCTACGACGCGGACGGCGACGGCAACTTCAACGAGCCGGACGGCTACATCGACCACTTCCAGGCGGTTCACGCCGGTGAGGGTGAGGAGACCGGCGGCGGGGCCCAGGGCACCGACGCGCTCTGGAGCCACCGCTGGTACGCCTACTACTCCGCCAACGGTCCCGACGGTGGAGGTCCACGCGGCTACGGCGGCGTCCAGATCGGCGACACCGGCTACTGGGTCGGCGACTACACCGTCGAGCCGGAGAACGGTGGCGTCGGCGTCTTCGCCCACGAGTTCGGCCACGACCTCGGCCTGCCCGACCTCTACGACACCTCGGGCAACACCGGCGGCGCGGAGAACTCGACCGCCTTCTGGACGCTCTACTCCTCGGGCTCCTACGGCAACACGGGTCAGCCCAAGGACGGGATCGGCAGCAAGCCGATCCCGATGTCGGCCTACGAGAAGCTCTTCCTCGGCTGGTCCGACTACCAGGTCGTGGGCTACCAGCAGAAGGCGTCGATCAAGCTCGGCCCGTCGGTCGCGACGACCAAACAGGCCCAGCAGGTCGTGGCGCTGCTGCCGGACAAGGTGGTCGAGACACCGATCGGGTCGCCGTATGCCGGTGCCTACCAGTACTTCTCGGGGTCGGGCAACGACCTCGACAACACGATGACGAGGTCCGTGGCCCTCCCCGCCGGAACGGTCTCCCTGTCAGCCAAGATCAAGTACGACATCGAGATGGACTGGGACTACGGTTACCTCACGGTCAACGGCACTCCGGTCAGGACCAACCTCTCGACGGCGACCAACCCCAACGGTCAGAACTTCGGCAACGGCATCACCGGCAGCAGTGGCGGCGCCTGGGTCGACCTGACGGCGGATCTGTCGGCCTTCGCGGGCCAGACGGTGACGCTCGGTTTCCGCTACTGGACCGACGGGGCCGTGGCGGGGGGCGGTTTCTTCCTCGACGACCTCGCCGTCACCGGCCAGCCGGTCGATGGCGCCGAGACCGACCCGGGCTGGACACTATGTCGGCTTCCTGCGGGCCGGATCGACGGTGAAGCAGTCGTTCTTCAACGCCTACCTCGCCGAGAACCGAACCTACCTCGGCTACGACGCGGGGCTGAAGACGAGCCCGTACAACTTCGGCTTCGGTGACACGAAGCCGAACTGGGTCGAGCACTTCCCGTACCAGGACGGCCTGCTCGTCTGGTACTGGGACACCTCCTACGCCGACAACAACGTCGGGGACTCCTGCGCGGCAGGGCGGTGCGGCGGGCTGTACCTGCCCGTCGACGCACACCCGGACCTGCTGCTTCGTCCGGACAACGGTCTGGTGTGGCGGCCCCGGATGCAGTCCTACGACTCGACCTTCGGGCTCGAGCGGACCGACCGGATCTGCCTGCACACCTCGAGCGCGGTCTCGCAGTGCTACGGCAACCTGCCGGCCAACCCGCGCTTCGACGACACGTCGAGCTACTGGGTGGCGCCGGACGCGAAGATCGGCAACAAGGGCTGGGCGGGCGTCGACGTGCCCAAGACGGGCACGACGATCCGGGTCGTGAGCCAGTCGGCCAAGGGCGCCTTCATGCAGGTGCTCGTCAACAAGTAGGGCAGGACAGCGCGACAACGGCATCACCGGAGCGGGCGGGGAGCGATCCTCGCCCGCTCTGCCGCGTCAGGCGGGCTTCCAGGGCGTGAGCCACGGGGTCTCGGGCCACCCCTCGCGGGCCGCGACGAGCTCGTACATCGTCGCGCCGTCGATCGACTCGCGGACGATGTCGGCATGGCCGGCGTGACGCGCGGCCTCCTCGATGAGGTGCAGCGCGACCCATCGCACCGACCAGGCCGGCACGTCCTTCGGGAACCACGGGGCGTCCCGCGGCACCGGGACGGGGGTGTCGAGGTCCGCGTCGCCGAGCACGCGGCGGGTCCGGTCGCCGACGGCGGCCAGCGCTGTGAGCAGGCTCTCGAGGGTGTCGTCGTCGGTGAGGCTGAAGTCGGAGCCGTAGGCCGCCGCACGTTCCTCGGTGCTACCGACCGGTGTCGGCTCAGCGGGGGCTGCGATGACGCGGTCGACCCACGAGGACTCCATCGTGGCGAGGTGCTTGAGCAGGCCCCCGATGCTGAGGGTCCCTGCCGTCGGGGTCGCGCGGAGCTGCTCCCCGGTCAGCCCGAAGGCCGTCGTGGCCAGCGAGTCGCGCTGCTGGTCGAGGTAGGCGACGAGGCCGTCACGTTCGTCGGCGACCGGAGGGACGAGTGCGGGCATGTGGGTCTCCTTGCGGTCAGTGGGATTCGGTGTCGGGCGACGTCGGCTGGTCGTCCCGATGCAGCCAGAGGTCGCGCAGCAGGGCGATCTCTGCGCCGTGGTGGATCAGCTCGCGGCTGATGTGCAGCACGAGGGCGGCTCGCGCGCTCGCGGCCCAGGGGCCCTCGGCGGGTCCGCAGGGCAGCGCCAGCTCCTCGTCGGTCCAGCCGCGCACCCCGGCCAGCCAGGCGGCATACGCCTCGTCGAGCTGTGCGAGTGCGTCGTCGGCCGTCGCGGCGTAGCCAAAGGTCGGGTAGTCGACCGCGGGTCCGCCGAAGTGCCCGTGCACCCGGGCGCCGAGGACGCCGACGATGAGGTGCGCGAGCCGCCAGCCGATCGTCGTCATTGGCGCCGGCTCCGGGGCCGGCATCGCGAAGTCCACGACGACGTCACCGCTGCCTCCCGTCAGCTCGGTGTGGGCCTGACCCCGCGGGTGCAGGCCCCACGCGCCGGGGGTCGGCTCCCAGTAGTACTCGGCGTCGGTCAGCCCCTCGAGGCGTGGGCGCAGCTGGCCGTTCCAGTGCGTCTCGATCTGGTCCACGAGCAGGGCGTTCAGGGCGGTGTCGGTCGTCGTCATGACTCGAGGCTCCCAGCCAGATAGGACAGTTCCTGTCCGCAGGGTCTGGCATCCTCGGGCCATGACGGAGACGAGCGGGGGACCGACGGCGCGGGCGCTGCGGCTGCTCGACCTGCTCCAGTCACGGCCGGTCTGGAGCGGCACCGAGCTCGCCGAGCGGCTCGGGGTGACGACCCGCAGCGTGCGACGCGACGTCGACCGGCTCCGCGCCCTCGGCTACCCCGTCAACGCCGAGCACGGAGCGGCGGGCGGGTACCAGCTCGGGGCGGGCCGGCGGCTGCCGCCGCTGCTGCTCGACGACGACGAGGCGACCGCCGTCGCCGTCTGTCTCCGGCTCGCCGCCGGCGGCACCGTCGAGGGACTGGGGGAGGCCGCCGTGCGCACGCTCGCCAAGCTCGACCAGGTGCTGCCGAGCCGCCTGCGCGCCCAGGTCGACGCGATCCACGAGGCGACGGTCACCCTCGACGGCTCGGGGCCGAGCGTCGACTCCGCGACGTTGCTCCTGCTGGCCCGGGCCTGCCGCGAGACGGAGCAGGTCGCCTTCGGGTATGCCGGTCAGCCGGCTCCCAGCGAGCGCCGGGTCGAGCCCTATCGGCTGGTCGCCACCGGACGGCGCTGGTACCTGCTCGCGTTCGACCTCGACCGCGACGACTGGCGCACCTTCCGCCTCGACCGGATCTCCGCCGCGGCCGGTCGCGGGTGGCGGTTCCGGCCCCGGGAGGCCCCCGACGCCGCCGACTACGTGCGCCGTGCGATCACCCAGGCCCCCTACGGCCACGTGGCTCGGGTCCGCTTCGCTGCCCCGAGCGAGCAGGTGCGGCAACGGATCCCGTCCTCGGTCGGGACGATCACGCCGGACGGACCCGACCGGTGCGTCTTCGAGGCGGGCGGCAACGACCTCGACTGGATGGCGATGCACATCGGGGCCCTGCCCTGGCCGGTCCTCTCGGTCGAGCCGCCCGAGCTGCGCGCGGCGATGCGACGGCTCGCCAGCCGCCTGGCCGCTGCCGCTGCCGCCGCCGGCTGAGGACGTTCGACCTCAGCCGGTGTTGCGCAGCCCGGCCGCGATGCCGTTGATCGTCAGCAGCAGCGCCCGCTGCACGTCGTGGTCCGGCTCGGTGTCGTCGGGCACGGCCCGGGAGCGCGCGAGCAGCGAGGTCTGCAGCGCGTGGAGCGGAGCGAGATAGCTGTCGCGCAGCTCGAGCGTGCGCCGCAGCGTCGGGGCCGACTCGAGCAGCTCGGTCTGGCCCGTCACGCGCAGCACCTCCTCCATCGTGCGGGCGTGCTCCTCCCGGATCGTGTCGAAGAGGCCGGAGACCGCGTCGGGGACGAGCGCGTGGACGTAGCCGGCGGCGATGTCGAGGTCGGTCTTGGCGAGCGTCATCTGCACGTTGGACAGGAACGTCCGGAAGAAGGCCCAGGACCCGTACATCTCCTTGAGGGTGTCACCCCGGCCGTCCTCGCGGGCCGCCGCGAGCCCCGACCCGACGCCGAACCAGCCGGGCAGGATGATCCGCGACTGGGTCCAGCCGAAGACCCACGGGATGGCACGGAGGTCGTCGAGCCCGCCCTCGCCGCCGGGCCGCTTCGACGGGCGGGAGCCGATGTTCATCTTGCCGAGCTCGTCGACCGGGGTCGCGGACACGAAGAAGGGGACGAGGCCGGGGTCGCGGACGAGGGCGCGGTAGGCCTGCTGGCCGGTGCCTGCGACGAGGTCCATCGCCCCGTTCCAACCGTCGAGGACGTCCTGGGGGAGCAGCGAGGTGCGGTGGAGCACCGAGGCCTCGAGCACCGCGGCGAGCGCGACCTCGAGGTTGAAGCGGGCCAGCCCCGGCAGCGTGTACTTGTCGCTGAGCACCTCACCCTGCTCGGTGATCTTGATCGGTCCGTCAAGGCTGCCGTAGGGCTGGGACAGCACGGCCTCCCCGGTCGGGCCACCGCCGCGACCGACCGAGCCGCCGCGACCGTGGAAGAGCCGGAGCACGACGCCGTGCTGGCGCCCGACGTCGCGCAGGGCGCGCTGGGCGCGGTGGATCTGCCACTGGGACGCGGCGATCCCGGCGTCCTTGGAGGAGTCGGAGTAGCCGAGCATGATCTCCTGGACGTCGCCCCGCGCCGAGACGACCCGACGGTATGCCGGGTCGCTCAGCAGCGCGTCCAGCAGCGGTCCGGCCGCCTCGAGCTCGGCCACCGTCTCGAAGAGGGGGGCGATCCCGATGCGGGCGCTCGCCGAATGCGTCTCCGAGCCGGTGTCGACGAGCCCGGCCTCACGCGCCAGGACGACGACGGCGAAGACGTCGTCGATGTCGTGGGTCATCGAGATGATGTAGGTCTCGATCGTCTCCGGGCCGTAGGTGTCGAGGGCGTGCCGGATCGTGCCGAGCAGCTCGAGCGAGGCGGTCGCCGCGGGGCCGAGGTCGGCGGCAGCGGTGCCGGTGAGGGGTCGTCGGGCCGACAGCTCCTTCGACAGCAGGGCGATCCGCGCGGGCCGGTCGAGCTCGGCATAGGGCGTCTCGAGCTCCCCGAGCCGGTCGTAGAGCTCGGCGAGCGCCGCGTGGTGCTTCGCGCTGTGCTCGCGGATGTCGAGGGTCGCCAGGCCCATCCCGGCCATCGTCGCCGTGCGGATGAGCCGCAGGATCGACCCGTTCGCCGTGAGCTCGTCGCCGCCGGCGAGCATCGAGTCGCGCACGAGCACGAGGTCGGCCATCAGCTCGTCGAAGCCCTGGTAGTCCCGGCCCGGCTCGTGGGCGGTGCCGTTGGCCAGCCGGTCCCGGGTCCGGAGCAGACGCACCCGCACGAAGCTCAGCTTGAGCCGGTAGGGCTCCTCGGCGTTGAGCCGCTCGACGGTGCGGAAGGTGATCGGCAGCGCCTCCGCGTCCCGCTCGAGACTCGCCTCGAGCTCGTCGGTGACGGCGACGACGCGGGTCGAGGACGACAGCTCGTGCAGCAGCTCCTCGACGTGAGAGGCGAGCTCGCGCAGCCCGGCATCGTGCTGCAGCCCGATCACCTCGAGGGTGACGGCCGGGGTGACGTTGGGGTTGCCGTCACGGTCGCCGCCGGCCCAGGCGCCGAAGCGGAGCGGGCGCGCGGCGATCGGCAGCTCGATCCCGATCCCGGCGAGCGACCGGTCGAGCTCGGCGAGCAGCTCGGGGACGACCTGCGACGCGAGGTTGTGGAGGTAGTAGATCGCCGTGCGCGCCTCGTCGGAGGGCTCGGGCCGCTCGATCCGCAGCTCGTCGGTCTGCCAGACGAGGTCGACGAGCTCGGCGAGGCGCCGCTCCAGGCGGGGGAGCTCGGCCGGCGCGCGTCGCGGGTCCTCCATCGACTCCACCGTGTCGGCGATCCGCCGCATCAGGTCGATGACGGAGCGCCGGGTCGCTTCCGTGGGGTGGGCGGTGAAGACGGGGCGGTACTCGAGGCGCCCGAGCACCCCGCCGACGAGGTCGCGGTCGACCCTGCCCTCCTCGAGCGCGGCCCCGATCCGGCCGACGGTGGCGGCGAGCGGCCCCTCCTCGACGGCCGTCACCTCCTGCCAGCGGTGCAGCTGCTCGGTGACGTTGACGAGCTGGAAGTAGGCGGTGAAGGCGCGGGCCAGGACGACGGCGGTCGCCGGGTCGAGGCCGTCGAGGGCCGATCGCAGCTCCTCGTCGTCAGGCTGCCGCGCGAGGCTGCGCACCCGCTCGACGAGGGCGAGCAGGTCGGCGCCCTCGTGCCGTTCGAGTGCCTCGCCGAGGAGGGCGCCGAGCTGGCGCACCGAGGCACGCAGGGCGGTGTGCTGCTGCTCCGAGGAGACGCCGGCGGCGAAGGTCGCGACGTTCGGCAGCCGCCGGTCCGCCTCGATGAGCTGCTCGGTCGCGGTCTGGCCGTGGGTGGTCATGGCACCAGTGGTACCGCGTCCAGGTTTCCGGGGCGTTTCCCGTCCCACGATCGGGACACCCCCCACCCCGTCGAGTGGGCACTTTCTTCCCGGACCGGGCGGGGGAAAGTGTGCACTCGACCACCCCACCCCGTCGAGTGCCCACTTCCCGACGGGGCTGGGAGGATGCGTCCATGACAGACGCCGCTGCCACCGTCGGCACCCTCGTGCTGGCCGCCACCCCGATCGGTGACCCCCGCGACGCCGCCCCCCGGCTCGGGGTCGAGCTCGCCTCGGCCGACGTCGTCGCGGCCGAGGACACCCGGCGGTTGCGCCGGCTGCTCGCCGAGCTCGAGGTCACCCCGACCGGGCGGGTCCTCAGCTACCACGAGCACAACGAGGCGGCCCGCACCCCCGACCTCGTCGAGCGGCTCCTCGCCGGGGACCGGGTCGTCGTCGTCACCGACGCCGGTATGCCGTCCGTCTCCGACCCCGGTTACCGGCTCGTCGCCGCTGCGGTCGAGGCCGGGGTTCGCGTCACATGCGTTCCCGGTCCGAGCGCCGTCCTCATGGCGCTCGCCGTCTCGGGGCTGCCCGTCGACCGCTTCTGCTTCGACGGCTTCCTGCCGCGCAAGCCGGGGGAGAAGGCCCGGGTGCTGGCCGAGGTCGCCGACGAGCGCCGCACCATGGTCTTCTTCGAGGCGCCCCACCGGCTCCCCGAGACCCTCGCGGCGATGGCTGCCGCATTCGGGCCGGACCGGCGGGCGGCGGTCTGCCGCGAGCTGACGAAGACCTACGAGGAGGTCCGGCGCGGTCCGCTTGCCGAGCTCGCCGAGTGGGCCACCGAGGGTGTGCGCGGCGAGATCACCGTCGTCGTGGCGGGAGCGGAGCGGGTGGTGCCATCGCTCGAGCAGGCGGTGAGCGGCATACGCCAACGGGTTGCCGACGGTGAGCGGCTCAAGGACGTCTGCGCCGACGTCGCGACCCGGACCGGCCTGTCCAAGAAGGCGCTCTACGACGCGTCCGTCGCGCGCGCCTGACCCCACCGGCCGAGCAGCACTTGTCAGCGCCCGCGGCACCGGCTTGGCTGGAGGTCACTGCACGACCGACCACGGGAGGAACAACACATGGCTGTCATCCGCAACGCCTCGGCCCACTGGGAGGGCTCCCTCATGGAGGGCGCCGGCAAGGTCACCTTCGAGTCGTCCGAGCTCGGCACCCACGACGTCACATGGGCCGCGCGCTCCACCGAGAAGAGCGGCCTCACGAGCCCCGAGGAGCTCATCGCGGCGGCCCACTCGACGTGCTACTCGATGGCCCTGTCCAACGGGCTCGCCGAGTCCGGCACCCCGCCCGAGTCGATCGACACCTCGGCCGCCGTCAGCTTCCAGCCCGGCACGGGCATCACCGGCATCGCGCTGTCGGTCACGGGCAAGGTGCCCGGCATGACGGCCGAGCAGTTCGAGGAGGCGGCCCAGGCCGCCAAGGAGGGGTGCCCCGTGAGCCAGGCGCTCAAGGCGGTCCCGATCACCCTCGAGGTCCACTTCACCGAGTGAGCGTTCGGCGCCCGCCCGCACCTGCACGCACCGGGGGCGGGCGCCGAAACCCCGGCGCGACGGCCGCGACGGTCCACCTAGGATCGGGCCCATGAGCAAAGTCCTGTCTGCCGTCGCCTGGCCGTACACCAACGGCCCGCGCCACATCGGCCACGTGGCCGGTTTCGGTGTGCCCTCCGACGTCTTCAGCAGGTACATGCGGATGGCCGGCCACGACGTGCTCATGGTCTCGGGCACCGACGAGCACGGCACCCCGATCCTCGTCCTCGCCGACGAGGAGGGCCTGACGCCGCAGGAGCTCGTCGACAAGTACAACGCCGTCATCGCCCAGGACCTCGCCGACCTCGGGCTCTCCTACGACCTGTTCACCCGCACCACGACGCGCAACCACTACGCCGTCACGCAGGAGATGTTCCGCCAGGTCCACGCCAACGGCTACATGACCCTGCAGACGACCCGCGGCGCGATCAGCCCCTCGACCGGTCGCACCCTGCCGGACCGCTACATCGAGGGCACCTGCCCGATCTGTGCCTTCCCCGAGGCCCGCGGCGACCAGTGCGACAACTGCGGCAACCAGCTCGATGCCGACGAGCTCATCGACCCCCGCAGCAAGATCAACGGCGAGACCCCCGAGTTCGTCGAGACCCAGCACTTCTTCCTCGACCTGCCCGCCCTCGCCGGCGCCCTCAAGGAGTGGCTCGACGGGCGCGAGGCCTCAGGCACCTGGCGGCCCAACGTCATCAAGTTCTCCCAGAACCTGCTCAAGGACGTCCGCCCCCGCGCGATGACCCGCGACATCGACTGGGGCATCCCGATCCCGCTCGAGGGCTGGGAGGACGACCCGAGCAAACGGCTCTACGTGTGGTTCGACGCCGTCATCGGCTACCTCTCCGCCTCCATCGAGTGGGCCCGGCGCAGCGGCGACCCCGAGCGGTGGCGAGAGTGGTGGAACGACCCGGAGGCACGGTCCTACTACTTCCAGGGCAAGGACAACATCACCTTCCATGCCCAGATCTGGCCGGCCGAGCTGCTCGCCTACGCGGGCCGGGGTGACAAGGGGGGCGAGCCCGGGACCTACGGCGTGCTCGGACTGCCGACGGAGGTCGTCGCGAGCGAGTTCATGACGCTCGAGGGCACCCAGTTCTCCACCTCGCGCAAGCACGTCATCTACGTCCAGGACATCGTCGCGCGCTACGGCCCCGACCCGATCCGCTACTTCATCTGCGCCGCCGGCCCGGAGAACCAGGACGCCGACTTCAGCTGGGCCGAGTTCGTCCAGCGCAACAACAGCGAGCTCGTCGCGGGCTGGGGCAACCTCGTCAACCGCACCGCCGCGATGATCGCGAAGAACTTCGGGCAGATCCCCCCGTCGTATGCCGTGGAGCCCGTCGACGAGGAGCTGCTCGCCACCGTCGCGGCCGGCTTCGAGACGGTCGGTCGCTCGCTCGAACGGCACCGGCAGAAGGCGGCGCTCGCCGAGGTGATGCGGATCGTCGGCGAGGCCAACGCCTACGTGTCGAAGACGGAGCCGTTCAAGCTCAAGGGGGAGGATCAGCAGGAGCGGCTCGCCACCGTGCTGCACACGCTGGTGCAGGCGGTCTCGGACCTCAACACGATGATGGCGCCGTTCCTGCCGCATGCCACCAACCGGGTGCACGCGATGCTGGGCGGCGAGGGCGAGCTGATGCCGATGCCGTCCCTGCAGGTGGTGCGCGACCTCGATGACGACACGCGGTCCTACCCGGTCATCTCCGGCGACTACTCGCACACCCCGCGGTGGGAGTCGCGTCCGGTGCCGGTGGGGGCGCCGATCGCCAAGCCGACCGGCGTCTTCACCAAGCTCGACCCCGAGCAGGTCATCACGGACGAGCGCGCGCGCCTGTCCGGACTGGAGACAGGTGACGGCGAGACGCCGGACGAGGCATGAGCAGCTCGCCGCCGGGCGGACGCGGCCTCCCGAAGACCCCTCCGGACCCGCTACCGATCGACGTCGTCGACAACCACGTCCACCTCGACATCACCCGGGAGGGTGACGAGCCCTTCGATGTGACCGAGGCGATCGCCCGGGCCCGGTCGGTCGGGGTGACCCGCCTCGTCCAGGTCGGCTGCGACCTCGACGGGATCCGCTTCACGATCGACGCCGTCGACCGGCACCCGGAGCTGCTCGGCGGAATCGCCCTGCACCCCAACGAGGTCCCCCGGCTCGAGGCGCAGGGCAGGCTCGCCGAGGCCCGTGACGAGGTCGAGCGGCTTGCGGTGCACGACCGCATCCGCGTCGTCGGGGAGACCGGTCTCGACTACTTCCGGACCGGCCCGGAAGGAGTGGCTGCGCAGCAGGAGGCTTTCCGCTGGCACATCGACTTGGCCAAGCGGCTCGGTCTCGCGCTGCAGATCCACGACCGCGACTCCCACGACGACGTGCTGCGGATCCTCGACGAGGAGGGTGCGCCTGAGCACACGGTCCTGCACTGCTTCTCCGGCGACCTCGCGATGGCGCGGACCTGTGTGGAGCGTGGCTACCTGCTCAGCTTCGCGGGCACGGTGACCTTCAAGAACGCCGGTGGCCTGCGTGACGCGCTCACCGCGGTGCCGCTCGACCAGCTGCTCGTCGAGACCGACGCGCCCTACCTCACGCCCGCGCCGCACCGGGGGGCGACCAACGCCTCCTACCTCGTGCCGCTCACGGTCCGGGCGATCGCGGGGGTGCTCAACGTCGACGTGCCGGCGGTGTGCCGGGCGCTCTCCGCCAATTCCGAGCGCGTCTACGGCTCGTGGGAGTGACACGCGACTCACTCCGGACCGTTACCAAAATTTGACCTTGGCGCCGTCCATGCGTCACCGTGGTGACCGTTGGCCGGTTGCACCCCGCCTCGAACTCGTCCCGATGTCGCGAGGAGAACCCGTCGAGAGCGTGCCGCACCCGGGTCGTTCCACGTTCGGAGTGTTTTGATCTCTCGCAACCTCAAGGTCCTCGCCGCCAGCGGCGCCGCTCTCGTGCTGACCGGTGCCGCGGTCGGTGCCGCGCAGGTCGACAAGGCCGTCAACCTCTCGGTCGACGGCACCGCCAGTCCGGTCCACGTCTTCGGTGCGACGGTGGGCGACCTCCTCGCCAGCAAGGGGATCACGGTCAAGCAGGGTGACGTCGTCGTCCCCGCCGTCGACACCCCGCTCTCCGACGGCGACACCGTCACCGTCCGCTACGGCCGCACCCTCACGATGACGGTGGACGGCGAGACCCGCGAGGTCAGCACGACCGCGACGACGGTCGACGGAGCCCTGCTCGCCCTCGGCATGCGCGGCGAGCAGTCCCGCCTGTCGGTCTCCCGCTCCCAGACGATCGGTCGCAACGGACTTGCGGTCTCGATCGTCACGCCGAAGCAGGTCTCCGTCGTCGCTGACGGGAAGAGCACGACCCGCACCCTCACCGCGGAGACGGTCGGCGAGGCCCTTGGCCAGCTGCGGATCAAGCTCGCCGCCGCCGACATCGTCACCCCGGGGGCCTCCGCCCCGCTCGCCGACGGCGGGAGGATCGTCGTCCGGCGCGTCACGACGAAGGACACGAAGACGACGAGCGCTGTCGCCTTCCCCGTCGTGCGCAAGACGTCCACGTCGATGTATGCCGGCCAGACGAAGGTCGCCACCCGGGGTGGCGCGGGCGTGCGGACGGTGACCGTCCGCACCACGCTGGTCGACGGCAAGGCCACCAAGACCCAGCAGCTCGCCTCGACGGTGACCACGAAGCCCGTCGCCGAGGTCGTGCTCGTCGGCACGAAGAAGCGCCCGGCCCCGGTCGTTGTCGCCACCCCCAGGGCGAAGTCCACGGCCACGAGCTCGACCAGCACGAGGTCGAGCGGCACGGGCACGCGGTCGACGAGCACGTCCGGCGGCGGCCTCAACCTCGCCAACGCCGGGATGTGGGACAGCATCGCCTCCTGCGAGTCGGGCGGCAACTGGAGCATCAACACCGGCAACGGCTACTACGGCGGCCTGCAGTTCGCGGCCTCCACCTGGACCGCCAACGGCGGTGGCGCCTTCGCCCCCCGGGCCGACCTCGCGAGCCGAGCCCAGCAGATCACCGTGGCCAACCGGCTCTACGCCCGGGCCGGTCTCGGCCCGTGGGGCTGCAAGCCCTGAGCTCACCCCGCGTGTCGTATGCCGCTCGTCGCACGCCAGCCCTCGTCGCCGCCCCTCGGGCCGGTCGACGGGGGCTGGCGTCGTTCACCGGCCATAGGGTGTGGGGCATGAGCCGCGCAGACCCACCCGTCGACGAGACGGGCACCGGGTCGGTTGCCGGTGCCGCCCCCGACGCCGCGGCCGACGACGCGCTCCTCGGCCCCACGCAGATCCGCGCGCTCGCCGAGCGTCTCGAGATCCGACCGACCAAGCAGTGGGGGCAGAACTTCGTCGTCGACCCCAACACGGTCCGCAAGATCGTCCGGCTCGCCGGGGTCGGCGCGTCCGACCGGGTCGTCGAGGTCGGCCCCGGACTGGGGTCGCTCACCCTCGCCCTGCTCCCGGTCGTCGCCCACGTCACGGCCGTCGAGGTCGACCCGCGCCTCGCCGGCGCCCTCGAGGAGACGGTCCGTGCGCTCCAGCCGGGCAACGCCGACAAGCTGCGCCTGATGACCGCCGACGCCCTCACGGTCACCAAGCTCAAGGGCGCGCCGCCGACGGCGCTCGTCGCGAACCTGCCCTACAACATCTCCGTCCCCGTCGTGCTCAGCTTCCTCGAGCACTTCCCGTCGCTCGAGCGGGTGCTCGTCATGGTCCAGCTCGAGGTGGCCGAGCGGTTGGCGGCCCGCCCCGGGAGCAAGATCTACGGCGTACCCTCCCTCAAGGCCGCCTGGTATGCGGATGTCGAGCTGGCCGGCAAGGTCGGACGCAACGTCTTCTGGCCCGCCCCCAACGTCGACTCCGGTCTCGTCTCCCTCGTCCGGCGACCGGCGCCCGAGACGACCGCGGAGCGGGCCGAGGTGTTCCGCTGCATCGACGCGGCGTTCCTCCAGCGACGCAAGGCGCTGCGGGGCGCGCTCGCCGGCTGGGCCGGGTCACCGGCCGCCGCCGAGACCGCGCTGCGATCCGCCGGCATCGACCCGATGACCCGCGGCGAGCAGCTCGACATCCGTGACTTCGCCAGGATCGCCGAGGCCCGGCCCGAGCAGCCGGCCGGTCCCGCGACGGGCGAGGGGCGAGACGACGAGGGACGTGGCGGGAAATCGCGTGGCCGGAAAACATAGGGTGGCGGGATGACTGTCGCTCCGACCCTGCCCGGGACGGTCACCGTGCGTGCCCCGGCGAAGGTCAACCTCGAGCTCCGGGTGGGTGCGCGTCGGCCCGACGGCTACCACGACCTCTCGACCGTCTTCCAGGCCGTGTCCCTCCACGACGAGGTCTCCGTGGCGAGGTGGGACGACTGGGACGTCGTGCCCGCCGGCACCTACGCCTCGCTCATCCCGACCGACTGCGACAACCTCGCCGTCCGCGCGGCCCGGCTCGTGGCCGAGCGTGCCGGCATCGAGGAGTCCCTCTCGATCCGGATCGACAAGGACATCCCCGTCGCCGGTGGGATGGCCGGCGGGTCGGCCGACGCCGCCGCGGCTCTCGTCGCCGCCGACCACCTCTGGGGGCTGGGCCTCGACCGCGAGGAGCTGGCCGAGCTGGCGGCCCGACTCGGCAGCGACGTGCCCTTCGCCCTCGTCGGCGGCAACTCGATGGCCTCGGGCCGCGGCGAGCAGCTCGCCCCCGTGCTGGCGCGTGGGACCTTCAACTGGGTCTTCGCGATCAGCGACACCGGCCTGTCGACGCCGTCCGTCTATGCCGAGTGCGACCGGCTCCGCGAGCAGGACGGCGCCTCCGCCGTCGCCGACCCCCAGATCAGCGACGAGCTGATGGCCGCGCTGCGGCAGGGGGACGCGACCGCGCTCGGCCGGGCCCTGCACAACGACCTCGAGCCGGCGGCCTTCTCGCTGCGACCCGAGCTGCGTGACCTGCGCGACGCCGGCCTCGAGTTCGGTGCCCTCGGCGGCATCGTCTCCGGCTCGGGCCCCACCGTCGCCTTCCTCACCGAGAGCCACGAGGCCGCCCTCGACCTGTCGGTCTCGCTCGCGGCCTCCGACCTCTGCCGTGACCTGCGCCGGGCCCGGGGCCCGGTCCACGGTGCCCAGATCGTCACCGGGCCCCGCCCCGAGTGACCGACCCGAACCGACCTCCGCCTGCAGCACCGAACCGAAAGCGTCCCTGACACCACGCATGGCCAACCTCATCTCCCTCGAGCGGGTCTCGCTCGTCTTCGGCACGTCGCACGTCCTCGACGAGGTCTCCGTCGGGGTCCTCACCGGTGACCGCATCGGCGTCGTCGGCCTCAACGGCGGCGGCAAGTCCACCCTCCTGCGCGTCATCGGCGGTCTGCAGGAGCCGGACTCCGGCCGGATCTCCAAGCAGGGCGGCGCCGACGGCATCCGCGTCGGCATGCTCGCCCAGGACGACGCCCTCGACCCGGACTGGACCGTCCACGAGGCCGTCCTCGGGGACCTGCCGGAGCACGTCTGGGCCGGCGACCCCCGGATCCGCGACGTGCTGACGGGCCTGCTCGGCGGGATCGGCGCCGAGGCGATGGGTGGCCTCGACAGCCTCGTCGGCCCCAAGTCGGGTGGGGAGCGTCGTCGGCTGGCCCTGGCCCGCCTGCTCGTCGCCGACCCCGAGGTGCTCCTGCTCGACGAGCCGACCAACCACCTCGACGTCGAAGGTGTCGCCTGGCTCGCCGACCACCTCGCCACGCAGCGCCCGCGCCCGGGCAACGCGACCGTCGCGATCACCCACGACCGGTGGTTCCTCGACGCCTACGCGACCCTCACCTGGGAGGTCGAGTCGGGCTCCGTCGCCTCCTACGAGGGAGGGTATGCCGCCTACGTCCTCGCCAAGGCCGAGCGCGACCGCCTTGCCGGGGTCGTCGCCGACCGCCGGGCCAACCTCATGCGCAAGGAGCTGGCCTGGCTCCGGCGCGGCCCGCCCGCGCGGACGAGCAAGCCGAAGTTCCGGATCGACGCGGCGAACGCCCTCATCGCCGACGAGCCACCGGCCCGCAACTCGGTGGAGCTCGACTCCTTCGCGACCCGTCGGCTCGGTAAGGACGTCCTCGACCTCGAGGACGTCACCGTCGTGCTCGGCGACCGCACCATCCTCGACGACGTGACGTGGCGGCTCGCGCCGGGCGAGCGCGTGGGCGTCGTCGGCGTCAACGGCGCCGGCAAGTCGACCCTGCTCGGGGCCCTCACCGGCGACGTCCCGCTCGCGGCCGGCCGGCGCAAGATCGGCAAGACCGTCGTCATCGCCCACCTCACCCAGGAGGTGCGCGAGCTCGAGCGCTTCGAGTCGTGGCGCGTCATCGAGGCCATCGAGGAGGTCAAGCAGTGGACCACCTTGGGCGGCAAGGAGATCAGCGCGGGCCAGCTTGCAACGCGGCTGGGCTTCACCGGTGGGCGGCAGCAGACGAGGGTCGGTGACCTTTCCGGCGGGGAGCGTCGGCGACTCCAGCTGCTCCGGCTGCTCCTCTCGGAGCCGAACGTGCTCATCCTCGACGAGCCGACCAACGACCTCGACATCGAGACGCTCACCTCCCTCGAGGACGTCCTCGACGGGTGGGCCGGGACGCTCATTGTCGTCTCGCACGACCGCTACCTGCTCGAGCGGGCCTGCGACAAGCAGCTGGCCCTGCTCGGCGACGGGCACGTGCGCGAACTGCCCGGCGGGGTGGAGGAGTACCTCGTGCTCCGCGCCGCGGCCGGTCGCCGCGCGAGATCGGGCGCCTCGCCGAGCGGGACCGGCGCCACCCCGGCTGGTGACACCCCGCCGGAGGCGGCCGTGAGTCCGGCCGAGCTGCGCGAGGCGCGCAAGACGATGGCGCGGATCGAGAAGCAGCTGACCCGCCTCGCCACCCGCGAGGAGCGGGTGCACGAGCAGATGGCGCAGCAGGCGACGGACGTCGGGGCCCTCGCCGAGCTGAGCACGACCCTCACGGCGATCGTCGACGAGCGGGAGGAGCTCGAGCTCGCGTGGTTGGCGGCGGCCGAGGTCGTCGGCTGACCTTGAAAGTATCTTGATATCAAGATACTTTGAGCGCATGGAGATGCGACTGCACCACGTCCAGGTGTCCGGCCCCGCCGGGTGCGAGCCCGCGATGCGCGACTTCTACGTCGGGGCCCTCGGCCTCACCGAGGTGCCCAAGCCCGTGGCACTGCAGGCCCGGGGTGGCGTGTGGTTCCGCGCCGAGGGTCCCGGCGCGGCGGAGCTCCACGTCGGCATCGAGGCGGACTTCCGGCCGGCGCAGAAGGCCCACCCGGGGATCGCCGTGGCCGACGTCGACGCGCTCGCGGAGCGGGTGGCCGCGGCCGGGGCGCCCGTCCGCTGGGACGGGCAGATCCCGGGCCTGCGTCGCTTCCACACGAGCGATCCCGTGGGCAACCGGCTCGAGTTCCAGCAGGCGACCGGGAGCTGAGGGTGGTCTCAGGCCTCGCGGGACTCGAGCGGAGCGAGCATGCGGCGGAGCAGGCCCGCAAGCAGGGTCTGGTCCTCGGCAGCCAGCTCGGAGAGCAGCGACTTCTCCTGCTCGATGAGGTCGGCCATCGCGGAGTCCACGACGTCGCGGCCCGCCGGGGTGAGCCGCACGATGACGCCGCGACGGTCGCCGGGGTCGGGGCGGCGCTCGACGTAGCCGCTGCGCGTGAGCCGGTCGACCCGGGTCGTCATCGTGCCCGACGTGACGAGGGTCTGCTGGACGAGCTGGCCGGGGGAGAGCTGGTAGGGCTCGCCGGCCCGCCGGAGCGCGGACAACACGTCGAAGGCCCAGCCGTCGAGGTGGTGCACGGAGAACGCGGAGCGCCGGGCGAGGTCGAGGCGGCGCGCCAGCCGGCTGATTCGCGAGAGCACCTCGAGGGGGCTGACGTCGAGGTCGGGGCGCTCGCGCTGCCAGGCGGCCACGATCTCGTCGACGTCGTCGCCCACCCCCGCCCGGTCCGAAGCCATGGCGGCAACACTACTCCGCATCAAGACTCTTGACATCGAAAGACCTGACCGTGAGGAACGAGGACCCCATGACCACGGCAACCCAGCCGGACAGCGGCCCCGCCGCCCCCGCCGCACCCGCTGCGTGGGACCCCGACCAGTACGCCCGCTTCGCCGACGACCGCAGCCGGCCCTTCCACGACCTGCTCGCCCGGGTCGGTCCGGTCCGCCCGCGCCTCGTCGTCGACCTCGGTTGCGGCCCGGGCGAGCTGACCCGCTCGCTCGCCGAGCGGTGGCCCGAGTCGCGGGTCGTCGGCATCGACAGCTCGCCGGAGATGCTCGACCGCGCCCGTCAGGGTGACGCGCAGGCCACCCGTCCCCTCGAGTGGAGCCTGGCCCGCGCGGAGGAGTGGGACCCGGGCTCGCTGGGCGCCCCGGTCGACCTGCTCGTCACCAACGCCACGCTCCAGTGGGTGCCCAACCACCTGCCCCTCCTCACCGGCTGGCTCGGGACCCTCGCGCCCGGCGGCACGCTCGCCCTCCAGGTGCCGGCGAACCTCGACGCGCCCTCCCACGCGCTGATGCGGGACGCGGCCCAGCGGCATACCCGCGCGGGCGACCTGGGGCCCGCCCTCGACCGCTCCCTCGCCGTCGCGGCACCCGAGACGTATGCCGCCCTCCTCCTCGCGGAGGGCGCCGCGGTCGACGTGTGGCAGACGACCTACCAGCACGTGCTGCCCGTGGTCCCGGGCCGGCGGCACCCCGTGCTCGAGTGGGTGCGGGGGACCGGCCTGCGCCCCGTGCTCGGGGTCCTCACCGACCCGGACGAGCGCGAGGCGTTCCTCTCCGACTACGAGCAGTGCCTCGAGCTGGCCTACCCCCGGCTGCCGTTCGGGGTGCTCTTCCCCTTCACCCGCACCTTCGCCGTCGCCCGCCGTCCGTGAGGTCCTCCGGACCCATGAAGTCGGCCCGCGGCCCCGGGCCGAGCACGGCGGGCGGAAACCCGGTTGGTTCGTGGGTCCGACGGGCGTGTGACCGGCGCCCGCGAACGGGGTAAGACAGGTTCAGCCCGGGGCGACGACCTCCGAGGACCCCCGCGCCGACGTCGGCGCGGCCGTCCTTCGACGTCGTTTCGTCCGGTCCGGTCCCTCCCGTGGTTTCGTGGAGGGGACCACAGTTGGGGACCGACCACCGGGCCAGCGGACCCCCGACGCCCACCAGTGCGCGTCGGGGGCCCGCGAGCAGCAGGCGGCGCCCGGGCTCCTAGCGCTTCCGGGGATCCCGCGGGCTGGCCAGCCGAGGGTGCGGGTCGAGGCCGGCGAGACCGTTCCACGCGAGGTTGACCAGGTGCGCGGCGACCTGGTCCTTCTTGAACGTGCGCGTGTCGACCCACCACTGACCGGTGAGGGCGACCATGCCGACGAGCATCTGGGCGTGGATCGGCGCGGTGCGCGTGTCGAGACCGCGCGACCTGAACTCCGCGGCGAGCAGGTGCTCGACCTGGGAGGCGACCTCGCCGAGCACGCTCGCGAAGGTGCCGGTCGACTGCCCCGTCGGGGAGTCACGCACGAGGATCCGGAAGCCGTCGGGGTCGGCCTCGATGTAGCCGAGCAGGGCGAGGGTCGCCTGCTCGAGCAGGATCCGGGCGCTCTCGCCCTCGCGGAGCGCGAGCGTGATGCTGCCGAGGAGCGACTGGATCTCGCGGTCGACGATGACCGCGTAGAGACCCTCCTTGCCGCCGAAGTGCTCGTAGACGACGGGCTTGGAGACCTTGGCCCGCGCCGCGATCTCCTCGACGCTCGTCGCCTCGAAGCCCTTGTCGGCGAAGAGCTTCCGGCCGACCGCGATGAGCTGCTCGCGGCGCTCGGGGCCGGTCATCCGCGACCGGGGACGGGTGCGCTCGGCGCCGTCGGGTCGCTCTGCGCGGTCGGGGGTCACGCCCCCATTGTGCCGACCGGCTCTGCACTACCCTGTGGTGGTCCCGAACTCGGGACGATCCCCGGTTGGTCTGTCGGCAGGGCCCGCCTGACTTTGAATCAGGACAAGCGACGCAGGTTCAACTCCTGCCCGGGGAGCCCGCCCGCTCGCCGACGCGAGGGACGCCGGTGGCGCTAGTAGCATGGCGGCGGCACCTGACCCAGCGCCGTCAGCCGCGCTCGGGCCGCCGCCATCCGACCAGGAGGAGCAGCTACCCGTGAGCGATCGCCGGCCGACCGCCGTGATCGTCCTCGCCGCAGGCGAGGGCACACGCATGAAGTCCACGACCCCCAAGGTCCTGCACACGATCGGCGGGCGAAGTCTCGTCAGCCACGCGATGCGAGCCGGCCGGGGCGCCGAGCCCGCCCACCTCGCCGTCGTCGTCCGGCACGAGCGCGACCGGGTCGCCGAGCACGTCACGGCCCTCGACCCCGACGTCGTCCTCGCCGACCAGGACGAGGTCAAGGGCACCGGGCGCGCCGTCGAGTGCGCCCTCGAGGCACTGCCCGCCGACCTGTCCGGCACGGTCGTCGTCACCTACGGTGACGTCCCCCTGCTCACCTCCGCGACGATCACCGACCTCGTCGAGCAGCACGTCGACGCCGGGGGCGCCATCACCATCGTCATCGCGACGCTGGCCGACCCGACCGGCTACGGCCGGATCGTGCGGGGTGCCGACGGGGGAGTCGAGGCGGTCGTCGAGCAGAAGGACGCCACCCCCGAGCAACGTGCGATCACCGAGGTCAACAGCGGCATCTACGCCTTCGACGCGGCCCTGCTGCGCGAGGTGCTCGCCGAGGTCGGCACCGACAACGCCCAGGGCGAGAAGTACCTCACCGACGTCGTCGCCGTCGCCCGGTCGAAGGGCCACCGGGTCCGGGCCCACGCCGTGGCCGACCTCTGGCAGACCGAGGGCGTCAACGACAAGGTCCAGCTCTCTCGGCTCGGTGTCGAGCTCAACCGCCGCACCGTCGAGCAGGCCATGCGCGACGGGGCGATCGTCATCGACCCGGCCACGACGTGGATCGACGCCGACGTGACGATCGGCCCCGACACCGTCCTGCACCCCGGCACCCAGCTGCACGGCGCGACGACGGTCGGTCGCGACTGCACCATCGGACCGGACACGACGCTCGTCGACACCGAGGTCGGTGACGGAGCGAGCGTCGTGCGCACCCAGGCCCAGCTCGCCTCGATCGGCTCCGGCGCCGAGGTCGGACCCTTCTCCTACCTCCGCCCCGGCACGGTCCTCGGCGAGGAGGGAAAGATCGGCGGCTTCGTCGAGACGAAGAACGCGCAGATCGGCCGCGGCGCCAAGCTGCCCCACCTCAGCTACTGCGGGGACGCGACGGTCGGCGAGGGCGCCAACATCGGGGCGGGCACGATCTTCGCCAACTACGACGGGATCACCAAGAGCCGGACGACCGTCGGCGCGCAGAGCTTCGTCGGCAGCAACTCGGTGATCGTCGCCCCGGTGACGATCGGTGACGGCGTCTACGTCGCTGCCGGGTCCGCGATCACCCAGGACGTCGCGCCCGGCGAGCTCGCCGTCACCCGCGCCACGCAGCGCAACGTGGCGGGCTGGGTCGCCCGTCGCCGGGAGGGAACGCGCACCGACGCGGCTGCTCGCGAGGCGATCGGCACGACCACCGAGGACGCACCAGCGGCACCGACCGAGTCGAGGGGCACCGACGCATGAGCGGCATCAACAAGACCACCGAGAAGCACCTGATGATGTTCTCGGGCCGGGCCCACCCCCAGCTCGCGCAGGAGGTGGCCGACCTGCTCGGGACCGAGCTCGTGCCGACGAGCGCCTACGACTTCGCCAACGGCGAGGTCTACGTCCGCTACGAGGAGTCGGTGCGCGGCTCGGACGCCTTCGTCCTGCAGAGCCACACCGCCCCCATCAACGAGTGGATCATGGAGCAGCTGCTCATGGTCGACGCGCTCAAGCGGGCCTCCGCGAAGCGGATCACCGTCGTGCTGCCGTTCTACGGCTACGCCCGCCAGGACAAGAAGCACCGCGGCCGCGAGCCGATCTCCGCGCGGCTGATGGCCGACCTGTTCAAGACGGCCGGCGCCGACCGGTTGATGGCGATCGACCTGCACACCGCCCAGATCCAGGGATTCTTCGACGGCCCGGTCGACCACCTGATGGCGCTGTCGACGCTCTCGGACCACGTCGCCCAGAAGTACGGGCACCTCGACCTCGCCGTCGTCTCACCGGACGCCGGACGGATCAAGGTCGCCGAGGACTGGTCGGCCCGCCTCGGCGGCGTGCCCCTCGCCTTCATCCACAAGACGCGCGACATCAACCGGCCCAACGAGGTCGTCGCCAACCGTGTCGTCGGTGAGATCAAGGGCCGGGTCTGCGTCCTCGTCGACGACATGATCGACACCGCCGGCACGATCACCAAGGCGGCCGACGCCATCCTCGACCAGGGCGCGAGCGCCGTCATCATCGCGGCGACGCACGCGATCCTCTCCGGGCCGGCCGTCGACCGGCTCAAGGCCTGCCGGGTCGACGAGGTCGTCGTCACCAACACGCTCCCGATCCCCGAGGACCGCCAGTTCGACAAGCTGACGGTCCTGTCGATCGCCCCCCTCGTCTCGATGGCGATCCGCGAGGTCTTCGAGGACGGTTCGGTCACGAGCCTCTTCGACGGCCGGGCGTAGCCCTCGGGGGCTCACGGCCGCGGGCGGCCTGCGCCCCCGAGCACCCCCGAAAGGCCCGGGGGCCTGGGTCACTTCTTGGTGATCAGGGCGGGGCGTCGCCCCTCGCGCGCTCGGCCTCGAGGAGCGCGTCGAGGTCGGCGAGCCGGTGCCGCTGCTGGAGCGGCCGGGCCATCCGCGGGTTGCCCTCGAGCCGGTCGGCGGTGCGGTCGAGGAAGGCCCAGTAGCCGGCGGTGAAGGGGCACGCGTGCTCGCCCACCCGCTGCTTCGGGTCGTAGCGACACGTGCCGCAGTAGTCGCTCATCCGGTTGACGTAGGCGCCGCCGGAGACGTAGGGCTTGGTCGCCATCGCGCCGCCGTCGGCGTGCTGGCTCATCCCGACGACGTTGGCCGGCATGACCCAGTCGTAGCCGTCGACGAAGCTCGTCTGGAACCACTCGGTGAGCTCGTCGGGGTCGTAACCGCGCTGGGCAGCCCAGTTGCCGAGCACCATGAGCCGCGGGATGTGGTGGACCCAGCCACGGTCGCGCACCCCGGCGAGCACGTCGGAGAGGCAGGCCGCCTCGACGTGGTCGGCGTCGAGATCGCGGAACCACTGCGGGAGCGGGGCCCGGGCGGCCAGGGCGTTGCGCCGCCGGTAGGCCGGGCCGAAGTGCCAGTAGACGTGCCAGACGTACTCGCGCCACCCGATGACCTGGCGCACGAAACCCTCGACCGACGCGAGCGGCACGCCGTCCTCGTGGTGGGCCCGGACGGCCCGCTCGGCGACCTCGACCGGGCTGAGCAGGCCGAGGTTGAGCGGCACCGACAGGAGGCTGTGGGCCATCGCCCAGTCCCCGCGGAGCATCGCGTCCTCGTGGGGGCCGAAGGCGCCGAGGCGCGCCGTGACGAAGCGCTCGAGCGCGGCCAGCGCCTCCCGACGGGTCACCGCGAAGAGCCGAGGGCCGTCCACCCCGACGGTCTCCAGCCCCTCGTCGCGGGTCCAGCGGTCGAGGTCGTCGCGCACCGCCGCGTCGATCTCGTCCTCGCGGGGCCGGTATGCCGCTGGGACCCCGAGCGTCTCCGCGCCGCGCGGCGGTGGCTCGCGGTTGTCCTCGTCGAACGACCAGTGTCCGCCGACCGGGCGGTCGCCCTCGACGAGCAGGTCGAGACGCTGGCGCTGGTAGCGGTAGAAGTCCTCCATCCGCAGCCGGCGCCGCCCGTCGGCCCACCGGGCGAAGTCGTCCCGGGCCAGGCTGAAGCCGGGGGTCGGGTCGATCGCGGTCACCGAACCGGAGGCGAGCGCGCCGCGCACGAAGTCGTCAGCGGCATACGACGTGGGCTCGTAGACGCGCACCGGCTCCCCGACCTCGGCGAGGGCCTCGCCGTAGGTGTCGGTGCGTAAGAGCAGGGCCGACCCGCCGAGCTCGTCGGCCCGGTGGCGCATGCGCCGAGAGGACGAGGTGCAGCTTCTGCCGGTGGTAGCGGCGGCGTCCGAGTGCCGCGCGGCTCTCCACGAGCAGCACGCCCTCGCGCCCGACGTCGAAGTGCGGGCCGAGCTGGTCGGCGAAGAGCCATCTCCGGGTCATCTCAGGTGCCTACCCCGTCGGACGTCCCCGCCTGCCGGGCGCGGTAGGCGGCGGTGTGGGCGCGGGCCGCGCAGCCGCCGTCGCAGTAGCGCCGGGACCGGTTGCGGGACAGGTCGACGACGACGTCGTCGCAGTCGGGAGCGTCACAGACGCGGAGCCGGTCGAGCTCACCGGCCCGGAGGACGTCGACGACGGCCATCGCGCCCTCGACGGCCATCCGGACCGCGAGCGGCGCGTCGTCCGAGGTGGCGTGGACGTGCCAGCCCGACCCGTCGTGCTCGACGAGCCGGGGGAGCGCCTGCGCCTCGGCGAGCAGGTCGTTGACGAGCTCGACGACGCCGGCCTCGTCGAGCTCCCAGAGGCGGCGCAACCGGGGCCGCAGCGCCCGGACGGACTCGAGCTCGGCGGCATCTGTGTCGAGGCGACCGGTCCACTGCTGCTCGGCGCAGAAGGCCGCGAGCTCGTCGAGGGTGCCCAGGGCGTCCCGTCGCTCGTGGCCGTCCACGGCGTGGGGCAGCGTGTTGACGAGGGCGGCGGCGGCCGTGAGGGCGAGGTCGGTGTCATGGGTGAAAGCCATCTTGACTCCTGACAACGAGAGTGGTTACCGTCAGGAGTGTAAAGACTTTTGATCCTGACTCGACAAAACGTGAACTCGGTGGATGAGGTGCTCGATGGGCGGCGCGAGCCCCACGCAGACCGGCGGGACGGCATACCTCCCGGCGGGCGACACCCGGGACGGGGAGCCCGCCGCCGCGACCCGTCCCCTCGTCGGGATCGGCCTCGCGCTCGTCTCGGCGGCGGCCTTCGGGATGTCGGGCGGCTTCGCGAAGTCGCTCCTGCTCGGCGGGTGGTCACCGGGGGCCGTCGTCACGATGCGGATCACCCTCGGAGCGGTCGTGCTGCTCGTGCCGACTCTCCTCGGCCTGCGCGGGCGGTGGGGGCTGCTGCGACGCAACGCCTGGCTCGTCGTCGGCTACGGCGTGACGGGGGTGGCCGGGTGCCAGCTCGCCTACTTCTTCGCCGTCAGCCACCTCTCGGTGGGGGTCGCGCTGCTCCTCGAGTACCTCGCCCCGGTGCTCATCGTGGGCTGGCTGTGGACGCGGCACCGGCGACGTCCCGGCCGGCTGACCCTGCTCGGCGTCGCGCTGGCGCTCGCCGGGCTGCTGCTCGTCCTCGACCTCACCGGCGAGGTCTCGCTCAGCCCCGTCGGCGTGCTCTGGGGGCTCGGCGCCGCGGTCTGCCTCGTCCTCTACTTCCTCCTCGCCGACCAGGTCGACGAGGGGCTGTCGCCGCTCACCCTGGCCGGGGCCGGGCTCGTCGTCGGTGCGGTCGTGCTGTGGCTCGCTGCGGGGGCGGGGCTGCTCGAGATGACCCGCGGCGCCGACGAGGTCCTCCTCGGTGGTCGGGAGGTGGCGTGGTGGGTGCCCGTCCTCGTGCTCGCGGTCGTCGCGGCATCCTTCGCCTACGTCACCGGGGTCGGCGCGGTGCGGGTCCTCGGGTCGAAGGTGGCCTCGTTCGTCGCCCTCACCGAGGTCCTCTTCGCGGTCCTCTTCGCCTGGCTGCTGCTCGGTGAGCTCCCGGCGGTCGTCCAGCTCGTCGGCGGCGCCCTCATCGTCGGCGGGGTGGTCGCCGTGCGGGCTGACGAACCGGCCGACTGAGTCACCGCCCGATCCATCCTGCCACCATGGTCCGAGCTCGAAATCGCCCTCGCGTCACCGAGGCAGCATGTAGTTTCGGAGCGCCGTACACCGAGGAGGAGACCGCACCATGTCAGGGGAGCCCACCCGTGTGCACAAGAGTGCGTTCGTCGGGCCCGGGGTCGAGCTCGGCGTCGGAGTCGTCGTGGGCCCCTTCGCCGTGCTGCTCGGTCCGACGCGGATCCACGACCATGTGCGCGTGGGGCCCGGTGCCCACATCGGCGGCGCGCCGGAGATCTCGGGCGTGCGCCAGAACGATCCGTGGGATGGAGACCTCGACCACCACGAGATCGTCGTCGGCCAGTCGTCCGTCCTCCGGGACGGGGTCGTGATCCATCACGGCAGCGTCAACCCGACGGTCATCGGGGAGCGGTGCTGGCTATTCAGCCGCGTCTACGTCGCGCACGACGTCGTCGTGGGCGACGACGTGACCCTGTCTGCCGGTGTCAGTCTCGGCGGCCACACCAGCGTGCGTATCGGTGCCAACCTCGGGCTCAATGTCTGCGTGCACCAGCGCCGTCACATCGGCGCGATGGCCATGGTCGGGATGGGCACGCCGGTCACTCGCGACGTCCCCCCGTTCGCGAAGGCCTACGGCGTTCCAGCGCGGATCCATGGCGTCAACCGCTTCGGGATGACGAAGTTCGGCATACCCGACTCCGCCATCGACCGTATCGAGGGCCTGCTTCGTGAAGGCAGTCAGAACGCGTCCGGCTTCGACTCCTCGGACGCCGCCTCGGACGTCGCCTCGGCCGTCGTCCGGTCCGAGATCGCATGGTGGCGGGCCCTCGAGAACCGACGCCCGATGGTCCCGGCGTGACCGGCCCTGACATCGGCTCCGCCCCGATATTGCTCGTCGCCGCTGGCGGGCTGGCCCGGGAGGCGGCCTCGGCCGCCCGTGACGCCGGCCGTGAGGTGCTCGGGTGTCTCGACGACGACGAGAGCAGGTGGAGGACCGAGGTTGCACCCGGCCTGCCGGTGCTGGGCGGCATCGGCGACGTGACACGCTACGAAGACGTCGCCCTGGTCGTCTGCGCCGGAAGGGGGGAGGTGCGGGAGCGTCTCGTCGGCCGGCTCCACCGCCTCGGGGTCGGGGCCGGACGTTTCACGAGCATCATCCATCCACGCGCCGTTTTGGACCGTGACACCGTTCTCGGGACGGGAGCGATCATCCTCGCCGGGGTGGTCGCCACCGCTCAGGTCACCATCAGGGACCACGTCGTGTGCATGCCCAACGTCGTCCTGACCCATGACGACGTCATCGACTCCTACGCGACGCTCTGTGCGGGCGTCGTCCTGGGCGGCAACGTCCACGTCGGCGAGCGGGCCTATCTCGGTATGTCGTGTTCCGTCCGGGAAGGGTGCACGGTGCGGGCCCGGGCGATGGTTGGCATGGGAGCCGTGGTCATCGAGGATGTGGACTCCAATCGTACGTGGGTCGGTGTTCCCGCACGTCCGCTCCCGGGCACGTAGCGGTCTGGGCTGGCTCTCGCGGGCAGGTGAATACGTCGATTGCGCCACAGGAGCAGCGACAATCCGGTTTCATAGCGTGTGTAGCGGTGTGGGGCCGCAGGTGGCACCGAGGACTGGGGAGATTCGAATGGCGTTGCGTGTTGCGGTTGTCGGCGCCGGGTACTGGGGGCCCAACCTGGTCAGGAACTTCCGGGGGAGCTCGGAGTGGGACCTCGTGGCGGTGTGCGACCTCGACGCTGGCCGTGCGCGCAAGGTCGTCGGAGACGCACGCGTCGACGTCGAGACCGACGTGGGTCGACTGCTCGCGCGCTCCGACATCGACGCGGTCGCGATCGCCACCCCTGCCAATACGCACCGGAGCGTCGCGCTCGCGGCCCTTGAGTCCGGCCGGCACGTCTTGGTGGAGAAGCCGTTGGCCACCTCCACTGCCGAAGGGCTGGAGATGCTCGCGGCCGCGCGCGACCGCGACCTCGTGCTCATGTGTGACCACACGTACTGCTACACCCCGGTGGTCCAGCGCATCCGAGACATCATCGCGTCCGGCGAGCTCGGAGACGTGCTCTTCGTCGACTCCGTCCGGATCAACCTGGGACTCATCCAGCCTGACATCGACGTGCTGTGGGACCTCGCCCCGCACGACCTGTCGATCCTTGACTTCATCTTGCCCGCGGGGCTGTTGCCTGAGGGTGTGGCGGCGCACGGTGCCGACCCGATCGGAGCTGGCCGAGCGTGCGTCGGCTATCTGACCATGCCACTGGCCGGAGGCGCCATGGCTCACGTTCACGTCAACTGGCTCAGCCCGACGAAGATCCGTCAGATGGTCGTCGGGGGCAGCCGCCGCACCCTGGTCTGGGACGACCTCAACCCTCAGCAGCGGCTGAGCGTCTACGACCGGGGCGTCGACCTCGACCTCTCGTCCAAGACGGACGACCTGTCGGACCGTCGCGCGGCCGGTATCTCCTACCGGCTGGGCGACATGTACGCCCCCTCACTTCCCGAGAGGGAGGCCCTTGGCTCCATGGTGGAGGAGTTCGCGGCGGCCATCCGCGACGGCCGCCCTCCGCGGACCGACGGGCAGGGGGGACTGAGGGTGCTCGAGGTGCTGGAGGCGTCGAGCGTGAGCCTCAAGAACGGTGGACAGATGGTCGATCTGTCACGATCCGCGTCGGCGCAGATGGCACAAGGAGTGGTGGCATGAGCGAGCTGCGGGGAGCGCGGGTCCTTGTCACCGGCGGCGCGGGGACGATCGGCTCGACCATCGTTGACCAGCTGCTCGACGCGGGTGTGGCCCAGGTCGACGTCTTGGACAACCTGGTTCGGGGACGCCGCGAGAACCTCGCGAACGCGTTCGCGAGGGGTGGGGTGAACCTCGTCGAGGGCGACGTTCAGGATCGCGACCTCGTGCACGACCTGACCCGGTCCAGCGATCTCGTGTTCCACCAGGCTGCGATCCGCATCACCCAGTGCGCCGAGCAGCCTCGCCTGGCCCTCGAGGTCCTGGTGGACGGCACCTTCAACGTCATCGAGGCCGCAGCCGAGCACCGCATCGACAAGCTCGTGCTCGCGTCCTCGGCATCGGTCTACGGACTGGCGGAGCACTTCCCCACCACGGAGCGCCACCACCACCACAACAACGACACCTTCTATGGAGCGGCCAAGTCGTTCAACGAGGCGATGGCGCGCAGCTTCCGGGCCATGCAGGGCCTCGACTACGTCGCGTTGCGCTACTTCAACGTCTACGGCCCCAGGATGGACGTACACGGCCTCTACACGGAGGTGCTCGTCCGCTGGATGGAGCGCATCGCGGACGGGCAGCCTCCGCTCATCTTCGGCGACGGCGCGCAGACCATGGATTTCGTCTACACCGTCGACATCGCGCGCGCCAACATCCTCGCGATGACCTCTGACGTTCCCGAGGGGGTCTACAACATCGCCAGCAACGAAGAGACGTCCCTGCTCGGGCTGGCCGAGGCACTCCTGCGGGCGATGGACTCCGACCTCGGCGTCGAGCATGGGCCGGAGCGAGCCGTCAACGGCGTGTCCCGACGCCTGGCCGACATCGAGGCGGCCCGCCAAGACCTCGGGTGGAGTCCGACGACGGGACTCGAGGACGGGTTGCGCGACCTCGTCGCCTGGTGGGAACCCCAGCGGGAGGCTGTCGCCGCGGGCCGGAAGGTCTCCGCATGAGCCGGGTCAACGTGATGCAGCCGTGGATGGGCGAGGAGGAGATCGCGGCCGTCACGGAAGTCATCCGGTCCGGCTGGGTGGCCCAGGGACCCAAGGTCGCCGAGTTCGAAGGCGCGTTCGCGGCGCGCATGCAGGCACCTCACGGCATCGCCGTCTCGAGTTGCACGACCGCCCTGCACCTCGCTCTTGTCGTTGCCGGGGTGGGAGCCGGGGACGAGGTCGTCGTCCCGTCGTTCTCCTTCATCGCGACTGCGAACGCACCGACCTATGTCGGGGCCACCCCCGTGTTCACCGACGTGGACCGCGAGACGGGAAACGTGACGGCCGACACGGTGAAGGTGGCGCTGACTGCCCGGACCCGAGCGGTCATCGTCGTCGACCAGGGCGGCGTCCCAGTCGACCTCGGCCCGATCCGCGAACTGTGCGATCCCCTCGGCGTGGTGGTCATCGAGGACGCCGCCTGCGGCGCCGGGTCGACGTATGCCGGTCGCCCCGTCGGCGCGGGCGCCGAGATCGCCGCGTGGTCCTTCCACCCCCGCAAGCTCCTCACCACGGGCGAGGGCGGGATGATCACGACGACGCGCCCGGACTGGGCGGCGCGGGCTCGCCTGCTGCGCGAGCACGCCATGGACGTCAGTGCCGCTGAGCGTCACGCGAGCGTCCTCGCCCCCGCCGAGCGGTACGTCGAGGTCGGCTACAACTTCCGGATGACCGACCTGCAGGCGGCCGTCGGCATCGTGCAGCTGGGACGTCTCGATGACGTCGTGGCCCGGCGCCGTGAGCTCGCCGACCGCTACCGCGACGCGTTCTCGGGTGTCGAGGGGCTGCGGTGCGTGGCGGACCCCGAGGGCGGGACGTCGAACTTCCAGTCCTTCTGGGTCGAGGTCGGTGACGCGTTCCCCCTCTCGCGCGACGAACTGCTCGAACGGCTGGCGCTGGCCGACATCTCGGCCCGTCGAGGGATCATGGCGTCGCATCGGCAGCCTGCGTATGCCGGCTGCTCCCATGCGCCGCTTCCCGTCACCGAGCGGCTCACCGACTCCACCCTCATCCTGCCGTTGTTCCACCAGATGACGGTCGAGCAGCAGGCCCGCGTCATCGTCGCGGTACGCGACACCACGAGACGCTGATGCGAATCCTTGTGTATCCGCACGAGCTCGGTCTGGGTGGCAGCCAACTCAACGCAGTGGAACTCGCTGCCGCCGTGCGGGACCTCGGACACGAGGTCGCCATCTACGGCAGACCCGGCTCCCTCGCCGACCGCATCGACGAGCTGGAGCTCGAAGTCGTCGAGTCGCCTCTCGAACCGGGGCGGCGGCCCAGTCAACGCGTCATCAGACACCTGCGTGCACTGGTCCGGCAGCGGTCGTTCGACATCATCCACGGTTACGAGTGGCCGCCCATCCTCGAGGCACGACTCGCATCGCTGGACGGTGACTCCTGCTGCGTCGGCACCGTCATGTCGATGTCGGTTGCGCCGTTCATCCCCCGCCGGGTGCCCCTTGTCGTCGGCACGGAGCAGATCGCCGACGAGGAGCGGACGACAGGCAGGACGGCGATCCGTGTGCTTGAGCCTCCCGTGGATCTGCAACACAACCATCCAGGCGTCGTGGAGGACACCCGTCCTTTTGCCGAAAGCCATGGCCTGGATCCGACCCGACCGACCGTCGTCGTCGTCTCACGACTTGCGCGAGAGCTGAAGCTCGAGGGCCTGCTCTGCGCCATCCGCACGGTTCCGGGGTTCGCGGCAGGGCGGGCCGTGCTCGTCGTCGTCGGCGACGGGCCGGAACGGGATTCAGTCGCACGCGCGGCCGAGGTGGCTAACGACGCAGCCGGCCGAGAGGCGGTCGTCCTCACGGGGGCGATGAACGACCCTCGCGCGGCATACACCGTCGCCGACGTCGTGCTCGGGATGGGCGGATCCGCATTGCGTGCGATGGCGTTCGCGAAGCCTCTTGTCGTGCAGGGCGAGCTCGGCTTCTGGCGCGCACTGACGTCCGAGACAGTCGAAGACTTCGGCTGGCAGGGGTGGTACGGCGTCGGGAGTGGGTCTGAACGGGGAGCCGAGGCCCTCCGTGCCGCCGTGGAGCCTCTCCTCGCCAGCCCAGAACTCCGGGCAGCCGCTGGTGCTTTCGCCTTGGACCTCGTCAGGTCGAAGTACGGTCTGGACGCTGCCGCGGCCAACCAGGTGCAGTTCTACGAAGCTGCCTTGGTCAACCGGGCGGGCCACCGCCTCGACATCTACGGTGACATAGTCGCTGCAGGTCGTTTCGCTGGTCATGTCGTCGGGCGAAAGGTGCAGCGCCGCATGGGGAGCGCAAGCACGGACGACTTCAACTCGCGACCCGTGGCCGGCGGCACCAGGAGACTGGCGGCTCGTTCGTGACCCAGACGCCCGTGCTGATCTACCTGGCCGGCGTCCCCTGGGACGCGGTGGAGGGCACAGACCATCGCCTAGTCCAACACCTGGACCGCGAGATGACGACCGTCTGGGTGGACCCGCCGACATCGATGTTGAACGAGGGTCGTCCGAATGCCGAGGCCCAGCCTCAAGAGGGGCTGAGCAGAGTGCGCCCGGGGTTGTGGCGCCTCCATACCGTCACGATTCCCGGGCTCACTCGAACGGGGACGAGATCTGTGGTGCGATGGCAGATCGCCCATGCGGTCCGGCAATTGCCGGCCGCCTTCCCCGGCCGCGAGTTCGTCCTTTTTGCCAGCCGACCCGACGTGGACCTCAGGAACATGCCGGGAGCCCTCCGGGTGCTTCATGTGACCGACGACTTTGTAGCAGGCGCCGACCTGATGGGTCTGGGTGTCAGGTCCACTCGACGCAACCTTGACCGGGCGCTCGCGCACGCGGACGTGGTTCTCGCCGTCACCCCCGTGCTCGCCGAGCGATTGAGGCGCCCGGGCTTGGTCGTGGGGGTGCTTCCAAACGGTTGCGAGCCGAGCGTCCTGGTTGAGGAACCCGGCAGTCTCCCGCCGGGGGTCACCCTCACACATCCGATCGCCGGCGTCGTGGGGCAGTTGAACGATCGACTCGACATCAACCTCCTCGAGGACGTCGCCGACGCTGACGTGAGCCTGATGCTGATCGGACCACGTTGTGAGCGTCGGCCCGAAACTCGCCGGAGTCTGGATCGGCTGATCCGTCGGCCGAACGTGCAGTGGGTCGGACGCAAGCCCTATGACGAACTGCCGGCCTACCTCGGGGCGCTCCATGTGGGGTTGACCCCCTACGTCGACAGCGACTTCAACCGAGCGAGTGACCCACTCAAGACGCTCGAGTACCTGGCCGCCGGTCGTCCCGTCGTGACGACCGACCTGCCCGCGGCGCGGCGGCTCAGCACAGAGGTGGTCGACATCGCCCCCACCCGCGAAGATTTTGTCGCGGCCGTGGTGCGACGCGTCTCGGGTCCGCTCCGGCCCCACACTCGAGACCTGTGTCGAGCCGAGGCCGGCAAACACAGCTGGCAGGTTCGGGCGGCGCAGTTGGTAGAGCTCTTCGGGAGGGCACCCGTCTGGCCACACGACGAGGTGGCTGACGGGCTCGGTGCCCGCGATAAATCGGCCGCGGCCGCGAACCGTCTGGGCCAAGATCCGTCCCGGTCCTGCCTACCTCGACCCGAAACTCTGCAGGAGAACTCATGAACATCCCCCTCGTTGACCTCGTGGCGCAAATGCGCGAGATTGAAGAAGACGTCAAACCGGACCTCACCCGGGTGTTCTCGTCCGCCTCGTTCATCGGGGGCGAGGACGTGGCCCGGTTCGAGGAGGAGTACGCGGAGTTCGTCGGTGTCGGGCACTGCGTGTCCATGGCCAACGGCACGGACGCCGTCGAGTTTGCCCTGAGAGCGGTGAATGTCGCGGGTGGTGAGGTCATACTCCCTGCCAACACCTTCATCGCCACGGCCGAGGCCGTGGTCCGGGCCGGAGCAACGCCTGTGCTCGTCGACGTCACCAGCGACACTTACCTGATAGACCCTGAGGGCGTGGCGAACGCATTGAACGACCGGACGAGGGCCGTGGTTCCCGTGCACCTGTACGGTCAGATGGCCCCCGTGGAGCAGATCGAGAGTGCTGTCGCGAGTCGCGGAGTCGCCATCGTCGAGGACGGCGCCCAGTCCCAGGGGGTGACTCGGGCCGGCCGATCGTCCGGCGCCTGGGGAAATATCGGTGCGACCAGTTTCTACCCGGGAAAGAACCTCGGTGCCGCGGGCGACGCGGGGGCGATCACGACGAATGATGCTGCCCTCGCTCGATCGCTGCGACTGCTTGGCTCTCACGGTAGTGAGCGCAAGTACATCCACGACACGATTGGCTTCAACTCGCTACTCGACACCGTTCAGGCAGTGGTCCTTCGTCACAAACTGCGACGCTTGACGGAGTGGAACAAGGCACGCAACCAGGTCGCTGAGCGCTATCTCGACCTTCTTTCGGGCGTAGAAGGGGTGGTGCTACCGGTCGTTGCGCGAGGCAACGAGCATGTGTGGCACCTGTTTGTGGTCCGGACGCCCCGGCGGGACGAGGTGCTCGCTCGGCTACAGGCCATGGGAATCGGTGCGAGCGTCCACTATCCCGTCCCGATCCATCTCACCGGTGCATTCTCGGGTCTGGGTCAGACGCGAGGCGCATTTCCGGTCACAGAGGAGCTGGCGGATTCGGTACTGTCCCTTCCTATCCACCCGCATCTTGACGAGCATGCTCGCAATTCATCGTCAAGGCCCTCATTGAGGCGGTGTCTGCGTGACCGGGTCGCGGTGCGGGCAGGCGGAGGGGTGTTTCCGAATCGGTGGGTACCCCGATGGCCATGCCCGGTGTGACCCGCCCAAGTTCTCCGGACGAGACGCTTCGAAGTCGCGTCGGTCAGGGTGTCCGCTGGAGCCTGGCGAATACCGTCCTCAGCAGGGTCGTCTCGCTCGGGGCAGGCATTCTGCTTGCTCGGATCCTGGACCCCAAGGACTACGGTGTCTACGCCGTCGCGATGGTTGTCCTCACTGCTTTGCTCAGCATGAACGAGCTGGGAGTCAGCCTCGCAGTGGTGCGTTGGCCGGGCGACGTCGGGAGGATCGCGCCGACGGTGGCGAAGTCTGCAGTAGGAGTCAGCGCCCTTCTCTACGTTCTTGCGTATGCGCTGGCACCCGCCTTCGCATCGACGCTCAACGCGCCAGGTGCGGCGCCCATGATCCGTCTCCTCAGCGTGTGCATCCTTGTCGATGCGGTCGCTGCGGTTCCGGCAGGGCTGATTACGCGTGAGTTCCAGCAGCGTCGACGGCTGGTCATTGATCTGGCGGGCTTCGCGTCCGGAACTGCGCTCACGATCGTCTTGGCGCTTTCCTGGGGGACACGGAGCATGGAGCCTGCTCTGGGGTTTCGTGGTCTCGAATGTCATCGTGGGCGCGATGTGCGTCGCGCTGGCGCCCACGTGGTATGGTCTTCCGGTTCCGACGCTGGTGTCGCCCGCGATCTGCTCGCGTTCGGTCTTCCACTCGCGGGGTCGAGCGGCGTCCTGTTCCTCCTGATGAACCTCGACTACGTCGTGGTGGGCAGGCTGCTCGGGGCGACTTCGCTCGGCTTTGACATATCTGCTCGCATTCAACGTGTGCTCCTGGCCCGTGAATCTCATCTCGACGGCGATGCGGCGTGTGACGCTGGCAGGATTCTCCCGAGCAGCCGAGAGCCCCGAGGGTGCGGGCGCGGCGTTCAGGAAGGCCGTTGTCATGGTCCTGACGGTCGCGCTGCCCATGGCTGTCCTTCTGGGCGTGTTCGCCGAGCCCCTCGTCGTTACTGCCTATGGCGACAAGTGGGCGCCCTCCGCCGATCCGTTGCGCTTTCTTGCCATCTTGGCCGTCACTCGGATTCTTGTCGACCTTCTTTACGATTTCTTGGTGGCGGTTGGCCGCAACCCCGCCAACCTCATACTGCAGTCACTCTGGCTGCTTGCCGCCCTTCCTGCGCTCATTGTGGGCGCTCGCCTGATGGACATCACGGGAGTGGCCATTGGTCACGCCGTCGTAGCGGTCGTGGTCATCGGGCCGGCAATGGTGCTCATCGTTCACCGGTGTGGAATTCCCGTCACGCAGCTGGGTCGCGACTGCGCGCGCCCACTGCTCGGTGCTGTCGTCATGGCCGTCGTGGGCGCCGGAGTCATTCACTCGGACTGGAACTCGTGGCTCGTGATGCTCGGGGGTGGCGCGTTGTGTTCAGCCGCCTACGTGCTGGTTGTCTGGCCGGTCCTTCGCGACCTTCGCGCAACCGTGGCGGGCGGACTCGGAAGCCGCTGTGGCGGCGCGGACTGAGACCGAATCCGGAAAGGACCGTGGTCCATCCGTCGTCCGGTCCTGGGGAGGTCACGGCCGCTCAGAACCTGATGTGGTTGCGGTGGCGGTGTTACCGATGACAGCCACGACGCCAAGGTGATCTGCCTGATCAACGGCCAGGTTCTTGACCGAGAGGACCGTCAACGCGTCCGAGACGAGAATGTGGTCAATCTGAACGAGGGGCGGAACGGGAAGGCCCCAACGACGGATTGCGCCTGGTGCCGGGAACGTCGGCTGGAAACCGCCGTTCGTTCGCTCGACGGCGTCGCGATAGCCGAGCGACTGGATCTGGCGCAAGGGCAGGTGGTCGAGAGTCGCATTGAGGTCGCCCGCCAGTATCCGCGGGGAACCAGGCGTCAGGTGGGCCAGGCGATCCTCGATCTCACCGTAGTCGTGCGCCCACTTCGTCCCCTGGTAGGGCGGTGTCGGGTGTAGCGCGACCAAGGTGACCACGCCGAGTTGGGGCGTGTGGATCTCCAGACTCCGGGAGTCCCCACCACCTGAGATGAACGTGTCTCCTGAGATTGGATAGCGGCTCAACACGAGGGACCCGCGGTCGGTACCGGCCGAGTAGCGGAGCCGGCGCGGGAGGCCCGTCTCGAGCACGTCGACGCGTTGGTCAGGAGTCAGGTCACAGATGACAAGAACATCGACGGCGTTGGCACTGGCGACCCTCGCCAGCGAACTCGCGTCACCGTACTCGAGGTTCTGGGTCATCACCACGAGCTCAGGCCCGCTGGAGGCAGCGTCGACGCCGCCGACGTACAGCGGCGCGATCCACGCGATGTGTAAAGCGACAGGGACCAGGCTGAGCACGGACAGCAGCGCACCGATGAAACTGAAGACGCGTCGGGAGAGCCAAGTCGCGGCGAGGCAGGCCGCGAGCAGCGTCAGGGAGGCCGGGACGCCCCACGGAGCGAGAGCTGCAATCTCCACCCCGCGACCGGAGAGCGGCTCATAGGTGCGGGGGAGCGTAAGCACGAGCATCACCCACGTCAGGGGCGGCAAGCACAGCCAGACCAGCAGTGCGCCGACGAAGCGGAGCCAGCGTTGCAGCCATCGTGGTGGCCGGAGGGGCGTCATGGTCCGTGTCCCCGCCTTGTTACCGGAAGGGGTGCGCGATCCGTGGTCGTCAGCCCCAGGAGTCACGGCGGGCGAGGTGGGCCTTGAGGGCGTTGAGACCGTCCTTGCCGCTGACTCGGAGGATGCCGTTCTTGAGAGCGGACCGCCCTGTGTCACGGAGCAGGCGGGAGGGCCAGTTCACCAGCGCATCGCGGGCAACCTCGACGGCCGTGGCCTCGGTCACCCCGTCGAGAAGTTGGCCGAAGCCCTGTTGGTACGGGCTCCGATGGACTCGTCTTCCACGGACCCGGTTGCTGACGTTCGTGCCGTGGATGATCTGGAGCCAGGCGGGCGGCCCGGGCAGGTGAACGACAGGCATGTGCAACGGCAACCGGTTGTGCCAGTCAGCCCAGCAGGTCACCGGATCCTCGAGATCCTCGTACACGCTGCAGAAGGCGTTGTGGCGGTCTCGCCTGAGGTAGAGCGAGGACCCGGACATGAGCAGTCCCCTGTCGAAGTAGACAGCGGCCCGCGTGCCGGGGACGAAGCTCTGCTGGAGCCTCTCGAGGAAGTCACCCGCCAACGCATCGTCGTTGTCGAGGTTCGTGGTGATGAGCGGACCACTCGAGCGCCCCATTACCCGTTGGACGTCCCCCACCAGGTCGGACGCCGCGACAGTCTCTCGGTACACAGCCGTCAGCACCTCCTGCTCCTCGAGCGAGCGCAGGCCCTCGACGAGCCAGTCCGGCGACTCCGGGTCGAGGTACACGAGGCAGGCGTAGTTGTCGCTCGTCTGGGAGCGGATCGAGGCGCCGTGTAGCGCTCGAACAGGTCCGTGCGCTCCCGAAGCCAGCCGTCCTTCGCCCGGATCAGGCTCTCCACCCCCGGTGAGGGGAGGTTGTAGCGGGTGAGCAGTACGTGCGAGATCATGCGGCGTGTCGGGGGCGAGCACGCGGGGGCCTGACGGTCAACGGCGGAAGGCCCGTCGCGGCCCGGTCCAGCCAGAAGATCAGACCCGCGGTTGCGAGAAGGACGATGACGATGCCGGAGCCGACGGCTCGGATCTTGCTGCCGGACACCTCTACGACTGGAGCGGCGAACTGCGGTGACTCGATGATGAGCTGTTGTGAGGGCTGCACGTGCAGGCGACGCTGCAGGGCTGAGACTGCCTCCCGTAGCTTGGCCGTTTCCGCATCGAGCCTGGTGCGGACAGCTGCGGGGCTCGCCTCCACGACCTGGACGTCGATGATCGGGTTGGGAATCGCAGTCGCCCACTGCCCACCAACGTCCCTGATCTTCGCCGATACCGCTCGACGCGCGCCCTCGCCATAAAGTGTCGCATCGGCCGAGTTGGAGCGCGGACTGACCTTGCCGTCATTCACGAGCCGCATGAGCACGGTCGCGGCAGGGACGGCCGTGGGGGGCGTGTCCTCGAGGCTGGTGTCCGCCGTTGTCGTCTGGGGCTGAACGACCGTCAGCGCTTCGGACGTCCAGTAGACCCTCTCGGGGGTGGTCGCCAGAACGGCCCCGAGCGCCACCAGCAGGCCGAGAACGACGACATACCAGTGCTGCTGCGCGAGGCTGAGGAACCGTCGGGATGTCACGGCGCCTCCTCGCATGTGAGTTCTAGAAATCCCCGATGCGCTGGATCTCCGCTTTCGACGATTCTTGCACAGGCCCTCGGCTCCTATGTGAGAATCGGCGTGGGCGCTGGTTGCCCAAGAGACTTTTTGGGGGTTAGGTGGACCTGCGGGACTTCGCTTCGACGCTGATGCGTCGGTGGTATGTGACGCTGGCCGTGGGCGTTCTCGCCATCGCCGGTGGCTACGGCGCGGCGCAGTCGATCGGCCCCACCTTCGTGGCCTCGGGCGCGGTTGTGCTCATCCCGCCGGAATCACGGATGGACAACGCCTTGAGGACGTCACCCTATGCGACGACCAACCCGCTCATGTACCTCGGAGGCCTGAACCAGGCGCGGGACCTGCTGGTGACGGCTGTGAGGAGCCAACGGGTCGTGGACGAGGTTACGTCGAACTACCCGGAGATCACTTACGAGGTCGGCGGAGACCCCACGTCTTCCGGGCCCATCGTCGTGATGACGGTCAGCTCGGGCTCGGCCCGGGCCTCCGTGGGTACGCTCGAGCTGCTCAACACCAAGTTCGCCACCGAGCTCGACCGGATCCAGACCGGCCTCGGGATCTCGGCCGCCAATCACATCGGTACCTTCCGCCTAGCGACGGACACCGTTCCCACGGTGCAGCGCAAGACACAGCTCCAGGTCGGTGTCGTCGGTGCCGCGGCGATTGCGCTGTTGGGACTCCTCCTTGTGGGCCTGCTCGACAGCCTGCTGAGGTCGCGGGGTGCGGCTTGGCCCGGTACGGGGCCCGCGATCCAAGCAGAGCGCACGACGCAGACGCGTAAGACATCCCGCGGTGAGGCTGGGGCTCGGGGCGCGCCACTCGACGAAGTCGATGAGGCTGGTGTCATGGCGAGGGTGGGCGGCAACCGGGACCTGACGGGCTCGTGACCTCGTCACAGCGGCTCCCACTTCCCAGCGAGACCAATGCCGTCGACCCCCGCCTGTCGTCACCGGGGCGGACTGCTGGGCGTCGGGCTCGCCGACCCATCGACTCCGCGGCGGTCCTCACCGCGTACTTCGTCCTGATGCTCGCAGTGCCGGCCCGGGCGAGGATCGCTCCCCTGGGGAGCGTCGGGGCACCAGCCAACGTGGTCGCCTTCGGCGTCTTCGTCTGGTGGGTCTGGCACCACGTGCACCGCGACCGAGAGGAACCGCGGCAGTCCCAGCCGGTTCGCAGGGTCACCCTCGCCCTGCTCTTCGTCATGCTCGTCGTCTACCGGCACGCCATGATGCAGCCTGTCGTATCGGATGAGATCATGCCGGCCGACAGCGGACTGATCAGGTTCGTAGCCGTGATGGGGATCGTGCTCGCGGCCAGCGACGGCATCAGATCCCTCGACCGTCTTCACCTGCTGCTCGACCGAATGGCGATCGGGGCTGGGCTGGTTGCCCTCCTTGCACTGGTCCAGGTTGCCACGGGCGAGCTGTGGGTCGACCAGTTCATTCTTCCTGGCCTGACGGACATAGATCCCGCAGGGACCCTGATCGCCAGGGGTGCCTTTCTACGCCCGAGCGGCACCTCCGTGCACCCCATCGAATTCGGCGCAGTGCTCTCGATGCTGCTGCCGATCGCCCTCACTTCCGCCCGTCTGGCCGCCGCCGGACGGGTGTTCTGGCCGTGGTTCCGCGTGGCGGTGATCCTCCTGGCGGTGATGCTCTCGTTCTCCCGGACCACGTTGATCTGCACCGCGCTGGTCCTGCTCGTACTGGCCCCCCGGTGGTCCCCGCGCGTTCGTTGGACGGCGGGCGTGAGCGGGATGATCGGGTTCGGTATCGCCGCTATCGCAGTTCCCGGCCTTGCCGGAACGATCAGGGGCCTCTTCCAGGGGGCCTCGGACGACCCGAGCGTCCAGTCGCGCACGGCCGGCTACGGCTACGCGCTGGAGATGTTCTCCCACAATCCCTGGCTCGGCCGGGGCTACGGCACGTTCATCCCGCGGTACTACATCTTCGACAACGGCTTTCTGCAGTTCACCATGGAGACCGGGGTCATCGGCGTGTTCTTCTTGCTGCTCCTGCTCATCACCGCAATGGTCTCGGCATGGAAGGCCGAGCACCTTCTTCGTCGCCGCGCCGATCAGGAGATGGCGCGAGCGATCCTGGCAGGCGCCCTTGCGGGCGCGTTGTCCATTGGCTTCTTCGACCTCTTCGCGTTCCCTCAGGCGGCTGGATGCCTGGCGCTCATGATCGGTTTGGCTGGGTGCGTCTATCGACTTGCCAGACTGGAAGAGGCCGCATTCAGGGAGGACAAGCCAAGAATGGCTCCCGCGGAGTCTCCGTGACCAGCCCCCCACGGCAGGCCCGTCCTTCGGGCGAAGGGAGGGCCAGCACGAAGCCACTCGGGGCGTAGCAGGCCACATGGCCTCCGACCCCGCCCATGGAGCCTGAACGGCGAGTAGTGCCAAATCGAGCTCGACAACCGAGATCCCGTCGGGTCTCGCAGAGTTGTAGACGGTTCCCCCCTCGTCCGTCGGAGATGGCGAGGTGGAAGACCACGACGACCGCGGCTGCGACGCCACGAAGCCCGTCGAGGCCCTAGAGTACGACGGGGGAACGCTGGCCCGACGGGGTGTTCAGCACTCGCGACTCGAGTCGTCGCGCTGCCAGCGGTGATGGACCGGGTGCAGCCTGATGAGCAGCCGGGCGGCCACGGCGAGGCTGACGTAGGCGATCAGGTCGAGGACGTGACCCGGAGCGGCGACGTTGGCCCTCCCGAGGGCGCGCGGCGAGTCGCAGGCGACGTCGCCGCGCGCAGATCCGTGCCCACCGTGCCCTCCGTAACTACGGCTTCGAAATCGGTCGCCGTTCGATGCTCCGGGGCGTAGACGCGCGCCAGCGTCCTCAGCAGCGACCCGACGCGCTTCGGCGTCCGAACGACAACGGGTTCGGTCGCTACGACCACTATCTCGTCCGGGCCGAACAGGGAGTCGAAGAACAAGTCGTCTGCAGCGATGTCCGGGAACTCGCCCCAGCGGCTCCGACCGCGCTCGGTCACCCCGTAGTAGCCGGCGCCCCAGAGGGAGGACATCAGCTCAGGGGTGCGTGACCGTGCCCGGTAGAAAGCGCGAACGAGGAGGGAACTGGCGGTCGTGTCGTAGCGCACCACCGGCCTACCGGCCAGGGCCTGGCCACGGGCCAGCTCCTCGGCAACCGCGACCACCGCTTCGGCGCTGACGATCACGTCTGCGTCCACGTACATGCGCGGAAAGACCGGCGCCAACCGCTCTGCTGCCCGAAGCGCGGCGGCCTTGGACGCCTCGGCCGTCTCGACGAGCTCGATGGGCGCGCGGGAGGTGAAGGTTCGGACGAGGTCAGCGGTTCGATCGGTGCAACCGTTGCAGGCGACGATGATCTGCAAACCCGTGTTTCCAGCCGTGAGCGCCTCGAGGGTTCGGGCGATGACGCGCTCCTCGTTGTGCGCAGGGATGATCACCGACGCCACCGCCCGAGTCACGCTTCCGATCCTGACGGGGCTACCAGCGCCCGAGGCGGCATCGTCCAGGTGCTCGGGCGCAGCAGCAGCCGACACACCTCCCGCTTCTTCGCGCTCGAACCGCGAGCCAGATGCTGCAAGAGGACCACTGATCCGAAGACGGCGGCCGGGATGCTTCGGTGGGCGCCGGCAAAGTCCCGCACCCGGTTCATCGCGAGCAGCGCGTCGAGCCTTGCCGAGCGTCCCGATGCGCCGCCGACATGGCGGACGACGGCCGAGCTCGTGTAGCGAAGGCGGAACCCGAGCGAGCGCACTCGTCGGGCGAACTCGACCTCCTCCGAGTAGAGGAAGTAGTCCTCCTTCCACGGCCCCGCAGCATCGAGGCACTCCCGCGTGATCGCCCACGCCGCACCTGATGCCCAGTCCACGTCAGTGTCGTGCCGATAGCTGCGGGTATTCCACACGGTCTCCGACAGGCGCGCCGGACGCTGGCGCAGGTGGCTGCCGAATACCGCATCGCCGATCGCCGACGCGATGGTGGGTTCTCGGTGGAGCGAGTGGGTCAGCGCACCGTCCCAGTCGAGGATCCGGGGCACCGCGACACCCACCGTGGGATCCGCCAGTGTGCGCACGAGGGCAGACAGAGCGTCGGGTTCGATTAAGACGTCGGGGTTGAGGATGGCTACCGCGTCGATCTCGATCGAGAGCGCGCGAAGCGCCACATTGATCCCGCCCGCGTACCCCGCGTTGGTATCATTGCGAATAACCTCGACCCGTTCATTCCGCGAAGCGATGTCGACCGTCCTGTCCGTGGACTTGTTGTCCACGACGATAATTCGTCGAATCAATCCAGATTCATCCCGAAAAAGAGAGTCGAGCAGGTTCCCGATCTCTCCTTCGCTGTTGTACGTGACGACGACGACGGCCACGTCTGCGATAGAACGAGAACGCGTCTCCCCGTGTGGTGTTGAACCGGTCATCCGCGCACGAGCCTCCTCAGGGCGATCGGCCCGTTGAGCAGATAGCGACGCCACAGCCGCCGCGGCTCCAGCGCCAGCCGGTAGGCCCACTCGAGCCCCATCGCACGGAGCAGTCGAGGCGCCCGCTTGACGCGACCGGCCAGGAAGTCCGCTGAGGCGCCGAAGGCCAGCAGGACCCGGGCGCCGGTGGCCTCACCGCAGCGCTGGATCCACAGCTCCTGACGAGGTTTGCCCAGGGACACCACGAGCAGGTGCGCCTGGGCCAGAGCAACACTGCAGGCCAGCTGCGCGCCAAGGGCGGGGTCATCCAGGTCACGGGGCGACGGGTCCCAGCAGCCCGCCACGACGAGGTCCGGGTACGTGCGCGCGAGACGAGTCCGCAACTGCCGGTGCATCTCGCTGCGCCCACCGAGAAAGCCCACTCGGATGCCGTCCGCTTGGGCCCGTTCCAAGAGTGGAGCAAGCAGGTCCGAGCCGGCGAGTCGCGGCCAGCTGACACCGGTGTCGTACTTGGCCCGCGCGACGAGGGGGATGCCGTCGAGGAGCGTGAGCCACGCGATGCCGTCGGTGTCCACCAGCGTGGACTCACAGTCCGAGCCCCGGCCGAAGTGGTAGACGTGATCGAGGTTCGCGGAGGCCACTCCTAGTGCGCGGTCGGCCTCCCCGCTGGCGGCTCGGAGGATCGCATCGAGGGCGGCCTGCTCGGACATCAGGTGTACGGTACAGCCGGCCATGACGACCTCGACCCCGCTCCGCGAGGTCAGCGACCTCATGCCCGGGCCCCGGGTCGCGGCCTCGGCAACGACCTCGTCGGGGTCGTCGCTGGCGACGATCCCGCGACCGGGTTCACGAGGCCACGGTGGCCTGCGCGTGACCCGAGCTCCCCGCTCTGCGCGACCCGCGTGATGTGCAAGCCAGCCGTCGGATGCCTTTCTAGCCGTGATCCGAGCCGAATCAAACCCCGGTACGTAAAATCGCGCCACGTCAACCACAGCCTCGGGCTCGAATGGATCTTTCAAGTGGTTAGCACTTCTACGCGCAAGCAATGGTAACCGTCAGCGCTTGCCAAAGAGTAGGTGAGGATGAGCGGGTGCGTCTTCGCATTGTCCGAAGTCGCATTGTCCGAAGTTCGGGGAGCCGTCCTCTCGTGGGGGCAACTTCGTCCCTTTAGGGTGGAATAGCGCGTGGGCCCCTGACCGTCGGGCCGCCCCGGATTTCGCCGGGGCGAGGACTCTCCCGTACGATGTCGTGGTTGCCTCGGCGAGGGACGACGCACGGCCGCTCCGGCTCCCGTGACTCGGTCCGTAATCGACGCGGTGGTCCCTGACTGCTCGGTCCGGGTCCGCCTCTGCGTGCGGACCGTGAGGACCGGCCGCATCCCGCGCGCCGCCCCGCGTCGAGGCCGACCACCTGCCCCATGAGACCTCAGGAGAACACCGTGTCCGACAACACCACGCTCGTCGCCGAGCAGCGCACCGACTTCGGCAAGGGTGCCGCCCGCAAGATCCGCCGCGCCGGCAACATCCCCGCCGTCATGTACGGCCACGGCACCGAGCCGATCCACATCTCCCTCCCCGGCCACACGACGATGATGGCGCTCAAGCAGGCCAACGCCCTGCTCACCATCGTCATCGACGGCAAGGAGCAGCTCGCCCTGGCCAAGGACGTCCAGCGCGACGCCATCAAGCCGGTCATCGACCACATCGACCTCGTCGTCGTCCGCAAGGGCGAGAAGGTCACCGTCGACGTGTCCGTGCACCTCGAGGGCGAGGCCGCCCCGGAGACCGTCGTCACGCTCGACCACAACACGCTCGAGGTCGAGGTGCTCGCCACCAACATCCCCGAGAACGTCGTCGTCTCGGTCGAGGGCCTCACCGCCGGGACGCAGATCCTCGCCGGCGCCGTCGAGCTGCCCGAGGGCGCGACCCTGCTCACCGACGCCGAGGCGCTCGTCGTCAACGTCACGCAGGCCGTCACCGAGGAGGAGCTCGAGACCGAGCTCGCCGAGGCCGAGTCCGAGGCCGGCATCGAGCGTGACGAGTCCGACGAGGACGCGGCCGCCGAGGGCGACTCCACCGAGGGTGAGGGCGAGCAGGCCTGACCCTCGGGCCGACCCGCTTCACCGCAGTCATCACCACCCGCACCATCGAGAGACCCCATGGACACCTGGCTCGTCGTCGGACTCGGCAACCCCGGCCCTGACTACGCCGGGAACCGGCACAACGTCGGGGCCATGGCCATCGACGAGCTCGCTGCCCGCGACGCCACCGGCGTCGCGGGCAGCCGCGCGTCGTTCAAGACCCACCGCTCCCGCGCTCGCGTCGCGGAGATCCGGCTCGGCACCCGTCCCGGGGGAGCCCCCGGGCCCAAGGTCGTGCTCGCCGTGCCGAGCACGTACATGAACACCTCGGGCGGCCCCGTCGCCGGCCTGATGGGCTACTTCGGCATCCCGGTCGAGCGCCTCGTCGTCCTGCACGACGAGCTCGACATCGACGCGGGCGCGATCCGGCTCAAGCGCGGTGGGGGAGAGGGCGGCCACAACGGCCTCCGCTCGATCTCGCAGTCGATCGGCTCGAAGGAATACCTCCGCGTGCGCATCGGGATCGGCCGCCCGCCCGGCCGGATGGACGCTGCCTCCTTCGTGCTCAAGGACTTCGGCAAGGCCGAGCGCGAGAACCTACCCTTCCTGCTCGATGACGCGGCCGATGCCGTCGAGGCCCTCGTGGCCACCGATCTCGAAACCGCGCAGCAGCGCTTCCACTCCCCCCGCTGACCCCTCCGGACCCGTTGTGGCGGTCTGTCGAGCTCGCGCGTCAGCGCGTCTTGTCCTTCGTTGACCGCACCGGGAAGTTCTTTGGGAATCGCGGCACGTGTGCCGATTTGATCCCGTACTATCAGCGAGCCAGACCGTATAGAGCAGGTAAAGGTCTGGTCAGTCGAGGGTCTGGGTGGCCCGTCCGCTGGTAAAGCGAGGCACGTGAGTGCCAACCCGCGCACGGGGGGTCCGTCGCGCGGTGGTGGGGGGAGCGTCGGGTTTGAGTCACACCATGTCCGCCGACGGTGTCGCCGTCGAACGTCGAGGGCAGCGACCGTCGGCGTCATCGTCGACCTGTCGCTCCTTGTGCTCCCATCCGAGACACCCACAGAACTCTCTACTTCTTGACGGGGCCCCATCGGCCGCGGTGTTGGACTTCCTTCTGTTCCATCTAGTCAAGGGCACATCATGAATTTGTTCGGATCTGCGGGTCGCCGCTCCACCGCAGCTGCACTCGGTCTCCTCCTTGGGATCGGCGGCTTCGTCGCAGTCCCGAGCGCAGCGCAAGCCATCGAGCCTGCGCCGGCCGTGGTAACGCCGCCGCTGCCGGAGACCGTGAGCGCAGATGCGCTCCCGACCGTCCAGGTGGATGGTGTCGTCTGGAAGCAGGTGATCGTCGGAAACACGGTTTACGTAGCCGGAAACTTCAAGATGCTCGACCTGCCGGAGCCGCGCCTGGGACGAACCTCAGACCCCCCGAGGCAACATGCTGGCCTACAACTTCACGACAGGCGCCCTCATCACCTCGTTCGCGCCGATGTTCGACGCGCAGGTCAAGGACATAGCCGCGTCCCCAGACGGGAAGAGGCTCTACGCCGTTGGTCCCTTCACCAAGGTGGGAAGCGTCGCGCGCAGCCGGTTTGCGGCCTTCGACCTCCCGAGCGGAAACCTCAGCTCCCTCGCTCCGGTCTTCAATTCGGTCAGCACAGTCCGTGGCCGCCACCAACTCGGTGGTGTACGCGGGTGGCTATTTCGGTCTGGTGAATAACATCTGGCGGCCCCGCCTCGCCGCCGTCGACACGACGACCGGGGCGCTGGTCAACTCGTTCTACCCCAAGGTCGACAACGGTCAGGTTCAGAGCCCTGGTCGCGGCTCCCGACGGTCAGTCCGTGGTCGCCGGCGGCAACTTCACCACGGTTGAGGGATCGGGGACCCCCGGCTACGGCCTGGCTCGCCTGGCGGCGGCGACGGGCGCCTCGATGCCCCTGCCCATCAACAACCAGATCCGTGACGCAGACGCGCAAGCGGGGATCTCCAGCCTTTCGAGTGACGGCACGAATTTCTACGGCTCTGGTTGGGTCTATCGGCTCCACGGGGAACATGGAGGGATCGTTCTCGGCCAACTGGTCCGACGGCGATGTGAAGTGGATCGAGGACTGCCACGGTGACACCTACTCGGTGTATCCGGTCGACGGCTCGTGTACTCCGCAAGCCACAAGCACTACTGCGGCAACAGCGGCGGCTTCCCGCAGAGCAGCCCGACCTGGAACTTCTACCACTCGACGGCCTGGACCGCCGACGTGCGCGGAACGAACACCGCTGACATCTACGGCTATCCGGACCACCCGGGTACCCCGCGTCCGGAACTGCTCACTTGGTTCCCGGTGACTGACGTGGGGTCGTTTACCGGCAAGGGACAGGCCACCTGGACGGTGTCCGGCAACTCCCAGTACGTGGTGTACGGCGGAGAGTTCCCCAAGGTCAACGGCGTGCCTCAACAGGGTCTGGTTCGCTACGCCGTGAGGTCGATCGCGCCGAACAAGCAGGGTCCCAAGAACCCCGGCGCGGACTTCGACCCGAAGGCTATTTCCTGTCGCTGCGGGGACCGCCCGGGTCGCCTACACGTCGACCTTCGACTACGACGACCGTGCGCTCACCTACAAGCTCTACCGGGACAGTGAGGCGACGGCTCCCATCTCGACGGAGGTCATCGACACTCCGTTCTGGAAGCCCGTCACGAAGAGCGTCACCGACTCGGGTCTGGCGGCCGGTTCGACGCACAAATACCGGCTCGTCGTCTCGGACCCGTCAAACAACGTCACGAAGTCGGCGTGGGTTTCCGTGACCATCTCCAACACGGAGACCAGCCCCTACGCCAACGCCGTCCTCGCCGACGGAGCGAGCGACTTCTGGCGCCTCGGGGAGCCTTCCGGCGCCGTGGCCTACGACTGGGCCGGGGCTTCAGACCTGTCACTGACCGGTGGCTACACGCATGGGGCGGGCGGCGCCATCACGAATGACTCCAACTCGGCGACGACCTTCAACGGCAGCGACGCGCTGGCGGGCAGCCGGCCCCGATCCCCGGGCCAGACCAGTTCAGCCTCGAGACGTGGTTCAAGACGACCTCGACCTGCGGCGGGAAGCTCATCGGCTTCGGTAACAGCCGTCGGGCCTCAGCAGCAACTACGACCGGCACATCTACATGGACAACAACGGCCGCGTCTGGTTCGGCGTCTACACCGGGGGCGGCTACACGGTCGACACGAGCCCGCCCTACAACGACGACCAGTGGCACCACGTGGTCGGCACGATGGAGCCGCCGGAATGGCGCTGTACGTCGACGGCAAGCGCGTGGGTCGCAACAGGGGCACCACCGGCCAGCGCTACAACGGCTACTGGCGGGTCGGCGGGGACACCTCCGGGTGGCCACCGGCCGGAGCCTGCTTCGCCGGCTCGATCGACGAGACCGCGGTCTACCCGGCCGCTCTGACTATCGCCCAGGTGCAGAACCACTACCGGGAGTCGGGCGCACGCTCGACGTCCCGACGGATCCGACCGACGCCTACGGCAAGGCCGTCTGGACCAGCCCCCGGACTGTACTGGCGCCTCGGTGAGGCGACGGGTCCGAGGCCGAGGACTCCTCCCCAACGGCTGCCGGGCACCTACGGAGGCGCGGTCTCGGTGCGACGGGCGCGGTGCCGGGCACGCCGAACACGGCCGCCACCCTCGACGGGTCGACGGCGGCGTCTACGCCAGACGCACGGTGGGCAACCCCACTGTCGTACTCGGTGGAGCTGTGGTTCAAGACCACGACCACGCGAGGTGGCAAGATCATCGGATTCGGCAACAAGCCAGACGGGCGCGAGCAACAGCTACGACCGGCACGTCTAGATGAGTGACGACGGGCACCTGCTGTTCGGTGTCTGGACGGGAGCACGACCCGTCACCACCTCGACGGCCTACAACGACGGAGTGGCACCACGTCGTGGCCAGCAGGGCCAGGGGATCGCGCTCTACGTCGACGGTGTCGCCGTCGGCTCGAACGCGCAGACCCAAGCAGGCTTCGACGGCTACTGGCGGGTCGGCGGTGACACCGCGTGGGGGGGACTCCAGCAACTGGTTCGAGGGCTCCATCGACGAGGTCGCGATCTACTCCTCTGCTCTGGCCACGGATGTCGTCAAGCGCCCACCTCCTCGCCGGAAGTGGCAGCCGCGAACAAGGCCCCGACGGCGGCGTTCACCTCGGTGGCGCGGATCTGACGGCGTCGTTCGACGGGTCGGGGTCGTCCGACCCCGATGGTGCGGTGGCTGCCTATGCGTGGGCCTTCGGGGACGGGGCGACCTCGACCGGTGGTGAAGCCGGACCACACGTATGCGGCGGGCGGGACGTATCGGTGAAGCTGACGGTGAAGGATGCCGAGGGGCTGGCGCCGCCGGTGACGCGAAGGCGGTGACGGTCTCGGCGGCTGCGGTGAACGAGGCGAGGACGGCGGCGTTCGCCTCGGTGGCGACGGACCTGACGGCGTCGTTCGACGGGTCGGGGTCGTCGGACCCCGATGGTGCGGTGGCTGCCTACGCGTGGGCCTTCGGGGACGGGGCGACCTCGACGCTGGTGAAGCCGGACCACACGTATGCGGCGGGCGGGACGTATCGGTGAAGCTGACGGTGAAGGATGCCGAGGGGCTGGCGTCGCCGGTGACGACGAAGGCGGTGACGGTCGCGGCGGCTGCGGTGAACAAGGCGCCGACGGCGGCGTTCACCCGGTGGCGACGGACCTGACGGCGTCGTTCGACGGGTCGGGGTCGACCGACCCCGATGGTGCGGTGGCCCTAGCATGGAGGATTCGGGGACGGGGCGACCTCGACCCTGGTGAAGCCGGACCACGCGTATGCGGCGGGCGGGACGTATCGGTGAAGCTGACGGTGAAGGATGCCGAGGGGCTGGCGTCGCCGGTGACGCGAAGGCGGTGACGGTCGGGGCGGCTGCGGTGAACAAGGCGCCGACGGCGTCGTTCACCTCGGTGGCGACGGACCTGACGGCGTCGTTCGACGGATCGGGGTCCACCGATCCTGAGGGTGCGGTGGCTCCTACGCGTGGGGCTTCGGGGACGGGGCGACCTCGACGCTGGTGAAGCCGGACCACACGTATGCGGCGGCCGGGACGTATCGGTGACGCTGACGGTCAAGGACGACAAGGGTCTGGTGTCGCCGGTGACGACGAAGTAGTAGAGGTCTCGGCGGCTGCGGTGAACCAGGCGCCGGTGGCGTCGTTCACCTCGGTGGCGACGGACCTGGCGGTGGCGTTCGACGGGTTGGGGTCGACCGATGCTGATGGCACGGTGGCTTCCTATGCGTGGGGCTTCGGGGACGGTTCGACCTCGACCCTGCAGAAGCCGGGCCACACGTATGCGGCGGCCGGGACGTACTCGGTGACGCTGACGGTCAAGGACGACAAGGGTCTGGCGTCGGCGGTGACGACGAAGTCGGTGACGGTACCGGCGACAGCTGCTTTCGCAAGCGATAGTTTCACGCGCACCTCGAGCTCCTCCTGGGGCACTGCCGTGGTGGGCGGTCCGTGGACGCACTGGGGTGGTAACGCCGCCCTTACCGTCGACGGGAGTCAGGGCCTGATCAACATCGCCCAGCCGGGGTGGGCGGCCCGTGCCCAGCTGCAGTCGGTCTCGGAACTCAACACCGAAATCAAGGCGAGCATCGCCCTCGACAAGATCGCTGGCGGCGGGGGAACATATGTGTCGATAACCGGCCGCACGGGAGGTTTCAGCAGCGAGTACCGTGCCAAGGTATGGGTCAAGGCGGACGGATCGGTAAACCTCAGTACAGTCGCCATGCAGTCCAGTGAGAAGACGTTGAAGTCAATCAACGTCAGTGGGTTGACTGTCGCGGCCAACGAGAAACTATGGGTGCGCATGCAGGTCGAAGGGACGGGTTCCAGCTCCTTGAAGGCGAAAGTCTGGAAGGACGGTACGGCGGAGCCAGCCGGTTGGATCATTACGTCGTCCGATGCCACGCCCGAGCTTCAAGATGCCGGCGGTGTGGGCATCGCGATTACGCTCAGTGGTTCTGCCACCGGTGCCTCACGCGTCAGTATCGACGACTTCTGGGCTGGACCGCTCGGGAGCGCGCCCTGAACCGCCCCGTAGGGCCCCCTGGATCCGTTTCCGGCAAAATGTCAGCCCAAGATCGCCGGCGCGGATCCAGGGACCGCGCCGTGGCCGCCATCGCGGTGGCGGTGGTTGCGGCCCAACTGGACCTGGCTGGTGGGTTGACTGCAGGCTTTGTTGTCGCGGTCGCGATGTCGCCGCTGTGGCTACCGCAGATCCGACCCTTTCATGGGCTCACGCCACTGATCCTCGTCTTCGCCATCGCCACATCCAGCGGCCTGTGGCTCACAGCCCTGGCGGCCGGTGATCATGTGGTGACCAGTCGGCACCTCATCGAGGCTGTGGTGGTTGTCCTGACCATCATGGGCGGGGTCGGAGTCCTCGTCTGGGCACGCAGCCTTTGGGAGACCTGGCAGGTGGGTCTCTTCTTCGGGATCGGCTCGCTTGCAGCGATCTCGACCGGTGGCAACTTTGCGGCGAACCCATGGCGTTTCGGCTTCTCCCTCTCGGTCATCCTCATCGTCTTGTCTCTCGCTGCCGGGAGCCGCCGGCGAGGGTTGGAATTCGTCCTGTGCCTCATACTCGTGGCTGCGACGGCGCTCTCCGGCGGACGGTCGAGGACTGGCATCATGCTCCTCGTCGCACTGTTGCTCCTGTGGCAGATGTGGCGACCCGCGCGTCGCAGCGCTGCGTCGGCGCTACGCGTAGTCCTGGTCGCGGGATCGTTCGGTCTCGCCATCCTCCAGTTCGGACAGGCCTTGGTTCTTGAGGGATTCCTCGGTGAGTCGGCGGCTGAGCGCACACAGATGCAGATCGCTCAGTCCGGTTCGCTGCTCTTGGGCGGCCGACCGGAGGTGGCGGCCACCATCGCCCTCATGCGAGACCACTTCACCGGTTACGGCTTCGGTGTCCAGCCGGGTTATGGTGACGTGCTCGTCGCGAAGGCGGGGCTCCGAGCCGTCAACTACGATCCCGACAACCTCTATGTCGACGACTACATGTTCGGCACCACGTTCGAGCTGCACTCGGTCATCGGGGACATGTGGGCATGGATGGGTCTGCCGGGCCTTCTGGCGGCGGTCTCCGTTGTCGCCCTGGTCCTTTTCGGCATCGTCAGGCGAGTGGTGCGTCGAGAGGCCCCGGGCTTCGTGCTCTTCGCCGCAATATCAATGCTCTGGAATGTCTGCTTCAGCCCGCTCAGCTCGTCCGTCCCACTCATGATCGTCGCCTTGGCGCTGTTGCCCTATGAGAAAATGGCGTCCACTCGAGTTCACCCTGCGACCTCTGAGGGTGACGTGTCACTCACCTACGGCGCGTTGGTGCCCCGTGGCGGTACGTCGAACATGGAGGTCGTGACGTGAGTGCCGATGTGAGTCGCAGCAGGGTGAGTTGGGTCGATACCGGACGGGGCCTAGCGATCATGCTGGTCGTCCTCTATCACTCGGCCAACTGGTTCGCCGTGCCAGCGTGGCAGTCGGCAAACTCCACGGTATCCACGCTCCGGATGCCGCTGTTCTTCGCGATCTCAGGGATGTTCGCCGGAAAGTGGCTGGTGGCGTCCTGGGCTGATCTGTGGCGGGTGAAGATCTCGCTTTTCACGTGGGTCGTGCTGATATGGTCCGGGATCGGAGTCGTGGCATTGAGTTTGGGATTGCGCATGCAGGGCGTCCCCTACGGTGTGAGGTCCGCGGTCAGAAACTACTTGATGACGCCGTTCCGGCCCCAACTCGAACTGTGGTTCCTCTGGGCGCTTGCCCTGTTCTTCCTTGCGGCGAAGCTGCTACGCCGGGCTCCGTCGTCCGCGGTTCTGCTTGGTGCTGCCGCTGCATCTGCGGTCGCCTTGTCCGGCGTCGACCTGGGAAACACTGGGTGGAACGGCGCCTTGCGCTACTTCTTCTTCTTCCTCGTTGGACTGTTCTTTCGTAGCGAGCTGCTCCGCTGGGGGGCGCATGAGCGATCGAGATCACACGCGTTGGTTCTCATCGCCTGGGCAGCCGTGTCCCTGTCCGCTTCGATCTACGGCTTGTGGTCGGTTCCACTCGTCTATTACGCAAACTGCCTGCTTGGTCTGCTCGCGGGCATTTCCCTGAGCCGCGCCCTCTCCTCGATCGAATGGATCAAGGTACTCGGCAGGCAGACGCTTCCCGTCTACATTGCGCACACCCCAATAGTCCTGGTTCTTGCCTTCGCGAGCTGGTCGGTCTTCGCGGATCCGAGCCCCGGGGGCTGGGGTGTGGTGCTCGTGCCTCTTGCGGCGGCCTGCGCCGTCCTCCTGTCGCTGCGTCTGCACCGTGCGGTGAGCGGGTCGCGGGTGACGTGGTTGTACGAACCGCCCCGCTGGTACAGCCAGGTCGCGGCGCGACTGGTGCCGGTGCGCAGGCGTGGTGGCGCGCGGGTCAGCGGCGCATCGGACTGACTCTTCCTCGGTCGCCGCCGCGCGAGTAGCGGACCGTGCGCCGCGGTGGGGCGATTCATACCTTTGAAGGCGGTATCACCCGCCCGGTAGATCGAACTGCGGACTTTGTCCGATGCTAAGTCGTTCGTAACCCTGGCTTGTGGCTATGGTGCAGGCGGCGACACCGAGGCCCCACCCCCGGCTCAGTGTCCCAGATGTCCCCAATCTGAAGCCCTGCCGAGAGAGGCGCGTGTCGCTCACTGATGCGCTCGCTCTTGCCTGTCCCCCAGGAGTGGTCATGACCACCACCACCTCGCAACGCCTGCGACCCCGCCGCATTCTCGCCCTCGGCATCACCTCGGCACTCGCCGCCACGGTTCACGGGGGCGGGACTGCACCCCGTGCCGACGCTGAGGTCGTCCCTGCCCCGGCTGTAGCCGCCGACACCTTTTCTCGCTCCGTGACGGGCGGCTGGGGGACGGCCAGTTCCGGTGGTGTCTGGGCCACGTCCTCCACCTCGACCTCCGCAGTCAACGCCGGCAGTGCGCGGGTCAGCCTGACCGGCGGCAAGGGCGTCGTCCACTCACTTCCCGTTAGCGTGGCGGATGCCCGGGCGACCCTGACCGCTCAGGTTGATCGGCTTCCCACCACTGGCAACGGAATAACCACAGACCTTGGGCTGCGGTCGACAAGAATCGGAAGCTACTCTGCGGCGCTCCGAGTCGGTCGGGGAGGTCGGGTCAGCCTCGGACTGGTACGACAGCGATCCGGTCAGCCGGACACGATTCTCGCGGGTGAGATCCTGCTTCCAACGCGTGCTGTGGCTGGATCCTCGTATGTCGTGCAGGTCGAGGTGAGCGGGACGTCCCCGGCTCGGATCATCGCTCGCGCATGGCCACAAGGCGGCCTCATCCCCTCGTGGCAGCTCATCCGGAACGACTACAGCGCCGCGCGACTGACGTCCGCGGGTGGATTGCGGGTGCGCACCTATCTGTCAGCCTCCACGTCCCCGATGGCGGTTCGCTACGACGACCTGAGACTGCAGCGGGTGGCCGGAGGGGTCACCCCTACGGTGGCGCCGCCCCCGCCCCCCACTGTGACTCAGCCCCCTCCCGCCGCCGCTTTCCCGACCGCGGGCACAGGTTCGTCGCCTGTCGGGTCAACCCTCTACCCGGTCCCGAGTGGAGCGGTCTTCGTCGCCGCGAAAAACTCTCGCAGCGGTGCGGGCACCCGGACGAGCCCTTACGGGAGTCTGGCGTACGCACTGGAGCGAGCCCCGTCAGGGTCGACGGTGGTGCTGCGTGGCGGTCGCTACCACGAGACGGCGAGCGTGCCCTTCCACCGTAGGCTGACGATCCAGTCCTACCCGGGCGAGGCTGTTTGGCTGGACGGCAGCTCTCGCGTCTCGGGCTGGGTGAAGTCGGGCTCGACCTGGGTCGTCACCGGGTGGAACCACATCTTCGATCACCGCGTGTCGCACACCAAGGGCGTGGACGAGTCCCGACGGTTCATCGACCCGGCCTACCCGCTGGCAGGACACCCAGACCAAGTCTGGGTCGGAGGCGTGAAGTTGAAGCAGGTGGGTTCTGCCAACAAGGTCGTGGCCGGAACCTTCTTCGTCGACGAGGGTGCGCGTCGTCTCGTCGTCGGCACTGACCCGACCGGGAAGACCGTGGAGGCAAGCACGCTCCAACAGGGACTCGTCATTCAGGGTGCAGGCACCACCGTTCGCGGCATCGGCGTCCGGCGTTATGCGAACACCTTCTGGATGGGTGGCGCCATCAGCGCGCAGGTCGACGGGATCACCCTGGAGAACGTCGTCTCGGTCGACAACGCCACCATCGGTCTCAACGGGTGGGGCAAGAGCATGCGCTTCAACCGGGTCACCCTGAGCGGTAACGGCGTGATGGGTCTGGGCCTGAACAAGGCCAACGGTCTGGTCCTGTCCCAATCGCTCATCAGCTCCAACAACCTCGAGCGCTTTAAGGAGGCCCCCGTCTCGGGCGGCGCGAAGATCACCGCGTCTCGTGACGTCGTTATCAAGAACAATATCTTCGAGCGGAACACCACGGCCGGGCTCTGGTTCGACGTCTCGGCTTACAACCTGACGTTGACCGGCAACCGCGTCAATGACAACGGGGGCACTGGCATCGCGCTTGAGCTCACTTCCAAGGTCATCGTGGCCAACAATTACCTCGTCAACAACGGCAAGGCCGGGGTGGAGGTCGGAGACACGAACAACGTGGCCGTGTGGAACAACACGTTCTCGGGCAACAAGCTCTACACGTTGCGCGTCGTCCAAGACTCTCGTCGCAGCACAGACCCGGTCATCAACTACGTCGTTCGGGATATCTCCTACCGCAACAACGTGCTCGCCTACGGCACCGGTGGTTGCCCGCTGCTCGTGCATGACATGGAGAAGCGCGTCACCGGTCAGACCATGCGAGTGACGTTGCAGTCCAACGCCTACCACCGAGCCGGTTCCACGTCCCCGGCGAACCTGGCCTGTTGGGCCAACGGCCCATCGGGCCTGAAGAGCTTCAAGACGCTGTCGACGTTCAGGTCGGACACGGGCAACGGCCTCGCGTCAACGCTCAGTGAGGGCGCGCCCATCCTGACGACCAAGTTCCAGCTGACTACCGCTGCTGCGGCCAAGACGTCCGGGGTGGCCTTGCCGATGCCCAGCAATGTCGCGTCAGCCGTCGGTGTCGCGGCAGGCACGAAGAAGATGGGAGCGCTCACGGCCATGCGCTGAGAAGCTACGGGCGCAGGGTCCCCTCATGGCGGAACGGGGGGACCCTCGGCTCTGAAGGGCGGGGGCGACTTCGATCCGTCGGGCCGACGATGTCAGGGGGCGAACATCCTGGCGTCAGCCTCGAGCCGGCCGTCGCGGGCCGGCAGCGTGCGGATGACCGCCTGCGGGTCTTGAGGATGGCGCAATGCCGAGACGATTTCGGCAGCAAGGAGTGTCGAGACGAGGTGGGCCGGCACCGTGTGGTGTCCATGCCTCTTCAACCAGGTTGCGATGCCGGTCTCCTCGGTGGTGACCACCGTGCAGCCGTGGGCGAGGCCCTCCACGAGAGGGAGCCCAACCTGCTCTCGCCACCCTGGCGCCGGTTGCGACGGCAGCACGACGACGGCCGCCCGCCTGAGCTGCTCGTGAACAACGACGCGGGGTGGGTCGATGAAGAGCTCCACCCGATCGTCCCCGTCCGCGAGCGAGCGGGCCTGCTCGAGCAGGGCGCCCCGCCCGACGATGGCCAGCCGCGCATCGGGCAGGTCAGCTCGAACCCTCGGCCACGCAGCAGCCACGGCGTCGAAGCCCTTTCGCGCCGAGAGGTCTCCCAGGAACAAGAGCCGTCGGCCGTCGGTCTCGTCATCGGCGCGGCAGGAGCAGGCGGTGGGCAGGGCTGGAACCGTCATCGTCGACGTGCGTCTCCCCGGTGGGCCGAAGGAGGAACGGTAGGCGTCCCGAGCCGTGTCGGTGCCGAATACGACCCGGTCGCACCGCCTCCACACGCGGGGGGCCAGGGCCTCGTCAAGCATTCGACCGAGTCGCGCCTTGCCGCCGGGGCGTGGCAGATCCCGGATTCGAACGTTTCCGATCGCATACGCCACCACCGCCGTGCGGTGGCGGCGGAGGACGTCCGACACCCTGACTGCTGTCAACGCGAGCGCGGTGCGCCGGACCGTCTCGAGGGCGATCGGCTCGTTGATCTCGACGGCGTCGTAGGCCCGGCTGAGGAGGATCCTGGCGAGTCGCCAATCGCTCGCCTGCTCGAGACCAGCCCGTTCAGCCACCGACGTGGCCAGCGCCTCGTCGAAGTCATATCGTGTCTGACCATAGATGAGGTCAGCCGGATCCAGCTCGAGGGCTCGCTCGAGGTGGGCGGAACGAACCGTGTGGTAGAGCCGCGCTCGCGCCACGATCACGACTGGGCGTCGTCGGTCTCGGCCGTCACCGTCAGACCCCCGTTATCGGGATGTCTGGAGGTGTCCGAGGCTGTGTGAGAGGTGGCCCTCCCGCCCCGGCGTCTCCGTCGCTCGGACCGCGTCGGGACGGGCTCCCCCGGGTCGGCACGTGTGGTCGCCGGTGCGTCGGTCTCCTGAGCCAGGCGATGCAGCACAGCGGCCCGGCTGGAGTCTTCATGGGGTCGAAGGCGCTGGCCCACAGAGTGGCGTAGCAGCGAGAACCTACCGTGACGCTCAGCGTAGTACTGGTTGGACGTCGAAGATTCTGGGGCGAAGGTCAGGACGAGGCCGGCGATCCGAGCACCGACTGCGGTCAGGTCGCGCAGGGCGTTTCTGACGTCGCTGACGCGTACCCGCTTGCATCCGACGATCATCAATGTCCCGTCAGCCATCTGGGACAGGACAGCAGCGTCGGAGACGGGTAGCACGGGGGGCGCGTCGATGATGACCGTGTCATATCGCTCGCGGGCTTGTTGGAGCACCTCGCGCATCGCCACGGACTCGATGAGCTGGTGGGGGTTCGGGGGGACCTCACCCGACGCCAAGACATCCACCCGCATCGCCCCCATGGACTGGACCACGTCGGCCACGTCGGCTCGACCGACGAGGACGGTGGTGAGGCCTGCGGACCCCTCGAGGCCCATCGACGTGGCCACGGTCGGTCGCCGCAGATCCCCGTCGATGAGCAGCACCCTGCGGGAGGTTTCACCGATGGAGATCGCCAAGTTGATCGCCGTCGAGGTCTTGCCTTCCCCCACGGTGGCCGATGTCACGAGAATGACCTGCATCGGGGACGTCGCATCGATGTACGACAAGTTGGTCTGGAGCCGCCGGTAGGCTTCGGAGCGTGGGCTCAATGGATCAGCGAGGGTAGCCAGGGCCGTGTGGCTGCGCTTGGGCTGGGTAGGAATGGTGCCGAGAACTGCTGCGGTCTCCTCAAGGAACTCGAGGTCTCGCGTCTCTCGCACCCGGGTGTCGAACAGGGCAAGCAACACGGCCAGCACAGCCCCGACGGCGAGCCCGGCACCAGCGCCTGTGGCGACGAGGAAGCTCGTGCGGGGGGCGGAGGCAAAACTGGGAACCGGGGCGGGGGACACGACGTTGATGGTGACCGCCTGACGGCTCGTGCCGCTCGTGGGTGAAAGGTCAGTGACCGTGGTCGAGAGCTGACGAGCGACTGCATTGGCGAGTTTCGCCGCCATCTCCGGGCTGGTGCTCGTGGCTCGGATGTCGATGATGTTGGTGTTGAGCGGGGACTCCGCGCTGATCGACGCCGACAGGGACCGTGAGTCGACCTGGAGGTCCAGGTCCTCGATGATCGGATCGAGCACGACCGGGAGACTGGCGAGGGCGGCATACGACTCCACGACGTTCTTGATGTACGTCGACCCTTGGACGAGCTCGCCCGGCGTCGCCGCACTGCTGAGCGAGACAAAGACCTTCGACGTCGCCTCGTACGTCGGTGGCGTGTTCTTCGCCAATCCGAGGGCCCCGACCGCGCCGACGAGTGCCAGCCCGACCACGATGAACCATCGCTTGCGTAGTGCCGCCAGATACTGGCTGAGATCCACCGTGTAACTCCCTCACGTCCGCCGGGTGCGACCGGGTGCAATGTTGACACGGGATGCTGAGGATGTGTCCGCTTTGGCACTTTGTCGGGCCCGGCGTCCCCGCCATGCGCTGTGTCAGACTGCGCGCGTGACGGATGGACGCCGACCGGCCCCCGGTGCCGATGAGATGACCGTGGCGTACCCCAGCGAGCGGGACGTCGGGCTGTGGCGTCAACGGCATGCCGCAGGGGAGGTCCCTGGCGCCCTGCCCTACGGCCTGCAGGCCTTGGCGACGGGGTCCGGGGGCGTGAGGGTCGCCGAGGTGTCGATGCCGGGCCGCCCCTCTCGTGCGCTGGGCCGCCTCGCCGAAGCACTGCGTCTGCCGCCTCTCGGTCAGCGGCTCGGGCCGGGCAGCGGTGGCACCGTGCTGACCTGGGACGAGTCCACAGCTGTGCGGGTGGCCCCCCGGCGTCGAGGCACATCGCATCACTCGGGCGTGATCTGGCTCACGGACCGCCCGACGGGGCGGGCTGCGGTTGCTGCCCGGCGGGTGCTCGCGGGGTGCGCGGGCCTCTGGACCCTGAGTTCGGCGCAGGTGGAGCCGCTTGTCGACCTCATGGGCCGAGCTGGTCCCCCCGTGGGCCCCGTCGTCTTCGGGATCGACAGCGACTTCTTCTCACTCACTTCCTACCCTGACCGCCCGCTGGTGGTCAGCGTCGGCGGCGACCGCGACCGAGACCCGGAGACACTCTTCGCCGCTCTTGAGCTCGTCCACCGGGCCCGTCCGGAGGTCGAGATCATCGTGCAGAGTCGGTGGGAGAGCAGCGCCCCGCCGGGGGTGACGGTCGTGCCACACCTCACGCACATCCAGCTGCGGAATCTCTACCGCCGGATGACGGTCATGGTGCTCGCCACGCGGCCCAACCTCCATGTGTCCGGGATGACGGTGAGTCTGGAGGCGCGGGCGACGGGTCGCCCGGTCGCCATCACCGGAACCCCGGGCATGGAGGACTACGTCAGCGGCGACGACTCCGTCGTGGTCCCCGTGGGTGACCACTCGGCACTCGGTGAGGCGGTTGTTGGCTCTGCTCGACGAGCCGGACCAACTTTTCCGCGGTGGGTCGAGTTGCCAGCCGTCTCCCTCGTCGCGGCGGAGCCGCGCCAGAGTCGTAAATACTCAGTAGCAGCCCTCGTCGCAGACTGAGCACAGGTTGTCAGAATGTCCTTCATCGTCTCTTCTGCACATACACTCCAGTACGGATCGATATGACAACGTAAAGGCATGGCCGTCATTGATTATGCGCCGGGAAATCGGACATCTTCCACGTAGGCGCTCTCTCCGTCCTGCTCGGCATGCGAAGCCAGCACTATGACTATCTAGTCGCTGGTGTTCGTCGACGACGCCCATGCTCGAGGCGGCGAAGAAACAACCAATCATCCCGGGGCGTGGGCGCAGCTGAGATCATCTCCCAGCATCGCTATCTCAACAAGGTCTTCGTCGAGTTCCAGTTCAGCGCGAGCACAGACCTGGAAGAGGCGTCCGTTCGACGTCTTCTTCAAGCATGGAAGAGAACAGCCAAGGTACAAGCTGGGACAGCGGGTCCACGGTGTGGATCTAGAAGTCATTACTACTTTCCTTACACCATGCACGCCTCAAGCAGGCTCTTGCGCCAGGCACTGGTACGTCCCCCTCGTCGAGCCATCGCCAGTGAGCAGCCCGTAAAGGCATGAATAGCGCCCCGATGGAGTCGGCTTGATCTCAAGGGCTCGAGTGCTTGCTTCGTCTATCAGGGTAGCGTATGTCGCTCGGCTGCCAGCCGGTTCATGCTCTTCCGCCTGGCGCTAGACTCCCCTTCCGGAGTGAAGATCGCCCAGCGCCGGCCTGCAGAGAGCCGCGAGGCAATAACAGTTGACCCACGGATTCAGTGGATCGCACTGAACAGCCCGGTGCCGGCCAGGACCACGAGCGGCTTCGACGCAAGAAGGATGTCGTGGACGTGCTGCGGCTCCCGAGGCCTCGTGTCACGACGAGCCGCGGCCAAACATCAGAGGTCGTGGGGCTGTCGCCCTGGTCGTTGGGGATGAGACCTTCGCCGTGCTCGGTTCGCTGGGAGCGCGACGAACATATGGCTGATGCTCGGCCGCAAGCGATCCACGGCGGGGGACGATGACGAACGGGCTTCGTGGCGTTCGTTCCGCAGGATGCGAGGCGACCGAGCGGTCTCACAGTCGATCGACCTCGGCGATTCCGATGGATTGCGCTCGCGGCGAACGCATGAGCAAAGTCGTCCTCCGGGATACGAGACAGCCGTGTCGTCCATCATCGAGGCCCTGGTCAGACTGAAGAGATGATGCGCTGGAGCGCGGGGGGTCTCGAGCCATCCACGCGCCAGCGCCCCGTGTTCAGTGACCTTGCCCTGGAAGAAGGAAAGAAACGTTCCCCTGGCTCGAACAGATCGACCTCGATGCGGACGGCGGGTCGTTCGGACATTGAGCACGTAACGACGAACGCCGCGTCGACGAGGGTCCTGCGGCGAACTGGTCAAAGGAGAAGACAACTGGCCCCGGCTGCGACAGTCGGAAGGACCGGTACGAACTCCTTGCCGTGGGCGAGATTGACCACGGTTCCCCGCTGAGATCGAGCGGTGAACGCGGTGTTCTTGAGTGGTCCAAACCATGCACACGCAGGGAAGAGACCACGATCTCGCCGGGAAGAATTCAACACTCCCTCGATCTTCTCGATTCGGGTCAGGGCTCGTAACAACGCCCAGCAATCCAGGTCGCTGTAGCAGTGGAGCCAGACCAGAAGATCAGGTGGGCGGGGTGTGCCGACAACGCAGCGGAGTCAGGAGGCCCAGTGCGGTGGTGGCCGGGGACGTAGGAGCGGTTTCAATGCTCAGCAGGAAACAAGTATTGGGTCGCAGCCGTCGACGGGGGAGATGGACCCGACATGGCCGTCCGCCCTGTTCCGCGCTTCCGCCGCCGTCGTCGGAGTGCCCGCGCCACGACCGTCGGCCAGAGCCGGGTCAGGATGAAGATGACCACCCCCAGCGAGGGCGGACGCCGATCAGGGCCCGGGGGTCCGCATGCCGTCCGGATCTCGGCGCCCTGCTTTGCGTCCGCTGCTCGAGCCATCATCGGTAACCTCAGGTGCGTCGATTCCGACCCGACCGTGCCCGTCTGTCGTGTGGCCGATAGAGGCACGTGCTCGTGCTCTCTAGACCCGCGCCCGACCGGCTCATAACGAGCACGCCGACCCCGTGATCGCGTCTTCACGGCGCGTCGAGCGCGGCGACGTGCGCCGGCCAGTGTATGCGGTTCCACTATACGAGACCCTCGAGACCACGTCCCAGCAACTCCTGCTCGTGCCAGTCCGGCGCCGAGGACCAGGTCGTCAGCCAGTCGGCACGATGGTCAACTCAAGGTCCTCAGCGAACCAGGCAGCACCGAGGGTCCGTATGCGCCGTCACAGACGATCTCGCCGCGCCGGTAGCTGGGTGCTCGTCGCGACGGGAGGGGGCTCCGCCAGGAGAGCCTGGACCACAGCATGCCGAAGGGCTAGGCCCGTGACGGAACGAGCCACGACGTCGGCGGCGAGTTCAGCTGATCGGCAGGTGACGACGCGTAGCCGAGCATCTCGACGTGCCCGGACAGGTCGTCGGCGTGCCCGTTCGCGGAGCTGGTCTTCGGACCACTGGTATCCGGGGAAGACGGAGCCGCAGACGACGAGCGGTGCGTCCACCCTCGGAGCTCGGACGAGTGCCGGCGCGTCCAATGCGGCGTCTCTGCCCTTGCGAGGGAGAGTCTGCCGACGAGGACGAGGTGGAGTCGGTCGCCTCGCCGCCGTGGACGGGGAGGACCGGGATCGAGGGGCCCTCCCATACCGTTGAGACAAGTGAGATCCGTCTTCCGAGGGCGGCAGGCTGCTGCGGACGACGGGCCGAGGCCTGCGAGTTCGTGATGACACGTCGGGCGAGGAGCAGGGGTGCAGCGAGGGCCAGGCGGATGACGCGGGGCTGGTCCGCCTCGGCCTCATGCACGTGGCAGAGCGTCGGCACCTTCGCGGACGGGCAGCCACTCGCCACGAGGGGATGGTCACCATGTCGACGACCAGGGCGTTCGGGGGGTCACGTCGCGTCGGCCGCCACAACCGCCACGTGGATGCAGACGCCTCGATGCCGAAGTCGTCGGCCCAGTCGGGGAGAGAAGCGACTTGCGCAGCACAGGCACCGGCACGGTCGAGACCGTGGCCCGAGCTCGGTGAAATGGCGTGCCAAGGGCCCATGGCGTCGCAGGCGACCAGGACGGTTTCCCGCGTCGCATAGGCCCCGCACGGTCTGGACGAGCTGAAGATCGGATCCGTAGAGGTCCAACGACGAGTGCGCCACCCAGACGGCTTGGAGCGCAGTGTCCTCAACCTGCCCCGTCTTCGACGCCACGCTCGGCGGGGACCGTTCGACGAGGCGTGCCGTCCGACGACTGCGGCAAGAGCACCTGCCCCCGGGCGAGGGATCGACGACCTCGCGCGTGGTCAGTCTCAGGCCCGACCATGCGACCGAACCCCGCCCTCAGCGCCCCGAGAGTGGTCCGAGCACCGGCCACGGCTCCGGATCGGGCACGTAGGCGAGCGCGGTGCGCTGCAGTGACGAGCGCGAATTCGACTCGGTGGAGCGTCGCCAGGTCGAAGATTCGCTTGACGGCGTACCCACGGCTGGACCGGTCGAGCGGCACATGATCCACGACGACCGCCTGCGACGGCCACCGGATCTGCTCGCCTGCGTGCGTCAACCGGCCGATGAAGAGCGGGTCATCGCCACCGGAGAGGCCGTAGGCGTCGTCGACCTGAGGCCGAGGCGGCGAACCACGCGAAGATCCAGGAGGAGGTTGTTGCTGGCGGCCCTGTCGAGCAGAGATCCATCCGGACGGTCTTCGTGGTCGAACCGTCGAAGTACCCGACCAGACACCACCCAAGGGTATGCCTGGCCCATGAAGCGAGACACGACCGGTCCTCCTACGGCGGCCCGATCCGATTCGTCGTACGTTCGGATCAGGGCGCCGAGCCACCCTTGCTCCGGGGTCTCGTCATCGTCGATGAAGACGAGAAGGTCCGAGGACCTGGCCTGGTCCAGTGCACGGTTTCGCGCCGAGAGATCCCAGGACGGCTCTCGATCGCGTACCGAACGGGCCGGCGCATCCGGAACTAAGCTCGGACACGACAGGGCCGGCCGACCCATGAGGGTCGTTGTCCACCACGAGGACGTCGACGAGGTAGCCTTGCTGGTGCGGCGGCGCCATCGACTCGTGACAGATGGCCTCGGCATCGAGAAGAGGGAGCAGTACGGTCAACGGACCGGGCCGGTGGAACGTGAGGACGCCGATGATGATCCGTCGATCGTCGCGCAGCACAGACTTCCCATTCCAAAACGTCCATGTCGTCCAGAAGCCGTCACGCCGCCTGCTGCCCGACGATACGGTAGGGCAGGCGAGCGGGCTGAAGCCAGGATAAGTGGTGTTCGAAGGGGTGGACGAAGTGGCCAGATCCGCTGAGGCGGTCGCGATGACGGCGGCTCGATGTGCTCCATCAGCGCGTACGCATGTGGGCCCATGAGGAGCCGGGGCGGCCGCTGGCTGGGCCTTCGCCACCGCGGCTGCCGAGCGACATGACGTCTCAGTCCGTGACGCGCAAACGGTTCGAGCCTGCAGTGAGGTCCGCTCTGGCGGACCAGCCGCACGTCGCGCTGCACCTGACGTGGCCTACCTCGACCTGTCTCGCCCCGTCATGGCGCTCAAGCTGGCCCCGGCAGCTCTACTCGTTCTACGCCCTCTGGCAGCGTCAGGTGCGCATGCTCGCCCGGAGATTGCATGACCAGGTCGGCTCGACCTCATGCGCCACATGACCTTCTCCCGTGGAGTCGTGCGCTGTGGCCTCATCGGGTCCCATCGGTCCCCCTCGTCTGGGGGCCCGTCGGGGCGCCTCACGGCCCGTGTTGCGGCGGACGGTGGCTCGGACTTCGGGGGGTGCTCGCCGGGGCGCCGTGGCGCCCTCGTCGCGCCGGCCGGATGCTCTTCGGAGACAGAGCCAGCCATCGGGCCAGGTATCATGGTCGCCCAGAACGCCGATGTCGCGCGTAGGTTCCACCGGCTCGCAAGGTCGTCGTCGAGCCGATGCCGTGATGCCGCCTGCGACCGATGGGGCCGGGGGCAGGCTTCGAGCTCCGAAGCCGCAGAGCTGTCATGGTCAGTCGCCTCATCGGTTGGAAGGGTGGTCGCCTCGCGCTTGCCACCTTGGCCCAGCCGGACGCCCGGACTGGACGCTCGACATGTTCAGTGACGGGTATGACCGTAACACGCTCGTCCGTCGTGCCGCGCGACTGGGGATGTCGGACCGGGTCGCCTTCCGAGGGCGTCGCCCAGAGGCGAGGTCCTCGACGCCATCGCCAGCGCCGATGCGCTTCTCTTTCCCTCGCTGCACGACCAGGCGGGGCGGATCGCGGCGGAGGCGAGCAGCATCGGCACGCCCGTCGTCTGTCTCCCCCTGGGCGGGCCGGCCCTGCTGGCGGGCAAGGACACCCTCGTAGCCTCGCTCGTCGGCGGCCTCCCCGCGAACCTCGCTCGAGAGCTGACCTCGGCCGGTCGATCCGGGGGTGATCCGGATGACCGCTGGTGCCGGAGCGCCTTCCCCCTCTGCTCGACGGGTGGTACCTCGAGGCCATTCACTCACCGATGAAGGAAGCGAACCGTTGACCTCTCCGCTGGCGAACCACCCGCCCCGTCGACCCGTCCGGGTCCTCCAGTCTTACCGCGAGCCGAGACCTACGACCAACCCTTACATCACGACGCTCACCAGCATGCTGCGCCGCGAGCAGGGCCTGTCGGTGCAGACGTTCACCTTCGGCCGCGCCTTGATCGGTCGGTACGACGTCGTACACGTGCACTGGCCGGAGGTGGTCATGAGCGGTCACCGAGGCAGCGGCCGGGTGGCGAGGCAGATCCTCACGGCCCTGTTCGTCACCCGGCTCGCGATCACCCGCACGCCGGTCGTTCGTACCGTCCACAATCTGGAGTTGCCCAGCGGCCTGACCCGCGTGCAGAAGATCTTGCTCGGCCGGCTCGAAGAAGCTGACGGCTCTGCGAATCGCCCTGAACGATCGCACGGCCGACCTGGTCAACGGGCCCATAGAGGTGATCCTGCACGGGGACTACCGCGAACGCTATAGCGGCTTCGACCGGCCGCCGGCAGTCCAGGGTCGAGTCGGCTACGTAGGCCTTGTGCGTCGTTACAAGGGGGTCGAGCAACTCGTCGACGCTTTCCGTTCCGCATCCGGCGACGACCTCAGCCTTCGAGTGGCAGGTAAGCCCAGCTCGGATCGTCTCGCTCGCGAGATCGATGACCGCGCAGCAGGGGACGGGCGTATCGAGACGCGGTGGGAGTTCCTCAGCGACGCTGACCTCGCTCGGGTAGTGAGCGAAAGCGAACTGGTCGTGCTGCCTTACCGACACATGCACAACTCGGGCGCAGCCCTCACCGCACTCTCACTGGACCGACCGGTCCTTGTGCCGGACACAGACGTCAACCGCGACCTCGCCCGTGAGGTCGGCCCCGGATGGGTGGCGACGTTCGCGGGCGAGCTACGTCCGACGACTTGGGACGGGCGCCTGAACAGAGTCCGATCCAGCGACCCGGCCGGATCGCCCGGACCTCAGCCGACGCGACATGGGGCCTGGCCGGCCCAGCACATCAGGCGGCATACCGCCGGGCATGGGGCTCGGCTCGGGCGACCGAGCCTCGTCGCGTGCTCTGAGCCCGTCCCGGACCCCTCGGGCTGCGGCGGTCCACGGCGTGAGGCTCGTGAAGAGCTGCCGCTGCCTCCTGCAGGACGATGGCTGGGCGACGGCCGAGTGCTGCTGCGCCGCCACGACCGCCGGTCGGAGGCGCCGAGGTGCTTGTTCGCGAACAGCATTCGGTTGCGGATGTTGAAGTAGTAGTAGGTCCCCGACTTCGCCCGGAGGTCTGCCTGGCAGCCGCATGGGTGCCGCCCTCATCGTGAACGGCAACCGCGTCGTCGAGGGCAGCAGCGAACCGCCCTTCTCATGGACGCGCCACGACAGGTCGACGTCCTCCCAGTAAAGGAAATAGTCGGGATCGAACCCCCCGATCTCTTTCCACAGCGCGTAGAGACTGCGAAACATGCCCCCGAGAGCCAGGTGCTCACACGGGGTGACTCTCCACCGGCGCCGGGCGTCGCTTGCGGGTTGCTCGCATGGTGCCGGTGTCGAAGTAGAGGTCGGTCGTCCCCGACGACCAGATGCTGCCGTCCGGTCGCTCGACGCGTGGCGCGACGAGGGCGCGGGGTTTCTCATCGCCAGTCGACCAGTCGGCTCCGCGACGACGGCGTCAGTGAAGCGTCCGGATTGAGGAAAACAAGCACATCGGCTCCGTGCTCGATGGCGTGGCGAGCCCCGAGGTTGCAACCGATTCCAAAACCCACATTGTCTCAGGCGTCAGGAGCTGCCAGTCGCGCAACGTGCCAGTTCAGCGACGGCGTGGCGTTCCGCACGCTCGAGAAACTGTCGACCACCACCACGAAGACCCCGGCCTCCGGCAGGTTCAGGGAGGTTGCGGGCCAATAACTCATGGGATCCGTAGTTGACGACGACGACGGCGATCTAGTCGCCGGAGTATCGGAGAGGCGTGAGCTGGTGGTAGTCGGGTCGGTCACCGCACGACCGCCAGGTCGCGCTTGACCCACATGGCGTTCGGCACGACCTGGCAGAGCAGGACGGAAACGCTGGTCGCAAGCACCGGGGCGGCTGCCCCCAAGGCTGGGAATGAGGGTCCACGCCAGACCCAGCGTCAGGGGGATCATGACGAAGATGGGGATGAGTTGGAAGCGCAGTCCTTTGGAGTCCGTCATATACATGCCCAAGGGGTATTTGGCGGCCTGGATCGTCACGAAGAACACGAAGGCCGCGACGAGGGGGAGGTCAAGCGTGATCGCCCCGTTCGCGACGATCCGGACTACGAAGGGCAGCACCAACGTGAGGGCCAGACCCATGGACAGCCCGCCGACGGTGAAGATGGCTGCCGCCGCGGCGGGCGACGCCCGATCACCGTCACTCCGCGCCTTGGCGTAGTGCGGCCAGAGGGCCACGCCGGCGGTGTAGATCGCCTGGAGCACGATTCCGAACAGCTGCGAGGCCAGGTTGTAACTCGCGAGATCGGCGGTCGTCCCGCGATGGCTCAGCAGAATCCTGCCCGTCTGCATGGCAATCGGCAGAGCGATCATCTGCACCAGCATGGGCCAGGCCAGGTACAGCACCGGCACGCCCGGGCGAGAGCGCACCCTGGGGACATCTCGAAACGCGGCCCCGATCTGTGGACGCAGCAGTCGGCCGGCGACGAAGAGCATGGTGCCCAGCACCGTCGCGAGCGCCACGTAGCTCGCGACGGCGAGGTAGTTGGCAGCGGCAGCACCGATGGCGACCATTGAGAGCACCCACAGCATGACGATGGGAGCAGTCAAACCCTGAATGGCGGTCTGCAACGGGTTACGACCCAACCCGACCAACACCCGAGAGCCGACGCCCATGGGTAAGCCAACGCCGAAGATGGCCAAGCAGAGCGTTGCGGCGGCGTCGCCACCGGGGAGGAGTCCGTCGCCGAGAACCGCCGGCCACAGGCCGGTCACATAGAGCAGGATGCTGACGGCGATGATGACGAGCCCTGAGGTCATCATCACTCGGAAGGCGCTGGTGATGGTGCGGCGGACCACGTCGTCGTCGACCGGGTCCTTCGACCCGGCGATGTTGTTGACGATGACCGCGGCAATGCCCAGGTCGGCGAAGGGGATCAGTGCAGGAAGTGAGGCGAGCAGCCCGTACTGTCCGTAGGCAGCCACGCCGAAGTGGCCGATGATGAGGCGGCTGGTGATGATGCCGAGCAGGCCAGAGAGTCCACTCACGGCAACCTGGATACCGGCGCTACGGCCGACGACGCGCCAGATGCTCATCGACGGTTACCGGGCCAGGCGTCCGAGTGCGGCGATCTCGGCGAACCACTTCCGGGTGGCCAGCGCGAGGAAGCCGAGCATCGCGGCCGTGAGCAGGGTGTAGATCCACGCGAACGCCGTGGTCGCGCCAAGGAGGAGGAACGAAAGGCAGAGAACCCCGTAGTCGGTCGGAAGGACGAGGACCGAGCGCAGCCACGGCATTCTGCCGTCAGTGGGGGCGCTGGAGGTGACGCCGTGCGCCCGACGAAGCTGCTCGGTCAGGATCATCGCGAAGAACAGCACTGCGCCGGCGACAGCGTTCGCGAGCGGCACCAGAAGCCACCACGTCGGAACGGTGTCGAAGCGGAAGAAGCCAATCGCCAGGGCGAGCGGCTGTGCCGAGACCTTGGTGGCGTCCACGACGTGGTCGAGCCACTCACCAACGGGAGTGCCGGTGCCGGTCAGGCGGGCTACCTGACCGTCGGCCGAGTCAAACGCGTACCCGATGACGAAGAGCACGGACACACAGATGCCAACAGGCCACGAGGGGGAGACGGTGGCCAGCAGGATGATTCCGGCAAAGGTGAAGAGGGCGCTCATGCCGGTGACCTGGTTTGGTGAGAGCCCCCGACCAAAGGCCCAGGCCGCCAGGTAGCGACCGATGCGGCGGTTGACGAAGCGCGAATAGGCAGGCGCGCTCCGAGCGGCGCCCTTCTGAGCGCTTTCCAGGCGGGTCATGACCGAGCGAAAGCTCTCACTCACGTTGGGCAGGTCTCCTTGGGATCAGCTGATGGCGTCAGGCTAGGCGTCAGCGGCGCCTGAGTCGGCCACCGGGTCCGCGATCATCATCCGTCGACCGCGACCGCGGAGGCGCCGAATTCGTCGACGTCACGAGTGCGAGTGGGCGACGCGTCGAACTGCCACCTCAAGGAGTCGTGCCTTTGCCCGTCGCTACCGGGGGGTTGGGAACCGAGTCGTCGACCGCGCTGCCGCGCTCCCCGGCGGAAGTGACAGCTTCGGGCCACGTCTGCCGACGCCGCAGCCGCTGCGGGCCGCTCGTCTCGCGCGCCACGAGGGCGAAGGCCAGCCGCTCGTACGCGTCAGCGACGCGGTCCCAGTCGTAGTCACGGGCGCGCTGCCGGAGGCGCTCGCCGCGCTCTGCCGTGAGGTCCTCGAAGAACTCGGCGTCCGCGAGTAGCTCGTGAAGGTCGGTGGCCTCGAGGAAGTAGCGGCCCTGCTCCAGCAGCACTTCGCGGTTGAAGTCGACCCCGTAGGCGATCGTCGCCCTCCCGGCGCCGATCGCACGAAGAAGCGATGGGTTCGTACCGCCGACCGAGTGGCCGTGGAGATAGGTCAGCGCGTTGCCGTAGAGCTGATCGAGCAGATCCTGGTCGTAGATGCCCCCGACGAGCTTCACCCGCTCGTCGCCCGCGGCGAGCGACCGCACCCGTTCGATGTAGTCGTCTGCGTAAGGTGCCGACCCAACGACGAGGAGCGGATACTCCGCGTCGCTGCTGACATAACCCTCGACGATGACGTCGACGTGGTTCTCCGGCTCGAAGCGCGAGACGACGAGGTGGAACCGGTCCTTTTCGACCCCCAGTTCGACGAGTCGGTCGGAAGGCACGTCCTCCAGGATCGGGGCTCCGTACGCAATGAGCTCGGTCGCGGCACCGAACTCACGCTCGTAGTAGTCGGCTATACCCTGCGCGTCGGCGATCAGGGCGTCTGACAGGCGGACCGCCGCGCTCTCAGCGTTGCGGTAATAGCGCTGACCGGTGGGACCCCACTTGGCCCGCTTCCACTCGAGACCGTCGACGTGTGTCGCAACCGGTATGCCGGCAGCCCGGAGCAAGGGCAGGAACGGCGCGTTCGCACTGTTGAAGACGAACGCGACGTCGGTCCGGTTGCGTATCAGGTGCATCGACGAGATCCCTGTGTGCGCGAGCGTGTCCAGGGAACGCTTCCGAACGGTGGGGAGGGTGACGAGTTCCATGCCGAGATAGGAGGTCATCGTCTCCGGGACGTTACCGTCACGGCAGTAGACGCGGACGGAATGGCCGCGCGCGGCGAGCCTCTTGCCCACCTCCTCGACTGCGGTCTCGAACCCCCCGTACCGGGCCGGCACCCCCCTCGTTCCGACCATGGCGATGGACAGGCTGTCGGCGGCACCCCCGGCCATGATCTTCCCCATTCTCATACGTCTCGCTGCGCCTACCCAGAGGGCGCGAGAATTACTCTTTCCTCCAGATCCTAGGCGGTTTCATCTCAGATGACCAAGAAATGGCTGATTGAGTACATTTGGGTTCGCGGCTACCGGCGGTGGTCCCCGGCGATGGCCTGTCCGCCGACCTGCCCGGGAATGATACGCGGAGGCAACGCCTACGATTGACTGCGCCCCCTGTCGGCCCGGCACGGGGAACTTGCCGCTGCTCGACGATGGACTGCGATGACCCTGCGCCCCGTGCTCACCTCTTTCACCACCGACGGCCGTGTTGCATCGGCGCTCTCCCTCGCCCGGGCGGCGTCGCCGGCCGTCGACGTCACCGCGGCCGAGGGCGCTCGACCCGCGTTCATCGCGGCGCTCGCCTCTGATGCCGAGGCGCCACTGCTCGTCGTCACCGCGACGACGCGGGAGGCCGACGACCTCGCGGCGGCGCTTGGGGGGTTCCTCCCGCGCGAACGCATCGCCGTCTTCCCCAGCTGGGAGACGCTCCCGCACGAGCGGCTCTCGCCGCGCAGCGACACCGTCGGCCGGCGGCTCGCCGTCCTGCGACGGGTCACCCACCCCGATCCCGACGACACGGCCTACGGCCCGCTGTCGGTCGTCGTCGCCCCGGTGCGTGCGCTGCTCCAGCCGATCACCAAGGGCCTCGGCGACCTCGTCCCGGTGGCCCTGCGTCCCGGTGACGAGCGGCCCCTGACCGAGGTCGTCGAGGCGCTCGCCGACGCCGCCTACACGCGGACCGACCTCGTCGAGCGACGCGGCGAGTTCGCCGTGCGCGGAGGGATCCTCGACGTCTTCCCGCCGACCGAGGAGCACCCGGTCCGCATCGAGTTCTGGGGCGACACCGTCGAGGAGGTGCGCTGGTTCAAGGTCGCCGACCAGCGCAGCCTCGAGGTCGCCGAGCACGGGCTGTGGGCGCCGCCCTGCCGCGAGGTGCTGCTCACCGCCGCAGGTGCGCGAGCGCGCCGCCGCCCTCGCCACCCAGCTGCCCGGCGTGGCCGACATGCTGGCCAAGGTGGCCGAGGGGATCGCCGTCGAGGGCATGGAGTCGCTGGCCCCGGCCCTCGTCGACGGCATGGAGTCCGTCCTCGACGTGCTGCCCGCAGCGCTCGTCGTCGTGCTCGCCGACGGGGAGCGGATCCGCACCAGGGCGCACGACCTCGTGGCCACGAGCGACGAGTTCCTCCAGGCGAGCTGGGCCAACGCCGCCGCCGGCAACAGCGTGCCGGTCGACCTGGAGTCGCTGCTCGGCGTCGCCTCCTACTGGACCCTCGCCCACGTGCGGGCGCACGCTGTCGAGTCCGGTCGGTCGTGGTGGACGCTCACGCCGTTCGCCGCCGACGCCGAGCTCGTCATCGAGGACGACGACGTCGACGTCCGGGTGTCGCTCGGCACCGTCGACGTCGAGGCGTTCCGCGGGGACACCGAGCGGGCCGTCGCCCACATCCGCGACCGGGTCCGCGACGGCTGGTGCCTCGCGATCGTCACCGAGGGCCCGGGTCTGGCCAAGCGCGTCGAGGAGGTGCTCCGCGACCACGAGGTCCCGGTCGGAGCGCTCGGTGACGCCATGACGGCCGGGCGGGCCCTGATCACCACCGCCTCCCTCGGCGGGGGCTTCGTCGACGAGGGGGAGCGGATCGAGGTCCTCACCGAGAGCGACCTCACCGGGCAGCCGGGCGTCGCCTCCACCAAGGACATGCGGCGGATGCCGTCCCGCCGGCGCAACCAGGTCGACCCCCTCCAGCTGCGCCCCGGCGACCACGTCGTCCACGAGCAGCACGGCGTCGGGCGGTTCGTCGAGATGATCCAGCGCACCGTGCAGGGCGCGACGCGCGAGTACCTCGTCATCGAGTACGCACCCGGCAAGCGGGGCCAGCCGGGAGACCGGCTCTTCGTCCCGACCGACCAGCTCGACCAGGTGACGAAGTACGTCGGCGGGGAGGAGCCGACCCTCAACAAGATGGGAGGGTCGGACTGGACCAAGACGAAGTCGCGTGCCAAGCGCTACGTCAAGCAGATCGCCGCCGACCTCATCCGGCTCTACAGCGCCCGCCAGGCGACGCGGGGCCACGCCTTCGGGGCCGACACCCCGTGGCAGCGCGAGCTCGAGGACGCCTTCTCCTTCGTCGAGACCCCCGACCAGCTCGTCAGCATCGACGAGGTCAAGGCCGACATGGAGAAGCAGGTCCCGATGGACCGGCTCATCTGCGGCGACGTCGGCTACGGCAAGACCGAGATCGCCGTGCGCGCCGCGTTCAAGGCGATCCAGGACGGCAAGCAGGTGGCCGTGCTCGTCCCGACGACGCTGCTCGTCAGCCAGCACCAGCAGACCTTCGCCGAGCGCTACGCGCAGTTCCCCGTCGTCGTCGCCTCGCTCTCGCGCTTCCAGTCCGACAAGGAGGCCAAGGAGGTCCTCGCCGGTCTCGCGGACGGCACGATCGACCTCGTCATCGGCACCCACCGGCTGCTCGCCAAGGAGGTCCAGTTCAAGGACCTCGGCCTCGTCGTCATCGACGAGGAGCAGCGCTTCGGCGTCGAGCACAAGGAGCTGCTCAAGACGATGCGCACCGCGGTCGACGTGCTCTCGATGTCGGCCACGCCGATCCCGCGCACGCTCGAGATGGCCGTCACCGGCATCCGCGAGATGTCGACGCTGGCGACCCCGCCCGAGGAGCGCCACCCCGTCCTCACCTTCGTCGGGGCCTACGACGAGAAGCAGATCACCGCCGCGGTGCGCCGCGAGCTGCTGCGTGAGGGCCAGGTCTTCTTCGTCCACAACAAGGTGAGCAGCATCGAGAAGGCCGCCGCCCGTCTTCGCGAGCTGGTGCCGGAGGCCCGCATCGCCACGGCGCACGGCCAGATGGGTGAGCACAAGCTCGAGCAGGTCGTCGAGGACTTCTGGGAGAAGCGGTTCGACGTGCTCGTCTGCACGACGATCGTCGAGACCGGCCTCGACATCAGCAACGCCAACACCCTCATCGTCGAGCGCTCCGACGTCCTCGGCCTCTCGCAGCTGCACCAGCTGCGGGGCCGCGTCGGCCGCGGCCGCGAGCGGGCCTACGCCTACTTCCTCTACCCGCCCGAGAAGCCGATGACGGAGACGGCCCACGACCGTCTCCGGACCATCGCGAGCCACACCGACCTCGGCTCCGGGATGCAGGTGGCGATGAAGGACCTCGAGATCCGCGGCGCCGGCAACCTGCTCGGCGGCGAGCAGTCCGGCCACATCGCCGGCGTCGGCTTCGACCTCTACGTCCGGCTCATCGGTGAGGCCGTCGCCGACTTCCGCGGTGACGGCGCCGCCACCGGACCGGCCGAGATCAAGATCGAGCTGCCCGTCGACGCGCACCTCCCGCACGACTACGTGCCGGGGGAGCGGCTGCGCCTCGAGGCGTACAAGAAGCTCGCGACGGTCGAGACGTACGAGGCGGTCGACGAGATCGAGGCCGAGCTGCGCGACCGCTACGGCGCGCCGCCCGAGCCGGTGAGCAACCTGCTCGAGGTCGCCAAGCTGCGCGTCGTGGCCCGTCAGGCCCGGATCGGCGACATCGGGCTGCAGGGTCGGGTCGTCCGCTTCGGCCCGGTCCGGGACCTGCGCGAGAGCCAGCAGCTGCGGCTGATGCGCCTCTATCCCGGAACGATCGTCAAGGAGTCGCTCGGCACCGTCCTCGTGCCCGCGCCGATGACGGCCCGGGTCGGCGGCAAGCCGCTGCGTGACGTCGAGGTGCTCGCCTGGGCCCGCCAGCTCATCACCGCCGTGCTCCTCGACGACATCGCAGCGGGCGCCGCCGCGGCCTCGCGGTGACCGCGGCACGGGGCGGGGCGGGTGCCCCGTAGGATGGCAGTCGCGTCCGCCAGCAGAGGAGATTCAGTGAAGGCTTGGTCAGCCCCGTCCGCGAGGCGACTCGCCGTGTCCGCCGTCGCCGGCCTCAGTGCCGTCGCGCTGCTCGGCGGGTGCGGGTTCGACACGCGTCAGCAGGCGGCCGCGGTCGTCAACGGTGACGTCATCAGCGAGTCGGACGTCCGCACCACCTACGAGCAGCTCCAGGCGGCCAAGCTCGACTTCCCCGAGAACGTCGTCGTCACGGCGCTCATCGCGGCGCCGCTGCTGGAGAAGTCGGTCAACCCGGCCAGCTGGCAGCCGGATGACACCTACGCCTCGGCCATCGCCTCGATCTCGGCGCCGACCCCGACGACGAAGGATTTCGTCACGGCCGTCGCGCTCATCCAGTCCAACAAGATGACCCCGGCGGACGTCACGGCCTACCGCAAGGCCCTCAGCACGGCCGACATCTCGGTCAGCCCCAAGTTCGGGCGGGTCGTCCAGTCCGACACCGGGCCCGTCTACTTCTCACTCGGTCCGACGACGCCCAACTGGATCAAGCCGGCTACACCTGCTGCGCCCGCGCCAACCGGGACCCCCGGGAGCGCCGGCTGACCACCGAGCCGCCCGTGACCGGTCGCGTCGTCCTGCTCGTCTCGACCCCGCGCGTCGCACCGGGTCTGCTGACCCGCGAGGCCTGGTCGACTTTGGCCCAGGCGGATGCCGTCTGGGGCGTCCCCGGCGAGCCGCAGCCCGACGCCGTCGTCGAGTCGGGCGTCGAGCTGGCGCCCGGTGACCCGTCGGACCCCGCGGGCCTGGCCCGTCGCCTCGTGGCCGCTGCCGCGACGAGCGTCGTGGTCTGGGTTGGTTCCTCGGACGGTGACCCCGGCCTGAGCGACGCCGTGGCGGTCGAGGTGAGCAGCCTGCCCGAGCCACCCGACGTCGAGCTGCTGGTCGGCTCGTTCGACGTGCCGGGCGGCCGCCTGCTCGACGTCGTCGCGGTGATGGACCGGCTGCGGTCGCCGGGGGGATGCCCCTGGGACGCCGAGCAGACGCATGCCTCGCTCGTGCCGTACCTGCTCGAGGAGAGCCACGAGGCGATCGAGGCCATCGAGTCCGGGGACCCGGCCCACATGCAGGAGGAGCTCGGGGACCTGCTGCTGCAGATCGCCTTCCAGGCGCGCGTGGCTCAGGAGCACCCGCGACGCCCGTTCGACATCGACGACGTGGCGGCCGGGCTCGTCGACAAGCTGGTCCGCCGTCACCCCCACGTCTTCGCCGACGACCCGGCTGACACCCCGGCCGCGGTCGAGGCCAACTGGGAGACGATCAAGGCGGGGGAGAAGCAGGAGCGCAGGCACCCGCTCGACGGGGTGCCGCTCTCGCTCCCGGCACTCGCCCGCGCCGAGAAGTACGTCGGCAGGCTGGAGCGGGCCGGCCGCGAGGACCTCGTCGACGTGGCCGTCGCGCGCGGTGACCTCGGGGCCGTGCTGCTCGACACCGTGAGGCGGGCCCGTGCTGCCGGGGTCGACGCCGAGGGCGCGCTCCGGGACACGCTGCGCGAGCTGGTGGCCGCCAGCGAGGCGACCACCGAGCCCGTCGGATCGTCGGGTCAGTAGGCCCCGCGCGAGCGCACCACGGCGTGCAGGGTGCGTCCGAGGATCGTCAGGTCCTGCACGATCGACCAGTTGTCGACGTAGTAGAGGTCGAGCCGGACCGTGTCCTCCCAGGAGAGGTCCGAGCGGCCGGAGACCTGCCACAGGCCGGTCAGGCCAGGGCGGACGTGGAGGCGGCGCTGGACGTCGGTCTCGTAGCGGCGGACCTCGGCGGGCAGGGCCGGGCGCGGGCCGACGAGGCTCATCTCGCCGTTGACGACGTTGATCAGCTGCGGCAGCTCGTCGAGCGACAGGCGTCGGATGATGCCACCGACCCGCGTGATCCGCGGGTCGTTCTTCGCCTTGAACAACACGCTCCCGGCGTTGGCGTTGAGGTGGCTGATCCCGGCGAGCTTGGCCTCGGCGTCGACGACCATGCTGCGGAACTTGAGGCACTCGAAGAACTGGCCGTCGCGGCCCACCCGCGTCTGCCGGAAGACCACGGGGCCGCGGTCCTCGAGCTTGATGGAGATCGCGACGGCGAGCATGATCGGCAGCCCGATGACGAGCAGGACGGAGGCGCCGACGACGTCGAAGGAGCGCTTCAGCCAGCGCGAGGCGGCCAGGCTACGCGGCTGCTCGACGTGGACGAGCGGGAGCCCGCCGATCGGGCGCATCGTCATCCGACCGGAGGAGATGTCGCTGAGGCTGGGCACGACCGCCATCTGCACCTGGTGGCCCTCGAGGTCCCAGGCAATGCGACGGAAGTCAGCCGACGAGGGGAAGGCGCCCTCGGTGAAGACGATGAGGTCGGCCTGCTCGCGCAGCACCGACTACGGCGGTGGTGGAGGTGGTGCCCACGACGGTGGTCCCGTGCGGGGTTGCCGCGACCGGGTTGGAGGAGGGCAGGACCGCTCCGACGATCTCGTAGCCGAGCCAGCTCTCGCGCCGCAGGACGGCTGCGACGTCGTCGACGTGACTCGCCGTTCCCGCGATGAGGACCCTCGTGGTGAGGCGTCCGTTCTTGTGTGCCCGGTGCACGCCCCGGCGTGAGGTCCAGCGCCACGTGACGAGCAGGGGCACCCCGATGACGAAGAGCAGCACGTAGAAGCCCCGGGAGAGGTCGAACTTCGTGAGGTACGAGGTGATCCCTAGGAGCGCGGCCATCATCCCCGCCGCGCTGAGGACCCGAGTGTACTCGGTCGTCCCGGCACCGAGGTGGGCGCGGGAGTAGGTCCCGGTCAGGACGTTCACGAGCATCCAGCCGGCCACGATCCACAGTGCCACCGGCGCGACGACGTGGTTGACGTCGTTGCTCGGGCACGAACATGCCGGCAGGCGGTCGCGCAGGAGCAGCGCGAGCGACAGTAGCGAGGACGATGACGATGGCATCGCCCCCCGCGATGGCCCCCTGCATCAGCGCGCATCCCCCGCGACCGCTGGCTCAGCGGATGGATCCTCGGACGTGCCCTCACATCGAGCAGACCCGGACTGGTCTCACGCACTGATTGAGCCATGGAAAACTCCACCCCCCCGGCGGATTGACAACGGATAACCCACACCGCACCCCCCCGGGTGCCTTGACGAACTATGCCCTACTTGCACATGGTTTGGTATGCGATTGGTAAAGGATGAGACGGAGTCTTCCCTTTTTTTCGTGGTCGCGCCCTGTTTTCCGAGAAGATCTTGATCTTTCCCACACGGTGTGTAGGCCTTCGGAGGCCTCCGGGGTTCACCAGCCGGGTCGCTCCCGCGTGTCGGCTGCCGGCACGGGCTACGCTCGGTGACGCACCGTGCGGCGACGCGCGTGAGGGCGTCCCGGAGCCGAGACACCGGCCGAGCGGCACCCGCCACGGCCGCCCGACCCGGACCTGCTCCGCACCCCAGCCCCCCATCCGAATGACACAGGAGAGCCAGTGGCCAGCATTGACGAGATCGGCGCCCGCGAGATCCTGGACTCGCGGGGCAACCCCACCGTCGAGGTCGAGATCCGCCTCGACGACGGCACCTTCGCCCGGGCGGCCGTACCCTCCGGCGCCTCGACCGGTGCCTTCGAGGCGTCCGAGCGGCGCGACGGCGACAAGGCCCGCTACCTCGGCAAGGGCGTCGGCCAGGCCGTCGACGCCGTGATCGACGACATCTCCCCGCGCCTCGTCGGCTTCGACGCGAGCGAGCAGCGCCTCATCGACGCCGAGATGCTCGCGCTCGACGGCACCCCCAACAAGGAGAGCCTCGGTGCCAACGCGATCCTCGGTGTCTCGCTCGCGGTGGCCCACGCCGCCGCCGAGTCCGCCGGGCTCCCGCTCTTCCGCTACGTCGGTGGCCCGAACGCCCACGTCCTGCCCGTGCCGATGATGAACATCCTCAACGGCGGGTCGCACGCCGACTCCAACGTGGACATCCAGGAGTTCATGATCGCGCCGATCGGCGCCCCCAGCTTCCGCGAGGCCGTGCGCTGGGGCGCCGAGGTCTACCACGCCCTCAAGAAGGTGCTGCACGAGCGCGGGCTCGCGACCGGTCTCGGTGACGAGGGTGGTTTCGCTCCCGACCTCGAGTCCAACCGCGCCGCGCTCGACCTCATCATCGAGGCCATCCAGGCCGCCGGCTACGTGCCGGGGCGGGACGTGGCGCTCGCCCTCGACGTCGCGGCCTCGGAGTTCCACGACAACGGCAGCTACGCGTTCGAGGGAGGGTCGAAGTCGGCCGACGAGATGGTGTCCTACTACGCCGAGCTCGTGGCCGCCTACCCGCTCGTCTCGATCGAGGACCCGCTCGACGAGGAGGACTGGGACGGTTGGAAGTCCATGACCGACCTGCTCGGCGACAAGGTGCAGATCGTCGGTGACGACCTCTTCGTCACCAACCCCGAGCGGCTCGGCCGGGGGATCACCACCGGCACCGCCAACGCCCTGCTCGTCAAGGTCAACCAGATCGGGACGCTCACCGAGACCCTCGACGCGGTGGCCCTGGCTCAGACCAACGGCTACCGCTGCATGATGAGCCACCGGTCCGGTGAGACGGAGGACGTGACGATCGCCGACCTCGCCGTCGCCACGAACTGCGGACAGATCAAGACCGGCGCGCCGGCGCGGTCCGAGCGGGTGGCGAAGTACAACCAGCTGCTCCGCATCGAGGAGGAGCTCGACGACGCCGCGGTCTACGCCGGAGTCGGGGCGTTCCCGCGCTTCGACGCCGCCGCCCACGGCGCGCGGGACTGACGACCGGCATGGCTGAGCGCACCCCGCCCCGCCCGGGCCGCGCCTCCTCGAGCCGCGGGCAGGGCAGTGGCACCGGCGCAGCCCGCCCGAGCGGGCCGGGTCCGTCAGCCGTGCGCCGGCCGGCTGCCACCGGGTCGGCGAAGCCGACCGGCAAGCCTGGGGGCATGCCGGTCGCGAGGACCGGTGGCAGGCCGACGGGCAAGCCGACCGGCAAGTCGGTCGGGCCTCGCCCCTCGGGCACCCGGCCGGGCTCGTCACGCTCCGGCTCCGGCCCCCGCGGGGGGCCCGGCCGCCAGCGGCCGGCTCTCGCGGCCCGCCCGCGCACGACGACCCCCGCCCCGCCGTCCCCGTCGACGACGTGGGTGCGGGCCGGCATCCTGGCCGCGATCGTCGTGATGCTGGCCGTCACGCTCGTGCCGACCCTCCGCTCGCTGATCGCGCAGCGCAACGACACGGCCGTGCTCGCCGCCAAGGTCGTCGACCAGCAGGCCGACGTCGCCGCCCTCGAGCGCCAGGCCGCCTTGTGGAAGGACCCCGCCTACATCGAGGTCCAGGCCAGGGAGCGCCTCAAGTTCGTCCGCGTCGGTGACCGTGCCTACACGGTCCTCGCACCCCCGTCCGAGGCGACGAAGACCTCCGGCTCCGCCGCGCCGGTCGTCGCCGCCCCGCTCGCCGATGACGCCTCGCCCTGGTACGGGAAGGTGTGGCAGTCCATCCAGATCGCCGACCGTCCCACCGCCGGCCTCCCGACGGACCAGTGAGCGACGCCCGACCGCCGGTCGACCCGGCTGACCTCAGCGCCGTCCACCGCCAGCTCGGACGACCGCCCCGCGGGGTGGTCGCCGTCGCCCACCGCTGCGCCTGCGGCGAGCCCGACGTGCTGCGCACCGAGCCGCGGCTGCCCGACGGCACGCCCTTCCCGACGACCTACTACGCCACCTGTCCGCGCCTGACCGGCGCCGTCAGCACCCTCGAGACGGGTGGGCTGATGAAGGAGATGACGGCCCGGCTCGGCGAGGACGCGCAGCTGGCGGCCGCCTACGTGGCGGCCCACGAGAGCTACCTCGAGCAGCGCGCCGACCTCGGTGACGTCCCGGAGATCGACGGGGTGTCCGCCGGGGGCATGCCGACCCGGGTGAAGTGCCTCCACGTGCTCGTGGCCCACTCGCTGGCCTCGGGACGGGGGGTCAACCCGCTCGGCGACGAGACGCTCGAGCGACTCGAGCCCTGGTGGACGCCCACGTCGTGTGCGTTCGTCCACGCCGCCGAGGACGCCCAGGACGCCCAGGACGCCCAGGACGCCGAGTCCGCCCATGAGTGAGCCCACGACCCGGGTCGGCGCGATCGACTGCGGCACCAACTCGATCCGCCTGCTCGTCGCCGACGTGGACGCGGCGACCGGGGCCCTGACCGATGTCGTCCGCCGGATGGAGATCGTCCGCCTCGGCCACGGCGTGGACCGCACCGGGCGGATCGCCCCGGAGTCGATGGACCGCACGCTGCGCGTCGCCCGGGAGTATGCCGGGGCGTGCCGCGAGCTCGGGGCCGACCGGGTCCGTTTCGTCGCGACCTCCGCCTCCCGCGACGCGAGCAACGCCGCCGAGTTCATCGAGGGGGTCCGCGCCGCCTTCCTCGAGCACTGGGGCCGACCCGTCTCGCCCGAGGTCGTCTCGGGCGACGAGGAGGCGGCCCTGTCCTTCGCCGGCGCCACCGGTGGCCTGGCCGCGGCCGGGGTGGTCGGGCCCTACCTCGTCGTCGACCTCGGTGGCGGGTCGACGGAGTTCGTCCGGGGCACCGACACGGTCGAGGCCGCCCGGTCCGTTGACATCGGGTGCGTGCGCCTCACCGAGCGCCACCTCGTCAGCGACCCGCCCACCGAGACCGAGGTCGATGCGGCACTGGTCGACATCGACGCCGCCGTCGACCGGGCCAACGAGGTCGTGTCCTTCGACGGTCTCGGAGCGCTCGTCGGGCTCGCCGGCAGCGTCACGACGATCACGGCGCACCGACTCCGCCTCCCGGCATACGACCCGGGAGCGATCCACCTGTCCCGGTCACCGGTCGACGAGGTGCGCGAGGCGGCGTCCGACCTGCTGGCGATGAGCCGCGAGCAGCGGGCCGCCCTCCCGTACATGCACCCGGGACGAGTCGACGTCATCGGCGCCGGCGCGCTCGTGTGGCGACGCATCGTCCAGCGGGTCTGCGACGCAGCCGGACTCACCGAGGTGGTCACATCGGAGCACGACATCCTCGACGGCATCGCGCTGTCGCAGGTGCGCTGACCGAGTGCCCCCGGAGGGATTCGAACCCTCACCTGTGGCGATTTTAAGTCGCCTGCCTCTGCCGGTTGGGCCACGGGGGCAAGGGGATCAGTATGCCGTCCACCTCCGCGCGCCGGAGCCGGCCGTCACGTTTGCGTTGCGGTGGGGCCTCCGCGCAGGCAACGGGAACCAAATGGCCTCACCCGATCGCTTAGTCTGTGACCAGTCGTCACGCAGCGTGACACACCTAGGTGTCGGGGAGGCACAGCGTCATGGCATCAAAGAACCCGGTCTTCGACCGCCTCGACAAGCAGATCGAGAAGGAGCGCTACGCCGGCTTCAACTCGTCCCAGAACCCGCAGAACCCTCGGGCCGCGAGCCAGGGCGTCACCGGCGGCATGGCCGCGCAGGAGTCGATGACCGCGCAGCAGCTGAACGACATGTACTCGAGGACGCCGGCGGGGCCCTCGGACACCGGCCGGGTCACCATCGACGACGTCGTGATGAAGAGCCTCAGCCTCTTCGTCGTGCTCATCGCCGCAGCCGGGGTGTCGTGGTTCGTCTCCGACGGGAACCCGTCGCTCGGCTACGCCTTCTGGCTCGGTGGCGCGATCGTCGGTCTCGGGCTCGGCTTCGCGATCGCCTTCATGAAGAAGGTGTCCGTCCCGCTCATCGTGCTCTACGCCGTCGTCCAGGGGCTCTTCGTCGGCGCCTTCAGCCAGTTCATCAACAGCATCCAGGCCTACGAGGGCGTCGTGACGATGGCGGTCCTCGCCACGCTCTGCACCTTCGCCGCGATGTACATCGGCTACGCCACCGGATTCGTCAAGGTCAACTCCAAGACCCGCCGGATCTTCTTCTTCGCCGTCGTCGGCTACGCGATCTTCTCGCTGCTCCAGTTCGTCCTGCTCCTCACCGGCGTCATCGACGGCTGGGGTTTCGGCGGCAGCGGCCCGCTCGGCATCGGCCTCAGCATCCTCGGCACGGCGCTCGCCGCCTACTCGCTGGCCATCGACTTCGACTCGATCGACCACGCGGTCCGGGTCGGCGCGCCGCAGAAGTACTCGTGGCTGCTCGCCCACGGCCTCATCGTCTCGGTGGTCTGGCTCTACATCGAGTTCGTCCGGCTCTTCGCGCGCCTGCGCAACTGAGGTCTCGAGTCACGTGAGGTCCCCTGTCCCGCAGGAGGTCTCCACGGAGTTGCGGCGCGTGGTCGACCGGTGGCACCAGCTACCGATCGACCACGCGCTCTCTCGTATGCCGCCCACGCGGGCTCTCGTGCAGACCCTCGCCGACCGCACCGCCGCCCTCCGCGGCCGCGCGGTGCGGCCCGTCCCCGACCTCGGCCCGGCGGTCGTGATGGACCAGCTCGCCGTGGTGGTGCACGACCTGTTCGAGACGGAGCCGCGGACCGACGCGGCCGTCGTCGCGAGCGAGCTGAGCGGCATCCGACGGAGCCTCTGAGGACCCGCTCCGTCGTCGTGGGTTCAGCTGAGCCGCTCGAAGATCACGGCCATGCCCTGGCCGCCGCCGACGCACATCGTCTCGAGACCGAACTGCTCGTCGCGGTCGCGCAGGGCGTTGATGATCGTGCCCGTGATCCGGGCGCCGGTCGCGCCGAACGGGTGGCCGATCGCGATTGCCCCACCGTTGACGTTGAGCTTGTCGTAGTCCATCCCGATCCGGTCGGCCGAGCCGATCACCTGGGCGGCGAAGGCCTCGTTGATCTCGTAGAGGTCCATGTCGCCGATCGACATGCCGGCGCGCTTGAGGGCGAGGTTGCTCGCCTCGATCGGGCCGAGCCCCATGATCTCGGGGGAGAGGGCCGTCGCGGCCGTCGAGACGACCCGCGCCAGCGGCTCGAGGCCGAGCTGGGCGGCCTTGGTGTCGCTCATGATGACGAGTGCGGCCGCGCCGTCGTTGAGGGGGCAGCAGTTGCCGGCGGTGACGGTCCCGTCCGGACGGAAGACGGGCTTGAGGCCCTGGACCGCCTCGAGGGTCACCCCGGGGCGCGGGCCGTCGTCCCGGCTGACGACGGTGCCGTCCGGGGTCGTCACGGGCGTGATCTCCCAGTCGAAGAAGCCGCGGGCGATGGCGGCCTCGGCGCGGTTCTGGGAGGTGACGCCCCACTCGTCCTGCCGGTCCCGGCCGATGTCGAAGGCGGTCGCGACGTTCTCGGCGGTCTGGCCCATCGCGATGTAGACGTCGGGCAGGTGTCCGTCCTCGCGCGGGTCGGTCCACGTCGCGTTGCTCTCGGCCGTCGCCCTCGTGCGGGCCTGCGCCTCGTCGAAGCGGGGGTTCTTGGTTTCGGTCGCGGCGCCGCCGGCCCCGGCCCAGTCGGTGTACTGCGAGACGCACTCGACACCGGCGGACACGAAGATGTCGCCCTCGCCGGCCTTGATGGCGTGGAAGGCCATCCGCGTCGTCTGGGCCGAGCTCGCGCAGAACCGGTTGACGGTGGCACCGGGGGTCGCGTCGAGCCCGAGGAGGGTCGCGACGACGCGGGCCATGTTCGAGCCGTGGCGCCCGGAGGGCTCGGCACACCCGAGGTAGAGGTCCTCGACGAGGGCGGGGTCGAGCGCGGGCACCTTGTCGAGCGCGGCGCGGATGACGCTCGCCGCGAGGTCGTCGGGGCGCATGTCCTTGAGCGAGCCCTTGAAGGCGCGCCCGAAGGGCGATCGGGCGGTCGAGACGATGACGGCTTCGGTCACGGAGTCCTCCTGAGGCGGTGGCACGCCGCTCCCGCTCCGATGCGGGAGGGCAGGTAAGCGAGCGCTCACCTCGACCCCGATGGTATGCCGCTCGTCGGGCGGGGGACAGCCGCCTCCCCCATGAGATGCGTCCGGGTCCACCAGCCGGCGGCTCACGACGTACTCTCGACGGGACGCCGTGACGGCGTCACACGGACAGCGCGAACAGACAGGGAACCTTCATGACGACGACGACCCGGGCGGTCTCCCTGGCGGCCGTGCTCGCCCTCAGCCTCGGGACGGCGGCCTGTTCCTCGTCCCAGACGCCGTCCACCAGCACGACCGCTGCGGTGACGACGCCCGCGGCCACCACGACCACCACGACGAGCGCGACCCCGGCGGCGGCGCCCACGGATGCCGCCGGCATCCTCGAACAGGCCAGGACGCACGCCCTCGCTGCCACGTCGGGTGCGTTCGTCGGGTCGATCGACCAAGGTGGCACGACGATGAAGATCGACTTCAAGGGCACCGGTGACGGCAAGGAGTCGGAGGTGTCGCTCGACCTCGGCGCCAACGGCATGCTGCACCTCATCGCCGTCCCGGCGGGGGTCTTCATGCAGGCGGACCCCGTCTTCTGGAAGGCGCAGAAGGCGCCCGCGGCGGTCCAGGCCGCCGGCGACAAGTTCGTCAAGGCCCCCGCGAGCGCCTCGGGCATCACCGACGGCCTCAGCCTCACGTCCTTCCTCGAGAAGGCCTTTGCCGCGGTGTCGGCGGGCAAGATCTCCGACCAGGTCGGCGAGGGGACCGTCGACGGGGTCGACTGCTGGGTGCTCACCGACGCGACCGGCGGCCAGTCCGAGGGCGCGCTCTACGTCTCCAAGGACCGGCTCGAGCTCGTCCGCTTCACCGGATCCTCCAAGGCGCCCGGTCAGCTCGACTTCTCGAAGTGGAACGAGGACCTCGGTATCGCGGCACCGCCCGCCGACCAGGTCCTCACGGTCCAGTGAGGTCGGCCCCGGTGAGCCGGAGGGCGACGGGACTGCTCGCGGCCGTCCTGCTCGTCGGGGGCTGCACCTCCTCCGGCGACCCCGCCCCGACCGGGGCGTCCGACGGTCGGTCCCCGGGGGTCGGCGTGGCGACAGCTGCCCCCACCGACGGGACCGACGCCGCCGCGCTGCTCGCGCGGGCGACGGCCCAGGCGAAGGCCGCGCGCTCGGGCGCCTTCGCCGGGACGATCCGCGACCAGGGCGAGCAGGCCACCGTCGCCTTCCTCGGGACTCGCGACGGGTCTTCCGTCGACGTCCGCAAGGCCGCGCCCAAGGCCGGGACGGTGCGCCTCATCTCGGTGGACGGCACGGTCTACGTCAAGGCCGACGACACGTTCTGGAGCAGCCAGAAGGTGCCGTTCATCGTCTCGCTCGCCGGAGGCAAGTTCATCAAGGTGCCGGCTGGCGTCGTTCCGGTGCTGAGCGACCTGACCCTCGCCTCCTTCGTCGACCGGAGCATCGCGACCTTCCCGGCGTCGGACCTGTCCGACACCGTCGGGGAGGAGACGGTCAACACGATCCCGTGCTGGGTGCTCACCACGACGTCGGGCGAGCCGAAGGACGGGGCGCTCTACGTGGCCAAGGAGACCACCGAGGTCGTCCGGTGGATCGGCACGTCGGCCCACCCGGGCCGGCTCGACTTCTCCCGCTGGAACGTCGACCTCGGCATCACGGCGCCCCCCGGCGATCAGGTCTTCTCGATCGGCTGAGCCTCCCGGCCCGGTGGCACCGGGTCCGAGGACGGCACGGCCACGGTCGGTCGCAGCCGGTGCCGCAGCACGGCCCACCGCCCGTGCGCACCGCGCGCCTGTCCGCCGACCTCCACCGCGGAGACCTCGCTGCCGGGCCTGACCACGGCCCGCTTGGCCGCCACGGCGACCGGGCGCACCCCCTCACCGCGCAGCTCGTTCGGGGCCAGCGGCTCACTGCGCTCGCCGAAGAGGTCGAGCGCGGCGCTCACCGAGGGCAGCAGGGCCGCCGCGACGCGCGCGTAGCCGGCGGGGCTGGGGTGGAACCGGTCGGCGCTGAACATGATGTGGGGCTCGGCGGAGAAGACCTCGCTGAGCAGGTCGCCGATGGACACGGCTCGCCCGCCGGCCTCGACGACGGCAACGGTCTGGGCGGCCGCGAGGTCGCGCGACCAGCGCCGCGCGAGCAGCCGGAGCGGCTGGGGGACCGGCTGGAGCGCCCCGAGGTCGGGGCAGGTCCCCACGACGACCTCGGCCCCCGCCTCACGCAGACGGCGGACCGCCATCTCGAGGTGGCGCACGGCGGTGGAGGTCTCGATCCGGTGGGTGACGTCGTTGGCGCCGATGAGCAGCACGGCGACATCGGGCTCGGGGACGACCTCGAGGGCGCGGTCCACCTGGGGGTCGAGGTGACGTGACTCCGCCCCGATGACGGCGACGTTGGTGAGCACCACCGGCCGGCCGCTGAAGGCGGCCACACCGTTGGCGATCGTCGCGCCGATCGTCTCGTGCGGCTCGTCTGCGCCCATGCCGGCACCCGTCGAGTCGCCGAGCACGACGAAGCGGATCGGCTCGCCCGGGCCGGACCCGTAGGTCCCGGCGTCGTCGGGGGCGCCCTCGAAGTGCTGGCCGACGATCCGGCGGGTCATCACCGCCTCGACCCGGAGCAGGCCGTAGCCCGCGAGCCCGAGGGCCCCGAGGCCGGCCACGCCGACCCCGCCGCCGTAGGCGGCCTGCTGCGCGATCCGTCGTGCGCGTCGCGCCCTGCCCATCGTTGTCCCCTCCCGCACCGAGCCGAGGTCCCACGGTAACGCCCGGCCCCCCGGGTGGCTCCCGCGGTCCGCCCGGCCCCCGGGGGACTCCCGCGGTCCGCCGGGCCTCCTAGGATGGCGGGGTGAAGTATGCCGAGCACGTCGCCGACCTCGTGGGCAACACGCCCCTCGTCAAGCTCTCGACCGTCGTCGCGGACGCGGGGGTGAGGTGCACCGTGCTGGCCAAGGTGGAGTACTTCAACCCCGGCGGTTCGGTGAAGGACCGGATCGCGCTGCGGATGATCGACGCCGCCGAGCGGGACGGGCTGCTGAAGCCCGGCGGGACGATCGTCGAGCCGACGAGCGGCAACACGGGCGTCGGCCTGGCGCTCATCGCCCAGCGCCGCGGCTACCACTGTGTCTTCGTCTGCCCCGACAAGGTGAGCAAGGACAAGCGCGACGTGCTCAAGGCCTACGGCGCCGAGGTCGTCGTCTGCCCGACCGCCGTCGAGCCGGACCACCCCGACTCCTACTACAGCGTGTCCGACCGCCTCGTCAGCGAGATCGAGGGCGCCTGGAAGCCGAACCAGTACTACAACGTCGAGGGCCCCAACAGCCACTACGCCTCGACCGGCCCGGAGATCTGGTCCGACACCGACGGGCGGGTCACCCACTTCGTCGCCGGGGCCGGCACCGGGGGCACGATCAGCGGCGTCGGCCGCTACCTCAAGGAGGTCAGTGACGGGGCCGTGCGCATCATCGCGGCCGACCCCGAGGGCTCCGTCTACTCCGGCGGCTCCGGTCGTCCCTACCTCGTCGAGGGTGTGGGCGAGGACTTCTGGCCCGGCGCCTACGACCCGTCCGTCGTCGACGACGTCATCGCCGTCAGTGATGCAGACTCCTTCGAGATGACCCGCCGGCTGGCCCGTGAGGAGGGCCTGCTCGTCGGGGGGTCCTGTGGGATGGCCGTCGTCGCCGCGCTCCGCGCCGCGAAGGACCTGCCCGAGGACGCCGTCGTCGTCGTGCTCCTGCCGGACTCCGGCCGCGGCTACATGTCCAAGATCTTCAACGACGAGTGGATGAGCTCCTACGGCTTCCTGCGTGACCACGACGAGCAGACGGTCGGAGAGATCCTGCGCAGCAAGTCCGGACAGCTGCCGGCGCTCGTCCACACCCACCCCAACGAGACCGTCCGCGACGCTGTCGAGATCCTCCGCGAGTACGGCGTCTCCCAGATGCCCGTCGTCAAGGCCGAGCCGCCCGTCATGTCGGGTGAGGTCGCCGGCTCGGTGAGCGAGCGGCACCTGCTCGAGGCTCTCATCACCGGGCGCGCCCACCTCGCGGACTCCGTCGAGAAGCACCTCGAGCCCGGCCTGCCGCTCGTCGGTGCCGGGTCGCCGGTGAGCTCCGCGCGGGCCGAGCTGCAGGAGTCCGACGCGATCCTCGTCGTCGACGACGGCAAGCCGGTGGGGGTCCTCACCCGGGCCGACCTGCTCGGCTTCCTCGCGGACTGACCGGGGCTCAGCCCTTCTCGCGCGCCTGCGCCTTCGCGGCCTTCTTGAACTCGCGCACCTCGAGGCGGCTCTGCTCGTCGACGACGTCGGCGATCGAGCGGTGCCCGTCGCTCCCGTAGTCGCCGCACGCTTCCCGCCACCCCGGCGGTCGGACCCCGAACTGCTTGGCGAGCAGGGCGGCGAAGATCCGCGCCTTCTGGTCGCCGAACCCGGGCAGGCTCCCGATCCGGCGGACCAGCTCTGCCCCGTCGGACACGCCGGCCCAGACGTTCGCCGCCTCGCCGCCCCAGTGCTCGACGAGCGCCTGGCACAGCTGCTGGGTGCGGGTCGCCATCGAGCCGGGGAAGCGGTGCAGGGCCGGGGTGGTGCGGAAGTGCTCGAGCAGCGTCTCGGGCGGCAGTCCTGCGATGGTCGCCGCGTCGAGGCGGCCCCCGGCGGGCACCCCGAGCCGCTCCGCGAGCACGCTCGGCGAGGTGAAGGCCTTCTCCATCGGGATCTGCTGGTCGAGCTGCATCCCGAGCAGCAGCGCGAGGGGGTCGGAGCCGAGGAGGGCGTTGGCGTCATCGGTCGTCCCGAGGGCCAGGGGGTGGAGCGGGGTGAGGGCGGGGGCCGGCTGCGAGCTCATCCCCTCATCCTCCCGCCCGGGGCACCGGCACGTCGACCCAGGTGCGGCCGATCTCGACGGGCCCGGCCCGGCCGGCGGTGAGCTCGGCGACGAGAGTGGCCAGCGCCGCGGCCCCCCGCGGCGCCACCGCCACCTCGAGCCGCAGGCCACTCGCCGTCCACGCCGTGTCGGTGACGGTCGCCGACGCCAGCCCCCGCAGCGCGTTCTCGACGCGCGGCCCGTCGGTGTGGTCAACCTCGACGGCCCAGACGACCCGTGCCTCGCACCGGACCGTGCCCGCGACCTCGAGCGCGGCCGTCACCGCGTCACCGTAGGCCCGGATCAGCCCGCCGGTGCCGAGCAGCGTCCCACCGAACCACCGGGACACGACGGCGACGACGTCCCCGAGCCCGCGGCCGGTGAGCACGTCGAGCATCGGCGCCCCGGCCGTGCCCGAGGGCTCGCCGTCGTCGTTGCTGCGCCGGGTCCCACCTTCCGGCCCGAGGACGAAGGCGGTGCAATGGTGCCCGGCGTCGCGCGACCCGGCGCGGACGGTCTCGATGACGGCGCGCGCCTCGTCCTCGGAGCCGACCCGGGCGACGTCGGCCACGAAGCGGGAGCGGCGCACCTCGAGCTCCGCCGTGGCCGCCGAGGCGACGGTCCGGTAGGAGCGGAGCGGGATGGGCGGCATACGACCCGAGTATGCCGTCACCGCGCGGGCGCGACACGATCGCGAAACACTCCGGTCACGAGTGCGTTTCGGAGCCCGGCCGGTGACGGCGGCGCGCGGAACCGCTGACACACTGGCGCGATGCATCCGCTCGCTGTCGCGCTCGGTGGGGCCCTGGGGACCCTGCTGCGGTTGCTGCTGACCCAGGGCGGCGGTCAGGCGGACTGGGACCCGAGGATCACCGTCGTCAACGTCGTCGGTGCCTTCACCCTCGGGGTCCTCCTCCGGCTGCCCCTCCACCCCCGCACCCGCGCCCTGCTCGCGTCGGGTGGCCTCGGCTCGCTCACGTCGTTCTCGGCCCTGAGCATCGCGTTCGTCGACGGCACCCCGGGGTATGCCGTCTGGCTCGGGTTGTCCGTGAGCATCGTGCTCGGGGTGGCCGCAGCCGCCCTCGGCGTCGCGGTCGGGCACCTGCTCGTCGCGTCGAGGGAGGACGAGTGACCCAGCTGCCCACGTGGGCCTGGGTCGCGGCGCTCGTGGCGGGCGCGCTCGGTGCGCTGCTGCGGACCCTCCTCGTGCGCTCCCTCGCCCGGCACGTCTTCCCGATCGGGGTCCTCCTTTCCAACACCCTGGCGTCGGCGATCGGTGGTGGCGTCGTCGGGATCCGGCCCGTGATCGGGCCCGGGTGGGCGTTCGTGCTCATCGGCGGGCTGTGCGGCGGGCTGTCGACCCTGTCGACCCTCGCCGTCGACACGGTCGAGCTGCGGCTGGAGGGACGGTGGCGGGTCGCCGTCCGCAACGTGGCCGTGACGGTCGTCCTCGGGGTCGCGGCGGCGTGGGGGGCCCACGCCATCGTCAGCTGAGGTAGCGCTCCAGGACGATGTCGACGAGCACGTCGGGGGGCGCGGCGTGGGCCGCCAGCAGGGGAGCTGTGACGAGGTCGGCGCCCGAGCGGGAGGCGAGGTCGACGAAGAACCCGGGTGCGAGCAGGTAGGTCGCGACGACGACGCGGGCAGCCCCCGCGTCGCGCGCGGCCGCGACCGCGGCGTCGAGCCGGGGCTGCGCCGCCGAGAGGTAGGCGGGCGTGACGGGCCGCCCGAGCAGGGCGGCGAGCTCGGCGGCGACCTGCTCGCAGTCGGTGACGGCCGAGGCCTGCGACGACCCGGCGGCCGCCATGATGACGACGTCGTCGTCCCGCAGCCCGACCTCGACGAGGCGATCGTGGAGCACGCCGGCGAGGCGGGGGTCGGGGCCGAGGGCCCCGACGAGGGTCGCGGTCGCCGAGGTGTCCGCCGCCTCGGTGAGGTCGACGAAGACGTGGTAGCCCGCGGAGAGCAGCAGCGGCACGAGTCGGCTGGGCCGCTCGTCGACCTGCTCGAGCACACGGGCCGGGGTCGGCGGTTGCACGTCGACGAAGGCGGCCCGCACGACGAGGTCCGGTCGGCGGCGGGCGACCGCGGCGACGAGGGCCCCGACGGCGCGGCGGCCGGCGGCCGAGCCGGTGCCGTGGGCGGTCGCGACGAGGACGGGCTGCATCGCACCACTCTCGCAGGGTCCGGCCGCAGGCGTCGGCCGGTGGCCTCGGGCTCCCTCGGTGGGGCCGTGGTCGGGCTCACCGTAGGCTCGTTCCCATGACCAGCACAGCGCCGGCTGCCGGGCTCAACACCCTCTCCTGGGGCGAGGAGGGGCCCCGGATCGCCTTCCTCCACGGACTCTTCGGGCAGGGACGCAACTGGACCCAGATCGCGAAGGCGGTCAGTGGCCCCGACCGCGCGGACGCGAGGTGCCTGCTCGTCGACCTGCCCGACCACGGCCGCTCGCCGTGGTCGGCGGAGTTCTCCCTCGACGGCTACGCCGATGCCGTCGCGTCGACGCTGCGCGGGCACGGCGGTGACGACGCGTGGACCGTCGTCGGTCACTCGCTCGGCGGCAAGGTGGCCATGGTCCTCGCCCTGCGGCACCCCGACCTCGTCGAGCGGCTCGTCGTCGTCGACATCGCCCCGCGAGGCTACGGCTCGCTCGAGCGCTTCGCGGGTTACATCGCGCAGATGCAGCGGCTGAAGCTCACGGAGCTGACCGGCCGAGGAGACGCCGAGTCACGCTTCGAGGAGTCCGACCCCGGGGTCAAGGGCTTCCTGTTGCAGAACCTCCGGCGCGAGGGACCGGACTGGCGCTGGCAGGTCAACCTCGATCTCATCGCCGCCGATGCGGCCCGGGGGACGAGGTCGAGGATCGCCGGGTGGCCGGACGACCTCGACGACCTCGAGCCCTATCCCGGACCGGTCCTCTGGGTCGCGGGTGGCGACTCGCCCTATGTCCGTCCCGAGGACGGCGACCGGATGCGAAGCCACTTCCCGCGCACCCGGCTGTTCACGATCAAGGGGGCCGGGCACTGGGTGCACAGCGACGCCCCCGAGATCATCGTGGCCGCGCTGCGTCGCTTCGTCACCCGCCCCGACTGACCGCCGGTCGACCTCAGAGCAGCCGGCGGCCCATGGCCCAGGCGGTCAGCTCGTGCCGCGAGCTCAGCTGCAGCTTGCGCAGCACCGACGAGACGTGGGTCTCGACGGTCTTGACGGAGATGAACAGCTCCTTGGCGACCTCCTTGTACTGGTAGCCGCGGGCGATCAGCCGCATCACCTCGCGCTCGCGGGCCGAGAGCCGGTCGAGCTCCTCGTCGATCTCGGCCACCTCGCCCGCGGTCGCCCCGAAGGCGTCGAGCACGAAGCCGGCGAGCCGGGGGCTGAAGACGGCGTCGCCGTCGGCGACCCGGCCGATCGCCCCGAGCAGCTCGGTGGCGTTGATCGTCTTCGTCACGTAGCCGCGGGCGCCCGCCCGGATCACCGCGATGACGTCCTCGGCCGCGTCGCTGACCGAGAGCGCGAGGAAGCGCACGGGCGCCCCCGCCTCGGTCGTCACCGTCGTGCAGGCCCGGATCACGTCGGCGCCGCCGCGACCGTCGCCGCCGGGCAGGTGGACGTCGAGCAGCACGACGTCAGGGCGCTGCTCGGCGATGACCGCGGCGGCCGACTCGACGGCGCCGGCCTCACCGACGATCGACAGCGTGTATGCCGCCGTGCTCGCGAGGGCGGCGAGCTCGGCGCGCACCCCGGTGCGGAACATGTGGTGGTCGTCGACGAGGACGACGGAGATGGTGCGGGGTGGGGCGGCGGTCACGGTTGCTGCTCCTGGGTGGGTGCGGTGGTGGGTGCGGTGGTGGGTGCGGTGGTGGGTGTGGGTGCGGCTGTGCTGGTCGGCGGGGTCTGACCGGTCTGACCGGTCTGACTGGGTGAGGCGGATGCCCGGACGGGCAGGCACAGCTCGACCTCGGTGCCGTCGGCCCGGCGGCGGATCCGGGCGGTGCCACCGTGCCGCTCCATCCGGCCGACGATCGACTCGCGCACCCCGGCCCGGTCGGCGGGCACGTCGTCGAGGTCGAAGCCGGTGCCGTGGTCGCGGACGAACGCCTCGACGGCCTTGGGGCCGACCTCGACGTAGACGCTGATCGGCGGGCTCGCGTGCCGGACGGCATTCCAGGCGGCCTCGCGGACCGCCTTGACGAGGGCGTCGAGGTCGTCGTCCAGGGTCCGGTCACCGGTGACGACGAGCTCGACCGGGACGCCATGGAGGTCCTCGACCTCACCGAGGGCGGCGGTGAGGGCGGCGCCGAGTGACCCGGAGTGGGCATCCTCGTCGTAGAGGTAGCTGCGCAGCTGACGTTCCTGCGCGCGCGCGAGCCGGGCGACACCGGCCGCGTCGCCCGCCTGTCGTTGGATGAGCGTGAGCGTCTGCAGGACCGAGTCGTGCAGGTGTGCGGCGATGTCGGCGCGTTCGGTCGCCCGGATCCGGGCCGCCTGCTCCTCTCGCAGGTTGCTCCACAGCCGCAGGATCCAGGGAGCCGCGAGCACGGCGACCCCGACGAGGGCGGCGATGACGGCGCCGGCCACCTGCCACAGCTCGGCGAGGTTGGCTCCCCGGACGAGCAGGGCCACGAGGCCGAAGGTGGTCAGGCCGAGGCCGACGACGAGCCAGACCCATCGGACCGGGCGTCGTCGCCCCGGGGTGTCCGCCTCGTCGAGCTGGGACCAGAAGAAGATCGTGCCGATGACGATGGCCACGAGGGGGAGGACCACCTGGGCGTGGATCGCGACGCCGACGCTGCCGAGCCACAGCCCGGCCGCGACGACGAGGGCCACCACCCCGAGGAGGGTGAGGACGACCGGCTCGTTGCCGCTGCGCAGCCAGGACCGCAGCTGCGAGAGGTCGGTGGGCGTCCGGCTCGTCCTCGACGTCGTCGCGGCGGGCGCGGCGGGCGCGGCGGGCGCGGCGGGCGCGGCGCTCAGCCGACCGCCGTCGCGCATCGTCGCCCAGAGGAAGACGTAGACGGCGGCCCCGGCCCCGAACGGGATCGTCGTGAGCAGGAAGAGGATCCGGACGAACCGCGGCGCGACCCCGAGGTGCTCGGCGACGCCGACGGCGACCCCGGCGAGCACCCGACGTCCACGCGGGCGGACGAGGGGAGGCCGCTGCGTCTCGCGCCACGACGACCGTGGCGCGGTCTCGGGAGGTCCGGAAGCCGTCTGCACCTGCCCATCCTCGCCCACCCGCGCGGCCCGCGGCACCCCTCGGGGACGGTTTGGGGGTCGACTCAGGGTCGGGTCAGGGTCGGCCCTCATGGCTGGCGGGGGTGTCGAGGCGGGAGTCTGGGGCCATGGAAACGACAGAGCAGACCCCGCCCCCGGGCCGCGGACTCGACGGGCTGTATGCCGCCCTCCGCCGCCCCGGCGTCGCCAGGGTCTCCCAGGGCCGATGGTTCGCCGGTGTCGCGGGAGGGATTGCCCGATGGCTCGGTGTCGATCCGCTCGTCGTGCGGGCCGGCTTCATCCTCTTCGGCCTCTTCTTCGGCGTCGGGCTCGGCCTCTACCTCGCCCTCGTGCTGCTGCTGCCCGACGAGCAGGGCACGATCCGCCTCGAGCAGGCGCTCCGGCACGGTGACGGGAAGTCGATCTTCCTGCTCGTCATCACCGCGCTCGTGCTCTTCGGGGGGCCGTGGGACGGGGACTCGCAGGGCTTCCGCATCGGCGGCTTCGTCGTCATCGGCCTCGTCGCGTGGTGGTTCCTCACCCGCACCGGGACCGGCCAGGAGCTTCGGCGGTCGGCTCCATGGGCCGGTGCGCCCGCATCCGAGCAGCCGACCGCGTCCGCTGCGGCGCCCTCGGCGTCCCCGACGGCGGCTCCGGGTCCGGGCCTCTCGACGGGCAACGCCGCGGCCAACGCCGGCCGACCGGCCGCCACCTGGTCGCCGAGCCCGCTCCGTGAGCGGACGCCGGTCATCGGCTTCGCGGCGGCCCTGCTCGTCGTCGGCGCGGCGCTCCTCGTCGGCGCCCTGGGCTACCAGCTGGCCCGGGTCGGCACCGTGCCGGGCAACCCGCTCCCGGTCGGGATCGCCTCCGGACTCGCGGTGCTCGGGCTCGGTCTGCTCCTCGCCGGACTCGCCGGGCGCCGGGCCGGTGGCCTCGCCCCCCTTGCCGTCGTCGGAGTCCTCGCCGCTCTCGTCACCTCGGCGGCCCCGGCGGGGCTCACCCAGCCGTTCCGGACGGGCGACCGCACCGAGACCGTGACGACCCTGACGGGACACGACACCTACCAGCTCGGGATCGGCAACCTCGTCGTCGACCTCTCCAAGGCTGACGTCTCGCCGGCGGGCGTGGAGCGGGTGACCGCCGCGCTCGGAGTCGGCCAGCTCGACGTCGTCGTCCCCGAGGGCGTCCGGGTCGTCGTCACGACCTCCGGCCGCGGGGGTGAGGTCATCGCGACCGGCAGCGACCGCGGGCCGGACTACCAGCTCGCCGGCGGCGGATGGACGGAGACCTTCGCCTACGGCGCCGGCCCGACCGAGCTGCTCGTCGACGCGGAGGTCGGCCTCGGGCAGATCAACGTCCGGACGGCCGGCCCCTCATGACCGGGCAACGGAGTGAGACGCAGCGCAGCGGGGAGCCGGGGCCCGCGAAAGAGCGCACACTGACGAGGAGCACCCCCGGCGCCACCGACACCACCGGGACCCCCGAGACCCGGGGCACCCCGAGCACCCCAGCCCGGGCGCAGACGAATCCAGACACGGAGACGACCGACATGGATGACACGACCAACAGGCACGTCGACGGCGACCGCCCGGACGCGACCCGTCCCCTCGGCACCGACCCGACCCGCAGCGACCTGCACAGCGACCCGACCCGACCCGACGACGGGAGCCAGAGCACCGACCCGACCCGGCGCGACCCGGCCTCGACGCTGCAGATCGACCAGTCCGTCGACCCGACGGCGCCGGCCTTCCGGGTGGCTCCGGTCGTCCCGGTGCCCGACGACGCGGTCCGAGCCGACGAGCCGGCGGGCGGTCGCCCGGCGCACCAGCAGGGGTGGGCGCCGGCTCCGTCCGCGGCCCGTCCCGAGTGGGGGCCGCCCGGCTCCCTGCCGACGAGCACCGTCATCACCGTCAACCGCGGGCCGCGGGCGAGCAGCATCCTGCTCGGCTTCCTCTGCCTGCTCGTCGCGGCCTACGTGCTCGTCACGACCCTCACCGACACCGTGCTCGACCCGACGACGTTCGGACCGGTCGTCTTCGCCGCGTTCGGTGCGGTGCTCGTGCTCGTCGGCGTCGCCGGAGTGCTCACCAACCGCCGGCGCAACCGGGTCCGCTGACCCCGTCAGCGGCATACGTCGGGCGCGCTGGCTAGGCTCGGGCGGTGACCGGGAGACCTCCGGCGCGACGACCCGAGGAGACGCAGTGGCCCCCAAGTCCGGTATCGAGCTCGACCTGCTCGACCGCTCCACCCGACCGCAGGACGACCTCTTCCGCTTCGTCAACGGAACCTGGCTCGACACGACGGAGATCCCCGGCGACCGGGCCCGCTTCGGCACGTTCGACATCCTGCGCGAGCAGTCGACGGCCCGCGTGCACGCGCTCATCGAGGAGGCCGCGGCCGGCGACGGTGGCGCCCCGGGCTCCCCCCGACGCCAGGTCGGCGACCTCTACGCGAGCTTCATGGACACCGAGCGGATCGAGGAGCTGGGCCTCTCACCGCTCCAGTCGATGCTCGCCGACGTCTCGGCGATCGAGTCCTCCACGACCCTCGCGACCGTCCTCGGTCGACTCGGCCGCATCGGGGTCTCGGGCCTCGTCCGCTTCTACGTCGCGCCGGACGAGCGGTCGCCGGAGGACTACGTCGTCTACCTCGAGCAGGGTGGTCTCGGGCTGCCTGACGAGGCCTTCTACCGCGAGGAGAAGCACGCGGCGGTGCGGGCGGCCTACGTCGCGCACGTCGAGCGGATGCTCGACCTCGTCGGGATCCCCGACGCCGCGGACAAGGCGGGTCGGATCATGGCGCTCGAGACGCGCGTCGCGGCAGCGCACTGGGACGCCGTCGCCACCCGGGACGCGGTCAAGACCTACAACGCCCACACCCTCGAGGAGCTGGGCTCCCTTGCACCGGAGTACGACTGGAGCGCCTGGATCGCGGGTCTCGACGCGCCGGACGGCGCCTTCGGCCGGGTCGTGGTGCGTGAGCCGAGCTTCCTCTCCGGGTTGAGCGAGGCGCTCGCCGCCGTCGACCTCGACGACTGGCGCACGTGGCTCGTCTGGGACGTCGTCAACACCCATGCCCCCCTGCTGCCGACGACCGTCGTCGAGGCCGACTTCGACTTCTACGGGCGCACCCTCTCCGGTCAGCCCGACCTTCAGGAACGCTGGAAGCGGGGCGTGGGCGTCGTCGAGAGCGGGGTCGGTGAGGCCGTCGGCCGGCTCTACGCCGAGAAGTGGTTCCCGCCGGCGGCGAAGCAGCGGATGCAGGAGCTCGTCGCCAACCTCGTCGAGGCCTTCCGCCGGTCGTTCTCGTCGCTGGAGTGGATGAGCGAGCAGACCCGCGCCGAGGCGATCGACAAGCTCGATCGCTTCACGCCCAAGATCGGATACCCCGACGTGTGGCGCGACTACTCCTCGATCGAGATCGACCCTGCCGACCTCGTCGGCAACGTGACCCGGGCGGAGGCGTTCGACACCGCTCGCAACCTCGCCAAGATCGGCGGCCCGATCGACCGGACGGAGTGGTTCATGCTGCCCCAGACGGTCAACGCCTACTACATGCCGTCGATGAACGAGATCGTCTTCCCGGCCGCGATCCTCCAGCCGCCCTTCTTCGACCTCGAGGCCGACGACGCCGTGAACTACGGCGGGATCGGCGCGGTCATCGGCCACGAGCTCGGCCACGGCTTCGACGACCAGGGGTCGCGCTACGACGGCTCGGGGGCGCTCCGCGAGTGGTGGACCGAGGGCGATCGCACCCGGTTCGACGCCCTGGCGCAGCGGCTCATCGAGCAGTTCGACGGCTACTCGCCGGCCGGCCTCGACGCATCGCACACCGTCAACGGGAGCCTCACCGTCGGGGAGAACATCGGTGACCTCGGTGGTCTGCAGATCGGCTACGCGGCCTACCGGATCGCGACCGAGGAGTCCGGCATGGCCGAGATCGACGGGTTCACCGGGCCGCAGCGCTTCTTCATCGGGTGGGCCCAGGTGTGGAAGGGCAAGGCCCGGGAGGCCGAGGCGATTCGCCTGCTCGCCGTCGACCCACACTCGCCGCAGGACCTGCGCGGCAACGCGGTCCGCAACGTCAGCGAGTTCCACGAGGCCTTCGGGGTCCAGCCTGGCGACCGCCTCTGGCTCGACGAGGACGAGCGGGTCGGGATCTTCTGACGGGTCGCCGGGGCTGGCGCTGAGGGCTCGAGGCCATGACGAGCCGCTGCGCGGATCGCCTACGGGCTCATGACGACTCGGCGACCGACTTCAGCTGCGCGAGTCCGCGCTCGAAGTCTGGACCCAGCATCTTCTCCATCGAGTAGAGCTTGCTCATGACGCGCATGACGGTGTTCTGGGGGCCGGTCATCAGCCACTCGACCGCGGTGCGTCCCTCACCGAGCGGGGTGAGGGTGAGGTCGACCCGGTTGCGCGCCTTCATCGGGGCGGAGAACTCCAGGTCGACGGTGACGTGGTGCGGATCCGACTGGACGAGCTCCATCCGGCCGCGTCCGGCCTTGCTGTTGCCGCTCCAGGCGTAGGTCGCGCCGACCCCGGAGCGCGGACCGGAGTACTCGCGCTCGAGATTGGCGTCGAGGCCCTCCCACGGCGACCACTTCTGCCATTCGTGGAAGTCGTCGACGAGGGCGTGCACCCGCTCGGGCGGTGCGGCGATCTCGGTGGACCTGCTGACTCGGAACTCCTTGGCCATGGCGCCGATCCTCCCACGCGGCCGTCGGCCGTGGGGTCGGTATGTCGCGTCGCTGCGGTCGTCCTCCGGTGGCCTCTTTCGTCCCCGCGGCGTCCACTGTCTTCCCTTTGAGCCCTTGCCCTCGTCGAACTCCTGTTCTACAATTGATGGAGAGGGGGGTGGTCGGATTGCCTTACGTGGCAGGCGATTCCGTGCTCGAGCGTCGGCTCGCGGCGGACCTGGTCAGGGCTCGTGGGGAGTTCGTCCTGGCGGAGGCGTATGCCGCTCGCCGCGCACCGTTGGGGCTGCCTCTCCTCGAGGTGGCCGCGGAGCTGAGCGGGGCGACCCACCGTCCCGCGCTGGGCGCGGACTCGGGCGAGGACGCGTTCGCGGCGGCGCTGGATGCGGACCTGAGGGTTCTCGAGGCGGTGGAGCGGGCCAAGGCGGCCCTGGACGCGATCGGTCTGGAGGCGCTGGCGCGGATGGACGCGACCGCGTCGGCGGAGCTGGGCGCGCGGCACGCGCAGTCCTGGGTGGACCGCACGCCCCTGTCGGCGCGGGAGGTCGTGGTGTCCGAGGTGGCGACCGCGACGGGCCTGTCGGTCCCGGACGTCGGCCGCCGGGTGGAGCTCGCGACCGCACCCGCGGCCCGGTCGGGGTTCCTGCGGGGAGAGCTCGCGGCGGGCCGGACGACCCTGGCCCGGGCGACCCGGCTCGTGGCGGAGACCACCTCCCTGAGCGACGAGGCCGCCGACAGTGTGGCCAGGCGGGTCCTGGCCCCGACCCGGGACGGGGCCGGACTGTCGCCGTCGGTGTTCTCCCAGCGACTGCGCCGCGGGCTGGTGTCGGTGCCCGCGGGTGAGGTCGACGAGGCCGCCCGGCGCCGGCAGGCCCGGTCCCGGGTCGGGGCGTTCGCGACCGTGGGCGACGACGGGTTCGCGACCCTCACCGTGATCGACGCCGCGCACAAGGTCGTCGCCGCCCTCGAGACCGCCGACACGCGGGCCCGGGCGGTGAAGGCCGCCGGTGATCTGCGGAGCCTGGACGAGATCCGCGCGGACCTGCTGCTGGACCCGGCCGGGCTCGGTGTCGCCGCGGCCGTGTGGCTCGTCGTGCCCGCCGCCACCGCCCTCGGGATCGGTGAGGACCCGGCCGAGCTGCCCGGCCATGGCTACCTCAGCGCGTCACAGGCCCGTGCGGTGATGACCGCGCCCGGGTCGGTCTGGCACGCCCTGCTCGCCGACCTCGACACCGGCAAAGCGCTGGCCCTGTACCGGAAGGGGTACCGCCCGACCGCCGAGATGATCGCCCACGTCCGCGCCGTCGACGGGGTGTGCCGGGCACCGGGGTGCACGGTCCTCGCGGGCCGGTGCGACCTGGACCACGTCGAGGCCTTCGACCACGACGACCCCGACGCCGCCACCACCACCGGCAACCTGTCCGCCACCCACCGGCGCCACCACCGGCTCAAGACCGCCGGGGTGTGGGACGCCGAGCGCGACCCCGACAGCCCCGATGGTGGCCTGGTCCGGTGGCGCACCGCCGCCGGCCGGACCTACACGACCCACCCCAAGGACTGGTTCGAACACCTCCGCGACCCTCAACCGCGCAGCCCCGCAGCAGCGGACACGCCGAGCGGCTCCCCGCCACGGCACCCGAGGACCAGCGAGACGTGGGAGCCGCCACCCTTCTAGGGTCGACTCAATGAGGTCGGTGTCGTCCTGCGCCGGTCCAGGCCCCTACGCACGACTCCGGCCGCCATTGCTCGGACGTCGACCATGCTGGCCGCCGAGGAGATGGACCACCATCCCGACCTCGACCTGGCCTACGGCAGGCTCGACGTCCGGGTGATCAGTCACGACGTCGAGTGGTGACATCGCGCGACGTGGAACTGACTCTGGACGCCGTGGCCAGACCGCGCCCGGAGCGCACCTGCGAGCTCGAACTCAGGCTCGACTCTGCCGACGAGGCGGAGACCAGGCCGTTCTTGGCGGCCCTGCTCGACCACGACACGGTCGAGGCCCGGAGGGGAAGTCCAGCTCCGCGACGCCACCGGGCGTCGGGCGACCATTTGGGTCCAACCCGCCGAGGCACACTCCGTCCCGCAGCAGCGCTGGCACCTCGACCTGCGCCTCCCGCACGAAGTGGTCGAGCACCGCATCGCCGCCGAGATCAAGGCCGGAGGTGAGTTGGTCGACGACACCTCGGCGCCCGCGGTCTGGGTGCTTGCCGACCCGCAGGGCCGTGCCTGCTTGAGGACCTGGCAGAGACGCGAGTCGCCAGGAGTCGCAGACCCGCGTCGCAACCAGCAACGGTCAGGCGGGCGGGGCGATGTCCTGCTGGGCGGGGAGCTGGTCCTGGCGGACGATCCCGACCGGGCAGGTCATCCCGTTCGGCCCGTGGTTGCAGTAGCCGCCGGGGTTCTTGTGCAGGTAGCCCTGGTGGTAGTCCTCGGCGAGGTAGAACGGGCCGGCGTCTTGCGCCGAGCGGATCTCGGTGCTGATCTCGCCGTGGCCGTTGTCCTCGAGCACCTTCTGGAAGGCCTCGCGGGTGGCCTCCGCCGCGAGCCGCTGCCCGTCGGTCGTCCAGTAGATCGCCGAGCGGTAGGCCGTGCCGACGTCGTTGCCCTGACGGTTCGCCGTCGTCGGGTCGTGGTTCTCCCAGAAGGCCTTGAGCAGCAGCTCCGGTGAGGTCCGGGCGGGGTCGTAGACGACACGCACCGTCTCGGCGTGCCCGGTGAGCCCGGTGCACGTCTCCTCGTAGGTCGGGTTCGGGGTGTACCCACCCATGTAGCCGGCCGCCGTCGAGACCACGCCGTCCTGGCGCCAGAAGATCCGCTCGACTCCCCAGAAGCAGCCCATCGCGACGTAGAGCACCTCGGATCCGTCCGGCCACGGCCCCTCGAGCGGGGTGCCGAGGACGACGTGGGTGGGGCTCACGGCATACGGACGATCGGGGCGTCCCGAGAGCGCCTCGTCGCGGCTGGGCATCTGGCTCTTCCTACCGAATCCGAACATGCTTCAGTCTCACATCCTTGGTCTCTGCGTGCTCCCGCACGGTCTTACCTGTCCCTAACGTCGGCGACCGCCCGGGTATGCCGTCACGCGCCACGAGCGCGACAAATCGCTCGCTCCCACCGCCGCCGGGCCGACAGACTGACCGCCATGACGGAGCCCTCCTTCACGATCCGACCCATCGACCTGCTCGACCCCGCCCAGCACGAGGCGGGCACGACCTGGATGGACGTGCACGCGGCCGTCCAGCGCGAGGTGTTCGGCGACCGGGGCAGCGCGTGGACCCTCGCGGAGATCCAGCAGTTCCACCGCAGCGGGGACAGGCGGCGCATCGACGTCGCTGCGTGGCGCGGGGAGCGGCTCGTCGGAGCACTCGAGGTGATGCTCCCCGTCCACGACAACCTCCGGCAGGCGATGCATCTGGCTCTCTGTGCTCCCCGGGGAGCGGGGCCGGGGCATCGGGTCGGCTCTGCTCGCCGAGGGCGAGCGCATCGCCGCTGGTGAAGCGGCGCAGCGTCCTCACTGCCGAGACCGAGTGGGCTGCCGGCGGACGAGACCTCGCCGCGGGCTTCGCAACCAGCCACGGCTTCGCCGTTGCCCAGACCGTGCTGCGCAGCGAGCAGCGGCTCCCCGTCGACCGGCAGCTGCTCGCCCACCTCCTGAGCGCCGACGGCGCCGAGGAGTATGCCGTCGAGGGCTTCGTCGACGAGATGCCCGAGGCGTGGCTCGACGACCGTGCTGATCTCCAGCAGCGGATGAGCACCGACGCCCCCGCCGACGACCTCGACGTGGAGGAGGAGGCGTGGGACGCCGAGCGACTCCGCGTCAACCAGGCGCGCGACCGGGCCGCCGGCCGCCGGGTCGTCGAGTCCGTGGCGCGGCACCGGCCCACCGGGCGTCTCGTCGGCTTCACGACGGTCACGGTGTCTGTCGCCACGCCGGACCTCGGCTACCAGCAGGACACGCTCGTGCTCCGGGAGCACCGCGGTCACGGCCTCGGGCGGCGGCTCAAGGCGGCCAACGCCGTGCGCCTCATGGACGCACTGCCGGAGGTCACCAGCATCCGCACCTGGAACGCCGCGTCCAACACGCCCATGCTCGCGGTCAACCGCGACCTCGGGTATGCCGTCGACGGCACCAGCCGCGAGTGGCAGAAGACGACGACCGAGGCGCCGCGGTGAGGTGGCGGATCGAGGAGATCGCCCTCGCCGTCGGCGACCCGCTGAGCGAGGCCTGGCTCGAGGTCCACCTCGCCGCCAACCGCGCGGTATGGGGCGTCGGCGCGGAGCGGACGACCGTGGCCGAGGTGGTCCACGCCGCCGCCCGGGGCCAGGAGGTCCGCCGGACGTTCGGCCTCTGGGTCGACGGCCGCAGGGGCGCCGACGGCCTCATCGGGGCCGCGCAGACGATCCGCAGCACCCGGGACAACCTCGGCACCGCCGGACTGTGGCTGTCCGTCCACCCGAGCGACCAACGTCGCGGACTCGGCTCTGCGCTCCTGTCGCACTGTGAGTGGTCGCTGCGTGGGGACGGCTGCGCGCGGATCCACGAGCACTCCGGCGCATCCAGTCGAGTCCGGTGACGCTGCAACGTTGTTCGCGCAGGCGCATGGATACCGACAGACGCTTCTCGACCTGCGCCAGGACCTGGTGCTGCCGGTGCGGGAGGAGCGGCTCGACCGGTTGGCTCCCGACCTCGACCCGACGGCATACCTCCTGGAGACCTCCGTGGACCGGCTGCCGGAGGAGTGGCTCGAGGACCGCGCCCTGCTCGCCCGCCGGATGACGTCGGTGCGCACGTGGAACGCCGAGACCAACGGCCCGATGCTCGCCGTCAACGACCGGCTCGGTTTCACCGTCACCGGCTGGACCCGGGAGTGGTCCAAGGACCTGTGAGCCTCGGCTCTCAGCGCGGCAGGCCGGCCCGGCCGAGGGCCTTCTCGACGACGGCCGCCATGTCGGCATAGCCGAGGTCGTTGGGGTGGAACAGGTCGGCCGCGAGCCGCCCGCGCCACGACCGTGGTCCCTCCTCGCGCATGTCCGCGAGGACGAGCCGTCCCTGCGCTGCGCGCTCCCGCAGCAGGTCGTCGACGGCACGCGCCTCCCGTCGAGGGTTGGGCAGGTTCGCGACGACCGAGGACGACGGGAGGAGGTCGAGCATCCGGGTGAACCGGTCGACCAGCCCGTCCCGGTGCCGGGCCGCGACGATGTCGTTGCTCCCGACGACCACCGTGACGAGCGACGCGGCGGCGGTGCCCGAGGCGGCGAGGGCAGCGTGGAGGGCCGGGAGCTGCCGGTCCAGCACGTCCTCGACCCGGGCACCGGACACCGAGAGGTTGACGAGCCGGTGCTGCCACCCGGCGTCGGCCAGCCGTTCGCTCAGCTGACCGGCCCAACCGCGCTCGGGGGCGGACGCGCCGATGCCCTGGGTCATCGAGTCCCCGAGGGCGACCCAGAGCGGTCCGTCCTGCGCGAGCACGCGCCGGTTGTGCTCCTCCCAGGCGCGCGCCCACGGCGCGACCTGGTCCTGGACCCGTCGGACCCCGGGCAGCAGGGCCGACAGGGTCCGCAGCACCGGACCGGTCGGGCGGTCGCTGAGGTTGGAGTAGTCGAAGGCCGGAGCGGTCACCGACCGAGGATGCCAGACGGGCGTGGCCTAGGCTCGGGCGCATGTCTGACGAGTACGGCTTCTCCACACGTGCCATCCACGCCGGCCAGGAGGCCGACGAGCTGACCGGCGCGGTGGTGCCCCCCATCTACCAGGTCTCCACCTACAAGCAGGACGGCATCGGCGGCTTCCGTGGCGGCTACGAGTACAGCCGCTCGGCCAACCCGACCCGCGCGGCGCTCGAGGAGTGCATCGCCGCCCTCGAGGGGGGCAGCCGCGGCTTCGCCTTCGCCTCCGGTCTCGCCGGCCAGGACACCGTCGTCCGAGCCCTGCTCGTTCCCGGCGACCACGTCGTCGTGCCGAGTGACGCCTACGGCGGCACCTACCGCTACTTCAACAAGGTCGCGGGGCCCCAGGGGATCGACCACTCGATCGCGCGCATCGGCGACGTCGACGCGGTCCGGGCTGCAATCGTCCCCGGCCGGACGAAGATGGTCTGGGTCGAGACGCCCACCAACCCGCTGCTCGGCATCGCCGACATCGAGGCGATCGCCGAGGTCGCCCACGAGGCCGGCGCGCTCTTGGTCGTCGACAACACCTTCGCCACCGCCTACCTGCAGAACCCGATCGCCCTCGGCGCCGACATCGTCACCCACTCCACGACGAAGTACTCCGGCGGGCACAGCGACGTCGTCGGCGGCGCGGTCGTCACCGCCAAGGACATCCGGGTTGCGGGCATGGAGGACGCCGAGGACCGGATCGCCTTCCACCAGAACAGCATCGGCGGCATCGCCGGCCCGTTCGACTCATGGCTCACGCTGCGCGGCCTCAAGACCCTCTCGGTCCGGATGGACCGCCACTGCGACAACGCCGAGCGGGTCGTCGAGTTCCTCCAGGGACACGCCGGGGTCACCCAGGTCCTCTACCCCGGGCTCGAGTCGCATGCCAACCACGAGGTCGCGGCCCGCCAGATGAAGCGCTTCGGCGGCATGGTGAGCTTCCGGATGCGCAAGGGCGAGGACGCCGCCGTGAAGACGTGCGCCGCGGTCCGGCTGTGGACGCTGGGGGAGAGCCTCGGCGGCGTCGAGTCGCTCATCGAGCACCCCGCTCGGATGACGCACGCGAGCGTCGCCGGGACCGAGCTCGAGGTCCCGGCCGACCTCATCCGCCTCTCCGTCGGCATCGAGGACGTCGACGACCTCATCGAGGACCTCCGGGAAGCCCTCGACACGCACGGCTGACCGCCCGACCCGCCTGACGCCATGACGCCATGACCATCCTCGCCGTCGACTTCGGCTCGACCTTCACCAAGGGCGTGCTCTGCTCCGACGACGGACAGGTGCAGGCGACCGGCGCCACCCCGACGACCGGCACGGGTGGGGCGGGAGACGTCCTCCACGGCTACCGCGCGCTCCGCGAGAGCCTCGGCGCGCCCGAGGACGTGACGGTGCACGCCTGCTCCAGCGCCGGGGGCGGGCTGCGCCTCGCGGTCGTCGGCTACGAGCGCACCGTCACCGCCCAGGCCGGGCACCGGGTCGGCCTCTCGGCCGGGGCGAAGGTCGTCCACGTCGCGGCGGGCCGGCTCACCGCGAGGGAGGCGAGCGGCATCCGCGCCGCCCGTCCCGACATCGTGCTGCTCGTCGGGGGCACCGACGGCGGCAACGAGGACGTCCTGCTCCACAACGCCGCGCGCCTGGCCACCCTCGCGATCGGTGGCCGCGGGCCCCACGCCGTGCCCGTCGTCGTCGCCGGCAACGTCGCGGTCCGCGACCGTGCCGCCGAGGCGCTCGCGGCCACGGCCCGGCCGACGATCCTTGCCGACAACGTCCTCCCGAGCATCGGGGTCATCGCCCCCGGGTCGGCCCGCGCGTCGATCCGGCAGGCCTTCCTGCGGCACGTGATCGGCGGCAAAGGCCTGTCGCGCGACCCCGCGTTCGCTGCGATGGTCGAGGCGGCGACCCCCGACGTCGTGCTGCGCGGTGTCGAGGTGCTCGCCGACCGGCTCGGGGGCGACACGATGGTCGTCGACGTCGGGGGAGCGACGACCGACGTCTACTCCTGCCTCACCCCGGAGGGCGAGGACGCCGGGCTCGCCAAGGACGTCGTCGCGCCGCTCTGGCACGCCCGGACCGTCGAGGGTGACCTCGGGATGCGGTGGAACGCCCTCGGCGTCATCGAGGCCGCCGAGAGCGAGCACCTGCTGGAGTCGGTCCCGGACCCCGTCGCGCTGGGGGCGTATGCCGCCCGCGTCCACGAGCGGCCCCACTCCCTCCCGGTCGACGCCGTCGAGAGCCGGCTCGACCTGGAGCTGGCCCGGCTGGCGGCGGTCGTCGCGGTGCGGCGGCACGCACGCCCGAGCCAGCCGACGGAGTCGCCCCGCCCGCTCGCGAACGTCACCGCCCTCGTCGGGTCCGGGGGGGTGCTCCGCCACACCGACGGGGCCGGTGTCGACCACGTGCTCGGCGGGGTGCTGCGTGACCACGCCGGCGGCTGGAAGGTGCCCCGGTCGGCCACGGCGACCGTCGACACGGCATACCTGCTCTTCGCGGTGGGACTGCTCGCGCAGCTCGAGCCCGCGGTGGCGCGGGTGCTGGCCGACCAGATCCGCTGACGGTGCGGGACCGAGCCCGGAACGACGAACGCGAGGCCGGTCCCGGTGGTGCCGGGACCGACCTCGCGAGCGGTGCTTCGTGGGCTGGGACGCCCGGGGTCAGGCCTTGTAGGGCTTGGCCTCGAGGATCTTGACGCCGATGGTCTTGCCGTTGGGCGCGACGTAGCTCGCGCTCTCGCCCACGCTCTTGCCGTGGATCGCGGCGCCCATCGCCGACTTCTCGGAGAAGACCTGCAGGTCCGAGCCGTCGGCGATCTCACGGTTGCCGAGCAGGAAGGTCTCCTCGTCGCCGAAGATCTCGACGCGCACGACCATGCCCGGCTCGACGATCCCGTCGTCGGGGGGCGTCTCGCCGATGGTGGCGCTGTGGAGCATCTCGGTGAGGTGGCGGATGCGGGCCTCCATCTTGCCCTGCTCCTCGCGGGCGGCGTGGTAGCCGCCGTTCTCCTTCAGGTCGCCCTCTTCGCGCGCTTCCTCGATCTTGTGCGCGATGTCGACGCGACCCTCGCCGGACAGCTGGTCCAGCTCCGCCTTGAGGCGGTCATAGGCCTCCTGGGTCAGGAAGCTAGCGGCAGTGTCGGTCACGTGTGTCACTCCTTGTATGGGACGGCGCCCACGCGAATCAACGCGAGGGCGCCAACAGAAAAAGGGCCCGACCGTGGCGTCCAAATCGTGCCGTGGGTGGCCGGTCGCGACCCGTTCGAAGTACCTAGGAGTAGCAAACAGGGCCCGTGACGTGCTGTTTCGTCGCCGGGGCCGGGTGCGCGGGCGCCTCAGGAGCAGGTCTTGACGTCCCCCGTCACGGCCCGTGACGTGGTCCGCACGACGACCGTGTGCTGGCTCTCCGGGGAGTCCGACGCGGCGACGGGGACCTCGAGCGTGCCGACGCTGCCGAAGTCCCGGGCGAGCGCCTCGACGGTGCAGGTGAGGTCCTTCCCGCTCGGGTTGTAGACCTGGAAGCTGACCCGCACCTGGGTGTCGTCGACGACCTTGTAGGCCGTCGTCTGCCACGTCGGGTCACCGAGGGTGGCCGACAGCCCGAGCCAGGTGGCGAGGGCGATGCCGGCCGCGATGCCGAGCGACCCGATGACCCACCACTTGAGGGTGCCGGGGGCGGGACGGGTGGGCGACATGGTGGCTTCCTGGGCGGCTGGCCCCCGGCGGTCCGGCCCGGGAGTGATGAGAGGATGGGCAGTGGGCCCAGTGTCCCCCACGCGCGGTCGGCGGCCGACGGGGGGCACACCTCCGAGCCCCCAGCCAGCCCCAGAACGGACAGGAAGTCACGTGGTCGAAGGTCTCCGGTTGATGGCGGTGCACGCGCACCCCGACGACGAGTCGAGCAAGGGGGCCGCGACGACGGCGAAGTACGTCGCCGCCGGAGCCTCCGTCATGGTCGTCTCGTGCACCGGGGGTGAGCGCGGCGACATCCTCAACGAGAAGCTGAAGAACGACGCGCACATCCTGCGCGACCTCTCCCAGGTGCGCCGCGACGAGATGAAGGCGGCGCAGGCCGTGCTCGGCTGCGAGCACACGTGGCTCGGGTTCGTCGACTCCGGCCTGCCCGAGGGCGACCCGCTGCCACCGCTGCCCGACGGCTGCTTCGCCCTCGAGGACATCGACGTGACGACGGAGGCGCTCGTCCGCGTCATCCGCAGCTGGCGGCCCCACGTCATGACGACCTACGACGAGAAGGGTGGCTACCCCCACCCCGACCACATCATGTGCCACACGGTGGCGATGGCGGCCTTCGAGGCGGCCGGTGACCCCGAGCGCTACCCGCACGCGGGCGAGCCGTGGCAGCCGCTCAAGGTCTACTACAACGGCGGGTGGAGCAAGGACCGGATCCTCGCCATGCACGAGGCGATGCAGGCCGAAGGACTCGAGAGCCCGTATGCCGACTGGCTGGCCAACTGGAAGCCGCGCCGCTCCGGCCGGGTCACCACGATGATCCCCTGTGGCGAGTTCTTCGAGACGCGCGACCGGGCGCTCATCGCGCACGCGACCCAGGTCGACCCGGACGGCTTCTGGTTCAAGGTGCCGCTCGAGATCCAGCAGCGGGTGTGGGGCCAGGAGGAGTTCGAGGCGGCGCTGTCCTACGTCCCGATCGAGGACGGCGAGGACGACCTCTTCGCTGGGCTCGGGTCGGTGGAGCAGGCCGACGCGCTCGCGACGTCGCCGGCTCGCGAGGTCGTCTACGACGGTCGCATCGACGCCGACGCCCCACTCACCGAGGAGGTCGCGGCGCCCTCGGCAGACGGCGCGGTCGACGATGGCGGGGCGAGCTGATGGGTGGCGGCGAGAGCCTGCCGATCGGACCGGGGGTCTGGGGCTTCATCGCGGCGTTCGTCCTCGCGCTGGCCCTGTGGCTGCTCATGCGCAACATGAGCGGCCGGATGCGCCGGATGGCCTACCGCGAGCGCGACCGCGCCGAGGAGACCGACGGTGTGTCCCCCGGCCCGGGCGCCGAGCCGGGGCCGGATGCCGCCGCCAACGGCCCGGACGACGACCGCCCGAGCCCCTGACCGGACCGGGACGGACGTGAGGCGGGAGCACCCGACATCGGAGATCCTCCGGCGTGTGGCGCCGGAAGATCTCCGACGTCAGTCGCCCACAGGCGCAGCGAGGATGCCTGGGTGCGCGCGGCGTCAGGTCGCGGTCTGGTAGCCGATGACGGCCAGGGTCACGGCCGCGAAGTGCGTCGCGAAGCCGCCGAGGGTGAAGGCGTGGAAGACCTCGTGGAACCCGAACCACCGGGGCCACGGGTTGGGACGCTTCGTGCCGTAGACGATGCCTCCCGCGGTGTAGAGCAACCCGCCGGCGGCGATGAGCGCACCGACGAGTGCGCCGCCCGAGCGCCAGAAGGGCACGACGTAGAACACGGCGGTCCAGCCGAGCGCGATGTAGAGCGCGGTGTAGAGCCAGCGCGGGGCGCCGACCCAGAAGATCCGGAAGAGCACCCCGGCGATCGCCCCGCCCCAGATCACGGTGAGCAGGATCCGGGCCTGGCTCGCCGGCAGCAGCGTCACGGCGAAGGGCGTGTAGGTGCCGGCGATGATGAGGTAGATGTTCGAGTGGTCGAACCGCTTGAGCAGGACCGACATCCGCGGTCCCCACGTGCCGCGGTGGTAGACGGCCGAGACCCCGAAGAGCAGCGCGGCGCTGATCGTGAAGACGATCGAGGCGGTCCGCACCGAGCCGGGGTCGGAGACGAGTACGAGCACGAGGCCGCCGATGACGGCCACGGGGAACATCGCGAGGTGGAGCCAGCCGCGCAGGTGCGGCTTGACCGCGGCGACGAGCTCGGCGACGGTTCCGGGAGTGGGGTCGGGCGTCCTTCTCATGGCCCGAGTCTAACCTACGCAACCGTAAGTTACGGAAGCGTAGGTTCGCTCCGGGGACGGCGCTGCCCGCCTCCGGGGCGCGGCGCGGGACGGGAGGTACGGTGGGGTTCGCGGCCCGCGAGAGGGTCCGAGCGACTTCGGCGAGGAGGCAGACCGTGGGCTGGCGCGATGTGGTCTACGGGGCCTACGAGCGGCGCGTCCTGACCGACCTGCGCCACCTGCCCGCGGAGGCGCTGCCGCACCACGTGGCCGTCATGCTCGACGGCAACCGGCGCTGGGCACGGGCCCGCGGGGCGGGCACCGAGTCGGGCCACCAGGCGGGGGCGGACAAGATCGTCGACCTGCTCGGCTGGTGCGAGGAGGCCGGCGTTGGCTACGTGACCCTCTGGCTGCTCTCGACCGACAACCTGACGCGCGCCGAGGACGAGCTGGTCCCGCTGCTCCGGATCATCGAGACGGCCGTCTCCGACCTCGCCGCGACCGGTCGCTGGCAGCTGAAGATCGTCGGTGCCCTCGACCTGCTGCCGCCGGACACGGCGGCGAGCCTGCGGGCCTCCGCGGCAGCCACGGCCGGCGCGACCGGGATGACCGTCAACGTCGCGGTCGGCTACGGCGGTCGTCGCGAGATCGCCGACGCGGTCCGCGACATGCTGCTGACGCGGGCCGCAGCGGGGGAGTCGATCGAGCAGATCGCGGCCGGGGTGACCGTCGAGGACATCGCCGAGCACCTCTACACCAAGGGCCAGCCCGACCCTGACCTCGTCATCCGCACCTCCGGCGAGCAGCGCCTCGGCGGATTCCTGCTGTGGCAGAGCGCGAAGTCGGAGTTCTACTTCTGCGAGGCCTACTGGCCCGACTTCCGGCACGTCGACTTCCTCCGGGCGCTGCGCTCGTATGCCGGTCGGCACCGGCGTTTCGGGGCCTGACCGGGCGCCGCGCCGGGGAGTGCTCCCCATTGCCGGGTCCCACGGCGGCCCCTAGGTTCGACCCAACGTCAACGGGACACCCGCAAGTGTCGAGTCAGGGGAGCACGAGCATGGCCATCTACAAGAAGGGCGCCGACCCGGTCGCCCTGCGTGCCTCGGCGGAGCGGATCACCGCCCACGCCCGAGACTGCGAGAGCGTGCGCGGTGAGGCGTCGCGGGCGGTGGGCGCCCTGCGCAGCCAGTGGGGTGGCGGTGACCTCGAGCACCTGATGACCCGGTGGCCACCGATCGAGGCGCAGCTGACGGCCTTCGGGAACGACCTCGACCGGCTCGCCCGGGCGCTCGTGCGCAACGCCGGCCAGCAGGACGGCGCGAGTGGTCCGACCGGCGCGTCCGGCGGCGCTGGTGGTTACGGCGGCGGCGCCCCAGGCCCCGGGACCCTCCCGGTCGACGGGAACGGCATACCCGGTTATGACACGGCGAAGTCGGTCTGGAGCCTGGTCAAGGGGACCGCGACAGGGGTCGGCAAGCTGGGCCTCGGCCTGGTGGCAGTCGACTTCCTGCGCAACCTCTCGAGCTGGGACAAGGACGCGTCCCTGCTGGGGAACGTCAAGAACCTCTGGGGGGCCGGCCGCCTCGCGGAGTTCGGGAAGGCGCTGGACCCCAAGGAGTGGGGCTCGCTCTCGAAGTTCGTCCCGGCCCTCGAGGAGGGCGGCGCCCTGGCCAAGACCCTGGGCGGCGTCGGGAAGGCCCTCGGGCCGATCGGGGTGGCGTTCGGGGGCCTCACCGTCGCCAACGACCTCGTCGAGGGCAACTACGACCGGGCCGGGTACGACACCGTCATGACCGGTCTGGGCGCCGCGGCGTTGCTGACCCCGCCACCGGTCGACCTCGTGCTCGGCGGCGCGGCCGGAGTCATGGCGGTGGGGCAGGTCGCCTACGACCACTGGGACGACATCACCGACTTCACCGGCGACGCCGTCGACGCGGTGGGCGACTTCGCCGGCGATGTGGGGGACACGGTGGGCGACGTCGCCGATGCCGTGTGGCCCTTCTGACGACCCGACCGGCCCCGAAACAGACCGACCAGACCGACGACACGACGAAGGTGAACCATGACTGACCCGCTGCAGGGCTCTCCGCTCGAGGCCCTCGACCTCCCGGACGACGTGTTCGGCCTCGGCGCCGGCGAGCTCGCCTACCTGCTGGGCCGGCACGAGACGCCCGCCAACGACCGCTCCCGCACCCTGCTCATGCTCGACCCACGCGTCGCCGACGAGGGCGCCCTGCTCGCCGGGGCCTCGGGCCTCGCCTCTCGGGGCTGGCTCACGGTGCGCGAGGACGGCACGCGCGAGACGCGGTCCAACGCCGCGCTCGTGGAGTATGCCGTGGGCGCGACGAGCCGGTGGACGCGCATCGGCTTCGTCGGTGACGACGTCTCGCAGCTCGACTTCGCGGTCTTCCTCGAGTCCGACTCGGTGACCGCGCTGCTCCAGCCGCGGGCCCTCGCCTCGTGGTTCATCCGTCTCGGGCGCCCCGAGCAGGACGGGGGCACACTGATCGACGGGATCGTGCGCGAGCACCTCGCGGCCCGACCGGGATCCGGGGTCCTCCTCGAGGTCCAGACGCTCGAGGGCCGGACCAACCTCGCGGTGCGCGCGATCGACGACGGCTACGAGGTGCGCCGGGACGTCGCCGGCCCCGGGACCGGCGAGGGCGGCGTCGTCGACGGTCGCGGCCTGCGCGCGGCCGTCGACGAGCTGTATGCCGAGAAGGTGAGCGCATGAGCGCGCCCGTTCCCCCGAGGGAGCCGTTCTCCTACGTCAGCCAGGACCGTGGGCTGCTCACCCTGAAGATCCGCGAGCCGGCGGTCATGGCGGTGTTCTTCGCGCTCTTCATCGCCGTGGGCGTCGTCTTCTTCCTCCTCGCCCGCCAGGGTGTGGAGACCGGAGCCGAGGGCGCCAGCACGGCTGCGACACTCATCCTGGTCGTCTTCGGCGTCATCGGGCTCATCGGTCTCGGCATCGCGCTCGTGCGGTGGCGGTGGAAGCGCGAGTACGTCCGGGTGATGGGCCGCTCGCCCTGGTCAGCCGGGGGTGCCGGCCCGACGTGATCCGACTCGACCCGTGACAGGTGGGGTGTCCGTGACAGGTGGGAGCGATGGGGTCCCTGTTCGGTGTCGGTCCGTCAGCGGCATCCGTAAACAACGGATGAACACGATGGGTCTCGGCGCGTCCGGGTCGTCTCCACCCACTCGACGACGTAGCGTCGGCGCAACGGCAGGCACCCGTCGGTCGTTGCCAGGAGGCCCACCCATGGAGCATTCGCTCGAGGCGGAGGGCCGGGTTCGGCTCCACCGTGTGGTGGTCGCCCGGCACCTCAGGAGCGAGTAGGCGCGTGATCGGTGCGCGTCGCCAAGGGAGTGGAAGTGGCTAACCCCAGTCAGCCGGTCTCGACCGACACCACCACCTCGTCCGTCGAGGCGCCCACCGGCGCCACGGACGAGAGCCCGACCTCCAGCAGCGCGACCGGCTCGCCCCGCCGGCTGCTGCCCGAGCAGAAGACCTACGTCCTCGACACGTCCGTGCTGCTGTCGGACCCGCGGGCGATGCTCCGCTTCGCCGAGCACGAGGTGGTGCTGCCCGTCGTCGTCGTCACCGAGCTCGAGGCCAAGCGCAACCACCCGGAGCTCGGCTACTTCGCCCGGCAGGCGTTGCGCCTGCTCGACGACCTGCGGATCAGCGAGGGGCGGCTCGACCGGGCGGTCGCGGTCGGCGACGTCGGCGGCTCGCTCCGCGTCGAGCTCAACCACACGGACGCCTCGTCGCTGCCCGCCGGCTTCCGGCTCGGCGACAACGACACCCGGATCCTGTCCGTGGCCCGCAACCTCGCCAACGAGGGATGCGACGTCACCGTCGTGTCCAAGGACCTGCCGATGCGGGTCAAGGCGTCGGCGTGCGGGCTCGAGGCCCAGGAGTATCGCGCCGAGCTGGCCGTCGAGTCCGGCTGGACCGGGCTCAGCGAGCTCGAGGTGACGACGGAGGAGCTCGACCAGCTCTACGACCGCGGTCGGATCGAGAGCGCGCAGGCCGCCGAGCTGCCCTGCCACACCGGACTCGTCCTGCTCTCGCCGCGGGGAAGCGGCCTCGGGCGGGTCGGGGCCGACAAGCAGATCCGGCTCGTCAAGGGTGACCGCGACGCCTTCGGGCTGCACGGGCGCAGCGCCGAGCAGCGGATCGCCCTCGACCTGCTGCTCGACCCCGACATCGGGATCGTCAGCCTCGGGGGCCGCGCCGGCACCGGCAAGTCCGCGCTCGCCCTGTGCGCCGGCCTCGAGTCGGTCATGGAGCGCCGGGCCCAGCGCAAGGTCATCGTCTTCCGGCCGCTCTTCGCCGTCGGGGGACAGGAGCTCGGCTACCTGCCGGGCAGCGAGCAGGAGAAGATGAACCCGTGGGGGCAAGCGGTCTTCGACACCCTCGGGGCCCTCGTGTCCACCGAGGTCGTCGAGGAGGTGATGGACCGCGGCCTGCTCGAGGTCATGCCGCTCACCCACATCCGCGGCCGTTCGCTCCACGACGCGTTCGTCATCGTCGACGAGGCGCAGTCGCTCGAGCGCAACGTGCTGCTCACCGTGCTGTCCAGGATCGGCCAGAACTCCAAGGTCGTGCTCACGCATGACGTCGCGCAACGGGACAACCTCCGGGTCGGCCGGCACGACGGTGTCGCGGCGGTCATCGAGAAGCTGAAGGGCCACCCGCTCTTCGCGCACGTGACCCTCTCGCGCAGCGAGCGCAGCCCGATCGCGGCTCTCGTCACCGACCTGCTCGAGGGTCTGGAGGCCTGACCGACCTCGAGCACTTCCCTCACAGGAGCCCCATCGGCATCACCAGCACCGCTGGTGATGCCGATGTCCGTTTTGTCAATGCGGGATTTGCCATCCGTCGATCCGGCTGCGACGGTTGAGCCTCGAATGTCTCGGAACGGTAACGAGCGGCCACCGCCGGTCGCGTCGGCAGGAACACCGCGAGACAGGGCCAAGCCGGCCCGCCCTCGTGCTCAGGGCGCCCCATCGGGGTGGCACGAGGAGCGGGCCCTCCCCAAGCACACCGGAAGGCGTGACACTCCCGCATGGCACGGTACGAAGGTCAACACCGCACCCTGGCTCCCGAGCCGACCCCGGCAACAACCCCCGACGAGAGCGTGGAGCAGACCCACGGTGCCCCCTCGCGCAGCCGCCTGCGCCGGGTCGGGCGCCCCCTCCTCGTCGGCGCCCTCGCGGTGGGTCTCGGGGCCAGCGCACTCGCGTACGCCGGAGCCCATGACCTCCACGACTCGAGGGCGAGCTACGTCGTCGGGGCCGGGGTCGTCGCCCCGACCGACGAGCTCGCACGCTCGGCCAGCGTCGACACCTCCTATCGCGAGCAGGCGTCCGTCTCGCGCAACGAGCGCCGGACCGCCCTGTCGGCCACCGGGGTCGACACCGCCACCGAGCTCGAGGCGGCCGCCAAGACCGCCGCCGACAAGCGGGCCAAGGCGGCCGCGGCGGCGAAGGCCGAGGCGGCTCGCAAGGCGAAGGCGGCGGCGGCGGCGAAGGCGGCAGCGGCGGCGCAAGGCGAAGGCGGCAGCGGCGGCCAAGGCGAAGGCGGCCGCGGCGGCCAAGGCCGAGGCAGACCGGAAGGCGGCCGCCAAGGCCGCAGCCGCCAACGCGAAGCAGAACCCCAAGGCCGTCGCCCGGGCGCTGATGGCCGACCAGGGCTGGACGAGCACGGCGCAGTACAACTGCCTCGTCAACCTCTGGGTCGGCGAGAGCGGCTGGCGCTGGTCGGCCAAGAACTCCAGCTCCGGCGCCTACGGCATCCCCCAGTCGCTCCCGGCCAGCAAGATGGCCCGGTTCGGGGCCGACTACCGGACCAACCCGCGGACCCAGATCAAGTGGGGTCTCTGGTACATCAAGATGTCCTACGGCAGCCCGTGCAACGCCTGGTCGACCTGGCAGTCGCGCTCCCCCCACTGGTACTGACCCACGGGGGCTCACCCACGGGGGCTCACGGCCGCGGGCGGCCTGCGCCCCCGTGTCCCCCCGAACATCCCGCGTGGCTGGGCCGCAGGGTCAAGACGACCCGCGTGGTCGGCTTTTCGAGGAACGCGAGCCGGGCCTGTGGTCTCTGACCGAAGAATGCGGCCTGGCGGCCGGATTCTTCGGTCAGATCTTGCGGAGTCGCACGCGGCGCACCGCGTGGTTCTCGCCCTTGGAGAGCACGAGCGTGGCCCGTGAGCGGGTGGGCAGGATGTTCTCGACGAGGTTGGGACCGTTGATCTCGCGCCAGATCCGGTTGGCCGTCGCGACCGCCTCGTCGTCGGAGAGCACGGCATACCGGTGGAAGTAGGAGTCCGGGTTGGAGAAGGCGGTCTCCCGCAGCCGGAGGAAGCGGTCGACGTACCACGTGCGCACGTCGTCGACCCACGCGTCGACGTAGACGGAGAAGTCGAAGAAGTCGCTGACCGCCATGCCGGTGCCGCGCACCGGGTGGACCTGCGGCGCCTGGAGCACGTTGAGGCCCTCGACGATGAGCACGTCGGGCTGGCGCACGGCGACCCGCTCGCCGGGGACGATGTCGTAGGTGAGGTGGGAGTAGACCGGCGCGGTGACCTCGGCCCGGCCCGACTTCACCTCCGCGACGAAGCGCAGCAGCGCCCGCCGGTCGTAGGACTCCGGGAAGCCCTTGCGGCGCAGCAGGCCGCGCCGCTCCAGCTCGGCGTTGGGGTAGAGGAAGCCGTCGGTGGTGATCAGCTCGACCCGCGGCGTGTCTGGCCAGCGGGCGAGCATCTCGCGCAGGATGCGGGCCGTCGTCGACTTCCCGACGGCCACCGACCCGGCCACACCGATGACGAAGGGGGTCTTCGCCGGCCGTTCGCCGAGGAAGTCGGTCGTGACCTGGTGGAGCTGCCGCGTCCCGCCGACGTAGAAGTTGAGCAGCCGCGAGAGCGGCAGGTAGACCTCCTCGACCTCCCGCAGGTCGATCCGGTCCCCGAGGCCGCGCAGTCGGGTGAGGTCGGCGACGTCGAGGCTGAGTGGGGTGTTCTCCCGCAGCCGCGACCACGCGGCACGGTCGAGCTCGACGTAGGGCGACGGGATCGCCGTCTGGGGTCCGTTCGGTGGCTGGGACACCGCGCCATTGTGGCGGACGCGGGCCGCGAGGCGCGGGACCGGGCGGAGGGCCGCGTCCCCTAGGCTGTGGCGCATGTGCGGAATCGTGGGTTATGTGGGTAGATCCGTCGACGGCAGTGCGCTCGACGTCGTGATGGAGGGTCTCTCCCGTCTCGAGTACCGCGGCTACGACTCGGCCGGTGTCGCGCTCATCGACGGCGACCACGTCACGACGCGCAAGAAGTCGGGCAAGCTCGCCAACCTCGTCGCCGAGATCGAGGCCGACCCGATGCCGGCGTCCTCGACCGGCATCGGTCACACCCGCTGGGCCACCCACGGCGGCCCCACCGACGAGAACGCCCACCCGCACCGCGGCGGCGACGACGGCAAGCTCGCGCTCATCCACAACGGGATCATCGAGAACTTCCACGCCCTCAAGCAGGACCTCATCGCAGCCGGCACCAGGTTCACGAGCGAGACCGACACCGAGGTCGTCGCGCACCTCCTCGCGCGGGCGTATGCCGCCCACGGTGACCTCACCGAGGCGATGCGCGCGGTCGTGGCCGACCTCGAGGGCGCCTTCACGCTGCTCGCCGTCCACGCCGACCAGCCCGGGGTCGTCGTCGGAGCCCGGCGCAACAGCCCACTCGTCGTCGGCCTGGGGGACGACGCGAACTACCTCGGCTCGGACGTCGCCGCCTTCATCGGGCACACCCGGCACGCGATGGAGCTCGACCAGGACCAGATCGTCACGATCACCCCCGACGGTGCGAGCGTGATCAACTTCGACGGCACCCCGGCCGAGGGCAAGGCCTACGAGGTGACGTGGGACGCGGCCGCGGCGGAGAAGGGCGGCTATGCCACCTTCATGGAGAAGGAGATCCACGACCAGCCGCACGCAGTCGGTGACACGCTGCTCGGACGCACCGACGCCTCCGGACGCCTCGTCCTCGACGAGCTGCGGATCTCCGAGGAGCAGCTGCGCGCCGTCGACCGGATCACGATCGTCGCCTGCGGCACCGCCGCCTACGCGGGCATGACCGCGAAGTACGCCATCGAGCACTGGACCCGGATCCCGGTCGAGGTCGCCCTGGCCCACGAGTTCCGCTACTGCGACCCGATCGTCAACGAGCGCACCCTCGTGGTGTCGATCAGCCAGTCGGGCGAGACGATGGACACGCTGATGGCCGTCAAGCACGCCCGGCTCCTCGGCGCCCTGACGATCTCCGTCTGCAACACCCACGGCTCGACGATCCCGCGCGAGTCCGACGCCGTGCTCTACACGCACGCCGGGCCCGAGATCGCCGTCGCCTCGACGAAGGCCTTCCTCGCCCAGATCACGGCGTGCTACGTCCTCGGCCTCTACCTCGCCCAGCTGCGCGGCGGCACCTACGCCGACGACGCGGCCGCGGTGATGAAGGAGCTCGGCGGGGTGCCGGACAAGATCGAGACCCTGCTCGGGCAGATGGACCGCGTCAAGGAGATCGCCGGGTTCATGGCCGACACCCGCTCGGTGCTCTTCCTCGGCCGCCACGTCGGCTACCCGGTGGCGATGGAGGGCGCGCTCAAGCTCAAGGAGCTCGCCTACATCCACGCCGAGGGGTTCGCCGCCGGCGAGCTGAAGCACGGCCCGATCGCCCTCATCGAGCCCGGCCAGCCGGTCTTCGTCATCGTGCCGTCGCCCTCGAGCGAGCACGGCCTGCACGGCAAGGTCGTCAGCAACATCCAGGAGATCCGGGCCCGCGGGGCGCGCACCCTCGTCATCGCCGAGGAGGGTGACGAGGCCGTCGTGCCCTTCGCCGACGAGGTGATCCGGGTGCCGGCGACCTCGCCGCTGCTCGCCCCGCTGCTCACCGTCGTGCCGCTGCAGGTCTTCGCCCTGTGGCTCTCGACGGCCAAGGGCCTCGACGTCGACCAGCCGCGCAACCTCGCCAAGTCGGTCACGGTCGAGTGACCGCCGCGCCGCCCGCAGGGAGAGTCCGACCGTGATCATCGGGGTCGGTATCGACGTCGTCGACATCGCCCGCTTCGGGCAGACCATCGAGCGGACCCCGGCCCTGCTCGAGCGGCTCTTCACGACGGAGGAGCGCACTCTCGGGATCGCATCGCTCGCGGCGCGGTTCGCGGCCAAGGAGGCGCTGGCGAAGTCGCTCGGCGCCCCGGCCGGGATGCACTGGACCGACGCCCGCGTCGTCACCAACGACGACGGCCGGCCCTTCCTCGAGGTGGAGGGCACCGTCGCGTCCCGGGCGACCGACCTCGGGGTCGACTGCTTCCACGTCTCCCTGTCCCACGACGCGGGCATCGCGTCGGCCGTCGTCATCGCGGAGGGCTGATGATTCGCGCACTGTCCGTCGACCGGGTCCGAGCAGCCGAGGAGGCCGCGATGGCCGACCTCCCCGAGGGCGAGCTGATGGAGCGAGCGGCGGAGGGGCTGGCCGACGTGGCCGCCGCCCGGCTCGCTGAGCGCGACGGGCGCACGGTCGTCGCTCTCGTCGGTGCCGGCAACAACGGTGGTGACACGCTGTATGCCGCTGGGCTCCTGTCCGATGCCGGGTTCGCCTGCGTCGCAGTGCTCCTCGCCTCCGACGGGCGCGCCGGTTCGCACGAGGGCGGGCTCGCGGCGGCCGAGGAGGCCGGGGTGTCGGTCGTCGTCGCCGCTGACGACCCCCGGGCTGCTTCGGCTCTGGTCGCCGAGGGCGACCTCGTGCTCGACGGCATCGTCGGGATCGGCGGCCGAGCCGGGCTGCGACCGGATGCGGCCCGGCTCGTCGACGCCATCGACGACGATGCCTGGGTGGTCGCCGTCGACCTCGCGAGCGGTCTCGACCCCGCGGGGGAGGCCGCCGACGACGAGTCGGTCTGGGCCGACGAGACCGTCACCTTCGCCACCCCGAAGCCGGCGCACCTGCTCCCGGCGGGGGAGGGGGCGACCGGACGGCTCACCGTCGTCGACATCGGCCTCGAGACGGCGGACGTGCCGGCCGCGGTGGAGCGCCTCACCTGGGACGACGTCCGGCTGCTCTGGCCGGTCCCCGGCCCGTCCGACGACAAGTACTCCCGCGGCGTCCTCGGGATCGTCGCCGGTGGCGAGAGCTACACCGGCGCCGCCCTGCTCAGCGTCACGGCAGCCGTGGAGGCCGGCGCGGGCATGGTCCGCTACGTCGGCACGCCGACCCCGGCCGGCCTCGTCCGCGCCGCCGTGCCGGAGGCCGTCCACGGCGCCGGCCGCGTCCAGGCCTGGCTCGTCGGGCCGGGCCTCGACGTCGAAGCCGACGACGACGACGCGGCCGACCAGCTCGCCGTGGCGCGCGACGCCGTCTCCTCTGACCTGCCCCTCGTCCTCGACGCGGGTGGCCTCGACCTCATCGACCCGGCGGCCGCTCCGCGCTCCGCGCCCACCCTGCTCACCCCGCACGCAGGCGAGCTCGCTCGCCTGCTCGGCCGGTTCGACAAGGCGGACGTGACCCGCGAGGACGTGGAGGGAGACCCCCTCGGTCACGCCCGCCGGCTCGCCACCCGCACCGGGGCCACCGTGCTGCTCAAGGGGTCGACCACCCTCGTCGTCGACCCCGACGGGGACGGCCCGGTCCGCAGCCAGGCCGACGCACCCGCCTGGCTCGCCACGGCCGGCGCCGGCGACGTGCTCGCCGGCCTCGTGGGGACCCTGCTCGCCTCCGGCCTCAGCCCCCTCGACGCCGGCTCCCTCGGGGCGCTCGTCCACGGGGTGGCGGCCGACCGGGCGTCCGGCGGCGGCCCGCTGCGGGCGCTCGCGGTGGCTCACGGCATTCGTCCGACGGTCCGCGACCTGCTCGCTCGCCGATGACCCCGACCGACCCGACCGACCCGACCGACCCGACCGGCGCGCACGGCGCGGCCACGGACCTCGAGGCCGCGACCCGGGGCCTGGCGGCGTGGGTCGAGGTCGACCTCACGGCCCTCGAGCACAACGTCAGGACGCTGCGGGCCCGCGCACCCCACTCCCTGCTGATGGCCGTCGTCAAGGCGGACGGCTACGGCCACGGCCTCGTCCCCGTGGCGCGCGCCGCGGTGCGTGCCGGCGCCGACTGGCTCGGGGTGGCCCAGCTGGGCGAGGCCCTCGCGCTGCGCGACGCCGGCGTCACCGGTCCCGTCCTCACCTGGCTCAGCGTGCCCGGCACCGACTTCGCCGGGGCGCTCGCCCGCGACATCGACGTGTCGGCCTCGGCGCCCTGGGTCCTCGACGAGATCGCCGCCGCCGCCCGGGCGACGGGTCGGACGGCCCGCGTCCACCTCAAGGTCGACACGGGGCTCGGCCGGGGCGGGGCGTTCGGGCCCGACTGGCTGACGCTCGTGCGTCACGCGCGGCCGCTCGAGGCCGAGGGCACGGTGCGCGTCGTCGGGATCTGGACACACTTCGCGCACGCCGACGCCCCCGACCACCCGACGGTGCTCGCCCAGCAGGTCCGCTTCTTCGAGGCCGTCGCCGAGGCGGAGCGCGAGGGCTGCCGCCCGGAGGTGCGCCACCTCGCCAACTCCGCAGCGACCCTCGTGCACCCATCGGCGCACGCGGACCTCGTGCGGCCCGGTCTGGCGCTCTACGGGCTGACCCCCGTGCCCCAGGTCGACGACGACTTCGGCCTCCGACCGGTGATGACCTTCCGCAGCCGCCTCGCGCTCGTCAAGCGGCTCCCTGCGGGACAGGGGGTCAGCTACGGCCACGCCTACCTCACGGCCGCGGACACGGTGGTGGGACTCGTCCCGGCTGGGTATGCCGATGGGGTGCCCCGCAACGCGAGCAACCTCGGACCCGTGACCCTCGGCGGTCGACGCACCGTCGTCGCCGGACGGGTCTGCATGGACCAGTTCGTCATCGACCTCGGTGCCGGCTCGAGCGCCGCCGCCGGCGACGTCGTCACCCTCTTCGGTGGCGCGCCCGGTGAGCCGACGGCCCAGGACTGGGCCGACGCGACCGGCACCATCAGCTACGAGATCGTCACCCGGGTCGGAGCGCGGGTCCCGCGGCTGCTGCTCGGTGGGACGGGGGAGAACGGATGAGCCCGCGACGCAACCCGATCATCGGGATCGCCGCCGGCGTGGCGGGAGTGGCTGCGGGGGTGGCGGCCGGGGTGGTCGCCGACCGGGCGGGCAGGCACCGGTCCGCGATGGCCGCCCTCGAGACGCCCGAGCTGCTCGCGATCACCCCCGACGAGGAGCACGTCGTGCTCACCGACGACGGGGTCCCGCTCCACGCCGAGGTCGACCTGCCCGAGCCCGCCGACGCCCGCGAGGCGGCGGAGGGCACGACGCCCGCCGGCCGCCCCGCGAGCCTGCCCACCATCGTGCTCACCCATGGCTACTGCCTCAGCCTGCGCTGCTGGGTCTACCAGCGGCGGGCCCTCAAGGCGGCCGGGTTCCGGGTGGTCAGCTGGGACCAGCGCGGCCACGGCCGGTCCGGCCGCGGCGATCCCGAGAGCTACGTCATCGACCGGTTGGGGGCCGACCTCGGCGCCGTCATCGACCAGCTCGCGCCCGAGGGGGACCTCGTGCTCGTCGGGCACTCGATGGGCGGCATGACGATCATGGCCCTCGGCGAGCAGGACCCCGACCTCATCCGCGAGCGCGTCATCGGCGTCGCCTTCGTCGGCACGAGCCCCGGTGGCCTCAACCTCGCCAACGGTGGTCGGGTGGCCACCTTCGGGCGCACCCTGCTCGAGCGGGTCGGTCCCACGGTCCTCGGTCCGCTCGGCGCGCAGCCCGACCTCTTCCTGCGGATCCGGCGAGCCGGACGCGGCGTCGAGGACTTCCTCGTCGAGCAGAACTCCTTCGGCTCACGCGTCCCGCGCTCCATCGTGCGCTACACGGCCGACATCCTGCTCGGCACCCCGCTCGACGTCGTCAACGACTACCTCGAGGCCTTCGACGGCTTCGACAAGCGTCCGGCGCTCGCGGAGTTCACGAGGACGATGGTCCTCGTCTTCAACGGCAAGCAGGACATCCTCACCCCGCCCGCCCACAGCGAGCTCATCGTCGACGCGATCCCCGGGGCGGAGCACATCATCGTCAACGACGCCGGCCACGTCATCATGCTCGAGCACCCCGACCTGCTCAACGCCCACCTCGTCGAGCTCGCCGACCAGGCCGCCCGCGCCAAGGCGGAGAACGTCGACGTCTCCCGGCAGCCGCGGGTGCGGCGGATCGTCACCGACGTCGCGAAGGGCCGCCGGATGCGGCGGCTCGAACGCGAGGCCGACGAGATCGTCCGGTCGGGCCGCAAGGAGAAGCAGAGCCGTGGCGCGTGAGCTCCGGCTCCCCGATGTCGACGCCACCCAGGACTTCGGCCGGCGGCTCGGTCGCGCGCTGCGCGCCGGGGACGTCCTCGTGCTCACCGGTGACCTCGGCGCGGGCAAGACGACGCTGACCCAGGGGATCGCCGAGGGGCTCGGGGTGCGCGGACCGATCACGTCCCCGACCTTCGTCATCGCCCGGATCCACCCCTCGCTCGTCGGGGGGCCCGCGCTCGTCCACGTCGACGCCTACCGGATCGGGAGCACCCTCGAGCTCGACGACCTCGACCTCGACGCCGACCTCGACGCGAGTGTGACGATCATCGAGTGGGGCGCGGGGCTCGCGGAGCAGCTGAGCGCCGAGCGGCTCGAGATCACGCTGACCGGTCACGACGTGCGCACCGCGCGGCTCGTCGGCGTGGGGCCGCGGTGGGACGAGGTCGTCGCCGCCGGCGGGATAGCCTGACCGTCGTGCTCCTGCTCGCGATCGACACCTCCACCTCCGCGATCACCGTCGCGCTGCACGACGGGTCGGCGGTGCTCGCCGAGGCGACGACCCTCGACGCCCGGGCGCACGCCGAGCACCTTGCGCCGCAGGTCGTCGAGGTGCTCGCCCACGTCGACGCCCACCCGGGTGACGTCACGGAGGTCGTCGTGGGCGTCGGGCCCGGGCCCTTCACCGGCCTGCGCGTCGGCATCGTCACCGGCCGCACCTTCGCCTTCGCGCTCGGGATCCCCGTCCACGGGCTCTGCAGCCTCGACGCGCTCGCCCACGGGGCGTGGCGGTGCGGCCGCCGCGGGGACCTCCTCGTCGCCACCGACGCCCGCCGCAAGGAGGTGTATGCCGCTCGCTACCTCCTCGGTGACACCGGGGCCGCGCGCCTCGGGGCTCCCGAGGTGAGCCGGGCGGCGGACCTACCCGGGGAGGTCCGGTCCCTGGCGACGGCCGGGCGGGGCGGGATGCTCTACCCGGAAAGCCTGCACGGCAGCCCCGACACCCTGCTCGACGTCTCGGCCGGCGCCCTCGCGGACCTCGCGGTCCGGCGGATGGCGATGAGTGGCGAGGCGGGCTTCGACGGTCTCGAGCCGCTCTACCTGCGCCGGCCCGACGCGGCCCCGGCCCCGCCCAGCCGGAAGTCGACCCTCGGATGACGGCGACCGTGCAGCTGCGCGACCTCGAGTGGACCGACCTCGAGGTCGTCTCCGAGATCGAGCGCGCCCTCTTCCCCGACGACTGCTGGTCGATCGGGACGTGGTGGTCGGAGCTGGCCGGCCGCCCGAGGCGCGACTACGTCGTCGCGGTCGACGGCGGCATACCGGACGCCGCCCTGCTCGGCTACGCCGGGCTCGACCACGGCGGGGACACCGCCGACGTCATGACGATCGCGACCGCCCCCGTCGCGCAGCGCCGCGGGGTCGGTCGCCTGCTCCTCGACGAGCTGGTCCTGCGGGCGACCGCTCGGGGCGCTGAGGCACTGTTGCTCGAGGTCCGCGCCGACAACGCTGCGGCACGAGCCCTCTACGACCGCAACGACTTCGACGTGATCGCCACGAGGCGGCGCTACTACCAGCCTGGAGACGTCGACGCCCTCGTGATGCGACGCCACCTCCGACCCGACGACCCGACGGGGGAGACCCGATGACCCGCACCGACGAGCCCCTCGTCCTCGGCATCGAGACGTCCTGCGACGAGACCGGGGTCGGGATCGTCCGGGGCCAGACGCTGCTCGTCGACGCCGTCGCGAGCAGCGTCGAGGAGCATGCCCGCTTCGGCGGGGTCGTGCCCGAGGTCGCCAGCCGGGCGCACCTCGAGGCGATGGTCCCCACCATCGAGCGCGCCTGCCGCGAGGCGGGGGTGGCGCTGCGCGACCTCGACGCGATCGCGGTGACGTCGGGCCCCGGGCTCGCCGGAGCGCTCCTCGTCGGCGTCGCCTCGGCCAAGGCGCTCGCGGTCGCGCTCGGGAAGCCGATCTACGGCGTCAACCACCTCGCGTCCCACGTCGCCGTCGACATCGTCGAGCACGGCCCGCTGCCCGAGCCGACCATGGCGATGCTCGTGTCCGGGGGGCACTCCTCGCTGCTGCTCGTGCCGGACGTCACCCACGACGTGCGGTCGCTCGGCGCGACGATGGACGACGCCGCCGGGGAGGCCTTCGACAAGGTGGCCCGGGTGCTCGGGCTGCCCTTCCCGGGTGGGCCCCACATCGACCGAGTCGCCCGGGACGGCAACCGGATCGCGATCGACTTCCCGCGAGGTCTGACGGGGGGCCGCGACCTGGAGCGGCACCGCTTCGACTTCTCCTTCTCCGGACTCAAGACCGCCGTGGCGCGGTGGGTCGAGACGCAGCAGCGGGCAGGTGTCGACGTGCCGGTGGCCGACGTGGCGGCGAGCTTCCAGGAGGCGGTCGTCGACGTGCTGACGCGCAAGGCACTCCTCGCCTGCAAGGAGCACGACGTCGACCACCTGCTCATCGGGGGAGGCGTGGCCGCCAACTCACGGCTGCGCGCGCTCGCCCAGGAGCGGTGTGACAAGGCGGGCATCGTGCTTCGCGTGCCGAGCCCGGGCCTCTGCACCGACAACGGCGCGATGGTCGCGGCGCTCGGTGCGCAGATGGTGAGCAAGGGGCGGACGCCGAGCGACCTCGGCCTGCCCACCGACTCGTCGATGCCGGTCACCCTCGTCCAGGCGTGAGCCGGCTCAGGGGCAGCGGGCCAGCTTCATCCGGAGCTTGAGGTCGACGACGCGCGTCACCGATGCCGTCATCCGGGCCGCGAAGGCGGGGTCGGCGGCCGCGGCGTTCGTCAGGGCGCGGTGCATCGTCGGGACGTCCCCGGGGCGGGCGGTGAGCACGATGTCACCGCCGGCCTCGACGAAGCGCGTCGCCCGGTCGGCGACCGGCACGGCCGCGACCGCCTTGGCGGCGCCCACGTCGTCGGTGATGACGACCCCGTCATAACCCATCGACTTGCGGAGCAGGCCGGTGACGATCGCGCGCGAGAAGACGGCGTTGGTGCCCGGGTCGATTTTCGGGTAGATCGCGGACCCGACCATGACGAGGTCGGTCCCGTCATCGACGCCACGCTGGAAGGGCTCGAGGTAGGGGTCGGTCGTCGTCGTGGTGTCATCGGTGATGCCCGTGGCGGTGAGGTCGGTGTTGCCGCGGATCCGGCCGAGGCCGGGGAAGTGCTTGACGGTGCTGGCGATCCGGCCCGCGCGCATCCCGGCCGCAAAGGCGGCCGACATCGTCGCCACCCGGTCGGGGTCGCTCGAGTACTGCCGGTCGTAGCGGCCGATCGGGGCGTTGGCCCGGCCGATGGCGGTGGGGACCGTGTCGGCGACCGGTGCGAGGTTGACGTTGATCCCGGCGGCGGCGAGCTCTCTCGCCCACGTCGTCGCGGCCCGGGTCAGCGCCGCGGGAGTGAGCCGACCCTGCTCTCGGGCGGAGGGGATCCGGCTGAAGCCCGCCCCCTTGAGCTGTTGGACCTGCCCGCCCTCCTGGTCGGCGGCGAGGAGCAGGCGCAGGCCCGCGGTGTCCGCGTCCGAGGCGAGGGATGCGAGGTGGGAGGTCGTGGCCCGGACCGCGTCGGCTCCGTCTCCCCAGCCGCCGAGGAGGATGACGCCGCCGAGGTGACGCTCGGCGACGAGGTCGTCGAGGCTCGACCGCCGCGCGTTCGCGTCGAGGCCCACCATGAGCAGCTGGCCGGCCTGCTCGGCGGGGGTCATCGCCGCGACGATCGCGGGGGCGCACGAGCCTCCCGTCGCCGTCGCCGTCGCCGTCGCCGTCGCCGTCGCCGTCGGGCTCGCGGACGCCGACGGCGTCTTGGTCGCGGAGGGGGGTCTCGTCGGAGTGGTCGTCGGGACGCTGCTGCTCGTCGCCGGGGCCGACGCCGTCATGGGGGCCGTCACGGGGGCCGACCCGGTCGGAGCCGGTCCGGTCGTGCCGGTGCAGCCGGCGACGAGCAACAGGCCCACGGCTGCGGCGGGCACGAGGGTCCGGGGCGTCGGGCGGGATCGGGTGCGCACGGCACGACGGTACCGCCGAGCAGTGGGTCCCCGACCTCGTCAGGGCGGGTGCGGAGGCGATACGTTGCCGCGCATGACGCCGCAGCCCATCCCCGTCGTCCTCGACGTCGACACCGGCGTCGACGACGCGTGCGCACTGCTCCTCGCGGCCACGCACCCCGGCCTCGACCTCCGCGCGGTCACCTGCGTCGGTGGCAACGCCTCGGTCGACGACGTCGTCCGCAACACGCTCGTCGCGCTCGAGGCAGCGGGGTGCCGGGACGTGCCGGTGGCCCGGGGTGCCGACCGACCGCTCCTCGAGCCCGCGGTCGACGCCCGCCACGTCCACGGCCGGGACGGGATGGCCGACCTGGGGTGGGAGCCCGCCCCGACGCGTCCGGACCCCCGGCACGCCGTCGAGCTGCTCCGCGACGTCTGTCGCGCGGCCGCCGCCGAGGGCAGCCCGGTCACGCTCGTCCCCCTCGCGCCGCTGACCAACATCGCCCTGCTCCTGCGCACGTATCCCGATGCGGCACAAGGGATCCACGAGATCCTCTTCATGGGCGGCGCCGCTCACGTCGGTAACGCGACGGCCTCCGCGGAGTTCAACGTCTTCCACGACCCGGAGGCCGCGGCCGTGACGCTCGATGCCGCGGCCGAGCTCGGGATCCCCGTGACGATGTACGGCCTCGACGTCTTCTACGCACCGGTCGTCAGCCGGGCCGAGGCGGCCGAGCTCGTCGCGGTCGGGGGACGCGGGGCGGCCGAGCTGGGGGGCCGGCTCGTCACCCACCAGTGCGACCGCTTCGGCACCGACGCCGCGACGATCGGTGACGCCGGGGCCGTCGTTGCCGTGCTCGAGCGGTCGGGCCTCACCGTCGAGACCCTCCCGCTGCGGGTCGAGCTCGCCGGGACGTGGTCGCGCGGACGGACGATCGTGGATCGGCGCGACTGGGGCGGGGACCTCGCCCACGACCCGCACGGCGAGGCTCCGGTGCGCGTCGACGTCGCCCTCGACGTCGACGGCCCCGCCTACGCCCGGCTCTGGCGCGAGACGCTCCTGGCTGCCGGAGCCCGGCGATGACCGGGTGGGTGCACGTCCTCGGCTCGCTCAACGTCGACCTCGTGACGAGGGTGGAGCGCCACCCCGCACCGGGTGAGACCGTGCTCGGCGAGCCCGGTGGACGCTTCGCGGGCGGCAAGGGTGGGAACCAGGCGGTTGCCGCCGCTGCGGCGGGTGCGTCGGTGACGATGCACGCCCAGGTGGGCGACGACGACGCCGGTCTCGCGTACGTCGAGCGTCTCCAGGCCCGTGGCGTCGACGCGTCCGGGGTGTCGAGCACGACGGGGGCCCCCACGGGCCAGGCCCTGATCACGGTCGACGATGCCGGGGAGAACTCGATCATCGTCGTCCCGGGCGCCAACGGCTCGCCGGACCCCTCCGCCGTCCACGAGGCGGGTGAGCTGCGCGTCGGGGACGTGCTGCTGTGCTCGCTCGAGATCGACCTCGGCACCGTCGCTGGGGCTGCCCGGGCCGCCCATGAGGCCGGGGCGCGGGTCGTCATCAACATCGCGCCGTATGCCGCCCTCCCGCCCGACGTCATCGCCCTCGCGGACCCGCTCGTCGCCAACGAGAGCGAGATGCGGCTGCTCGCGGACTCCGACCTGCTGCCGACCTCGCTGCTCGTGACGTTCGGGGCGGCGGGGGCCACCTGGGACGGGGAGCAGGTGGACGGCATACGGGTGCCGGAGGGCGAGGTCGTCGACACGGTCGGGGCGGGTGACGCCTTCTGCGGAGCCCTCGCCGCGGCGCTCGCGGCCGGCGCGGACCGCCGGTCGGCCCTCGAGGCCGCCAACCGGGCGGGTGCTGCGGCCGTGCGCTGGTCGGGCGCCCAGCCCGACGCCCGACTCTGAGGGACGCCCGTGGTGGTCAGGCGGGGGTGACGACGAGGGCGACCTGGCTGCCGCCGACGCGGGTCAGCACGAGGGTGGCCTCGGAGCCGCCCTTGCCGCGCCCGGTCATCTTCAGCTGTCGCCGGAGCAGGTCGGCGTCGATGCTCACGCCGCGCTTCTTGATCGTCACCCGGTCGTGGCCGCGGTCGCGCAGCCAGCGGGCGAGGGACTTCGTCGACAGCGGCATCGCCTCCTCGACCCGGTAGCGCCGGGCCCACGGCACCTCCTTGCCCGAGGAGCTCGACACGTAGCCGACGCCCGAGCCGAGCTCGACCCCGTCGACGAGGGACACGAGGGCCCCGGTGAGGCCGGCGCGGATGACGGCCCGGTCGGGCTCGTGCAGCCATTCGCCGATCTCGGAGACGGAGCCGAGCGGGGGAGCGGCGGCGGCCTCGCCGGCATCGTCCTCGGTGACGACCGAGGAGCCCCCCTCGGTGCTGACGGCAGCCGTGCGTCCCCGGTGCCGCACGAGGGGTCCCCACCAGACGGCGCACTCCACGACCTCGCCGTGCCACGAGGTCCACTGGGCCTCGGCGTCCCGTGGGATCGCTGCGTGGGGGAAGGAGGGGGACAGCTTGGCCCCCGTCGCGGGGATCTGGGCCGCATGGCCGAGCACCTGGGACCATGACGGTGAGATCGCGTCGAGCGAGAACAGCCGGCGGGTCCGCCCGGTGATGTCGGCAACCCCCGACACGCGCCGGGCCGGGTCGAGCCAGACCCCGGTGTGTCGGGCGTCCGCACCGGTGGGCAACGGTACGTCTTCGGCGCGACCGCACTCGGCCTGGGCCCCGGACCAGTGCCGCAGGTTGACCGCCGCGATCCGGGCGGTCGCCGGGTCGAGGTCGACCGCCTGCACCCGCAGGTCGAGCCCGGCCAGGGCCATCGCGTCCGCCCCGATGCCGCACCCGAGGTCGTGGACGAGCCGGACCCCGGCGGCCTCGAAACGGTGGGCGTGGCGGGCGGCCACCGCCAGCCGGGTGGCCTGCTCGAGTCCGTCGGGCGTGAAGAGCATGCCGGCGGCAAAGTCGCCGAACTTCGACTCTGCTCGGGCCCGCAGCCGCGACTGCGTCAGCGCCGCCGCGACGAGGTCGGCGTCGAAGCCGGCCGCGCGGAGCGACCCCTGCAGCGCCAGCGAACCGGTCTCGTCGTAGGGAGGGAGCGACTGCAGCAGGCCCCAGCCCTCGCCGTCGGCGAGCCGGTCGACCATCGCTGCGTCCATGCCGGTCATCCTCGCAGGTGCCAGGCCGCAACCCCTCGAGCGTGGAAGCGGAACGCAGCCACGCGGGCAGTTCGGGGGTACTCGGGTGAGCGTGGAAGCGGAACGCAGCCACGCGGGCAGTTCGGGGGTACTCGGGGGCGCAGGCCGCCAGCGGCCGTGAGCCCCCGAGGGTGGGTACTCGGGGGCGCAGGCCGCCAGCGGCCGTGAGCCCCCGAGCGTGGAAGCGGAACGCAGCCACGCGGGCAGTTCGGGGGTACTCGGGGGCGCAGGCCGCCAGCGGCCGTGAGCCCCCGAGGGTGGGTACTCGGGGGCGCAGGCCGTCCACGAGCATGTGGCACCTACTCAGCCCCAGATGCCTTTCGGGGGTACTCGGGGGCGCAGGCCGCCAGCGGCCGTGAGCCCCCGAGGGTTGGCACTCGACTTGACCGAGTGCTAACCGGAAACCTAGATTCATCTCATTGGCACTCTCACTACGAAAGTGCCAGTGGACTCCTCGAGAACGGTCGACCCCCGCGACGGCGGCCGTGACCGAGAAGACACCATCCATCGTTTCTGATCGAGAAGTTCCGAAGGGAAGGTCACCACCGTGTCGGTTTCCATCAAGCCGCTCGAAGACCGCATCGTCGTCAAGTCCCTCGAGGCCGAGCAGACCACTGCGTCCGGCCTCGTGATCCCGGACACCGCCAAGGAGAAGCCCCAGGAGGGCGAGGTCCTGGCAGTCGGCCCCGGTCGTTTCAACGACAACGGCACCGAGCGCGTCCCGCTCGACGTCGCCGTCGGTGACAAGGTCATCTACAGCAAGTACGGCGGCACCGAGGTCAAGTACGGCGGCGAGGAGTTCCTGATCCTCTCCGCTCGCGACGTCCTCGCCGTCGTCGGCTGAGCGATCCGCTCACGCCGTCTGCCGTGAACGCACCCCGGTGAGCCCCAACGGGGTCTCGCTGGGGTGCGTCTCGTTCCACCCCGGGCCGGCGCCCACCAGGCTGCGCCGCCCGCCCACAGCACCGAACCACCACGTAACCGAGCCAAAGGAACACCATGGCCAAGCAGTTGGAGTTTGACGACGCGGCACGCAAGTCGCTCGAGCGCGGAGTCAACGCGCTCGCGAACGCCGTCAAGGTGACGCTCGGCCCCAAGGGCCGCAACGTCGTCATCGACAAGAAGTGGGGCGCCCCCACCATCACGAACGACGGGGTGACGATCGCCCGCGAGATCGAGCTCGAGGACCCGTACGAGAACCTCGGCGCGCAGCTCGCCAAGGAGGTCGCCACCAAGACGAACGACATCGCCGGTGACGGGACGACGACCGCCACGGTCCTCGCCCAGGCGATGGTCAAGGAGGGCCTGCGCAACGTGGCCGCCGGTGCCGCTCCGGCCGCCCTCAAGCGCGGCATGGACAAGGCCGTCACGGCGGTCAACGACCGCCTCCTCGAGAACGCCCGCGAGGTCGACGGCAAGGAGGAGATCGCCTCCGTCGCGACCCTCTCCGCCCAGGACCCGAACCTCGGCACGCTGATCAGCGAGGCCTTCGACAAGGTCGGCAAGGACGGCGTCATCACCGTCGAGGAGAGCTCGACCCCGAGCACCGAGCTCGAGTTCACCGAGGGCATGCAGTTCGACAAGGGCTACCTTTCGGCCTACTTCGTCACCGACACCGAGCGCATGGAGACCGTCCTCGAGGACTGCTACGTGCTGATCAACCAGGGCAAGATCTCGGCCGTCGCCGACATCCTCCCGGTGCTCGAGAAGGTCGTTCAGTCCGGCAAGCCGCTGCTCATCATCGCCGAGGACGTCGACGGTGAGGCCCTCTCGACGCTCGTCGTCAACAAGATCCGCGGCACGTTCACCGTCGCCGCCGTCAAGGCGCCGGGCTTCGGCGACCGACGCAAGGCGATGCTCCAGGACATCGCCGTGCTCACCGGCGGCCAGGTCATCGCCCCCGAGGTCGGACTCAGCCTCGAGCAGGCCGACCTCACCGTCCTCGGCCAGGCCCGTCGCGTCGTCCTGACCAAGGACAACACGACGATCATCGATGGCGGCGGCGAGGCCGGCGAGGTCACCGGTCGGGTCAACCAGATCAAGGCCGAGATCGAGCGCACCGACTCCGACTGGGACCGCGAGAAGCTCCAGGAGCGCCTTGCCAAGCTCGCCGGTGGCGTCTGCGTCATCAAGGTCGGCGCCCACACCGAGGTCGAGCTCAAGGAGAAGAAGCACCGCATCGAGGACGCGATCTCCGCGACGCGCGCCGCGATCGAGGAGGGCATCGTCGCCGGCGGCGGCACCGCCCTCATCCACGCGGCGACCGCCATCGACGGTCTCGACCTCTCCGGTGACGAGGCGACCGGCGCGGCGATCGTGCGCAAGGCCGTCCAGGAGCCGCTGCGCTGGATCGCGGAGAACGCGGGCCTGCAGGGTTACGTCGTCACCTCGAAGGTCGCCGAGCTCCCGCTCGGCCAGGGCCTCAACGCGGCGACGGGCGAGTACGGCGACCTCATCGCCGCCGGCGTCATCGACCCGGTCAAGGTGACCCGCTCGGCCCTGCGCAATGCCGAGTCGATCGCCTCGATGATCCTCACGACGGACACCCTCGTGGTGGACAAGCCGGAGGAGCAGGACGACGCGGACGGTCACGGTCACGGTCACGGCCACTGAGCACCGACTGACCGTGCGCTGAAGAGCGCACGTCGAACGAGGGCCGTCCCGGGCAACCGGGGCGGCCCTCGTCGGCCGTTCGGACGCGGTGTGTCAACCGAGCCCCGACACAGGTATGCCGCCGAGCGGGCGTTCGCTCGGCGGCATACCTGTGCCCGGGTGGCAAGGGGAGCGGCCCGGGGAGTCTGCTCAGGAGGCGGCCTGGGCCGGCTCCCCCTCGTAGACGCGGTCGCGCTCGGCCTCGGTGAGGCCACCCCAGACGCCGTAGGGCTCGCGGACCTCGAGGGCGTGTGAGCGGCACGCGGTCACGACGGGACACGCGGCGCAGACGGCTTTGGCCTGGGCGTCGCGGTTGCGGCGACGGGGTCCGCGCTCTCCTTCGGGGTGGAAGAAGACCTCGGGACTGACGCCCCGGCAGGCGCCCTCGAGCTGCCAGTCCCACAGGAGCGCAACGGGGCCCGGAAGGCGGGTGATCTCAGCCATGTGCACTCTTTCGGTTGGGCGGGGGAACCGCCGTCTGTCATCCGTGCCGTGCTCACTGCGCACCGCGTGGTTGACGCTAACCGCGGCAGTCCCCTTCGAAAAAGGCCAGAACCTTCAGGAGTTGTTCAAGAATCGGTCAAGGAAAGACAGCCGGTTCCAACGGTTTGTCCCTCGAGTCGCCTCCCACGATGGCTATGCTGACCCAGTTGTTGAACCATCAGCCAGGTGCCATCGAGGGTTCTCTGGTGAGACCGAGGATCCGGGGGTCGAGATCTCGATGGCACCGCGATGGCTCGCGCGCGCCGGTGTAACGCACCGTGGCCCGTCTCCGATGGAGCGGGTGGACCCGTCCGCGACCCTGCGTCACCTCGTGGAGCTGGCCGGCACCTCCGACCACGCTCGGGACGTGCTGCTGGGGCGGGTCCGCGACATGGCGGTCCGGTATGCCCGTGCCCGGCTCGGGCGCTTCGGCGCCGAGGACGCCGCGCAGGACGTGGCCCAGGAGGTGTGCATGGCGGTACTGACGGCCCTGCCTGCCTACGAGGACCGCGGCCTGCCCTTCGAGGCCTTCGTCTACACGATCGCCGCTCGCAAGCTTGCCGACGCCCAGCGGTCCGCGATGCGCTCCGCCACGCCGGTCGGCGACCTGCCCGACGGGGTCGACCCGGCCCGCGGCCCGGAAGCCACCGCTGTCCTGCGCGACGAGGCGGGTCTGGCGTTCGCCCTGATGGAGCGGCTGCCCGCCCAGCAGCGCGAGATCATCACCCTGCGGGTCGCCGTCGGGTTCTCCACCGAGGAGACCGCGGCCGCCCTCGGGATGACGCCCGGCGCGGTGCGGGTGGCGCAGCACCGGGGGCTCGCCAAGCTCCGTTCGCTGCTCGACGCCCTCGCGGACGGTGCCGTGGCATGAGCGCCTCGACCCCGTTGCCGGCCCTGGTCGCCGACGAGCTGCTCCTCGACCGGCTCGGGGCGCGGGCGGATGCCGGGAGCGAGCCGGTCGCCCTCCTGCTCGGCGCGGTCGCACGGCACGCGGACAACCCGCTCGGTGGCCCAGCCCGCCGCAGCGGCCGGGGCCGTCGGCGCTTCGTCACCGTCCTCACGGCGATCACCGTGGGCGCGTCGGGCGCGAGTGTGGCGGCGGCGGTGACCGTGCCGCGCCACGGAGGCGCCGACCGGGCCCACCACGGGCTGATGACGCCGACGCCGCCCGGCGAGGCGTCTGCGGCATCCGGCTTGATCGCCTCGGTCGCCTCGGTCGGCAGGACCGGTGCGCCCGGCCCGACCGGCCCCGGCGCCTCGGCCCCACGGGCCTCCGAAACGCGTCCGGAGCGCACGACGACGACGGGGCCCCGACCGACAGACCTGCCGGCCACCGTGCTCGTGTCCTCGACGCCCGCCGCTCCACCCGCGCGGGTGGCGCCGGCACCGCCCGCAGTGCCGGACCGGCAGGCGGTCTCGACCGCCCGACCGCTGCGCACCGCCGCGGTCCAGGCCCGGCAGGCATCGGTGACGCGGTCCACGAAGGTCGCGGTCACGACGGCCCGGCCCACGTCGGCCCGGCCCGTGGCGACGCACGCGACGGGAGAGGCTGCCACGGCCGTCCCCAGCGGGACCCACCACGTCGAGTCCATGCAGGTCGAGGTCGAGGTCGAGGTCGCTTCGGGGAGGGTGGCGGAGTCCGGGTCGAAGCAGGACAAGAAGGTCGAGCACCCACCCTCCGGTTCGATGTATCACCGCGCCCCAGAGGGCGCGGTGATACATCGAACGCGGGAGCACGAGCAGGACGAGGCTCGTGACGGGCCGGCTCAGCAGGCTCAGCAGGCCCAGGAGGCCCAGGGGCGGCGCTGAGGGGCCGTCCGGCAGGTCGCCGGCGCTGTCCTAGACTCGGGACATGAGTTCCGGAGCGTCCGAGACGCCCTCCCCGTTCGCCCAGCTCGGCCTGACCTACGACGACGTCCTGCTCCTGCCGGGCTACAGCGACCTCGCGCCCAACGACATCGACACGACGACGCGGCTCACGCGCGAGCTGTCGATCCGGTCCCCGCTCATCTCGGCGGCGATGGACACCGTCACCGAGGCGCGGATGGCGATCGCGATGGCCCGGCAGGGCGGACTCGGGGTGCTGCACCGCAACCTCTCGATCGCCGACCAGGCCTACCAGGTCGACCTCGTCAAGCGGACCCAGACGGGGATGATCTCCAACCCGATCACCATCGGCAAGGACCGCACGCTCGAGGAGCTGGACCAGATCTGCGGTGAGTACCGCGTCTCGGGTCTGCCGGTCATCGACCCCGACAACATCCTCATCGGCATGGTCACCAACCGCGACCTGCGCTTCACCCCGGTCGCGGAGTGGGCCACGACGCTCGTCAGCGACGTGATGACCCCGACGCCGCTGATCACCGGGCGTGAGGGTATCGGCCGCGACGAGGCCACGGCCCTGCTCCGTCAGCACAAGCGCGAGCGGCTGCCGCTCGTCGACGAGGCCGGCCACCTCGTCGGGCTCATCACCGTCAAGGACTTCGTCAAGAGCGAGCAGTTCCCCAACGCGAGCAACGACGCCGACGGCCGGCTCATGGTCGGCGCGGCCATCGGCTACTTCGGCGACGCGTGGGAGCGGGCCACGACGCTCATCGAGGCCGGGGTCGACGTGCTCGTGGCCGACACGGCCCACGGCTACGTCCGGATGCTCCTCGAGATGGTCGAGCGGCTCAAGAGCGACCCGGCGACCCGCCACGTGCAGGTCATCGGCGGCAACGTCGCCACCCGCGAGGGCGCCCAGGCGTTCGTCGACGTGGGCGCCGACGCCGTCAAGGTCGGCGTCGGACCGGGCTCCATCTGCACGACGCGCATCGTCACCGGCGTCGGCGCCCCGCAGGTCACCGCCGTCCACGCGGCGGCCCAGGCGTGCAAGCCGGCCGGGGTGCCGGTCATCGCGGACGGCGGCCTCCAGTACTCCGGCGACATCGCCAAGGCGATCGTGGCCGGCGCCGACTCCGTGATGATCGGCTCGCTCCTCGCCGGGTGCGAGGAGAGCCCCGGTGACCTCATCTTCGTCAACGGCAAGCAGTTCAAGACCTACCGCGGGATGGGCTCGCTCGGGGCGATGAGCTCACGCGGCCAGAAGTCCTACTCCAAGGACCGCTACTTCCAGGCCGAGGTCGACTCCGACGACAAGATCGTCCCCGAGGGGATCGAGGGCCGGGTCGCCTACCGGGGTCCGCTGTCGGCGGTCGCCCACCAGATGCTCGGTGGTCTGCGCCAGTCGATGTTCTACGTCGGCGCGGCGACCGTGCCCGAGCTGCAGGACAAGGGCCGCTTCGTCCGGATCACGTCGGCGAGCCTCAAGGAGAGCCACCCCCACGACATCCAGGGCATGGTCGAGGCACCCAACTACTCCGTCGGCTGATGGCTCCGTCGAGTGCTCAGAAGCCGCTCATCCAGCGAAACGCGGGCTCCGTAAGGAGCGACGGCTTCTGAGCACTCGACTGTAGGTCGCTAGGATCTGCGCGTGACCGAGATCGAGATTGGCAGAGGCAAGCGCGGACGGCGCGCCTACTCCTTCGACGACATCGCCGTCGTGCCCTCCCGGCGCACGCGCGATCCCGAGGAGGTCTCGGTCTCCTGGCAGATCGACGCCTACCACTTCGACATCCCGGTGATGGCGGCGCCGATGGACTCGGTCGTCTCGCCCGACAGCGCGATCGCCCTCGGCAAGCTCGGCGCCCTGCCGGTGCTCGACCTCGAGGGCCTGTGGACCCGCTACGAGGACCCGGAGCCGCTCCTCGCCGAGATCGCGGCCCTGCCCGCGGGCCAGGCCACCTCGCGGATGCAGCAGATCTACGACGAGCCGATCAAGCCCGAGCTCATCCACGCGCGCCTGCGGGAGCTGCGTGCGGCCGGGGTCACCGTCGCCGGCGCGCTGTCGCCGCAGCGGACCCAGCAGCACTGGAAGACCGTCGTCGATGCCGGCGTCGACCTCTTCGTCATCCGCGGCACCACCGTGTCGGCCGAGCACGTGTCCGGCCGGTCGGAGCCGCTCAACCTCAAGCGCTTCATCTACGAGCTCGACGTGCCGGTCATCGTCGGCGGAGCGGCCGGCTACACGGCGGCCCTGCACCTCATGCGCACCGGAGCGGCGGGCGTCCTCGTCGGCTTCGGCGGCGGGGCCGCGCACACGACCCGCACCGCTCTCGGCATCCACGCACCGATGGCGTCGGCGGTCGCCGACGTCGCCGCCGCCCGCCGCGACTACCTCGACGAGTCGGGTGGTCGCTACGTCCACGTCATCGCCGACGGCGGGGTCGGCACCTCGGGCGACATCGTCAAGGCGATCGCCTGCGGGGCCGACGCCGTCATGCTCGGTGCGGCCCTCGCCCGGGCCACGGACGCCCCCGGGGGCGGTTACCACTGGGGGCCGGAGGCACACCACCCCCAGCTCCCCCGTGGGGAGCGGATCGCCCTCGGGTCGCAGTCCTCGATCGAGGAGATCCTCTTCGGCCCGGGGCGTCAGGCCGACGGGCAGTCCAACATCATCGGCGCGCTGCGACGGGCGATGGCCACGACCGGCTACTCCGACGTCAAGGAGTTCCAGCGGGTCGAGGTCGTCGTCTCGCCCTACCTCGGCAACTGACCCCGCCGCCGTGGCCCACGACGAGAACGACCACGGGCAGGGGCAGGGGCAGGGCCACGACCACGACGTCGTCGTCATCGGGTCGGGGTTCGGTGGGTCCGTCGCCGCGCTGCGCCTCGCCGAGAAGGGCTACCGCGTCCACGTCTACGAGGCGGGCCGACGCTTCGCGGACGCGGACTTCGCCCGGACCAGCTGGGACGTGCGCCGCTACCTCTGGGCGCCGCGGCTCGGGCTTCTCGGTGTCCAACGCATCCACCGCCTGCCGGACTGTCTCGTCCTCGCGGGCGCCGGTGTCGGCGGCGGGTCGCTCAACTACGCGAACACCCTCTACGTGCCGCCAGCGCCCTTCTTCCGCGACCGGCAGTGGGCCCACATCACCGACTGGCGGGCCGAGCTGTCGCCGCACTACGCGACCGCACAGCGGATGCTCGGCGTCACGGTCAACCCGTGCGAGGGTCCGGTCGAGCAGCTGATGCGCGACACCGCGACGGATCTCGGTGTCGGCGACAGCTTCCGCAAGACCCCGGTCGGCGTCTTCTTCGGCGGAGCCCGGCGAGCGGTCCCGGACCCTACTTCGGCGGTGAGGGGCCCGCCCGCACCGGCTGCACCCAGTGCGGCAACTGCATGGTCGGCTGCCGGGTCGGGGCCAAGAACACCCTCGTGAAGAACTACCTCGCGCTCGCCGAGCGCCGGGGCGTGACCATCGAGCCACTCCGGACCGTGACCCGCGTGCGTCCGCTCGACCCGGAGCGGACCGGGCAGGGGTATGCCGTCACGACGGTCCGCACCGGGGCCTGGGGCCGGCGGCGCGCGCAGGAACACACCGTCACGGCCAGCCAGGTGGTCGTGGCCGCCGGCGCCTGGGGGACGGCGCAGCTGCTCCAGGCGATGAAGGCCGAGCCCGAGGGGCGGGGCCTGCCGCGACTGTCCGACGCTCTCGGCGCGCTGACGCGGACGAACTCCGAGGCGCTCGGCGGGGCCATGACGGCCCGGGTGCCGGAGGGCATCGACCTGACCAGGGGCGTCGCCATCACGTCGAGCTTCAACGTCGCCGACACGACGCACGTCGAGAACTGCCGCTACGGCAAGGGCTCGAACCTGATGGGAGCGCTCGCGGTGATGCAGGTCGACGGCGGCGGCGGCATCCCCCGGTGGGTGCGGTTCGCCGGCAAGGCCGTCCGCCACCCCCTCGTCCTCGCCCGGTCGCTGTCGACCCGGCGCTGGAGCGAGCGCACCGTCATCGCCCTCGTCATGCAGAGCAGCGACAACTCGATCACCATCGGCCGCCGGCGCGGCCTGCTCGGGTGGCGCCTGACCTCGTCGCAGGGCCACGGCGAGCCCAACCCGACCTACATCCCCGAGGGCAACGAGGCGGTGCGCGCCATGGCGTCGCGGCTCGAGGACGCGACGGGGGAGCGAGCCTGGCCGAGGTCGTCGGTCGGTGAGGTGCTCGACGTCCCGATGACGGCGCACTTCCTCGGCGGGGCGGTCATCTCGGACTCGCCCGCGTCGGGAGTGGTCGATCCCTACCAACGAGTCTGGGGCTACCCGGGTCTGCACGTCCTCGACGGCGCCGCGGTCTCGGCCAACCTCGGGGTCAACCCGAGCCTGACGATCACGGCCCAGGCGGAGCGGGCCGTCTCGCTGTGGCCGCGTTGCGGTGAGACCGACTCGCGGCCCACCCAGGGCGAGGCCTACCGGCTCGTCGAGGTGTGAGCCGCCGCGCCGAGCCGGTCGCGGCCGGTCTCAGCGCACCGTCTGGGGCTCGTCGCGCCACGACCGCCAGAGAGCGGCATACGCACCGTTGGCCGCGAGCAGCTCGTCGTGCGAGCCGATCTCGCTGATCAGTCCGTCCTCGACGACGCAGACCCGGTCGGCGTCGTGAGCCGTCATCAGGCGGTGCGCGATGGCCACCACGGTGCGGCCGTCGACCACTGCCGCCAGCGACCGCTCGAGGTGACGCGCCGCGCGGGGGTCGAGCAGCGAGGTCGCCTCGTCGAGCACGAGTGTGTGCGGGTCGGCGAGGACCAGCCGGGCCAGCGCGAGCTGCTGGGCCTGGGGCTCGGTGAGCCGGTGGCCGCCCGAGCCGACGACCGTGGCGAGCCCGTCGGGGAGCGACTCGGCCCAACCCCGGGCGTCGACGGCCCCGAGGGCGTCGCGCAGCTCGTCCGAGGAGGCGTCGGGCCGGGCGAGGCGAAGGTTGTCCTCGAGGGTGCCGACGAAGACGTGGTGCTCCTGGGTGACGAGGGCGACCTGACCACGCAGGCCCGGCAGGTCGAGGTCGACGAGGCGCACGCCTCCGACGTCGACCCGGCCCTGGCGCGGGCCGTCGATGCCGGCCATCAGCCGGCCGAGCGTGGACTTGCCGGCACCGGAGGGTCCGACGATCGCGAGGCGCTCGCCGGGCCGCAGGTCGAGCGAGACCCCGCGCAGCACGTCACGGCCGGAGCGGTAGGCGTAGTGGACGTCGTCGACCTCGAGGTGGTCGTCCGCCGGCACCTCGCCGGACGGCGACCGGTCGGCGGGGACGTCGGCGATCCCGATGACCCGGGCGAGGGAGGTGGCCCCGACCTGGATCTCGTCGAGCCACGAGATGAGCTCGTCGAGGGGACCGGCCATCTGCTGGACGTAGAGGGCAACGGCCGTGACCGTGCCTGCGGTGGCGAGGTCGCGGTTGATGAGCACGCCGCCCCAGAGGAGGGTCACCGCGACGGGTGCGAAGAAGGCGAACTCCACCGACGGGAACCAGCGCATCCGCAGCCCGAGCGTGTACATCTCCGCGTCGTAGCAGTCCTCGAGCGCCGCATCCATCCGGCGGCGCCGGCGACCGCCCAGGCTGAGGGCGTCGACGGTGCGCCCCCCGTCGGCCGACTCGGTGACGACGCCATTGAGCACGGCATACGTCGCGCGCTCGCGCAGGTAGCCGTCGGGAGCAAGACGCAGGTAGCGGCGGGTGGACAGCCAGAGGACCGGGACGCCGACGAGGATCGGGAGCGCGACGAGCCAGCCGGTGAGGAAGGCCGCGACGACGGTGATCGCCGTCGTCACCGCGCCGACGAAGATCGACGGGATGCCGAAGCGGATGACGCGGGAGAGTGCCTCGACGTCGTTGGTCGTGCGCGAGACGAGGTCACCGGTGCCGGCCCGCTCAACGGTCGAGAGGGGCAGCTCGACGACCTGCTCCATGAACTCCTCGCGGAGCTCGGCGAAGATCGTCTCGCCCATGACGAACGACGCGCGGCGGGCAAACCACGTGACGATCGTCTGGACGACGACCGCGCCGGCGATCCACAGCGCCAGCCGGTTGACGACCGCGAGCGACCGGCCGCCGCTGATCTCGTCGACGAGCAGGCCGATCACGCGCGGGGCGACGAGGGCCGCGACCGCGGCGACGGCGTGGAGGCCGACGACGAGGAGCAGCGAGCGCCGGTGGCGACGCAGCAGGGCCCGCGTGTGTGCCCGCACCGACGCGACGTCGGCGACGGGCAGGGCGCGGGCGCTGGCGGTGGTCGCAGATGGTGTGCTGGTCGTCATCAGTCGTCCTCTCCCCGGACGACGGTGCGCCGGTAGGCCGGCTCGGTCGTCATCAGCTCGTGGTGGGTCCCCGCGGCGACGACGCGGCCCTGCTCGAGCAGCACGACGCGGTCGGCCTGGTCGAGCAGGAGCGGGCTCGCGGTCATCAGGACCGTGGTGCGGCCCCTGCGGGCCGCCCCGAGGCGGGCCGCGATCCGGGACTCGGTGTGCGCGTCGACGGCGCTCGTCGGCTCGACGAGCACGAGGGTCTCCGCGTCGGTGAGCAGGGCCCGCGCGAGCGACAGCCGCTGCCGCTGACCGCCGGAGAAGGCCCGGCCGCGCTCCTCGACGTCGCCGTCGAGACCGCCCTGGAGAGCATCGAGGATGTCGCCGCCGCTCGCGACGTCGAGCGCCGCGAGGACCTCGGCGTCGCTGTGGTCCCCGCGCGGGTCGAGCTCGTCGCGCAGGGTTCCGGTGAAGAGGCGGGGGTCGTTCTCGGACACGACGATCCGGGCACGGACGTCGGCGAGGGGAGCGTCGGCCAGACGGGTCCCGCCCAGTCGTGCCTCCGTCGTCCCGGTGCCGAAGCGGCCGAGCCGGTCGGCGAGCACGACCGACTCCTCGGGCCGGGCGGAGACGACGGCGGTGAGGCGGCCGGGCTCGATCGTCACCCCGCTCTCGGGGTCGACGAGGACAGCCGGGTCGTGGGGGAGGGGCCGGGGCGACGCCGGCTCGTGCTGGTCGGGCCGGACGTCGAGGACCCTGATCACCTTGCGCGCGCCGATGCCGGCCCGGGTCGCCCGCTCGACCATCTCGGTCGCGGTGCGCAGCGGGATGACGAGGAAGGCGGTGTAGCCGTAGAAGGCGACGAGCTGCCCGGGCGTGATCTGGCCCTCGACGGCGAAGCGGGCCCCGAGCCAGACGACGACGAGCACGAAGGCCCCCGGCAGCAGCACCTGGGCCGAGTCGAGGGCGGCCTGGTAGCCGGCCACGCGGTTGCCGACGCGGCGCACGGACTGGGACTGGGCGGCATACCGGGTCAGGAAGGTCTGCTCGCCGCCGATCCCGCGCAGCACGCGCAGGCCAGCGACGGTGTCGGCCCCGAGCCCGATGAGCCGCCCGGCCTCCTCGCGCTGGGCGAGCTGGCGGGCCTGGAGCGGGCGGACGATGAAGGAGAGGCAGCCGACGAGCACCGGCACGCCGATGAGCACGACGAGCCCGAGGACCGCGGAGGTGCGCAGCAGGATCAGCGCGACGACGACGTAGCTGACGATCGCGCCGGCGAATCTCGCTGTCACGTCGTAGAGCCCGCCGATGCGCATGGCGTCGGAGCTCACCGTCGCGACGACGTCCCCGGTCGGCACCCGGCGGCCGAGGGCCTCACCGGCGTCGGCGGCCTGGTGGCCGATGAGCCGGGCCGTGCGGAAGGCGCCGCGGATCCAGTTGGCCACGGCGTACTTGTGCCGGAAGGCCCCCGACACGGCGCTGAGCACGACGAGACCGAGCAGCACAGCGCACCAGAGGACGAGCGCGCCGGTGTCGCCGCCGATGATTCCGGCGTCGATGGCTCGGCTCATCGCGGCGGGGAAGAGGGCCTGGCTGACCATCCAGACGACCCCGAAGCCGACGGCGATGGCGAGGGTGGGCAGCTGCGCCCGGCCGACCCACCGCAGGTAGGCCACCGGGCCCGAGAGGTCGGGGTCGCCGGCGTCGGTGAGGGGGAGTCGGGTCACTCGCTCAACGGTACGTCTCGGCGGGGACGGTCTCATCTGGTTTTCGGTGGTGCTCGTCGTCACCGCGCGATGCTAGGACCTCACGTCGACTTGAGGTCAAAACGGGTAACCGCCGGGGCGGTTCAGAAGGTCGTGAAGGTGTTCTTCGCGACGAAGAAGCCGTGCTTCGTCGCCGAGTCCGCGCACGTCATGCCGACCTTCTCGCTGAGGCAGGTGACGGTCCCGCCCGGGGTGCCGGCTCGCGAGCCGTAGGCCAGCGTCGGCGGGGTGCCGGTGCGGATGCTGTCGGCGTTGCAGACCGGGACGGCGCCGGCGCTCGTCAGCTCGATCCGGCCGATGTCGGTGGGTCCGCCGGCCGGGCAGATGCCGGCCCGGGGCGGTGGGGTGCGGCCGTCGGCCACCTCGCACGCCGGCGTCGCGCCCGACCCGATGGTGCAGAAGATGTTGCCGGACGGGCTGACGAAGACGCCGGTGACCCCGGGCGCCGGTTTGCCCTTGGCGATCGAGGCGTTCGCCTCCGCCCACGTGTGCGGTGCGCCACGCTGGGGCCCGGCCGCGAGCGCCGTCGGCACCGGCGTCGGCCGCGTCGTCGGCGTCGTCGGCGTCGCGGCCACGGTCGGGATCGAGGACGGCGTCGCCGGGGTGGGGGTGGACGACGGCTCGTCGGTCGGCGTCACCGTGACCGTGACGACGGGGGCGCCCACGTCGTTCAGGCCGCAGCCCGACAGGGCCAGCACCGACGCGAGGGCGAGGGCGCCGACGCGGCGACGGCGCCGGGTGGAGCGGAGGCCGTTCATGGTCCGTCAGTCTGGCACGTCCCCGGGGGGAGCCGGGAGGCCTGTCGCCGTGGCCTACCCTTGGGGGGTGTCCCGTGGCCTGATCACCCCTCGCCGGGTGGGGTTCTTCCTGGCCCTGCTCGGGGCCGTCGCGGCGTGCGTCCTGCTCGGGCTCTGGCAGCTCGGCGTCGCCAAGGACGAGGGTCGTCGACAGGCCGTTGCGGAGGCGGGCTCGCTCCCGCGGGAGCCGCTCGCCTCGGTCACCCGCGCCCACGGACCCTTCGAGGCCGACCTGTCCAACCGCCCGGTCAGCGTCACCGGCACGTATGCCGCCGACCGTTCGATCGTCGTCATCGACCGCCGTCTCGGGGACCGCACCGGCTCCTGGGTCGTGACCCCCCTCGAGACCCCCGGTGGCACCGTGGCCGTGCTCCGCGGCCTCGTCGCGGGGAGCCCCATGCAGGCACCGGCACCGCCGAGCGGCGCCGTGACCGTGCTGGGCACGCTCGGCCCCTCGGAGTCGCCCCGGGCGGGTGACCGGCTCCCCGGCGAGCAGCGCCGATCCGTCGACCTCGCGGCCCTCGTCAACGAGTGGCCCGGTGAGCTCTACAACGTCATCCTGCTCGCCTCCGACGAGAGCGTCGATGGCGCGCCGGTCGCCGCGGCCGACCTGACCCGGGTGCCCCCGCCGGACTCGGGCACCCAGCTCAATCTCAGGAACGCCGCGTATGCCGTGCAGTGGTGGGTCTTCGGGATCTTCGCCGTCGTCATGTGGTGGAAGATGTCCCGAGCGGAACCGAGAACAGGGCAGGAGCCCACCGCTCCCGCCGTCCCCGAGGAAGAGAGCGCCCGAGCGTGAGCACGCACCCCACCAGCCTGGCCAAGCCCCAGCAGATCCGCACCGCCCTGCTGGCCTACCGGGTGATGGCGGTCGTGGCCGGCATCGCCCTGTTCATCCTCATCACCGAGATGGTGATGAAGTACCTGCTGTCCCAGCAGAACTTCCTCACCGAGAACTGGAGCCAGATCCACGGCTTCCTCTACCTCGTCTACGCCTTCACGGTGGCCAACCTCGGGCTCAAGGCCGCGTGGGGCATCGAGCGGATCGTGCTCAACCTCCTCGCCGGGTTCGTGCCCGTCGTCCCCTGGGTCGCCGAGCGGCGCAACACGGCCCGCACGGAGGCGCTGCTGGCGCAGACCGACCTCGCCGCCGGTGAGCCCGCCCCGTCCCCGGGCCACGAGCGTTCCTGAGCCGACGGTCCGGCATCCGTCCGCTCGCGTCGGGCGGGTCCGCCGCGGCCGATAGGCTTCGCCCGTGAGTGATGCGCAGCCGACCGACCTCCAGAGCCACCCCGTCCTCGTCGTCGACTTCGGCGCCCAGTACGCCCAGCTGATCGCGCGCCGCGTGCGCGAGGCGCAGGTCTACAGCGAGGTCGTCCCGCACTCGATGTCGGTCGCCGACATGCTGGCCAAGTCGCCGGCCGCGATCATCCTGTCCGGCGGCCCGAGCTCGGTGTATGCCGAGGGCGCCCCCGGTCTCGACACCGCCCTCCTCGAGGCCGGCGTCCCCGTGTTCGGCATGTGCTACGGCTTCCAGGTGATGGCCCAGGCCCTCGGCGGCACCGTCGAGCGCACCGGCGCGCGGGAGTACGGCAAGACCGAGGCCTCGATCAGCGGCATCGACTCGACCCTCTTCGCGGGGCAGCCCACGAGCCAGGTCGTCTGGATGAGCCACGGTGACGCCGTGACGTCGGCGCCAGACGGCTCGTCCGTGACCGCCTCGACCGCCGGCACCCCCGTGGCGGCCATCGAGGACGACACCCGGCGCCTCTACGGCGTGCAGTGGCACCCCGAGGTGCTCCACTCCGAGCAGGGCCAGCGCGTCCTGGAGAACTTCCTCTGGAAGGGCGCCGGCATCGAGCCCGACTGGACCGCCTCCCACGTCGTCGACGACCTCGTCACGACGATCCGCGAGCAGGTCGGCGACGGTCGAGTGCTCTGCGCGCTCTCCGGCGGCGTCGACTCCTCCGTCGCGGCCGCCCTCGTGCAGAAGGCGGTCGGCGACCAGCTGACCTGTGTCTTCGTCGACCACGGGCTGCTGCGTGAGGGCGAGGCGGAGCAGGTCGAGCAGGACTTCGTCGACGCCACGGGGGTCGACCTCGTCGTCGTCGACGCCCGGGAGCAGTTCCTCGAGGCGCTCGCCGGGGTCACCGACCCCGAGGAGAAGCGCAAGATCATCGGGGCGCAGTTCATCCGCGTCTTCGAGCAGGCGGCCCGCGACGTCGCGGGGGCCGGCGAGCGGGAGGGCCACCCGGTCGAGTTCCTCGTGCAGGGCACGCTCTACCCCGACGTCGTCGAGTCCGGCGGTGGTGAGGGCGCGGCCAACATCAAGAGCCATCACAACGTCGGCGGCCTGCCCGACGACCTCCAGTTCACGCTCGTCGAGCCGCTGCGCACCCTCTTCAAGGACGAGGTGCGCCAGGTCGGGCTCGAGCTCGGCGTGCCGGAGGTCATCGTCTGGCGCCAGCCCTTCCCGGGGCCGGGCCTCGGCATCCGGATCATCGGTGCCGTGACCGCCGAGCGGCTCGACCTGCTCCGCCGCGCCGACGCGATCGCGCGCGAGGAGCTGACCCGGGCGGGCCTCGACCGCGACATCTGGCAGTGCCCGGTCGTCCTGCTCGCCGACGTCCGCTCGGTCGGCGTCCAGGGCGACGGCCGCACCTACGGCCACCCGGTCGTGCTGCGGCCGGTCGCGTCCGAGGACGCGATGACCGCCGACTGGGCGCGGGTGCCCTACGACGTCCTCGCGACCATCTCGACGCGGATCACCAACGAGGTCGAGCACGTCAACCGGGTCGTGCTCGACGTGACGAGCAAGCCGCCGGGCACCATCGAGTGGGAGTGATCCTGTCCCGCACCCGGCCGTTAGGGTGGCGCGCATGGGTGCGATAGCGGGCTACCACGGACTCGGGGCGGACGAGGGCCTGCTGGTGCGGATGACGGACGCGCTCGCGCACCGCGGACCGGACGGAGCCGGGCACGTCGTCGACGGCGTGGCCGGGCTCGCGCACCGCCGTCTCGGTGCGACGGCCCCCGCCGCGGGGGACACCCCGATCACCACCGACGGGGGCCGCTTCACGATCGTGCTCGACGGCGCGGTGCACAACCGCGTCCAGCTGCGCGGTGAGCTCGAGGACCTCGGACACGTCTTCGTCGGCGACACCGACGCGGAGGTGGCGCTCCAGGCGTTCGCCGAGTGGGGGACAGCGGCATTCGACCGGTTCAACGGGATGTTCGCGATCGCGATCTGGGACCGTGAGTCCGAGCGGCTCACCCTCGCCCGCGACCACTTCGGGATCAAGCCCCTCTACGTGTGCCGCGTGCCGGCCGCGGGTGGCGCCGACGGAGCCGCGTGGCTCTTCGCGAGCGAGATCGGGGCGATCCTCGCGAGCGGTCACTACGACCGCCGCCCCAACGACCGGACCATCTACCGCTACCTGCGCTTCCGCGTCCACGAGGACGGGCGGGAGACCTTCTTCGACGGCGTCGAGCGCCTCGAGCCGGGTGAGCTGATGACGGTCTCGGCGAGCGGGATGGCGCGGCGGCCGTTCACCCGGCTGCGCGAGGAGCTCACCGAGCTCACCGAGGTCACGGGGCTCACGGGGCAGCCGACCGGCGCGGGTGGCGACCCCGCCCCCGCCTTCCTCGAGCGGCTGACCGAGGCGGTGCGGCGCCGGACCGCGGCCGCCCACGCGGTGGCCACGTCCTTCTCGGGCGGTCTCGACGGCGCCGCCGTGACGGCCGTCGTCGACCGGCTGGGCGACCCCGCGCGCCAGGTCACCCTCTCGGCGATCTTCCCCGATGCGGCTGATGACCAGCTGCGGGCCATCGACGCCGTCGTCGACGGGCTGGGGGAGCGGGTGGACTCGCGCCGGGTCAGCCCCACCGCGACCGACTTCAAGAACGACCTGCGTGACTTCGTCCGCGCCCAGGGCGAGCCCCTCGTCTCGAGCGGGCCGTACGGGCAGTTCCGCATCATGCGCGAGGCGGCCGACGCCGGTGTCGGGGTGGTCCTCGACGCGCAGGGCGCCGACGAGACCCTCGCCGGCTACGTGCCGCACCTGTCGGTCTACGTCCGCCAGCTGCGGTCGCAGGGCGTCGCCGGCGCGACGGGGGCGGCCTCCGAGCTGGCCCGGTCGGCCGACCTGCTCTACCGGCTCGGCCGGCACCGGGTGTCGGCCCGGCTCCGCGGCCGGCGCGACGTGCCGACGGACTCCCTGCTCGGGTCGGCGTTCGTCGCCACCCACGCCGGGGAGACCTACGCGCCGGAGTCCACCGACCTGCGCCGGCGCCTCCTCGAGGACCTCTTCGTCGGCTCGCTCCCGGCGATGCTGCGCTACGCGGACCGCAACGCCGCCCACTTCTCCGTCGAGACCCGCCAGCCCTTCCTCGACCCCGACCTCGTCCGGCTCGTCTTCGGGCTGCCCGACGAGGCGATCATCCGGGACGGCTGGAACAAGCGGGTGCTGCGCGACGCGATGGTCGGCCTGCTGCCCGAGTCGGTGCGGCGGACCCGGACGAAGCTCGGCTACACGACGCCGCAGGGCGAGTGGTTCATGCGCCTGAAGAACCACATCTACGGCGTCTTCCTCTCCGAGTCCTTCGCCGACCGGCCCTACGTCGACCAGACCGAGGTGCTGCACGCGTTCGAGGGCTGGATCAAGGGCACCTCGACGATCGACTCGATGGTGTTCTGGCGGCTGCTCAACCTCGAGCTGTGGCTCCAGGAGTTCTTCGACGAGTCCCCCGCGGCCGACGACGCCGAAGCCCCCGAGGCCTCCGAGCTCGAGGTGAAGACCGACTACGAGCCCAACGCCCGCAAGCAGCTCGACCTCACCCTCGCCGACGGCGGGGTCGCGCGGCGCTACCCGCTCCGCACCGACCTGTTCACCCGCGAGGACGCCCTGGTCGAGCGCACCATGGCGCACGTGGACCGCTTCTTCGAGGGGCTGCCCGCGGCCGGCCCCGACCACGCCGAGGCCACCTCGGGCCGGTGGTTCCTGTTCATCTCCGAGAAGATCGTCGCGATCACCCAGGGCCGCTCGTACTTCATCTGGGACATCAAGGTCGGTCGCCCCGCCCGCCTCCTGTCGAAGTACGTCACCCGCACGCCCGCCGGCATCGGCCTCGGGTCACCCTTCACGATGCAGCTGGCGATCGAGGAGGCCGGCCTCCCGCGCGTCGCGTATGCCGCTGTGGGTGGTGCCGTCGGCAAGCTGGTCGGCCGCCGGGGCCTGTTCTACGACCTCGTCGGCGGCGACATCCGGGCCATCGACGGGCCGACGGAGTACTCCGTCTACCCCGCGAACGTCTCGGCCAAGCTCGCTCCGAAGGACCCCGACGACGTCGCGGCGCGGCTGTCGGCGGCGATCCGCGCCCGCGTCCCCGAGCCGTGGCGGGCCACCTTCGGGGGCACGGTCGTGATGGACGCCAACGACATCGGGCGCAACGCCCTCGGGACCGACGTGGCCGGCGACAAGGGCCGCTTCGAGGCGATGTTCGCCGACAACCCGCTCGGTCAGGGGTCGGAGCAGACGCCGATGGCGCTCGTCTTCGAACAGCCCGCCGGCTAGGGCCAGCGGCGGCGGTCTCAGCCGCTCTCGGGCCGGGATGGGGCCGAGGGCTGCGAGGACTGGTGTGAGCCGGCGGCGTCGTCGACGGGGCCGGACCTCCGTTCGTCACCGTCACCGTCGTCGTCCTCCTGGGTGTCCGCGGCCGGGGTCTTCGGGCTGACGAGCCAGATCAGCCAGCCGATGACGCCGAGGGGCACCTCGAAGAAGTGGGTGAAGAGGGAGAAGAGCACGACCCCGGCGGTGGCCTGTGCCGGGTCGGCGCCCCAGCCGACGAGGACCGCGGCCGTGCCCGCCTCGGTCACGCCGAGCCCGCCCGGCGTGATGCCGACGGCCGTGAGCAGTCGCCCGACGGTGTAGGCGCCGAACATGTAGGCGAACGGCAGCTGGACGCCCATCGAGTTGAGGCAGAACCAGAAGAGGATGTAGTAGATGCCGAAGAAGCCGACGAGGCCGTAGGTCATCTCCAGCCAGCCGTAGCGGACGATGTCGATGATGTCGCGCCGCATGTCGACGATGATCGCCTGGAGGTCGCGGGTCGACTTCGGTCGCACCCTCTTCGCGACGATCTGCACCCAGCGGCCGAGCTTGTGCGCGAAGGACTCCGAGGCGAGCATCCCCCAGAAGGCCGCGATCACCAGCACGCCGATGAGGGCGCCGAGGAAGGCGGCCTGGGCGACGAGAGGGTTGAGCACGCCGATCCCGAAGATGATGGCGACGATGCCGATGACGGGCAGGACGACCCGCGCGAGGACGTTCCAGACCCCGGTGACGATGACCATGGTCGAGATGTCGCGCCGCAGGAAGCCCCACGAGCGCAGCTGCTTGTAGGTGACGACGACGCCGGCCGCGCCGCCGCCGGGCAGCAGGTTGCCGATCGAGGAGCCGCAGGCGTTGACGATCATCGCCTGCACGTGGCCGAGGCCCTTGAGCGAGCCGGTGTAGAGGAAGGTCACGAGCCACAGGCCCGAGACCATGAGCACGGTCAGGCCCACGACGGTCCAGGCCTGCAGCTGGGAGAGCGTCGCCCACACGTCGGTCCACGTCGTGTGGGCCACCCGGGGCAGGCCCCACCAGAGCAGGAAGACGGCCAGCCCGATCCCGGTGACGAACTGGACGATCCGGCGCAGCCAGGACCGTTTCCTCGGCGCGGGCTCGCGCTCCCGGGTCTCGGTCGCTACGGCGGTCACGCGAGGCCCTCGAAGACGTCGTGGCGCACCGGCGTGCCCGGAACGGCGGACGGGTCGACGAACCACTCCCGCCCGAAGACGAGGTCGTAGAGCGGGCGGGGGATGCGCAGGAAGGCGGCGAGGGTCCGGTCGGCGCCGCCGTCGGCGCTCGCCTGCGAGGCGTGGGCCCGCATCGAGGCCCGCTTGGCCCGGATCTGCCGGCGGACGCTGATCCGGTGGGTGATCTCGCGCCGGGCCGAGAAGGCGCGGTCGAACGACGCGCGGTCGAACTCCGGTGGGAAGCGGTAGAACCGGGCGGCCAGGTCGATGGCCCGGGTGATCGTGTCGCGCGGCACCGTCGCCTCGAGCAGCCGCGGCGTGCCGGCGATCTCCGCGGCCCGGCGGGCGACGAGGTGGGCCTGCTTGTGGTCGGGGTGGCCGTAGCCGCCGTTGCGGTCGTAGCCGAGGAGCACGTCGGCCTGCTCCTCGGCGAGGATCTGCGCCAGGCGCTGGGCGGCCTCCTCGGGGTCGGCCCGCACGAAGCGGGTCCGCCCGGGCGGGTCCGGCTCGATGTCGGGGCCCAGCCCGCTGTCGGCGTAACCGAGGTCTTCGACCCGCGCGACCCCGAGGGCCTGCGCGCTGCGCTGCAGCTCGGTCATCCGGGTCGTGGCGAGGGCACCCCCGGCGGCATACTCCTGCGCCGCCAGGCCGAGACCGCCGTCGGTCGCGACCACGAGGACGACCCGGTGCCCCTCCGCCGCGGCACGCGCCATCGTCCCCGACGTGAGGAGGGCCTCGTCGTCGGGGTGCGCGTGGAAAGCGAGCAGCGTGAGGGACATGTGGGTCCCATCTTGACGCATGACACAGTGTTCCCCGTGAAGGTGGCGCTCCTGTCCGACTGTTACCTGCCCCGGCTGGGTGGGATCGAGGTCCAGACGCACGACCTCGCCCGCCACCTCGTCGCCCACGGGCACGAGGTCGAGGTGTTCACGGCGACCCGTGGCGCGGGTGGCGAGATGCACGGGGAGGTCACCGTCGTCGACGGCGTCCGGGTCCACCGGCTCGCGGCCCGGATGCCCTGGGAGCTGCCGGTCAACCCCCGGGCGCCGGGTGAGCTGCGTCGCCGGCTCCTGGCGGGCGGGTTCGACGTGGCCCACGTCCAGACCGGGGTCGTCTCGCCCTTCGCGTGGGACTGCACGCGGGTGACCGTCGGGCTCGGGCTGCCCACGGCGATGACGTGGCACTGCATGCTCGACCGGGTCGCCCCCCTCTTTCGCGCGGCTCGCTTCGTGCGACGGTGGGCCGCTGCCGGCGTTGCGATGTCGGCCGTCTCGGACGTCGCCGCGGCGCCGCTCCGGGCCCTCGTCCCGCCGGGGTCGGCGGTCGGCGTGCTGCCCAACGGCATCGACGTCGCCCGCTGGGCCGTCGGTGACCGGGCCCGCGAGCGGGGTCCGCTGCGCCTCGTGACGGCGATGCGGCTCGCGGCCCGCAAACGACCGGCAGCCCTCGTCGACCTCGTCGCCGCCGCCGAGAGCGTCTCCGGGCCGGGGTCGCTCGAGCTGACGATCCTCGGCGAGGGACCGGACCGACGCAAGGTCGAGGCCCACGTCAGGGAGCACCGCCTCGACTGGGTGTCCTTGCCGGGGAGGGTGACCCGTGACGAGCTCCGTGAGCGGTATGCCGCTGCCGACGTCTACCTCTCACCCGTCCTGCTCGAGTCCTTCGGGATCGCGGCGCTCGAGGCGCGCACCGTCGGCCTGCCCGTCATCGGCCGGTCCGGCTCGGGGGTGGGCGAGTTCGTCACCGACGAGGTCAACGGGCTCGTCGTGACGAGTGACGCGGAGATGTCCTCCGCCATCGCGCGGCTGGCCGGTGACCCCGGCGCCGTCGCGCGGATGCGGGGCTGGAACGTCGAGCACCCGCCGTCGCAGGACTGGAGCGCCGTCGTCGACGTGGCCGTCGGCGAGTACGAGCGTGCCATCGGGTCGGTGCGGCGATGAGGACCAACGTGCCGGGCGGGGTCGTCGTCGTCGGGATCGACCCGGCCGGCGGGCGCGTGGCCGAGGCGCGACTCCACCACGGCCGACACCCCGACGGGACCCTCGCGGCCGAGGGCTGGGCCGTCGGGTCGGTGCTGTCGGCCGGCCTGCGGGACGACGGGGCGATCGAGCTCGCCTACCGCGTGACCGAGCTGGACGGCATACCCCCCGGGGTGCGGCCGGTCGACCGCGATGCCGACGTCGCCCCGGGGGAGGAGGCCGAGCCCCACCAACGCGTTGCGGCCTACGCCGTGGTGTCGGGTGCGGCGGGCCTGCTGCTGACCCAGTTCACCTCGCAGACGAGGGTGCCCGGGTCGTGGGGGCTGCCCGGCGGCGGCCTCGACCCGGGGGAGTCGCCGGCCCGGGGCCTGCACCGGGAGGTGTGGGAGGAGACCGGCCAGCGCGTCGTGCTCGGCGACCTCGTCACCGTCCAGTCGCAGCACTGGGTCGGACGCGCACCCAGCGGCGTGCTCGAGGACTTCCACGCGGTCCGCATCGTCTACGCGGCGACCTGCCCGGAGCCGACCGACATCGTCATCCACGACGTGGGTGGCACGACGGCGGACGCACGGTGGTTTGCCCGGCACGAGCTGGGGGACGTGCCGATGTCGAGCAGCTGGCGTGACCTGGCCGGTGTCCTGGGGTCCGCGGCCGGCTCACTAGGCTGACCCGCATGGACCTCGCACACAAGCTGCTCCTCGCCCTCCACCTGCTCGGGATGGCAGCCGTCGTGGGCGGCTGGATCGCGGTGCGCTCCGGGCGGACCGTCACGGCCCCGATCGTCTGGGGCGCCCGCGCCCAGCTCGTCACCGGCCTCGCGCTCGTCGGGCTGGCCGAGAGCAGCTCCACCGACGACTTCTCGGTCAACCACGCGAAGATCGGCGTCAAGCTCCTCCTCGCGATCGTCGTCGTCGCGGCGGCCGAGATGGGCGCGGCCCGGGCCCGCAAGGGCAAGGACACCGGTCGCCTGCTCGACGTCGCCGGCGGGGCGGGCATCGCGGCCACCCTCGTCGCTGCCCTGTGGTGACCTCGGCGTCGTCCTGACCCACGACGTCGGGTCGGCTCGGCGGGCACGGTCCGGACCTTCCAGCCATGGGCCAGTGCCGCCGAACGCAGCGCCACCGCGCCTGACAGCTCGTGCGCGACCCGTCGCGACTCGTCCACCTGGGGCAGCACGTAGCGGCCGCGCCGCGGACGGTGGACCGAGCCGTCCTCCAGAGCCCGCCTGACCGCGCCGCGGCTCGTCACGGCGACCAGCTCGCGCCGCGTCGCGACCCCGCCGAGTCGGGTCATCGTTTTCACGAGCGAGGACATCTCGCCACTCTGGCGGGCGGCGTCACCCGGCCGCCGGCGTCGTCCACACGCCCGGCGGACCCACGAACCCGAACGTGCCGCCGTCAGCCCCGCTCAGCCGCGCCCGCCCTCAGGACCTCGTGGGTCCGGGCGACCGCGCCGGCGGTATGCCGCTGGGCTCAGCCCGCGGTCCAGGCGGACTCGCCGCCGATGACCGTCTCGAGCACCGCCGCATCGCGGATCGCGGCCGGGTCGCGCTCCTCGAGCTCCCACAGGTCCCGGTCGAGGCAGACGAGGTCGGCAAGCTGGCCCGGGGCGAGGCGGCCGACGTCGATCCGACCAACCGCGGCGTGCGCCGCGACGGTGTGGGCGTGGACGGCCTCGTCGAGGCTGACCCGCTGCTCGGGGTGCCACCCGCCGAGCGGGGTCCCGTCGGCCCGCCGCCGGGTCACGGCGGCGTGCAGGGAGTGGAAGGGGTTGGGGTCCTCGACCGGGGCGTCGGAGCCGAAGGCGAGCTCGACGCCGGCGTCGAGGAAGGTTCGCCAGGCATAGGTCGACACCCGGCGCGGCCCGATGAGCGCGTCGACGATCTCGTGGTCGGCGGTGCAGTGGCTCGGCTGCATCGAGGCGACGACGTCGAGCGCTCGGAAGCGCGGGATGTCGACCGGCCGGACGTGCTGGGCGTGCTCGATCCGCAGCCCGCCGGTCAGGCCCTCGCCGCGCAGGACGGTGTAGGCGTCGAGCACGAGCCGGTTGGCCTCGTCGCCGATGGCGTGCGTGGCCACGTCGAGCCCGGCCGCCAGCGACATCCGGACGCGCTCGAGCAGGAGGGGATAGGGGGTGACGGCGATGCCGCAGCCCTCGTGGCCGACGAGCGACTCCGTCATGTGGGCCGTCTGGGAGCCGAGGGCGCCGTCGCTGAAGAACTTGACCGGGCCGACCCGCAGCAGGTCGTCACCCTGGCCGGAGCGGCGGCCCTCGTGGATCGCGAGCTCGAGGTCGCCGTCCCGCACCGCCTTGGTCACGCGCAGCCGCAGCCGCCCGTCGGCGTGCATCGCGCGGTAGGCCGCGCGCGCGTCCTCCCCGTCGAAGTCGGTGATCGCGGTGAGCCCGACCGACAGGAGGTGGTCGTGGCAGCGCTCCACGAGCGGCCGGAGCGGCTCGTCGTCGAGCACCCCGAACACGAGCTCCTGGGCCGACTCGCGCAGGATCCCGGTCGCCTCGCCCGAGGCGTCCCGGACGATCTGCCCGCCGACGGGGTCGGGGGTGTCGCGGGTGATGCCGGCGCGATCGAGCGCGACGGAGTTCGCCCAGACGGTGTGACCGTCGACGCTGTCGAGGACGGCGACGCGGTCGGGGCAGACCGTGTCGAGCGCGTGCCGGTCGGGCTGGACGGCGACGGCCCAGCGGTTGTGGTTCCACCGCCCGCTGTGCACGGACTGGCCGGGGGCGAGCCCGGAGACGTGGGTCCGCAGCAGGTCGAGAGCTTCTTCGAGCGACGCCGCCTCGCGCAGGTCGACCGAGGCGAGGTCACGCGAGACCCAGGCGGTGTGGATGTGGGCGTCGTGCAGGCCGGGCATCACGACGGCGCCGGGCAGGTCGACGACGGCAGCATCGCCGGCGAGCCCGCGGGCCTCGGCCCCGACAGCGACGATCCGGCCGTCCCGGACGAGCAGGGCGTCGGTCCACGGGGCATCGGCGACGCCGGTGCGGATCCGCGGATGCCGGAAGAGCGTGCCGCTCATGCCCGGGGGACCAGGATGAGCTTGCCCGTGGTGTGCCGCCCCTCGAGCGCCGCGTAGGCGTCGGCGGCGCCCTCGAGCGGGTAGCGACCACCGATCTCGAGCCGCAGCGAGCCGTCGGCGATGGCGCCGAGCACCTCCCGGGCCCGCCACTCGTACTCGTCGCGGTCGGCCACGTAGTGCGTCAGTGTCGGCCGCGTCACGAAGAGCGACCCGCCCGAGTTGAGTCGCTGGAGGTCGAAGGGCGGGACCTGACCGCTCGCGCCGCCGAAGAGGACCATCATGCCGCGGGGCCGCAGCGAGGCGAGGGACGCGTCGAACGTCGACTTGCCGACGCCGTCGTAGACGACGTCGACGCCGCGCCCGACGGCCGTGCGCACCGCACCGGCGACGTCGTCCACGTCGGTGTAGTTGATGAGGTGCTCGGCGCCGAGCTCCTTTGCGACAGCGAGCTTCTCGTCCGAGCCGGCCGTCGCCACGACGGTGGCCCCGCGCGCGGTGACCAGCTGCACGAGCAGCTGTCCGACCCCGCCCGCCGCGGCGTGCACGAGGACGACGTCACCGGGCTGGACGGCATACGTGCTCGTCACGAGGTAGTGGGCGGTGAGGCCCTGCAGCATCGCGGCGGCTGCAACCTCGAGGTCGAGCCCCTCGGGGACGGGGACGAGGGCGGAGGTCGGCTTGTTGACGACGGTCGACTGGCTGCCCGGCGACTGGCACCACGCGACGCGGTCGCCGACGGCCAGGCCGGTCACGCCCGCCCCGAGGGCGGTCACGGTGCCGGCACCCTCCTCGCCGAGGACGAACGGGGTCGGCACCGGGTAGACGCCCTGGCGCTTGTAGACGTCGATGAAGTTGACGCCGGCGGCGGCCACCTCGACCTGCACCTCGCCGGCGCCGGGGTCCGGCAGGTCGTGGGTCCGCACGTCGAGGACGCTGCGGTCACCGGGCTCGCTGACGTAGACGCTGGTCGCAGAGGTCATGGCGCAACCCTACGACCCGCCTCCACGGCGTTCAGGGGTGGACGGGCGCGGCGTCGACGAGGGCGACGGTGGCGACCAGCTCACGCTCGAAGGCGGCGAGCAGCGACTCGGGGTCGTCCACGACGCTCGGGTCGGCCATCAGCCCGACGCGCACCGTCTCGGCGTCGGTGAAGATGCAGACGCCGGCGAGGGGGAGCGGCGCCGTTGACCATGACGGTGACGTCGTGGAGGGCCTCGCGGGTGGTGTCGTCGGTGCCAGGGCTGAGGTCGGTCATGAGGAGCCTCCTTCAGTCGAGTGCTCATTTCCCGACGCAGCCTGCGTCGGAAAGTGGGCACTCGACGGGGTGCCGTCAGCCGCTCGAGCGGGCGAGGGCCGTCAGCGCGTCGCCGTCGACCCGATAGGTGGTCCACCCGTCCTGGGCGACCGCTCCCCGCGAGCGGTAGAACTCGATCGAGGGGGTGTTCCAGTCGAGGACCCACCACTCGAAGCGGGTCCAGTCGCGCTCGACGCAGATCGCGGCGAGACGCACGAGCAGGGCCTTGCCGATGCCGGCGCCGCGCTGCTCCGGCTCGACGAAGAGGTCCTCGAGCCACAGCCCGTGCCGCCCGGTCCAGGTCGAGAAGCTGGTGAACCAGATCGCCATGCCGACCACGTGACCGTCCCGCTCGGCGACGAGGGCGTATGCCGCCGGGTGGCCGTCATCGGGGAAGAGCGCCGTGGCGAACTGCTCCTCGGTCGCCGTGGCTGCCTCCGGCTCCTTCTCGTAGAGCGCGAGGTCGCGGACCAGCCGGACCAGGTCGGCCACGTCGGCGCGGGTGGCGTCGCGGATCGTGAAGGGGGCTGGCGCGGTGGCGGGATCAACGTCGGTCATCCCCGCATTCTGACCTGCGCGTCCGACGGCCGTCCCGGCGCCCGGGCGGCCCGGCCGGTGGTGTGGGCGGTTCGACGTAGGCTGGTCGCCATCATGAGCACGCTCTTCGACGACCTCTCCTTCCCCGGCTTCGACCGCGACCAGGCCTCCTCCGGGCCCGGGTCGCCGGGTTCCTCAGGGGCGGACGTGACGGCGCAGGGGGTCCCGACCTGGGCCGAAGCGGCGGCGAGCGGCGGCGCCGTGGGCGCGGCGGGGGCCGGGCGGCATACCCCGGGGTCCGGAGGGGTCGACCCCGCGACGCTCCTCGACGGGCTCAACCCCAGCCAGCGCGAGGCGGTCGTCCACGAGGGCAGCCCGCTGCTCATCGTGGCGGGCGCGGGCTCGGGCAAGACCCGCGTGCTCACGCACCGGATCGCGTGGCTGCTGGGGGAGCGGGGCGTCCAGCCCGGCCAGGTCCTCGCGATCACCTTCACCAACAAGGCCGCGGCCGAGATGCGCGAGCGGGTCGCCTCCCTCGTCGGGCCGCGCGCCCGCGCGATGTGGGTGATGACCTTCCACTCGGCGTGCGTGCGGATCCTGCGCCGCGAGGCCGCGAAGGTCGGGATGAAGTCGACCTTCTCGATCTACGACGCCGCCGACAGCCAGCGCCTGATGAGCCTCGTGCTGCGCGACCTCGACCTCGACCCCAAGCGCTACCCGCCGCGCGGCTTCACCCACCAGGTGAGCAACCTGAAGAACGAGCTCATCGACGAGGAGACCTACGCGGCGCAGGTCGCCGAGGGCAACCACTACGACCGGATGGTCGCGGAGGCCTACTCGCAGTACCAGCGGCGGCTGCGCCAGGCCAACGCCCTCGACTTCGACGACATCATCATGATGACCGTCAACGTGCTGCAGGCCTTCCCCGACGTCGCCGAGTACTACCGCCGCCGCTTCCGCCACGTGCTCGTCGACGAGTACCAGGACACCAACCAGGCGCAGTACCAGCTGATCCGCGAGCTCGTCGGGCCGGTGCGGGGCCCCGAGGAGTCGTATGCCGTCCCGCCCGCGGAGCTGTGCGTCGTCGGCGACTCCGACCAGTCGATCTACGCCTTCCGCGGCGCGAGCATCCGCAACATCCTCGAGTTCGAGCAGGACTACGCCGACGCCAGGACGATCCTGCTCGAGCAGAACTACCGCTCGACCCAGCGCATCCTCCGCGCGGCCAACGCCGTCATCGCACGCAACGAGGGCCGCCGCGCCAAGAACCTCTGGACCGACTCCGGCGACGGCGCGATGATCACCGGCTACGTCGCCGACAACGAGCACGACGAGGCGTCCTTCATCGCCAAGGAGATCGACGACCTCGCGGAGAGCCACGAGGTGCGGCCCGGCGACGTCGCGGTCTTCTACCGGACCAACGCCCAGAGCCGCGCGATCGAGGAGGTGCTGGTCCGAGTCGGCCTGCCCTACAAGGTCGTCGGCGGCACGCGCTTCTACGAGCGGCGCGAGGTCAAGGACGCGCTGGCCTACCTGCGGGTCATCTCCAACCCCGCCGACACCGTCAACCTGCGCCGCATCCTCAACACCCCGAAGCGGGGCATCGGGGACCGTGCCGAGGCATGCGTGGCCGCCCTCGCCGAGCGGGAGCGGATCCCGTTCGTCGCGGCTCTCGGCCGGGCCGGTGACGCCCCCGGCATCGCGACCCGTTCGGTCACGGCGATCAACGGGTTCACGGCGCTGCTCGAGGGCCTGCGCGAGGTCCACGACGGCGACGGCGGCATCGCGGCGCTGCTCGAGGCGGTGCTCGACCGCAGCGGTTACATCACCGAGCTGCGGGCGAGCCACGACCCGCAGGACGAGACCCGCGTCGAGAACCTCGCCGAGCTCGTCGCGGTCGCCCAGGAGTTCGACGAGCGACGCGCGCAGGAGATCGAGGAGTCCGGCGGCGAGCTCGCGCCCGGGCAGGAGCCGGAGGACGTCGGTCCCGCGGGAGCGCTCGAGGAGTTCCTCGAGCAGGTCTCCCTCGTGGCGGATGCCGACGGGATCCCCGACGGACCCGACGGCGCCACCGGGCCCGACCTCGGCGTCGTCACCCTGATGACGCTGCACACGGCGAAGGGGCTGGAGTTCCCCGTCGTGTTCCTCACCGGTCTCGAGGACGGTACGTTCCCGCACCTGCGCTCCCTCGGCGACCCCAAGGAGCTCGAGGAGGAGCGCCGTCTCGCCTACGTCGGCATCACCCGGGCCCGTGAGCGGCTCTACCTGTCGCGGGCCGCCGTCCGGTCCGCGTGGGGGGCGCCGCAGTACAACCCCGCCTCACGGTTCCTCGACGAGATCCCGGCCGACCTCGTCGACTGGCAGCGGCTCGGACCGTCCTTCAGCGGGGCGCGCGGGGCGGGCTCGCCCGCCGTCGCCACGCTCGCGGCCCGTCCGGGGGTGCGCAGCCCCGGCAAGCGGCCGGTCATCGCGCTCGCGGCCGGCGACCGGGTGACGCACGACGCCTTCGGGCTCGGCACGGTCGTGCGGGTCGAGGGCGAGGGCGACAAGTCGATGGCCCACGTCGACTTCGGCGAGGAGACCGGGACCAAGCGGCTGCTGCTGCGCTACGCGCCGCTCGTCAAGCTCTGAGGGGTCGGGCGTCAGAGCCTGACGCCGCGCGCGGTGAGCCAGCTCATCGGCGCGACGGGCTTGCCGTCACCGGGGTGGATCTCGAGGTGCACGTGCGGGCCGGTCGAGTGGCCGCTGTTGCCGCTGCGGGCCACGACCTGCCCGGGGGAGACGGTGGCGCCGGCCGAGACCTCGATCCTGCTGTTGTGCGCCATCCAGGACACGGTGCCGTCCCAGTAGCGGATCTTGAGGAGCCGGCCGTAGCCGGTCGAGTCCCACCCGGCGAAGACGACCGTGCCGGACGAGAGGGCGTGGACGGGGGTGCCGACGGGGGTGGCGAGGTCCTGCCCGGGGTGCATCTTGCCCCACCGCATGCCGTATCCGGAGGTCAGCGTGTAGCCGGCGAGCGGGGCGACCCAGCGTCGCGCCTTGGCCAGGGCCGCAGCCTCTGCCGCCTTCTTGGCTGCCGCCTTCTTGGCCGCCGTCTGGGCCGCCTCCTGGGCCGCCTTCTTGGCCGCCGTCGCCGCGGCCGCACGGGCCGACGTCGAGGCTGCCGTCGCGACGTCGACGGACCCGGTGGCCAGCGCGTCGACTGTGGCCCGGTCGCTGCCGCGGGAGATCCGCGTCACGTCCGCGTCGGCGCCACCGGCCCGTGCCGCCACGAGGGCCCGGGCATCGGCACCGGCGGCACCCGCGCCCTGGGCCGCGACGAGGCCGGGGCCCAGCTCGGTGGCAGCCGCGGTGTGGATCACGAGCCCCCCGGCCGCCGTCGTGGCGAGCAGGACGAGGGGGACGACGATCCTCCGGGCGCGCGAGGGCGAGACGGGGGGCGCGGGGCGGTGACGACCCAGGTAGCTGGGGTGGGGCACGGAGGGATCATCCTTCTGAGGTGGCGGCGGAGTGACACACCCTAGCGTGACCGTTTCGTTATCTGAAATTGTCATCCACAGGGGATCTCATGACCAATCCCTGACGCAGATGCCTCAGAGGGCGTCGGCCGGTCGTCGCCTCGCCGCGCGCCGGACCGGCGCGGAGGGATGGTCGCGCCGGTTCCGCAGGGAGCTCACCCCCGGGGTGACCGTGGCGCCGGTGACGTCGAGGTGGGCCAGTGCGGTGCTGATCCCGTGCACGACGGTGCTCGTGATCGGCAGGCTCATGTGGCCGACGCCGTGCAGGGCGATGTTGTGGACGAACAGGTCTTCGTGGTGCAGGGCCGCGTTGCGCTGCGGCACGATGACCTGGTCGAGGTCCGACCAGTAGACGATGAACCGGGTCTGGCAGTCGCGGACCGGTCCGGCGAGCTCGGCGTAGAGGCTGCTGCCGGGGCGCAGCTGTCGGGTGAGGCTGTTGTTCCACCCGTAGGCGAGGTAGCTGCCCTCGTGGGGTGTGCCCAGGGTGACGAGGGTGTGCACGTGCCGGTCACCGCCGAGCCGCGTGACGTAGTAGCGCGCGATGAGGCCACCCATCGAGTGGCCGATCACGTGGATGCGCTCGTAGCCCGTCTCCTGGGTGATCCGCTCGATCTCGGTCCCGAGCTGGGCGGCCGCGGTGCGGATGTCGCCGGTGAGGATGGAGTAGTTGATCGTCTCGATCCGGCCGAAGCCCCGACGCACCAGGCCCCGTCGCAGCACGGTGAAGATCGAGCGGTTGTCCACCATCCCGTGGATGAGCAGGATCGGGGTGTCGGCCGCCTCGACGTCGGAGATCGCCAGCGCGCGCTGGCTCGGGGGCAGGTGGTCGACGCGGTAGCCGTCGCGGCGCTCGGTCGAGCCGGACCCGAACAGGCCGAGCGGGTAGAGGGCCAGGTGCAGTCCCATCCAGGTGGCCTCGACGGTCGCACCGGCCAGGCCGGCGGGCCGCAGCAGGGCTCCGGCGACGTCCCCGACCGCAGCGAGCACCCCTCCGAGGCGGTTTCTGCCGTCGTCGGAGTCGTCATCCCGCGCCGGCGTCCTCGCCGAGCGTGCTGCGTCAACCACCACTTGACCGTACCCGAGGGCCGGGTGGGCGATGGGTCACGTTCCTGTACCGGTCGCCGGTGGTCTGGCTAGAGTGCGCGGCATGAGTCAGGTCGCCAGTGAAGTCATCCGGGTCGTCGTCGCGAAGCCGGGCCTCGACGGCCACGACCGTGGCGCCAAGGTCGTGGCCCGGGCGTTGCGGGACGCCGGCATGGAGGTCATCTACACCGGGCTGCACCAGACGCCCGAGCAGATCGTCGAGGCCGCGATCCAGGAGGACGCCGACGTCATCGGGCTGTCGGTGCTCTCCGGCGCGCACCTGACCAACTTCGCGCGGGTCGTCGAGCTGCTCCGGGAGCGGGACGCGGCCGACATCGTCGTCTTCGGCGGCGGGATCATCCCTGCCGACGACATCCCCGAGCTCGAGGCGCTCGGGGTCGCCAAGATCTTCACCCCGGGGGCCACGACGATGGAGATCGTCGCCTGGGTGCGCGAGCACGTCGCCGTCGACTGACCCCACCCTCCCTCGTCGAGTGGGCACTTTCTTCCGCGCCCCCTCCGGTCGAGTGCCCATTTTCCAACGCGGGTATGCCGCTGGGCCGGGCTCCGGGGGCGGGTGAAAGTGGGCACTCGACGTTTCTCACCCCGTCGGGTGGGCACTTTGCCCCGCCACCTCCGGTCGAGTGCCCATTTCTGCACGCGCGTATGCCGCTGGGCGGGCTCCGGGGGCGGGTGAAAGTGCCCACTCGACTCAGTTCACGGGGTCGAGTGGGCAGTTTGGTCCGCAGGTATGCCGCCGGCGCGCCCTCGAGTGTGATCTTCGTCCGGTCGGGAGCGCCCCGCGTCACCCGGGCCGTGCGGCGGGCACTAGTCTCCGAGGGACAGCCTGTTCGACTGCGCCACCGCGTGGTGGACCGACCACGCACCAGCGAGGGGTCCGGCAGCGACGGTTCGGCGGCGTCGACGAGGATTCGATTCGACGATGAGGACGGACCCACCCGTGGATCTCTTCGAGTACCAAGCGCGCGACATGTTCGAGGCGCACGGCGTCCCGGTACTGGCCGGCGCCACCGCCACCACCCCCGAGGAAGCGCGTGCCGCGGCCGAGCGCGTCGGGGCCGACTCCGGCGGCGTGACCGTCGTCAAGGCCCAGGTCAAGACCGGTGGCCGCGGCAAGGCCGGTGGCGTCAAGGTCACCAAGAGCCCGGACGAGGCCCAGGCCGCGGCCGAGCAGATCCTCGGCATGGACATCAAGGGCCACACCGTCGGCACGGTGATGATCGCCCAGGGCGCGCGGATCGCCGAGGAGTACTACTTCTCGATCCTGCTCGACCGCACCAACCGCAGCTACCTCGCGATGTGCTCCAAGGAGGGTGGCGTCGAGATCGAGCAGCTCGCCGTCGAGCGCCCCGAGGCGCTCGCCAAGGTCCCCGTCGACCCCAACACGGGCATCGACGACGCGAAGGCCGCCGAGATCCTCGAGGCCGCCGGCTTCGACGAGGCCGACAAGCCGGCGCTCGCTGCCGCCTTCAAGGCGCTGTGGACGGTCTATCGCGACGAGGACGCCACGCTCGTGGAGGTCAACCCGCTCGTGAAGACCGAGGACGGCACCATCATCGCCCTCGACGGCAAGGTGACCCTCGACGAGAACGCCGGCTTCCGCCACCCGGACCACGAGGGGCTGGAGGACAAGGCGCACGCGGACCCGCTCGAGGCCGCCGCCAAGGCGAAGAACCTCAACTACGTCAAGCTCGACGGCTCCGTGGGCATCATCGGCAACGGCGCCGGGCTCGTGATGAGCACCCTCGACGTCGTCGCCTACGCCGGCGAGGAGTTCGGCGGGCAGAAGCCGGCGAACTTCCTCGACATCGGCGGCGGCGCGAGCGCCGAGGTGATGGCCAACGGCCTGCACATCATCTTGTCCGACGCGCAGGTCAAGAGCGTCTTCGTCAACGTCTTCGGCGGCATCACCTCCTGCGACGCCGTGGCCAACGGCATCGTCGGCGCGCTCGACGCCCTCGGGGACGAGGAGGACCGGCCCCTCGTCGTCCGTCTCGACGGCAACAACGTCGAGGAGGGTCGACGCATCCTCGAGGAGCGCAACCACCCGCTCGTCACCATCGAGGCGACCATGGACGGCGCGGCCCGCAGGGCCGCCGAGCTCGCCGCCGCGACGAAGAACTGAAAGGCATCCACCCATGGCAATCTTCCTCAACGCTGACTCCAAGGTCATCGTCCAGGGCATGACCGGCTCCGAGGGCATGAAGCACACCCAGCGCATGCTGCGCTCGGGCACCTCCATCGTCGGCGGCGTCAACCCCCGCAAGGCCGGCACCTCGGTCGACTTCGAGGACGGCGTGTCCGTCGCCGTCTACGGCACCGTCAAGGAGGCGGTCGAGGCCACCGGGGCCAACGTCTCCGTCATCTTCGTCCCGGCCGCGTTCACCAAGGCCGCGGTCGTCGAGGCCATCGACGCGCAGATCCCGCTCGCGGTCGTCATCACCGAGGGTGTTGCCGTCAAGGACACGGCCGAGTTCTTCGCCTACGCGCAGGAGAAGGGCGGCACCCGCATCGTCGGGCCGAACTGCCCCGGCCTGATCACCCCCGGCGTCGCGAACGCCGGCATCATCCCGGCCGACATCTCCGGCACCGGGCGCGTCGGCCTCGTCTCGAAGTCGGGCACGCTGACCTACCAGATGATGTACGAGCTGCGGGACTTCGGCTTCAGCTCCGCCGTCGGCATCGGTGGCGACCCGATCATCGGGACGACGCACATCGACTGCCTCGAGGCCTTCGAGAACGACCCCGACACCGCCGCGATCGTCATGATCGGCGAGATCGGCGGCGACGCCGAGGAGCGGGCCGCGGCCTACATCAAGGACCACGTCACGAAGCCGGTCGTCGGCTACGTCGCCGGGTTCACTGCCCCCGAGGGCAAGACGATGGGCCACGCCGGCGCCATCGTCTCCGGCTCGTCGGGCACTGCCCAGGGCAAGAAGGAGGCCCTCGAGGCCGCCGGGGTCAAGGTCGGCAAGACGCCCACCGAGACCGCCGACCTGATGCGCGAGATCATGCAGGGTCTCTCGGCCTGTAAGCTGGTCTGCTTCAGCAGGCTGAGAGGGTGGTCACCCGAGGGTGACCTCTCATTCTGTCTGCGTAGGATTTTTGTGGGGTTTGGCACGGTGCGTACTTCGATAGGGTTTGCGGATTCGTTCGTGCGCTCAGTGGGGAGATGGATCCAATTTCGCAAAGTTGCGGATCCGCTCCCCTCGTGCTGACGAAGGACACTGTATGAACTCCATCCTGGCTAGGTTCACAAGGGGCCCTGGTGTCCGCGGTGCTGCGGCTGCCGTGCTCGCAGTCGTCATGGTGGAGGCTCATTCGAGCACCGCCGCACCGGCGGCGGCTCTGAGTCGTCTCGTCCAACTACGTCGACGGCGACTTCGAGACAGGTGGGAGCAAGTCCCGGCAGGTTGGTCGGTTAGCCGCGGCCCCCAGCCGAGCGGTGGTTGCGACGGCGTGGCTTTCTCAGGATCAGAGCGCTCTACGTCGAGGACGCGTCCACGACAGGAACGGTCACGTACGGCGCAAATTCAAGGTATCGCCGGGAATACGAGTATCACGCTCAGGGCTACGTGTTCAGCTAAGAGTGGTCGTCAGACACTGAGCTTTGCGCTTTTATGACGCGGCTCAGGCGCTCTGTTAGTCGGAGCGCGACACCGTAAGCACCGGGGCTAGGATGATCTGGTCGCGTGTCGAGACTAGAGCGATAGCCCCGTCGAGACAGCCCGCCGGCCTCCATCGACGTCTACACGGGCAGTTCATCCCTGTCACAGGCATGGTGGGACGGTATCGACGTTGATCCGACCGGGCGTGATGAACGGCGAACTTCGAGGAGACACGTCGAGCGACACGCCGGTTCGCACTTGGGTGGTTGACGCGCCGTCCGGGACCCCGCATCTATCAGCGACACTGCAAGCACGGTCTGGCAAGCGAAGCTTGTCGCTGACAGGACTCGAGCGGAAGCTGCGGCTGTTTCCGTCACGAGTAGCCCGGCACTCCCGTGTTCCCCGGGAGTAACTCACAACCTGCGCGTATGGGTCCGCCCGCTTCAGGCAACATTTGTGGTTACCGTTCATTTCCTTGATTGCCAACCGCAGGGAGGTCGGAGTCTCAACAGGTCGGAGATACGCAAGCCGAAGGGGGCCTGGGGACTAGTTGCGAAGCAGGTGACACCGCCCCAAGGATGCACACTTCGCAACGGTCGAAATCTCAGCTCCGTCAGTTCCTCTGGCTCGGCGATGTTCGACGTGGTTGATCTGCGCCCATCCCCGGGGGCAGGCGTACACACATTCGCTGACCGGGCGCGTCAGTTCAGCCGGTCGACGCGTTTAGCAATACGAACTTGGTAGATGCCCTGGTCGTCAACGGGCGCGCGAAGCTCATGACGGTGGTCTCTGGCAGCCCTGCGGAGTTCCAGGTGGCCGATATCGAGACTGGACGCGTGGAGGTACGTCTCCCGCTCGGCGCGACAAAGGTCAGCTTCACTCTGACTCAGGGTAAGGACGGCTCGGTTTACGTCGGTGGCAATGACGGTCACCTTTGGCGATGGACTCCAGGGGCTATTGCCATGAAGGACTTAGGCCTCGTGACAGCGAAGACCGCAGTGGTCTGGGACATAGAAGCTGGCCGCGGATGGCAAAATCTGGGGCGTTTCCTATCCTGCGTCTGAGCTATGGAGTTATAACCCAGCCAATGGCGCCTTCCAGAACATCGGGACATTGAGCACCGCTCACCAGTACGCGCGCAGTCTCGCTCGACAGCAATACGCTTGGGTGGGACTGGGTTCGCAGAACCCTGTGATTATGCGCGTCTCGCTCACGAAACCATCGGACCGTGTTCTGATCAAACTTCCGCACCCGGTCGTGGCCGGCAATGTCTCCGAGCTGGAGACTTTGGGTCGCTTTCTGCAGGTGTGGACCCCGGCCGGAACCAGCCCCAGCGGGGCGGCAGTCATCAGCGAACGCCGCCTCTACGACACAACGCTCAATTCCTGGAGCGTCGCCTCGAACTACTCTCTGCAGCGCCCACGACGATCGACGACCGGGGCTTCTTCTACTACTTCAGGTATAAGCAGTTGTGGGCGGTGAGCGGGTCGACGGGGGTGATGACCTCTCGAGGATCGATCGTGTCAGGCCCTGGGCGGGACCGGCTCGCGCTGCGCGCGACTCTTGGTGGAGTCTCGGCAAATTGGGTTTTGACCTACGCTACAGACGGCACTGTGGCGGCGATCAACCCTGACTCTGGCCGTGAACTGGCCTATCACATCGATTTCGCTTCACAAGATGCGGATCAAGTCGCTGGGGTCTGGTGCCAGCTCGCTATAGTGGGCGGCTACGGAGGCTCGAGCCTGGCCGTACTCGATCCCGACATGGGCCAGCGTCGCCAGTACCCGCTGGTGCCGTTCGAAGCGGGGGTCATCGGCGAGGTCGAAGGGACCATCAGTCATGGCTCTTACCAGTACCTCGGCACGTACACCGGTGGTCAGATCTTCCGCTTTGATACGACAAGCCTTGGGTTGACGGCACAAACCCAGCAAATGGTGACGTCCTTGAGCGCGACCTATCACCAGGACCGTCCCCTAGCGTGGGCGACGGCAGGATCGCGCGTCTTTTTCGGAACCATTCCGAAGTACGGTCTTTTGGCAGGCAGCGCTTGGGCATCTTCGACAGCGACACGGGCTCCCCGACGGTCATCAGCGCGCCGGTTAGGGACCAGAGCGTAGTGTCGCTCGTTGCATCCGGCGACGTGGTCTACGGGGGAACCTCTCGATGGGGTGGGCTCGGAGCGACGCCGACACAGGCGTCGGCGAAGGTCTTCGCTACAACGCGGCGACGAAGCAGAAGCTGTGGGAGTCAGAGCCGGTGCCAGGAGCCGAGGCCTTCGGCGCGGTCACCTTCGGGCCGGAGGGATCCTGTGGGCAGCGTACGGATCGGCCGTCGTCGAGCTGGACCGGTCAACGGGGGCGGTCCTGCGCAAAATCGTCCTCCAAGATCAGGCGCGGCCTCGAAGGCGGTTCTACGCAACGCTGACCTGGCGTACGTCGGTGGCCTCCTTTATCTGACCTCAGGCGGAAAGGTCTTTGTGCTGGACCCGCTGACGCTTCGCGTCGACGTGCCGGTCGAGCGCGGGGTCACCACGCCCCAGATGGTGGTCCAACCCGGCCATCTGTACCTTCCCTTCGACACCACGCTGCGGGAGTACCTGATCCACCGAGGGTCCCGCGAACCGGGGGTGCGAGGGATCGTGTCGTCTCTGCTCGCGCAGGGGCGGGCGAAGGATACTTGGGCTAAAGAGTTGCCTGCCCGTCGGCGTGGGCGCTCGCTCCCTCGGCCCGGACTTGTGACCATGGGGACGCGGAGGCTGCACCTGGCCGCCGCACAGATTCCCGAGGAGTGAGCACCCTGTCCACAGCCAGCTCGGCGACCGCCCCCGCCTCGGCCCTCCCCGGGGCCTTCCGGGCCGGCGTGCTCACGGCCCTCTGGACCTGGGCTCTCGTCGTGCTGCCGTCGCTCGTCGGCTGGGTCGCCGCGCCGGAGAGCACGCTCGGCTGGTTCTCCGCCGTCCAGGTCGGCAGCGCCGCCTGGTTCCTCGGACATGCCCAGTCGGTCGGCATCAACGCCCTGAGCATCTCGGTCGCGCCGATCCTGCTCCTGCTCGTCTTCGTCCTCATCGCCGCACGCTCGACCCGGCGCCTCGTTGCGCTCGAGCGCGCTCGCGTCGGGGCGCTCGCCTGGGGCCTGGTGCTCCAACGCGGGGTCGTCCCCGGCTACCTGCTCGGTTATGTCGCCGTTGCCGGCCTCGTGGCGCTGCTCACCCTCGGCGGCCCGGCGGTGCCGGGTGTCGCGGCCGTCGTCGGCACCCTCGTCGTCCCGCTCGCCGGGCTCGGCTTCGCGCTGCTGCGTCCCGCCGACGAGGACTCACCCGCCTTCGTCCGCTCGTGGTTCCGCCGCGGACCGTCGTGGCTGCCGATCGTCTGGCGGGTCGGCTGGCGTGGCGCCGGACTGCTCCTCGCGGTCGGCGCCGTCATCGCGGTCGCCCGCATCCTCCTGTCCTGGAGCGAGGTCGCGAGCGTCCAGGGCCAGTACGGCACCAACCTCGGGGCCGGTGTCGTCATCGGGATCGCCCAGCTCGCGCTGCTCGGCAACGCGGCCGTCTGGGCGCTGTCCTTCGTCGCCGGGCCGGGCTTCCAGGTCGCCGTCGGCTCGATGATCACCCCCGGCGCGGCCCAGCCGGGCCTGATGCCCCTCGTCCCCGTGCTCGGCGCGCTGCCCGACGCGGCGAACTACCCCGCCGTGCTGTATGCCGTCGTCCTCGTCCCCGTGGCGGCCGGGGCCCTCGTGGGTCGCTGGGTCGACCAGGAGCTCGAGTTCTTCGGCAACCTCCGGGCGCGCCTGCTCGCCACCGCCACCGCGGCTCTCATCGCGGTCGTCGTCGTCGTCGTCATCGCCGGTCTCGGCAACGGCGCCTTCGGGGTCGAGCGGCTCGCCGCCGTGGGGGTGCCCCTCCTGTCCTTCACCTTGGCCCTCGGCCTCGAGGTGGTCATCGGCGCGACGGGCTGGGTCGGCTGGCGCCTGTGGCGGGAGCACGTCGGGGTGACGATGCATCAGCACGGATGGCCGCTGGGCGAGATACTGACTGGTCAGAGGGCACCCTCTCCGACTCACTCGAGGGAAAACTGAGGGTTCGTCTTCTGCCCAAGAGCGCTGGTGCGGCAGTGCCAGAGTGTGGATAGGTGCTTCTTTGGGGCGTCACGGTCGGTGAGAATTGTTGGAGTCAGCCGTGGACGTACCAGAGGAGACCAGCGTACAGATCGCGGGCGGCTCGGAACTGCATCCGATTGCTCGGGTTCCGCCTGACGAGGTTATCGACAGCCACCATGTTGAAGACTTGCGATAGATCTTCGTCCGGTATTGTGCCGAGCAGCTTGCGCAGACCTCGTTGGAGGACGGGGAACTGGGCGCCAGGCGGGGTGGCATCGATAGACGTGCGGCTATCACCCGGTCGTCGTTCGTCACCTCAGGAAGTCGAACGCGCGCAGCATTGATCGGGGGCGGATTTCGACGCCGGTCCTCCATCGGACCCCCCGATTGTGAAGGGAATGGGGGTTGGAAGAGGCCGTACCTTCCCCCAGCTATCGCCGAAACGCGGTCGGTCGAAAGGTCTCTGTGAGAGACCAGAAGCAATGCGTCCATGATGTCGATGCCGATGACATTCGCGTGCCTTTCTGCCGCGCTGACGTTCAGAGCCAGGGACGCGCCCGCCAAGGAATAAAGCGGGTCGATACGAGGAGTAAATTGCGAGACAGACGCGATATCTCGCCGACGTAGTACCTGTTCCTCAGGTTAAGGTAGGCGAGGTCCAGCAGGGCTCCTCCCTCACGCCCAATGTGATGCCGTTCTGGACAGTCTTCTCCAAGTCTTGGCTTTTTCTTGATCGAATCAGAGAAAGAATCCGCCGCAGCGGGTCAGCCCCGAAACCCAACGGCCCGTACATTGCAGGCATGGCGGCGTCCACGCTGCTATACGTATTGCCCTTGTTATAGAAGGATCGAAGGAGTTCGCCGTATCCTCCGCTGACGATCACGCCATTACTTGGGCTGCACCCTTCGTATGCCGGCCCGGAGATGATGCCGTGTGACAGTTTGAGAGGCAGAAGGAGTTGCTCTCGAGGTTCTCGGGCGCATCTGCACCTCAAGGCCAGAGTGGTCTGTGACAGGAGTCCGTACTCAGAAGCCAGTTGTCGCGCAACCACCTTGTCCGGCTCCGCTGGCCCCCCTGAACAAAGAAGGTAAAACTCTCCTCGTTTCCGGTTCCAAGGATGGCGGAAAGCACCAATCGAGAGACAATTCCACCTGTCAGGTGAGCGTCTTGGGTCGCGATGGCATGCCGAAATGGCCCGGATGTTCCGCGCTATTCATCGTGGGCGGAGTTGAGGACGTCCCCATATCTCTCTGATTCACGAAGAATCCCCTCCGGCACGGATAGACCAACACCTGAACGCCGGCCTTCGAGAAACTCACGTAGGTGAACTGCGACAGGACCTCGACCCCTTCGTAGCTGCATTCTGCGAGGCCTCCGCTACCCGTGACCGCGTAAGAGGCAACGTAGTCCAACGACTTTCGTAGGGGCTCTCCTTCTCCTCGAGAAAGGCAATCAGCCGCCCTAGGTCCGACGTCATAGCGGTTCCTGCTGCATCCTGTGCACGTAGACCAGACCACCGCCCAGGGGGTCAGGGAGGATCGCCACGGACTGTCGTCGACATCGTTGACGTAGAGAGCAATGACGAGCCCACCGAGGCATCCGCCGGCCGAGACCTCGGCGACCGACGGTGACGACGGTCCGAGGATGCCCGCTCCGTGTGCAGCGATCCCCACACGCTGTCCGTTTCCGGATGCCGACCGTCCGATGACATACACACGTCGTAGATGGCGTGAACAAGAAGGTCCGGTCGGGCTACGCGGGAGTGGTAGACGACAGGGGGGGCGGTCAAGGTCGCATCTCCACATCTGAGGCGCCGGCGCGCATCGCTAAAAGATCGAGGACGACAAGAGCGCAGACGGCGCCGACGCGAGCCACCGGGCCAGCGTCGACTAGGTCGTTCAGCCGGCCGCTCAGCCGGTGAGGAAGCCGAGCGGCGACATGGTGCGGTTCTGCTCGCAGACGGCGCGGGCCTGGCTGGTCTGGGCCCCCGCGAGGCACTGCTCGTAGGCGTGCACGGTCGGGTAGAAGGCCGCCTGGAAGGCGAGCGAGACGAGCAGCAGACCGATGATCCCCAGGGTGATCCCGGGCCAGACCTTCTGCCGGCCCGGGCGGCCCGCGAGGAAGCGGAGCAGCGCGATCGTGAGGTAGCCGGCGACGAGGAGCGGGAGCACCGCGACGAACCGCTTCGGCAGCGGGAGGTACATCGCGACGACGCCGAGCAGCATGAGCAGCGACACGGGCAATGTCCGTCGGGCCCGCTCCCGGGCTTCGGCCACGGCGGGGTCCAGTCTCGGTTCACTCACGCACCCATCCTCACGCATCCGCCCCCGCGTCTCGCGCCGACCCCGCGCTACAGTGCGGCTCGTGAGCAGCGACCCCGTGCAGCAGGGCCCCGACGGGGCCGGTGTCCTCGTCCTCGTCTCCGGCTCGGGGACCCTCCTGCAGGCCCTCCTCGACGCGGCGGACGACCCGGACCACGGGGCCAGGGTCGTGGCCGTCGGCGCCGACCGAGCGTGCGTGGGCATCGAGCGGGCGGAGCGGTCCGGCATACCGACGTTCGTGTGCCGCCCCGCCGACTTCCCCTCGCGCGCCGCGTGGGACATCGCGCTGGCGGAGCAGATCCGCGCCGTGGGCCCCGACCTCGTGGTCACGGCCGGGTTCATGCGGATCCTGGGGCCCGCCGCGCTCGCCGAGCAGACGTTCGTCAACACCCACCCGGCGCTGCTGCCGAGCTTCCCCGGGGCCCACGGCGTGCGCGACGCGCTGGCCCACGGCGTGCGGGTGACGGGCACGACGTGCCACCTCGTCGACGCGGGGGTCGACACCGGGCCGATCATCGAGCAGCGCGTCGTGCGTGTCGAGCCGGACGACACCGAAGAGACGCTGCACGAGCGGATCAAGGTCGAGGAGCGGGCCCTGCTCGTCGACGTCGTCGGGCGGATGGCCCGCGAGGGCTGGACCGTGGAGGGGCGACAGGTTCGGCTCGGCCGCCCGTGAGCGGTAGTCTGGGGCCACACGACTGGCGCAGGTGGGCAACCACCGGGGAGTGACGTCGGGAGCATCGATCGCCTGGGTGCCCCACGCTTCGACGAACCCGTTCGATCCTCAGGAGTGATGCATGCCCACGTCCACCCCCGCCCAGAGTGACGGCCGCCGCCCCCTCAAGCGGGCGCTCGTCTCCGTCTACGACAAGTCCGGCCTCGCCGAGCTCGCCGCGGCCCTCGACGCGGCCGGCGTCGCCATCGTCTCGACCGGGTCGACGGCGAGGACGATCGCCGCCGCCGGCGTGCCGGTGACCCAGGTCGAGGAGCTGACCGGCTTCCCCGAGCTCCTCGACGGGCGGGTCAAGACCCTCCACCCGCGCGTGCACGCCGGGATCCTCGCCGACACCCGCAATGAGGACCACGTCCGCCAGCTCGCCGAGGTCGAGGTCGAGCCCTTCGACCTCGTCGTGGTCAACCTCTACCCGTTCAGCGACACCGTCGCCTCGGGGGCGAGCGAGGACGAGTGCGTCGAGCAGATCGACATCGGCGGCCCCTCGATGGTCCGAGCGGCGGCCAAGAACCACCCGAGCGTCGCCATCGTGACGAGCCCGGCGGCATACGGCCAGGTCGTCGAGGCCGCCGGGAGCGGGGGCTTCACCCTCGAGCAGCGTCGGCGCCTCGCCGCCGAAGCGTTCGTCCACACCGCGAGCTACGACACGGCCGTCGCGAGCTGGATGGGCAACGTCGTGGCCGACACGAGCGACGGCACCGGCTTCCCGGCGTGGGTCGGTGCGACGTATGACCGCGACGCGGTTCTGCGCTACGGGGAGAACCCGCACCAGCGCGCGGCGATCTACCTCGGTGACCGCCCGGGCGTCGCCTCCGCGGAGCAGCTGCACGGCAAGGAGATGTCCTACAACAACTACGTCGACACCGACGCGGCGGTGCGGGCGGCCCACGACCACGGCGACCAGCCGACCGTCGCGGTCATCAAGCACGCCAACCCGTGCGGCATCGCCATCGGCGACTCGGTCGAGCAGGCCTACGACCGCGCCCACGCGACCGACCCGGTGTCGGCCTTCGGCGGCATCATCGCGGCCAACCGGCCGGTGACCGCGGCGATGGCCGACAAGGTCAAGGATGTCTTCACCGAGGTCATCATCGCGCCCGACTTCGATGAGGACGCGCTCGCGATCCTCAAGGGCAAGAAGAACATCCGCATCCTGCGCCTCGCTGCCGGTGCGGTCGACCGGGGGCCGGCGGTGGAGAGCCGCGCGATCAGCGGCGGGCTGCTCCTGCAGGCGGTCGACCGGGTCGACGCGGTCGTGGCCGCCGACGACGGGACGGTCACCGGTGGGGACGACGCCGTGAACTGGCGCCTCGTCGCCGGGGCGGCCGCCGACGAGGCCACCCTCGCCGACCTCCAGTTCGCCTGGCGGGCGATCCGCGCCGCGAAGTCCAACGCGATCCTGCTTGCCGACGACGGCGCCGCGGTCGGCATCGGGATGGGCCAGGTCAACCGGGTCGACTCCTCCTACCTCGCGGTCCGCCGCGCGGGCGAGGAGCGGGCCCGCGGGTCGGTGGCCGCGTCCGACGCCTTCTTCCCCTTCGCCGACGGGCTCCAGATCCTGCTCGACGCCGGAGTCCGGGCCGTCGTGGCCCCGGGTGGGTCGATGCGCGACGACGAGGTCATCGCCGCGGCCGAGGCGGCCGGCGTGACGATGTACTTCACCGGGACGCGGCACTTCTTCCACTGACGCCCCGGGCGAAAGTGCCCACTCGACGGATCGGGACGAAAGTGCCCACTCGACGGATCGGGGCGAAAGTGCCCACTCGACCGATCTGGTCGAGTGGGCACTTTCCTTCGCGCGAGCGGGGGGTCAGCGGGTCCAGCGGTAGCCGCTCGGCTCGCCCTCGCCGAGGTCGACGATCGCCGCGACCGGGCCGCCGCCGTCGGGTCCCTGGTGGGCGGCGGAGACCGACACGAAGACCGCCGGGTCGCCGGTGACCGAGGCCGTGACGCCGCCGACCGCCGACTTGATCTGGCGGTGCCAGTGCACGTCGGAGTCGTCGAGCATCGCGTTGCGCCGCCCGTGGACGGTGCCGTCCTGGCTCACCTCGCACTTGAGGAAGACGTTGACGAGCCGGCCCTGGATGTCGCTGGAGTGCGGTCGCTCGGGCAGGTCGAGTCCGGCGTCCTTGATCGCGGCCCACACGCCGTCGGCGTCGAGGGCGTCCTGCATCACCGAGTGCCCGATCCGGTAGCGCCCGCCGATGCCGCGCGTGTTGCCGACGACGACGACCTGCGCCTGGTCGAGCTCGACACCCGACGAGCACGAGGCCACGGCCGAGAAGAGCGAGCGGTCGTGCATGATGTCGGCGTCCGTCGGCATCTCGATCTCGCCGAGGGCGACGGCGATGCCGAGCCCGGTCGTGCCGTTGGACAGGTCCATCGACTCGTGGGTGTGCTCGGTCCAGACCTGGTGACCGCGGGACTTCGCGTCGCGGATCGTGTGGATCGTCAGCAGCGGCGTCTTCGTCTGCACGTAGTGGACGTCGGCGGGGTCGGTGATGCCGGCCCGCTCCATCGCGACCTTCACCGCGTCGGCGACCTTCTCGACCATCGCGACGTAGCCGATCTCCTCCGGCTTGATCGGCTCGCTCATCGCGAAGCCGACCGTCAGTCGCGGCTCGTCGCTGGCCTCGGTCTGCTCGGCCGGGACGGTCGCGAAGATCGTCGCGTGGGGGCTGATGATGCCGTCGGTGCCGCCGGACCAGACGATCGGGACCTGCTTGACCTGATCGGCGGGGGCGCCCTTCTCGACGAGCACCTCACGGAAGGCCCGGTCGGCGATGATCCGGGTGTAGTCGTTGACGCCGCCGTTGCCCTCGGTCTTGCCGATGATGGCGACCACACGGCTCGCCTCCATGACGCCGTCGTCGATGAGCTTGGCGAGCTCCGACGCGTCGGCGACCGAGTGGATCGGGACCTTGCGCACCTCAATGGCTTCGGGCACGTGAATCACCTTTCTCTTTCTGGGTTTTCGATGACGGTCCCGACGTTGCCGTCGATGGCCGGGGCGAGCTGGTCGAGAGCCGTGATGATCGAGCGGGTCCCGCCGGACCGGACGAAGCGCAGCGCAGCCTCGACCTTCGGGCCCATCGAGCCCGACGCGAAGTGCCCGGCAGCGGCATACGCCTCCATCTCGGCGAGGGTGACCCGGCCGATGTCGTGGGCGCCCGGTGTGCCCCACCCGGCGACGGCGTGCGCGACGTCGGTCGCGATGACGAGCACGTCGGCGCCGACCGCCCGGGCGAGCAGGGCAGCCGTGAGGTCCTTGTCGATGACGGCCTCGACGCCCTGCGCCGTGCCGCCCTCGCCGCGGACGACGGGGATCCCGCCGCCACCGGCCGCGACGACGATGTAGCCGGCGCCGAGCAGGGTCAGCAGCGTGCCGGTCTCGAGCACCTCGAGCGGCTCGGGGGAGGCGACGACGCGGCGCCAGCCCTTCTCGCCGCGGTCCTCCCAGCGCTCGCCGTGGTCGACGAGGGCCTGGGCCTGCTCGCGGGGGAGGAAGCGGCCGATCGGCTTCGTCGGGTGGGTGAAGCCGGGGTCGTCGGCGTCGACGAGGGTGCGGGTGATGAGGGCGGCGACGGGTCGATCGAGCCCCCGCGCCGCGAGCGCGGCCTCGAGGGTGTCGAGCATCGTGAAGCCGATCGTCCCCTGCGTCTGGGCGCCGCACCAGTCGAGCGGGACGGGTGGGACGACGTGCGCGGCGAGCTCGTTCTTGACGAGGAGGTTGCCGACCTGCGGCCCGTTGCCGTGGGTGAGCACCACCTCGTGGCCCGCGGCGACGAGGTCGGCCACGTGCTCCATGGCCCGTGCGATCGCCGTGCGCTGCTCCGCGGGCCAGGCGCTGCCGTCGGGGCCGGTCATGGCGTTGCCGCCGAGCGCGACGAGAACCCTCATGCACACTTCCTCAGGTCGGGGGGATCACCGGGTGCCGTGCGGCACGTCGTTGGCGTGAGCCTAGGGACCGGGCCGGGGTCCGCGCGTTGGCACCTCCTGCCCAACGCCGGCTCCCGCCTTGGCAGATGTATGCCGCTGTGCCGCTCGCGCTCGTCAGGGACGTGCCTGCCCGCCGAGGCCGGCCAGCCGACGGTAGCGGCCCTTCCGCGCCGCGAGCCGGTCGCCCGGTGGCTGCCGGGCGAGCACGGCGAGGTCGTGCTGGATGGTCTGGCTCATCCGCCGGCAGAAGTCCTCCGGCTCGTCCGCGGCGTCCGGGTGCTCGGCGACGATCCGGTCGACGATGCCGTCGGCGAGCAGGTCGAGAGAGCGCACGCGCTGGCTGGCCGCGAGCTCGGGGGCGTGGGCCGTGTCGCGGTGCAGGATCGCGGAGGCGCCCTCCGGCGGCAGCGGTGAGAGCCAGGAGTGCTGGGCGCAGATGACGCGGTCGGCGGGCATCACCGCGAGGGCGCCGCCGCCGGTGCCCTGCCCGAGCAGCACGCACAGGGTCGGGGCCTCGAGGGTGACGAGCTCGGCGAGGCACCGGGCGATCTCGCCGGCGAGGCCGCCCTCCTCGGCCTCCTTGGACAGCGCCGCGCCGGCCGTGTCGACGACGCTGACGAGGGGGAGGCCGAGCTCGCGGGCCAAGGCCATCCCTCGTCGCGCCACGCGAAGTCCCTTGGGGGACAAAGGCTCGTCGAGTGTCTGGCCACGTCGGTCCTGCCCGAGGACGATGCAGGGGGCCCCGCCGAAGCGGGCGAGGGCCATGAGCATTCCGGGGTCGTACTCGCCCTGGCCGGTGCCGTGGAGCGGCAGCACGTCCGTCGCCCCGTGCCGCAGGAGCGCGCGCACGCCGGGCCGGTCGTCGCGGCGGGACCTGACGATCGAGTCCCAGGCGGGCAGGTCCGGCAGCGTCTCCCGGACGAGCTCGGGCACGTCGGGCAGGTCCTCGCGCGGACCCAACAACACGTTGAGGGCCCGGTCCGCGGTCTCGGCCAGCGCCTCGACGGGCAGGATCGCGTCGATGAGGCCGTGCTCGAAGAGGTTCTCCGCGGTCTGCACGCCCTCGGGGAAGGGGGTCCCGTAGAGCGCCTCGTAGACCCGGGCCCCGAGGAAGCCGATCATCGCGCCCGGCTCGGCCACCGTGACCTGGCCGAGCGAGCCCCACGAGGCGAAGACGCCACCGGTCGTGGGGTGGCGCAGGTAGACGAGGTAGGGCAGTCCCGCGGCCTTGAGCTGGGCGCAGGCGGCGCTGATCGCGACCATGCCGACGAAGGCCGGGGTGCCCTCCTGCATCCGGGTCCCGCCGGAGCTCGGCGCGGCGAAGACGGGTAGCTCCTCGCGGACGGCCCGTTCGAAGGCGAGCACGATCCGCTCGGCGGCCGCCGCACCGATCGAGCCGGCGAGGAAGCGGAACTCACCGGCGATGATGGCGACCCGGCGGCCGCGGATGCGGCCCTCGCCGGTGATGATCGACTCGTCGCACCCGCTCCGCTCGCGCGCGGCAGCCAGCTCCGCGGCATACTCCGGCGTCGCGGCGGACGGCACGGTGGCCGGCTCGTCCCAGCCGGCCCACGTGTCCTCGTCGAGCACGGTGTCAAGCAGCTCACGGGCCCCGAGGCGCAGCGGTTTCGTGGTCGTCGGCTCAGGCATCGCCGTGCGCCCCCTCTGCGTCGAGGTCGTCGAGGTCGTCGAGGTCGTCGAGCCAGGCGCGCACCGCGTCGTTGTGCTCGCCGAGCAGCGGCGGGTGCAGGTGTCGCTCACGCCCTCCGGCGAAGGCGTTGTCGTCGAAGCGGATCGGCGGTCCCGGGATCTCGATGTCACCGAGGACGGGGTGGTCGACGTCGATGACGAGGCCCTGCGAGCGGGTCTGCTCCCAGTCGTAGACGCGGTCGAGGGTGCGCACCTCACCGGCGGGGACCCCGACACGCGCGAGGGTGGCGAGCAGCTCGGTGAGGGGGTGGGGGGCGAAGGCGGCGTTGAGGGTGGCGACGACCTGCTCGCGGTTCGCGACGCGCTCGCGGTTGGTCGCCATGCCGGGCGCGGCGGGGTCGAGGTCGAAGGCGGTTGCGAGCCGCTGCCAGAGGCCCTCGCTGCCGCAGGCGATCTGGACGATGCCGTCCGCGCAGGTGAACAGGCCGTAGGGGGAGATCGACGGGTGGTGGCTGCCCTGGGCGACCGGCACCTCGCCCGCGACGGTGTAGCGCGTCCCCTGGAAGGCGTGGACTCCGACGATCGCGGCGAGCAGCGAGGTGCGCACGACGCGTCCGTGCCCGGTGGTGCCGCGCTCGTGGAGGGCCGCGGCCACGCCGTAGGCGCCGTACATCCCCGCGAGCAGGTCACCGATCGGGACGCCGACCCGCTGCGGCTGGTCGGGGGAGGGGCCGGTCAGCGACATCAGGCCCGCCTCGCCCTGGGCGATCTGGTCGTAGCCGGCCCGGCCACCCTCGGGGCCGTCGTGGCCGAACCCGCTGATCGAGAGCACGACGAGGCGCGGGTTGAGCTCGTGCAGCCGCTCGACCGAGAAGCCCAGCCGGTCGAGGACGCCGGGCCGAAAGTTCTCGACGAGCACGTCGCCGGCGCCGACGAGCCGGGCGAGCGTCTCCCGGCCGTCGTCGGACTTGAGGTCGAGGGTGATCGACTCCTTGTTGCGGTTGCACGACAGGAAGTAGGTCGAGATGGGGTCGTCCTCGGGCCCGACGAACGGCGGTCCCCAGCCGCGGGTGTCGTCGCCCGAGCCGGGCGTCTCCACCTTGATGACGCGGGCGCCCATGTCGCCGAGCATCATCGCGGCATGGGGTCCCGCGAGGGCGCGGGACAGGTCGATGACGACGATGTCGTCGAGCGGTCCGGACACGGTGGCTCCTTCGGCGTCCGCGGTCGGCTGCGGCGGCTGCGCAGCGCACGCACCACGGGCTGGCCCCCCACTGTGCCCGAGTGGACCGCGCAGGGCGTTGGCACCCCTTGCCGGAGAGCGAGGGGGAGCGTTGGCGCAGCCTGCCAGCAGCGCGAGCCCCGGCGGCGCGGGGCACGTCCGTCCCAGCAACCTCACAGCCGGCAGCCGGGGTCGGCGCATCTGGGTGACGCACCATGGCTCGGGTGAGGTCCGACGAGCCCCGGGTGAGCCAGTGGGAGGCCCGCACCGGGTGGCTCCTCTCGGCCGCGGCGATGGGCTTCCTCGTCGCCTACGCCCTGCCGATCCTCGACCCCCACCTCCCGGTGGCGCAGCAGGCGCTCTGCGCGGCCGCGACGTGGGCCACGTGGGGGATGTTCGCGGTCGACTTCGGGGTGCGCGTCATCCTCGCCCGCCACCGGTGGCGGTTCCTCCGCACCAACCTCATCGACCTCGTCGTCGTCGTGCTCCCGGTGCTCCGTCCGCTCCGGCCGCTGCGTCTCGTCACCCTCATGTCGGTGCTCATCCGGCACGCGGGCAGCTCCCTGCGCGGGCGGGTCCTCACGTACGTCGTCGGCTCGACCTCGCTCGTCATCTTCGTCGCCGCCCTCGCGGTGCTCGACGCCGAGCGCCACAGCGCCACGGCCAACATCAAGACCTTCGCCGACGCCCTCTGGTGGGCGGTGACGACGGTGACGACGGTCGGCTACGGAGACCGCTACCCGACGACGACGGAGGGCCGCTACGTCGCCGCCGGGCTCATGGTCGCCGGGATCGCGCTGCTCGGCGTGATCACCGCGGCCTTCGCCTCCTCGCTCGTGGACCGGGTGCGGGAGGTCGAGCAGGAGAACGGCGCGGCGACCCGTCGGGACGTCACGGCACTCACCGCCGAGGTCGCGGCGCTGCGCCGGGAGCTCGCCGGGGCGCCCTACCGCGACGACTCGAGGCCCGGGTCGGCAGCCGCACCCGGGTGGGTCGACGACCGCGAGCAGAGTCCGGTGGCCTGAGGACTGCGGCGGGCCGGCGCTCATCGGGCGAGGACGGCGCCCCACGTCGTCGGACGGCGCCCGAGCAGGCGCGTCAAGGTCGCGGGGTCTCCGACGAGACCGTGCTCGTCGTAGCGGCGGAACATCGCCGCCAGGTCGTCGCGCACCTGGGCCGCCAGGGCGGCGCCGGGACCGGCCAGCCACGCCTCGACGCCGATGCCGGCCGCGACGACCGGATGGCCGAGGACGTGCGCGGCGGTCTGCGCCTGCTCCCGCACCGTGAGCGACTCCGCTCCGACGAGGTCGTGCGTGACGCCCGCGTGGCCGGGCTCGGTCAGGACCGTCGCGGCGACCTCGGCGACGTCGCCCAGGTCGACGTTCGTGAAGGGGGCGTCGACCGAGTAGGGGACGTCGAGGCGACCGGCGCGTGCGCCACCGACGAGGTTCTGGTGGTATGCCGCTGGGCGCAGGATCGTCGCTGCGGGCAGCGCCGCACGGATGACCACCTCGGCCTCCGCCTTGCGCAGGTGGTGCGGCATCGACGGGTCGTCAGGCTGCAGGACGGAGTGGAAGACGAAGCGGTCGGCCCCCGCGTCGGCTGCCGCCGTGACGACTCGCTCGGCGATGCCGACCTCGTCCGGGTGGACATTGGGCGCGAGGTGGTAGACGCCGCTGACTCCGCTCACCGCCTCGTCGAGGCCGGTCCCGCTCTCGAGGTCAACGACCGAGATCGACTGCGCCCCAGCGGCATACGCCCTGTCCGCGGTCGTGGTGGTGTGCACTGCAGCGCGCACGGCGACACCCCGTGACGTGAGGGCGCGTGTCACGGCGCGACCGGTCTTGCCGGTCGCGCCGATGACGAGCACGAGATCCATCGCAGTCAGAGCCAGTCGACATCGGCTGCCGCCCGGCCTTCGGCGAGGTGGGCGTAGCCCGGTCCTCGGTCGAAGAAGGGCTGCTCGGCCGTCTGCGCCCCGCGCACCTCGGCGCGCAGCGCGTCGGAGGCCGCGGCGTCGATGACGGGGGCGTCCTTGTCGCCGGTCGCGACGACGCCGTAGTCCCGACGGGCGCCCTCGAAGGAGATCTTGCCCCAGCGCAGGTCGCGCTCCACCTCGTCGTAGGGGCGCTCGAGCGGGTCGCCCCAGCCGCCGCCGCCGGTCGTGCGGATCCGGATGACCTGACCGGCCGTGATGACCTCGGCGTCGGCCAGGGCGTCGACGACGCGCTCGTCGGGTCCGCCGGGGTCGACCGTCACCTCGAACGGACGCCCGGCCTTGCCGCCCTTGACGCCCCAGCAGGCGAGGATCGAGCGGTCGGCGATGGACATGAAGTTCGCGTCCTTGAGCATCCGGATCTGCTTCTCGTAGCCGAGGCCGCCCCGGTAGCGGCCCGCGCCGCCGGAGTCGACCGCGAGGCCGAGGCGCTCGACGAGGAAGGGGAAGCGGCTCTCGGTGAACTCCGTCGGCAGGTTGCGGCTGTCGGGCACGACGTGGATCGTGTCCTCGCCGTCGGCGTAGTAGCGGCCGCCGGAGCCCCCACCGAGCACCTCACGCATGAGGTAGTCGTTGCCGTCGCGGTCCTTGCCGTAGACCCCGGTGTAGCGGATCGTCTCCTGGTCGGCGGGCATCCGGCCGTCGACCGCCTTCGCGACGACACCGGCGAGCACCCCGAGCAGTCTGAGGATGACGAAGGTCCGGGCATTGGTCGGTGCGGGGTAGATCGGGGTGAGCAGGGTGCCCTTCTCCGGGAAGCGCATCTCGATGAGCGGCACGATCCCCTCGTTGACGTCGAGCTCGGCCATCCGCTCGGGGCTGTCGGCGAGGTTGCGCAGCACGGGGGCGAGCCACTTCTTGAGGAAGTTGCCGCCGACGTAGTCGCCACAGTGGTTGATCGGGCCCTTGGCCTGCGGTCCGGTGCCGGTGAAGTCGATGATCAGCTTGGGGCCGCCGTCACCGGGCCCGGGGCCGCCGGTCGACATCTTCGTCAGGGTGATCCGCTGGGTGTGCAGCTTCGGCTCGTCGACGCCGTCGTGCTCGGCGTAGTCCTCCCAGACGTACTCGCCATCGGGGATCTTGGAGAGGATCTCGCGGCGGTAGGTCTCCGTCGTCTTGTCGAGGATCGCGTCGAAGGCGGCCTCGATGGTGTCGCGGCCGTAGCGCTCGAAGAGCTCCCCGAGGCGGCGGGCCCCCATCAGGCAGGCGGAGCACTCGGCGTCGAGGTCGGCCGCGAGGCTGTCGGGCATCCGGCTGTTGCGGGTCATGATGCGCAGCGCCGCCTGGTTGGGAACGCCCTTGTCCCACAGCTTGATCGGCGGGACCGACAGGCCCTCCTCGAAGACGGTTCGCGCGTTGCTCGGCATCGAGCCGGGCACGGCGCCGCCGATGTCGTCGTGGTGGCCGAAGGCCTGGACGAAGGCGACGACCTCGCCACCGGAGAACACCGGGACCGTGACGCAGAGGTCGGGCAGGTGGCCGATGCCGCCCTCGGACTCGTAGACGTCGTTGTGGAAGTAGACGTCACCCTCGCCCATCGACTCGAGGGGGAAGTCGCGGACGATCGGGTGCACGAGGGCGCTGTAGGACCGCCCCGTGAGCTTGCGCAGCTGACGGTCGTGGATGCCGGCCCGGAAGTCGTGGGCGTCGCGGATCATGGGGGAGCGTGAGGTGCGCGCGATGGCGGTCTCCACCTCCATCTCGACGCTCGCGAGGGTGCCCTCGACGATCTCGACGAGGATCGGGTCGACGGTCGACCCCTCCGCGGTGAGCCGACCGCCGTGCTCGTAGGCCGTGGGGAGCCCGGCCGGGTTCGCCACCGGGGTGGAGGTGTCGCCGGGTATGCCGCTGGGCTGGGTGCCGCTCGCGGCGGCGGCGTCGACCGGCGCGAGCCGGACGGTGGCGGTCTGGCAGGACAGGCACATCTCAGGCCTCCTTGGTGATGACGAGGTTGCCGAACGCGTCGACGCGCACGACGAAGCCGGGGTGGACGGGGACCGTGGAGCCGAACTCCTCGATGACGGCCGGTCCGGCGATGGTGTCCCCGGCCAGCAGGTCGGCCCGCCAGTAGACATCGGTGTCGACGTAGCCCGAGTCGGCCTCGAAGCAGACCGGTCGCGTGCTCCGGCGGGCCCGGGCGGCGACGTCGTCACCGGGGGACGCGCTGATCTCACGCAGCTCGGGCCGGGTGATCGGGCCGACGCCGGTGACGCGGAGGTTGACCCACTCGACCTGCTGGCGCGGGTCGTCGCGGAAGTCGTAGCCGTAGAGGGCGCGGTGCTCGGCGTGGAAGTCGTCGGCCACGGCAGCGGCATACGCCTCGGTGACCTCACCCTCGGGGGCCGGAACGCGCACCTCGAAGGCCTGCCCGAAGTAGCGCAGGTCGACCGTGCGGGTGTAGCGGTGGGCGTCGCGCGGGAAGCCTTCTCCGTCAAGGGCCTTCGCAGCCTTGTCGGTGAGGTGGTCGAACGTCTTCTGCACGGCGGCGCGGTCGAGGGTCGCGTGCTTGGCGACCATCGTCTGCACGTAGTCGTTCTTGACGTCGACGGTGAGCAGGCCGAAGGCCGAGACGTTGCCGGGGTTCTGCGGGACGACGACACCCGCGAGGTCGAGGATGTCGACGAGGCGGCAGGCGAGCAGCGAGCCCGAGCCGCCGAAGGTGGCCAGCATGAAGTCGCGCACGTCGAGGCCCCGCTTGACGCTCACCTGGCGCAGCGCGTTGGCCTGGTTCCACGCGGAGATCTCGAGGATGCCGGTGGCGCAGCGGTCGGGCTCGATGCCGAGGCGCGCGGCGATCAGGGCGATGCCGGCGCGGGCGGTCTCGACCTCGAGCGGGATCTCCCCGCCGAGCAGGTGCGGGGGGATGCGGCCGAGCACGACGTGGGCGTCGGTGATGGTCGGCTCGGTGCCGCCCTTGCCGTAGCAGAGCGGTCCGGGGTCGGCGCCCGCCGACTGCGGGCCGACCTTGAGGGTGCCCTCGGGGGAGATCCAGGCGATCGAGCCGCCGCCGGCGCCGACGGTCACGACGTCGATCATCGGGATCTTGCTCGGGTAGGCGCCGACGGTGCCCTCGGTCGTCAGGGCCGGCTCGCCGGCGAGGACGACCGAGACGTCGGTCGAGGTCCCGCCGCCGTCACAGGTGAGCACCTTGTCGAAGCCGGCCCGGCTGGCGATGAGCCCGGCGCCGAGCGCCCCGGCGGCCGGCCCGGAGAGGACCGTCGTGATCGGCTGGTGGACGACCTCGTCGGCGGAGAGCACGCCGCCGTTGGACTTCATGATGTAGAACGGCAACTCACGGGGGGCTCCGCCCCCCGTGTGCCCCCCGACAGACACGCCGGACCGGGTCACGAACTCGTCGAGCCGGGAGTGGATGTTGGCGACGTAGCGCGAGACCTTCGGCTTCACCGCGGCGTCGACGAGCGTCGTCATCGAGCGCTCGTACTCGCGGTACTCCCGCAGCACCTCGCTCGAGATCGAGACAACCGCCTCGGGATGCTCGGCGGCGAGGACCTCGCGCATCCGCAGCTCGTGGGTGTCGTTGGCGTAGGAGTGCAGGAAGCAGACGCCGATCGTCATGATGCCGTGGTCGCGGAACCAGCGGGCGGCCCGGACGGCGCCCTCCTCGTCGAAGGGGCGGATCTCGGTGCCCTCGAAGTCGAAGCGGCCCTCGACGGTCTTGACGTGGTCGGCCGCGACGATCCGCGGGGGCTTGACCCAGAAGTAGGAGTTGCCGTAGCCGTCGGGGACGGCCTGGCGGGCGATCTCGAGGATGAACTCGTAGCCCTCGGTGGTGATGAAGCCGAGCCGCTCGACCTTGCCCTCGAGCAGCTGGTTGGTCGCGACGGTCGTGCCGTGGCAGACCGCCGTCACGTCCGCGCCGCTCGCACCGAGCAGGTCGAGCACCTTGTGGACGCCGGTGATGAAGCCGTCGGCCGGGTTGCTCGGCGTCGACGGGGTCTTCGTCGTGACCAGGTCGCCGGAGTCCTCGTCGAAGGCGACGACGTCGGTGAAGGTGCCGCCGGTGTCGATGCCGATCCGGATGCGGCGTGCGGCAGGCTCGTCAGTGGTCGCATCGGGCATGCGCGCTCCTCGGGGTGACAGGGGTGATAGGGGGGGTGACAGGGGTGACGGGGCCGGCAGGGGTGCCCCGTGGGGGACGTGACGGCTGGGCTGGCACTGATTCAACGGCAGAAGGCCGACGGGTTTCGTGGGCACAACCTGCCAACGGAAGGGCCCTGCCGGGTCAAGTCTCGCCAGCGGACCGGCTGGCCCCACCCCCGCACCTGGACGAGGTGCCGGCTCCGTGTCATCGAGGCACCGCAACGACCGCGAGGCGTGCGGGTCACCCGCTCAGGATGACGCGCGGATCGGCACGAGGGGTGGACGATCAAGGGGTCGCCACCGCCTGTCGTCAGGAGCAGCATCGTGCGCATCGGCACCCCGGACGAACCGCCCGCAGCCCCGACCCAGCCGTCATCGGCAGCCGGCCAGGACGCGCGGGGCTGGACGCCCGTGGACGTGGCGGACGTCGTCATCGGTCTGGGCGTGGTCGCCGTGGGACGGGCGCGCCGGGTGGCCGACCGGGCCGGTTTCGTCGTGGGCCCGCTCACCGCGATGGCCGGGGTGCCCATGACGATGGCCCGACGGCTGCGCGCGCAGCCCCGGGTCGAGGAGCTCCTCGCGCGGGGTGCGGTCGGGCGGCGCGGGGCCGGCAGACGGGCGTATGCCTTGGGTCAGCGGCTCGCGCCCGGTCTCGTCGACTCCGCGCTGGGACTGGTCGACCTCAACGACATCGTGCACGACCACGTCGACCTCGACGCCCTCGTCGCCGACGTCGACGTGGACGCCGTCGTGGCGCGGGCGGACCTGGAGGCGGCGATCGGCCGGGTGGACATCGACGGCATCGTCGCGAAGGTCGACCTGGAGCGGATCATCGCGCGGATCGACGTCGACGCCGTCGTGGCGCGGGCGGATCTGGAGGCGGTGATCGGCCGGGTGGACATCGACGGCATCGTCGCGAAGGTCGACCTCGAGCGGATCATCGCGCGGGTCGACGTGGACGCCGTCGTGGCGCGGGCGGACTTGGACGGGGCGGTCGCCCGGGTGGACGTCGACGCGGTCGTGGCCCGCGCCGACGTGGACGCGATCATCGCCAAGCTCGACCTCATCGCGCTCGCGGAGTTCGTCGTCGAGGGCATCGACCTGCCCGGGATCATCCGGAGCTCGACCGGGTCGATGGCCTCCGAGGGGCTCCGGGAGGTCCGTCGGCAGGGGATCGGGGCCGACGAGCGCGTGGCGCACGTGGTGGACCGGCTCCTGCACCGGCCTGAGCGGGCTCCCGGCTCGACCGTCGAGGGCCAGCAGGGCGGGCCACCCCCGCCGCCACCCGCGCGGCGTGGCTGGCACGGCCCGGACCCGGGCGCCCGGGGCCTCGCCCACTGAGGAGGTCGACCGTGGAGCAGCCCGTGGACCCGGGTCAGGGGCCCGTTTCGCGCATCACCGTCCCTCCGGCGGCTCGATCCGTGCAGGGGCACCGGGCGGGCATCGTGACCCGCGTGCTGGCCGGGACGGTCGACGGGGTGGTCGCCGTCGTCGCCGTTGCCGTCGGGTATGCCGGCACCGTCGCCGTGGTCTACGTGTTGAGTCCGCGTTCCTTCACCTTTCCCGACCCGGCGCTCGACCTGCTCTTCGTCTGCTTCCTCGGGTTCCTCACCTGTTATCTCGCGCTCGCGTGGGCCACCACGGGACGCAGCTACGGGGGCCGCCTGCTCGGAGTGCGGGTCGTCGACTCCCACGGCAGGCGGGTCCGCCCGCTGGTCGCGCTGGGCCGCGCCCTGCTGTGCGTCTTCGTGCCGATCGTGCTCTTCTGGGTGATCGTCAGCCGCGAGAACCGCTCAGGCGCCGACATCCTGCTGCGGACCTCCGTCGTCTACGACTGGGCCTCGACGGCCGTGCCGGACGAGCCACCGGCGCGCGACGGTGGGCCCCGGCCGGGGAACGGCGGCCCTGGGACCGGGTCGCCCCCGACGGAGGGGTTCCCCGACGCCTGAGTCCGAGACGGCTGGTGCGCCGGCGGGTGGGTGTCCGGCCGGACGGGGTCGACGGACCCGACGATCAGGTGGCGGAAGGGAAGGTCGCGCGAATCGCCGCGCTCAGTGCCTCCGGGTCGACCGGTTCCCCGGCCGCAACCCTGCTGCCGACGGCCAGCCCCAGGATGTAGGAACCGACGGGGGCCATCGGCCGGGCGAAGTCGTGCGCGATCTCCTTCGTGAGGGCGTGGATGCCGATGACGTCGACGGCATGCGGGTCGACGTCGACCGCCGCACAGGCGTCGTGGATCCAGTCGTGCCATTGCTGTTCGGCGGCCGTGAGGTCAGTCATGCGCGACTCCCGTCGGGGCTGTGCTCGTCTCGGACACGTGGGCGGGACCGGCTTGGCTCACTTCTGGCTGAGCTCGGGCTTGTCCCAGCCGCGCTGTGGTGCCCGGTTGCCCGAGCCCCGGCCCGGGCGCTCGTCCTTGGACCGGTACACGAGGTAGGGCCGGGTGAGGTACCCGATGGGCGCCGAGAACACGTGCACCAGGCGGGTGAACGGCCACATCGCGAAGAGGAGCAGCGCCAGCAGGGCGTGCACCTGGAAGCCGAGGGGTGCAGCAGCCATCAGCTCGGGGTCGGGCTGGAGCAGGAAGATGCTGCGGAACCAGACGCTGACGCCCTCGCGGTAGTTGTACTCGCCGCCGAACTGAAGCAGGCTCCCCGCGACGGTGTTCCACATGCCGAGCGCGATGACGCTACCGAGCACGGCATACATGACCTTGTCGTTGACCGTGGTCGCGTGGAAGACCGGGCCCGTGGTGCGGCGCCGGTAGACCAGGATGGCGAGCCCGGCCAACGCGGCGATGCCGGCCGGGATGCCGCCGGCCAGCGCGATGACGTGGTACGCGTGGGGGCTCAGGCCCAGGGCGTTGGTCCACACCTGCGGGATGACCAGACCGATGATGTGCCCGGCGATGACGCCGAGCATCCCGAAGTGGAACAGTGGGCTCCCGATGCGCAGCAGCCGGTCCTCGTAGAGCTGGCTGGAGCGGGTGGTCCAGCCGAACTTGTCATAGCGGTAGCGCCAGACGTGCCCCACGACGAAGACGGCGAGGCAGACGTAGGGCACGATCACCCAGAGGAACACGGTCATCGGGGGGCTCCTACGGGGATTGTCGTGCCGAGCATCGCGGTGGTGTCGACGGGGTCGGGGCGTGGGTTGAGGCGCGGGTCGATGGCGTACGGCTCCAGGCCGACCGTCTCCTGGGGCGGGCCCTCGGCGACGAGCCGCATCAGTGACGTCTGGTCGTCGCCGTCGAGCTCGGGCAGCGTCGACCGCAGCGCCTGCAGCGCCGGCAGCCACGGTGAGCTGCGCTGCGCGAGGCCGGCGTTGAGCACCTCGACACCCACCCGGTGCCTGGTCAGCAGGTGCCAGGCCGTGGCCCAGTCCTGCACCGCACCGAACTCGAGAACGACGCAGAGGTGGTCGGGCAGCTCGGCGTCGGAGTCGAACTCCACGCCGGCCTTGCGGTAGGCCTGCTTGAACTCCACCAGGGCAACCCCGCGCCGGCGGGTGTCACCTTCGGTGAAGTAGGTCAGATGCAGAGAGCACTTGCGGGTGACGTCGAAGGTGTCGACGTAGTCGGCCTGCAGCGCAGCGAGGTCGCCGTGCTCGAGGGTGTCGAGCAGCTCGCCCAGTGGCTCCCGCTGGGCATCGGGCAGCTCCGCGACCACGCGCCGCAGCATCGGCACCCGCGACACGAGCAGCTCGTCGGGGTAGTCGAGCAGGAGCGAGACGACCTGCCAGGTGTCGGCGAGGGCCTGCTCGCTGAGCCCGGGCTGCGCGCCGCGCTGCCGGCGCCACCTCATCGCTCGCCCCCGACGTTGGACCCGGCAGCATCGGTCGGGAAGATGCCCTCCGGCATCCCGCGGCCGTCCCAGTTGAGCAGGTTGACCCGTCCGCGCATCGGGTTGTCCGGGGGGAGCGCCTCCATCGAGTCGGCCGACTGGCTCTGCTGCAGCACCCGGAAGTTCTCGACCGCCACCGGCGTCGGGGCGGCCCCCGAGCCCTCGCCGAAGATCTCCTGGCCGCCGCCGTACTCGGACACGGAGCACTCGGTGGCCAGCTCCTCGAGCGCGTGCGCCTGCTCGGCGTGCGCGGTGGGGATGACGTAGCGATCGGAGTACTTGGCGAGGGCGAGGAGACGGAACATGTCGTACATCGCCTCCCCCTCCATCCCGACCGCGGCGGGGATCTCGTCGCGAGGGTCACGGCCGAGGTTGATGTCGCGCATGTAGGACCGCATCGCGGCGAGCTTCTTGAGCACCCTGTTCACCGGAGCCACGTCGCCCGCCGTGAACAGGTTCGCGAGGTACTCCACCGGGATGCGCAGGGTGTCGATCGCCCCGAAGAGGTTGTCGACGTCCTCGGCGTCGTGACCGGTGTCCTTGATGACGTCGACGACCGGAGACAGCGGCGGGATGTACCAGACCATCGGCATGGTGCGGTACTCCGGGTGCAGCGGGAGCGCCACCTTGTAGTCCATGATCAGCTTCTTGACGGGGCTGCGACGGGCGGCCTCGACCCAGTCGCCGGGGATGCCGGCGGCCTCCGCCTCGCGACGGACCTCGGGGTCCTCGGGGTCGAGGAACACCCCGAGCTGTGACTCGTAGAGGTCCGTGTCGTCCGGTGCGGTCGCTGCCTCGAGCACCTTGTCGGCGTCGTAGAGCACCAAGCCGATGTAGCGCAACCGGCCCACACACGTCTCCGAGCACACCGTCGGGATGCCGACCTCGATGCGCGGGTAGCAGAACGTGCACTTCTCGGCCTTGCCGGTCTTGTGGTTGAAGTAGACCTTCTTGTAGGGGCAACCGGTGATGCACATCCGCCAACCCCGGCAGCGGTCCTGGTCGACCAGGACGATGCCGTCCTCCTCGCGCTTGTAGATCGCACCGCTCGGGCACGACGCCGCGCACGACGGGTTGAGGCAGTGCTCGCAGATCCGCGGCAGGTAGAACATGAAGGTCTGCTCGAACTCGAACGTCACCTTGTCCTCGATGCCGCGCAGCATGACGTCCTTGGCGGCATGCTCGCGCGAGCCCCCGAGGTCGTCGTCCCAGTTGGCGCTCCACGACACGTTCATCGGCTTGCCGGAGATCAGCGAGTGCGGCCGCGCCACGGGGAAGTTCTGCTGCGCCGGGGCGTTGAGCAGCGTCTCGTAGTCGTAGGTCCACGGCTCGTAGTAGTCGTTGATCGAGGGCATCTTCGGGTTGCTGAAGATCGTGACCAGCTTCTTGAACCGGCCACCGGCCCGCAGCTTCAGCCGGCCGTTGTTCATCACCCAGCCGCCCTGCCACTCGTCCTGGTCCTCGTACCCGCGGGGGTAGCCGAGGCCGGGCCGGGTCTCGACGTTGTTGAACCAGACGTACTCGGTGCCGGCCCGGTTGGTCCACGCCTGCTTGCAGGTGACCGAACAGGTGTGGCAGCCGATGCACTTGTCGAGGTTCATGACCATCGCCATCTGGGCCATGACGCGCATCAGTAGACCACCTTCGCAGTGCGCTTGCGGATCATCGTGACCTCGTCGCGGTTGTTGCCGGTCGGTCCGATGTAGTTGAAGAAGTAGGCCAGCTGCGCGTACCCACCGATCAGGTGGCTGGGTTTCATCATGATCCGGGTGAGCGAGTTGTGGATACCGCCTCGCCTGCCGTTGGTCTCGGTCAGGGGGACGTCGATCAGCCGGTCCTGGGCGTGGTGCATGTAGACCGTGCCTTCCGGCATCCGGTGCGAGACGATCGCGCGGGCGGCGACGACACCGTTGCGGTTGACCGCCTCGACCCAGTCGTTGTCGCTCACGCCGATCTTCTCGGCGTCGAGGTCGGACATCCAGATCGTCTGCCCGCCCCGGGAGAGGCTGAGCATGAACAGGTTGTCCTGGTACTCGCTGTGGATCGACCACTTGTTGTGCGGGGTGAGGTAGCGCACCGAGACGCCGAGGGCGTTCTGCTCTCCGAGCGCCGTCTCGCCGAAGAGCTCGGTCATGTTCAACGGCGGACGGTAGACCGGCAGCGCCTCCCCCATGCCGAGGATCCAGTCGTGGTCGAGGTAGAACTGCTGGCGACCCGTGAGCGTGTGGAACGGTTTGAGCCGTTCGATGTTGATCGTGAACGGCGCGTAGCGTCGCCCGCCGGACTCCGAGCCGGACCACTCCGGGGAGGTGATGACGGGAACGGGCGCGGCCTGGGTGTCGGCGAAGGTGACCTGCTTGCCCTCGTGCTCGGCCGAGAGGTCGGCCAGCCTGGTGCCGGTGCGCTTCTCGAGGTTGCGGAAGCCGTGGGTGGAGAGGTGGCCGTTGGTCGTGCCGGACAGGTGCAGGATCGCGTCGGCCACATGGATGTCGGTCTCGAGCAGCGGCTGACCGGCGCCGGCCCCGAGCCGCGCGACGCCGTTCTGGTGGCGGAGGATGTCGACCTCACGGTTCACGGCATACGGCACGCCCTTGGTGGTCATGCCCACCGACTCCAGCAGCGGTCCGATCGACGTCATCTTGTCGTAGACGGCGGCGAAGTCGCGCTCGACGACGGCGAGCACGGGCATGGTCTTGCCCGGCAGCGGCTCGCACTCGCCCTTGCGCCAGTCCTTGACGACGCCGTGCACGGTCGCCATGGCCTCCGGGGTGTCGTGCCACAGGGGTTTGGCGACGACGTCGCGGCGGGTACCGAGGTGGTCGACCGCGAGCTCGGAGAACTTCTTCGCGATCGCCTTCCAGGCCTCCCAGTCGGTCTTGGACTGCCACGGTGGCGAGATCGCCGGGCTGAACGAGTTCACGAACGGGTGCATGTCGGTGGTGTTGATGTCGTGCTTCTCGTACCAGGTGGCCGCTGGCAGCACCACGTCGGAGAAGAGCGTCGAGCTGGTCATCCGGAAGTCGATCGTCATGAGCAGGTCGAGCTTGCCCTCGGGCACGTGCTCGGGCCAGGCGATGCCCTCCGGGCGCTGGCCCGGTGGGGCCTGCTCCGCCGTGACGGCGTTGTCGGTGCCGAGCAGGTGCTTGAGGAAGTACTCGTTGCCCTTGGCGCTCGACCCGAGCAGGTTGGCCCGCCACAGGCTGAGGATGCGCGGGTGGTTCTCCTCGGCCTCGGGGTCCTCGACGGCGAAGCTCAGCGCACCTTCCTTGAGCTGGTCGACGACGTAGTCGGCTGGTGTCTGGCCGGCCGCCTCGGCGTCGTCGGCAAGGTCGAGGCTGCTGCGGTTGAAGGTGGGGTAGCTCGGGGTCCAGCCCAGGCGCACCGACTGGGCGAGCAGGTCCATGACGCCCTTGCCGGCGAAGACCCCGGTGCCGGCGTCCACGTCGTCGGCGGTGAACGTGTCGTACCGGTACTGGCTGGTGTTGACGTACCAGTACGCGGTCTGGTTCATGTGCCGAGGCGGTCGCTGCCAGTCCAGGGCGAAGGCCAGGTGCTGGAAGCCCGTGAGCGGGCGTACCTTCTCCTGGCCCACGTAGTGGGCCCAACCACCACCGTTGCGCCCCTGGCAGCCGGTGATCGTGGTGAGCACCAGCATCGCCCGGTAGATCTGGTCGGAGTGGAACCAGTGGTTGGTGCCGGCCCCCATCAGGATCATTCCGCGACCGGTGGTGTCGATCGCGTTCTGCGCCCACTCGCGGGCGAGGCGCACGACCTGCTCGGCCGGCACGGAGGTGATCTCCTCCTGCCAGGCCGGCGTGGCCGGCGTGGACGGGTCGTCGTAGTCGGCCGGCCAGGTGCCCGGCATCCCCGGCCGGTTCACGCCGTACTGCGCGAGCATCAGGTCCAGCACCGTCGTGACGAGGCGGCCACCGATGCGGCGCACGGGGACGCCCCGCGTGACGTGGGCGACCTTGCCGTCGTAGGAGTCGAAGCGCGGCAACGTGATCGGCACCGTCTCGGTCGCCGTGTCGAGCATCGTCAGCACCGGGTCGATGTCGCCGAGGTCGAGGTTCCACTGGCCCAGACCCTCGTCGCCGTAGCGGTAGCCCAGCGACCCACGGGGGATCGCCACCTCGCCGGTGCGCGCGTCGAGCACGGCCGGCTTCCACATGGCGTTCTCGGAGGAGGCCTCGGGGACGTCCAGGTCGCCGGCCACGAGGTACTTGCCGGGACGGAAGACCGGGTCGGCTCCCGCTGCAGCGGTTTCCGTGACCTCGGGCTCGAGGGCGACGAGGAACGGCAGGTCGGTGTACTTCTGGTTGTAGTCGGTGAAGAAGTCGACCTGCTGGTCAACGAAGAACTCCTTGAGGATGACGTGGCCCATGGCCATCGCGAGGGCGCCGTCGGTGCCCGGTGCGGCGGCGACCCACTCGTCGGCGAACTTGACGTTCTCGGCGTAGTCCGGAGAGACCGCGACGACCTTCTGGCCGCGGTAGCGTGCCTCGGTCATCCAGTGCGCATCGGGGGTGCGCGTCATCGGCACGTTCGAGCCCCACATGATGAGGTAGCCGGCATCCCACCAGTCGCCCGACTCGGGCACGTCGGTCTGGTCGCCGAACATCTGTGGGGAGGCGTTGGGCAGGTCGGCGTACCAGTCATAGAAGGAGAGCATCGGGGCGCCGATGAGCTCGAGGAAGCGAGAGCCCGAGGCGTACGAGACCGGGGACATCGCCGGGATCGGCGAGAAGCCGGCGATCCGGTCGGGGCCCCAGCGCTTGATGGTGTAGACGTGGGCCGCCGCGATGATCTCGACGACCTCCTCCCAGGAGGAGCGGACCAGGCCCCCCTTGCCGCGGGCCGACCTGTACCGGTTGGCCTTCTCGGGGTCCTGCACCACCGAGGCCCAGGCGACGACCGGGTCACCGCCGACGGCGCGCTTCGCCTCGCGGTACATCTCGAGCAGGACGCCACGCACGTAGGGGTAGCGAACCCGCGTCGGCGAGTAGGTGTACCAGCTGAAGGCCGCGCCGCGCGGGCAGCCGCGGGGCTCGTACTCGGGGCGGTCGGCCCCGGTGGAGGGGTAGTCGGTCTGTTGCGCCTCCCAGGTGATGATGCCGTCCTTGACGTACACCTTCCACGAGCACGACCCGGTGCAGTTGACCCCGTGCGTGCTGCGCACGACCTTGTCGTGCGACCACCGGTCCCGGTAGAACGCGTCGCCCGAGCGGCCACCGGTCGCGTGGATCGAGCGCTGGTCGGGTGAGACCTCCGAGCGGGTGAAGAAGCGGCGGGTGCCCACGAGGGTCTGGGTCAGCGGTCCGTCGAGGCCGGCAGTCATGGGGACTCCTTTGGTGCAGCGGTGTGGAAGGGCGTCGTCGTACTGATGTGCGCGACGCAGGTGGTGTCGTCGACGAAGGGTTCGAGGCTGACCCGCGTGGCCGGCTCCCCGAGCTGGGCCAACGATCCCGCGATCAGCCCGCGATGGATGGCGCAGACCACCGTGGGGTGCGCCCGGGCCAGGTCGCGGAAGGGGCAGTGCGCCAGGGTGATCTCAGCCACCCGCCCCCCGTCGGACGTCCTCAGCTCGGGGGTGTACCCCCATTCCTGGAGCACATCGATCATCTGGGCCAGCTTGCCGAGCCACCGGCCGGGGGTGTCAGCGGGCGGGGAGCTCTCGCGGCCGGAGACGTGCTCCACGGCCCAGCGATGACCGGCCTCCGTCGGGGTCATCGCGCCCCCCGATACGCCCTCGGTCGAGGTCGACGGCAAGGTCGACGTCAAGGTCGATGTCAAGGTCGACGCGAGCAAGCCGCTGAGCAGCCTCAGGTGGTCGACCTCCGCGCGGGCGTCGACGTCGTCCAGCGAGCCGGGGGCCACCGTGTAGACCTTGCGCGGTCGCCCCGCCCCGCCCTCGCGCCGCACGGCGGACTCCACGAGGCCCGCTGCGACGAGCTGGTCGAGATGGAAGCGCACCGTCGTGACGTGCAGGTCCACCGTGCCGGCCAGCTCAGCGGCCGTGCGTCCGGGGCGACCGTCGCCACCGGTGTGCGCCAGGGCGTCGACCAGCCGGCGCCGCACCGGTGACGCGAGCAGCACCGCGGCCTGAAGCGTATCGCCGGCCATGGCTCCCTCCCCGTCGAGAAATACCGGAATCGGTTCCTCTGCATCGAAGCACACCGCACTGGTGGTCGCCACCCCTGGGAGAGTGTCGTTTTCAGGTTGACGCAGAGCCGAATCGAGAGTACTACTGGCCGTCGTAGACGGTGCGTCTCGCCTGTTGGATTTCACGGGCGGTGGGTTTTTTCGTGCCGATCTCGCAGATAGAAATGATTGATCTCAGTAAATTAGCCACACGAGACGACCCAGCTGCGGGCTGAGCCGGTGGCACCACGGGCGGCTCGGCCACCGGGACGAAGGAGAGACCGCAATGAGCACATCTCACGCACCGGCCCGAACGGGGGAGTGGCTGAAGTCCTGGGACCCCGAGAACGAGGAGACCTGGGACCAGTCCCTGGCCTGGCGCACGTTGTGGATCACGACGTTCTGCCTGACCCTCGCGTTCGTCGCGTGGTTCCTCCCGAGCGCGATCATCCCCAAGCTCAACGCCCTCGGCTACGACTTCACCAAGAACCAGCTCTACTGGATGGCCGCCATGCCGGGCTTGGCCGCCGGGCTCTTCCGCCTCGGGTGGATGACCCTGCCGCCGATCATGGGTACCCGCAAGATGGTCTCGCTGACCTCGCTCCTGCTCATCGCCTCGACCCTGGGCTGGGGCGTGCGGGTGCAGTCACCGACCGCCTCGTACTGGGAGCTCATGGTGCTGGCCTTCCTCGCCGGGATCGGCGGTGGGGCCTTTTCCGGGTTCATGCCGAGCACCTCGTACTTCTTCCCCAGGCGCAAGCAGGGCACGGCCCTGGGTCTGCAGGCCGGGCTCGGCAACTTCGGCGTCTCCTTCGTCCAGCTGCTCACGCCCTACCTCATCGCCGTCTCCGCCCTCGCGGTCTTCGGCGGCAGCCAGCAGATGACCGTGTCGGGCAAACCGCCCGTCGCCGTCTGGTACCAGAACGCCGCGTTCGTCTGGATCCCGCTCATGGTGGTCGGTGCGGTCCTCGCCTGGACGATGCTGAAGTCGGTGCCGGTCAAGGCGAACATCCGCCAGCAGTTCGACATCTTCAGCAACCAGGACACCTGGTGGATGACGATCCTCTACATCATGACCTTCGGCACCTTCTCCGGCCTTGCGGCGCAGTTCGGCCTGCTCATGGCCAACCTCTACGGCAGTGGCAACGGTGACATCGTCCAGGGGTCCGGTGCCACCGCCACGGTCCTCGTCGCCGGCTACGCCGTTCCGGACGTCGTGAAGTACGTGTTTCTCGGCCCGCTCATCGGGGCCGCTGCGCGGGTCGTGTTCGCCCCTCTCACCGACCGCACCGGCGGTGCCGTCTGGACCCTGGTCTCCGGCATCGGCGTCGTTGCCTCGATCGCCTACACGCTTCCCGCGCTCACCCCGGACACCGGTTCGGCGGCCGCGCTCGACGCCGGCTTCCGCCAGTTCCTCTACGGGATGCTCGCGATCTTCCTCTTCTCCGGCATCGGCAACGCCTCGACCTTCAAGCAGATGCCGATGATCTTCGAGCGCCGCCAGGCCGGAGGCGTCATCGGGTGGACCGCAGCCATCGCGGCCTTCGGGCCGTTCTTCTTCGGCGTGGGAGTGACGACCCTGGGCCCGGTGGCCTTCTACTCGATCGGCATCGCCTGGGCGGTCATGTGCGTCGGGATCACCTGGTGGCGCTACGCGAGGCCGGGTGCTCCCAAGCCCGGCTGACCGTCGGCCGCGCGCACTACTCGGCTCGAGTGTGGGCCTCGAGGTCCCGGAGGTCGGTGGGGGTGTCGACGTCACGCGAGGCCGGGCCGGTGACGGCGACCTCGAGGTGCGGCATCTCGAGCAGCAGCTTCGCGGGGCGGTTCACCGCCGGGAAGGGCAGGGCTTGGCGCACGGTTGCCGTCCGGTAGGCCGCGAGCAGGGGGTTGGCGAACCCGCCGTCATCGGTGGCCACGGCGGCGCCCACCTCCGGGGGGGAAGTGCGCAGGGCCGCGACGAGCCGCTCCAGGGCGGGGCCGGCATACGGCATGTCGCCTGCCACGACGCCGACGATCGCGGTCCGCACCCGTTCGACCCCCGCCGCGACGCCGGCCAGGGGCCCGCCGCCCGGCGGGGTCTCACGGGTCCACGTGACCGTTCGGCCGCAGTCCCGCTCCGGCCCCACGACGACCACCGGCCACTGCTCCGGCAGCGACCCGACGACGGTCTGCAGCACGGTCGAGCCGTGAAACCGGGCGTCCAGCTTGTCGGAGCCGAACCGCCGTGAGGTGCCGCCGGCGAGCACGACGACCGTGACGTCGCCCGTTGACGGATGGTGTCCAGTGCTCATGGGACCAGTGTGGGGGGCAGCGAGAGCAGACAGGATCCCGGGCGCGCGAACGGCACGAGCGAGAGCCCGTCCGAGAGCTCGCCGTTCGCCTCCAGGGCGCCGGCCACGAGGCCGAAGTGCACCTGGCAGACCACCTCCGGATGGCGCCTCGCGGCTTCCAGCAGGGGGCAGGTCTGCAGGAGCACGGTGGTGCCCGACCCGGCGCCGCTCCCGGTCTCGGCGACCGGAGAGAAGCCCAACCGTCCGAGCAGGCCGATGACCTGCTCGTGCGCGGGCAGTGCCCTGCCCACGTCCTGGTCAGGACGGTCGGCCAGGCTTGTGCCCCAAGCGTTTCCGATGGCGCGGGCATCAGCGCCGGGATCCCCGCCCCGATCAGCGAGGCGCTCGGCGAACACCGCGGCCAGGGCGACGTACTCCGGTGACACGCCCCCCTCGGTGCTGCCGGCGTCACGCGCCACGACCCCCGCCGGCGTCAGGGCATACCGCAGCGAGGGCCGCCCGCGCCCGCCGGTCGACGGCGCCTGCTCCGCACGGACCAGCCCGGCGCGCACCAGCGCCCGCACGTGGTGGCGCGTGGTGTTGGGGTGACCGCCGAGCGCTGCGACCAGGTCCCCGACCGTGGCCCCCGTCGTGGCCGGGGTCTCGCCGATGACGTCCAGCAGTCGTCGACGAGAGGGGTCCAGAGCGGGCGTCGGGGGCCTCTCCCGAGGGGGTGTCAGCGCCGGGCCCATCGGTGCTATGTTTTTCACAACGTCATTGTATTAAACATCGACCCCGGAGGCCAGCATGGACGCCCGAACCACCTTCCCCCTCACCGAGGCCGCCCCCGGCGCCCCCGGCGCCGGCCATGCCGGCGCCTGCGGCTGCGGCGACGCCGCGACCGAGGTCCCCGAGCTGGATGTGCGCGCCATCCCGCACGCGATCCGGCATGCCGCCGTCCTCGGGGCCTGGTCGGCCATCCCGGCGGGCGGCTCCCTCGTGCTCCTCGCTCCGCACGACCCTCAGCCACTGCTCGGCCAGCTCGCCGAGCTCGGCCCGGTCACCGTCACCTACCTCGATCGAGGACCCGGCGCCTGGCGTCTCCGGGTCACCCGCGGCTGATCCGGACGTCGGGGACCGGTCGTGTGCAGCTACTGCGGGTGCGAGAGCATCACCGTCATCGGACGCTTCATGGAGGAGCACGTGGCGATCATCAACGCCCTCGGGGACCTGCGTCAGGCGTGCGCCGGGGCCGAACCGGGGACGGTGCACCGGGCCGTGGCCGTGTGCCGCGACCTGCTGGAACCGCACGCTCGCGCCGAGGAGGTCGGCCTGTTCTCGGTGCTCGCCGAGGACGAGGAGTTCACCGCGCAGGTGGATGGCCTCTGCGGTGAGCACGCCCTGCTGCACCAGCTGCTCGACCGGGTCGGGGCCGGCTCGCACACCGACCTCCCGGCCCTCGAGAGGATGCTGCGAGCCCACATCGACCGAGAGGAGAACGGGCTGTTCCCTGCGGCCGCGATCGGCTTGGATGGCCCCGACTGGGAGCGGGTCGTCGCGATCACCCCGGATCGGGTGTCGACGCGGGGATGAGTGAGCGTGCGCGCGGTGCCCGTTCACGGATGTCGACGAGCCCGACCTGGCGGGCGAGCTCACAGCCGGCCCTCCCGTGACCCCCGCCTCTCCGTCCGCGCGCCGGGGCAGTTTCGCCCTGCGCGACCGTCCCGGCCCGGTCTGGCTCGGCCTCGCCGCGGCCCTGGCCCTCGTGCACCCGTGGGTGCCGGGGTCGACCTGGCTGCTCGTGCACCTGGTGCTGCTCGGCGCGCTCACCCACTCGGCGATGGTGTGGAGCACCCACTTCACCCAGGCGCTGCTGAAGACCCCGGAGTCGCTCGACAACCGCACCCGGCAGAGCCGCCGGATCATCGTGCTCAGCGTCGGGGTGTGCGCCGTCCTCGTCGGCGTGCCGAGCGGCTGGTGGCCCCTCACCGTCGCCGGCGCCACCGCGGTCTCGGCCGCAGTGATCTGGCACGGCATCTCGTTGTGGCAGCGACTGCGGCGGGCCCTGCCGGGGCGCTTCCGCGTCACCGTTCGCTACTACATCGCGGCCGCGGCGTGCGTGCCAGTCGGAGCGACCCTCGGCGCGTGGCTCGCCCGCGGCCTCGACGACCAGCGGGACGGCGAAGTGCTTGTCGCGCACTCGATGGTGATGGTGCTCGGCTGGATCGGGCTCACCGTCACCGGCACGCTCATCACGCTGTGGCCCACGATGCTGCGCACCCGCATGGACGCCCGAGCCGAGCGACTCGCCCGCCAGGCGTTGCCCGTCCTGCTCGTGGGGCTGGCCGTGCTCGCCACCGGCGCCGCGCTCGGCTCGCGAGCCGCCGCTCTCGCCGGGCTCGGCGGATACGCCGCGGGGCTCGGGTGGTGGGGGCGCGCCCTGGTCGCCCCGGCGCGCCAGGCGCCGCCGAAGGCATTCGCGACCTGGTCGGTCTCCGCGGCCCTGGGCTGGTGGGTGGTCGCCCTCGCCCTGCTCGGATGGCGCCTGGTGACCAGCGCGTCGTGGGCGGCCCTGGCCGACGGCTACGGCACCGTGGCGGCGGTCGTCGTGGTCGGGTTCGCGGCGCAGCTGCTCTTCGGGGCGCTGTCCTCCCTCATCCCTTCGGTGCTCGGTGGCGGGCCGTCCGTGGTGAAGGTCGCCTCGGCCTGGCTCGACCGGGGCGCGCCCTGGCGGGTGACCGTGGTCAACCTGGGGTTGCTCGTCTGCCTGCTCCCGGTGCCGAGCCCGGTGCGGGCCACCGTGTCGGTGCTCGTACTCGGCGCCCTCGTCGCCTTTCTGCCCCTGCTGCTCCGCTCCATCGGCGCGGCCGTCGCGGCCCGCCGCGCGCTGCTCGCGTCGGTGGCCGAGGCCGCCGAACACGGTGGGCCCCCGGTGCCGGCGGTCCCGGTCGAGGCAGCACCTCGCCGGTCGAGGACCCAGGTGCTCATGGCCGTGGCCAGCGTGGCCGTCGCCGTCATCCTCGGTATCGCCGCCGACCCCGCAGCCGCCGGGCTGGGGATGGGTCCGTCCGCGGGCGGCATGGTGGCAGGGGGCGGCGTCGCCGCCCGGGCGGGAGTGCGGCCCACGGGTCATACGACCCGGGTGACGGTCCAGGCCCACGACATGTCCTACTCTCCCTCCTCGCTCACGGTCCCCTACGGCGACCGCCTCGTCATCGACCTCGTCAACCGCGACGACGGGTCGCCTCACGACCTCACCTTCGGCGACGGCATCCAGACCGGTCGGGTGCTGCCCGGCCGGTCGGCCACCCTCGATGCCCTGCCCGTCGACCTGTCCGGCACTGCTGCCGCGGGTTTCGCGGCCCACCCCGCAGCCCTGCCGCCGCTCGACGCCGCACGCACCCACGTCGTCACGCTCACCATCGAGGAGGCCGAGCTCGACGTGGCCCCCGGCGTCCGCCAGAAGCGCTGGACCTTCAACGCAACCGTGCCCGGCCCGACGCTGCACGGACGCATCGGTGACACCTTCGTCGTCACCCTGGTCAACCACGGCACGATGGGGCACTCCATCGACTTCCATGCCGGCGAGGTGGCACCCGACGGCCCGATGCGCACCATCGCGCCCGGCGCCTCCCTGACGTACCGGTTCACGGCCGACCGGGCCGGGGCGTGGCTGTACCACTGCTCGACGATGCCGATGAGCGCACACATCGCGGCCGGCATGCACGGCGCGGTCGTCATCGAACCGAAGGGGCTGCCGGACGTCGACCGCAGCTACGTGCTCGTGCAGTCCGAGGTCTACGTCGACGGCGACGGCCGCTCATCGGTGCGCGAGGTCGACGCGACGGCAGCAGCGGCCAACGCCCCGGACGCGGTGGTGTTCAACGGCGTCGCGAACCAGTACGTCGCGCGCCCCCTGACGGCACACGTGGGTGACCGGGTGCGCTTCTGGGTGCTCGCCGCCGGGCCCAACAGGGGCTCCAGCTTCCACGTGGTGGGCACCCGGTTCGACACCGTGTGGAAGGAGGGCGGCTACCTCCTGCGTGACCGCGTCGACCCGTTCGACACTGCTGCTGGCGGCAGCGAGGCGCTCGACCTCGCCGCGGCCCAAGGCGGGTTCGTCGAGCTCACCCCCAGGGAGTCGGGGCACTACCCGTTCCTCACCCACGTCATGGCCGACGCCGAACGAGGCGCTCGAGGGGTCCTGACCGTCACCCCGTGACCGCGCATGAGCGAGCCGGACGAACTCGCTCGTCGGCAGGGTTCGCGCTCTCCCCGGGCACGTTCAGCCGGGGGAGAGGGGCGTGTGGGGGAAGGAGGTCGCGGCCGGGCGCTCGAGGTCGTCGCGGTGGTTGCGGATGAGGTCGAGGTTGCGGTCGCGCAGGTGGTCGAACGCCTGCCCGATGTTCGACCCCGGGGTGAGCGAGGACAACGCGTCGTCGGGGTCGAGGCGGGCCGACACCCAGCCCTCGTGCGTCGCGGCCTTGGCGACGATGTGACCGATCGGCGTGACGATGTGGGAGTTGCCGAAGTAGAGCACGCCCGCCGGGTCGACCCCGACGGCGTTCGCCCCGATGACGTAGACGTGGTTGTCGTAGGCCCGGGCCCGGGAGGTGAGGTCCCACAGGTCGGCCGAGCGCAGCAGCGCGGAGGGCCGGCAGATCACCTCGGCGCCCTGGACCGCCTGGATCCGGGAGAGCTCGGGGTAGTCCCCGTCGAAGCAGATGATCATGCCGATCCGGCCGAGCTCGGTGTCGCAGACCGTGACGGTGTCGCCCGGGGTGACCCAGCCGCCGCCGGTCACGATCTCGGAGCAGAACGGGTGGGTCTTGCGGTAGACGCCGAGCACCTCGCCGTGCGGGTCGACCAGGACCGAGGAGTTGTAGACGACGCCGCGCTCGGGGCCGCGCTCGTAGGTGCCGAAACAGATGTGCACGCCGAGCTCGCGGGCCACCTGCTGGATCGGCTCGCACATCTCACCGGGGAGCTCGCTCATGAGGTCCCACAGCTCCTCCTTCGAGCAGCCCGGCGTGAAGCCGGTCGTCGCCGACTCGGGGAGGACGACGAGCTCGGCGCCGGTGGCCGCGACGCACGTGCGGGTCATCTCGACGCAGTGCTCGAGGTTGGCTCGGACCGACTCGGCCGTCAGGGGGCCCGCGACCGGGGCGACCTGCACGGCGGCGGCGGTGAAGGCGCGCATCAGGACCGCCGTCCCAGCCGGGCGCCGACGGCGACGCCGGCGAGGACGAGCAGGCCCCCGACGACGACCCCCGCGGCGAAACCCGCGGCCGAGTCGAGCGAGAGCGACGCGTTGGCGTTCGCGGTGGCCGGCCGACCGGCATACGTGGTCGCGCCCTCGGCGGCGGGGACGGTCCCACCGGGAGCGGCGGCAGCGACGGGCGCGGCCGGGCGGACCCCGGCGATGTCGGCGTCGACGGCGGCGAAGAACTGGCCGGCCATCTTCTTCGTGACGCCGGAGAGCATCCGCTGCCCGACGCCGCCGATGACGCCGCCGACCGACGCGTCGGCGTCGTAGGTGAGCTGGGTCCCGCCGCCGTCCACCGGGGCGAGTCGCACGACGACGTCGGCGTCGACGGTGCCGGGTGCACCGGCGCCCGAGGCCTTCATCGTGAACGAGTCGGGGTGCTGCGGGTCCCGGAGCGAGACCTCGCCGTCGTAGGTGCCCTTGATCGCGGCCACCCCCGCGGTCACCGTCATCGCGTAGTGGTCGGGGCCGAGCTCGGTGAGGCGCTCGCACCCGGGGAGGCAACGGGCCAGGACGGCCGGGTCGTGGAAGGCGTCCCACACCTGCTGCGGGTCGGAGGCGAGCGTCGCGGCTCCGGAGATCTTCATGAGGTGGGCTCCTTCGAGGGTGCACGGTGCAGGGACGGGATCTCGCCGGCGGCGTGGCGCCGCCGCAGCTCCCACAGGTCGTAGGGGGACAGCGGCATACGGGTGATCGGGAAGCCCTCGGCGTCCTCGATCGCGGAGGCGATGACGGCGGAGACCGGGATGCACCCGGCCTCACCGGCGCCCTTGATGCCCAACGGGTTGAGGGGCGAGGGGGTCTCGAGGTGGTCGGCCTCGATCGTCGGCACCTCGGAGGCGTAGGGCATGAGGAAGTCCATGAACGAGGCGTTGAGCAGCTGGCCGGAGTCGTCGTAGACCATCCGCTCGTAGAGCGCGCCGCCCACGCCCTGCGCCACGCCGCCGTGGACCTGGCCCTCGACGATCATCGGGTTGATCATCGTGCCGCAGTCGTGGATGACGCAGTAGCGCAGGATCCGGATCTCGGCCGTGACCGGGTCGGTCTCGACGATCGCCGCGTGCATGCCGTTGGCGAACGTCGCCTGGGTGGGGGAGTAGAAGTCCTTGCCCTCGAGGCCCGGCTCGTCGTCGTCGGCGACCGGCGGCTTGTCCGGGTCGAAGGTCCCGGCGAACTGCGTTGCGGCCTGGGCGGCCTCGTCGAAGGCGTAGCGAAGCGGGTTGCTCAGCACCGACACCGTGCCGAGCGACATCGACGTCGTCGGCGCGCCCTTGACCTGCACGGTGCCCTCGATGATCTCGAGGTCGTCGGGCGACACCTCGAGCGCGTCGGCGGCGATCCGCAGGGCCTTGGCCCGGACGTTGCGCGCCGCGAGGGCGATCGCGTTGCCGCTCATGACGGCCGCGCGGGACGCGAAGGTGCCCACGGCATACGCCATCTTGCGGGTGTCGCCGGTCGTGACGTGGACGTCCTCCATCCGCACCCCGAGCTCCTGCGCGACGATCTGCGCGAAGACGGTCTCGTGCCCCTGGCCCTGCGAGGTGAGGCCGGTGGAGACGTTGACCCGACCGCTCGTCTCGATCTGGATGTGCCCGCCCTCGTAGGGGCCGACGCCGGTCCCTTCGACGTAGCAGCCGATCCCGAGGCCGACCTTGCGTCCCTCGGCCTGCGCCTGCTCGCGGTAGGCGGCGAAGTCGTCCCAGCCGACGAGCTCCTTGAGCTTGTCGAGCGAGGCGGGGAAGTCGCCGGAGTCGTACTTGAGCGGTCGGCCGTCCTGGAAGAGGAGGCCGTGGTCGAAGGGCATCTCCTCCGGGAGGATGAAGTTGCGGGAGCGCACCTCGGCGCGGTCGAGGCCGAGCTCGTCGGCGATCGCGTCCATCGTGCGCTCCATCGCGAAGCAGCCCTGGGGCCGGCCGGCGCCCCGATACGGCGTCACGAGAACGGTGTTCGTGTAGAGCGACCAGAACTCGCAGCGGTAGGTGCCGGGCTTGTAGGGCCCGAGCAGCTGGGTCGAGGTGATGATCGGGACGATGATCCCGTATGGCGTGTAGGCGCCGTTGTCGTGCCAGAAGGCGACGTCGAGCGCGAGCAGCCGGCCCTCGTCGTCGAAGCCGACGGTGACCTTCTGGAGCTGGCCGCGCTCGTGGGCGGAGGAGGTGAAGTGCTCGCGTCGGTCCTCGGCCCACTTGACCGGGCGACCGAGCAGGCGCGCCGCCCACGGGACGAGCACCTCCTCCGGCCACGGGTGCATGATCTTGACGCCGAAGCCGCCGCCGACGTCGGGGGCGATGCACTCGACCTTGGCGAGCGGCAGGTCGAGCCGGGCGGCCACGGCCGCACGCACCCCGGTCGAGGTCTGCGTCGAGGAGTACATCCGCAGCTCGCCACGCTCGGCGTCCCAGCGGGCGTAGACGCCCTTGCCCTCCATCGGCATGCAGGCGCTGCGCTCGAAGTCGAGCTCGAGGGTGAGCGTGTGGGGAGCGGCCGCCATCGCGGTGTCGACGTCGCCGACCTGCTGGAGCATGTGCGCCGCGACGTTGCCGGGGACGTCGTCGTGGACGAGGGCGGCGCCGTCACGGGCGTTCTCGATCCCGACGACGACGGGCAGCTGCTCGTAGCGCACCCGGATCCGCTGGCACGCGTCCTCGGCGATGTAGCGGTCGGTCGCGACGACCATGACGATGGCCTCGCCGACGTGGTTGACCTCGTCCTTGGCCAGGGCGTGACCGGTGCGCCCGTGGGTGAGCGTCGGGTGGGGGATGAGCAGTGGCAGCGGCTCGCCCACCTTCCCCGGCAGGTCCTCGTGCACGTAGATCGCGACGACGCCGTCGATGTCGATCGCGTCGTCGGCGTCGATCTCGAGGATGCGGGCGTGGGCGTGCGGGCTCCGCACGAAAGCGGCTGCGAGAGCGTCGTTCCCGAGGTCGTCGAGGTAGCGGCCGCCGCCGGTGACGAGGCGCGGGTCCTCCTTGCGCCGGATCGGCGCCCCGAACATCTGGGTGGTCACGACGCGTCCTCCGTCTCGCGCTCGACGCGGATCTCGGCGGCCCGGAGCACGCTCTTGACGATGTTCTGGTAGCCGGTGCACCGGCAGAGGTTGCCGGAGATCGCCTCGCGGGCCTCGTCGGCGGTCGGGGCCGGGTGCTCCTCGAGGTAGGAGGTGATCGTCGTGAGGAAGCCCGGCGTGCAGAAGCCGCACTGGAGGCCGTGGCACTCGGCGAAGGCCTGCTGCACCGGGCTCATCGACTCGCCCGTCGGGCACACCCGCGCGTCGGCTCGCTGGCCGAGACCCTCGACCGTCGTGATCGCGTGGTCCTGGGCGGTGACGGCGAACATCAGGCAGGAGCGCATCGGGGCCCCGTCGACGAGAACGGTGCAGGCGCCGCAGACACCGTGCTCGCAGCCGACGTGGGTGCCGGTGAGCTCGAGGTCGTGGCGCAGGAAGTCGGACAGCAGGCGGCGGGCCGGCACGGCGGCCGAGCGGGCGACGCCGTTGACCATGACGGTGACGTCGTGGAGGGCCTCGCGGGTGGTGTCGTCGGTGCCAGGGCTGAGGTCGGTCATGAGGGGCCTCCTTCAGTCGAGTGCTCATTTCCCGACGCAGCCTGCGTCGGAAAGTGGGCACTCGACGGGGGGTGGGGCGTCGGGAAATGGGCACTCGACGGGGTGGTGGGCGTCGAGTGCCCACTTTCCCGCGCGGCGGCGGGCAGGGTGCGGCGGGTCAGCTCGCCGACGAGCATCCGGCGGTAGTCGGCGCTGACGTGGATGTCGCCCTCGGGCTCGACGTGGGCGAGCACGGCCTCGACGGCGCGGTCGACGGCGTCGTCCCAGACACCGGAGCCGGGCTCGACGCCACCGAGCGCCTCGGTCAGGTCGAGCACGGACGGCACGTCGGTCACCGACACGAAGGAGGCCTGCGCCCGGGAGACCACCCCGTCGGTGACCGTCACCGCGACGGCGACCCCGGCCATCGCGTAGTCACCGTGCCGGCGGGCCGACTCGCTGAAGGCCGTGCCGGTTCCGGCCGGGAAGCGTCCGAAGCGCACCGCGACCGCGAGCTCGTCGTGGTGCAGCGACGTCTCGAGCGCGCCGAGGAAGAAGTCGGACCAGCGGATCTCGCGGCGACCGGACGGCCCGGCCGCCTCGACGATGCCGTCGCTGAGCGCGAGGATCGCCGGCATCTCCCCGGCCGCGTCGGCGTGGGCGATGGAGCCGACCGTCGTGCCGCGGTTGCGGATCGCGGGGTGGGCGACGTTGCGGACGGCCTGGCGCAGGAGGGGGTGGGCGGCATACGCCTCCTGCGACCGCTCGAGGCCGGCGTGCCGCACGAGGGCACCGACCCGCACCGCCTCGGGGGTGACCTCGATCGTGTCGAGACCGGTGACCCGGTTGATGTCGACGAGGTGGCCGGGGGAGGCCAGACGCATGTTGAGGATCGGGATGAGGCTCTGTCCGCCCGCGAGGACCTTGCCGTCGTGGCCGGACTCGGCGAGGGCGGCGACGGCCTCGTCGACGGAGCGGGGTGCGTGGTGCACGAAGGGGGCGGGCTTCACCGAACTGATCCTGCCTTCCGGATGGCGTTTCGGACTAGAGGTTGTTGTGCACCGCCGGGCGTGGCGTTTTGGCAAGATCTGCCGTGGGTCGCTCGGGAGGTCGGGGCTGGCGGCCGGCGCGACCCACCCCGGAAGCGCCGCGTGGGCCCTCGATCGCTCGAGGACCCACGCGGCACCGCAGGGGAGGGGCGGTCAGCGTCGCTGCCGCAGGTCGGGCCCGCCCGGCTCGTCCTGGTAGAGGTCGTCGATCCCGTCGCTGTCGCCGTAGCTGGCGTCGCCGAACGAGAGCATCGTGCCGTCGGCTCGCTGCTTGAGGTCCTCGGGGGCGAGCGACCGGGCCAGGTGGTAGGCACCGACGGCGACGATCGTGCCGAGCGCGATGCCGCCCAGGCTGAAGTTGTCGGAGAAGACGAGCGAGACGTTGCCGATGCCGATGACGATGCCGGCGGCCACGGGCACGAGGTTGATCGGGTTGCCGAAGTCGACCCCGTTCTCCTTCCAGATCTTCGCGCCGAGCAGGCCGATCATGCCGTAGAGGACGACGGTGATGCCGCCGAGCACGCCACCGGGCACCGAGGCCACGAGGGCGCCGAACTTCGGCGAGAGGCCGAAGACGATCGCGACGATCGCGGCGACGTAGTAGGCGGCGGTCGAGTAGACGCGGGTCGCGGCCATGACGCCGATGTTCTCGGCATACGTCGTGGTCGGCGAGCCACCGACGGACGAGGCGATGACGGTCCCGATGCCGTCGGCGGCGATCGCGCGGCCCATGTAGGGGTCGAGGTTGGTCTTCGTCATCTCGGCGACGGCCTTGACGTGGCCGGTGTTCTCGGCGATGAGCGCGATGACGGCCGGCAGGACGAGCAGGATCGCGGCGATCGAGAAGGACGGCGCGTGGATACCGACGATCTCCTTGCCGTCGGCGCCCACCGTCGTCGAGGGCGGCAGGCCGAACCACGGCGCGCTGGTGATGCCGTCGAAGCTGGTGCGGAAGTGCGTCGTGATCTTGCCGGCGCCGGCGTCGTATGACGTGATCTGCCCGAAGCCCTTGTCGAAGAGCCACGAGATGACGTAGCCGAAGAGGAGGGCGAGGAACACGGCGATACGCGAGACGAAGCCCTTGAAGGCGACCGCGCAGACGATGGTGAAGGTCATCACGAGCAGGGCGACCCACTGGTCCTGGGGCCAGTAGACGCTGGCGACCACCGGCGCGAGGTTGAAGCCGATGAGCATGACGACCGCGCCGGTGACGACGGGCGGCAGCACCTTGTGCAGCACCGACGAGCCGAGGAAGTGGATCGCGACACCGATCAGCGCGAGCACGAGGCCGGCCACGAGGATCGCGCCGGTGACCTGGGCGGAGGTGCCGCCCTGGGCGCGGATCGCGGCGACCGCGCCAACGAAGCTCGCCGACGTGCCGAGGTAGCTCGGCACCTTGCCCTTGACGATGAGCAGGAAGCAGATCGTCGCGATGCCGCTCATCATGATCGCGAGCTGGGCGTTGAGACCCATGATGAGCGGGAAGACGAAGGTCGCCCCGAACATCGCGACGACGTGCTGGGCGCCGAGCCCGATCGTCTTGCCCCACGCCAGCCGCTCGTCCGGTGCGACGACGTCGTCGGGGCCGCTGAGGTTGCCGTCCCCGTGCAGTTTCCAGCCCAGTGCCATTCCGACTCCTCATGGTTGCCCCATGCGGTGATGTGGGTCACTCCCACGCCGCGTTGGCCGAAAACTACTCCCACCACAGGGCGTTGAGTTCGTCAAAGGTTGATACACGCCGAGGTCGGCCCTCTGGCAGGTCATGACGTATGCCGTCCCGCCCGCGGTCAGCGATACGGTGCCATCCATGGGCGAGCGGCAACGGACACCTCCGGGCGGTGGTGCCATCCGCGCCATCCGCGCCATCCGCGCTGTCCGGACTGTTCGGGACTACGAGCCCGGAGACCGGTCCGCGCTCTACGACGTGTGCCTGCGCACCGGGGACTCCGGTGACGACGCGACCGCGCTCTATGCCGACCCGCTGCTGATCGGCGAGGTCTGGGTCGGCCCCTACGTCGACCTCGAGCCGGAGCTGGCGCTCGTGAGCGACGGCGCGGCCGGGGTCGAGGGCTACGTCGTCGGGGCACTCGACACCCGCGCCTTCGAGGCCCGGTGCGAGCGGGAGTGGTGGCCGCGCCTGCGCGAGGAGCACCCGCTGCCCACCCCGTCGACCCCCGCCGACGCCCACCTCGTCCGGCTCGTCCACACGCCGCCGCGGTCGCCCGACGCGGTCGTCGCCGACCACCCGTCGCACCTGCACATCAACCTCCTGCCGGGCGGGCAGGGCAGCGGCCGCGGCCGCCTGCTCATCGAGGCGCTGCTCGACCGTCTCGCGGGAGCGGGGTCGCCGGGGGTGCACCTCGGGGTGGGAGCCACCAACGTGCGAGCCCGCGGCTTCTACGAGCACCTCGGCTTCACCGAGCTCGAGGCCACCCCGACAACCCACTGGCTCGGCCGCCGCCTCGGCTGACGCCGATGACGGCTCGGCCGTCGAGGCTCAGATGCCGCGCATCGCGTGGATCTTGAGGGCGAGCGCGAGCGTGAGACGCAGGTCGGGGTCGGTCGTGAAGGGGCCGAGGATCTTCTCGAGCTTGCCGATGCGGTAGCGCAGCGTGTTGTAGTGGAAGAAGAGCAGGCGCGCGGTCTCGGCGACGTTCATGTTCGTGTCGATGAGGATGGTGAGCGTCTGGCGCAGACCGGCATACTCCGGGGAGTCGTCGGTGGCGAGCTCGCGCAGGGACTCGCGGACGAAGCGGCGCAGGTCGGTGCCGTCGGGGATGAGCGCGAGCAGCCGATAGATCCCGAGGCCGTCGACGTGGGTGAGGGCGCCGTCCCCGTGCATCTGGCGGCCGACGGTGACCGCCGAGAGCGCCTCCTCGTAGGCGTGCTCCAGGCCCGTGGCGGAGCCGATCGGCCGGGAGACCCCGGCGGAGAAGCTGCGCCGGCCACCGCCCCCGTCGCCGCGCACGACACGGACGTACTCGCCGACGATCCGCATGATCTGGTCGGTGTCGGCCTCGGCGGGCACGCCGATGAGGGCGACGACCTCGCGGCTGAAGCCCATGACGGGGGAGCGCGGGTCGCGGACGGCCACCGCGTGGGTCCACGCGCGGGCGAAGCGCTGCTGGAGGAAGCGGACCTCGTCGGCGTCACGCAGCGACCGGTCGTCGTCCTCGTCGGTCTCGGCGACGACGACGACCATCGGGCGGTCGATGTCCCAGCCGAGCGAGGTCGCGTGGGCGACGGCGTGCACGGCCGAGCCCGCCCGACCGGCCAGCGCGTCGCGGAGGAACTCGGCGCGGTACTTGCTCTCGACGGCCGAGACCGCCTGGTCCTTGGTGATGGCGAGCGCGGCGACCGTCGCGGCCCGCTCGAGCAGGCGCACGTCGTCGACGGTGAGGTGGCGCTGGCTGGAGAAGGCGATGAGGATGCCGTGGTCGAGGTGGCCCGCGACGATGCGGACGGCGGCGCGTCCCGCGGTGGGCCCGTCGGGTCGCGGGCCCATCGGCTCGGCCTCGGTGAGCAGCCGCCCGCTCCGGTCGAAGCACGGCAGCGCGGTCGCGTGGTCGAGCTCGCGCTGCGAGCCGGCCCGCGCGATGACCCGGCCGTCGGTGGTCGTCACCATCGCGGCCCCGTCGAGGAAGCCGACGACCTGCTCGCAGAGGTCGCCGAGCGACCCGCCGGCGAGGACGATCTGGACCAGGGCCCGGTCGGCGTCCTCGAGCCGGCGCAGGGTCGCGGTCTGGTGCTCGAGGATCGCGGTGAGCACCTCGGTCGTGAAGGTGGCGAGGTGCTCGAGGGGGATCTCGATGAGGGGCAGCCCGGTCGCGGAGGCGACGTCGACGAGGGCGGCGCCGGACTCCGGCTCCAGGCCCGAGACGACGACCCCGGCCACCCCGGCACGGTCGAGCGCGGCCACCACGTCGCGAAGGCGGTCGCCGTCGTCCGGCTCGTCGCCGGTCGCCGCGGCCAGGCCCGCGGCGTCGGCGAGGACGAGCCGGTGGCCGAGGGGGGCTCCGGCGGCCGCGTCGCGCAACGCCGACAGGAGCGGGGTCGTGCTGTCGACGGTCACCCCGAGCCGGGGCCCGGAGGCGTGGATGACGCCGTGGGCCGCCGCGGCGAGGCCGGTGATGAGCCGCAGGGAGATGCCCGACAGCTCGGGCTCGGGCTCGCTCGGTCGACTCCCCGCTGGCAAGTCACCATCGGGAAGGGCCGGATCGTTGGCAACTCTCACCATGAGCGCACCCTACCCAGCGTCGATAGCGTCTCGGGCATGGATCGACGGGAGTGGTGGCGCGACGGTGCCCCGACGGTCCGCCTGCCGGCGGCCGTCTCTCCGCTCGTTGCTGCCGCCGTGGGCGGGACGCCCGGGCCCTGCCGGGTGCTCGCGGCCTTCCCGACGTGCCTCTATCTCGACCTCGGCGCGCACGAGCAGGTCCTCGCCGTGCTCGCGGCCGACGCCGTCGCCCTCCCGATCGGCCTGCGGCTCGCGCTCCCGTCGCACGAGGTCCGCTGGGGGGTCGAGCCGGGCGCGTCGGTGATCGTGGGGGAGGGCCGGGTTCGCCTGCCGCGTGCCGACGTCGTGGCGACGCGGCGCTCGCGGCCGGCGCGGGTGCGGCCGCAGCCCCGGGTCGCCACGCAGCATCGCCCGCTCCCGGACCCCGGTGTGCTCGGTGATCTCGCGCACGCCCTCACCTCCGCGGCGCTCGCGGGTCGCTCCGCCGTCCCCGGTGTGCGGGGTCTGGTCGGCGTCGGCCGCGGCCTCACCCCGAGCGGCGACGACGCGCTCTGCGGCATCCTGCTCACGCTCGGGGCGCTCGACGACCCGCCCGCGCGCCTCGCGCTGACGGCCGTGCGCGAGGCGGTGCACGACGTGCTGTCCGCCACGACGAGCCTCTCGGCCTCCCTCCTGGTCGCCGCCGGGGCGGGGTATGCCGTCCCCGACGTCGTGCGCCTCGTCACCCTCCTCGCCGGCGCCCCCACCGTCGGCGGCGCCGACCTCCACGACCTCCACGACTTCCACGACCTGGTCGGGCGCGTGCTCGCCATTGGGCACTCCTCCGGTCGCGACCTGCTCTCCGGGGTCGCCGGCGCCCTCCGCGCCGTCGACACCACCATCTCCCACCCGCACCCCACCGAAGGAGCCCACCGTGGCTGACCACGTCGAGCTGAGAACCGGAAGCTACCTCGACTCCGTGACCCTGATGCAGGTCTCCCGGACCGTCGCCGCGACGCCCGGGGTCGAGGCCGCGCAGGTCGCGATGGCGACCGAGCTCAACCTCGACGTGATCCACGGGATGGGCTTCGAGGTGCCGACCTCCTCGCCGAACGACCTCATCATCGCGATCCGCGGCGACGCCTCGGGTATCGACGCCGGGCTCGCCGCGCTCGAGGGCGCCCTGACCCGGACCCGTTCTACCGCAGACGCTTCCGGCGGGCTCGGTGCGGCGCCGCAGGCCCGGACCCTCGGCGGGGCGATCCGCCTCTCCGGTGCCGACCTCGCGCTCGTCTCCGTGCCCGGGGAGTATGCCGTCACCGAGGCCCTCGACGCGGTGCGGGCCGGCATCTCGGTCATGGTCTTCTCCGACAACGTCCCGGTCGAGGACGAGGTGCGCCTCAAGGACGCCGCGGCTGCCGCGAACGTGCTCGTCATGGGCCCCGACTGCGGCACCGCGGTCGTCGGCGGGGTCGCGCTCGGCTTCGCCAACGTCGTGCGTGCGGGCTCGGTCGGCATCGTCGCCGCCTCCGGCACCGGCGCCCAGCAGGTCAGCTGCCTGCTCGACGCGGCCGGAGTCGGCATCAGCCACCTGCTGGGGGTCGGCGGCCGCGACCTGTCGTCGCCCGTCGCGGCCCGCTCGACCCGGCAGGCGCTCGCCGCGCTCGCGGCCGACCCGGAGACGACCTCGATCGTCGTCGTCTCCAAGCCGCCTGCCCCCGAGGTGCTCGCCGACCTCGAGACGTATGCCGCCGGGCTCGGCAAGCCGGTCCACTGGGCCACGCTCGGTGCGGGCCGACCCAGACCTCACCGCTGCCGTCGAGTCGGTGCTGTCCGCGGTGGGGGTGAGCACCCCCGAGTGGCCGACCTGGTCGGCGGCCGACGACGCAGGCGGCGCCACGGACGACGACGCGGCCTCGGACGCGCCGTCCGGCAGCCTCCGGGGGCTCTTCTGCGGCGGCACCCTCGCCGACGAGGCGATGCTCGTCGCCGGGGAGGTCCTCGGCGACGTCCGGTCCAACATCCCGCTCCGGCCCGAGCTCGCCCTCGGCGACGACCTGCGCGACACCGGCCACGTCGTCATCGACTTCGGCGACGACACGATGACGCGCGGCCGGGCCCACCCGATGATCGACCCGTCGCTGCGCCTCGAGCGGATCGCCGTCGAGGCGGCCGACCCGACGTGCGGCGTGCTCCTGCTCGACCTCGTCCTCGGCCACGGCGCCCACCCCGACCCCGCGCCGGAGCTCGCCGCCGCGGTCCGCTCGGCCCGGGAGGTGGCGTCCTCGGCCGGCCGCCGGCTGCCCGTCGTCGTCTCCGTGACGGGGACCGCCGCCGACCCGCAGGGTCTCGAGCGCTCCGCGCGGGCACTGGCCGAGGCCGGGGCCGACGTCCTGCTCTCGAACGCCGCGGCCACCCGCCGCGCGCTGGCGCTGCTCGGCCACGAGGTGCCGGCAGAGCCGGGATCCACCGGCGGCGCCGAGGCCGGTTCCGGCTCGACGCAGGACCGCGCGGCTGGGACGGCTCCCGCAGACCGGGGTGAGCCGTTGCACGGGCTGCTCTCCTCGGAGGTCACGATTGCCTCGGCGGGCGTGTCCCTCTTCGCGGACGCCCTGCGCTCCCAGGCGGTCACGGTGACCGAGGCGGCCTGGCAGCCGCCGATGGCCGGCACCGCCGGTGACCTCTCCCGCGTGCTCGCCGACGCCCGACGCGACGCCGCCAACGCGGAGGCCCTCGCGCGGATGACCGCCGCCGGGGCCGACCTCGTCGACGTGCGCCCGGCCCGCGAGGCGCTCGGTCTCGAGCGGGGGACCTTCCTGCACGCCGGGCCGCCGATCACCTTCGACCGGGCGTCGGGCCCGCTGCGTGGGGCGCTCATCGGCGCCATGCTCCTCGAGGGGCTCGCCGACTCTGCGGAGGAGGCCGAGGCCCAGCTCGAGCGCGGTGACGGCATCACGCTCGAGCCGTGCCACCACCGCGACGCCGTCGGACCGATGGCCGGGGTGATCAGCCCGTCGATGTGGGTCTACGAGCTGCGCGACGAGGTCCACGGCGCGACCTCGTGGTGCTCGCTCAACGAGGGCCTCGGCAAGGTGCTGCGCTACGGCGCCTACGGCCCCGAGGTGATCGAGCGGCTCCGGTGGATGAACGGCGTGCTCGGGCCGATCCTCCAGCAGGCCGTGCGGGCCCGGGTGGCCGACCAGGGCCCCATCGACGTCAAGGCGATCATCGCCGCGATGCTCCAGATGGGCGACGAGGGGCACAACCGCAACCGGGCCGGCTCGCTCATGCTGCTGCGCGAGCTGCTGCCGACGATGATCACGGCCGACGCCTCGAGCGGCGACATCGCCGAGGCGGTGCGCTTCTCCGGCGCCAACGAGCACTTCTTCCTCAACCTCGGCATGCCCGCGTGCAAGCTCGCGACGCTCGCGGCGCACGGCATACCGGGCTCGAGCGTCGTCACGACGATGGCGCGCAACGGGACCGACTTCGGGATCCGCGTGTCCGGCACCGGCGACGCGTGGTTCACCGCTCCGGCCAACACTCCCGAGGGGCTGTTCCTCGGCTCCTACGGGCCCGAGGACGCCAACCCCGACATCGGTGACTCCGCGATCACCGAGACCGCCGGCATCGGCGGCTTCGCGATGGCGGCCGCTCCGGCGATCGTCCGCTTCGTCGGCGGCGACGTGCCCTTCGCGCTGCGCACGACGCAGACGATGTACGAGATCACGGTGGGGGAGCACACGGCATACCAGGTGCCGATCCTCGAGTTCCGCGGGACGCCGACGGGGATCGACGTCGCGGCGGTCGCGCGGACCGGCATCCTGCCCCAGATCAACACGGGGATGGCGGGCCGGGTCGCCGGCACGGGCCAGGTCGGGGCGGGACTCGTCACCCCTCCGGCCGCGTGCTTCACGGCCGCCCTGGCTGCCCTCGCCCGCGCCGCCGACTGACGCCCCCCTTCCCCGTCGAGTGCCCACTTCCCGACGCCCACCCCAAGTCGAGTGCCCAGTTCCCAACCGTCGGGAAATGGGCACTCGACGGTGGGAGACCGTCGGGATCTGGGCACTCGACGTGGTAGGCCGTCGAATGCCCAGTTTCCAACGCGGATGGCGCAGGTCTGCAGGCCATCACGCGAAGCGAGCCCGCCGACGATCATCACGAACGATGGCGGCGTCGATCGCGTGGCGCGAGAAGAAGTGCGGGTCGGTGTCATGCAGGGTGAGGGACGATTGCGGCACCCCGAGCTCGTTCGCGAACCGACGGACGGTTGCCCAACGGGCGTCACGGGTCGACATGTCGGCGGCCCAGATCTCGAGCACGGTCCAGCCGTCGCGCTCCAGCCCCGACCGTCGAACCTCGTCGCGATGCTCCCGCTCCTCTCCGGTGTGGAACTCCGCGCCCTGGTACTCACCGATGACGCGGACCTTACGGCCGCCGGCGAGCGTCATCCTCCAGACGAGGTCGCCGTATCCGAGGAGGCGCCGGGGATCCCACGAGGCGAAGATCGGCCGGTTGGGGAGGGGCTCAGGCAGTCCTGCTCGCACGAACATGATGCGGGCCTGGGTCTCGCGCGGCGACCACGACCCGACACGGATGAGGTCGAGCGCCTCCGTCAACAGCACCTTGCCCCGAGGACGGATGCGTCGGCCGAGCGCTCGACGCAGTGGCTCGACGCTCTGCAAGACAGTGGCGCAGGCGTCCCCGACGACGATGGCGTCGTCGAGACCCATCGGCTTGCCGCGGCCGACGAGCTCACCCAAGTCGACCCACGTGTCGGCGAGGTCGACAACGGGCAGCCCGCTCCTGTGGGTGAGCGCCCGGGGGTGCAGTGCGCGATGACCGACGACGTCGGCCCGGCGCAGGTGGGGCGCGTCGATGCGCCGGATGACGTGCAGGCGCTCGTCGGCCTCCAACGCGTACGACAGTGGCAAACCGTGGAGCTGCGCCGCCGTCAGGTGCGAGAAGGCCGCGCCCTCCGGCAGGACGCAGGCCAGGGCCACGGCTCTGTCGAGAAGGCACGCCGGGGGTGTGATGCTGCGAACCCCACGGAAGGGACGGGCCAGGGTCGCGTCCGCGAGCTGGCGCTCCGTGTAGCCGAGGGCCCGGCCGTGGGCAACGGTGAACGGGGTGGTCGGGAGCGCCGAGGTCATGCACTGACGGTGGCTCAGGCTCCGCCGAGGCGGCCGGGTTGAGACTTCTCACTGTGGACAACCTCGTCCAGCTGGGGGAGGTGGGGACGCGGCCGTCGGGAACTGGGCACTCGACGGGGACGGGCCGTCGGGAAGTGGGCACTCGACGGGGATGGGGCGTCGGGAACTGGGCACTCGACGGGGGAAAAGGATTGGGCCGCTGTCCCACCTCACCCCTAGGGTTCAACCGTTATGCGAGACTTCCCGCCCGATGTGAGGGCCTTCACCGAGCCGGGCGCTGACGAACCCGACACCCGCTCGCCCCGGGCCTTCCTCTGGTGGATGGTCCGCCAGCAGGGCGGCCTCTTCTGGGCCGGTCTGGCGGTGGCGCTCGTCTGGATGGTGCCGCAGACCCTCGGCCCGTGGATGGTCGGCCGCGCGATCGACACCGGCATCGTCGTCGGCGACCGGGCGGCCACGACCCAGTGGCTCGTGGCGCTCGCGGTGGTGACCGTCGTCGGCGCGCTGAGCGGCATCCTCTTCCACACGGTCATCGTCCGGGAGTGGCTGATCGCGCTCTACGGCACGACCAAGCTCGTGGCCCGCAAGGCGCTCCAGCTCGGCCACGTCCTCACGCGGCGCACCCCGACCGGTGAGGTGCTGTCGGTCTCGGGCAGCGACGGCGACCAGTTCGGCGCGCTCATGGAGATCACGACGCGCGCCATCTCCCAGCTGCTCGCCTACCTCGTCGTCGCCGGCATCGTGCTGAGCACGTCGGTCCGGATGGGCCTGCTCGTCCTCGTGTCGGCGCCGCTGCTCGTGCTCCTCGGCGCTCCGCTGCTGCGGCCGATGCAGCGGTGGCAGGGGGTCGAGCGCTCGCGCAACTCCGAGCTGACCTCGATGTCGACCGACATCGTCGCCGGGCTGCGCATCCTGCGCGGGATCGGCGGCGAGGACACCTTCGGCGGCAACTACGCGGCGCAGTCGCAGCGGGTCCGCCAGTCGGGTGTCGCGGGCGGCCGCTGGCTCGCCGCCGTCGAGTCGGTCGGGGTGCTGCTGTCCGGCGGTTTCGTCGTCGCCCTCATGTGGCTCGGCACCCGCGAGGTCGCCCAGGGCCGGCTCAGCGTCGGTCAGCTCGTCAGCTTCCTCGGCTACGGCCTCTTCCTCGTCCAGCCGATGCGCACCTTCGTCGAGTTCGCCCAGAAGTGGACCCGCTCGGTCGTCTCGGCCCGCAAGGCGATGGCGGTGCTGTCCCAGCGCTCACCGTGGCACGACCCGGCCGACCCCGCCGACTGGCCCGCCGACGCGCCGCTGCTCGACACCGTCTCGGGCGTCCTCGTCGAGCCCGGCCGGCTGACGATGGTCGTCTCCTCCGTGCCCGATGACTCCGCGGCGCTCGCCGACCGGCTCGGCCGCTACCTCCCCGGTGACGAGGAGGCCCTCGTCAGCGACGAGATCCCCGAGGACCTCAAGGGCCGGGCCGCCCGGCGTGAGCGCTCCGCCCGCGCCGCCGCCCGCGCGGCCCAGGTTCGGCGCGACGAGGAGCGGGCCGGGCTCGACTGGGGCGTCACGGCCGGCGGCATCGACCTGTCGCGTATGCCGCTCGCCACGGTCCGCGACCACGTGCTCGTCAGCGACGCGACCCCTCAGGTCTTCGCCGGCACCCTCCGCGAGGCGATCGACCCATGGGGCGACCTGACGCGCGCCGACGCGGAGCGGGCCCTGCACACCGCCTCGGCCGACGACGTCTTCGACGCCCTCCCCGGCGGGTGGCAGGGCGAGCTCGACGAGCGCGGGCGCGGGCTCTCCGGCGGCCAGCGCCAGCGCCTCGTCCTGATGCGCGCCCTGGCGGCCGACCCCGACATCCTCGTCCTCGTCGAGCCCACCTCGGCCGTCGACGCCCACACCGAGGCCCGCATCGCCGAGCGGCTCGCCGCGCACCGGGCCGGGCGCACCACCGTCGTGATGACGGCCTCGCCGCTCATGCTGCACCACGCTGATGTCGTCGTCCTGCTCGTCGACGGCCACGTCGTGGCCCGCGGGGCGCACGCCGACCTCGTAGCCCGCTCCGCGGCATACCGCGACGTCGTGATCCGGGGCGAGCGCTCCGCCAGCAGCGACCCCGACCACGAGCCCGTCGCCGTGACCGCGCACCACCACTCGTCCGACACCGCGTCGAGCCCCGGCGCACCCGGCAGCACGGTGACCATCTCGGCGACCTCGCGCCGCGACCCGGAGGAGGAGCGATGAGCCGCACCGACCCGTCTCGCTCTCCCCGCTCCCACCGCAGCTCGCGGCCGCGTCCCGGGACACGTGGGAGGCCGCGTCGACGCCCCCACCCGTGCCCGAGGCCCTCCGGCCCGAGCCCGACCTCGGACCCGGCCAGCGCGTCCGTGCCCTGCGCCGGCGCCACCTGCTGCGCGAGCGGCGGGCCCAGGAGTTCGTCGCCGACTCGATGAGCTCGACCAAGGGGCTGCCGATCGCCGACAACCGCCAGGTCATCCGCTTCATCGGGGGACTGCTCGGTGAGCGCCGGCTCCTCGTCGTCGCGGTCGTCGTCGCCAACGCGCTCGCGGCGGTCGCCGGGCTGCTCGTGCCCCGCCTGCTCGGCAACCTCGTCGACTCGACGGTGGCCGACGTGCAGGCGGGGCGCGTCGACGCCGCGCTTGCCGGGGCCAACTCGGCGGCGGTCGTCGTCGCCGGTCTCGTCGTGCTCCAGGGGCTGTTCGCCTTCGCGGCCAAGCTGTCCTCGACGGTGCTCGGGCAGGACGTCCTCGCCGCTGCCCGCGAGTACGTCGTCCGCGCGATCCTGCGGCTGCCGCTCTCCCGCGTCGAGAGCGCGAGCTCCGGCGACCTCGTCACCCGCGTGACCCGCGACGTCGGGACGATGAGCGAGAGCGTGCGCTGGGCGCTGCCCGAGTCGATCGTCGCCGGGATCACCGTCGTGCTCACCCTCGTGGCGATGGTGAGCAACTCGTGGGTGCTCTCGCTGCCGTCGGTCGTGCTCATGGCGCTCGCGATGATCCAGGTGCGGCGCTACCTGATGCGTGCGCCGAAGGGCTACCTCACCGAGGGCGGCACCTACTCCCGGATCAACACGACCCTCACCGAGACCGTCGAGGGCGCGCGCACCGTCGAGGCGCTGCGCCTCTCGCGGCACCGGCTCACCCGGGGCGACGGTGACATCGACGTCTCGGGCCAGGCCGAGCGCTACACGATGACGCTGCGCAACCTGCTCTTCGTCGTCATGGACGTCGCCTTCAGCCTGCCGCGGGTGCTCGTGCTGCTGCTCGGGGCCGTGGGCTACGCGCAGGGCTGGGCCTCCCTCGGCCAGATCACGACGGCGATCCTCTACACCGAGGCGCTGTGGGGGCCCTTCGACATGCTCGTCCACACGGTCGACCGGGTCCAGGTCGGGGTCGCCTCGACGACCCGACTGCTCGGCATCGCGACCGTGCCCCCCGACCGCGAGGCGGGCCCCGAGCGACCCACCGGTCCGGACCTCGTCGGCACCGACCTGCGTTACGCCTACCGGGAGGGTCACGACGTGCTCCACGGCGTCGACCTCACGCTGCGCACGGGGGAGCGGCTCGCCGTCGTCGGCCCGAGCGGCTCCGGCAAGTCGACACTCGGCCGCCTCCTGTCGGGCATCCACGGGCCGCGCACCGGCTCGGTGGCGGTCGGCGGGGTCGAGCTCACCGCCCTGCCCCTCGACCTGCTCCGCACCGAGGTCGCGCTCGTCACGCAGGAGCACCACGTCTTCATCGGCAGCGTCCGCGACAACGTCGTGCTCGCCCGGGAGGGAGCGAGCGACGGCGAGGTGATCTCCGCGCTCGAGGCCGTCGACGCCTGGCAGTGGGTCGCGCTGCTGCCCGACGGGCTCGACACCCGGATCGGCTCCGGCCAGCAGGTGCTCACCCCGGGCCGTGCCCAGCAGATCGCGCTGGCCCGGCTCATCCTCGCCGACCCGCACACCATCGTCCTCGACGAGGCGACGTCCCTCATCGACCCGCGGACGGCCCGCCACCTCGAGGGGTCGATGAACGCGCTGCTCACCGGCCGCACCGTCGTCGCGATCGCGCACCGGCTGCACACCGCGCACGACGCCGACCGCATCGCGGTCGTCATCGACGGCCGCGTCGCCGAGCTCGGCAGCCACGACGAGCTGGTCGACCTCGACGGGGAGTATGCCGCTCTCTGGCGCGCCTGGACGACCTGACCTCGACGCGGGGCTCGACGGGCCACGCCCGTCGTGTGAGAGTGGGTGGATGAGCAGCGACACGCGCGCCGAGTACGTCATCGTCGGGGGCGGTCTCGCCGCCGCGAAGGCCGTCGAGGGGATCCGCGAGAGCGACTCGGCGGGGTCGATCGTCCTCGTCAGTGACGAGGAACGGCTGCCCTACGAGCGCCCCCCGCTGTCCAAGGGGGTCCTCGCCGGGCAGGACGCCCCGGAGACCGCCTTCACCCATCCGCAGGACTGGTACGACGAGCACGACGTCAGCCTGCGTCTGGGGTCGGGCGCGACGTCGATCGACCGCTCCGCGCGCACCGTCGGCCTCGCCGACGGCTCGAGCCTGGGCTACGACAAGCTCCTCATCGCCACCGGGTCGGACGTGCGCCACCTCGACGTCCCGGGCGCGGATCTCGGCAACGTGCTCTACCTGCGCTCGATGACGGACGCGGCCGCGCTGGGTGCCCGACTCGTCGCGGGGTCGCAGGTCGTCGTGGTCGGGGCCGGGTGGATCGGTCTGGAGGTGGCGGCCGCAGCCGTCGGGCGCGGCTGCGAGGTGACCGTCGTTGAGCCCCAATCGGCTCCGCTCGCCGGGGTCGTCGGCCCCGAGATCGGTGGCTGGTTCGCCGAGCTGCACCGGGCGCACGGAGTCGACCTTCGCCTCGGAGTCGGAGTCGAGCGCCTTGCGGGTGAGGGCGTCGTCAGCGGGGTCGTCACCGACGCCGGGGAGACGCTCTCGGCCGACACGGTGGTCGTGGGCGTCGGGATCACCCCGAGCACGAGCCTCGCCGAGGCGGCAGGGCTCGAGGTCGCCAACGGGATCGTCACCGACGCCGCGCTGCGCACGTCGGACGAGCACGTGTGGGCCGCCGGCGACGTCGCGAGCTGGCACAGCACCACCCTGGACACCCAGGTCCGCGTGGAGCACTGGGCCAACGCGCACGACGGGGGACTGGCCGTGGGGCGCTCGATGGCGGGTCAGGACGTCACCTACGACCCGATCCCGTTCTTCTACTCCGACCAGTACGACATCGGGTTGGAGTATGCCGGCTACGTCCCGCGGGGGTCCGGTGCCGAGGTCGTCGTCCGCGGTGACCGGTCGGCGAACGAGTTCATGGCGTTCTGGGTCGTCCCGGAGGGGGACGGGGTGCGGGTGCTGGCCGGCATGCACGTCAACGTCTGGGACACGATCGACGCGGTGCAGGCCCTCGTGCGAGACAAGACGGTCGTCGACCGCGCCCGGCTGGCGGACGCGGACGTCGATCTGGGCGACCTGACCTCAGGGAGCTGACCCGCCGAGCGCCGTGAGCACGGTGCGGGCCCAGAGGGTCCCACCCCTGGCGTTGACGCTCGGGGGGTCGACGGTGGAGACGAAGCCGTTGGGGTCACCGGCCCTGCTGAAGGCGGCTGCGACGTCGATCGTCGGCAGGGAGTGGGTCGCGGCCCAGTCCTCGACCAGGGCCCGGACCGGGCCGTTGCTGTCGTCGCGCTCCTGGGCCTGCAGGACGACGGCGACCGGGACGTCCGGCCATCTGGCCTGCAGCGCCCGGTAGGTGGTCTCGAGCTGAGGGGTGATGTCGGAGACCGTGTTGTCGCGCCCGAAGCTGAGCACCACGACGTCCGGCTTCTCCGGGGCGAGGAAGCGCAGCCGCTCGGCCGGGTAGGAGGCCGGGGCGTTGCGACGCGAGCCGTTCCAGACCGTGACCCGCGGGCCCGCGGCGCCGAACTGCTTCGTGTCGACGTAGCGCGTGGGGTCGTTGGGGTCGAGTCCCCGCAGCGACACCCGGTGCGTGGCACCGAGCTGCTGGGCGAAGGAGCTGACCCACTCACCGGTCTCGTCGCCCGTGCCGTCGCCGAGCACGGCGATGGTGAGGTCCCCGCTCGTGGTCAGCAGGTCCGAGACCGGGCGGGTCGCCGCGGTCGTCGAGGTCGGTGTCGTGGGGGTGGCCGGTGTTGTCGGAGCCGGTGAGGCCGGGGCCGAGGGGCTCGTCGTGCGCCGCCGGGGTGGAGGCGACGGGTGTCGACGGGGTGGCGGTGGAGGCACCCGGCCGCCCGGTGGCGAGCGTGATGACGCCCACCACGAGCAGGACGTTCGCCACGACGGCCGCCACTCCCAGTGAGAGGTCTCGAGCGCGACTTCTCCGCATTGACGCATTGTGCCGCAGCGCCCCGATGGGTGCCCGGCGGGGCGCGGCTGCCCGCGCGCCGGGTCGGCTACGTTGGTCGCAGCCGGCAGGGCCCACCTGTCGCGCTCCGACCGAGCGACGAGGTGTGCATGCCCGCTGGACGACCCCGGATGCACGACGTGCGCACGGCTCTCTGGCACCTGCGCCGAGGAGGCGTCGCCCAGCTCGAGACCTGGCGCCGTCGGCGTTCTATCTCCTCCCGGGTGCCGGCGGCCACGAAGGAGCTCGCGGCCGACGGCACGCTCGAGGTGGCGCCGTGGCCGCTGCCCGAGCGCCCGCCGCGTCGGCCGGGTCTGCGGGTCGGCGTCATCCTCGACGACTTCAGCCGGATGTCGCTCGCCTACGAGTGGGAGCAGCTCGCCCTCGTCCCCGACCGCTGGCGTGAGCAGCTCGTCGAGACGCCGGTCGACCTACTCTTCGTCGAGTCGGCGTGGCACGGCAACGGCGATGCGTGGCAGTACGCCCTCACCGGCCCGTCCGCTCCCCGCCCCGCGCTCGTCGAGCTGGTGACGTGGTGCCGCGAGCACGGCATACCGACGGTCTTCTGGAACAAGGAGGACCCGGTCCACTACGCGGAGTTCCTCGACGCGGCCCGCCTCTTCGACCACGTGCGCACGACCGACTCGGAGCGGGTCGAGGACTACCGGCGCGACCTCGGCCACGACCGGGTCGGGGTGATGCCCTTCGCGGCGCAGCCGGCGATCCACAACCCCGTGCGCCCGCGGACCGGGCACCATTCGCGGGACATCGCCTTCGCCGGGATGTACTTCGCGCACAAGTACCCCGAGCGGCGCGCCCAGATGGACCTGCTGCTCGGCGCCGCGGCACGCGTGAGCCCGCGTATGCCGCTGGGCCTGGAGATCTTCTCGCGCTACCTCGGCGGGGACGAGCGCTACCAGTTCCCCGAGCCGATGGGCTCTCGCGTGATCGGGTCGCTCTCCTACGACCAGATGCTCACGGCATACCGGCTCTACAAGGTGTTCCTCAACGTCAACTCCATCGTCGAGAGCCCGAGCATGTGCGCGCGGCGGATCTTCGAGATCACGGCCTGCGGCACCCCGGTGGTCTCGACCCCGAGCGCCGCCATCGAGCACTTCTTCGCCGAGGACGAGGTGCTCCAGGTCGACACCGAGACCGAGGCGGAGTGGACCCTGCGGGCGCTCGTCAACAGCCCGGAGCTGCGCGACCACGTCGTCCACGTCGCCCAGCGGCGGATCTGGGCCGAGCACACCTACGGGCACCGGGTCGACGACGTGCTCGCCGCGGTCGGGCTGGGGGAGCGGCGCGCCACGCGGCCCACGGTCAGCGCCCTCGTGTCGTCCAACCGGCCCGGCCAGCTCGACCACGTCGTCGAGACCGTCGCCGCCCAGCGGGGCGTCGAGGTCGAGCTGCTCCTGCTCGGACACGGCTTCGAGGTCGACCCCGCCGTGCTGGAGCGGGCGCGGGAGCTCGGCCTGGAGAACGTCCGGGTGCTGCACGCGCCGGCCGAGGAGAGTCTCGGCTCGTGCCTGAACCGGCTCGTCGACGCCGCCTCGGGGGAGGTCGTCGCCAAGATGGACGACGACGACCTCTACGGAGCGAACTACCTCTCCGACCAGCTCCACGCCCTCGACTACTCCGGCGCCGACGTCGTCGGCAAGCAGGCGCACCACATGTACCTCGAGGCCCAGGACCTGACGATCGTCCGCTTCCCCGAGCGGGAGCACCGCTTCACCGACTTCGTGATGGGCCCGACGATCGTGACGCGCCGCGAGGTGGCCCGGGCCCACCCCTTCGCCGACCTCGGCCGGGGGGAGGACACCGACTTCCTGCGCCGCGTCGCCGCCGACGGGCTCTCGATCTACTCGAGCCGACCGCTTCAACTTCGTGCAGATGCGCTACGGCGGGACCCACCACACGTGGGAGGCGAGCTCCGCCGAGATGCTCGCGAACGCCCGGGTCCACTCCTACGGCCGGACGATCACCCACGTGATGATCTGAGCCCCGACCCAGAACCGGGGCCCTCGGCTCTGTGGCAAGCCGGCGTCGGGGGCCTTCACACCGCCATGTCACGCTGCCGATGCACTACTGAGACGTAGGGGCCGGGCCCCCCTCCAAGATATCGCTCAACACGGGGAAATACGGCAACACGTCAAGACTTTTTTCGGCTACTGGAAGATGCCGCAGTTCGAGGTTCAGGCGCTCGTAATCCATCTTGTCTCGGCTGAATGAGGTGTCCTGAAGGATTGTCCTAGTCCAAAAGAAGCCAGGTTCGCGAGAGTCGACGATGACCGGCGCCCGCTCATCGGCCAGATGGTGAGACAAGTAGTTCAGGGGCCGCGTGACCGTTGTGTCAGCATTTAGCCGTGATACGCTCATCAGCCCGGCCGAGAACATTCTTTGGACAACTTTGCGAGCATTCCAGAATTTTCCGCACTGTTGGATGGCCGTGATGCCCGCCCCCAGTGAGACGTACATTCCCACGCTGAATTTACCCATGAGTCGATCCATGCGATCGAAGTAGTTCAGGGGCAGAAGATCATCATCGTCCAGTCGAAAAGTTCCGTAGACGCCCTCGTTCTCCCCCCGACCCCGCATCAGGTTCCGGGCGACCCGATCTGCATTGTGTGCGCCGATTCCGGCCACGTGACGGTCGAGGATCAGCCAGGTATACCTCTCGGCCGCCTCCTCCACTTTCAGCTGGTACTTGGCGGGCAGCTCATCGGAGAATGATAAGATATGTCGGTACTGGTGGTCTTTGCGTGCTTGATCCAGGAGTGGTAGCGAGAGATTGAAGAAGACATCTGCTCGGGGAGACAGCCGCTCGTCTGAGAAAAGGTAGTCGCGATATTCGCTCGGGTTCGCAAAATCACGCGTTGCCCTCCAAGCCCGCGACTCCGGGAGGTAGAGGCTAAATCGGGTATGTCCGACGAAATACACTTCGCTCCTCAAGATAGGAAATTGTCCAGCTAGCGTGAGTCGCAGGAGGGGCGTGGCGGTTGGAGCCACCTACAAGGGACGACTCGGCGTGCGGTTGTGAACTCTGTCGGCACGCTACTTGAACGCAGTGAAAAACCCAACATGAGTGCATGTCGCAGAGACAAATCGGATTCATCACAATTGGCGGTGTAGCAGCCTCCCTTCACCCGGCTCGACGAGCCTGGGCGCGCAGTCCCTGGCAGGGCCTCAGCCCGCTCATGCGGTCCTCGCATGCCGTGTGCTGGACCCGAACTAGTGCAGCGTGTCGTTAGTTGTTTGACGCTTGCCTGATTGGGATGATGGGGCATGGCGAATCGTCCTGCCCCGGCGTTGGGGTTGCGTGAAGGTGATCGTGACCGGTTGACCCGGATGGTGCGGTCCAGCGCTGGTCGGGCCGGGCTGGCGCAGCGGGCGCGGATCGTGTTGCTGGCGGCGGACGGGTGAGTCGAACACAGCGATCGCGCGAGCGGGTTGGGGTGTCTCGTCCGACGGTGATCGGCTGGCGGGAGCGTTACGCGGCGTCCGGCTTGGACGGGCTGGACGATGAGCCTCGATCGGGGCGTCCACGCGAGCATGACCATCGCTCGATCGTGGCGGCGACGTTGAAGCCGCCGCCGAAGAAGTACGGGGTGACCCACTGGTCCTCGCGCCTGCTGGGCCGGCATCTGGGGATCAGCAACGGCACGGTCGCCAAAGCGTGGCGGGACTACGGCGTGCGCCAGCCGTGGCGGGCGGGGAGACGTTCAAGTTCTCCACCGACCCGGAGCTGGTCGGCAAGGTCACCGACGTCGTCGGGCTGTACCTGGCGCCGCCGGAGAACGCGATCGTGCTGTGCATGGATGAGAAGTCCCAGATCCAGGCGTTGGACCGGACCGCGCCGATGCTGCCGATGCAACCCGGCCTGCCGGAGCGGCGCACCCACGACTACAAGCGCAACGGCACCTCGACCCTGTTCGCGGCGCTGGAGATCGCCACCGGCAAGGTCACCGCGGCGTGCAAGCCCCGGCACCGCCACCAGGAGTTCCTCGCGTTCCTCAAGCAGGTCGCCCGCGCCTACCCCGAGACCGGCGAGCTGCACCTGGTGATGGACAACTACGCCGCCCACAAGCGGGTCGAGGTCCGCGACTGGCTCGCCGCGAACCCCCGGATCCACGTCCACTTCACCCCGACGTCCGGCTCGTGGCTGAACCTCGTCGAGGTCTGGTTCGGGATCATCGAACGCCAGGCCATCCACCGCGGCACGCTTCCGATCGCGTCAAGGACCTCAACGCCAAGATCCGCGCCTTCATCGACGGCTGGAACGACCGCTGCCACCCCTTCGTGTGGACCAAGACCCCCGACGAGATCCTCAAGAAGGCCAACCGTCAGACCACTTCAAACACGAGCCACTAGAACCCCAGGGGGTCAGTATTCAACCGACGAATGGAGGTCAGTTTTCGGCCGCCGTTGACAGACCGGAGCGCGTTCATCTGCGAGGTGGTGCGAAAGATAGTTCACAGGGCGAACGACGGACGAGTCCGGGTTGAGGCGGGAGATTCCCATCAGTCCAGCAGAGAACATGCGCTGGAGTACCTTCCGCACGTTCCAGAACACACCGTCCTGGTAGATGGCGGTGACCAGGTCCGCTTCACCCACACCAGCCGCACCGGACGGCCGAAGCAGGGCGCGTCGATCAGCGCGACCTCACGCCGGCCGTGGCTAAGCCTCGATCCACCGATGGACAGGTCGCCGTGAGGTGATCTGGCGCGTCGGAACATGAGAATGCCCCTGTGCTGCAGCAGAATTGGAGTTCTTCAGGCAACAACCCGCGCCGCACGCAAGGGGCATCTCGTAGGTGAAACTCTCTCACACCCTGACCCGGACTTCCGCGGTCTTCGATGACCCGAACCTCGTGTCGTCCGCCGGCCTGGTCCCGGTGATGGCGCTGGCCGACACGGCCGGCCTGCGAACCCTCACGGATGAGCGCCTGACGGTTCCCACGGACAAGGGCGCCCACGCCGGGCTGAAGGTCGCCTCACTGATCGGCGGAATGCTCGCCGGCGCGGACAGCATCGATGACATGGCGGTGCTGCGCCACGGCGGGATGAACAAGGTCTTCACCGCCGCCTACGCGCCCTCCACGCTCGGGTCGTTCCTGCGCGCGTTCACCTTCGGGCACGTGCGACAACTGGACGCGGTCGCATCCCGGTTCCTGGTCGGGCGGCTGGCCGGTGTGACCCCTTTGCTGGGCGGCGACCACGCCCAAGACGAGAAGAGGAACACCGCCCGCACAGCCGGCCCGTACGCGTTGGTCGATGTCGACGACACGATCATCGAGGTCCACGGCCACCAGAAACAGGGAACCGGGTTCGGCTACTCCAAGGTCCGCGGGCTCAACGCGGTCCTGGCCACCCTCACCACCACCGGGCGGGCGCCCGTCATCGTCGCTCAGCGGCTGCGCAAGGGCTCCTGCGGGTCCCCACGGGGCGCGGCCCGGCTGATCGGCGACTCTGTCAAACAAGCCCGACGCCTGCTCGGGAAGGACCAGGCGGTCTGGTCCGGATGGACTCCGCGTACTTCGGTGGCCCCGCCGTCCGAGCCGCCCTGACCGGCGGCGCCGACGTGTCCGTCACTGCCCGGCTCACTGCCACGACCAAGGCCGCGATCGCCGGCATCGACGACGATGCGTGGACCACGATCGAGTACACCGACGCGATCCGCGACGAGACCACCGGGGAGTGGATCTCCCGGGCCGAGGTCGCCGAGATCCCGTTCACCGCGTTCGCCGCGCAGAAGACCGCGCACCAGGTCCCCGGCCGGCTGTCGTGCGCCGCATCCCCGACCTCAACGCCGAACGGAACAGGCCGCCGGGCAAGACGCCCTGTTCGACGTGTGGCGCTTCCACGCGTTCTTCACCACCGCCGACCCGGACATGCTCGACACCGTGGCCGCCGACAAGACCCACCGGCACCACGCGATCATCGAACAGGTACACGCCGACCTGAAGAGCTCCGCCCTCGCGCACCTCCCGTCGGGGAAGTTCACCGCGAACGCCGCCTGGCTCGTGCTGGCCGTATCGCGTTCAACCTCACCCGCGCGGCCGCCACGCTGACCGGGAGCCCGCCGTGACCACGTCCACGACCGCGACGATCCGCCGCACGCTGATCACCGTCCCGGCCCGGATCGCATCCTCGCCCGCCGGATCACCTTGCACCTGCCGACGGACTGGACCTGGGAGACCGCGTGGACCCAGCTGTTCACGCTCGGCTGCGGGCCCAGCCGCGGCCGCACGGACCTGACCACCCCGCCGGAGACGGCACGAACGACGCCCACCGTGGAACACCCCGACAGCGAGGCCGGGCGATCACCTATGCCGTCACCCGAGCGTCAGCCCACGAGCCCGATCAGAGCGCCCTCCACCAGCCATCGGTGGATCGAGGCTAAGGGCCACCACCCCGCACGCCGGGCACCCCGTCGGCCCCGGCGGCGACTCCACGAGCACCCGGAGATGCTCCTCGTCCTGGACCACCTCCACGACGTGCAGCCCTTCCAGGCCGACGAGGAGATCGCAGTTGCCGCAGTACACGGCAGGGGAAGAGCAGCGCGCGCCGGAGCACGCCGTAGGCTCGGCATCGTCGAGGTCCTCGCGGAGCAGAAGCTTGGTCGCTACTGATCCTGAGGGCCTCGACCCCTCCCACCGCGCATCACCAGACCGGGCGTGTCACCACCGCTCCCACCTCAGGTCCCAAGAGCCGTTCATCTGGACGCCGGCTACGACGGCGCCAAGACCGCGCCCTCCTGGACGAGATGGGCTGCCACAGCATGATCAGCATCGAGGGGTTCCCGCTCCAAGCAGGTGCCCGATGGGTCATCGAACGGACCAACTCCTGGCACAACCGCGGCTTCAAGAAGCTCGGAATCTGCACCGAACGGCGAGCCCGCTTCATCAACGCCTTCATCGCTCTGGCCAACGCCGTGATCATCACCAGGCGACTGATCCGCATTGCTTGGACCGCCCACCGCTGGGCCGCCCGACCCACCAGACGTCCGTGACCTATCCGCGCGATCTCTTAGGGCGTTTCTGTATGGTCGGCAGCCGACGGGTCGGGCCTGGGCAGGAGGCTTGTCCCCGTCAGCACCACCGTGTCAGCGACGACCAGGCACCTCGGCAGGTCGGCGCTAGTGGACATTCCCATTCGCCCAAACCGCCTATTCTTCCCCCTCTGCGTCAATGTCAGGGACCTGGAACGAACCGACGTGATCAGCCACTGTGTCAAGCTCGGAGAATGATGACACGGCGTCTGCTGCGAGGAACGTGATCAGATGTAGCAGCGGCTGCACGTGACCCGGCTTCATCTCCGCAGTTTCAAATGCCGCCAACTTCTCCAGGTCGATGACACCTTCAAACACCTCCGGACGTCGACTGACGACGGTCGTCCGAAGGTCGTCGAAGCACCATCGGAGGGCTGCGGCGATCGGACGTCTGTTCATGACGGGCACCTCGCCATCCCACACGAAGGGCTCGACGACAGGAGGCTTCACGGCAGTGCAGGACTCGAGCTCGGGATCCCACGTCTGGTCAGCGAATGGAATCTCCAAGAGTGGCGGTCGGAGCGTCGCAACATCTTGTAGTGGAATTCTGCGAGCCACCGCGAGCGGGGCCGCGCGTTCAACGCGACCCTCAGCGTTGTGTCGCGGCAAGCCGGTACGGCGCGTAGGACGACGCGTGGTACACGCCAAGTGCGCGCCATCCATCGCCAGATCGATGCTCGCTGCGGTGCTTGCTCGGTATCTGCCCGATGTCATCGACGATGCGCAACTGGTGGCCAAAATAGCTGAGAAACTCGTCTTCGTTTTTCTGGCGTGCCTCATCGGTGAGGATGCCGCAGGTGTGCCAGTTGCTCAATGGATTCTGAACCATTGAGGCAACTCTTGCGACGTCTCGAAATGCCGCTTGCCGGCGATGTTGCGAAGGCGGCCCTCTTGACCATGCAACTGGATATTCGACCGCGGAGGAACCTTTCCCGTAAAGAGCTGAGGGCTCATCTCACCCTCGGAGACGAAGTCGTGCTGGAGGAACTTGGCGCGTCGCATCACCTTCGGGGCGGGAAAGGCGCTCAGGCGGAACTCATGCTTATCGCCGAGCCCGAGGGCCCCGGCCACTGCCTTCGCGGAGCGGATGTCCGGACTCCCCGGGGGCCCCCAGGTGAGGACGCTCTCGATCCGGTCGGCGCGCCCAGAGGCGGTGATCAGGCCTAGGAGCAGACGGCTCTGCCCTCGGGACAGCGGCACCGTGATAGGAAGGTTGCCGCTGTCCGAGGCGCGGGTTAGGGCAGTGATGCTCTCGAACGCGTTGTCCCAGTAGGTGTCGCGGTTGTTGGCGTACAGGCGTCGCATCTCCTCGTCGTATAGAGGCTGCTCCTCTTCGCGATGGATGACTGGTCGGCGATCGGGCGGCCGGTAGATGGTGGACGCTTGAGGGAGCGACTCGACTCCCTGAAACATGCTGTGGTCGTTGAGTGCGATCGACGCGCTCAGGGCTGAGCGGGCAAAGTCTGGGTCTAGGTCGAATCGGGTCGACAACGTCCTGCCATAGCAAGCAATTGATGCCCGGGTCGACGCCACGAAGCGGTCCGGCGCGTCGCTGTAATAGATCTGGACGGACGCCATCATGTTCCGCCATACCGCAACGTCCCCATCGGACGTGGCCTTGAGTGCGGCGTACTCGCCATTTGCCCGGGAGTCCGGATCCAAGGTTGTCTCGGGGACCCTCTCGACGGCCTTCCCGCTGACCGGGTCGATCATCCAGCCGAGGAAGAAGCGCAGGCCTACATCGTCCCGCTCCAGGCGGTCCTGAGGCCTTATGGGTGGGAGGTCACTCCCCCACACCAGCACCGAAATCGAGCTGTCACGTGAGTACAAGTCGGAAGACGGCTCCGCACTCAGCCTGGGCAGCGCAACCTCCCTGCGAACGCGGCTCGGAGGCTTGACGTCGCCGACACATGAACGGTCCCAGATAAAGCATGAAGTCGAGCACCTGGGCACCCTAGTGTCGTTGTGCTGCCAACCATGCATTGGCGATCATCGAGACGGATCATCGGGTGTAGTACCGGCTCTGAGAATGGAAGCGCCAAAAGGGGCGTCTGGGGCACCTAACGCGGAGTGGCACGTCCTGACAGGACGTCGGTGCTGTCAGCGCCAGAGACCGCGGGTGTCGATCACGGTCTTCTCGGCGAGCCTCCTGCGGTCGACGTGCTTGAACTCGCGATGGTCGACGAGCAGCACCACGATGTCCGCGGCCGCGATCCCGTCGTCCGTCGAGACGAGCTCGACGTTGTTGGGAGCCGCCAGCGAAGGGGGCAGCTCCTCGATGTCGGGCTTGACGGCCAGCACGCGCGAGGACGGGGGCGCTGGGCTAGCTGCTCGGCGATCTCCAGTGCCGCGATTCGCGCAAGTCGTCGATGTCGGGCTAAAGGCCAGGCCAAGGGCGGCGATCACGGGGTCCGTAAGCCTCGATCCACCGATGGACAGGTCGCCGTGAGGTGATCTGGCGCGTCGGAACATGAGAATGCCCCTGTGCTGCAGCAGAATTGGAGTTCTTCAGGCAACAACCCGCGCCGCACGCAAGGGGCATCTCGTAGGTGAAACTCTCTCACACCCTGACCCGGACCTCCGCGGTCTTCGATGACCCGAACCTCGTGTCGTCCGCCGGACTCGTTCCGGTGATGGCGCTGGCCGACGCCGCCGGCCTACGCACGCTGACCGATGAGCGGCTGACGGTGGCCACGGACAAGGGCGCGAACGCGGGCTTGAAGGTCGCCTCGATCGTGGGTGGGATGCTCGCCGGCGCGGACAGCATCGATGACATGGCGGTGCTGCGCCACGGCGGGATGAACAAGGTCTTCACCGCCGCCTACGCGCCCTCCACGCTCGGGTCGTTCCTGCGCGCGTTCACCTTCGGGTACGTCCGCAAACTCGAGGCGGGCGCGGCCCGGTTCGTGGTCGGCTTGCCGCACGCCGCTGTGGCCCGGTCGCCGAGCAGAGGTCCTCGACTCTCAAGACGAGCCTCAGAGGAACACCGCCGCCCTCGAGCCGACTGGCGGGTACGCGTTGGTCGATGTCGACGACACGATCATCGAGGTCCACGGCCACCAGAAACAGGGAGCCGGGTTCGGCTACTCCAAGGTCCGCGGGCTCAACGCGGTCCTGGCCACCCTCACCACCACCGGGCGGGCGCCCGTCATCGTCGCTCAGCGGCTCCGCAAGGGGTCCTGCGGGTCCCCACGCGGAGCGGCCCGGCTGATCGGCGACGCCGTCACACAAGCCCGACGCCTGCTCGGGAAGGACCAGGCGGTCCTGGTCCGGATGGACTCCGCGTACTTCGGTGGCCCCGCCGTCCGAGCCGCCCTGACCGGCGGCGCCGACGTGTCCGTCACCGCCCGGCTCACTGCCACGACCAAGGCCGCGATCGCCGGCATCGACGACGATGCGTGGACCACGATCGAGTACACCGACGCGATCCGCGACGAGACCACCGGGGAGTGGATCTCCCGGGCCGAGGTCGCCGAGATCCCGTTCACCGCGTTCGCCGCGCAGAAGACCGCGCACCAGGTCCCGGGCCGGCTCGTCGTGCGCCGCATCCCCGACCTCAACGCCGAACGGAACCAGGCCGCCGGGCAAGACGCCCTGTTCGACGTGTGGCGCTTCCACGCGTTCTTCACCACCACCGACCCGGACATGCTCGACACCGTCGCCGCCGACAAGACCCACCGGCACCACGCGATCATCGAACAGGTACACGCCGACCTGAAGAGCTCCGCCCTCGCGCACCTCCCGTCGGGGAAGTTCACCGCGAACGCCGCCTGGCTCGTGCTGGCCGTGATCGCGTTCAACCTCACCCGCGCGGCGGCCACGCTGACCGGGGAGCCTGCCGTGACCACGTCCACGACCGCGACGATCCGCCGCACGCTGATCACCGTCCCGGCCCGGATCGCATCCTCCGCCCGCCGGATCACCTTGCACCTGCCGGAGGCCTGGACCTGGGAGACCGCGTGGACCCAGCTGTTCACGCTCGGCTGCGGGCCACCAGCCGCGGCCGCACGGACCTGACCACCCCGCCGGCGACGGCACGACTACGTCCACCGTGGAACACCCCGACAGCGAGGCCGGGCGATCACCTATGCCGTCACCCGAGCGTCAGCCCACGAGCCCGATCAGGACGCCCTCCACCAGCCCATCGGTGGATCGAGGCTTAGACACCGCCACCGTCCACCGCTCAGGGGCTCACGCTCCGGATCGACACGACTCCTCGAGCAAGGGGTGGGGACTTCTACTTGGCCACCAGCGGGGACCTCACCTGGCCACCAATGGGGACTTTCTCATGGCCATGGACACTCGCGGGCATCGAACGTGCACCCCGGGCCCCGGAGGGCGCCGACGGAGCATGGTTTCGTTGAGCTGACCTGGAATGGGGTAGTTTCAACTTTCGCTGGGGCCTCTCGCATGGTCGCCCAGCTACCGAGAACGCGAGGGTGGGATCAGCTATGTCCGCGAAGGATCTACTCGAGAACGAGATCCGTACGCTCACCGCTGAGCTGTGCGAAGCGCGTGGCGGTGCGCAGGACGCGCGCGTCCGCCTGCTGAACTCGCAGATGAGTCACGAGGCGCAGATCGCCGAGCTGACTGACAGACTGAAACGCGCTGAGAGCACAATCAGGCGGGATCAGGGTGTCTCGGCGGCGAGTCCGGTGGTCGCCCCGCCCGCGTCGAAGCCGGTCAAGCCCGAGGCGCAGGTGGTCACGGATTTCATGTCAAATCAGGTGAGGCGGGCCCAAGTCACCGGCGCCGCCGCACAGCGCATGACCGTCAACGTCGGGCTCGGCCCTGACTTCTTCTACGGCAGTCAGCACCACAAGGACGTCCGGGTGATGGAGCAGATCGCCCTGAAGAACGCTAGTCTGCGTGCGCGAGATGCAATATCGCGCAGCACGAGCAACCTGCTGCTGGATTATGCCGGGGTACTCGCCATCGCTCGGGCGTGTCGTGCCGGCCTGATCGACGCGCATCACGCTCGTGCCTTCCGGACGTGGGTGCCGCGTTCGCTGCTCAGTCTGGCGAGGGTGGTCGCCGATCAGGCCCTGCTGCCTCAGGATCCGGTAGATGCCGCTGATCTCTACCGACTGGCAGTGACGCTGTGGGGCTTCTCCTCGCTCGATCAGCGGGCACTCCTCGTGTTCAGTGATCTGCTCGACCAGAATGGCGACCACGCGGAAATGCTGTCGTTGTGGGATGAGACCGACTTCGTCAGAAAGCATCCGGTTCAGCGGGCTCTTCACGTGGCTAATCACATCATGCGCACAGATGGCCCATCCGAGGCGTGGCTGGGGAGCCTGAATTCGGAGCTGGAGGCCGCAAACTTGGCCTCAGTCACTCTCGCGCCGGGTGCGGGAGACCTGCTCGCACGGCTTGGCGCGGAGGCCCCTGCGGTTACCGAGGGGCCAATGGTCACGGTCATGATGCCTACCCATAACGGATCGGCCCACATTCTGACGGCTATTCGAAGTGTCTTGTCGCAGAGTTGGCGCAATCTCGAGCTCATCGTTGTGGACGATCACAGCCGCGAGGAGGAGTGGGACTATCTGCGCCGCAACGCCCCGGACGATCGGAGACTCACACTCACCCGGCTGGACAGCAATCAGGGCGCCTACCGGGCGCGTCTGAAGGCCTTCTCGCTCGCTCGTGGAGAGTTCGCCACCGTTCACGATGACGACGACTGGTCGCATCCGCAGAAGATTGAGTGGCAGGTCAATCATCTGCTCCAAGATCCGGATGTCATTGCAAACATGTCGTATCAGACTCGCATTGACCAGGACGGGCTTTTCCTACGCATCAACGACAACCCCGAGTTCAACCAGCGGAACTACTCATCGATGATGATCAGGACCGCAGACGTGCTCCGTCTGGGCATGTGGGACGACCTGAATCGCGCTGCGGACGCGGAGTTTCACGACCGAGTCTTCGCGGCGACCGGTAAGCGCGTCGCCGCGGTGACCTCGCCGCCGCTGTCGTTCATGAGGGCACGGAGTGGATCCCTGACGTCTGGTGAGATCCGGAAGGGGGCTCTTGACTTCGGGCGTCAGACCTACGGATTGCTCTACCAGAACTGGCACCTTCGGCTCAAGGCGGGCGATGACGGCGCGGCGGGGTCTCCACCTGACTTCTCATCTGTTCGCCGGCCCTTTCCAGTGCCCCAGAACTTCCTCTCAGGACAGCGGAGGCCCGACCTGGGCAAGTTCGACGTCGTCTACTGCACCGATTTCCGGTTTCCCGGCGGCAACTCCTCGCTGACGAATGCAGAGGTCCGGGCGGCAAAGGACGCAGGACTTCGGGTGGGGGTGCTGCACTTGAGTTCACCGGTCCTCCGCGCGCCCCGTCCGTTCAACCGGGAGATAGCCGAGACGATCTCGGAGCTCGATGTGCCGGTCATGGCCATGGAGGACGAGATGCAGACCTCCGTGTTGGTAGTGCGGAACCCGACTGTGCTCGAGTATGCCGACAACCTGCGGTCTGCCGTGAGATCGGATCGTACTGTCCTCGTTGCCAACACGGCACCGATGAGCGTCAACGGCACCGACGCGTGCTACGACATTACCCACTGCGCGCAGAGTGCCTTGGCTGCGTTCGGCGCCCCCGTGGAGGTGGCTCCGGAATCGCCACACACCCGCGCCCTGCTCCACGCTTTGGCGCCGGAGACCCCGCTGGCCATCTACGACTGGCCGGGATTCATCAGCGATGACGCCATCGGCACGCATCCCAGAACCGTGCGCACGGGGCGGCCAGTAGTCGGCAGGCATTCCCGAGACCACCGTCTCAAGTGGCCTGACACGAGGGAAGATGTCAGCGCCACCTACATCGGGGGCGGCGAGTTCGACACGCAGGTGCTCGGTGGCGCCGACTCGATCCAGTCCCTCATCAGGCTGGAGGAGCACGGTGTCACGGTGCACCCGTTCGGGACCATCGAGCCCCTGGAGTTTGTGCAAGGTGTTGACTTCTGGGTGTACATGCACTCCTCCAAGCTCGTCGAGTCTTTCGGCATGGCCACCCTTGAGGCCATGGCGACCGGGTGCGTCGTGATCCTGCCGCCGTACATGGAGCCGTTGTTTGGCTCAGGCGCTCGCTACGCCTCTCCGTCGGAGGTCAGAGAGCTGGTCCTTTCCCTGTGGAGCGATGGAGAGGCCTTCTCGGCCCAGAGCGCGGCAGCGCTCGAGGTAGCGCGGAGTCGGTTCTCGACATCCGCTTACCTGGGCAGGTTGCGCCGCATCGTGGCGCAAGGGATTGAGGAGGCCGACACCGATGGGGTCTGACAGGAAGCAGGTGTTCATCTACGGCAGTTGCGTCTCCAGAGACACCGCTGAGTTCTTCGAGCCGTGGCACCTCGAGATGGTGGGTTACGTCGCCAGACAAAGCCTGGTCAGCGCCTTCGGGGCGAAGCGTCACAGTTGGACGATGCTGGTGGCCGACAACTTGGACTCGGCGTTCCAACGCGGGGCAGTAGAGGGCGATCTGCGCGCGACTCTGTCGAGCGCCTTGAATGAGCGGCGTGACGACGTCGATGTGCTTCTCATGGATCTCGTCGACGAACGAAATGGAGTCATCAGGTTCCCTGACGGCGCGATCGTCACGAACTCCCTTGAGTTGGTGCGATCGAACCTGCTGGACCGGGTCGGCACGCCGGGGGAGCTGATCGAGTTTGGCTCCAGCGAGCACTTTGAGTTGTGGCAGGAGGCTTTGGACCGTTTCCTCGACTTCCTCGGCGGCATCGGTCTGCGGGCGAAGGTGCTCTTGCTCAAACATGAGTGGGCGACCGAGAGCATCGAGGGTCTGCGGTTTCCCTTCGGCGAAAGCACGCTCGATCCCGCCCGGGTCAACGACCTCACCCGGCTTTACAGCGAGGCAGCCGCGTCGCGATCGATCGCGATCCTGGAGGTGCCGATCGACTTGTGCTTGACCACGATCGAGCACCAGGGGGGAATTGCCCCCTATCACTACACGAAAGAGTTCTACACGTTCGCGGCCTCCGAGATTTCGGGAGGGATTGTCGGTGTCGAGTGACGTGGAGCGCTACGAGGGTCGCCACCCGCAGACACGTGCGGAGGCACTCGGCGCTGAGTTCGTGATAGAAGGGATTGATTCTTCGGACCACATCTTCCAGACGATCGACGCGACCCACGCGTTCTACGAGTCGGAGCTCTTGTTGGCCACCCACAAGCTCATCCGACCGGGGGACTTCATCGTCGACGCCGGAGCCAACATTGGAAACCATTCACTCTTCTGGGGTGGCGCGTGCAAGGCCAAGGTCCTCGCCATCGAACCCTCCCTCCTGATCTTCGGAGTGCTGCGAAACAACGTGGCCCTCAACCACCTCGAAGCCAGCGTCTTCGTGCGTCGATACGGGCTGGGCAGTGAGTCTGGGGCTGCCGCGACCCCGGTGGTGGACCGTGCAAACACCGGCCAGACGAGGCTGGTTCTCGAAGCCGGGGGGCCGGTCGTGGTCCGGCCGTTGGATGAGGTTCCCGAGGTGGCTCGGCACCGCGTTCGACTGATCAAGATCGACGTGGAGGGGATGGAGGACCAGGTTCTGGACGGGGCCCGCGCCACTCTCGCGGAGCACCGCCCCGCAGTCCTCGTCGAGTGTCTTGACGACGCTCGACTGCACGCCGTTCAGGAAAGGCTTGCTCCGCTCGAATACGCCATGGCAGATTGCTTCAACGTCTCGCCCACTTACCTCTTCATGCCGAGCGGGTTTGACTATCCGGTGAACTACACAAGGGTGGACCATCTCAGCGAGATCACCGGGCGGCTGGCCCGCGGCGCCGTCCTGCAACGCAACCAGTTCAACGCGCTCAACCGGCGCCTGAAGTGACCCCGCTCGCACTCGCCGTCAGGGCAAGAGAGACCAAGGTGAAGGAATGAGTGCCACCAGGGCTCGAGGGGCTGAAGTTGTCCCCAACCCGACCGGTGATCTCCCCCCCGTGCCTGGAGAGGCCGGACTCCTCGACCTCCTGGGCGTGCGGTTTACCGGTCCCCCGGACGCGGACCCGTTCATACGCGTCGGTGCCATTGCCAGTGGTGGCACCATCGAGCTGATCGGGTCGCGGTTCCTATGCGCCCGGCTGGGGATTGGGCGGCCGATCGCCACCATGGATCATCTCCGGCCCACCTGTGTCGTGATCGAGGAGAGCTTCCTGCGTGAGTCGCGGTGGACTGCCTGCATCGACTCGGACGGCTCCCCGGGCCGCCCTCTGACAGCCATCGTGGACGCGGCTCGGCGCCGGAGCCTTCCCCTCTACGTCATCGCGGATCGTGGGTCGAAGACCCCCCTGCGCCTGCCGTATGGTCAGTTCCTCCCCAACCTGCGAACTGAGGCTCTTCTGGCCGCAGTCGAGTACCCGCACCCGCTGCTCGAGTTACTTCAGTCCCTCACGGTCGAGGTCACACGGGGTGGCGGCCAGTGATGCATTACGTGTACGTGGCCGAAGGACCTGCCGGGCACGAGGATGATCCCTACGACGATGGCATCGTCGAGATGCTGCAGGCGCAGCAGGCGAAAGTCACGCGGCTTGTCGACGGCTCGGTGGCCGATGACGGAGAGGTGATTCGGGCAGCCCCAGGTGGCCCTAACTTCGTGGGCGTGGGCAACGCCATCGATAATCCGAGACAGCTGGCCTGGAAGGCGGCAGTGATCGGCGGCGACGTCGGGGCCGACGGAATCTTCTGCCGGGGTTGGGTGCTGAGCAGGGCACTTTCTGGCAATGCACGATATTACGGACGCCTGGTCCTCTGCATTTCCGAAGCTGACGCTGCCGACTTTGTCCGGACGGACCGCGAAGCGCAAAGTGCGAAGATCTTTGCGGCCGCCGCGCTGGTGATCGCCCCGGCAAGCCTGCACGATTTCCTGTTGGGTCGCGGCTGGGTGATCCCGAGCCGGCTCTGGGCCTTGTCGGCGGGAGCCGTGCGGACGGACCGCCGCGTCTGGAGGCACCTCACTGGTGATGGCTCGGAGGTGCCGGTCGGGCTCCAGCTAGCCAACGCCCTCGCCGCGCAGAGGTCCATCCTTTTCAACGGAAATGGGCTGCTCGCCCCGAGCCCGGAAAGCACTACCCCGGATCCCGCGACGTCGGTGTGGAGTCTGGGAACGGTTGAGGTCGAGTACACATCCGGGGTCGCGGGGGGAGCCCTGCGCGTCCATGTTGCGCCGGACTCCCCGATGGGGTTGGAGACCTACGGCAGGCGCGTATGGCGGTGTCTGCGCTTCGACGAAACCTGGCCCCTGGCCGCCGTCCTCACGTCAGACATTGACTTCTTCAACTACCTCGTCGCCCACGACGCCACCCGCGGCCTCGCCTGGATGGTGGCCACGCCGCGGGTCTGGAGCGCGTGGTCCGTCGCCGAGTGGACCGTGCTGGATGGCCTGGGGCAGCGGGGAGTCAACTATCTGGTGCCCACGAGCGCGGATCGTGACGAACTCCAGCTCCGCCTTCCGTCTGCCATGAATGGAATCGTCGCTGTTCAGAGGCTTGGAGCCCTCGAGGCTGATGATCCCGTCGTGGAGTCAGACCCGCCGACGACTGGTGGGCCAATCGCGAGGTATGGCCGTATCCGGGGCCGCTCAGGGGCCCCGGATACGGTACGCCGCGTCCTCTTGGCCAGCCACGACCTGAAGTTCTGCGAGCCGATCCTTCGTCAGTTGGTTCGGCGGGACGACCTCCAGGTCGACGTCGACCATTGGCCCACACAGCACGCCGGAGTGCTGGAACGGTCACGGGCCCTCCTGGAGGAGGCAGACGTGATCTGGGTGGACTTCGCGTCCGGAGCAGCGGAATGGTTCTCCTCAACCGTCTCAGAGCGTCAGCGGCTCATCGTCCGCGTCCACGGTTATGAGCTGCATGGCCCGTGGGCCGACGGCATCGACTTCACGCGGGTCAACTGCGTCGTCTTTGTGTCGGAACATTCCCGGGCCGAGGGCTGCGCGAAGTGGGGGTTGGACCCTGCCAGGACGCGGGTGATACCCAATGCGGTCGACTGCCATCAATTGTCGCGATCCAAATTGGCTGGATCACGCTACACATTGGGGTTGTTGGGGTGGTCGCCTTCCCTGAAGCGGGTGGATCGCGCGGTTGCCCTCTTGGAGCAACTGTTGCAGCAGGACGAACGGTTTGAGTTGTCAGTTAAGGGAGCCTCGCCCTTGGACACCGGGTGGATCTGGTCAGATCCCACCGAGCGCGTTCTGTACGAATCGATCTTCCACAAACTGCGGAGTGCGCCCGACCTCGCTGCACGGGTGTCCTTCGAGGAGCATGGCAAGGACGTTGGAAACTGGTTCAGGGGGATCGGATGGATCCTCTCACCGAGCGATCGAGAATCCTTTCATCTCGCCCCGATTGAGGGGATGGCGTCTGGGGCCGTTCCAGTGGTTTGGCCGCGCGAGGGCGCGGAAGGGATCTTCCCGCGAGAGGTGCTGGTGCCCAACACCGGTGGAGCCGCTCACTTCGTCGCCGCCACTGCGCTCGGAGACGGATTCGACTCGCTGAGCATCGAGATGCGGAAGGCCGCCCGCCGCTTCGACTCGGTGAGCGTGGTCGACGAGTGGCTGTCACTGATTGGTTGATGCTGGCGGAACCGCGAGGAGCGCCAACGATCGGTGTCTCGAGCCGGCAGGACCGGGAAGCAGGTCGCGTCGGGTGGGAGCGTGCACGCCCTGTCCGGTAGGTTCGAATGGCGGGTTGCCTGCGAGTCTCAGGAATTTACGGGTTACAGGAAAGGTAGACGTTGTGGTTGATCGGCAGACAGTGGCCGTGATCGGGCTGGGCTACATCGGCCTGCCCACGGCGGCGATCCTGGCCACGAACGGCGTCAAGGTCATCGGAGTGGACGTGAGCGACCGCCACGTGGACGCCGTGAACCGCGGCGAGGTCCCGTTCGTCGAGCCGGACCTCGCGACGCACGTGGCCGGGGCGGTCAGCCAGGGGATGCTGTCGGCGCAGAAGACGATGCCGAAGGCGAGCACCTACATCGTCGCGGTCCCGACGCCGTTCAAGGACGGCTACGAGGCCGACCTCAGCTACATCGAGGCGGCGACCGACGCGATCATCCCCCAGCTCGAGGGGGGTGAGCTGATCATCCTCGAGTCGACCTCGCCGCCCGGGGCGACGGAGCACATGGCGCAGCGGGTGCTCGACGCGCGCCCCGATCTCTCGCTCGACGGCACCGGGGACCGACCGATCGTCCAGTTCGCCCACTGCCCCGAGCGTGTGCTCCCAGGTCGCGTGATGATCGAGCTCGTCACCAACGACCGCATCATCGGCGGGCTCACCCGTGCTGCCGCCGAACGGGCGCGGGACCTCTACCAGATCTTCTGCGACGCCGAGCTCCACCTCACGGACGCGACGACGGCCGAGATGGCCAAGCTGACGGAGAACTCCTTCCGTGACGTCAACATCGCTTTCGCCAACGAGCTGTCCATGATCGCGGACCGGTTGGGCATCGATGTCTTCGAGCTCATCGAGCTGGCCAACAAGCACCCTCGGGTCAACATCCTCCAGCCGGGACCGGGCGTCGGTGGCCACTGCATCGCGGTCGACCCCTGGTTCATCGTCAGTGCCGCGCCCGAGGAGGCCCGCCTCATCCGCACGGCCCGGGAGGTCAACGACCACAAGCCGGAGGTCGTGCTCGCCAAGGTCAAGGAGCGGGCCGACCGCTTCAAGGCTCCGGTGCTCGCAGTCCTCGGGCTCGCCTTCAAGCCGGACATCGACGACCTGCGGGAGTCGCCGGCCCTCGACATCGCTCGCAAGCTGGCGGAGCGACACCCCGAGGCGACGATGCTCGTGGTCGAGCCGAACGTCGACGATCTGCCGTCGGTGCTCGCCGGCTTCGACAACGTCGAGCTCTGCGACTTCAAGCCGGCCGTCGCGAAGGCCGACATCGTCGTGCTCCTGGTCGACCACAAGGAGTTCAAGAACGCCGACCGGGCCATGCTCAACGAGAAGTCCATCATCGACACCCGTGGCGTGTGGCGCTGACCACCTGCGGCATTCGTCCAGATCGGTCTAACGCGTAATGATTAGGTGATGGTGTTGTACGACGACGAACGGCGTGACCAGGGCGAACTCGAGCAGCGGCTGCTCGCAGACTTTGTCGCGGACCCAGAGGGACTCAGAAGGCGTTATGAGGGCCTCCGCGCCCGCGACGCGATCTCGCGCAAGAAGCTCGCTGAGGCGGAGAAGCAGGCCAAGGAGCTGCGCCGCCTCCAGGCCGAGGTCGCGGACCTGACGCGCCGGCTGGGCAGCGCACACGGCGCCCTCGAGGCCTACCGCTCGGAGTCCACCCGCCTCAAGGCGGACCTCAAGCGGGTCCGCGGGTCACAGGCCTACCGCATCGGACGGGTGCTGACCCGCCCCGCCTCGCTCGTGCGGCGTCCCGGGTCGGCGCCGGTGGGCCGCTCGCGCTCACCGGGGCCCCCGGTGATGCCTCGACGATCGTCGTCCCCCGGCAGGTGAACCCGGGTCGGACTCACCAGCACCGACGTCGGCGCCGCCGGCCGTTCGACGCCTGAGCGACTACTCGTTCGACGAGCTGCTCGAGCGCTTCGAGCAGGAGCAGACCCCCGAGCGCTTGGGCCACGTCCTCAGCCGGGCCTGGTACCAGCAGGGCCTCGTGACCCTCCCGGCCGCCCTGCTGCGCGCCCACCCGGCCGTCGCCGACGGCGCTCGATGCACGAGGTGCCGAGCTGGCCAAGCGCATCCTCGGCGCCGACCGCCTCCTCAACGAGGGGATCAGCCTCCCCGCCCGGGGGAGCGGGCCGGCCTACCGTCCCGAGCGTGGCCGGGTCATGTACTGCGCCTACTCGACCCCGGCGTTCAACACCAACGGCTACTCGGTCCGCACCCGCGGCGTGGCGGCGGGACTCAAGCAGTCCGGGAGCGACGTCGTGGTCGTCGGCCGTTCCGGCTACCCGTGGGACACGAAGACGGATGTGAAGCACCCCTCGTCGGTGCGCCACGTGGTCTCCCTCGACGGTGTCGACTACGTCCACCTTCCCGGTCACAAGCTCGGGAGCCTCCCGACCGACCACTACGTGCTCGAGTGCGCCGACGCCTTCGTCAGGGAGGCGCGCCTGACGCGGCCGAGCGTCATCCACGCCGCCTCCAACTACCAGATCGGGCTGGCCGGCCTGATCGCCGCTCGCCGGCTGGGCCTTCCCTTCGTCTACGAGGTGCGCGGGCTCTGGGAGATCACCGAGGCCTCGGACAAGCCGGGGTGGGAGTCCGACGGACCGCTACCGCCAGCAGGTCCAGCTCGAGACCCTCGTGGCGACCGAGGCGGACGGCGTGCTCGCGATCACGGCCCAGACCCGCGACGAGCTGGTCCGCCGGGGCGTGGACCCTGAGCGGATCACGCTGGCGCCCAACGCCGTCGACCCGCACGAGTTCCTACCCCTGCCGAAGGACGAGGCGTATGCCGCCCGTCACAAGATCCGCACGGACGTGCCGGTCATCGGCTTCGCCGGCAGCATGGTGCCCTACGAGGGGCTGGGCCTGCTGCTCGACGCCTCGGCCATCCTGCGCGACGCCGGCGTCGACTTCCAGGTGGTGCTCGCCGGCTCGGGCAACGCGGAGCCGGGTCTCAAGGACCAGGTCGCCGAGCTCGGCCTCGAGCCGTCGTCCGCTTCCTCGGCCGCGTCCCCGGGGCCGAGATGCCGCGACTGCTGAGCACGCTCGACATCATGCCCTGCCCCCGACTCTCGCTGCCCGTCACCGAGATGGTGTCCCCGCTCAAGCCGCTGGAGGCTCTCAGCAGTGGCAAGGCGGTTGTCCTCTCCGACGTGGCGCCGCCACCGGGACATCGCCGGCGCCGGATCGAGGAGCGCGCGCTGCTCTTCCCCGCCGGTGACGCGGAGGGCCTCGCGTCCGTCCTGCGGCGCCTCATCGAGCAGCCCGGACCTCCGCACCGACCTCGGTCGCACCGGGCGGCTGTGGTGCCTCGAGGAGCGGACGTGGTCAGACCTCGCCGCCGGGATGCGCTCCGCGCACGCCGCGGCAGCGAAGGTCAACCGGGACGCTGCCGCCGCGCGCGAGGCGGTCGTCCCCTCTCCAGCCCTCCGCGTCGGTCTCGTGGCTGACGAGTTCACGACCGAGACGCTCGCCGCGTCCGTGCAGGTGGTCCCGCTCGACCGCGACCGCTGGCGGGCCGACGTCGAGTCCGGCCTCGACCTGGTCTTCATCGAGTCGGCGTGGAAGGGCAACGGCGGGCAGTGGCACCGCGGCGTCGGCTACTACTCGCCGGAGGAGCACGCCGACATCGCCGGACGTGCTCGCGGCTCGCCCGCGAGCGAGGCATCCCCACGGTCTTCTGGAACAAGGAGGACCCGATCCACTTCGAGCGGTTCGTGCGCACCGCCTCGCTGTGCGACCACGTCTTCACGACGGACGGCAACCGGGTCGTGCCCTACCTCGCGGCGGGCGTCGGGACGGGTCAAGTCGGCGTCCTCGCTGCCCTTCTACGCGCAGCCCACGGATCCACAACCCGCTCCCCGGCAAGCGACCCTTCGAGCCGAGCGTCGCCTACGCCGGCACCTTCTACGGGGAGCGCTACGCGAAGCGGTCGAAGGAGCTGTCCCGGCTGCTCGAGACGGTCCGCCCCTTCGGGCTGGCCATCTACGACCGGCAGGCGATGGTCCCCGACTCGCCCTACCACTTCCCGGACGCCTTCCGGAGCGTCGTGCGAGGCTCCCTGCCCTACGACGAGGTGATCGACTCCTACAAGGCCCACCTCGCCAACCTCAACGTCAACTCCGTCGCCGGCTCGCCCTCGATGTTCTCGCGCCGCGTCGTCGAGGTGGCCGCCTGCGGTGGGCGTCGTGCTGTCCGGACCCGGCCGGGGCATCGACGAGACCTTCGGCACCGCCATCCCGACGAGTGGCGACCCGTCCGTGTGGCGGGCCCTCGTCCGGGCCTGGGCGACCGACCCGCAGGAGCGGCTGCGCGAGGCCTGGCTGCAGATGCGGGCCGTGCTGAGGGCGCACACGGTGGGCACGGCGCTCACCATCGTCGCTCGCACGGCCGGGATCCCCGTCGCCGCTGAGCACCTGCCGACGTATGCCGTCGCAGCTGCGCACCGACGACCGCGCGGTCGTCGAGTCGCTCGCGCGCCAGTCCGTGCTCCCGACCGAGGTGTGGTGTGAGGGCCTGGACGACGACTCGCTCGACGCCCTGCGCGAGCGAGGCGTCCTCGTCCGGCAGGGGCCGGAGGGAGAGCTGGCTGAGACGTCCGCCGACTTCGTCGGTCAGCTGGACCGTGTGGTCCCCAGGACGCACTTCGAGGACCTTCTGCTCAGCCAGGACTTCGGGCCGTTCGACCGGATGACGACGGTGAGCTGACCCCGATCTCGCACCCGGCCGACCGCTCGCGTCCCCGACCGACGGCTTCGACACCACCGACGGACTGGTCGCTCGGGACGTCCTGGGCCGGTCGGCCGATCTCGACGCAGCCCTGCGGGTCAGGGGCCTGCGGGGAGTCGAGCTGCTCGTCCCAGTCGCGTCGGAGCCTCTCTCGAGGCCGAGCCGGGGCGAGCCTTCCAGACGCAGTCCGTCAGCGGCCGGACCGTGCTCGTCGCCGGCCACGACCTCAAGTTCGCCGGCCGGCTCATCAGCCGCGCTCGAGGACGCTGGCGCCCAGGTGCTCCAAGACCACTGGCAGTCGCACACCGCGCACGACGAGGCGGTGTCGTCCGAGCTGCTCAGCCGGGCCGACATCGTCTTCTGCGAGTGGGGCCTCGGCAACGCCGTCTGGTACTCCGAGCGCGTCGGCGCCGCACCAACGACTCATCGTGCGGGTCCACCTGCAAGAGCTGTCCCGGCCCTACCTCGCGCAGACCCGGCACTCGGCGGTCGACGCCTACGTCTTCGTCGGGGAGCTCATCAAGGAAGCAGCCGTGCACAGCCACGGGGTTCCACCCGAGAAGTGCCATCGTCATCGCCAACATCGGTGGACGTCGACGCGCTCGACCTGCCCAAGGAGGCCGATGCGCGCACTCACCCTCGGGCTGGTCGGGATCGTCCCGCAGCGCAAGCGTCTCGACCTGGCTCTCGACGTGCTCGAGCGGCTGCTCGAGACACGACGCGCGCTATCGCCTGCGGATCAAGGGCAAGACCCCCGCGGACTACCCATGGATGAGCCAGCGCCCTGAGGAGATGGGCTACTACGACGAGCAGTTCGCGCGCATCGAGCGCCATCAACGCCGCGCACCCGGGAGCTGTGGTGCTTCGACGGCCATGGCGACGACATGCCCGAGTGGTACCGGTCCATCGGCGTTGCACTCTCGGTCAGCGACTTCGAGTCCTTCCACCTCACCATCGCCGACGGCGCCGCCTCCGGAGCTCTTCCCGCCCTGCTGGCGTGGGACGGCGCCGAGTACATCTACCCGAAGGACTGGATCAGCCCCTCGGTGGACGCGTTGGCGGAGCGGTTGCTGACCACGCGACTCGACCCGACGGCATACAGCGACGTTGCCCGCGAGCGATTCGACGCCGCGCGAGTCGCCCACCGGCTGGTCACCATCATCGCCGGCTGACCCGGCCCACGATCAAGAGGAGAAGCTGACAGGTGCGACTGGTTTTCGCTGCTCGAGTCAAGAACCACGTTCCCGCGGGGGAGCTGGCGCCGCTCAAACGAGCCATGGCCCGGGCTGTCGTTGCGCTCGATGCAGTAGCACCCTGGCCGGCCGAGCACACAGTGGACGACCTGCGCTGGACCCCGAGCGGCGGTCGTGTCGGAATCCTCCTGCGGAGCAATGAGCCTGAGTCGACACCGACCCGCTTGGGGTGGATCGGCAACAAGGCGCGGGCCTGGGCATGGACTGGGGTCATCGGGGAGGACCTAGTCGAACAGCTGCGCGGAGGAGACCACACGAAGAGCTGCAGTGGCTGACGCCGTCGACGACGGGATCGGCAGTTTCGCCATGATCGGAGCCACGCCCGACTCACTCCGCGTCTTCACCAACGTGCACCGGTCCGAGGCGATGTATTACGCCGAGGTGGGTGACGTGGTCCTCTTCAGCAACTCGGCTGCCGTCCTCAATCTCGTACGACATGGGTCGACTACGCCGGTCTACAGTGCCATCGGGCTCGCCGGTGCGATCGTGCACGGGCTCCCGCTGACCGAGTCGACGGTCTTCGCCGACGTGCGGATCGCGCCAGCCGGGTCGCGACTCGTCTCCGACGGCAGGCACGACCTGCGCGTAGAGGATCGTTACGTATGGCAGGCGGACGTCGATGCCGGTTTAGATGACGTCGCGTCCGCGATCGCCGACAGCCTCGTCACTTATGCGAAGACGCTCGCCGGCGGGGCGGACAAGGTCATTGCTGCCATCACCGGGGGTAAGGACAGCCGCCTCGTGGTGTCGGCACTCACCGCTGCCGGGATCCCGTTCACCGCATACACCAACGGTTTGGACGAGAGCGGCGAGGTGCACATCGGCAGGCAGGTGGCGGCGTTGCTCGGGGCAGAGCATCGGATCAACCGCCCCGCCATGACGAGGGCTTCGTCTGGCCGGTCCGTCGTCGCGGCTCAGCCGGAGCTTCAGGCGTGGATGACCCTGCGGTCCACCGGCGGGCTCGGAAATGCCTTTACGACCCTGCCCGACCCGGCCAAGTCCCACGTCCTCATTACGTCGTCGGTGAACCTAGGCGGTCAGGGTGGTGAGATTGTTCGTGGCGGATGGGCCCGCTCTCTCGCAGGCACGGACCACGGCCGCGACAGCGCCCTGCGAGTCCTCGGTGGTCTCTGGTTCAACAACTCGGACCTGCTCTCGCCCTTGGCGCTGGAGGCGGTCAAGCGAGACCTCGCCGGCAGCCTCGAGCGGGTCGGCGACGTGCCCGTCCGAGGGATGCTCGACGTCTATGTGCGCGACCGAACGGGGCGATGGCTGGCGACCATGCGCCACGGTGAGTCAGTCGTGGCGCCTCACGCCACGCTTCTGATCAACAACCGAATGGTGCGACGCATCCTGGCGGCGCCGGACGCGACGCTGGTCGAGGAACGGCTGGCTCATCGCGTCATGAACACCATCGTGCCCGGGATCGCCGACCTGCCCGCCTTCCGGGATCGATGGGCGTTCGAGGCCAAGGGCCCGAACGCCTTCCACGATCCCGGAGGCTGGGCCGCTCGCGCCCCCTACACCGCCACCGACGCGCCGCGAGCCAACTTCAACTGGAGGGTGAGTTACACACCCGCTCTTGCGAAGTACTTCAGGTCATACGTCCTCGACCACGAGTCGAGCCGGCTCTTCGAAGTGATCAACCGGGGGCCGTCGAGGGGATGCTGAAGGGGAAGCGTACTGCGCTCCGGCAGCGTGGGCCCTTTCCTCGGCCCAGTACACGTTGAACAACGGGTGGCTTGCTGACCGCCCCGCGTCGCCAGACACGATCGAGATCGAGGTTCCTGAGGCATGAAGGAAAACCCGGACGCGGACCAGCGCGCCGAGACGCGCGTCTTGATTTATGGCAGTTGTGTGTCCCGGGACACCTTCAGTTCCTGCCCGACACGTTCCGACTGGTGACCTATGTGGCTCGACAGTCGGCTATCAGCGCGGGAGCGCCCGCGAAAGGCGTCAGGACCGTCTGCGGCAGCTCCCGTCCGCGTTTCAGAACCGGATGGTCAGCGGCGACGTACGTGGTGACCTGGTGACGGTGCTCGAGCGGCATGCCGCGAGCCTCGACGTTCTCCTTCTCGACCTCATCGACGAGCGCGGAGGCGTCATCCCGGTCGGCGGCGGTTACGTGACCAAGCTCTCCGAGATGTGGGGAGCGGGCGGCCGCGAGGTGGCCACGGGCCTGCCAGTGCTCGAGTTCGGTACCGACGAGCACTTCGAAGCGTGGGCGTTGGCCTTCGAGTCGTGGTGCTCGAGATTGACAGGCTGGGGCTGAAGGACGATCAGTGCTCCTGCGAACGCCCTGGGCAAGGCTTGCACCGGATGGGACAGCCATTCCTATCCCGGGCTGGATGACCGATCCGAGCACAGCAAACCGGCTCTACTCTGGTACTTCGAGCACGTGGCCCGCCTCGGGCTCGCGGTCATCGATCTTCCTGAAGACCTGGCGCGCTCTCCCCCTGGACCACCGGTGGGGGGCCAGTCCGTTTCACTACACGGAGTCTGCCTACCGCTTCCTGGCGTCTGGGATCACAGACTTCGTCGCGCGCGCCGCCGCTTCGGACACCGGGGGGAGGCGGTCGTCACCCCGGCCCCACCACTCGCATGTTCTCCCTGGAAACGGTTCGCAGGGATAAAGTGCCGCGACGGCACACCACCGCATGGGGATCGCCCCAGGGGGTGTTCGCTTCCGTCGACGAGCTGGTCGCGGCGCCCCTGCACAATGGCCTCGTCACCTGGACCACCGACGTGGCGCCCGTGGACCTGCTCATCGAGGACAACCAGGCGGCGACGACGATCGTGAGTCTCCACGCCGCCATGGGGCAGAAGCCCATGGACCTCCCCATCTTCACCGGTCGATCCGTAACTGAAGGACTCCCCGTCAACCGGATTTTCGTGTCTGATGCGAGCCTCTGCCTCGATGCCGATCTCAAACTGGCATGGTATCTGGGCGCGGAAGGGCTTCGATCTCACGCAGCTCTTGCACGAGGTGATCGCTACGCTGCAGGCTCGGGTTGGGTGCCAGTCACCTTGTCTTCTTCGGGATGTCCGGGGGAGGTTTTGCAGCGCTCAACCTCTCTCACACCTTTGGCGATTCATTGGCCGTGCCCGTCAACGCACAGACCCGGATCGCGGACTACCACCAGCCGGCGTGGCAGGCCTACATGGCTGCGTGCTTCGGAGCGTCGAGTGAGACGGGAAGAGTCGCTCGCGGCCCTGGACGCGAACCCTCGCGCCGACCTGGTCGGTCTACGGTGCGGGGTTCGGGAACCGCGTCATCACTGCAAACTCGCAAGACGCGCATGTCACCACACAGCTTACGACGTGGCTTCAGGCGCTCCCACACCGCGACAGTGTTCACCTGCTTCTCCGGGAGTGGGGCCGCGGTCACGTGCCGCCGTCGGCGCGGGACCTGCGAACGCTGATGCAAGGCGTGTCCCAGGTCGGCGGAGATTGGTCCGCCTTCGCCCGACGGTGGGGAGCGGTGACCGCCTCGGGTGAACGGGCTTTGCTGCCGCCACCGGTGGCTGATCCGTCAGCGAAAGGGTCCGGCCGAGGTCTCGCCGGGCTCGAAAGTCTCCGTGCCCAGCCTGACGATGTCGACAGCCGAGGAGGCATGTGAGTACGTGGCGAACCATCCATTCCCCAGGGCGGCACTGCGTCGCCGTGCCCCTGGCCGGGACCAGGACACGACGTCCGCGCCCGAGCTGGACACATTCATTTCAACGCTGGCGTCCGGTGCGGTGTCCGCGCCGGAGAAGTCGATGAGTGTCAGCAGTCGCGTTGCGGCCCCGTTGCTCGACATTAACAGGGTGCGCGTTGGGGGTCTTTTCCCGCCAGCGATAGGAGGTCCAGCCCTGCCATGGAGCCGTGCGGCCCTTGACGACGGAGACGTGCGGGTCCGCACCGAGAGGCACGAACCAGGTTTTTGTCGTGGCCTGCGAAGAGAGCACGGCCGCGCCCTCAACGCGATGACTGGCGGATGGTTCGAGATGCCAGGTCTGGGTCGCTGTCACGACGGAGTCCGATTGGATGTCGTCGACGACGATGAGTGCTTCGAGGTCCCACATCATGACGACCCGACGTCTGATCTCGACGCCTGGATAGCCACTCATCCAGAAACTTGTAGTCCTCGCCGTACTCCTTGATCTGACTGCGCAACAGTCTGACATCCGCTCGTTTGTCATACTCGATGCCTTCGATGAGTACCGAGTTATGAGCAGCGCGAGAGAGCACGTGGGCGCGGAACGGGTCCACGGCGTCGTAGGCGTACTTCCCCCCGTCCACGAGCACCGGAGTCCCACGGTGGAACAACGTCAGGGACCCGCCGTTGACGTGACCGTGGATGCGGTTCTGCGGTCCAAACCGCAGAGAGTAGAAGGTCGTCTCCGAGAAGGGGCGTCCAGTGCCACCCCAGCCGCTGCGTCCGAACACGTAGCCGCCCCGGTAGACCTCGACTCGCTCCGGGGGAGGAGTGCCGTCTTGACCATCCGATGATACATATGCGACCGCGGGATGGGGGATCCCTCGAGGGGAGAAGACCTCGGTGTCGCCGATCAGCTCATACGTGCCATCGGGCCGCGTGGCGTGAGCCATGGCCAGGGGGGCTCTCTCGATCCGGTTGAACTCGGGAGGCGCCGCGCCTCGGACGATCTCAACCCGTCTCTTGCTCAGGTTCCACCAGCTGTAGTTGATCTGGTGGTACTGGACCGCTCCCTCCTCGTTGACCCCTTCCTCGTCGTAGGCACTCATCAGCATGGTGGTCATGCGTTTGATCGCCAGCTCAACCCAGTCGTCACGCTCGAGCACAGCGCCGATGACCAAGAGGCCTTGATGCTGCTGGAGCGCGTGGTTGCCGATGCGAATGTGCTTCTCGTCCTCCAGCCAGCGACCGTGCTGCTCGATGGAGGCGAGGACGGCCGGCACCGCGTCAGGTCGGTGCTCCGTCAGCATCGGTAGCCCGAAACACATGATCATGGCGCGGACCGCCTCGACCATGTCACCCCAGGAGTAGGTGGCGCGGCCTCTACCAGGGGGATTGGCCTCGACCCATGACGTGACGACAGCGACCCAGAGATCAACACCGGCGGCGTCCCCCTTGTCCGCCCTGCGTCTCAACGGGTCGAGCCATCTGAGCATGTGGAACTGAGCGACCCAGTTCACCTCGCCGAAGGGGTTCTCGTTCCACTTGATCGTGTCTGGTAACCGCCACAAGCGGTGCGGTTTCAAGGTCAGCTCACCGCGCAGCAGGGCCGCAGCCTCAAGGGCATCGCTCGAGAGGGCGGAGCAGCGGGCGCCGATCGCCTGACTGCGTGCGGCCTGCTCGGAGTAAGAGGGGGTCAAGGGGTGTCAGTCTCTCTCGTTCGGGGTTGCAGGTGCGACTGGAGAAGAAGCGTCCGGCGCCGCCCTGATCAGGGTGAAGGACCCGTCTTCCAGCCGATAGACGGCGCCGGGAAAGGTCCGCACCAGCCACTCGTTGTAGGACGACACCACTGCGGCCGACTCTTCGGAGGCACCGGGTGCGATGTCCATCAGGACAGCACTGATGTGGGGTCCAAAACGTTTCGCGAGCCGCGGGAGCGTCGATGTGGAACAGGTCCTGCAGCCGCGAGAGGGTGGCCCCCGCGGCTGCGTCCCGCGCTCCCATGACGTGGAAGACCTCAGCCGCAGGTGAATCGAGCGCGAAATGGTCCCACTGACGCAGATAGTCCGACCACAGGGCCAAACCTGTCCCTGGGAAGACCACGTTTGACAGGAAGCGCACCGGCCGCACGGGCTGTCCGGTTCAGTGCCGAGTCCGCCAGCGCCTGAACGGGATTCGAGGAGAGGCACCGCTCGTCTCCCCAAGCGGCCACCACAGAGGACGCCGTCCGGAACGGTGACCTCGATGGCCCATGAGAGCGGGACGTATCGGGCGGGAGCCAGGCCAGAACCGACAGCGCGCTGGTCACCGGCCGGATCAGGGCCCCTATAGGAGTCAGCGAGGCTGACGATCATCTGGTGGCCCTGAGTCGTGGACCAACCCAGCGACAGCATCGAGTTCCCATCGCCGATCGGTTCCTCGAACCAGGGGGTCCACAAGTCCACGACGGCCGCGTGGGATCCTGCGCCGCCCCATCAGACGTCGTGGGGCTGAGGTGAACGCGCCAGACTGGTTCTGTCGGCCGACCCAGAGCCCGGAGATCTCGATGTCGCTGGTTCCTATGCGGTCGGTGCGCTGGTCTAGTCCGCGGACGTGCAGCCGCCAGCGGGCGATGTGCACGTTCAGGGGAAGGGGAGCTCGGATGGTTCCCGCGGTTGCTCGGTCGCCAATGCCGACCACGGGAACACTGAGGGGCACTCGGACGGTCTTCTGTCCAGCCTCCCCGTCGCCCCGACCCACCGCAACTGCCCGGCGGACCTCTGCCATGAGCCACGCATACGCCTCCGGAACGTAGTGGTAGGGCGAGATGCCCCACCGATGCCCGGCGTCGGTCAAGGCGAGCTCTGCCGGAAGAGTGACGACGGGCAGACCCAGCTCTTCGATGAAGGCGTAATAAGGGCGGTAGAGGTCATTCCAGTCGGCGGCAGACCGTTGCATGTACTGCGGAACCTGGTGCCCATCACGAGTTTGAGAGGCGAAGGGAACTCTTAGGACCACCGTCCTGCCCGTCAACCCGGCCGAGTCGAGTCTCTTGATGGCGGCGCGTGCGGCGGATCTCCAGCGTCGGAGATGCTCATCGGTCCCGAGCTCGAGGTCATCGACCACCGGGGAGAGGTCGTTCTTCACCCCGGACTCCTTCAGCTCCTGTGAGTCCGTGACGAATGAGCCACCCGTGAGTGGAACGACGCCGAGGCGCTCGTCGACGAGGTCCAGCACGAGCGCATCGAGGTCAGCTGCGTGGAGCTCCAGAAGGTCGAGGCCAGCAGACGCGACGTCAGACGCGACCATACGGCGCTGGAACTCCGACGGGAGATCTACCTCCACCGATAGTGGAGTCGGAGGGGAGGTCGCGCTGATGAGCGACTGTCGCGCAACGTATACGGTGACCACGCACTCGGGGTGGAGCGCAGCCATGTCCCGGCTGACACAGCTCCCAGGATGCCGAGTCGCAGGGGAGTCGCCATGGCATCCACTTTACTGATCGGGCCGAGCGCCTCCGCCGTCCCGCTCCAGGGTGGCGCGGACAAGGCTTGAACCCCGTCGGGTAGAACACGTCGCCGTTCATGACCGCCACCGGGTTCGGGGCCACGCCTCCAGGCCTGGATGGTGGTGACGGTCAACGCGTCGGTGTCAACGGCTTGGAGAGAGCCACGGGAAGCGACAAGGAGCAGGCCATCGACCTCCACCAGCTGCGCCACTGACCAGGTCACGGTGTCGGGCTGCGCTTCCGTCGTCAGGTGCAGTTGCCTGATCAGGGAGCCAGTGGCGGGGTCGAGGCTGAAAAAGCGTCCCACCTGACACGCCCCACAACTGGCCGGTCGAGCTGACGAGAAGGAGAGCCAATCGATTGGGCGCCCTGAACGGGGTGGACACTCCAGGTCACCTTTCGCTCCGTGGTGTCGAACGCGAATACGGTCGCCTGTGCCACGGCGGGGGTCGAGCCCCAATCCACCCCACCTGGACGTGCCCACGAAGGCGACTCCTCCTGCACCGTCGATGCTCACGACGCTTTCTTTGGGTACGGGTGAACGAAGCGATACGGGGGTGGACGTAGGACTGTCGATCCAACCCAGTGCCCCTCCAAGAGTTCCGTAGGTAGGCACGGTGCCGAAGTAGGTGCGAGCACCGTCCACTGCCCATGCCTGGGGCCGGTCCTGTCGGAACGACGGGCCCAGGGAACCGATCTGAAATGGATTGGTCCCGGGGCTCCGCGAGCTGCGACGTGTCATAGCGAAGAATGCGGGCACCGGTGTAGCTACCTAGGTACATGTGGGGACCGTTTGCCACCATGCCCTCGATCTCGCCGAAGAGCCGGGGCGACTGGTCGTCAGGGGGCGGGTAACGCAGGGCAACATCGCCTTCTAGTGTGAAACCGACGAGGCTGGGACCTCCGAAACCGCCGACATACACGCGGCCGTCGTTTCCGGCGGCAAGTGACTTGATGTGCAAGGCAGAAGGGTTCGAGCCTCAGACGAAAGCCTTTGAAGGCTGCCAGGGGGAGCTGCCGACCCGCGATCGGCCGTGGCAAGGCCGAAAGGTTCACGGCGCTGGCTCGAAGGCCGCCGTCGTGCGTGATGAGCCATGCCCCGGGGACGCCTTGAATGGTTGTGCCCTCGACGAGGGAGTTGCGTCCCGGGGGGAGGGCGGTCCGGTGCGATGGCTGTGGCAATGCCCGACCCGGGTCCGGACCCGGCCACCTTCCAGAGCACCCCCC
>CAVXRG010000009.1:0-21606 GCA_963764195.1 uncultured Actinomycetota bacterium
ACGAGCACGGTGGGCAGCCACAGGTGCGAGGGAAGACCGGGCCTCGAGGTGCTCAGGGCGACTCCCCCGTGGCGCCCACCCAATCGCTGCCTCGACCAGGAGGGCGAGGCAGACCAGCACGAGCGTGACGGCAATCCCCGGAGCTCCGACGACCGAAGGAGCTCCGACGACCCAGCCAGGCTCGCAGGCGAAGCCAACGGTCCATGCTCGACCGCCGTTGCTCGCGCAGGATCCCTCTCCAGAGGATGACGACCAGAAGTGCCGCCCACGGGGCGCCGACGAGGCTCAGCGGCCAGGGCACCCGCCCCGCCACGGTGTGGAGCAGCGGGGTGAGCCAGGTGAGGACAAAGATGCCGGCCAGCGTCACCCGAGTCGAAGCCGTCCACGCGGTGGCCGCGAGAACAGGAAGCGCCGGGAGCATGAGCACGAGGTCGTAGACCATGACATGTGGTGCGGCGACCACGGTCGTGAACAGCGCCACCGCGAGGCTCATCGGGACCGACAGCGGCCCCCGGAACAGCGTCCGGGCCCCGGGGACGACGAGGGCCAGGCCGGCGAACGTCGCAAGCGCGAGCCACCAGGATGGTCCTCCCGGGCCACCGACATCCGTGATCCAGGCAGAGGCGCTCACCCCCTTGTACGCTTGGCCACGCTGCACGGCACCCGAGTAGAGGGGGGAGCCCGGCAGGCTCAGCCAGCTGAGGAAGCTGGGGACCCCCACCAGGCTCAGAGACACGACGAGCCAGACCGCGGCCGTGATTGCGAAGGCCCCGAGGGCGCGAAGTCTGCGCTGGGCCAGCAGAAGCACGGGAATCAGGCAGATGAGGTGGGGCTTGATGCATCCGACTGCCAGCACGGCGCCCGCCCCGAGGTCATGGCCCGAGCTGAGGAGCCGCATGCCCCCCACGACGGCCAGCAGGACCAGAGCGGTGTCCTGACCGCCGCCGAGCAGCTCGACCGCAGGGTAGGACGCGAATGTCACCAGCACGAATGTCGGCCACCGAGTGTTCAGGACGGGTGGAGCCCATGGACGCAGCAGGTGCAGCGACAGGACCAGAGAGCCTGCCGACAGCCCCGTCCACACGAGGCAGCTGATCTCGTACGGCAGCAGCGCCAGAGGAGCAAATAGGGCCGCGACGAAGGGTGGCGAGACAAACCATGAGAGCCCGGCGGAGCCCAGGTCCGCATGCTGCAGCGCGGCTTGGACGCCCGGGTCGTAGAGCTGAGACAGTCGGCCCGTGAGCAGCAGTCGGCCAGCGCTCCACCGAGCCGCGTAGTCGGGCAGGAGAGTCGGAGCGTTCGGGATCATCCGGGCCAGGACCAGCGCCACGCCCATTGCCACCACGATGATCGAGGGATACACCCTGAGACGCTGTGGGGTCAGGTAGGTGTCGAGCTTCGCGACAACGCGTGCGCAGGGCGTCGCCACCGACTGTGGCACAGGGCTGGGTGTCGGCACTGGACCTACTCCACCAGTCGAACCGGGTTGGCCTCGAGGCTGGCGGACCATGACGTCGTGTCATTGGGTTGGTTGCCGCTGCCGTAGTCGTACTGCAGCTTGAACCAGCAGGCATTGGGGTCGGCGTCGGCGCAGCTGTAACCGGTGGCGATCGGGACCGAGATGATCTGCCACTTGCCGTTGAACGAGCTCGACGCCGTGAACTTGCAGTTCGGCAGTGACGTGACGCGGCCCGAACCGACGCAGCCGGTCAACGCGCCGCCGCTCGGGCTGAGGATGGCCACGCTCCCCGACCCCGTGGAGTCGCCGATGTCGAAGAGCTTGACGTTGAGCACCTGACCTGCGGCAGTGCTCGGCACGCGCGCGAGGAAGAAGGTCGTCCTGGCGCTCGGCAGGTTGGCGTAGATGGCCATCTTCGAGAACCCGGCGATGGAGATCGAGTCCTTGGCGGTCGTGTCGGTGGAGGAGAAGGCGCGCAGGCCGAAGCGGTTGTGACCCGACGCGGCATCGGTGCCGAGGCCGTTCGTCTTGACCTGGATCATGTACTGCCCCGCAGGGGCACTCGTCATCGTGCACAGCGGAGCCCACCGGCGGAAGACGTTGTAGGTCGCCAGAGGGAGCGTCGCAACGTCCGTGAGGTTGGAGCCCGGGTAGGTCTGGGTGCACCCGCCCACCGCGGGGTAGGACGTGGGGTCCCAAAACGTCGTCGAGGCGCCCGCGGCGCGCACGGTGAACTGGGTGGTCACCTCGCCACTCCCACCATTGAAACGGACGTCACCGGTGCAGTAGGGACTCGTCGGCCCGGCGGCATACCGGTCGTCGACGGCGCCGGTGCGGTCCTTTCCCTGCAGCGCGCCGGCGTCGCAGAGGTCGCCGACCGCGACGAAGGCCGGGTCGAAGGCCTCGAAGCGGAGGTTGGCCACCGCTCGCTTGAGCGTGACGACGTAGTAGTAGCCGTCGGCGTCGTAGTCGGAGTTCCGTCCGCCGGAGCACCCGTCGACGCCGCTGCCGCACGAGTTGTTCTGGTAGGCGTCCCCGGAGGCCTTCGATGCAGCGACACTCCCGACATTGGCCCAGAACTGGCCGACCGTGCTGCAGCTGCCGCTGCGGTTGCCCGACTCGGGGTCGTTCCCGAACTCGTTGCACGGGCTGCCCATCGGAAGAGGGCCGACGTAGTCGGCCATCGCCGTGCGGGTGATCGTCGTCTTCGGAAGTCCGAACATCGGGCCGAAGAAGTTGTCGACGGTGCGCGTCACCGTCACCCGAAGCCGCGAGGGCTGGTTGCCGATGCTCGTGGAGACCGTGGTCGACTGGACGCCGTTGGCGAAGCCGTTCTGCTTGGACAGCAGCTGCGCTGTCGAGAAGGCCGTGCTCTGGTCGCCGGGGAGGCTCGGGACCCCGGCGAGGGCAGCCGCGTCCGCCGCCTTCTGGGCCTGGCTCCCGACGACGTACCAATGTCCGACGTCCACGGTGAGGGCGCACATGCACAGCATCACGGAGCTCATCAGTGCGACGACGATGGCCACAAAGCCGTGCTCGTCCCGCCGGAGGCGGCGGATCCTGGAGATCATCGACAGCCACTCGTGACGGGCACCGGTTCCAGTGCCATGACGACGTGTTCGCGCAGCGTCATCGTCCGGAAGAACAGCCCGCTGACCGCTTGGTGCTCCACCTCCAGGTAGACGCCGATGGTGTCGTGGAGGGGGTCGCCGGGGCAGGCGTTCTGGGACAGGGCAGTCCATGAGCTCGCGATCTCAACGAAGGTCTTCGAGCCCGCGTCCCACCGGTAGGTGATGCACGACGTGCACGAGGTGAACGCGCTGCCACCGCCGCGAGGGTAGCCGGCGGAGTCGGACTTGTAGACCCACATCTTCGTGACTCCCGTCATGTCGAGGGCGGTGCTCCCCTCGGCCACGGCCGCCGCGGTGTCGGCGCCGAACGTGCCGACCCGGGGCTCGGCAGACGCGGTGCGGGCTCCGGCCCGCACCGCGGACGACATGGTGAGCTGGTCCTTGAAGACCAAGCCGTACTCGATGAGGCCGAGCACCAGCGAGAGGATGACGGGCAGGAGCAGGGCGGCCTCGACCGCCACGCTGCCTCGATCACGATCCGTGCGGCGCCATCGCGCGTTCCTCTGCGTAGGCACCAGGCCCACCCCTCCCATGGTCTCTCTGGGCCGAGGGTAGAGGACTCATATGGTTGATTTGGTAAGAATCGGTCAAAGTGCCTAATTGCTGTCAAGCGACGACCGCGGGCAGCCAGACGATCGTGGCCAGGGCGCTGGCAACCATCACGGGACCGTAGGCGAACTCGCCCCTGCGGTCGGCGCGTCTCGTCACCAGCAGTCCGGCCGCGACGACTCCGCCGAGGACGAAGGTGCCCAAGGCTGCGACCGTGGCGTGCTGCCAGCTGAGCCATCCGAGGAGCAGCCCGAGCAGCCCGGCCAGCTTGACGTCGCCGAAGCCCATCCCCCCGGAGGGGGCCACGAGCAGCAGCACGAAGAAGACCGTGAAGAGTGCCGCGCCGGCCAGGACGGCCCGCACCAGCGCCGCGAGGTCTGCCGTGGCGAGCGAGCAGGCTCCGAGGAGGATGACGAGCGCGGGATAGGCCGGGAGCTGGATGGCGTCCGGTAGGCGGTGCACGTCGAGGTCGATCGCGGCGAGGACCAGCAGCAGCCACGAGCACGCGACGTAGGTGACGGCGACGAGTGGGCTCGTGGCGACGGTCGCCCACCACACGAGACCGCCGACCAGTGCCGTCGCCGGCACGAGCCAGCCGACGAATCGGTCTGGTAGATGACGCTCCTCGGCCTGGCGGTAGGAGCGGGCGCCGAGGACTCGCCCGATCAGCATGCCCGCGAGGGCGCCCGCGGCAGTGGCGACGAGTGCGCCGGTGGTGGGTGTCACGGGGGTCTCTCGTCGGCGGTGTCGGAGGCTCGAACGTGTGGCTGAAGTCCAAGGTTCTACTATTTCCATCCAATTTACGCGCTTTCTGGGACAGAAGTCCGTTTCGTTCCTAATGTTCCCCTCGTCGGGCCCGCACCGGGTGGGCCACCGTCGGGAGGGAACCCCATGACCACGCTCGCTGCCAAGATCCAGACCCGCGTCAACATGAACAAGGACCGCGGTGCCACCGCCGTCGAGTACGGCCTGATGGTCGCCCTCATCGCCGTCGCGATCATCGTCGCCGTCACGACTCTCGGAACGAAGCTCACCGGTCTCTTCGACAGCGTCAGCAACAAGGTCTGACGCGCCTTGCTGGGTGCCGCGGCGGCTGAGGCGTCTCAGCCGCCGCTCACGACACGTCGACCGCGGGCTGGTGAGAGACGACCGGATTGCGTGGGTCCCATGGGGCTCGTGTGAATCGGGGCGCAGGTGAGACACCCATCCCGTCCCAGCGTCTTGCTCAACCCGCCGGTCCGCGCCTGCGGACCGACCACCCCGACAGACCCGACCTAGGACCTCATCGATGAACCGTCGCCTCCTCGCCGCGCTCGTGGCCCTGCTCCTCGCCGCTGCCGGCGGTGGCCTGGTCATCGTCTACGCGAAGAACGCCGACCAGCGGGCCCTCGCGGGTGCCAGCCCGGCGGGCGTGTGGGTCGCCCAGCAGCTCATCCCCCTCGGCACCTCCCTCAAGGACGCCGAGCAGACGGGGCTGCTCGTGCACACGCAGGTGGCCGCCCAGGCCGTCCCGGCCGGATCGCTGGCCGAGATCGACGCCACCAACGAGTCCCTGCTCGCGCTGTCGGACGTCCAACCGGGCGAGTACGTCCTCAGCGCGCGCTTCGGGACTGCTCCGACCGCTGAGAAGGCCATCGAGGTCCCTGCCGGTCAGCTCGCGGTGTCGGTGGAGCTCGCCGACCCGGCCCGGGTGGGGACCTTCGTCACCCCGGGCTCGCACATCGCGATCTACTCGTCCTACAAGATCAAGGCACTCGGTGACGACGCGCGCTCGAAGAAGATCAACGACAACGACATCAAGGGCACGAGCATCCTGCTCGACGACGCTCTCGTCATCGGTGTCGGGAGCTCGTCCCTCGCGGCGCCGACGAAGGCAGAGGGTGATGCTGCGCCGGCCGCGGACACCCCCGGGTTCCTCGTCACGGTGTCGGTGCCACCGGCCGATGCCGTCCGCCTCATCCACGGCATCGCGAACTACACCCTGTATGCCGCTCTGCGCGGTTCAGGTGTCAAGATCGACCCCAAGCTGGAGGCCAACGACCTCAACCTGTTCCCCGCGGCGACGCCATGACGATTCTGTGGGACGCGGACCCGGCGGCGTTGGACAGCTACCGCTATGCACTGGGAGCGGACGTCGAGCTGATCCAATCAGGGCCTCGTGTCTCCCGGGTCCTCGGTGAGAACCCGGCGCACACGCTCGTCGTCATCGGTCCTGATGTCGACCTCGAGGAGGCCTGCGAGCTGGCGGACCTGGAGCGGGTCGAGCGCCCCGAGGTCGGGGTCATCCTGCTCCGTCACCGGCTCGAAGTGGCCGTGCTCGGCCGCGCCCTTCGTGGCGGGATCCGTGAGGTGGTCCAGGCGGACGACAGGACCGCGCTGGCTGATGCCGTCCGCCGTAGTCGGGTCCTGACCGCGCAGCTGCACGGTCACCAGTCCGGTGCCGACACGCGTGACGCCAAGGTCATCACCGTGTTCTCGGCCAAGGGCGGCGTGGGCAAGACCACGCTGTCCACGAACATCGCTTCATACCTGGCCAGCATGCACGCTCGGACCTTGCTCATCGACCTCGACCTGATGTTCGGGGACGTCGCCATCAGCCTCCAGCTCGTGCCGACCAGCTCCATCCGCGATCTCGTGGCCATGGGTGGCCACCTCGACCGCGAGGGGCTCGCCTCGGTCCTCACGACCGACGCCACCAGTGGCCTGCAGGTGCTCGCCGCGCCGGAGGACCCCGGCGAGGCGGAACGGATCCCGGCCGCCCTCATCGCTGAGATCCTGCGCGTCGCGAAACCCGACTACGACTACATCGTCATCGACACCCCGCCGTCCTTCACGGAGCAGGTCCTCACCGCCTTCGACTCGAGCGATCTCACACTGCTCATCGCCACGCTCGACATCCCGGCCATCAAGAACCTCCGGGTCGCGATCAGCACCCTCGACACCCTGGGCACCGCCCCGGATGCGCGCTGCATCGTCCTCAACCGGTCGGACACCAAGGTCGGCCTCACGGCCGAGGACGTGGAGAACGCGCTCAAGGCACCAATCGCGGTGAGCATCCCGAGCAACCTCGCGGTGCCGGCCTCGACCAACCGGGGGGTCGCGATCATCCTGTCGGAGCCGAGGTCACCGGTCTCCCTCGCGATCCGCGATCTCGCGGACACGGAGATCAGACGTCGCTTCGGTGAGCAGCTGCGCAACGGCGTCAAACGCAACTTCAGCCTCCTGCGGGGCAGGAAGTGAGCAACCTCGCCGACCGCCTGGACCGTGCTCGGCATGCTGTTCCGACGCCGGAGACCGCGGGGATCGACGGCCGGGTCGTCGAGAGCCGGGCCCGCGCAGTGGACCCGTACGCAGCGGTCAAGGAGCGGGTCCACCAGGCGCTCGTCGACTCGCTCGGGCCTCGCCTCTACGACCCGCACCTCTCCGAGGCCGACCTTGCCTCCCAGGTGCGGGCCACCCTCCAGCTCGTCATCGACCTCGAGCAGACGCCGCTGTCCCAGTCGGACCGCACCCGGATCGCCCAGGAGGTCTCTGACGACATCCTGGGGCACGGTCCACTCGAGCCCTACCTCCGCGACCCTGAGGTCAGCGAGATCATGGTCAACGGGCCGAGCAGCATCTACATCGAGCGGGGCGGGAAGCTCTACCCGGTGGACGCGGCGTTCAGCAGCGACGCCCACCTCCGACGGACCATCGACAAGATCGTGGCTCGCATCGGCCGACGCGTCGACGAGTCGAGCCCGATGGTCGATGCCCGTCTGCCCGACGGCTCGCGCGTCAATGCGGTCGTCCCGCCGATCGCCCTCGACGGGTCCCTGCTGACCATTCGCAAGTTCTCGGCGGATCCGTTCACGGATGCGGACCTCATCTCCTTCGGCACCTTGACCCCGGGCTCGCGCGACTTCTTGTCGGCCTGCGTGCGCGGCCGGCGCAACGTCGTGATCTCGGGAGGCACCGGTTCGGGCAAGACGACGACGCTCAACGTCCTCAGCTCGTTCATCCCTGCGGACGAGCGCATCGTGACCATCGAGGATGCCGCTGAGCTGCAGCTGCGCCAGGACCACGTCCTCCGGCTCGAGGCGAGACCCGCCAACATCGAAGGCAGCGGAGCGGTCCCCATCCGTGAGCTGGTGAAGAACTGCCTGCGTATGCGCCCGGACCGCATCATCGTCGGGGAGATCCGCGACGGAGCCGCCCTTGACATGCTCCAGGCGATGAACACCGGGCATGACGGGTCGATCACGACGCTCCACGCGAACACTCCCCGGGACAGCCTGTCTCGCCTGGAGACCATGGTGCTCATGGCTGGGGTCGACCTGCCCGTGCGCGCCATCCGAGAGCAGGTGTCGGGTGCGGTCGACCTGATCGTCCAGCAGTCCCGCCTGAAGGACGGATCGCGACGGGTCGTCGCCATCACCGAGGTCCTCGGGATGGAAGCGGAGGTCATCACGCTGCAGGACATCTTCGTCTTCGACTACTCGGCCGGTCGGGACGAGAAGGGGATGTTCCTCGGGGGGCTCGTGCCGACCGGGATCCGTCCCAAGTTCACGGAGGACCTCTCGGACCACGGGGTCGACCTTCCGAATGCCTTGTTCGCTCGCCGGGGATTCTGATGCACGCTCCGTCCGCGACTACGGCGATCGCCATGCAGGTGGGCAACGGTGCACCGCCACTGCTCATCTGGGTGGCCGCTTCGCTCGTTGCCCTGTCCATCGTGTGCGTCGCCATCGTGTTCGCCCCGACACTCCAGACGAAGCGAGAGCAGCGTCTCGCCTCGATCGATGACTACCTCCACGGCGGTCGCCCCGCCGAGCGACGCGGCGGCGCCTCGCAGCTGGCGCCGTTGTCCGAGCAGCTGATCGGCTTCGGTGAGCGGCAGATGCAGGGAAAGGAGTCAACGCGAAGCACGATGGCTCTCATCTCCCGCGCGGACCTGCCGTTCCGGGCCGGCGAGTGGTTCGTCCTGCGGGGAGTTGCAGCGCTCGTCATGATGGCGCTCGCCGTCTTCGTCCTGAGAGGGTCCGACTCCGCCATCCTGCTGACCGGCGGTGCCGTGGGGGGGATCCTCGGCCTCGTCCTACCCGCGCTCGTGCTCCGCGTCCTGGCTGCACGACGCGCTACAGCCTTCGAGGCGGTCCTGCCTGACGTGATGACCCTTGTGGCGACCAGCCTCCGCAGTGGTTTCGGGTTGGCACAGGCGCTCGATGCGGTGGCCCGAGACGCGGCTGAGCCTGCGGCCAAGGAGTTCTCGAGAGCATTGGCGGAGGCGCGCATCGGCACCGACATCTCGGATGCGCTCGAACACATGGCGGCCAGGATGGACAGCACGTCGATGCGGTGGGCGGTCATGGCGATTCGGATCCAACGCGACGTCGGGGGCAACCTCGCTGACACCCTGCAGACGACGGCGGCGACGCTCAAGGAGCGCGACTCGCTCAAGCGGCAGGTGCGGGCGCTCTCTGCCGAGGGTCGCCTGTCCGCCTACATCCTCGTCGCGCTGCCGATCACCATCTTCCTCTACATGATGTACGGGAACTACGAGTACATCAGCCTGTTGTGGCTCGAGCCGTTGGGGATCGTGATGCTCGTGGTCGGCGTGGTGATGATGGTGATCGGCATCTTCTGGATGCGCAAAATCGTGAACATCGAGGTGTGAGGTGCTCGTCTGGATCGGTGCCGCCCTGGTGGCGTCCGGAGTCGCTTTCGCGGTGGGTGCCCTCGTCGCCGGATCGAGCGGGCCGACCGGTGTCGCGAGGTCCCTCTCGCTGATCGAGGGCACGGTCGGGGAGCGAAGTGCGGTCCGTTCGGAGCTGAGCAGCAAGGAGCGGCTGGTCAAGCCGGTCCTGAAACAGATGCAGGGCTTGGCAACGAGGTTGTCACCATCCGGGACGGGAGACCGGTTGGCCAGGATGCTCGACCGGGCGGGCAACCCGGTGCCCTGGACGCCCGAGCGGATCCTCGGAACGAAAGGGGCCGCTTTGCTGCTCGGACTCCTGCTCGGGCTGGCCTACGGCGGTCTGACCCTGGCCGGAGCAGGGATCTCGCTCGCGACGGCCGCGGCCCTGTTCTTCCTGCCGGATCTGCTCCTGCACAACCTCGCCCTGAAACGCCAGGAGGAGACGAGCAAGGGACTGGCCGAGGCCCTCGACATGCTGTCCGTCTGTGTCCAGGCGGGCCAAGGCTTCGATGCGGCCCTGATGCAGGTGGCCCGCAACATCGAGGGCCCGATCTCCGGTGAGTTCGCGAGGGTCCTGTCCGAGATCCAGATCGGCAAGTCCCGGGGCGAGGCGTTCACCGGTATGGGCGTGCGCGTGGCTCTTCCTGAGGTCAAGAACTTCACGAGCGCCCTCACCCAGGCGGACCGGCTGGGCCTGCCCATCGGCACCGTGCTGCGCGAGCAGACGGCCACGATGCGTCTCGTGCGTCGTCAGAAGGCGGACGAGCAGGCGCAGAAGGTGACCGTCAAGATCATGATCCCTCTGCTGCTCTGCCTCTTTCCGGCGCTCTTCATCGTCATCATCGGACCGGGGGCCCTGCGGATGATCACGGCCTTCTCCGGGATGTGATGATCCGGCGCAGGTCAGTCGCTCCGTGTGCTGGCCGAACCTCTACTTGTGGCGCGGGCGGGCGGGGGAGGCGCCGTTGTCCAGGGTCAGCTCGATGAGCTGGCCGGAGATCCGGGTCTTGCGCAGGGAGTCCCAGGCGCCGGGAGGCAGGTTCTCCGGCAGCTCGACGATGGAGTAGTCGGCGCGGATGTCGATGTGGCCGAAGTCCTGCCGGCCGAGGCCGCCCTCGTTGGCGATCGCCCCGACGATCTGGCGCGGCTCGACCCGCTGGCGCTTGCCGACCGAGATCCGATAGCCGACGAGCGTGCCAGCTGGCGCCCCCGCGCGGAGGGCGGGCAGAGCGCTCCCGGGGGGCGCGTGAGCCCCGGTCGTCACGGGAGTCGCGGCCGCCCGGGCCCCCGCGGGAGTCACGACGGTCGGGGCCGGGCCGGTCGTCGAAGCTGCGGGGGGCGCGTCGCTCCTGTGCCGGGTCGAGCAGCATCGGCTCGTCGCCCTGCAGGACGACGGCGAGCGCCGCGGCCACGTCGGCCTCGGGCACGTTGTGCTCGCGGACGTAGTGGGAGATGACGTCGCGGAAGCCGTCGACCTTGTCGGAGGCGAGGGCCGCGGTGATGGCGTCGTCGAAGCGGGTCAGGCGGGTGGCGTTGATGTCGTCGACGCTCGGCAGGCTCATCGGGGTCAGCGACTGCCGGGTCGCCTTCTCGATCGCCTTGAGCAGGTGGCGCTCCCGGGGGGTGACGAACGAGATCGCGTCACCGCTACGGCCGGCCCGACCGGTGCGGCCGATCCGGTGGACGTAGGACTCGGTGTCGGTGGGGATGTCGTAGTTGACGACGTGGCTGATCCGGTCGACGTCGAGGCCGCGCGCGGCCACGTCGGTGGCGACGAGGATGTCGAGCTTGCCGGACTTCAGCTGGTCGACGGTGCGCTCGCGCTGGTTCTGCGCGATGTCGCCGTTGATCGCCATGGCCGAGAAGCCCCGGGCTCGCAGCTTCTCGGCCAGGGTCTCGGTCTCGTTCTTGGTCCGGACGAAGACGATCATCCCCTCGAAGTTCTCCACCTCGAGGATCCGGGTCAGCGCGTCGACCTTCTGGGGGTAGGAGACCATCAGGTAGCGCTGGGTGATGTTCGGCGCCGTCGTCTTCGTGTTCTTGACCGTGATCTCGACCGGGTCGGTGAGGTACTTCTTCGAGATCCGGCGGATCTGCGAGGGCATCGTCGCGGAGAAGAGGGCGACGTGCTTGTCGTCGGGGGTGTCGGCGAGGATCGTCTCGACGTCCTCGGCGAAGCCCATCTTCAGCATCTCGTCGGCCTCGTCGAGGACGAGGAAGCGCAGCTGGCTGAGGTCGAGCGTCCCCTTCTCGAGGTGGTCCATGATGCGGCCCGGGGTGCCGACGACGATGTGGACGCCGCGACGCAAGGCGCTCAGCTGGACCCCGTAGGCCTGGCCGCCGTAGACGGGCAGGACGTGCACGCCCTTCATCCACGTCGCGTACTTCTCGAACGCCTCGCAGACCTGCAGGGCCAGCTCGCGGGTCGGTGCGAGGACGAGGGCCTGCGGCGACTTCTGCTTGAGGTCGAGCTGGCTGAGGATCGGCAGCGCGAATGCAGCGGTCTTGCCGGTGCCCGTCTGCGCGAGGCCGACGACGTGCCGACCGTCGAGCAGGGCCGGGATCGTCGCCGCCTGGATCGGGGAGGGGTGCTCGTAGCCGACGTCCCGCAGCGCCTTGAGGATTCGGTCGTCGAGGCCCATGTCGGCGAAGGACATCCGGTCCTCGGTCTGCTCGGTCTCGGTCTGCGTGTCGGTCACCGCGGTCGTCTCGCTCTGCTCACTCACGCACTGACGGTAGTGGCTCGCGCGGGGTCAGGTCGAGCCGCGGCGGGCTGCACGGCATACAGCGGCGATGGGAACGGCGAAGGGCGCGTCCCCCTGATGGAGGAACGCGCCCTCGACGAGGCGGGCGTGACGGTCAGCTGGCGACCTCGACGGGAGTGTCAACCGTCGTGGCGAGAGCGGAGAGCAGCTCGGTGAGGCGGCCCTGCGTCTCGTCCGTGGCGGTGATCTCGCCCTCCGGGGTGATGTCGCGGGTGAAGACGAGGCCGGCCGACCCGACGACCCGTGCCTTGACGTGGGTCAGCACCTTGTCGAGGTCTGAGGTGGCGTCGACGGCGCCGGTCCAGCCGTAGCCGACGAGCGCGATCGGCTTGGAGTCCCACTCGGCGAAGAGGTAGTCGATGGCGTTCTTGATCGGGGCCGGGAAGCTCCGGTTGTACTGCGGCGTGACGACGACGATCGCGTCCGACTCGAAGACGGCCGACGCCCACTGCTTCGTGTGGGGCAGGACGTAGTTGCCGTTCTTGGGCATGTCCTCCTCGTTGAAGAACGGCAGGTCGATCGCCGCGAGGTCGAGCAGCTCGACCTCCCAGTCGCTCGTGGGCGCCTGGGCGGCCACCCACTGCGCCACTTTGGGGCCGATCCGGCCGGGGCGGGTGCTGGAGACGACGATGCTCAGTTTGTTCACAGCTCAGCGAACAGGGTGGGGGTGGGTCGTATTCCCGGGGCCGGCCCGGTCCAGGGCGCACGCCGCGGCGCGGCCCGCGACCTCGAGCCACGCCAGGGGGTCGGCGATCGCCGGCCCCGCACCCCCGGCGAGCTGGGTCAGGGACCACCCCCGGGCGCCCCGCGGGGGTGGCTCCCCGAGCGAGCCGGCCACGACGACGGCGCGCGCTCCGGCCCGGTCGGCGAGGTCGAGGACGAGCCCGGTCGCCTTTCCGGTGAGGGACTGCGCGTCGAAGCGACCCTCACCGGTCACGACGACGTCGGCACCGACCACTGCCCCCGGCAGCCCGATCGCGTCGGCGACGGTAGCCGCGCCGGGCACGAGACGGGCACGCCAGGCGGTGGCCAGCCCGTAGGCGGTGCCGCCGGCGGCACCCGCTCCGGGAGCCTCGGCCGCACCGCCGAGGAGCGCGTGCCAACGTCGGAGGGCGAGGTCCAGGGACGCGACCTGCGCCGGGTCCGCCCCCTTCTGCGGAGCGAAGACGTGGGCGGCACCACGGTCCCCGAAGAGCGGGGCGGTGACGTCGCAGAGGATCGACACTCCGGACGGGGGAGGCGGTCGAAGGCCCGTGCGGTCCACCCGGACGGCGTGCAGCAGGCCCCCGCCGCCGGATGGGACATCGCGGCCCCGACCGTCGAGCACTCGCATCCCCAGCGCTCGGAGGGCGCCCGCGCCGCCGTCGGTCGAGGCGGAGCCGCCGACGGCGAGGGTGATTGACCTCGCGCCCGCGTCCAGAGCATCCCCGAGGACGACGCCGAGGGCCTCGGTCCCGACGCCCATCGGTCCGCAGGTGCCGACAAGGGGGAGGCCACAGCACTCGGCCAGCTCGACGACCGCGTCGGCGCCGAGGAGGGCCCACCGGGCGGCGTGGTCCCGTCCACCAGCCAGGGTCACCACGCTCGTCCTGGACTCGGCATGAGCACCGGCGAGCACCGCGTCGAGGGTCCCCTCGCCCCCGTCGGCGACGGGCAGCTCGACGAGCTCGTCCTGGGGTCGGACCGACCGCCAGCCTTGGGCGAGGGCCGCTGCCGCGTCGACCGCGGTGGCACTGCCCTTGAAGGAGTCGGGGGCGATGACGACCCGTGCCGCGTCGTGCGAGAAGCGGCTCAGAGCCACGGTGCGACGTGCTCGAGGAACCGCTGCTGCATGTGGGCGGCGACGTCCGCGGGGTCGCGGGCCCAGATGTCGGCGTTGAAGATCTCGACCTCGATGTCACCGCGGTAGCCGGCGGCCACGACCGCCCTCGTCCACCGCGCGAAGTCGATGTGGCCGTCGCCCATCATTCCTCGGGACAGCAGCGCGCCCGCGGGGATGGGCAGGTTGAAGTCGCAGACCTGGTAGGAGCTGATCCGGCCCTCGGCCCCGGCTCGCGCCACCATCTCCTCGGCGCGCGGGTCCCAGAAGACGTGGAAGGTGTCGACGACGACCCCCACGGTCGCGGGATCATGCGGTCCGGACAACTCGAGGGCCTGCTCCAGGGTGGAGATGACAGCCCGGTCGGCGACGAACATCGGGTGGAGCGGCTCGAGAGCCAGGCGCACACCGCGCTCCGCGGCATACGGCACGAGGTCGGCGAGGCGTTCGGCCACCCGCTCGCGAGCTGCGAGGAGGTCCCGGTCGCCGTCGGGCAGGCCGCCCGCCACGATGACGAGCTCGGGGGCGCCGATCGTCGCCGCCTCGTCGATGGCACGCCGGTTGTCGTCGATCGCGGCCGAGATGCCGGCGGTGTCGGAGGCGGTGAAGAAGCCGCCCCGGCAGAGGGAGGAGGCCCGCAGCCCGGTCTCTCGCAGGCGGCGCGCGGTCTCCTCCACCCCGAAGTCCTCCACCTTGTCGCGCCACAGCCCAAGCGCTGGGAGACCCGAGGCCACGGCGAGGTCGACCGCCTCCGCGAGCGAGAGGGACTGGGTCGTCATCGTGTTGAGGGAGAGGCGCGCCGTTGCCGCGGCCGAGGCTCCGGGCGTCAGGGCCTCGGCCGTCAGGGCGCTGCTCACGGTGCCTCCCACCCGTTGACCGCGAGCCACTGTCGCATCCGGTGCGCCGCGAGGTCGGGGTCCGCGAGCAGTCCGGCAGCGTCGGCGAGCTCGACGACGCGACTGAGGTGCAGCACGGAACGTCCCGTCGCGAGCCCGTCGATCATCTGGAACCCCGGCTGTCGGCCGTTGAGCCACGCGAGGAAGGCGATCCCCGTCTTGTAGAAGCGGGTCGGTGCCTCGAAGACGTGGCGGCCGAGCTCGCGGGTGGAGTCGAGCACCGCCCGCGCGGTCTCCTCGTCACCGCGGTCCAGAGCCTGCAGCGCCGACGACGCGGCGGGTGCGATGGCGGCGAAGATCCCGAGGAGCGCGTCGGAGTGCCGTCCTTCCGCGTCGTCGCAGATGAGCTCCGGGAAGTTGAAGTCGTCACCGGTGTAGAGCCGCACCTCGGCCGGCAGTGCTGCCCGCAGCCCCCGCTCGTGGTCCGCGTCGAGGAGCGAGACTTTGACCCCGTCGATGCGGGCGGCGTTCGCCTCGACGAGCCGGAGGAAGGTCTCGGTGGCTCGGCCCACCTCCGTGCTGCCCCAGTAACCGGTGAGGGCCGGGTCGAACATGTCGCCGAGCCAGTGCAGGATGACCGGCTCCGAGGCGACGTCGAGCACCTCCTCGTAGACCTGGAGGTAGTCCTCTGCCGTGCGGGCCGTGACCGCCAGCGCGCGGGAGGCCATCATGATGACCCGCGACCCGGCGCCCTCGACGACCTTGACCTGCTCGGCGTAGGCGCTCACCACTGCCCCGAGTCTCTCGCTACGGGTCCCGGAGGGGAGCGCCGTCAGCTGGTCGGTGCCTGCGCCGCAGGCGATCCGGCCACCCACCCGGTCCGCCTCGGCGCTGGAGCGCTCGATCAGCTCGCGCGTGGCTGCCCAGTCGAGGCCCATGCCTCGCTGGGCGGTGTCCATCGCCTCGGCGACGCCGAGGCCCCACGACCAGAGGTCCCTGCGGATGTCGAGGGTCGCCTCCCAGTCGAGGTCGGCAGGGGACCCGGGCGTCGACGTCGCCAGCGTGCGCGGGACGACGTGCGCTGCGGCATACGCGACCCGGGACGTGATCGGACCCGCCGGTCGGACCCACTCGACCGGCTCCGAGAGGGCCAGGGTGCGTGAGCCGCCCCCGGGGACTGGCAGGGTCAGGGCGGTCATGCCGTCAGCACCGGGACGTCGAGGCGTCGACCCGACTCCGAGGACTCGAGGCCGAGCGCGGCGAGCTGCACGCCTCGTGCCCCGGACATGAGGTCGTAACGGTGCTGCCGACCGGCGACGACGTCGTGGAGGAACTCCTCCCACTGCATGCGGAAGCCGTTCTTCGCCTCGTCGTTGGAGGGGATCTCGATCCACTGGTCCCTAAACGCCTGCGTCTCAGGGAGATCCGGGTTCCAGACGGGTTTCGGGGTGGCGCCGGCCGGTTGTGCGACGCAGTGGTGCAGGCCCGCGACCGCAGAGCCGTGGGTCCCGTCGACCTGGAACTCCACGAGCTCGTCCCGGTGGACCCGGACCGTCCAGGACGAGTTGATCGCGGCAATGACCCCGTCGCCCACCTCGAAGATCCCGTATGCCGCGTCGTCGGCGGTGGCGTCGTAGGCGTGGCCCTGCTCGTCCCACCTGCGGGAGATGTGGGTGGCGGTCCGGGCGATGACCGATCGCACCGGCCCCAGCAGGCTCTCGAGTACGTAGTTCCAGTGACAGAACATGTCGATCGTGATGCCGCCACCGTCCTCGCTGCGGTAGTTCCAGCTCGGACGCTGTGCCGTCTGCCTGTCGCCCTCGAAGACCCAGTAGCCGAACTCCCCTCTGAGGGAGAGGATCCGACCGAAGAAGCCGTCATCGACGAGGCGGCGCAGCTTGACGAGGCCCGGCAGGTAGAGCTTGTCGTGGACCACGCCGGCGACCACGCCGGTCTCGTTGGCCACGCGGGCCAGCGCGAGGGCGTCCTCGACCGTCTCGGCCGTCGGCTTCTCGGTGTAGATGTGCTTGCCGGCTCGCATCGCCCTGGTGAGGGCGTCCTTGCGCCTCGAGGTGACCTGGGCGTCGAAGTAGATGTCGACCGACTCGTCCGCGAGGACCGCATCCACGTCCGTGGACCACTCGGCCACGTCATGACGCGCGGCCAGCTCGGCGAGCTTCTCCGCGTTGCGTCCCAGCAGGATCGGCTCGATGGCGACACGCGACCCGTCCGGCAGCTCGAGACCGCCTTCGTCACGCAGGGCCAGGATCGAGCGCACGAGGTGCTGGCGGTAGCCCATCCGACCGGTCACGCCGTTGAGCGCGATGCGGAGGGTCTTCGGCGATTCAGGCATGGTGGACATCCTCTGGTGTGAACCGGGTCGGACCCGGGTGACGCGGGCGGGGAGGTGTGACAGCGATGGAGGCGTGGCGTGGCGTGGTGGGTGGTCCCGGACTCCGGCACCGGGTCGGTCTAGTCCACCTCGCCCGAGGTGCCGAGCAGGCAGCGGACTTCGGTCGTCAGGTCCTGGAAGACGGGGCTGCCCATCGTGGCGCCGTACGAGCGGTGCTGCGGCAGGTCCACGTTGAGCTCCCGGATGATGCGGCCCGGGCGCGGGCTCATGACGACGACCCGGTTGGCGAGGTAGACGGCCTCGGGGACGGAGTGCGTCACGAGGATGACGGTCACCCCGGTCTCCGCCCAGATCCGGTGCAGCTCGACGTTCATCCGCTCGCGGGTCAACGCGTCGAGCGCCCCGAACGGCTCGTCCATGAGGAGCACCTCGGGCTCGTGCAGCAGCGCTCGGCACAGGGACACCCGTTGCTGCATGCCTCCCGAGAGCTCGTGGGGGAGGGCGCGCTCGAAGCCCTGTAGGCCCGTCATCGCGATGAGCTCCTCGGCCTTGGCCCGGGCCGCGTCACGTGGCATGCCGCGCATCTCACCCTGGAGCAGGATGTTGCCCTCGACCGTCCGCCACTCCAGCAGTGCCGACCGCTGGAAGACGTAGCCGACGTCGGGCCGGGGCCCGCTCACGGTCGTCCCGTTGAGGACGACCTCGCCGCGCGACGGTGCGGTCAGTCCCGCGACGACCTTGAGGAGGGTCGACTTGCCGCACCCCGAGGGTCCGGCGATGCTGACGAACTCGCCGCGCTCCACGTGCATGTCGATGGCTTCGAGGGCTGTCACCTCGCCTCGCTTGGAGGCGAAGCGCACGTGGACGTCGCGGACCTCCAGGGCGTGGGGGGAGGCGCCGGCGGTCCGGCCGCCGGTCTCGGTCATGGCGGCGGGCATCCGCGTCGTCACTTCGCCGGGGGCTGGAAGGAGCTGTCGTAGTATGTGCTCCGTTCCTTGGCCGACTGGAGGAGGCCGGCGCCGGCGAGCACCTCGATGGTGGAGTCCCAGTCGGCGTCCGCATCCACACCCGGCGCCGAGCCCTTGGTCGCCGCAGTGCTGAGCAGCTGCGTCGTCTGCTTCCACTGGTCGAGCAGCACGGCCTCGGCCGGCATCTGCGGGTCCTTGCCCGCCATCGCCTTCACGGCGTCCTCGGGGCTCTCCACCGCCGCCGCGAAGGCCTCGCTGGTGGCGGCGACCATCTCCTTGGCGAGCTCGGGCTTCGAGGAGATCGTGGCGTCGGAGGCGATGAGCCCGTTGCTGTAGAAGTTGAGGCCGACGTCGGAGTAGCGCAGGTAGCGCATCTCCTTGCCGCTCTTGGCCGCGATCGTCGGGCCCTGGTCGTGGGCGAAGCCGATCAGGCCGTCGACGCGTCCGCTGATGACGGCGGCGATCTTGCCGGCGGCGTCGAGGTTCTGCTGCTTGACGTCGCTCTCCTGCAGGCCCGCCTTCTGGAGGTAAAGGGGGAAGGTCGTCGTCGGCGCGTCACCTGCCGAGACGGCGATCGTCCTGCCCTTGAGGTCCGCGGGTGTGGTGATCCCGCTGTCGGCGAAGACCTGGACCGCCGAGGGCGTGGTCTGCAGGAACACCCCGAGGCTCTTTATCTTCACGCCCTTGTCGATGTTGGACAGGACGGCGGGGGTGTCGGCCCAGCCGAAGTCGACCTGGTTGGCCCCGACGGCCTGGGCGGTCTTCGTCGAGCCCTGGCCCGCCTTGATCTCGAGGTTGATCCCGTGCTTGGCGAAGATCCCCTTCTCCAGCCCGTAGTAGAAGGGGGCGTGCTCGCCGTAGGGGTACCAGTTGAGCATCAGGGTCACGTTCGTCGCTCCGCCAGCGGCGGTGCCGCCGGCGGCGGGGGTGGTCGAGTCGGAGCTGCCGCAGGCGCTGAGCGCGAGAGCGGTGACGGCGGCGGCGGCGGCCGCTGCAAGGCGAACGGGCATTTTCATGGGTGTTCCTGCTTTCTGTCGGTGGGCGCCGGAGCGCAGGCAGGCGACGCTCTGCGCACCCGCGTGATGGTCAGAACTGGACGGTGTTGCTGCCGGTGCCCCGCTGGGAGGCGTGCCACGGGATGACGAGTCGCTCGACGAGCTGGATGGCGGCGAACATGATCACGCCGACGATCGACATGATGATCAGGGCGACGAAGAGGCTTGCGGTGTCGACGTTTCCGTTGGCCTGGAGGATCACGTATCCGAGGCCGGAGTTGGCGCCGACGAACTCGCCGACGACGGCACCGGTCACGGCCAAGGTCGCGGCGACCTTGAGGCCGGAGAAGAGCTGGGGCAGCGAGGCGGGGAACTGCACCTTGGTGAAGACGCGCCGACGGCTCGCCCCCATCGTCGAGGTGAGCTCCAGGATCTCGGGGTCCACGTCACGCAGGCCGGCCAGGCCGGAGATGACGATCGGGAAGAAGGCCATCAGCACGGCGACGATGATCTTGGGTCCGATCCCGAAGCCGAGCCAAACGACGAAGAGCGGTGCGATCGCGATCTTCGGGATCACCTGGGCGAAGAGCACGACCGGGTAGAGCGTGCGCTCGAGGTTGCGCGAGTAGACCATCCCGATGGCGACCGCCTCGCCGACGACGACCGCGATGGCGAAGCCGATGACGGTCTCCACGACGGTCACCCAGGTGTTGGCCGCGAAGTAGTCCACGTTGTCCGCAAAGGCTCGCCACGTCTCGACGGGCGACGGCACGAGGTAGGACGCCACGAGCCCCGTCGTCGTCACCGCCCACCAGAGGGCGAGGAGGACGATGGCGAAGATCAGCGGGCGCCACGAGCGGGACAGCAGCCTGGTCGCGGGGTGGTGGCGATCAGCGGGTGGGGCTATCGGCGGCGTGACTTCGGTCCGCCGTCCGACCGCGGTTTCGGGAGACATCCTTGTCCTCTCTCGCGCCACCACTCCGGTGAGTGACATCGGAAAGCGCTTTCCAGTACCGTAAGCGGGACGACGGATCGTGTCAACGGTCTGGACGGATGCCCTAGATTTCGGGGCACGGGACAGAGAGAGGTGGATGACGTGGCAGTGACGCTGCAGCAGGTGGCCTCGCTGGCAGGGGTGTCCCTCGCAACGGCATCGAGGGTCCTCAACCGTTCGGCCCGTCACCCCCGGGCCGACATCACCGCCCGGGTGCAGGAGGCCGCGACCCGTCTGGGTTACGTGCCCAACGCCCAGGCCCAGGCGCTCGCTCGCGCCACCACGGGGTTGGTCGGTCTCGTCGTGCACGACATCGACGACCCCTATTTCGGCACCATCGCGGCCGGGGTCCAGTCGGTGGCCCGGGCCGGGGGCCGACAGACGTTGCTAGCCTGCACGAACCGTGACCCCGAGCTGGAGTGCGACGCGATCGCGTCCTTCGCCGCGCATCGGACGGAGGCCGTCATCATCGCCGGGTCACGCCGCAGCGGTCGCTCGGCGGCCCAGGACCGGCTCATGGCGCTGTGTGCGGCATACGAGCAGAACGGCGGACGGGTCGCGCTCGTCGGCCAACCTCTGGGAGCTTTTGCGGCGGTCGTGCCCCAGAACCGGCAGGGGGCGCGGGCCCTGGCCAAGGAGCTCGTCGCGGCAGGACACCGGCGTTTCCTCGTCGTCGCCGGACCTCGTTGGTTGCGGACGTCGCTCGACCGCGCAGCGGCCTTCGAAGACGAGCTTCAGCGGCCGCGGGACGACTCGGACCCGATCGAGGTGCTGCCGCGGTGCACCACGGACTTCACGCGCGACGGGGCCTACGAAGCCACCCGCGAACTGATCGAGAGCGGCGCCGCGACGGGGCGTCCGCTCTGCATCCTGGCGGTCTCGGACGTGATGGCGCTGGGGGTCCTCGCCGCCTGTCGGGACCTGGGCGTGACGGTGCCCTCTCAGGTCGCGGTCGCCGGTTTCGACGACATCGTCACGCTGCGCGACGTCGCACCCTCGCTGACGACGGTCCGCCTCGACCTGCACGCTATGGGTTCCGAGGCCGCCCGGCTCGCGCTCACGCCCTCCGCACCCGTCAGGACGGTCTTCCCGGCCACCGTCGTCCTGCGTGAGAGCACCAGGATCGAGCCGCCGCTCTGACCTAGCTCGCGCCACCTCCGGGGCATACGGATGCGGTCCAGGATGGACCGCCTCGTCGCCGAGTTCGTGTTGGTTTGGAAGCCGTTGTCCCGGGGGGGGCAGGCGTACGGCGCGCCTGGACGGATGCGTGCTGGGCTGCAACGGGAACGGGCTCACCGGCGCGCTCGCCTTCTTCGTGCTGTGGTCTATCTCATCACGTGGCCGCCACTCGTCGAGTTGAACACGACCCGACGGGTCTCCCTGCCCACCTTTCACCTTCGGCGGGCGCTGATGCTCGGGCCGGCGCCGCTCGTCTTCCTCGCGCTGTTCCTCGCTGCGACGCGGGTGCTCGACCTCGGTGTCGATTCCGCTGAGGCCTTCACGGGCACGGCCACGGCGCTCATCTACCTGACCGCCTTCGGGGGTCGGCTACGTGCGCCC
>CAVXRG010000010.1:0-1275040 GCA_963764195.1 uncultured Actinomycetota bacterium
GGAAGGACACTGCCGCTATCGCGGCGGAAGGACACGGCCCCGAGTGCGCGTCCGCGTCCGCGCAGTGAGGAGTGCCCTCGGGTGATCCCGTCAGGGCTTCGTGACCCTAGAGGTCCAACAGAAGTGCAAGCGTTTCGCGGACCTCGTTGAGGACCACGGGGCCGACATTGCCCGTGTGCTCCTGGATCCGGGTTGTCGCGACGGCTCGCACGTGCTGGCACTGCGCCGAGGAGCGCGCCACGAGCCGGTTGACCTCATCGGGGTCGATCAGCACCTCGGTGCTGCTCGTGCGGATCGTCCGGGTCAACGGCACGACCTGGACGACGTTGGGTCCGCCTCGAAGGACCCGGGCGGCTGTCACGACGATGGCCGGGCGACGGAGTCCGGCCTCGCTAGCGGCAGGGATGCCGAGGTCGAGTTCTACAACATCACCCGGCGTCAGCATCGAGCCACGTCACCTCGTCCTCGGTGAGCTCCACCCCGAGGTCCCTCGCCATGGCGTCCTGGCGGAGCGCGCGGATGGCCCTGCTCACCGTCTCATCGATCGTCTCGTGGCGTTCGGCCGCCAAGCGCGTGACCCGCTCGTGAGTGTCCCTGCTGATGCGGATTGTCGTCGTCTCGGCCATGTCACCACGATAAGGCGTGTAGACGAGTTCGTCTACACGGAATCCACATCAAGCAGAGCCGTGTAAGTGCGAGAAGCGCCCCCTGGCCGCACTCGCGGCTGTTAGACGATTGCAGGTGGACCGGTGTCTGGCCAGACTCGGTTTAGGTGTTCGGCGGGGTGCTCTTCTCGCGGCTGCCCACAAGGTGTGATCGGTGTGGCTCTTTTCCGGTTTGCGCTCCCGCCGGGTGCCGCCCGTGAGGCGTGGCTCCAGAGGGCACTGCCCTGCTCTCAACAGCAATGCCCGCCTCGCAATCCCCCACAGGTCCGGCGAAGGCGAGGACAAGGCGAGGTGTGCGACATGGCGAAGGTGTTCATCGGGGTCGATCCCCACAAGCTGTCGGCGACGATCGAGGTCGTCGACGACCGAGAGACGCTCTTGGCGACGGGCCGGTTCGACGCCGACAAGGCCGGTTACGCCGCGATGCGCAAACACGTGAGGGCCTGGCCGGAGCGGGTCTGGGCGGTCGAGGGCAGTAATGGCGCCGGCCGTCCGCTGGCGCAGCGGTTGCTCGCCGACGTTGAGCACGTCGTGGACGTGCCGGCGAAGCTCAGCGCACGGGCGCGTTTGTTCGACATCGGCCACAACCGCAAGACCGACGCCCATGACGCCCACGCGGTCGCGGCGGTCGCGGTCCGCACCCAAGGGTTACGGGTGCTGTCCTACGACGAGGGGCTCGAGGCGCTGCGAATGCTCACCGACCGCCGAGATGAGCTGTCGCGGCAACGGGTACAGACGGTCAACCGGCTGCACCGGTTGCTCTCCGAGCTGACCCCCGGGAGGTCGAAGAAGGACCTGACCGCCTTGCAGGCCAAGGCACTCCTCGCGTCGGTCCGGCCCCGGGACCTGGGCGGGAAGACCCGGCGCCGGCTCGCCGCCGAACAGCTGACCGAGCTCGCAGCGGTCGACAAGAAGATCAAGGAGCTCACCAAAGAGCTCAAGGTGATGGTCATCTCCAGCGGTTCTGACCTCATGAACCTGCGCGGGGTCGGTCCGGTCGTGGCCGCTCGGACCCTGGCCGATGTCGGTGACGTGGCCCGGTTCGCCGACCGGAACCGGTTCGCGTCCTGGACCGGCACCGCACCCCATCGAGGCCTCCTCCGGCGAGATCGTCCGGCACCGGCTATCGCGGGCCGGGAACCGGAAGATGAACCACATGATCCACATCGCCGCGGCCACTCAGATCCGGCTCGACACCCCCGGCCGCGCCTACTACCGGCGCAAGCTCGCCGCTGGCAAGACGCGAGCAGAAGCCATGCGCTGCCTCAAACGCCGGATCTCCGACGCCCTATTCCGGCAGCTTGTCGCGGATCCGCGCGCGGCTGGAACGGGCCCGGGAGGGCACTGCGGGGCGACTCTGACATCCAGCGCGGCCGACCTGCCCCCGCACATCGACACTTCGGATCAGCCACTTCCCGGACCCGCACCCATGACGCTACCGGCCGCCACGCCGCCCCTTGCGGCAGACCGCCCATGCAGGGCTCGGCTCCCGCAGACCCGGCGACAAGCGCCGATGCACACTCCAAAGCGCCGATCCCGATCCCTTGACGACAGAGGGGTGCCGGAAAGACGCTGCACGTGGCTGGCGCAGAGTGACAAGGTGAGGCATGGGAAAGCGCCAGCAGCGGCAGACGTTTGCCGACTTGGTCAAACAGCCGACGTGGTCTGAAGGAGGTGCCTCGCGGACAGGTCAGCACGCGCCCAGGCCCGGCCGGTTCAATGCTGCTGGCGATTTGTTCGACTTGGACGGCGAGCGCCTTCGGCTCGTGTCAGAGGACGTGAAGGAGCAGGAGGCCCAGGACTTGTGCGACGCAGGGGCAAGCGTCGTCGTCGAGACGTGCGGGTGCGGCGGATCCTATGGTGGCTGCACGCCGCAGTGGCTTACCGATGAGCAGCTTCACGACCTGAAACGGAGTTCCGGGCCGAGATTCACCGGACGCTATGGTGCGCCGTCTTGGCTTGACGTCTGGGCTACTGGCGAGCGCACGGTTGTATTCGCGCATGGCGACGTAGCGTGGGGCGGGGTTGTGACCTGACGCCGGTCCGCGTCAGGGCGAGCCGCTCGCCTCGCAGCGGAAAGGCACTCCGTTCGTGGCTCGGTATCGAGCTGGGCGCTGGGGCAAACTGGCTCGATGGACTGGACACGCGAGAGCTTGGTGGAGGCGGGATTCGAAGGCTTCGTGCCCTTCACCGAGTTGCCCTCCTTCGCCGTGCCTCGAGGGCCGGGGGTCTATCTGGTGCTGCGGGAGCGAGTGGATGACCCGGCGTTCCTCGCCACCAGCCCTGCCGGATGGTTCAAGGGCAAGGATCCGTCGGTGTCTACGGGGACTTTGGAACGGGCGTGGGTGCCCGGAGCGCGGGTCCTCTACATCGGCAAGGCGAGTGCCGGTGCGTCCGGCCGGCGTGGTCTGGCAAAGCGCCTCGACGAGTACCGCAGGCACGGTGCCGGGGATCCGGTTGGGCACTGGGGCGGCAGGTACCTCTGGCAGTTGATCGACAGCGCGACCCTGCTCGTCGCGTGGCGCGAGACCCTCAACGCCGACGCCGAGGACGTTGAGTCCCAACTCATCTCGCAGTTCGTCTCGGACTGGGGCAATCGCCCATTCGCTAACCGAAAGGCAGGGCGCGTCATCAAGGCGGGCTAACTCGCGGCGAAGTGGGGCAGCCATCCGGACGAGCAGGCATGGTCAACCGCAATCGCATAACGTCCCTTCGCGGCTGGCTTCCCTGACCACCCGGCGGTCAAGGAAGCCCGTCAGGTTGCTCACATATGGGGCGACGATAGGTAGAGACCGACCTTCGACTTCACAACCCGAGGTCCTGGTCGCCCCCGCGCCCCTTGTGGCCTAGCCTAGGGGGGGAGGCCGCCGGGGAACTCTTGAAGTCTTTCTCCGGATCGGCTCCGTAGGGCAGTTCGGCCCGAGACTCGGATCCTTCAATGTCCCGAATTCTTCGCGAAGCGCCGTCTGTAGGTCCCTGAATATCATCACGGTGGGTTTCCTCCCAGAGTTGTACCGCGTCATGAGCGACGTTCTTAACCACCTGAATGGCGTCCGGACCTTGGGACAACACCGTGACAAGAGACGTGGCAACGCCGAGAGTTGCAAGGGTCACCCGCGCTGAATGACTAAGGGTATTTCTGTCTACTTCTGTTGTGTGCTCCGACTCAGTCAGATGGCGGAAATTCTCGTACGTACGCGTAGCTTTATAGGAAATATATGCAAGCTCAGGCCGCGCCTGATGAACTGCGAAACCCTTGCCGCTCGGACCTCTGTATGTCAAATTCAGAGTCGTCAGGAAATGCTCAAGTGTGCATTTCACGGCTTCTCGCGGCCAATCGTCACTCGACAGTGCACCTATAAGACGGTCCAACAATACTTCCTCGCCAATTCCATCCTGGGTTCCAACTCTCGGCTTCCTCCTCCAAAGAGTCTTTCGGCGTTGCGGTCGGAGCGAATCCCAAATTTTCGTGAGGCCAACGAATCTCCGAAATGAGTTGTCCAGAATCTCAAGGGCCTCCAACAAGGACTCGTTCCGGACCGCGATGGTGCTTTTCGAATCATCGCTCCGGTCCAGAAGTTGCGTAATCTTGGCAACATCACCAACGATGTGCGAAAGTTCCGTCCGCTCGAGCTGGGAACCAAACAATTCGCCCTTCATGCTGACCCTCCTGAACTAAAACGTATGTGTCAAACGTGCAGAGACCCGTTGGAGCAATGATCTCAGACTCGGGACATCACGCCGCTCCCCGTGATCCAAGGTGAGGTGGAACTGACCTGTTCGGCAAAGTGGTGATTGATGATCGGTAGGGTTTGCCGGCTCTTCGCGGATGAGCGTGGGTGAGCACGGCGCGCCGGTAGGGCGGGCTGGCCGGGGGTTGGGGTAGAAGCCCCCGAGGATCAGAGGACTCTTACCCTCTCGTGATCTCAAGGACCTCGACGATGAGCGAGCCTATGTCGTGCTGCCGTTCCAGCGGTGGCTACTGCGCCCGGTCTGATCTGTTGGTGGGCCCGCCTGGTCTCCATGTGACCAGAGTCGAGCCGGACGATGGCCACCGGTTGAGAATCTGGGTGAAATCGGATCGGGCACCCGATGCGCTGCCCTACTTGCGGGGTGGTGGCCCACGGCCACGGACGAGGCGTGGTCGAGTTGGTCGACGCGTCAGCGATGGGACGCCCGGTCCGGATCGCATGGTGCTCAAAGTGTCGGCCAGGGCAGAACTCCCTAGGATCGACCCTTTGAGACGCCTGATCTCGCCGCGAATCTCTGCAAGAGACTCATTGACACGCGCCGGCATCTCCCGTCCCAGGTCGCCGCACATGGCACGCCGATCATTCAGCAACTGCAGGAACTGATGGCTGTGGTCGACATAAGCACGCGACTCCCCAAGCGCCAAAAGCGACCTTTCGAGCGTCTCACCGACGAGACTCCTCATTAACGCGATGTGCTTCTCTCGCCACGCGTACAGCAGAACCGCTGAGTAGGAGCTGGCGTCGGTATCGACCAGCCCATGGCAGTTCAAGCAGAGCTAGATCCCGTGCTGTTCAGACGTCGCATTTGGCGTCCTGGGAGTTCTTTGGTCAGCACGGGGACCCATCGGGGCGGCGGGTATGACATGGGCCGCCTGCGCCATCGCCCGCGCCTTTCCTTCCCCTGTCGCATATCCCCGTAAGGCGGAGACACGCCGGATTCGAGCAAACAAACATTGCGCTTAGGCGATACGTCTGCGGGTGTCGGCGTCGAACTCCTCCCGTCGGGCCCTCACTGCCTTGGCGGCGCCAGGGCTGACCGGGCAGGATCGATTCCTAACGCGTTCAATGCTCACGCCGCCACACTAGGCGTCAGGATCGTCCAGCGAGCCCTCCTGTTGCGAACCAGGACTTGCGCCTGCCCGTCACGCACCTCCCAGCGGAAGCCTCAGGCATATCGGCAGACCAGTGGGTTGGTTGGCGCCCGTCGTCGCGCAGAGCTGTTCCAAGGGCGCGACGTCCAGAATTCCGCAGCTGGGCACCCACCCCGACGATGAATTCAGCCACGCCGCCGGCGGCGCGATCGACAAGAGTGTCCGGACTCATTTCCGGTACCAACCACGCCTGCTCCCGCTCCCCCGCGCCAAGGGTGCGAGCTGTCCCCGCGGGACGAGGCCCAGGGGACCGATGAGAGAGCTGAACATTAGTTAGTAGTGGTGTGGCGGACAGCCACGCCGACCCCACCAGTAGCCCCTTCTGGGCGGTAAGGGACACCCTTGGCGGTCGCTGAGGAGAGGGCGATGGACTTGCTTTCCCAGGCGCATGGGGCCCGTCCTGACGGGGCGGGCACAATGTCGGGGTGAACCAGACGTCCTCGGAGTCGCCAGGCGTGACGAGCCTTGACCCCCGCATCGCCGACCTGCTCAAGCGGGACGGGGACGGGCTCGTCGCTGCCATCGTGCAGCAGGAGGAGAGCGGGGAGGTGCTCATGCTCGGCTGGATGGACGACGAGGCGCTGCGCCGCACCCTGGCCGAGGGGCGGGTGACGTTCTGGTCGCGCAGCCGCTCGGAGCACTGGCGCAAGGGCGACACGAGCGGCCACGTCCAGTGGGTCAAGGGCGTCCGGCTCGACTGCGACGGCGATGCGCTGCTCGTCACCGTCGACCAGGTCGGCGCCGCCTGCCACACCGGCGACCACACCTGTTTCGACGCGCGCGTGCTCCCCGCCGCCGTCGGCACCGCGCCCTGACGTCAGCCCTGACGCCAGCCCTGACGCGAGCGACGGGACACGGCATACGGACCAGTGGGTCAGAATGGCCCGGTGCCTGCCTTGCCCGACCCAGCTCCGTCCACCGCGTCGTCGCCACCCTGCTCGCTCGCGGGACCTGCGCGCGGTTGGCCATCCGCACGGGACGCAACGAACTGCACTACAGGCTGATGGAACCGTCCACGTTGATGACCTGCGCCGTGACGTAGGACGATTGCCTCGAGCTGAGCCACACGACGGCATCGGCTATCTCTGACGGCTCTCCGATGCGGTGGAGCGCGATGGCCGACTCGTACCGGGCCTCGTTGGCTCGTCGACCCTCGGCCGTGTCGGCACGCAGGTTCCTCTCCAACATCGGTGTGCGGATGGCGCCCGGCCGGATGGCGTTGATCCGGATCCCTTCGGCCGCGAACTCCTTGGCTGCCGCGACCGTGAGGGCTTCGACGCCGGACTTGGCCGCGGCGTAGCTGCCGCTGCCGGCACTTCGCAGCTGCGCGTCCATGGAGGAGGTGTTGACGATCGTGCCTCCCGGCCTGGTCAGCACGCGCAGGACGTGTTTCATGCACAACCACACGCTGTGCAGGCTGGCTCTTACGACACCGTCGAACTCCGTCAGGCTCATGTCGCAGAAGCCGCCGACGCCGGTTGCAGCGTCAGCATTGGCTGCATTGTTGAAGACGTGGTCCAGCTGCCCGAACTCGGCGACGACCTCCTCGACCAGGTGGCGCACGTCGTCCTCGATCGTGACATCGGCCGGGATGAACGTCGCCCTACCGAGGGGCCGCAGCTGCTCGAGGGCTGCCTGGCCGCGTTCGGCCGAACGTCCACACACGGCGACGGCGGCTCCTGCAAGGAGGAACGCGCGTGCCGTGGCGAGGCCGATGCCGGAACTGCCGCCGGTCACGAGCACGACCTTGCCGGCGAACTGGCCTCGGTCGGCGGGGGTTTCAGGAACGGGTGCGCTCATCAGTGCCTCCACGGCTCGTTCTCGTCGCGCGATACGCGCGGTGCTCGCATCCTGCCGGACCGCGGCCCTCGGTGGCCCCATTCGGAGGAGATGCCACCTGCGTGTCCTCGCCACGGGCCCTCGCCCCCACCGGCAGGCCCGGCCCGCCGGGGTGGGGTGCGCCGGAGTCGTTGGCTGGTGTCGGTGCGACCCCGTCCGCGGTGGGCTCACCCGCCGGGAGTGATGGTGCCGACCGCCAAGAAGGTGAAGATGAGCACGTCCTGCCAGAAGTGGACGAACCAGGCCCAGAACATCCCGCGGGTCTCCACCATGGATCGGGCCAGGATCCAGCCGAGGAAGCCGGCCAGCAGGACGCCGACCACGCCGTAGGGCACGCCGTAGAAGTGCCCGACACCGAAGTATGCGGCCACCATGAGGGTCGCATGTCCGGGACCGATGGGGCCCCGGAGCACGGACAGGAACGAGGCCTTGTACGTGACCTCCTCCGTGAAGGCGTTGAGGGCCGCAGCCAGCATGATCGCGGGCACGAAGGGCAAGGCCCGAGTCAGCACGCCAGCGTCGGGGCGGCCGGCGATGACCAGGAACACTCCCGTCCCGCCGCTGATGGCCAGGCTCAGCCAGAGGCCGAACCGGTTCCAGCGCTGCCCGGGTCCGATGCCCATCCAACGGATCGGAGCCACCGGCGCGGCCAGATCGCCTCGAGTCAGGAAGACGTCCTTCCGCCGCCTTCCCATCATCACCAGGGAAACGAGGACCGCCGCCGTGACCATCAGGTTCAGGGACTGCTCAGCGAGCATGGAGACCGCGAAGGACGGGTCCGACAACCAGGTCGGGTACCCGAGCTGCTCGTCGATGCGGGTGTAGACCAGCCACTGACAACTGTTCAGCACGAGCAGGAGGGTCAGCAGCGGACGCAGGCCGCGCAACGACCGCGCGAGCACGGTGCCCACCAGCCCCACCACGACGACGACCAGGGCGGTCACCGCGCGGGTGTCCTCGGAGGTCGGCTGCCCGAAGAGCTCGGCTGAGATGATCTGGGGCAACCCTGAGGCGAGCAGCAGCATTACCCACCCGGCGACGAGGGTGGTCCGAGCCGATCGCGCCGGCGTCGCCTCGATCACGGGCATCCCCCACCCGTCGGCCCGGCGCGGTCAACGCGGTGCCTGATCCCACGAAGCATCTGGCGCTCCATCACGAAACCGACAGGTTCGACCAGACGCCACAGGAGGCTGCGCCCGACCGACCGCCGATAGGTCAGGCGCTGTCTGCAGATCAGGCGGGTCTCCCGCCCATCCGGTGTCGGCCGTAGCTGCCACTGCCACGTCGCAAACCCCGCCGGGGCATCGGGGCGCGCTGTTGCGTGCGGCGGCCGCGGGTCGGCTGCCACGAGTACCAACGATGCCCCGGACTCGAACTGGTCGACCCGGAAGCACGGGTAGCCAGGTGGGCCGAGGCGAATCAGGTCCCCCACCTCCAGCTGTTGGAGGTGGGGCAGGATGCGGTCGGCGCTGTGGATGTTGCAGCCCGCGAGGTTCTCCAGGCCGTCGAAGCTGTACAACCCACCGCGACCCTGACCGATCTGTGCCAGCCACGGCCACACGCGCTCGGGTGGCGCCTCGATCGTGATGGCCCGGGTGTAGCCGAGCCTGGGGTGGGGCACCAGTTCGTCACCGGGCACCGTTGCGGCGATCTCGGCATCCGTGGCACCCCATCGGTTGTACCGACGCCTGCCGAGGGGGGCGGTCAGGGTCACCGCGACGACCTGTGCGCCGCCGACGAGCACGTCCGCCACAGCGGTTCTTTCCATCGTCCCCCCTCGAGGCTGGCGGTCAGTGACCCGGGCCGTGATGAGTCCGGCGCTGACACCCATGGAGTAGACCCAGCGTCGCCGATCCCAGGCAGGATGTCTCCCCCCAGGGTCAGGAGACGGTCCGTGCCGCCGCGCCGCGGCGGGTGTCACGTCATACGTGTGCATGGGTCGAGAGTCCGCCCGCAGTCTGCAGGCACGACCCGTGTTGCTGTTCCGGGGAAGTGTCGGCTGTACTGAGGGGGTGGTAGGCCCATCGAGAGCGGCGGTAACCGTCGGATCGGTCCTGGACCTCGCGGGCCGGATGCGCCTGATCCAGGGTGGCGAACGGATCCATGTTCACGCTTCGTCACGGACGACGTGATGGCGCCGGCCCTGGTCGAGACCAAGTTCTTCCTTCCACGTGCGCGCGCAGGGCTCATCGTCCGGACTCGTCTCGTAGAGCGCCTGTCAGGTCGACGGACTCGCCTGACACTGCTCTCGGCGCCGGCCGGATTCGGCAAGACCACGCTTCTCGCCCAGTGGTTGAGGACGGAGGCTGAACGCTCAGATCTCGGAATTGCCTGGGTGTCACTCGACGAGGACGACCGTGACCCGCAGACATTCTGGACCTACGTGCTGACGGCCCTTGAACGTGTCGCGCCGGGCAGCGGGTCCGCGGGACTGCAGCTACTCGCGAGCGAGCAACCGGCCGCTGCGGTTGTGTCTGGTGTGCTCAACGAGCTCAGTGTTCTCCCTGACGACGTCGTCCTCGTGTTGGACGACTACCACCTCGCCGAGTGCCCGCAGATCCAGGAGGGAATGACATTCCTGGTCGACCACCTGCCACCCCAGGTCAAGGTGTGCATCGTTACCCGGGCCGACCCGGCCCTTCCACTCGCGCGGCTGAGGGTGGCAGGGGAACTGACCGAGGTGCGGGCGGCGGACCTGCGGTTCACCGATGACGAAGCGGCCCGCTTCCTCAGCGAGGCGTCAGGTCATGACCTGACTGCTGCGGAGCTTTCCGCGCTCGGCGCCCGCACCGAGGGTTGGATCGCATCACTGCAGCTGGCCGCCCTCTCTCTGCGAGAGCGCGCGGACACTTCGGGCTTCATTGCTGGATTCACCGGCACGGACCGATACGTGCTCGACTACCTGGTTGAGGAGGTCCTCGACCGCGAGCCGCGTGAGGTCCGCGACTTCCTGCTCAGCACGTCGGTTCTTGACAGACTCTGCGGTCCCCTGTGTGACGCAGTCACCACGGCCGACGGCGGCCAACAGGCTTTGACGTCGCTGGAGCGACGCAACCTGTTCATCGTTCCGCTCGATGATCAACGACACTGGTACCGCTTCCATCGCCTGTTCGCGGACGTGCTCCGCGCGCACCTGCTCCGGGAGAGACCCGAAGAAGTCCACGGGCTGCACCAGCGCGCCAGCCGCTGGTACGCCCAAGCCGGAGCGCTGGAAGACGCGGTGCGGCATGCGCTGGCGGCAGACAACCCTGAATCGGCCGCAGACCTCATCGAGCTTGCTCTGCCCGAACTTCGCCGCGACCGTCGCGAGAACCTGCTCCGGCGGTGGGCCCACGAACTTCCGCGTGAGGTCGTCCGCCGCCGGCCGGTGCTCGCAGTCGGGCTCGTGGGAGGACTCATGGCCAGCAACGACTTTGCTGGCGTCGCGGAGCGGCTACGCGAGACCGAGGAGACGCTCACCCGACCTCGCTCGGAGTGGGTCGTCGTGGACAGCAACGAACTGCCCCGGCTGCCCGCCGCATTGGAGACTTTCTGGGCCGGACTCGCCCTCGTCGAGGGGGACCTCGTTGGCGCGGTCACCCACGCAACGCAAGCCCAAGCCGCGGCAAGAGAAGGGGACAACCTCTTGCAGGCGTCGGCGGCCGGACTTGCCGGCATCGCCAGCTGGGCAGGCGGTGACATCGTCGGCGCCCACCGCGCATACCGGACCGCCGTGGACGGTCTCACCAAGGCGGGACACATCGCCGACGTCCTCGGGTGCTCACTCACCCTGGCGGACATGGAGCTGGCCCTGGGGAGGCTGAGCGAGGCCGAGCGCACTTTGCAGCATGCCCTGAAACTGGCGGAACAAGAGGACGCCGGACGACACAGCGCTGACCGTCCACCGATCATCCGCGGAACAGCCGACATGCTGGTGGGTTTGAGCCGCTCGGCCTGGCACCGCAACGAGCTCGGCACTTCAGCGGAGTATCTTCGCCGCGCCGACGATGTGGGGGAGATGGCAGGGCTGCCGCAACACCCCTACCGCTGGCGGGTGGCCTTGGCACGCCTCCGCGCGGCGGACGGCGACTTTGTTGCCGCCCTGGGACTGCTCGACGAGGCCGAGCGTGTGTACGTCAGCGACTTCTCGCCCCCGGTGCACCCCATCCACGCCACCCGGGCGCGCGTCCTGGCCGCCTCCGGTGATCTCAGGGGAGCCGCCGCCTGGGCCCGCTCGCACGACGTGCGGGTCGACAACGACCTCACCTACCTCCGTGAGTACGAACACCTCACCTTGTGCCGGATCCTGCTCGCCGAGAACACCGCACGGTCAGTGCGCGGTGCAGCGGCGCTCCTTGACCGACTGTTGGCGGAGGCTCTTGACGGAGGCCGCATCGGCTCCGTCATCGAGATGCAGGCTCTCCGCGCGATGGCGGCCGGCGCGGCCGGCGACGATCGCGGCGCCCTCACCGCACTGGAGAATGCCGTCGACCTCGCCGAGCCGGACGGCTGGCTCCGCGTCCTCGTTGACGCCTCCGCGTTGATGACCCCACTGATCCGGACACTCGCGACGCGCCGGCGACGGTCGGTGTTCCTCCGCGAGTTGCTGGCCGCGAGCACGTCAGCGCGCAGCGACACACCAATGACGAGACCGGAGGCACCTCACGCGTCTGCCCTCAGTGACCCGCTCAGCGACCGGGAGCTCGAAGTGCTCCGGCTTCTCGCCTCGGACCTTGACGGCCCCGCCATCGCCCGCGAACTCTTCGTCTCGCTCAACACCGTGAAGACCCACACCAAGCACATCTACACCAAGCTCGACGTCAACAACCGACGCTCCGCCGTGACCCGTGCCCACCACATGGGGCTGACCAGCTGAGCCGGCTCTTCGACGTTGACCGCGCCACCGTGGCGGGCTGCTCGGCGGGCTCCCAACCCACCGTGCCGGCCGCTGCGAGGCCCACCGCCTTTGAACCCGAGGCCGGTCCGTGTCACCCCGGCAGTCACCCCGGCAGTCACCCCGGCAGTACCCGCAGTCACCTCATGGGGTGACGCCGGGTCACCCTCTCGGCTCCTAGGTTCCACTCATCCCCCGCGGCAGCCGCCGCAGGACCGTGCAGACAGGAACCGACATGACCATCACACCCAGGACCCTCACCCGAGGGGCCGGCGTCGCCGCCGTCGCGGCCGGAGCCATCTTCATCGGGGTGCAGCTGAACCACCCGCAACTCGACGTCGCCTCCGTCAACACGACCGAGTTCGAGGTTCGCAGCTCCCTCAAGGTGTTGATGGCCGCACTGGCCCTGCCCGGCATCACCGGCATGTACCTGCACCAGGTGAAGAAGATGGGCGTGCTCGGCCTGATCGGGTACCTGATGTTCGCCGCCAACTACCTCCTCATCTTCGCCAGCTCCTTCGTCGCCGCCTCCGTCCTGCCCTCCATCGGCGCCACGAGCTCGTCGTTCGTCAAGGACGTCCTCGCGGCGGCCTCCGGCGGTCATGCATCCGGTGACATCGGCCTGCTGGGGACTGCGCTCCTGCTCGACGCCGCCCTGTATCTGGCTGGCGCGCTGGTCTTCGGCATCGCGCTGTACCGGGCCCGGGTTCTTCCCCGCTGGGCTGCCGCGCTCCTGGCCGTCGGCGGCCTCGCCGCAGCGGGCCTCTCGTTGATGCCCGACCCCTGGTTCCGGCTGCTCGCCGTCCCCAATGGCATCGCCATGATCGCGCTGGGCTACTCATTGTGGCTCAACGCGCGCAACGACACCGCAGCACAGCCGGAGGCTGTCGACACCCCGGTCCTGACCGCGACCGGTGCCGCATGACCCGGCGCGCCGGCCGGTGGGTGCCGGTCGGCCTGCTGGGGCTGGCCGCCGTTCCCGTCCTGGCCGGCACGGCCCGGCTCGTGGAGATGCTCGGCGGACCAGAGCTCATCCCGACCGACGCCCGCTTCGCAGCCTCGCCTGCCCCGGTCATCGTCCACGTCGCGTCGGCCATCGGCTACGCGCTGCTCGGCGCGTTCCAGTTCTCCGCCGGCATCCGCCGCAGTCACCCCGGGTGGCATCGTCGAGCCGGACGGGCCTTGGTCGCACTCGGTCTCGCCGTCGCGCTCTCGGCCCTGTGGATGGCGCTGCTCTTCCCCCGCAAGGAGGGGACCGGTGACCTCCTCTACCTGTTCCGGCTGCTGTTCGGGTCAGGGATGGCCGGCAGCATCATCCTCGGTCTTGCGGCCATCGGCAGACAAGACATCGCTCGGCACCGCGCCTGGATGACACGCGCGTACGCCCTCGCGCTCGGCGCCGGGACCCAGGCCTTCACGGTCGGCTTCGGCCAAGCCGTCTTCGGCTCCGGCGTTGCCCGCCACGACCTCATGATGGGAGCCGGATGGGCCATCAACCTCGCCCTCGCCGAATGGATCATCCGCCACCCGTCCGCTCGACAGACACAGAGAAGTCGCCCTCGAGCAGCCCCGGTCGGTGCGTGATGAACCGAGCTGCCCCCCAGCCACCCGAAGACTACGAGCTGCGCATCGACGGCCATCTCGACCAGAACTGGTCGGCCTGGTTCGGCGATCTGACACTCACCCATGACGCCGACGGCACCACGACCCTGCGCGGAGCGGTGGCCGACCAGGCCGAACTTCACGGACTGCTCGCCAAGGTACGCGACCTCGGCGTCACCCTCCTGTCGGTCAAGACCCTCGATGCCGAGGCTGGCTCTGCACCCGCCCACGACCTCTGACACCCCGCAGGCTCTTGGGCCCGGTCCATCCCGAAGGACCCAGCCAATCAGGCTCATCACGAGACGCTGTCGCTCCACGGCGGGCGACCGGTGGCCTCGATGCCCCAGCGCTGGTCCCCTGTGTGCGTCAGGATCGGGTGAGACAGTCCCGGTGATTTCCTTCCCTCTGCCGGGGCGAGAGTGGAGCATGACGATGGCGGACCTTCCGCCGGTTGATGATGGGGGCTTGGGCCCTCGAGCTGACCGTCCGAAGCGGCGAAGTCTGTGCACGTCCGCGGCGGTGGGTGACACCTTGTGAAAACTCGAGTCGGGAGGGCCCGCCGGCCTAAGCATCCGGTAGGGATGCGCGTGTGCGGTGGCCGGGCGCACGGACAGTGCCGAGAGCCACCCCCGGAGCGACGTCAGCCTTGGCGCCTGCGGGTGAGGCCCTTCGTGCCGGTCGAGCGATGAAGATCGCGCAGCAGACCAACCCCACCCGCACGTGGTGCTTCGTTTGTACGCGCGACCGTGGGAGGCTCGAAGTACTTGTTCATCTCAGGGCAGAAGGCTGACCTCAGGGGGTGCGATGACCAGCCCGTCCCCGTCCGCTCGGTGGAGCGGAAGCGCGTACTCCCGTAGCTCGGCCCACCATCGGGGCTACGACGAGTCGTTCCTTGCTCGCCACCAGCCCCGACCCACCGACGTGGTCGTCGACCTCGGTTGCGGCAGTGGCGAGTTCACCGCGCAGCTTGCTGACCTGGTCCCTCGGGGCACGGTGACCGGCGTCGATCAGGACGAGTCCATGCTCGCGCAGGCAGGTCGGCACGGTGCCGACAACCTTCACTTCCTTCGTGCGTCGGCCGACCGGCTCGGCGAGCACCTGCCGCCGAACTCGGTGGATCTGGTCGTCAGCCGGGCGATGCTGCACTGGGTTCCCGCGTCGAGCCGTCCGCGAGTATTTGAAGAGGTTCACCGGGTGCTCCGGCCCGGCGGTTGGCTACATCTGGAGTGCGCCGGGACCGGGAACATCGCCCGGATCAACGCGCTCCTGGATGAGTTGGCGGCCACGCATGGTCTGCCCGGCCCCCCGCCCTTCCCGGACACCGCTGATGCCTTCGACAGTGTGGAGGCTGCGGGTTTCGAGATTCCGCCAGGCGGTGTGGGCACGGTGGCACAGCGCCGCTCCTTCACCCGCGACCAGATCGAGGCCATGCTGCGCACCCAGGCCACCCTGGTGCTCACCCGGCATACCTCCGGGCCCCGCGTCACGGAGATCGTCGAGCAGGCCGTGGCCTCGGTGGACCGTCTGCGCCGCCACGACGGTTCCTACGACCAGACGTTCGTCAGGCTCGAACTGCTGGTCCGCCGACCCGATGTCTCCGGCGCCAAGCACACCGACACCAACACGTGAGGCACCGGCTGCCAAATCTCGGGCGACCGGTCGGCGGCACGTCCGATACAGGGACGCCGGTCCCCCCGCCTACGGCACCGCGGAGCGCCAAGAAAAGCCCTCGCCGTGACGAAGGTTTTGTCGGCCATCTGGCTTAGCGTCTGGGATATGAGCTGGGAAGGCCGCTATCCGAGGACCAAGATCGTCCCGGCCGACCCGTCGTGGCAGGACCGGTATGCCGAACTCGCGGCCGAGCTGAGCATGGTTCTAGGGCCCGCCTGGGTGCTTGAGCACGTGGGCTCGACGTCCGTACCGGGACTCGTTGCCAAACCCGTGATCGACGTCGCGCTCCGGATCCCGGATGCCGTCAGCCTGACTGCCGTGTCACTCGGTCTGGTCCGTGCTGGCTGGAGCGAGGCCGTAGCCGTCGGTGACCACTGGGCGAGCTTCCTGCTCGTCGATGGTGTCCGGTCCGCGATCGGGCATCTCGTCGACTCTCAGCGGTGGCCAACAGCCCACGTCCGCCTGTTCTCGGAGTGGCTGCGCCACCACGAGGTTGACCGCGACAGGTACGCGGAGTTGAAGGCGTCGTTGATCAAGCAGGGGATGTGGGGCCGGGGTTACACCGTCGCCAAGGGTGCTTTCGTCCTCGAGGTGGTCAATCGCGCTCGAGCAGGACGCGGGATGTCTGCGGTCACGGGGCCGCTGTAGGGCGCCTTTCGTCACCGCCGAAGCGTGGGATCGCGTCGGTGCCTCAGGATGGACCCCATGGAATTCCACGCCACCCCCGCCGACCCACAGCGCTTGTCAAGGTCGCTCTCCGTGCACGGGCAGCAGCGTCGAGCACCGACCCGCCGCCTGCACGAGTTCCTGGCGCGCGTGGAGGACGGCGACCTGGACACCTACGGTCGGGGCGGAGCGGTGACCCGGCTGGAGGGGCGCGTGGCCCAGCTGCTCGGCAAGGAGGCGGCGGTGTTCATGCCGACGGGTGCGATGGCCTCGCAGGTCGCGCTCAGGTTGCACGCCGACGCCCGCACCTGCCGCACGATCGGGTTCCACCCCAGGGCCCACATCGAGGTGCACGAGCGCAAGGGGTACGAGATCGTCCACCAGCTGCACGGGATGTTGCTCGGCGACCACGACCGCCTGGTCACCGTGCGCGACCTGGATGCCGTTCGCGAGCCCTTGGCCGCGGTGCTCCTCGAGCTGCCCCAGCGTGACCTCGGCGGGCGCCTTCCGTCATGGGAGGAGCTGACCGCGCAGACGTCCTGGTTGCACTCCCGAGGCATCGCAGCCCATCTCGACGGCGCGCGTCTGTGGGAGGCGCAGCCGTACTACGGGCGTCCGTATGCCGAGATCGCAGCCCTCTTCGACACGGTCTACGTCTCCCTGTACAAGGGTCTTGAGGGTCTGGCCGGGGCGGTCCTCGCGGGGCGGTGCGACCTCGTGGACCAGGCTCGTGAGTGGCGGGCTCGGCTGGGTGGACAGCTGCACCACGCTTGGCCGCTGGCGGTATCGGCGGAGATCGGGCTCGACACACTCGTCCCCAGGATGCCTACCTTCTGGCAGCGGGCCCGGGAGCTCGCCGCCGCCCTGCAGGAGCTCCCAGGTGTCGAGGTCGTCCCCGACCCACCGCAGACCCCGCTGTTCCACGTCATCGTCCCCGTACCACCCGAGGCACTGGCGGCCGCACACCAGCGGTTCGTCGCGCACCGGGGACTCGAGCTCTTTCTCTACCCGCGCCCCACCACCTCGCCGCGATGCAGCCGATTCGAGGTCACGGTCGGTGAGAACGCCATGACCGTCGACCCCCAGGAGGTGCGCCAATCCCTGCTGGAGGTCATCCAGGATGCGGGAGGCTAGCCGACGACCAGTGCCCGCCAACCCCGGGCCACCACCGTCACCGCCGGGCAGGCGGCGGTGTGAAGCAACCGTCAAGCGAGCGAATCACGGGGGTCATGGCGCGTTGGAGCGCAGCCGCATGGATCGGGCCATGATCTGTTGGCTGCGCCCAGGGCCAGCCGCCCGGCCGGCGCACATTCGTGAGGGGACCGAGTCAGTCTCTGGCCCGTTCGTGGATCACCCTCGCTGAGTCGAAACCCAGCCGGGCGAGGACGGCCGCCCGGGTCACTGGATCCAGAGCCGCTCCTTCAGAGGCAACCACGAGGCGGACCGCTGCAGTCGTCATCCGCGGCGAGCCCGGTGCGTCCTCCAACTGCACGCGAGATGTCGGATTCCCTGGTGGCATCTGGGCCCTCACGACGAGGGTCATCGGCGGCGGGACCGGGTGTCTCAGCCGTCGTGGTCGGTCGGGGTCGGTTCCGGCTCTTTCGGCGCTGGTGGGGTGGCGACGCTCTCGAGCTCCGGGACCACGTCGTATCGGCGAGAGTAGGTGTCGAGGATGGCCACGCCCGCAGCGGCGAGCGGGATGCCGATCAACGCACCGAGCGGGCCCCAGATCGCGGCGCCGACGAACACGGCTGCGAGAGCAATCGCCGGGTTCACGTCCATCGTTCGCTTGCTGATCCGCGGGGTGAAGTAATAGGTCTCGATCTGCTGGTACACCGCCGCGAAGACCACGATCGCCAAAGCCTTCCACGTGCTGAGGAACACCGTCGCGAGGACCGGGAGGATGATGCCCAGGTAGGTCCCGACGATGGGGACGAACTGGGCCGTGATACCGACGAACAGCGCGAACGGCAACCAGAACGGGACGCCGATCGCCGCGAAGAAGATCGCGTGGAAGAACGCTGACGCTGCGGCCAGCACGATCTTGGACACGACGTACCCGCCCGTCTTGGCGATGGTGATCTCGGAGATCGTGAGGAACACCACCTGAGCGCGTGGCGGCATCCACGACGCCACGGTCCGCACGAAGCTCGGGCCGTCCGCGGCGAAGTAGAACCCGAACACCAGGACCGTCACGAGGTCGAAGAGCACGGCCGAGAGCGACCCCACGACAGCGAGGACTCCCCCCGACAGCGAGCTCGCCCACGACGCGATCTGCGAGGGTCCCAGGCTCAGCGACGAGGAGATCGTCGAAGGGTTCAATGTCGTCCCGAACCGCGCGTTGACCCACTCGATCAACGACGACGCCAGCGCGGGCACGACTCCGACGAAGGCGGCGATCTGGTTGAAGAACAGCTGGTTGAAGACCGCACCGAGGACCACCGCGATGATGATGGCACCGCCGCCCATGACCGCCGTCGCAGCCCCTCGGGACCGCCCTCGCGCGATGATCGCGCGGATGCCAGGTTCCAGGGCAATGGCGAACAACCATGCCAGCACGACAAGGAACAAGAAGTGGCTGAGCACAGAGAAGAGCCACAGGGCAAGCAACAGCGCTGCGACCAGAACCATCAGGATCGCTCCGGAACGCCGCACCGACCGGCCATCGAACCGGACGTTGACGTCAAGGCCACCGGCCGAGGTCGGGCCGACCGCAGCCGGCGTCGAGGACTCGCCCGCCGTCCCCTCCGGAGCCGTTCCGTCAGGGACCATGACACCTCCAGCGTGGATCGGTAGGGTTGCGTCAATCCCTCCATCGAACTCTTGCACGCTCGGCGCCGCGGGAGCGCCGTTTGGCGGTACTGGCCGCAACGCGGTTCAGCACTCCTCACCGCCGCGTCACCCGGTGCCCGCCCGCCACCCCCTTACGCGGCACGTTCGATCTTCAAGACGTCAGGGAGGAAGCGGCGGACGATGGACTCCGGTTCGGCCATGAGCTCATCGACCAGCGAGCGCTCGGCGGGAATGGGAGAGGCCAACCCTCGAAGCTCAGCGACGGCATCCTGTCGCGGCTCGAGCACGATGCGTCTCCCCGCGAGGTGGAGGTGCAACTGGTCACCAGGGGCAAGCCCTGGCGCGGTACGGATCTCGGACGGTATGACAAGACGACCCTGCTGACCGAGCACGACCGTGGCATCCCTTCCCCAACTCATGCCGCGCGACGGCTATTCGTGCCCGAACATAGCCGAGTTGCCGACCCTCGAGCGGCTCCTGGCGGGGCGAGGGGGTCAGTACCAGGCGTCATGACTTGAGCGTGATGACGGCCTTGGCGGTGAGCCTGCCGGCCTCCATCGTGTCGATGGCCTGGGCCACCTCCTCGAGCGTGAACTCCCGGCCGACCGCGGCGGTGATGGTGCCCTCGCAGAGGTGTTCGGCGAGTGCCTCGATGGAGTCGAGCGACTCGCTGCTCATGAAGAACGTGAGTCGTTGCTTGACGAACGGAGACAGCAGCGCTGCGCGGAGTTGGCGTCCGATGCCGCCGGTGAGGCGGTCGCCGCCCTCGCCGCCGACGATCACGAGCGTGCCGGTCGGGGTGAGGGCCCGCCGAAGCCGGGAGAGCGAGTTGCGTCCTCCGGTGTCGATGATGAGGTCGTAGCGCAGCTGGCCGTCGTCGATGTCCTGCGTGGTGTGGTCGATGACGTGGTCGGCGCCGAGGGTTCGAACGGCGTCGAGCTTGCTGGAGCCGGCGACGCCGGTGACGGTTGCCCCCAGCACCTTCGCCAGCTGGACCGCGAAGGAGCCGACACCGCCGGAGGCACCGATCACCAGGACGTGCTGGCCCGGCTTCAGGCCCCCGCGGGTGGTCAGCGCCTGGAGCGCAGTGATGCCCGAGATCGTCGAGGCGGCCGCTTGTTCGACCGTGATGGTGTCAGGCCTGTGGACCAGCTTCGACTCCTTGGCTGCGGCGAACTCGGCGTACGTGCCCGTGCCGATGCCGAACACCTCGTCGCCGACGGTGAATCGGGTGACGTCAGCTCCGATCGCGACGACGCGACCGGCGACGTCCATGCCCGGCACCGGGTTCTTGGGTCTGGTGAGGCCGAAACCCATGATCCGCATCAGGTAGGGCTTGCCGGTCATGAGGTGCCACACGCCGCGGTCGAGCCCGGCGGCTCCAACCTTGATCAGGACCTCGTCCTCGGCGATGGTCGGTCGGTCGATCGTGGTGACGCTCAGCACCTCGGTCGACCCGTAGGCGCGTTGGGTGACCGCGCGCATCGTGGTGCCTTCTGGTGCCTGGGTGGATCGATTGATCTGGGTCTGCATCGGCGCTCTCCAAGACTCGTACTTTGTACTGGCTGATGCGTGTAAGGTACTCGTACTTAGCACCATTCGGCAAGAGGGAGATTTGTGATGAGCTCGAGGGCATCGACTGAGATCAGGCCGGACGCCGCACGGCAACGGCTCACGGCCGATCGGGTGCTCGACGGAGCCATGGCGCTGGCGGACCGGATCGGCGCCCAGGCCCTCACGATCCGCAAGCTCGCCGAGGCGCTCGACACCAAGCCGATGACCATCTACCACCACCTCCCCAGCAAGGACGCCATCCTCGACGGGATGGTCGACCGGGTGTTCGCCGAGATCGACCGGCCGCCGACCGACCTGGGCTGGAAGCCAGCCATCCGCCACCGTTGCCTGTCGGCCCGGGAAGTACTGAGCCGGCACGCGTGGGCTGTGCCCCTCATGGAATCTCGCACCGCCCCCGGCCCCGAGACCCTCGGCCACCACGACGCCGTGCTCGGCTGCCTGCGACGAGGTGGTCTGTCCCTCGAGATGACGGCGCACGCCTACGCCCTTCTCGACAGCTACACCTATGGCTTCGCTCTGCAGGAAGCGAACCTCCCGGCAACCGGAGGCGCCGAGATGGCCGACCTCGCCGCCGCCCTCATCGAACCCCTGCCCGGCGGCGACTTCCCGAACCTCACCGAGTTCACGACCCAGCACGTGCTGCAGCCCGGCTACGACTTCCGGGCCGAGTTCGAGTTCGGACTCGACCTCATCCTCGACGGACTCGAGGCCACGGTCCGTCGGTCCGAACGCGCACGTCCCGGGGGGGCGGGGTCGTGATGATGAGACTGCTGGCTGTCGTTGCGCTGAGTGTCGGTGCTGTCGTGCCTGCCGGCGCCGTCGGTGTGGCTGAGAGAGCGCCGGGAGGGGCGCAGCCGGGGTCGGTGGAGAGATTTATCGACAGTGAGTTCCCTGCCTCAGGAGTGCCCGGCCTGGCGTATGCCGTCGTGGCCGATGGCGAGGTGACATCGGTCGGTGCGCGCGGTGTCGTCGAGCTCGGGAGCGAGGAGAAAGTCACGCCGGACACCCCCTTCGTCACCGGGTCGATCTCCAAGAGCTTCACGGCACTCTCGGTCATGCAGCTGGTCGAGGCGGGCAAGGTCGACCTGGACGCCCCCCTCTCTCGCTACCTCGGCGCCTTCTCGGATCGGCCCGCCAGTGCCGTCACGCTCCGGCAGCTCCTCAGCCACACGAGCGGGTACTCCACCGGGCAAGGAAACGCCTCCCACCCGGACGTCCCCGCAGGCAAGGACGAGCTGGCCCGGCGCGTCGACCAGCTGGCCCAGGTGGCTCCCGCCAACCCACCCGACGAGACGTGGGACTACTCGAACACCAACTACGAGATCCTCGGTCGCGTGGTCGAGGTCGTGAGCGGTCAGGACTACCAGACCTACGTCGCGAAGAACATCCTCCAGCCGGTCGGCATGGCGAACAGCTTCGTGGCCGACGGCATGGTCCATCAGGAAATGGCGACCGGCCACACGCCCTGGTTCGGGACCAAGCGGCCGCTGCCCGAGAACAGGACCAGCCCTGGCACCGCCCCCCAAGGAGGAGTCGTCGCAAGCGCCAACGATCTGGTGCGCTACCTACACATGATGATGAACGGCCGGGACGACGTGCTCAGCGCCGACGGCAAGTCCCTGATGATGCGCCCCGCCAGCGCCACATCGCCCTTCTACGGCCTCGGCTGGAAGGTGGACCCCAGCACCGGGGCGGTGTGGCATGACGGGGTCAGTCCCGGCGTCGAGACGCTCGCGACCCTGCTGCCCGCCGAGAAAAGGGCCGCTGTCGTGCTCGTCAACGGCGGCAGCGGATTCGGCTTCGCGGAAACCTGGCACCTCCGCAACGGCATCACCGCCCGGGCGCTCAGCCTCGACGACGACTACGGGTCCGCATGGTCCCGCAAGGCGTTCTTCATCAGTCTGGTAGTCATGCCGATCACCTACCTGCTGAGCATGGTGTGGGCCTGGCGTCGCCGCACCCAGGTTCGCGCCAAGTCCACGGCGGGCCTCTCCGGCCTGTTCAGCCTCTGGTTCCCACTGCTCACCACAGTCGCTGCGGCTTGGGTCCTCGTCGGTCTGGTGCCGGCCCTGTTCGGCACCCCGCTGGGGACGCTGAGCCGGTTCTCGCCCGACCTCGTGGTGGCGCTGGTCGCCACCGCGGTCACGGGTGTGCTCTGGGCCGCGTTCCGGCTCGGGGTGGCATACGCCGGCCGGATGCATCCTCCGCGGCGGGCCAGCGTCATCGAACGCGATCCTGCCTAACCCATCCAGATGAATGGGCCTGTCCGCCGCGACAGTCAGTCGAGCGGCCGACTCATCCACTGTCGCCCCTCTCGCCTCGGCAGGGCGGAGGCTCAGCGGATCGTCACCGCGGCTGCGGCACTGGGCATCTCGACCCACGTGTTCCCGGGGGCGAGGAACAGTGGCTGGCCGCTGTCGGTGCGCAGCACGAAAGTGTCGGTGACAGGCCCCTTGGCCCAGCTGCCCGCGACGGAGTGCCCGCCGGCAAGCGCCACGAATCGGCCCGATCCGTTGGTCAGCGTGAGGATCGGCACGGGGGCGCCCGAGCCGGTTCCTATCTTCCCCACTGACGAGCTGACCTTCAGCACCAGCACGTTGGTGGCGCTGACCCGAATGCCGTCCAGCGTGGTGTGGGGCCCCCAGGGCTCGGACCGCAGGTACCGCTTCCGCACGGCGTCGTACGTCCAGGTCATGTTGAACCCAGCGCCGTACGGCACCCCTGCCGAGGTCCCGGCCCCACCGGAACTCGACGCTGAAGCCGAGGCGAGGTCAGCGGCATACGAGAAGTAGGGAGCCGGCGGCTCGGTGAGCTTCGAGAGCCCCATGAGGGTCCGGGGCTTCACGAAGACGTGGTCCGGTCGTGGCCGACTGCGGTCCAGGACGTATGCGCCCGAGCCGGGCACCCGCAGTGTGCCGAGGTCGTCCAAGCGGCCGGCCGAGTCGACGTAGCTGATGACCCATGGGGCGCCCATCGTGTTGCCGAACACGGGCTCCAGGGGCGACAGCAGGGGCGCGTCCGGCGGCCGCGCCGAGCGCACGGGCCCGACGAGGCTCGGCAGCTGGGAATGGAAGACCGCGAGAAGTCGGGTGTAGGCGACACCGATGGGCTCCGTGAAGACGATGTCGGCCTTGTCGACACCGATCTGAGGGTGCGCCTGCCGCACGTCTGAGATCTTGATCGCCACCGCCGGGTGGTTGAGGCCCATACCCGGGGCTACCGGAAGGCCGGTGAGAGGCGCCGTCATGGGCGTCGTCGTGGTGGGGGAGAGAGACGTGTTCGCTGGAATAGGCGTAGCGGCGGGAGTCGGGCCCTGACCTCGGCCGGTGACGAAGACGGCGACCGCGGCAGCGGCGAGCACGACCAACACGACGATGCCCCCGACCACCATGCGGCGCTTCCGATTCCCGACCATCGCGCACCTTCCTCCCGGCCTCCTCGCGCCACCAGCGTGGCAGGCGACACGCGGGCCGGACAAGGCCGAAGTACCCGCCTTCGGTGCCCACCCGCAGTGCCAACCCCTGTGCTCGGTGCGCCGTGCCGGTTCGCCGCCGATGGCGCTCGCGGGCGGTAGCGCGGATGAGCCGCCGGTCGAGAGGTTGTCCCACGCGTGCGCCCAAGGCCAGTTCGTCGGCAGGTGCAACATGAGCCGGCGGGCCGAGGACGCGACTCGGGCCGGGACCGCGAAGAGCTGGGTCCGCAACGTAGCCCAGCGTGCTACCGCGGTCAGGGTGGAGTTGCTGGCGGACCCGTGGTGACGCCACCTGCTGGTCCTTCGGGGCGGAGGTGATGCTCGCGGACTCCGGACCCAGGGCCCAGCGCGGCGCCGGGTTCCGACCTTGGCCAGACGAGCGTGGACCAACACGCTGGTAAGCCAATTCGTCCATTCCGTACAGAGAGCACCGGTTCGCCCTCTACGGTGAAAAAACTGAACCGACGCCCTCCACGGCGTTGGCCGCAGTCAGGGGTGACAAGGAGCACATCGATGACGACCTTGCACATCAACGAAGCCGACATGCTGTTGACTCCCGCGGAGGTGGCAGCCCTCTTCCGGGTTGATCCGAAGACCGTGACCCGATGGGCCCGGGCGGGCCGTCTCACCGCGGTCAGGACCCCCGGCGGGCACCGTCGCTATCACGCAGCGGAGGTTCACCGGCTACTCGAGCGGGCAGGGCACAGCTCCTCCTAGCTCGCACGCCCGGCGTCGTCGCCGGGTGGCCCACCCGGAGGGCCTGTCGAGCATCCTCGGCGCCGTCCAGACCGGAGCCGTGTAGACGCTACGAACTCTCCGCATCATCGGCTGGCGAGGAAAGCTAGCGAGGTGGACAGGCGGCGAAGTCACGCACGCCGGGGACGACGTACTGATCGCGGAGGCACGTCAGGGTGAGAGGAGGCGCGGGTCCTCGCGTAGAGGCTGTTGTTGCCGGCTCTGTGTCAGTCGGGCCATGCGGTGGCGCACTCGACGCAGTTGTCTGCGGCCGGTCGCGGGTGCCTTGCGGCGGGACCCGCGTCGTCATTTTTCCGTTACCCGTGCGAGGATGTGGCCCGGCGCAGCCCGCCCGGAGGCGCCCCGGACGAGTGCGACGTACCCGGCTTGCAAAGACGACGCTCCCCGGAGACGTCATGAGTCAGTTCGTGCAGATCCTCGGGTCGCTGCTGGTCCTGGCGGGGTTCGCCCTCGCGCAACGGGGGATCTTGGATCAGAAGTCCGGCAGGTACCTGGCGTTGAACCTCGTCGGCTCTGCGGTGCTGGCCGTCGAGGCTGTCTTGGAGCAGCAGTGGGGGTTCCTCCTGCTTGAGGGTGTCTGGGCAGTCGTGTCGGCGATCAGCCTGCTCGGCGTGCTGCGCGGCAGGCCCTCGACCAGAGGTTCGCACTGAGCAACGGACGCGACAGGGCTGAGGTGGGATCATGATTCTCGCCGTGACGGAACTGATCCAGTGAGACGCCCGTGCATCGCCGGCGCCCGAGACGTGCACGTGCTGCAGAGGAGTGCTCACCCAGTAGCTTTCGTTGGCCGGGGAGAGACGCCGTTGAAGGTGATCACGTCGTCGGGTCGTCCCACAATCCGTCGGGGGCGACGAACGAGGCGCCGGTGTCGACACGGTCGGACGCGGGCTGTCCGCTCCAGCCGAGCGTCACCCGCGCGCCTTGGCGCAAGCTCGCCGGCTGCATGGCGATGAAGCGGTAGTGGGTGTCGTCGTCGGCAACGACCTCTGTGACTGGCACGTCCCCGACGTAGAGGACGGGTGACAGGGCGCGGGGCGGGATCGGTGCGTCAGTCTCGACGAGGAATTCGACGGTACGCGGGAGCGGCGGCAACGCGGACTCGAAGTTCCGTCGCTGCGGTGGCTCGAATCGGGTGAGCCGGGCCGTGACGGACAGGGGGCGCGGCAGGCCGAAGTGTGGACGGGGGTGGCGCTCGCGGGCGCCGGGATCGCTGCTCATGTGAACCCTCCTAGGATGAGCGTGGTCAGGCTGGGACGAGTTGCAGGTCGTCGAACGCGAGCGCGCGGTCGTCGCCATGGGTGGGCCGGAGGTGGATCGCAACGATGCGGCGTAGATCCAGCCGGGTGCGGCGACCGATGCACCGCGGATCGAAGCGCAGGGTGGTCAGCATTGACTTGGACTGCCCCGGCCGCTCGAACGGTCGCGGTACGCCCCCGACGGACGCGGAGCCGATCCAGCCGACAGTCCCGTTGACATCCTCGAGGCCGAGGTCGAAAGATACCCCGCTCTTGGCGACGGCGCCGTCGACGACCTCCGCGACGCGGATCCACACGTGTCGCTTGCGCAGGTCGACGTCGCCGACCTCCGACCGGAAGTCGCCGCCGTCCTGTTCCTTCGAGAGCAGCACCATCCCGACGGTCTGGCCGAAGAAGCTGGGGTTGAAGGCGCCGCCGACCTGGCCGAACCGGTACTCGTCGGCCACGGCCCCGCCGCTGGCGGAGGTCGGCAGGCCGAGTGAGTTGGCGGCGATGCCGTTGCCGTCGTCGTGGTCGTCGACCGTGTCGCCCTTCTCGACCCGGTAGGCGAGGTCGATCGCGTCGACGGGTACTCCTGTCGGCTTGACCGTCCCGAGGAGGTACGCGGAGGAGGTGTCGCCGAGCAGGGCGCTGCGGAAGAGCGCGCTGCCGTAGACGTCGAGGATCCGCTCGTGCGTCGAGCGTGCGAAGACCGGCGTCACGCCGTCGTCGAAGGCCCACTGCCGGTTGAAGAAGTTGTGGTTCGCACCGTGCACGTAGACCTGCGACGCGTACGGCCCGGGCACCGACTGGTCGTAGAACTGCGCGCCGTTGTTGTCCACCACGTCACCGTCCGCCGCCGGCAGGATCGTCGCGAAGGCATACCCCTTCGGCGCGATCGTCGGCATCCCCAACCAGAAGCGGAAGTTGGTCGGTGCGAGCGCGAGCACGGCGCGGATCGTCACGCCGATCGCCCCGATGACCGAGGGGAGTGTCACCACGGCGTCTCCGCCGCGGGAGTGGCCCATGAGTCCCAGTCTGATGAAGTCGATGCGACCCGAGAACACGTTCCCGGGTGTCGCGTCGAGCGTCTGGAAGTGCTTGATGGAGTCGATGATCAGGTCGGCCCGGTCCTCGATGTTCTGGACCCCTCCTCCGGCGCCGTTGAGCGCGTTGCAGTCGACGGAGACGGCGACGATGCCGGTTTTGGCAAGGCTCGCCTGGAAGTAGTCGTAGCCGAGGTAACTGGGGTCGGCGGGCGAGTGGTTGCCGTGCGCCATGACGACGATCGGCACGCGGCCGAGCTCCGCCAGCCGCTCGTGGAACGGTTGGCCCTCACCGTCGTCGGTGGCCGGGTAGTACACGTTCCCCCTGACCGCGCCGTCCGCATACTCCATGTGTCCGACGGGGAAGAGGTCGAGCGCCGACGGGTCGCCGACGATGGGTGCGTCCACGCACGAGACGGTCAGCTGCAGCGCGACGTGCGCGGGGCAGCTCGTCAGCGACTGCGTCACGTGCAGGATGTCACCGGCAGCGAGCGTCTGGGTCAGCATGACGACCGGCGCGGTCCCCGTGCCGACCTGGACCAGGTTGCGGAACACCTCGATGGTCGCGCCGGGAGCGCCCGAGGTGATCGTGATCGAGGTGTCACCGGCCTGCACCGGGCCGACCGTCGGCGCCGGCAACGCCGAGCACGGTTGCACCACAACGCTGCCCGGGGGACTGCCGGGGTCACCGGCGCACAGCTCCTGGGTGGCCGAGAACGACTCGCCGGCGCTGACCGGCGCGACGCCGATGAGCAGGGACCCTCCCCAGCACCGATAGGTGCCGAGGGACGAGCCGCCCCGTGCCACGGTGACCCGCCCGCCGTTGGCGATGGCTCCGATGTGGATCTGCTCGGCGCCGTCGTAGACCGGGTCGAACGTGGGCGTCGGCAGGGGGTTCGGACCCGGTGCGACGGTCAGCTCGACCGACGGCGGCCCCTCGTCCGTGCATAGCTCGGTGTGGGCGCGGACCTTCTGGACCAAGGCGTAGAACGGGTTGACGTTGACGCCCTGATGCGGGCTGCAGCCGTTGACGCGGCCGACCTCGGCGCCGTCGGCGGTGATCCACACGTTGGCTCCGCCGAGCAGGTTGCCGACCCCGGTGCGAGAACCGCACGTCCACACAGGCGCAGGATTGATCTGCGGCCGCGGTGGCCCGGCCGGGTAGTCGACGGTGTGGTCGCGCACGACGAGCGCCGGCGACCACACACTGGTGAGGCCGCCGGAATGCTGCCGCACACGCACCTGCTCGCCCACGACGAGCGGGTTGGGCAACGGCATCCGCGCGCCCTGCGGTTCGGGGAAGCCAGCAAGCACGCTCGTGACGACCGTGCCGTCCACCTCGACGTCCAGGGTCGCGTGCGGGACGAAGCCCCACACCGTGACGGCTGTCGCGCACTGGTACAGCGGCCCCGCCAGCCACGGCGGCGACAGCAGCTCCCGATCATGCTTCAGATCGAGCTTGTCAAGCTCGACGACGCTCGCGTCCATAACTGCCCCCTCGCTGGCATTGACCGGATGAAGCACAGAGACGCGCGGCAGCGCTCTTGATACACGGCAGGTGGCCAACTGTGCCGCGGGTCCGGCATTCGAACCACGGCTCGACCTGGCGGGTTGGGCTCTGTCAACGACGGTTGATCTGGCCGGTAGGCGTCGCTACCGGCGGGCACACCGAGGTCGAGTTCGACGAGGTCACCCGGCGTCAGCATCGAGCCACGCGGTCTCATCCTCGGTGAGCTCTGCCCGAGGTCGCGCGCCATGGCGTCCTGGCGGAGCGCGCGCATGGCTTTTCCAACCGTCTCGCCAGGTCACCCCAATCGCAGGGACCTGCTCGGCGGCCGTCGCCGCCCCGAAGTAGCGCGGACAGCTGACGCCGGGGTCGACGTTCGTGAAGATGGTCCAGTGGCGCGTCTGGTCGAGGCGCCACACCGTCCGGTACGGCGTGCCCACCGAACCGGCCAGCATGTCCCGAAGGCCGAGCTAGTGGCCGCCGGAGAACGGCACCCCCGTCGCGCCGTACCCCGTGAACCGCTCGTCAGGCCCTCGGGCCAGCCGGGGGTTCGCCGTGATGGTGGTGACTGCTTGTCGTGGTGTCGTGACCATGACACCAGCGTCGTTCTCACACCCCCCACCGGGTCGTGAGGCGTCGGCCTCAACTTCTCGTGGGACCCGCGCAACACATGTCGTGGTAGTGCCCGGCGCCTGTGTCGCGGCAGGGGCCGAGCGCCAGCACCAGCGACGCGATCGCTGGCAACGGTCGAGGGCCGGCGGTCCACCACCGGGGGCACCTCAAGGGCCTGGTGGTCTCCAACATGATGTCGAGCGGCCCGCTCTACAACGCCTGTGCCCACGACGTCCTCATGTCCACCATGGACCCTTCGCTTCTTGCCCAGATCAAGCAGTTCGAGACCGACGGCCGCACCGATGACCCGTTGTACGAGCAGCTGCTGATGGAGCACCACTACGTGCTGCACGTCTGCCGGCTCCCGGCCGAACAGTGGCCCGACCCGGTTCTTCGATCACTGGCTCACATCAACTCGGCGATCTACGTTCCCATGCAGGGGCCGAGCGAGCTCGGTCTCAACGGAACCCCTGAAGACTGGGACCGCTCGGGAGAATCCGATTCTTGAAGTCCCTGTAGCGACCCAAGCCGACGAGTCGGGGACTCTGACTACTGGCACGCGCGGGGGAGTGACGCACGATCACGAGGCTGGACGTACGAGCGTCTGCGGAACATGCACGAGAGCCGGACCGGCCGACGATAGTCAGTAGGACGCGACTCCAACACGACCCGGACGCACCTGGGCGCACCCGGACGCACCCGGACGCGAGAACGATTGCGCGGATCGGCACGTCACAGTTGCTTCCGCAGGTGGACGTCATCCCGCCCAGGAGAGGGAACCGTTTCCCACCGGAAGATCTCCCGATAGCCCATCCGTTGGTAGAAGGCGGGAGCCTGGAAGGTGAACGAGGTGACGAACACGTGGGTGCAGCCCCGACTGCGGGCCTCGTCCTCGAACGAGGTCAACAGCCTCGCCCCGACCCCCGTTCCTCTCCGGTCCTCCCGAACCCAGCTCATGCCGATGCCAGCGGCCTGCCCCCAGGTCCAGCCCGAGGCACCGGCAACCAGCTCTCCCTCGTCCTCCACGCGGACGGTGAGTTCCTCGGCCGCGGCAACCTCCGGGGTCGCAGCAGCGTTGAACCTGTCCAGCTCGTCGTTGAGCCGCTGATCCAGAGCTGCGTCCGCCTTGCCGATCGTTGTTGCCATGCCAGACATGTCCGGATGCTGTCACATGGCAGGTCGAGGAGACACCACCGGCATACCGTCAAACCATCGCGGGCAGGGTCTCAGCCGGAGGTTCTCAGCGACGCTGCATGTCCCAAGCGAGGTCGATGGCCTCACGCACGGCCTGAGGCTGGGCGTGCTCGAGGTAGGCCTCGACCTTGTGGTGTGCCTCCATGCGGGGCGGCACACCAAAGCTGTCCGCGTACGCCTCAAGCAACGACTCACGCCTGCTCAGAGGGACCCGAATCACCAGCGTCTTCGAGTCCTTCAAGCGCACGACCAACCGGTCATGGACGTACCAAGCAGGGCGGGACTCGGTTCCCTTGCGCTTGACCTGCGGAAGCGACTCCGCGTACTGGCCGACCTCTTCTGGGGTCATCAGGGCAGCGTAGCCTCACGCCCTTGTGACACCGACGTCTCGCGCCCTGCCCTTCGGCCTGTGCGTCACGGTCGGCGCTGGCGACATGCGGCGGATTGGCTCACGGCACGCATCCCTCGAGCTGGCTGATCGGCGCGCACCCGCCTGCAAACGGGCGGCGCCGGTTGGAGACCACCTCAATGCTCCGGCGCTGGTGGCGGGTTGAGTGTCAGCATGTCGCCATGCCCCCTGCTCCCGGTGAACATCTGCGCATCGCCACCCACGAGGACGGTCCTCAACTCGTCCGACTGTGGGCGCTGCTTATTTGACGAAGACGACTCCGCGAAGGGCGAGCTTTGGCGAGGTCATGCACGCGAGTGGTTCGCGCAGTTCATCGGGCGGACCGACGCCGCCCGATTTCCCGTGATCGACATCGACGGCCAGATCGTGGCGACGGCGGTCGGCACCCTCGATCTTGGCGTCCCGAATCCCCAGTGCCCTCGAGGACGCACGGTGCGGCTCGCCAATGTCATCACCCTCTCCGAGCACCGGGGGGTCGGCTACGCCACCTTGCTCGTCGAGAACGTCACCGAGTGGGCCAGATCGATCGCGGCGGACCGCGTCGACCTCAGCGCCACACCTGAGGGCCGGCGGATCTACACGAGGGCCGGCTTCGTCCGCACCTCCGCACCGCGCATGAAGCTCGTCCTGTGACGGCTGGCGGCGACCACCTCCGTAACGCGGGTGCCTGACACGCGTCGGACTGGCGGTGAAGGACGCGGGTCCAGGGACCGCGTCCGGCCCCGCGGGAGCGTGCAGTGCGCCCTCCGCTGAGTCAGCACTCGTGACCTCCACTCGTCGGCGCGATCGAGAGCACGGCTTGCGGCGAAGTGGGTTGTACGGCCACGCCGAGAGCGAAGGCGAGCAATGCGTGGCCGACGTGAGTCACAGTGTGGGCTCGGTGAGAGCTCAGTTTCGAGGTGGACCAATTGAGGATCGTGTTCGCACCGGCATGGGGATGAGGTGTTCTTTGGGCTCTGCGTCGGGGTCGAGGAGCAGTCGGACGGCAAAGTCGCCCATCTCTGCGTAGGGCAGGGCGATGGTGCTCAGTTGAGGTTCGAGCAGGTGAGCGATGATGTCGTCATCGAAGGAGACGACGGAGATATCGTCAGGCACGGAGTAGCCCGCTCGATGAAACTCGCGATAGGCGCCGAGGGCCAGGCTGTCGTTCATGCACACCACGGCTCTGGGTGGTGGTCCCAGGGCGAGAAGTTCGCGCGCGGCGTTCGCCCCGTCCTCTAGTTCCCAGTGTGCGCATTCGATCGTGGGGTGTGGCGTGATGTTGTGCTCATCGAATGCGGCCCACATACCTTCCAGGCGGCGCCGCACGGTGAGCGTCACGTTGGGGTCTTCCCGTGGGGGCGCGGCGCCGATGACTGCGATGTCGCAGGTGTGTCCGAAGCGGATGAGTTCCTGGATGGCCGCTCGTCCGCCGTTGTATTCGTCAGGCAGTACGCAGGTCGTGTCGTCGTCCCCGTGGGCGTTGAGCAGCACGAGGGGTGCGCCTGCAACGTCGGGGGTGGGGATAAGGCGTGATCGAGAGACGGCGTAGACGATTCCCTCGACCCCTCGATCGATCAGGCCGTCGATGGCCTCGCGGGCGGATTGGGGGTCTCCACCGGTCTCGGTGATGAAGAGGGTGAATTTCAGCTCTCGCGCAGCGTGGAGCGAGCCCTTCATGAGGGCGCTCGTCTCGGGGCTGATCGCGGCGTTGTCAGAGACGAGTCCGATGGCGTGCGTGCGGCGGGTACTCAGTGCTCGCGCGGTGAGGTTGGGCCGATAACCCAGTTCCTTCGCGGCGCGGGACACTCGTTCGATCGCGGCCTCGGAGAAGCGCGTGCCAGGTCTGGCGTTGAGCACCAACGAGACCATCGTGGGGGACACCCCGGCACGCGCAGCCACGTCTGCCTGTGTCACACGGCGAGAGGTCATGGCGGTGCCTCCCATCGGCGTGGCGAGGTGATCTGCTGCTGAGAAGCACCCTTGACAGGCTCCATGATAAGGCGTTTTACTGCTCTGATAAAGCGCTTTACCACCGAGAAATCAACGACGATTGACGGGTAGCGAGCGGATGCTGAAGCTGGATGACGGGTGGGTCTGGGACTTCTGGGTTGCCGACGACGGCGACCGGTTTCACATCTTCTATCTGCATGCCAGCAAATCGCTTGGTGACCCGGCACGGCGCCACCGTGCAGCGAGGATCGGGCATGCCGTCTCGACCGACTTGTGTGACTGGACGTTGCTCGGGGACGTCCTCGAGGTGGGTCCGCGAGGTGCATTCGATGAGACGGCCACCTGGACCGGATGTGTCGTGCGCGGCGAGGACGGACTGTGGCGAATGTTCTACACCGGCGCCCGGTTCCTGGCCGACTGGCCCGATCCTCGCAACATCGAAACAATCGGCGTCGCGACCTCGAACGACTTGCACCATTGGACGAAGCAGCCCGGTCCTGTCGTTCAGGCCGACGCGCGTTGGTACGAGACCCTCGGCACCTCCTGGTGGCCAGAAGAGGCCTGGCGTGACCCGTGGGTCTATCACGACCGGCGGGACGGTCGGTGGCACATGCTCATCACCGCTCGCAGCAACCATGGGCCGGTCGATGATCGTGGTGTCATCGGCCACGCCGTCTCCGACGACCTGACCCGCTGGACCGTCGAAAAGCCCCTGACCGAGCCACTGCTCGGTTTCGGCCACCTCGAAGTGCCGCAGTTTCTCGAGCCGAGCGATTTCTCTCCCGGTGCCATCATCTTCAGCTGCTCCAGCCAGGCGCTGTCTCAGGCGAGCCAGGACGACGGCGGTGAAGGGGGAGTCTGGCTCCTGACGCTATCCAACGAGTCCCACGCTTCGGTGACGGAGCCCGAACGGGTGACGCCCGAGAGCCTCTACTCGGGGCGCATCGTCGTGGACCGTGACGGCGCTCTCGTGCTGTTGGCGGCCGAGCACCAGGACTCCGGGGGCGACTTCGTTGGCGCGTTGACGGACCCGATGCCCCTCGTCCTTGACGAGCGCGGGCTGCCGAGACTGCGGGAATCAGAACACCGCCCCCGTGAGGCCATTCCTGACGTCGCCATCGGACCCAACCAGTGCGAACGGTAAAAACCCAACCGATTGAAGGGAACACCCATCATGAACTGCACGAAACGACCCAACCGCTCGCTCAGCGCTATCGCGGTGGCGGCCACCGTGGGCTTGGTTCTGGCTGGATGCGGCGGCGGCGGCGGCTCGAGCCAGGCGGAGGCAGGCAGTGGCGCCGGCGCCATCACCATCTGGGCCCATCAGGGCCAAGACAGCGAGAACAAGGCCATCCAGCAGGCCGTGGCCGATTTCAACAGCTCCCAGTCGAAGGTCAAGGCGTCGCTGCGGCTCATCGCTGAAAACACCTACACCACCACCGTCACCAACACCCCCGCTGACAAGCTTCCTGACGTCCTGGAGATGGACGGGCCCACGGTCGCGAGCATGGTCTACAACGGCAAGGCCGCCCCGATCGACGGCCTCGTGGCCCAGAAGACGATCGACAACGCCACCAGCGGGTCGGTCACGGAGGGCACCTACCAGGGGAAGCTCTACGCCCTCGCGATGTTTGACTCCGCGTTGGGTCTCTTCGGCAACAAGAAGTTGCTCGACGACGCGGGCGTCGCCTACCCATCCAGCCCGCAAGATGCATGGACGCCCGACGCGTTCGACTCTGCCCTCAAGGCCTTGGCGAGCAAGAACCCGTCCGGAAAGTCCCTGGACATCTCCGAGGCGAACCTGGCCGGAGAATGGGGCACCTACGCCTTCGCGCCGCTCCTGTGGTCGTCAGGAACGGGCCTCATCAAGGACGGCAAAGCCACCGGCACCCTGGACTCCAGCGAGGCGGTTACCGCGCTGACCGCCTTCAAGGGCTGGAAGCCCTACGTGGACCCCAACAGCGACAACAACGCGTTCACCGCCGGCCGCGTCGCGCTCAGCTGGGGCGGCCACTGGCTCTACCCCAACTACAGCAAGGCCATCGGCAAGGACCTCGTCGCTTTGCCACTGCCCAACATGGGCGACGGCACCAAGACGGGCGCAGGGTCGTGGACGTGGGGCATCGGCGCCGGCACCAAGAACGGTCAGGCAGCGGGATCCTTCGTGGACTTCCTGCTCAACGACAAGAACGTCAAGGCCATGACCGACGCAAACGGGGCGCCCCCCGCCACCAAGTCTGCGTTCGCGGCTGACTCGATCTACCAGGATGGCGGGGCCCTGGCCCTCTTCGGTCAGCAGCTGCAGAAGACCTGTCCCGCGAGTGCCGTCACCCCTGACTGCATCGCCGTCTACCGTCCCCTCACACCGGGATACCCAGCGGTGACCAGCTCGTTCTCCAGCGCACTGTCGGCCATCTACGGCGGCGCAGATGTCAAGACAGAGTTGAGCCAGGCGGCCAAAAAGATCGATCAGGCGTTCTCCGACAACGGTGGCTACAAGCAGTAAGCCATGGACACCACACCGCTGAACGCAAACGGATCTGGCGGCCACGCCGACGTCGTCGTCGCGGATGAAACACCCGCGAAGTCGACGCCGAAGGGATCTCGCGGGCAGGGTCGGTGGCGCGAGTCTGCCCCGGCCGTCCTGATGGCCACGCCAGCGACCATCGGGCTGATCGTCTTCGTGGCGCTGCCCTTCATCATCGCGATCGTCCTGTCCTTCTTCAACGCTCAACTGAACCAGGTCCGGCCCCTGAATTTTCTCGGGTTCGACTACTACGTCAGACTTTTCACCGACCCCGTCACCTCCGGGCCATTCCTTCGATCGCTGCTGAACAACTTCGTATTCGCGGTTGTTGTCATACCCCTGCAAACGGGCCTGGCGTTGATGCTGGCGGTCCTGCTGAACCGCAAACTCAAGGGAATCGCGTTCTTCCGGACCTTCTTCTTCCTGCCGGTCGTATTCCCGATGGCACTCGTCGCAGTGATCTGGCGTCTGATCCTGGACCGCGGGAACAGCGGTTTGCTCAACGCGACGCTCAGCTTCCTCACCGCCGGGAACTTCTCGGGCCAAGACTGGCTGGGTTCGTCGGCAACCGCACTCGGGTCGGTGATCGTCCTGTCGATCTGGCAAGGCGTCGGGTTCCAGATGATCATCATCCTCGCCGCACTCCAAGAGATCCCCGCGGAACGCTACGAGGCGGCCTCGCTGGACCGGGCCAACCCGTGGCAACAGTTCGTCCACATCACGGTCCCGGGGATCCGTAACACGCTCATTTTCGTGGTCCTGCTCACCACCATCTACGCCTTCCGAGTCTACGACCAGGTTTACATCCTGATCCGCACCGCTGGCGGGAACGAGGAGTCACTGAGAACGGTGCTCTACACCTCCGCCTCCACAGCCCAAAACTCCAACAACGTCGGGCTGGCCTCAGCGATGACGGTCATCTTCTTCGTCATCGTGGTAGCCCTCACAGTCCTGCAGCGGACGCTATTGAGCCAGAGGAGCGACGGATGAAATCAACCAGCCCCCAACCCGCAAATCACCGGCTCGCCAAAGGCCGCGACTACACCATCCTGACCCTCCTGGCCATATTGTTCTTCGCGCCCATCTACTACCTCGTGCTCGGCAGTTTCAAGCCGAGCAACAAGGTGCTCAACGGGTTCGCCGGCTTCTTACCAACCAACATGTCCTTCCAGAACTATGCCAACGTCTTCAATTCCTTGTCCTCAGACAGCACCGGCTACTTCGTCCGGTTCTTCCTCAACTCGATCATCATCTCAGCCGCGATCGTGCTCGTCGGACTCATCGTGAACTCGATGGCCGCCTACTCCTTCGCACGCCTGAAGTGGAAGGGCCGTGACGCCGTGTTCATGGTGGTCATCCTCTTGGTCATCGTGCCGTTCGAAGCAGTCGCCGTTCCTTTGTTGTACATGTTGCAGGGGCAGCGGGACACCCTGATCGTGCAAATCCTGCCGTTCGTGGCCAACGCGTTTGCGATCTTCTTGTTCTACACGTTCTTCCTCTCGGCGAACGTGAGCGTGGAAGAAGCGGCCAAACTCGACGGTCTCGGACCCGTCGGAACGTTCTTCCGAATCGTGGTGCCCAACAGCAGGCCCGTCTTCGCCACCGTCGCGATCCTGACGTTCCTGACCTCATGGGGCCAGTTCCTCTGGCCCTCCCTGGTCGTCACAGATCCGGCCGTCAGGCCCCTACCGCTGGAGATCGGCGTCTTTTCATCTCAGCAACCACCAGACTGGGGAGCCGTTTTCGCCTTCGGCACCCTCCTGGTCCTCCCCATCGTTGTCCTGTTCCTCGCCTTCCAACGGTTCTTCGTCCAAAGCGTCGCCAGCTCAGCAGTGAAGGAATGACACTCAAAACGCCGGGTGACGAGGCCACCCTGCGGGTGGCCCTCGGACCCTCCCGAACGAGCAGGAAACTGGCTGCCCAGTGCGCCGACTTGCGACCACTCGACGATTGCCGACAGCATCGGTGTCTGGCCAAGTCCAGGAATGCGGTCAGGGGGGCGTTGCGGGATCCACCGCAAGACCGAGGTCCGGTCCGCGGTGGCCCTCAGGACAGTGACCAGCGCGGCGCGGGCGGTCCGGTGTCGGGTTGCTCGCTGAAGCGCGGGGCCATTCACCGTGCACCACACCGTCGAGGGCCAGCGGGTGGTGCGTAGAGCGTGAGCTTGGTGTTGCCCGGTCGAGTCCGTGCCGCCTCGATGGCAATGACCGCACCCGCGCTGGGCCCGAACAGACGAGACGCGCCGCAGTCGTCCAGCAGGGCGGACAGGGTTCTCGATCCCAGTTGCCAACCCGTGGAACAGTCCATGGGGTCCGTTGACGACGCGCCCCGCCGGTCGGGCACGTACACCGTGAACGCGGCGCCGAGGCCACGAGCAAGGCCGGGCAGGTTGCCCGAGACCTGGCCGGCGCCGTGGAAAAGCACGACAGCCGGACCAGTGCCCACCCGCTGGTACCCGATGGTCGTCCCGTCGGCGGACCGAACCTCGCCACCTTCCGGAAGAGAGCCAATCCCTGCCGACGCGCCTTGCATGAGCCCAGCCCACGGTCCATCACGTCCCGCGCGTTTCTGGGCCGAGGGGCCTTGGAAGCAGGCGAAAATCGCGATACACCGTGGATCGTCAGGTGCCCCGCGTCGCTGTACCGCAGGTGACCCAGCGCTGGGACCGACGCGGCGGCGTGTCCAACGGGCAAGCGCCTCAAGCCGAAGACCGTTGGCTCGGTGCGGCGCCGACCCCGCGCGAATACACTGGCCACTACCTAGGGAAGGAGGCGCCAACCAATGCAAGATCGCCTCTACCTGGTCCCACTCGCCGTCATCGGCGCCCTCGTCGTGTGTGTCTTCTGGGTGTTGCGCGACGCGCGGGCCAACGCCGCCGACGGCCACCCTGTCACCGTCTATATCGGCGACTTCAGGATCGACCGACCTGAGACCTGGGCGAGCGCCTGCCTGGTGATGTGGGTGGTGTTCTTCCCGCTCTACCTCAAGGCGCGATCGGAGAGCTGAGTCTCTCGCGGCGCTAGGACGCTGTCGCTTCGCCGCGAAGTGGGTCACCTTCAGGCAGGGCGATGCAGAACGGCGGAACAGTTCGTTCGCGATGTGTGAAACCTGCTCGGCACGATGTTTGCTACCAACCGCGCCGCCATCGGCGTGGGATTGGCAGCGCCTGACGTCAGCGTGGATTTGGCGGTCTTCGCGTACGACGCGTGGATTCTCGTGGGCGGCGGGTGGCGGGTGAACCTCGAGAGTTGCCTGTCCCTGCCCGGGCGTACTCGATGCTGGCTCGCACGTCGTGACCTGCCAGGGTCAGAACCGGTTCGGCGGTCAGATCAGCATCACGGGTTCCGGAACCTCGCTCGTATGCGTCGACGGGTGATGGCGATCCCGGCAGCAAGGGTCAGGCAGACGGAGCCGGGAACCATCAGCGCGGCGAGCGCGTACTTGGTGGTGCTGTCGGCTCGGCCGCGTCGTCGAGTGGGTCTGCCCCGCGTCGTGGGCTCCCGTCGTCGGGGGTCCAGGGCGGGCAGCAGGACGCGGGGTCGGAGGAGCGAGGTCGGCCGATCGACCAGGCCGGTGGATCGGAGGAACCGGGTGGCGACGACGGGGTCGTGCGCCGCCGCGGCCAGCACACGTTCCACGTAGGCTCCCGTGACGCGCTGGGGCAGGGTGCCGCGGCTGGTGGCCGTCGGAAGTTCGAGATCAGCGGTCCGTGCGGCTTCCCAACAGGGTCGAGAGACCGCTGACAGGCGTCGCTGGATGCGGGTGGTGCTCGGTGTCCGCGCGAGCTCGGCGCGCAGGACCTTGGCCTGGAGGGCGGCCACCGTCATTCCTTGCCCGTAGATGGGGTCCTGGCTGCAGGCGGCGTCGCCGACGGCCACCAGTCCGGAGGGGAGGCCGCCGGGACGGGCGTGGCGCCGGGTGCCCGTCAGGTACCGGTACCGGACGGGCTCGCTGACCGGCTCGGCGCGGCGAAGGGCGTCGGCCAGGTCGCGTCCGTAGACCAGTGGCGCCGTGAAGGCGGTCAGTCCCACCAGGTCGGCCGGTGGCCGGTCCTCGCCGAATCCACCCACGGTGAGCAGGAACTCGCCGTCCTCGAGTCGCGCCAGCGAGGCCGCCCTGGGCGTCGTCGAGGAGGGCCCGCAGACGATCGCGATGTCACCGTCCAAGGCGTCGGGGTCCAGCCGGAGCCGACAGCTGACGTAGCTGAGGTCGACCGAGACCTGTTGGGGCGCGGGGAGCGGACGGCCGAGGTCGGCGAGCCACGACGGTAGGCGCGACCCGCGTCCGGACGCGTCGACCACGAGGTCGGCGGCCAACACCTCGGCCGCACTGCCGGGGGTCCGGTCGACGATGCGCAGCCCATGCACGACCCCCCCGTCGAGGAGCAGGCCCACGGCGTCGCAATGGGCGCGCACGGTGATCTCTGGGTCCTTCAGCACTCGTCGCCGCACCACACCCTCGAGGTGGGGTCGGCTCACACTGATCACCCTGAGCCCGGCGTGGGCGCGCGGTAGCCGGTGGCCACCAAAGGCCAGCCGGAAGTCGGCCAGGGCGTCACCCTCGGGCGCCCCGTCGGTCAGCAGTTCATCGCGCAGGCCGGGCAGCAGCTCCTCCATGGCGAGCTGACCACGGGTCAGCAGGGCATGAGCGTGGAGGCCCTGTGGCACGCCACGACGCGCCTCATACAGCACGTGGGGGGATGTGGGCACGCCGTCCCGCTCCACGATGGTGACCCGCTCGAACCGTTCCAGGAGTGTCCAGGCCGCCAGCAGCCCGGCCATGCCGGCGCCGACGACCACCGCGCCCTCTCCACGCATCTGCGTCTGCATCTGCCTCACCTCCAGGTCCCACCCCACCGCATCGGCGGGGCAGGGGGAAGGCCATGGCGGTGCTCACCGGTGCTCAATGGTGCTCACCCCACGCGCCGGCCCCGGCTTCGCCGGCACCGTCAGCCGTGGAGCTCGCGCTGCCAGCACCACTCAGTGATCCGGTCCCGACCCTGAGACAGGTGACGCCGGTAGGTGCTGAAGGGCAGGTGCAGCCTTGCCGCTACCGCCTCCTGTGTCCCGGAGGGCCGAAGGTAGGTGTGGCGCACCGCCTGCCACATCCGGTCGTCCCGCGGGTCGTCCGTGAGTGACTCCGCCGCCTCCTCCAGGAGCGCGCACAGCGCGGAAGCATCCGGAGGGTGCGGAGCGGACCGGTCGATGAGAAGCCGGGTCCGCAGGAGCGCGGAGCGGCCCAGCAAGTCCGGGCGGTGCAGGTCACCAAGGGCCTGCCTCACCTCGGCAGCGAACTCCTGCCTATCCGGCGCCGCGGGAGCGGCAGGAGGAGCGGAGGGCCGATCGAAGTCCTGGCTGAGAACCTTGTCCTCCCAGTCGTCGATCATCGCCCCGACGGGCACGGACCGGAAGTCGTGGCAGAAGAGACCGAACGTGCGCCGGCCGACCGTGGTGTCCGCCCCGACGAGTCGCGGTAGGCCTGCAACGCGGAAGTAGGCATCCCACCGGTCTGGTTCGGCCAAAGTCAGGAAATCGAAGGCCAGGCGGGGCATCTCCACGTACCGCTGCAGGGTCACCACCGGGACGAGGTTCAGGGTCGGGGAGGGATCCTGGTATGCGACCGCATCGATGACGAACCTGGTCTGGGTGACGATCTCGCCGTCGCGAAGCCGCCCGTCGGCGGTGGCGTGGGCCCAGGCGGCCGAGGCGGGGGGGTCTGCGTCGATGAGGTCCGCGTCGGCTGCCGTCAGGTCGATCAGGCCCACGAAGCCCCGGATCCGTCCATCTTCCCCGCGAAGCACGATGAACCCTTCTGGCTGGCTGAGCAGCCAGGAGCGGGCGGCCCGGACGGCTTCGTCCCCCTCGTGCAGGGCGACCAGCTCGAGGATGTCCGAGTGATCCGCCGATGTGGCCGGCTGGGGGCGGTTCTGGCCCCACGAACCCCAGTCCACCGGGGACAGGACGCCCGGCAGGTTGCGGAAGATGAACTTCAGGTCGAACATCGCCTGCTCCCGCCTGCTCGGGTCAGCGGAGCCCAGCTGGCGGTGCACGTGGGAGCGCACCCTCCGGAACACTGACCGGTACCCCTCCGGGTCGCGCCAGCGAAGGTCGAGGTCCAGGACGTCGCGAGCCAGGTCGTGCGGCCGCAGACCCTCCGGCGTCGCATCCACGAAGGACAGGCCGTGCAGCCAGTCGAACAGTCCGGACGCGTCCGCGACACCCAGCGCCTCACGCAGCAACGGCTCGGTCGTGACGCGGGCGAGCGCGCTGACCTGGAGGGCGTGACGGGAGAGCTGGTCCGGCACCACGTCGACCAGGCGGGTCAGAAGCGTGGAGACCAGGTCGACGCCGAGGCCTTCCTGGGTGTCCCCGTCCGCGCCACGATGGGTGAGATCGGCCAGTAGTCCGAGAGCCAGAGGGTGCCCGTAAGCCCGCCGTGACAGGCCCTCCGCCTCCCCGAGCGACACACCGGCCCGGCACAGGAGCTCGATCGCCTCGACCCGCGACAGTCCACGAAGAGCCACGGACCGCAGGCGCTCGAGCCATACCGGGTCGTTCCATCCACCCTCTGGCGGCAGCCGGCTCGCGACGACGGCCAACGAGTGGTCGGGGAGTCCGGCTATCAACTCGTCGCGGATCCGCGCCTTCAGCGCCCCACCCTGCTCGTAGCCGTCCACGACCAGGACGGTTCGCCCGGCCTCGGAGTCTCCTCCCCGCGGGTGGCTCGACTCCAGCGCCGCGGCCGCCCCCGCGTACTCGGTGGGATCGGCCACGCAGGCAACGATGTCGACACGCACAACCCGGACACCCGCGCGGGTTGCTGTCTCCGCCAAGCGATCCAACAACGCGGATTTGCCGATCCCGCCCGGCCCGTGCACGAACATCACCGAGAACATCGAATCCGCGGATTCGACCGCGGAACGGAACAGCTCGATCTCGGCGGTTCGGCCCACGAAACGTGCCCGGCGACGCTCGATGAGCCGGTCACCGACTGTGAACAAACGGTCACCTGCCACCCATCCCACTGTAATGAAGCACGGCCCGATTCGCGACGGCCGAGGACCCCTGACGTCTCAGACCGTGACCTCGCCGTCACACGAAACAGCTTCCGTCCGGACCTGCCCGGCTCGCGGCGGCGTGACGCCGTTCGCGGAGCCCCTTGGCCAGCGGTTCTTGGCAAGGCGCCACCGCGCCCATCGGACCGCAGCCATGCACCGAGGAAGGGAACGACATGGTCTTGCGGCGTACCTCTTCCAACGCGGGACCAACCTCGTCAGCCGAATGTGGAGCAGTCCACCTCGCCTACCGAGCGCTCGCAATGGTCGTTGACGGTGCCATCCGGTTTGACGACGAACGTCGTCGTGGTCAGCAAACCCCTGAATGGGCCTTCGAAGGACGTGTGCCGCTCGAGGGTCACCTGTCGGCCCCCAGAACTGCCGGCATTGAAGACGACGACCTCGTCGCTGCTGTCCTGCCACGTCGCTCGACGCAATGACGCGGGCACGGACCGGTCGGCCGTGGTGCTGGACCCGTGCTGGCCGGTGCTGGCCGCCGCGGACCACCGACCGCGGCGGAGGGCTGCTCGCCGCGCAGATCGCCGTGGGGGAGACCGCCGACATGGTCGGGGACGAGGCCATGCCCGCGCGCTGCCCGGCGGCTCTGCTCAGCGCGCGGTTTCTGGATGGCAGCCGGCCGCCCGGCTGATCTCGTCGACGACCTCCTGGGCTGGCAGCTGAGCGGTGACGGTGGGCGGGTCCACCAGCACCGTGCCCGCGATGACATCCCGGCCCTGGGGCACCTGGAAACCCGCGGTCATAATGCGCCGGCCCCGCAGGGTGAGTGCGAGGTACCCGGCCGCGGCGAACGTGCCGAGGGTCATCAGCGCGAAGATGGTGCGGTAGTCCAGCAGCGTCACCAGCAGGGCACCGGTCGCGATCGAGAGGGCCTGCGGGGTGGTGGTCAGCACCTCGACCGACGTGCTGACTCGCCCCATGAGCCGGCCCGGGGTGCGCTTCTGGAGCAGGGTGTTGAACGCGACGATGACCAGCGGGAGACCGGCACCAAGGACCGCGGCGGTCATCAGGAGCTCCCAGGTTTGCTGCGCGGCCACAATCCCGGCGAGGCCCAGGGTGGTGACCAGCAGACCGATGATCACGGTTGCCGGCTCGCCGAAGCGCCGGATGACCCTGCTGGCCGCCAGTCCGGAAGCGACTGCACCGGCACCCTGCACGGTCAGCAGCGGGCCCACGAAGGTAACCGGCTTGTCGAAGGCATCCACCACGGCGTACACCGCGGACTCGGCGAACCCGATCACCAGCAGCGCCAGGGCCAGCGCGACCGTGGTGTGCAGGAGCACCGGGGTCCGGCGGATGAAGGTCGCCCCCTCGACAATCTCCGCGCGCCAGTGCTGCGGCTGTCCTGCCGGCTCGGGCCGGCGGCTGCCCCGGAGCCCGGCGATGGCCACGGCCGCGAGCAGGAAGGTGGCCGCGTCGACCAGGGCCACCGCGCCGCCCCCGACGAACGCGAAGGTGGCGGCCCCCAGCAGCGGACCGACCAGACGCAGCGCCTCGCGGGTCACGCTCAGCGAGGCGTTCGCCTCCACGAGCACGTCCTCGGCGAGCATCTCCTTGAGTAGGCCGTTGAGCGCGGCGGGCACCACGACGAAGGAGGTGCCGTAGCAGAAGGCGACGGCGTACACGATCCACACGTCGCCGGAGTCGTGCACCAGGAGCAGGGGCAGCATCATCGCGGCCGACGCGACGTTGGCGACCACCAGGAACGTGCGTCGGTCGACCCGGTCCACGGCGTACCCGAACAGCGGTGCCACCAGGGCGGGGGCTGTCATCCACAGGAAGGTCAGCCCGGCTGCGCCGTTCGAGCCGGTGAGGGTCTTCACCCACATGCTCAGCACGATCAGCATCAACGAGTCGCCGAACATGCTGGCGGTCAGACCGGCGAAGAGCCGGCCGAACCCGGGCGTGCGGAAGGTGGTCCGGATCATCATGCGGTCTCCTCGTTCGAGTGGGTGTCTGCGGTGTGGGACGGCTCGGGCGGCGCGGGGCCGTCGGCCGGGACCGGCATGGGACGGTGCGGGCCGCTGGGCGCCAGCCAGCCGACCAGGGACACCAACCGGGCGTCGTCGGGTCGGTGCTCGGGATGCCTTGACCGGTCGAGGTGCCGCTGCAGCAGATCGGTCAGCTCCTGCTTGAGCCCCAGCGCCTCCTCGGCCGTCAGCCAGAGCTGGGACTGCACCAGCCCGGTCGCCTCGCGCCAGGGCGCCGGCTCGCTGTCCCGGGCCGCGCGGGCCGCCCGGAGGCGCTGCATCTCCCGCTCGAGGACCATGTCGGTGAGGGCGTCCGCGGCCATCCGGTCCTTGGGGTCGGGGTCGGGGTCGGTCGCGTGCTCCACGTCGTCGCCCCACTCGAGCCCCTCGCTGACGGCCTGCCAGGGTCGGTTGCGGCCGGTGCCGCCGCGGGCCTCGCGGACGAAGCCGTGCTCGGCGAGCTTGCGCAGGTGCCAGGAGCAGTTGGACGGGGAATCCGAGAGCAGCGCCGCCGCCTGGGTGGCGGTGAGCGGCCCCTCGGTGGCCAAGGCGCCCAGCAAGGCCATCCGGACGGGGTGGGCGAGTGCTTTCAAGGCGTTGGCGTCCGTGACGCGGCGGCGAGTCGGTGGCATATGTGGAAATTACTCTTTCGAAAGCGATCTTTCAATACCTTCCTTCCGACGAGTCTCCCGCGTGTGCCACCTCGAACGACCATCCGAGCTGCTCAAGGTGGAGGTCCGGCATGGCCCCGATGCACTGACAATGCAGCCTGGTGGTCCTGGTCGATCGTTGGACGGTGGTCGCCGATCCGCGCCCTGGGGAGCTCTGGCCGGTCTTGCTGCTCCGGCGCCGTGGTCGGACCCGGTACCGTGCTTGGCCCCTTGGAAGGACGGGTGTGACAGCCTCATCTGGCCCCGGTTGGGGCAGTCGCGATGGCTTGGGTTCCAGCGAACGACGCACACGCGAGGGTGTGGAGGGCGTCATGCAAGAGCAGTCGGCACGTCGTGGGGTGCCGGGACGGATGCCGTTGTCCCGGTAACGGAAGGAGTCCGCGAAGCTGGTCGCGCGCGGGGTGCGCGGACCCGCATCGGGGACAGGTCGCTCGTGTGATCGGTACTGTGAATGGACACGAGGGTTCCTCCGTTCGCAAGAATCGTGAACCCGTTCCTCATCGACCACCGGCCAGTGACCACGAGGATCGGGCTCGCCAACAGCGGCGGGAGAACCCTCGAGTCCTTCCGGCGCAAACCGTCTCGCAGACTCGTCCGCGATGAGGCGAGCCTCCGAACCGCGGCCACCCAGCCGCCACCGACCGGGACAACCTCAGTCGGGGGAGCCGACCCCGGCCTGTCGATCTCTTTCACGAGCCCGAACGCCCAGCCGAAAAGCGGCCCGACCCGAGTCCTTCTCCCACGGCCACCGGAGCGATCACTACCTGCAACCAGGAGGCCCTCCAAGTCACACAAGCCGCGTGGGCGCCGCTGGCCGGGTCGGTCCAGGACAACGGCGGGCCCCGTGGCGGGTCAGGACCTTGTGGACCGTGGCCGCGTTCAGGCGCAGCCGGTACGCGATCCGTGCCGGGCCCCAGCGCCGCGAGACCCGCAGCCCGAGGATCCGCCGCTCGGTGCGCCGGGCCAGCTGCCGCGGGCAGTGACGCGGCCGGCTCGAACGGTCCTGCATGCCGTCCTTGCCGTGGGCCCGGTACCGGCGGGACCACCGTTGGGCCGTGGTGACCGAGACCCCGAACCGGTCCGCGGCCCGCCGTAGCGGCCACCCGTCATCGACGATGCAGCGCGCCAGGCGCAGACGTCCGGTCGGGGTCAGCGAGGCGTTAGCGTGGGACATGAAGACCTCCGGGTTGGTGCGTGGTGCCGTCAGATAGCTCCACACCTCACTCGGAGGTCTTCCTCATGTCCAGCACCCCAGCCCCGTGTCACCAACCTCCGTGGTCAGTACACCCAGGCCGTTGAATCGTGCTGTCCCGTGGCCCGATCCTCTGGCGGCGCTGCGACAGCGGGGACCGTGGCTGATGAGGACGTATCGAGGCCTGAGACGAGTTACTGTGGGCAGAGGAGCCCCAGACTCCCTAGGCAGCGAGAGACAAGCCCATGCGCCAGCAATTCCGGACCTATACGGCCTACAGCATCGGAACTGCGATCGTCTGGGGTGCCGTTCTCCTGGTTGCCTGGATCATCGATCCCTCCAGCACGCTTGACGCGTTCTGGCTGGTCAGCCTCGGGTTCTTCCTAGGATGGCTGTCGGCGACGATTGCCCGCGTGGTGTACCCACCGCCCAAGAAGTACTGGTCGCGTCGCGCACGGACGGCTCAGCCCGACGCGTAGCCCTCATCGGCATAGGGGTGAACCCTGCGCCCGATAGGCGGAGATAGGACACTGCCGCTTGGCGGAAGGACTGTGAGGATCGCCAACGCAGCCTGAAGGTGCTGGGCTGTGGTTGGTGACCGCGAGTGTGACCCCCGGAAGGACTGGCCTCGTGCCTTGCTGTGACCTGTCCGCTCGTGGTCACGGGCCCCGGCCCGGTTGGAGGAGCTGGCCTGATAGGTGCTCGGGGCGAACGTGCAGCCGTGCTCGGTGAGCACCCTGCAAATCGGCACGACCCCGAACTTCTCGTGGTGGGCGTCGATGAACGCGGTCACCACGGCAGCCGCGGGCCCCGCTCCCGCGCGAAGAAACTCGAGGCCGCCAACAGGATCTCGTTGGCTCTCTTGAGCTCACGAACCTCGGCCTGCAACGCCTTGATCGAGGCCGCGTCCTCGCTGGTGGTCCCGGGCCGGCGACCCTCGTCGATCTCTGCCCGCCGGACCCACCCGCGCAACGTGTCGGGCACGACCCCGACCTTCGGCGCGATCCGCTTCACCGCCGCGTTCATCGACAGCGAGGGATCCTCGCTCATCGCCTCCGCGACCAACCGCTGCGCCCGATCACGCAGTTGCTCCGGGACTTCCTCGGTGCTGGCATAACTCCACCCTTCCGTGGAATCAGACCGTCCACCAGACCCAGGGCGATTCAGACCCGGGGCGATTCAGTCGCCGGGGAACATCGGGACCTTGGGCGGGGCTTCGTCCCAGCCCCATTCGTCGCTCCGGACGAAGAACATCCGCAGTGTGCCGAGCCGGTGCGCCAAGGTTGCGGTCGAGGCTCGTAGCTGGTGCTGTCCTGGTCGTGCGGCCAGCCATGGCTTGTAGTCCTCGACGTGGCGACGGGTGGAGGGGCCGTCGGGGGGCACCCAGTACGTCCAGCTCGGACCGAGATGGGGTTGTTCAACGACGGCAACCCCGTCACCGGCACCATCGTGTACGACAGCCTCGGCCACCAGGTCGACCGGCCCCGGGCCTTCGACCAGAACAGCAACCCGATCATGCCGATGCCGGACGAAAGCACCTTCACTCCACCGGCCACTATGACGCCCCTGCCGCAGTCGACCACACCGGCGCCGGACCAAATCTCACCCCGCCCCAGCGCGTCGGCGACGCCCACGCCCCCCTCGTCTACGGTGGGCCCGACCCCGACAGCATCAACCAAGCGATGAGCGGGCCGGCAGCAGGCACTCACCCTGAGTCCCACTCAGGAGCAGTGACCCTCGACTGGCGCCGCGGCCTCGAACATGCCGCCACTGGCCTCGACTGCCTCACCTGCGGCGCGCCCGGGTCGGCGTCAGACCTGACCTCACCGAGCGCCACCGCCGATGGCACCGCGAGGTTCAGGCGCTGTTCGCCCGAGAATGACAGTTTTCCCCTCCAGCCACTTGAACCACGACACCAAGCTCCCGCGTCGACCACCATCCTCTGCGCGGCAGGAGGGGATGACTGCTCAGTCGTAGTGGAAGCGGGCTTGGAGGACGACCAGGTCATCGCCGTCGACGAGGTAGACGAGCCGATGCTCCTCGGTGATCCGACGTGACCAGGCGCCGGCCAACATGTGCCGCAGTGGCTCGGGCTTGCCGATGCCGGCCACCGGGTCGCGAAGTGCGTCATCGATGAGCCGGTTGATCCGTTTGAGCATTTGCCGGTCAGCCGCAAGCCAGTGCGTGTAGTCCGCCCACCCGTTCGGTGTGAAGACCAACCTCATCGCACCAGGTCGTGCTCGTCCCGCTGCCCGGACCGTGCCTGCTGCAGGCTCTCGAGCAGGTGTCGGGCGTTGGCAGGGACCCGCAACAGATGAGCTGTCTCCTCGAGCGCGTCATAGTCTGCGCGGGACATCAGTACTGCATCGCCACGGCGGGAAGTGATCTCGATCGGCGTGCGGTCCTCGTTGACCTGCTCGATCAGCGGAAACAAGTTCTTCCGCGCCTCGCTTGCGGTGACAGCCATGACATCTCCTAGCGGTACAAGTTCTCGTACCAGTGTGTCATGATCAGCGTCCGCCGACAAACGTCCGCCATTCGGCATGCGGGCGAGACGCACGCACCCGGCAGGCGGCGAAGTAGGGCACCTCTGTGGCGGCGTACGCTCGGGACGCATGGCGCGATACGCAGTAGACGCACCGACGTTGCTCCACATCGTCGACCAGGCCTTAGCTATCCATCCTAGCCATCAGCTGGTCGCACCGAGCTCGATCCGGATCGAGGCGCTGGAACTCCTTCTGCGCGACGTCCGAGACGGGAAGCGCAGCGACCGGGAAGCCATGGCCTGCCACGAGAGGATGACCCGGCTCAAGATGCGCCTGCTGGGCGACAGGGTCTCGCGTCGCACCGCCTGGCAGCTTGCACGCGAGCGAGGATGGGCTTCCCTTCGGGAGGCTGAGTACCTTGCGGTAGCCACGTTGCAGGCCGACGCGTTCGCCACGATTGATCCAGACATGGTGGCCAAGGCGGAAGAGCTCGTCCAAGTCGTGTCTGCCGGCCAGCTGGAGTCTGCCGAATGACGATCGGCAGGCCCAGACGAGAAGGGCGCCCGGCAGGCGGCGGTAGGGGGCACATCCCGCGCTCGGTGCGACTTGGCCTCCGGGCCCGGCAGCTGGCGGGGTATGGAGGTGCAAGGATCGGGAGGGTGGACGATCGGATCAGTGTCGGCGATGTCGAGCTTTCAGTCACTGATACCGGTGGCGATGGTCCGGCCGTTCTCCTGCTCCATGGTTTGGGCGGGTGCGCCGACGAGTGGTCCAGAATCATACGGGCCTGCAACCTGAGTACCGCGTGGTCGCCTTCGACCAGCGCGGCCCCGGCGGTAGTTGGCGACGTCCCGATAATGTCTCGCCAGAGGCCTACGTCAACGATGTCGTCGACGTGGCCCACGCCCTCGGGCTGAGCCGGGTCACGCTCGTAGGGCAGTCGATGGGTGGACACACGGTCGTGGCATGGCCGCCGAGGGGCGCATCGCCTACGGCGGTCCGAGTCCGAGGCTGACCTGGAAGGTAGTCACGGCCACGAAAGTCAATGCGCCCAGCAGCGCCGCTGCGTACCGGCGACGTGGCGACGTCGACCAGGTCCGGGAGGAGGCGATCTTCATGAGAAGACCTTGTGTGAAGTGGTCGTCGGTTGGCAGGCGCGTCAGCGGCGCCGCAGCGCCAGTCCGAGCCAGGTGAACCAGACGATGAGTCCGAGCCCGAAGATCGACGTCGCGGCCTCGGCGGCGAACGGAACGACCGTTGCCATACCAATGGCCGCGAGACCGAGCGCGAGCCCGCCGAGCCCGGCCGAGAGCGCTCTACTACGAAGGGCTGCGAATCCGACGGCCGCTGCCCAGAGTGCGCCAGCGACCTCGATGCCGCCGCCCAGGGCGTCTTGGATGACGCTGGTCGAAACCCAGGTGCTCAGCGCCAGATCCGGGTTCTGCGCGTGCAACTCGACCGCGGCGTGTTGCCCGACCAGCGCGATGCTCCCACTGGCGACGAGCATCCCGGACCAGATGAGTCCGAGCGCGGTGGAGACTCTGGCGAGCGCCGGGACCGAGGAGAGTCGCTCGCCGACTCCCAGAGAGACCAGCGCCAGGGCGGCGCCACCGAGGAGGTACAGCACGAAGTACCAGCTAGCCATCTCGGCCTGGTGATCCAGCAGGAAGCTCAGCGACCCCGACGGATCCTCCATGAGTGGCGTGAAACCCCTGGGGACCAGGTAGGCGACCATGGCGAGGAAGCCGACGACGTAGGTACCGGCGACGACCTGGGCGGCGATGGCTCCGGCGCGGACGAGAACGGGCGACATGGCGACGGGGACCGGGGATGGGTCGGTCGTGGTGGAGCTGGAAGGTGTGGTGGTGGCGGCGGTGTGTGGTGTCCGGCTTGAGAGGCTCGCGAGTACGTTCATATATAGAAAATTACATGTCTAGTTCAACATGTCAAGTCCGACAGTTATGGTTTAGGCTGTGGCTGTGTCCCTGCGCTACGCGATCCTCGGCCTGCTGGCCCGACGCCCCTCGACTGGCTACGAGCTGGCCCAGACCTTCGATCGCTCGCTGCGGACTTCGTGGCACGCGAGTCACAGCCAGATCTATCCCGAGCTCGGCAAGCTCGAGCGCGCCGGGCTGGTGGAAGTGGTCGGACGCGGAGCACGACGGAGCAAGACCTATGGGCTGACGGGTCCCGGCCGCGAGGAGCTGCGTCGTTGGCTGGTCGAGGCAGAGCCCGACCGGTCCCAGCGCAACGAGAGCGGCGTACGACTCTTCCTCACCCCGCTCCTGGGTGCCACCGATCGGCGCATCGCCTACGAGCGCGACCTCCGTCACGTCGAGCTCGAGCTCGACGAACTCGAGGATCTGCGAGCCCAGCTTCACGGCTCGGAGCTACCGGAGGCGTTCAGCCCGCAGATCGATCTCGGCATCCGAATCAACACCGTCATCCGCGACTGGCTGACAGAACAGGTAGACCATGCCAACGGCTAAGCCCGTGTGCGCGCGCCCTGTGGAGCACCCGGACTTGGACAGGCGGTTTCTCTCTTGAGCACGCATACGTTCCGCATCACCGTCCGCGGCTTCTTCGACGCGCTGACCCAGGCTCAGCGCAGCGAGCTCCTCGCAGAAGCCGACCAACACGACATTCTCCGAACGGCCCACACGCCCACAGGGCATCTGAGCTACGACCTGTCCGCGCGCGAGGCGTTCGCATTCCGGTTCCTGGACACAAGAGAGGAAGAGGACGACGGCACCGCTGCCACCCGGCTGGATGATCGCGGCTATGGGTTCAAGAACCTCCGCTCACAGGCCGTTGATCTCGCGACGGCCCCCTCAGCAAACGACAGCGCCAAGCTGTGGTGCGCGGCCGCGCCGAAGACCGAGCCTGACCTCGCCCCACCATGGGCGCCCCTCCTCGTCAGGGTCTTGCATGCCTTGCACTATTGGGTATAGTACCTGCCAGTTCTAGGTATCCCTCCGTCGACAAGGTGAAACCAAGTGAAACTTGCCAAGGACCTCGTGGCCGCCTCTGCGACGCCACTCGTGCTCGCCGTTCTCCGCAGGGGGGACAGCTACGGCTACGCCATCCTGCAGGACATCAAGGCGGCCTCCGAAGGACGGCTCGAGTGGACCGAGGGGATGCTGTACCCGCTGTTGCACCGCCTCGAGTCCCGAAGGTTCGTCGAGAGCTACCAAGCGACCTCGGACGCCGGCCGGGTCAGAAAGTACTACCGCCTGCTCACTGCGGGAGGCGACCACCTCGAGGCCCAATCACGCGACTTCGACCTGATCTCGTCAACCCTCGCCGCCCTGCGCGGCCCCAACCCAGGAGGAACCCATGCCATCGCTTGACGCGCTCATCAGCCAGTGGACCGACCAGCTGCGCGCCACCCACCCCGAACTCACCCCCCACCTTGGCGAGCTCGCGGACCACGTGCGCTCCAGTGCACAGGACCGCGTCGACGACGGTGCCGCCACAGACGACGCCTTCGCCGCGGCGCTGGGGTCCTTCGGGGCTCCCACCGACCTCAGCGGAGAGTTTGGCAAGAACTCCACGCTCAGGAAGAGCAAGGAGCGCAGGGCCGTGGGCACCTACTTGCTCATCACCGCGATCTTCACCGGCGCGGTGCTGGTCGTCGACAGACGCTTCGACCTCGGCCAGCAGGCACTGGCGTGGTTGCTCGTGGTGTGGGTGCTCACCACCGGACTGCATGAGGTACTGCTTCGCCGCGCGCGGCACGGCCTTGTGCCCGCCTGAGCCACACGCCCGACGGCCGCGCTGAGAGCGGCTTGCGGCTGCCTGACACATCGCCACGTGCTGCTGGCCGTCGTGCGCCCCGGCAGTCGCTTGACCACGCTGAATGTCCTGGGAGAGTCTGGCTTGCGACGTTGAACAGGTCTGAGGCACCGCGACGGTGGTGCTCGGGCCGAACGGGCGAGATCAACCCACTGTCCGTGAAGGCAACATGAGCCTGGAGATGATTCGGTGCGGACACTTCTGGCGGTCCTCGCACTTGCTGTCGCTGCCGTCCTTCCCGCGAGTGGGCCGGAGGGATCGATCGACGCCTTCATCGACAGCGCGATGCCTGCGTCTGGCGTACCCGGTCTGGCCTACGCGGTCGTGGGCGACGGCGGCATCACCACCGCGGGCGCGCGGGGCGTAGTGAGGCTCGGAGGCGAGGTGGCGGTCACGCCGGACACCCCGTTCGTGATCGGCTCGATCTCCAAGAGCTTCACAGCACTGTCCGTCATGCAGCTGGTCGAGGAGAGCAAGGTCGACCTGGACACCGAGGTCTCGCACTATCTCGACGTCTTCTCCGGCAGGCCTGGCGGGGCAGTCACCATCCGACAGCTCCTCAGCCACACGAGCGGCTTCTCCACGGGGCAGGGCAACGCCGCGCATCCGGACCCGACCGGGGAGAAGGATGAGCTCGAGCGCGGGGTGGCACAGCTCGCGGAGGTGACGCCGGCCGGTGCGCCCGGGGAGCAGTGGGAGTACTCGAATGCGAACTACGAGATCCTCGGCCGCGTGGTCGAGGTGGTGAGCGGGCAGGCGTTCCAGACCTACGTGGCAAAGCACATCCTCGAGCCGGCCGGCATGGAGGACAGCTTCGTCGCCGACGGTGAGGTCCATGCGGACATGGCGACCGGGCACCGGCCGTGGTTCGGCACCAAGCAGCCGGTTCCCGACACCACGACCGACCGGGCAACAGCCCCGCAGGGAGGGATCGTGGCCAGCGCGAGCGACCTGGCGCGCTACCTGCAGATGATGATGAACGGCGAGGACGACGTGCTGAGCGCCGAAGGCAAGGCGCTGATGATGCGCCCGGCCAGCGAGGCGTCGCCGTCCTACGGCCTCGGCTGGAAGCTGGAGCCCAGCACCGGGGTGGTGTGGCATGACGGGTCAAGCCCCGGCGTCGAGACCCTCGCGATGATGGTCCCCGCCCAGAAGAAAGCGGCGGTCGTGCTCGTCAACGGCGGCAGTGGGTTCGGCTTCGCGGAAACGGGCCACCTCCGCGTCGGCATCGCCGACCGGGCGCTCGGCCTCGACGACGACGCCGACGCGTCCGGGTGGTCCCGCAAGGCGTTGTTCATCGCTCTGGTGGCCCTGCCCATCATCTACCCCCTCAGCATGGTCTGGGCCTGGCTTCGCCGCAGCGCGGTTCGCGCCAAGGTGAGGTCGGGCCTTCCCGGCCTGTTCAGCCTGTGGTTCCCGCTGCTCACCACACTCGTCGCGGCGTGGGTCCTTCTCGGCCTGGTGCCGAACCTGTTCGGCACCTCGCTGGGCACGCTGCGCCTGTACGCGCCCGACCTCGTGCTGACCCTGGTCGCCACCGCGGTGACGGGTGTGCTGTGGTCCGTGTTCAGGCTCGCAGTGGCCTACACCGGCAGGTCCGGTCCCACCTTGCGAGCCAGTCCCGCCGCGGACGATCGCACGTAGCCCTGTCCGGCTGGTAGGGGACACGCTGGGCGGTTGCTCAGGGGAGTTGCACGGTTCGTTTTCGGTGCGCATGGGGCCCGGTTCTGACGGGGCGGGCACAATGTCGGGGTGAACCAGCCGTCCTCGGAGTCGCCAGGCGTGACGAGCCTTGACCCCCGCATCGCCGACCTGCTCAAGCGGGACGGGGACGGGCTCGTCGCTGCCATCGTGCAGCAGGAGGAGAGCGGGGAGGTGCTCATGCTCGGCTGGATGGACGACGAGGCCCTGCGCCGCACCCTGGCCGAGGGGCGGGTGACGTTCTGGTCGCGCAGCCGCTCGGAATACTGGCGCAAGGGCGACACGAGCGGCCACGTCCAGTGGGTCAAGGGCGTCCGGCTCGACTGCGACGGCGATGCGCTGCTCGTCACCGTCGACCAGGTCGGCGCCGCCTGCCACACCGGCGACCACACCTGTTTCGACGCGCGCGTGCTCCCCGCCGCCGTCGGCACCGCGCCCTGACGCCAGCCCTGACGCCAGCCCTGACGCCAGCCCTGACGCCAGCCCTGACGCGAGCGCCGGACACGGCATACGGACCAGTGGGTCAGAATGGCCCGGTGCCTGCCTTGCCCGACCCAGCCCCGTCCGCCACCGGCTCGATGACGGCTGCGCCCGCGCCGCACGCCGACCTCACGTGGGGCGTGACGTGGCCGAGCCTGCAGGTCTTCACCGAGCTCGCGATGGAACACCGTCGGGTCATCCCCGTCGTCCGACGCCTCCTCGCCGACGCCGAGACGCCGGTCGGGGTCTATCGCAAGCTCGCCCGCGACGAGCCGGGCACCTTCCTGCTCGAGTCGGCCGAGCACGGCGGCATCTGGTCGCGCTACTCCATCGTCGGCGCCCGCAGCGCCGCGACGCTCACCGAGCGCGACGGCGAGGTCCACTGGATCGGCGAGCCGCCCGTCGGGCTGCCCACCGAGGGCTCGCCGACCGACGCGGTCCGCGGCACCCTCGCCTCGCTCGCCACCGACCGCATCCCCGGCCTGCCGCCGCTGACCGGCGGCCTCGTCGGCGCCATCACCTACGACGCCGTGCGCCGCTGGGAGCGCGTGCCCGACGGCGGCCGGGACGAGCTCGACCTGCCCGAGCTCGCGATGATGCTCGCCACTGACCTCGCCGTCTTCGACCACAGCGACGGCTCCCTGCTGTTGATCGCCAACGCCGTCAACCACGACGCGAGCGACAAGCGCATCGAGCAGGCCTGGGCCGACGCCGTCGCACGGCTCGACCGGATGACCCGCGAACTCGCCGCGCCGGCCCCGAGCACCGTCGCGACGATCGAGCCCGCCCCGTCGGAGCCGACGAGCAGCCACACCCAGGAGCAGTTCGAGGGGATGGTCGAGGAGGCGAAGGAGGCGATCCGTTCCGGCGAGGCCTTCCAGATCGTCGTCTCCCAGCGCTTCACCGTCCCCTGCGCAGCCGACGCGCTCGACGTCTACCGGGCGCTGCGCGTCAGCAACCCGAGCCCGTACATGTACCTGCTGCGCCTCCCGCACCCCGACGGCTCCGCCTACGACGTCGTCGGGTCGAGCCCTGAGGCCCTCATCAAGGTGACCGGCCGCCAGGCCATCACCCACCCCATCGCCGGCTCGCGCCCCCGCGGCAAGGGCCCCGACCACGACGCGCATCTCGCCGAGGAGCTGCTCGGTGACGCCAAGGAGCGTGCCGAGCACCTCATGCTCGTCGACCTCTCCCGCAACGACCTGCAGCGGATCTGTCGCGCCGGCACCGTCGACACCGTCGACTTCATGTCGATCCGTCGCTACAGCCACATCATGCACATCGAGTCGACCGTCGTCGGCGAGCTGCGTGGCGACCGCTCCGCCTACGACGCCCTCGTCGCGACCTTCCCCGCAGGCACCCTCTCCGGCGCCCCGAAGCCGCGCGCGATGGCCCTCATCGACGGCTACGAGGGCCTGCGCCGGGGCCTGTACGGGGGAGTGGTCGGCTACCTCGACTTCGCCGGCGACCTCGACATGGCCATCGCCATCCGCACCGCCCTGCTCAAGGACGGCAAGGCCCACGTGCAGGCCGGCGCCGGCATCGTCGCCGACTCGGTGCCCCACCTCGAGTACGAGGAGACGGTCAACAAGGCCGCGGCCGCCCTCCGGGCCGTCGCCGCCGCGACCGGCATGCGGGCGGTGCACGCATGAAGCCGCGCTGGCAGCCGACCATGACGCTCAGCAAGGGCCGCGCCGCCCTCGCCGTCCTCGTCCCCGCCCTGCTCCTCGTCGGCACCTCCACCCAACCGTGGGCCACCGGCGAGGCCCGTGACGTGCTGAGCCGCACCGTGGTCTCGGTGACCGGCGGGGGAGGCGCCCCCGGCGTCGTCGGGCTCGCCGCCGTCGCGGTCGTCGCCATGCTCGGGCTGATGACCGGTGGCCGGGTCATCCGCGCCATCTCCGCCGGCGCCCTCGTCCTCTCCTCCCTCGGCGCCCTCGCCCTCGTGCTCCTCCTCGTGCTGCGCCCGGTCCAGGCCGTCGCCGACGAGGTCGCCCGCGAGCTCGCCCGCACGACCGCCCCCGGCGCGACGGGCGCGACGACCCCGTGGGCGTGGGCCGGCCTGATCGCGTCCCTGCTGCTCGTTTCCGGCGCCACCGCCGCCGCGGCCTCGAGCCGCGGCTGGGCCGGCCTCTCGGCCCGCTACGACCGCGAGCGCACGCCCGACCGCGGACCCCGCGGCCAGGTGCGCACGACGTGGGACCAGCTGACCGACGGCGAGGACCCCACCCTGCGCGACGCCCCCGACCAGACCTCACACGACCAGACCTGACACAATGGCGACAGGCTTCTGGCGAGGACACGGAGCCGGTTGGACGAGAGAGGACCAGGACCCCATGGAAGATCAGCACGAGAGCCACGGCCACAGCGTCGCGGCCTGGACGGCCGTCGGGATCATCCTGCTCGGCACCGTCATCGGCGCAGTCGCGGTCCTCGTCCCCAGCCTCGTCCTCGGGATCGTCGCCTTCGTCGTCATCGTCGCCGGCGCCCTCGCCGGCAAGTTCCTCTCGATGGCCGGCTACGGCGACAACGGCCACCACGCGCAGGCCGGCGGTGCTCTGGCGGACGCCCCCGACGAGTCGGGCAAGCCGACCGTCGGCAAGAGCTGAGCGCGGTGCCGAGCGTCCTCGACGGGATCATCAGCGGCGTCCGCGAGGACCTCGACCGTCGTCGGGCCGCCGTCTCGCTCGCCGACCTCGAGTCGCGGATCGCCGAGGCTGCTCCCGCCCTCGACCCCGTCCCGTCGCTGCGTGACGCCCGCGGCATCGGCGTCATCGCCGAGGTCAAGCGCGCGAGCCCGAGCAAGGGCGCCCTCGCGCAGATCCCCGAGCCCGGTCGCCTCGCCGCGGCGTATGCCGCTGGGGGCGCGAGCGTCGTCAGCGTCCTCACCGAGGAGCGCCGATTCCACGGCAGCCTCGCCGACCTCGACGCCGTCCGTGCCGCCGTGCGGATCCCCGTGCTGCGCAAGGACTTCATGGTCGACGCCTACCAGGTGAGCGAGGCCCGGGCCCACGGCGCGGACCTCATCCTGCTCATCGTCGCCGCGCTCGACGACGCGCTGATGCGCGACCTCGGCGAGCAGGCGCACGAGCTCGGCATGACCGCGCTCGTCGAGGTCCACGACGCCGCCGAGCTCGAACGGGCCCTCGCCCTCTCCCCGTGCCTCGTCGGCGTCAACGCCCGCAACCTCAAGACCCTGCAGGTCGACCCGGCGACGGTCACCGACCTGCTGCCCCGCATCCCCGAGGGGGTCGTCGCCGTCGCCGAGTCCGGCGTGACCGGCCCCGACGACGTCGTCACCTACGTCCGCGCCGGCGCCGGAGCCGTCCTCGTCGGGGAGGCCCTCGTGACCGGGGGCGACCCGACGGCCGCGGTTGCCGAGTTCATCGAGGTGGCGGCAGCCGCTCGCCTCGAAACCAGACAGACAGTGGAGTGAGCATGACCACCCGCACCACCGGCACCACAGCCGAGCCCGCCCTCTCGACGACGCCCGCGCTGCACCGTGCCGGCCGCTTCGGGGCGTTCGGCGGCCGCTACGTGCCCGAAGCCCTCGTCCCGGCCCTCGAGCAGCTCGAGGAGGTCTGGCGCAAGGCCGTCGTCGACCCTGCCTTCGTCGGCGAGCTCGAGCGGCTCCACCGCACCTACACCGGCCGCCCGAGCATCCTCACCGAGGTGCCCCGCTTCGCCGAGCACTGCGGCGGCGCCCGGGTCATCCTCAAGCGCGAGGACCTCAACCACACCGGCTCGCACAAGATCAACAACGTCCTCGGCCAGGCCCTGCTCACCAAGCGGATGGGCAAGACCCGCGTCATCGCCGAGACCGGCGCCGGTCAGCACGGCGTCGCCACCGCGACCGCCGCCGCCCTGCTCGGCCTCGACTGCGTCATCTACATGGGTCGCAAGGACACCGAGCGCCAGGCGCTCAACGTCGCCCGGATGCGTCTGCTCGGCGCCGAGGTCGTCCCCGTCGACCACGGCAGCAAGACGCTCAAGGATGCCGTCAACGAGGCCTTCCGCGACTGGGTCGCCAACGTCGAGACGACCCACTACGTCCTCGGCACCGTCACCGGCCCGCACCCCTTCCCCGAGATGGTCCGCGACTTCCACCGGATCATCGGCGTCGAGGCCCGCCAGCAGGTGCTCGACCTCGTCGGCCACCTGCCCGACGTCGTCGTCGCCTGCGTCGGCGGCGGCTCCAACGCGATGGGCATCTTCCATCGCTTCCTCGACGACCGCGAGGTCCGCCTCGTCGGCATCGAGGCCGGCGGGTCGGGCGTCGCCTCGGGCAAGCACGCCTCCCGCTTCTCCACCGGCGTGCCCGGCGTGCTCCACGGCGCCTTCACCTACGTCATGCAGGACGACGACGGCCAGACCATCGACTCCCACAGCGTCTCCGCCGGCCTCGACTACCCGAGCGTCGGACCCGAGCACGCCTACCTGCTCGACTCCGGCCGCGCCGAGTACCGCCCCGCCACCGACACCGAGGCGATGGACGCCTTCGCGCTGCTCTGCCGCACCGAGGGCATCCTGCCGGCCATCGAGAGCGCCCACGCGCTCGCCGGGGCGATGGTGCTCGGCCGCGAGCTCGGCCCCGACGCCGTCATCCTCGTCAACCTCTCCGGGCGAGGCGACAAGGACGTCCACACCGCCGCCGCCTGGTTCGGCCTCGTCGACGAGGACGGCGCCGCACGCCTGCCCGACGACACGGACGCGGCCGACGACCCGTCCCCGGAGTCGGGCGTCACCGACCAGCCCGCCGGCGACGGCGCCAAGGGCATGGGGGTGCAGGCATGAGCGTCGCCGCCGTCCTCGAGCAGTGCCGCGCCGAGGGGCGCGCCGCGCTCATCGGCTATCTCCCCGTCGGCTTCCCGACCGTCGAGGGCTCGATCGCCGCGATGCGCGTCCTCGTCGAGTCCGGCGTCGACATCGTCGAGATCGGCGTCCCCTACAGCGACCCCGTCATGGACGGGCCGGTCATCCAGGATGCCGCCGTCCGCGCCCTCGAGGGGGGCGTGCACCTCTCCGACATCTTCACCGCCGTCGAGGCCGTCTCCGGCACCGGCGCGGGCGCCCTCGTGATGACCTACTGGAACCCCGTGCTGCGCTACGGCGTCGAGAAGTTCGCCGGCGACCTCGCCGCCGCCGGGGGAGCGGGCCTGATCACGCCCGACCTCATCCCCGACGAGGCCGGCGCGTGGATCGAGGCGGCCGACGCGCACGACCTCGACAAGGTCTTCCTCGTCGCCCCGAGCTCGACCCCCGAGCGGCTCGCGAGCGTCACCGCGCAGTGCCGCGGCTTCGTCTACGCCACGGCCGTGATGGGCGTGACCGGTGCCCGCACGAGCGTGGGCACCGCGGCCGACGCCCTCGTCAGCCGCACCCGCGAGGCCACCGACCTGCCCGTCTGCGTCGGTCTCGGTGTCTCGACCGGTGACCAGGCCGCCGAGGTGGGCCGCTACGCCGACGGGGTCATCGTCGGCTCCGCCCTCGTGCGCTGCCTCACCGAGGCCGAGACCCCCGAAGCGGGGCTCGCGGCCCTCGGCACGCTGGCCCGTGAGCTCGCCGACGGCGTGCGGAGGGGCCGCGCGTGAGCGCGCTGAGCGGCATACCCGCGCTGGCGAGCATGCTCCCCGCCGAGATCCCGTCGCCGAGCGTCGGGGTCTGGCACCTCGGACCGCTGCCGATCCGCGGCTACGCGATGTGCATCCTCGCCGGCATCGTCGTCGCCGTCTGGCTGACCCAGCGGCGCCTCGAGGCCCGCGGCTACCGCAAGGGCGTCGCCATCGACATCTCCGCGTGGGCGGTGCCCTTCGGCATCCTCGGCGGACGGATCTACCACCTCATCACCACGCCCCAGCCCTACTTCGGTGAGGGTGGCCACCCGTGGCGCGCCTTCGCGATCTACGAGGGCGGCCTCGGCATCTGGGGCGCCGTCATGCTCGGCGCCGTCGGTGCGTGGATCGGCTGCCGCAAGAACGGCGTGAGCTTCCGCGACTTCGTCGACGCCGGCGCACCCGGCGTGGCCATCGCCCAGGCGATGGGCCGCTTCGGCAACTGGTTCAACAACGAGATCTACGGCGCCCCGACCGACCTGCCGTGGAAGCTGAAGATCTACGACTGGGACACGAGCGCCGGCCGGGCCGTCGTCGACGCCGCCGGCAACCCGGTCGTCAAGGGCTACTTCCACCCGACGTTCCTCTACGAGGCGATCTGGTGCCTCCTGCTCGCGGCCTTCCTGATCTGGCTCGGCCGCCGCTACGACCTGCGCGCGGGTCAGGTCTTTGCCGCCTACGTCATGGGCTACCCGATCGGGCGGATCGTCATCGAGAACATGCGCTCGGACTCCGCGAACCACATCCTCGGCCAGCGGGTCAACACGTGGGTCTCGATCCTCGTCTTCCTCTTCGGCATCTACCTCTGGCGCCGCTTCTCCCGGATGGCGCCCCCGACGGAGCCGGATGCGGCGCCCGAGGTCGAGCCGGCGCCGGCCTCCGGCGAAGAGGTGGCAACCACCAGCGAGCCGGGGCAGACTGGTGAGACCGAGATCAAGACCGACGAGTCGTCCCACCCCAGCGACCGCTGAAACACGCACGACGTCTCAGCATCCGAAATCCGCCGTATCAACAGGTAGGACAGCGGCCCCCTCCGATATCGTCAGCACCACGCCTGTGGCCGACGCCGTCCACACGCCCTTCGTCATGTCAGGGGATCGATCGATAAGGACGGTGAAGATGTCGCCGCACACCCGCTTCAGTGCCCACCCGGAGAGCTCCGGGCTCTACCGGCGCGAGTTCGAGCACGACGCCTGCGGTGTCGCCCTCATCGCGACGATCCGGGGGACGGCCGGGCACGACATCGTCGACCACGCGCTGACCGCCCTGCGCAACCTCGACCACCGCGGCGCGACCGGGGCCGACCCGCTCGTCGGCGACGGCGCCGGGATGCTCACCCAGATCCCCGACGAGCTCTTTCGCGAGACCGTCCCGTTCAAGCTCCCCAACACGGGGGCGTATGCCGCCGGCATCGCCTTCCTGCCCGTCGACGACGCCGAGCGGGCACAGACCAAGGCGCAGATCGAGCAGATCGCCGTCGCCGAGAACCTCAAGGTCCTCGGCTGGCGCGAGGTGCCCGTCGACCGTGAGCTCGTCGGCCAGGTGGCCCGCGAGTGCATGCCGGTCTTCGAGCAGCTCTTCGTCGCGAGCTCGATCGGCCGCCAGGTGTCCCTGGGCCTCGACCGGCTCGCCTACTGCCTGCGCAAGCGGGCCGAGCGCGAGACGGGCGTCTACTTCGCCTCGCTGAGCTCGCGGACGATCGTCTACAAGGGCATGCTCACGACCGGCCAGCTCGAGCCGTTCTTCGCCGACCTGTCCGACCCGCGCTACACGACCCAGCTCGCCCTCGTGCACTCGCGGTTCTCGACCAACACCTTCCCCTCGTGGCCGCTGGCCCACCCCTACCGGCTGATCGCGCACAACGGCGAGATCAACACCGTCAAGGGCAACCGCAACTGGATGCGCGCCCGCGAGAGCCTGCTCACCTCCGACATCATCCCCGGCGACCTCGACCGGCTCTTCCCCGTCTGCGCGCCCGACGCGTCCGACTCGGCGAGCTTCGACGAGGTGCTCGAGCTGCTCCACCTCGGTGGGCGCTCGCTCCCGCACGCGGTGCTGATGATGATCCCCGAGGCGTGGGAGAACCACGCGACGATGGACCCGGCCCGCAAGGCGTTCTACGAGTTCCACTCGACCTTCATGGAGCCGTGGGACGGCCCGGCCAACGTCTGCTTCACCGACGGCACCCTCGTCGGCGCGGTCCTCGACCGCAACGGCCTGCGGCCCGGCCGATACACCGTCACCGACGACGGTCTCGTCGTGCTCGCCTCCGAGTCCGGCGTCCTCGAGATCGAGCCGGAGCGGATCGTCCAGCGCGGCCGGCTCCAGCCCGGCAAGATGTTCCTCGTCGACACCGAGCACGGCCGGATCGTCAGCGACGACGAGATCAAGACCCAGCTCGCCGCCGCGAAGCCGTATGCCGAGTGGCTCCACGCCGGTCTCATCCGCCTCAAGGACCTGCCCGAGCGCGAGCACATCGTGCACACCGCGGCCTCGGTGGCCCGTCGCCAGCAGACCTTCGGCTACACGACCGAGGACCTGCGCATCCTGCTCACCCCGATGGCGAGGTCGGGCGGTGAGGCCCTCGGCTCGATGGGCACCGACACCCCGATCGCCGTCCTGTCGTCGCGGCCCCGGCTGCTCTTCGACTACTTCACCCAGCTCTTCGCCCAGGTGACCAACCCGCCGCTCGACGCGATCCGCGAGGAGCTCGTCACCTCGCTCGGCACCTTCATGGGCCCCGAGGGCAACGCCCTGTCCGCATCCCCGGTGCACGCCCGCCAGATCGTGCTCGACTTCCCCGTCCTCGACAACGACGAGCTGGCCAAGATCGTCCACGTCAACGCGGACGGCGACCTGCCCGGCTACGCGACGCACGTCGTGCGCGGCCTCTACGAGGTCGGCGGCGGTGCGGCGGCGATGCACGACCGGCTCGAGCAGATCTTCGCCGAGGTGTCCCACGCGATCCGGCGCGGTGCCCGATTCGTCGTGCTGTCCGACCGCGACTCCGGTCGTGACCTCGCGCCGATCCCGTCGCTGCTGCTGACCGCCGCGGTCCACCACCACCTCATCCGCGAGAAGACCCGCACCCAGGTCGGCCTCATCGTCGAGGCGGGGGACGTCCGCGAGGTCCACCACGTGGCCCTGCTCATCGGCTTCGGCGCCGGCGCGGTCAACCCCTACCTCGCGATGGAGACGGTCGAGGACCTCGTCCGCTCCGGCATGATCGAGGGCGTCAGCTCCGAGCAGGCCGTCAAGAACCTCATCAAGGCGCTCGGCAAGGGCGTGCTCAAGGTGATGTCCAAGATGGGCATCTCCACGGTCGCCTCCTACCGCGGCGCCCAGGTCTTCGAGGCCATCGGCCTCTCCCAGGAGCTCGTCGACCGCTACTTCGTCGGCACCGTCAGCCAGCTCGGCGGCGTCGGGCTCGACGTCATCGCCCGCGAGACCGCGGAGCGGCACGCGACGGCATACCCGCCGGAGGGGACCCAGCAGGCGCACCGCGTGCTCGACGTCGGTGGTGAGTACCAGTGGCGCCGTGAGGGCGAGCCGCACCTCTTCGACCCCGAGACGGTCTTCCGCCTCCAGCACTCGACCCGGCAGCGGCGCTACGACGTCTTCAAGCAGTACACGACCCGCATCGACGACCAGACCGAGCGGCTCATGACGCTGCGCGGCCTGATGGGCTTCAAGCCGACCGGGGAGACCGGGCGCCTGCCCGTCCCGATCGAGGAGGTCGAGCCGGTCAGCGCCATCGTCAAGCGCTTCAGCACGGGGGCGATGAGCTACGGCTCCATCTCCAAGGAGGCGCACGAGACCCTCGCGGTCGCGATGAACCACCTCGGGGCCCGGTCCAACACGGGGGAGGGGGGCGAGGACGCGGAGCGGCTGCTCGACCCCGAGCGCCGCTCGGCCGTCAAGCAGGTGGCCTCCGGGCGCTTCGGCGTCACGAGCCTCTACCTCACGCACGCCGACGACATCCAGATCAAGATGGCGCAGGGCGCGAAGCCCGGCGAGGGCGGCCAGCTGCCCGGCCACAAGGTCTACCCGTGGATCGCCACGACCCGCCACTCGACGCCGGGTGTCGGCCTCATCTCGCCGCCGCCGCACCACGACATCTACTCCATCGAGGACCTGGCCCAGCTGATCCACGACCTCAAGAACGCCAACCCCTCGGCCCGCGTCCACGTCAAGCTCGTCAGCGAGATCGGCGTCGGCACGGTCGCGGCCGGCGTCTCCAAGGCGCACGCCGACGTCGTGCTCATCTCCGGCCACGACGGGGGCACCGGCGCCTCGCCGCTCACCTCCCTCAAGCACGCCGGGGCGCCGTGGGAGCTCGGTCTCGCCGAGGCCCAGCAGACCCTCGTGCTCAACGGCCTGCGCGACCGGATCGTCGTGCAGGTCGACGGGCAGCTCAAGACCGGCCGTGACGTCGTCGTCGCCGCGCTGCTCGGCGCCGAGGAGTTCGGCTTCGCCACAGCGCCGCTCGTCGTCTCGGGCTGCATCATGATGCGGGTCTGCCACCTCGACACCTGCCCCGTCGGCATCGCGACGCAGAACCCCGAGCTGCGGGCGCGCTTCTCCGGCAAGCCGGAGTTCGTCGAGACCTTCTTCGAGTACATCGCCGAGGAGGTCCGCGAGAACCTCGCTGCCCTCGGCTTCCGCTCGATCGAGGAGGCCGTGGGCCAGGTCTCGAGCCTTGACCTCGAGCGCGCCGTCGACCACTGGAAGGCGAGCGGTCTCGACCTCACGCCGATCCTGTCCGTCGCCGACAACCCGACGGGCGGCACGCTCTACCAGTCGAGCTCGCAGGACCACGCGCTCGACAAGGCCCTCGACAACGAGCTGCTGACGCGGGCCCTGCCGGCGATCGAGGACGGCGAGATGGTGCGCACCGAGATCGCCGTGCGCAACGTCAACCGCACCGTCGGCACGATGCTCGGCCACCACGTCACCCGGGCCCACCCCGACGGCCTCGCCGACAACACGATCGAGCTGACGATGACCGGCTCCGGCGGGCAGTCCTTCGGCGCCTTCCTGCCGGCCGGCATCACGATGAAGCTGCTCGGCGACGCGAACGACTACGTCGGCAAGGGCCTCTCCGGCGGCCGCGTCGTCGTCCGTCCGCACCCCGACGCCGCGCTCGTCGCGGAGGAGAACGTCATCGCCGGCAACGTCATCGCCTACGGCGCGACGACGGGCGAGATCTACCTGCGCGGCGTCGTCGGCGAGCGCTTCGCCGTCCGCAACTCCGGCGCTCGGGCCGTCGTCGAGGGTGTCGGCGACCACGGCTGCGAGTACATGACCGGGGGAGTCGTCGTCATCCTCGGCGCGACCGGCCGCAACTTCGCCGCAGGCATGTCGGGCGGCGTGGCCTACGTCCTCGACCTCGACCCCGACCTCGTCAACACCGAGCTCGTCGGGCTGTCACCGCTGCGGCCCGACGACATCACCGACCTGCGGGCCCTGCTCGAGGCCCACCTCGAGTGGACCGACTCGCCGGTGGCCAGGGCGCTGCTCGACGACTGGGATGCGGCGACGAGCCGCTTCACGCTCGTCCTGCCACGCGACTACCAGCGCGTGCTCGACGTCCGCGCCGCGGCGCTCGAGGAGGGCCTCGACGTCGACGGCCCCGAGGTGTGGAACCGGATCATGGAGGCTTCCCGTGGCTGACCCGCAAGGATTCCTGAACGTCCGCGAGCGCGAGCTCCCGCCGCGTCGACCGGTGCCGGTGCGCATCCGGGACTGGAAGGAGGTCTACGAGGAGCAGGAGGCCGGCCAGATCGAGCGGCAGGCCGGTCGCTGCATGGACTGCGGCATCCCGTTCTGCCACTCCGGCTGCCCCCTCGGCAACCTCATCCCCGAGTGGAACACCCTCGCCTGGCGCGGGGACTGGGACGACGCGATCGAGCGCCTCCACGCGACGAACAACTTCCCGGAGTTCACCGGGCGGCTCTGCCCGGCCCCGTGCGAGACCGCCTGCGTGCTCGGCATCAACCAGCCGGCCGTGACGATCAAGCAGATCGAGGTCACGACGATCGACCGTGCCTTCCGCGACGGCCTCGTCCGGCCGATGCCGCCGGAGCGCCTGTCCGGCAAGACCGTCGCCGTCGTCGGCTCCGGTCCGGCCGGCCTTGCCGCGGCCCAGCAGCTGACCCGCGCCGGGCACACCGTCGCCGTGTTCGAGCGGGCCGACAAGCCCGGTGGGCTGCTGCGCTACGGCATCCCCGAGTTCAAGATGGAGAAGGCGGTCCTCGACCGACGCCTTCGCCAGATGGAGGCCGAGGGCACCCGCTTCCGCAACTCGGTCGACGTCGGTGTCGACATCACCGGCCGCCAGCTGCGCGACCGCTACGACGCGGTCGTCCTCGCCCTCGGGGCGACCGTCCCGCGCGACCTCGCGGTCGACGGGCGCGAGCTGAACGGCATACACCAGGCGATGGAGTACCTGCCCCAGGGCAACCGCGTCGCGCTCGGGCAGACGGTCGAGGACCAGATCCTCGCCACCGACAAGGACGTCGTCATCATCGGCGGCGGCGACACCGGAGCCGACTGCCTCGGCACCGCGCACCGCCAGGGCGCCCGCTCGGTCACCTCCCTCGAGATCATGCCGCAGCCGGGGGAGGACCGGCCGGCCGGCCAGCCGTGGCCGACCTACCCGATGCTCTACCGCGTCGCGAGCGCGCACGAGGAGGGCGGCGAGCGAGTGTATGCCGTCAGCACCACCGAGTTCGTCGGCGACGACGACGGCAACGTCGCCGGGCTGCGGATCTGTGAGGTCGAGATGGTCGACGGCCGCCCCTCCTTCAAGGACGGGACCGAGCGGGTCATCCCGGCCCAGCTCGTCCTCTTCGCGATGGGCTTCCTCGGCCCGCAGGGCCCCGGCGTCGTGGAGCAGCTCGGTGTCGAGCTCGACGAGCGCTCGAACGTCAGGCGCGACAAGGACTTCATGTCATCGGTCCCTGGTGTCTTCGTCGCGGGTGACGCCGGGCGCGGCCAGTCGCTCATCGTCTGGGCGATCGCCGAGGGGCGCGCCGCGGCCGCGGGCGTCGACGCCTGGTTGACCGGCTCGAGCGCGCTGCCCCGGCCCGTCGCCCCGACGGACCGCCCCCTCATGGCCTGAGACCGCACGCGATGCGGGTCGTCCCACGGGACGACCCGCATCGTGACCGGCGTCACAACACCCCTAAGGTTGAGACATGCGTCGAGCCAAGATCGTGTGCACGATCGGACCCAAGACATCGTCCCTCCAACAGCTGCGAGCGCTCGTCGACGCGGGGATGGACGTCGCCCGCCTCAACCTCTCGCACGGCGAGCACTCGGTCCACGAGCAGGTCTACAACGGCGTGCGCTCGGCCAGTGACGCATCGGGCCGCGCCGTCGGCGTCCTCGTCGACCTTCAGGGTCCGAAGATCCGCACCGCCCGCTTCGCCAACGGGCCGGTGCTGCTCAGCGTGGGCCAGCGCTTCACGATCACCAACCGCGACGTCCCCGGCGACGAGACCGAGGTCGGCACGACGTATGCCGGTCTGCCCGGCGACGTGCGCCCCGGCGACGTCCTGCTCATCGACGACGGCAAGGTCATGCTCCGCGCCATCGAGGTCACCGAGACCGACGTGCTCACCGAGACCGTTGTCGGCGGCGTCGTGTCCAACAACAAGGGGATCAACCTGCCCGGCGTCGCCGTCAGCGTCCCGGCGCTGTCGGAGAAGGACCGCGACGACCTCCGCTTCGGCATGCGGCTCGGCGCCGACATGATCGCGCTGTCCTTCGTCCGGTCGGCCGACGACATCGTCGACGTGCACGCGATCATGGACGAGTTCGGCTTCCGGATCCCCGTCATCGCCAAGATCGAGAAGCCGCAGGCCGTCGACAACCTCGAGGAGATCGTCCGGGCCTTCGACGGCATCATGGTCGCCCGCGGCGATCTTGGCGTCGAGATGCCGCTCGAGGACGTGCCGCTCGTGCAGAAGCGGGCCATCGAGCTGGCCCGGCGCGAGGCCAAGCCCGTCATCGTCGCGACCCAGGTGCTCGAGTCGATGATCGAGAACGCCCGCCCGACCCGGGCCGAGGCGTCCGACGCCGCCAACGCGGTGCTCGACGGTGCCGACGCGCTGATGCTGTCGGGGGAGACGTCGGTCGGCGCCTACCCGGTGGAGTCGGTCGCGACGATGGGCCGGATCATCGCGAGCACCGAGGAGAAGGGCTTCGACAAGATCGCCCGGATGAAGACGAACCCCAAGACCGTCGGCGGGGCGGTGACGAAGGCCGCGGTCGAGATCGGCGACGTCGTCGGGGCGAAGTTCCTCATCGTCTTCACCGAGACGGGCGGGTCGGCCACCCGGATGTCACGCATCCGGCCCCGCCTGCCGGTCCTCGCGTTCACCTCCGACCCGAAGGTCCGCTCGCAGCTCGCCCTCGTCTGGGGCGTCGAGACCTACCTCGTGCCCCGGATGCGCCACACCGACCAGTTCGCGATGCAGGTCGACCTCAACCTGCTGCCCGAGGGCCGCGTCGTCGAGGGCGACCGGGTCGTCATCGTGGCCGGCTCGCCCCCCGGCATCCCCGGCTCGACCAACGCGCTGCGGGTCCACCGGGCCGGTGACGCCGTCAACCGGGCGGCCCCGGCCTACAACCCCGACGAGGTCACCCGCTGACGGTCTGCCGCTGACGCTCGTCGGCGGTCGGTCGCGAGGCAGGCTGCCGGCAGTGGCGTCGGTGCCGGTTATGCTGGCGCGGCACTCCTGCCGGGGTGGTGGAATGGCAGACACGGGGCACTCAAAATGCTCTGGCCGCAAGGCCGTGCGGGTTCGAGTCCCGCCCTCGGCACCGACGCGGGCACCAACGCGTCACGACCTCGAAACGTCGACGAAACGTGGCCCCCGCTAGGCTGTCGCCGTGACCACGGAGAAGACGACCACGCCCAAGCCTGCCGCCCCCGAGGAGCCCGCTGTGGTCGTCCCCGACGTGCCCGCCACCCCCTCCGAGGCCTCCGGCTCCGACGACGCGGCGACCGAGCCGGCGGCGGCCGACGGTGGCGCCCCGACCGGCGTGGCCCGGATCCTCGTCGCCGAGGACGAGGCCCTGATCCGCCTCGACCTCGTCGAGATGCTCGGTGAGCTCGGTTACGACGTCGTCGGCCAGGCCAACAACGGCGAGCAGGCCGTCGAGCTCGCGCGCGAGCTGGTGCCCGACCTCGTCGTGATGGACGTCAAGATGCCCGTCATGGACGGACTCTCCGCCGCCGAGGCGATCCACGCCGACAAGCTCTGTCCCGTCATCATGCTCACCGCCTTCTCGCAGACCGAGCTCGTCGAGCGGGCCCGCGAGGCCGGTGTGATGGCCTACGTCGTCAAGCCCTTCACCGCCGACGACCTGCGTCCGGCCATCGACATCGCCCGGTCCCGCTGGAGCGAGGTCAAGGCCCTCGAGGCCGAGATCGCCGACCTGGGGGAGCGGCTCGAGACGCGCAAGCTCGTCGACCGCGCCAAGGGTGTGCTGATGGCCCAGCTCAAGCTGAGCGAGGCCGACTCCTTCCGCTGGATCCAGAAGACGGCGATGGACCGCCGGCTCGGCATGAAGGAGGTCGCGGAGGCCGTCATCAACGGCTTCCCGGCGTCCTGATCCGAAACGCGGACAACCTGGACTCAGCGCGGACCCCGGTCGGGCCCAGCGCGTTTCACGGGTGTGGCACCGAGGTCACGACACGGTCACTCCTCAGGGTTTCGCGTGACCTGAGGGTTCGCAGCATCTAGTGTCCGAGGGAGCCCTCGACCGAGGGATGTGTGACATCAGGAGGACACCCCGTGCGTTCAACGCTCAAGCTTGCCGTTCCGTTCGCGGCCGCGGCCCTCGCCCTCGGTGCGTGCGGCACCACGGGTGGGACCACCACCCCGGCCGCCGGTGGCACCGGCGGCGCCTCGGCTGCCTGTGACCAGAAGATCGGCATGTTCGGCGCCCTGACCGGCCCGAACGCCAACCTGGGCATCTACATCCAGAACGGCGTGAACCTCGCCATCGACGACTACAACGCCAAGCACGGCGACTGCAAGGTCACCCTGGAGAACTACGACTCCCAGGGCGACCCGACCCAGGCCCCGGCGCTGGCCAAGAAGGCCATCGACGACAAGAAGGTCGTCGGCATCGTCGGCCCCGCCTTCTCCGGTGAGTCCAAGGCCGCCGACCCGCTCTTCAACGAGGCCGGTCTCGTCACGATCACGCCGTCGGCCACCAACCCCGCGCTGGCCGACAACGGCTGGAAGACCTTCTTCCGTGCCCTCGGCAACGACGCGACCCAGGGTCCGGCCGCCGCGAAGTACATCAAGGACACCGTCAAGGCGCAGAAGGTGTTCGTCATCGACGACGCATCCGAGTACGGCAAGGGTCTGGCCGACATCGTCCGCAAGGACCTCGGAGACCTCGTCACCGGCAACGACACCGTCCAGGTGAAGCAGACCGACTTCAGCGCAACGGTGACCAAGGTGATGTCCTCCGGTGCCGACGCCGTCTTCTACGGTGGCTACTCGCCGGAGGCCGCGCCGTTGATCAAGCAGCTGCGCGGTGCCGGCTTCAAGGGCACCTTCGTCGTTGCTGACGGCGTCAAGGACCAGTCCTACATCGACAACGCCAAAGCCGCAGCCGAGGGCACCATCATCACCTGCCCGTGCGTCCCCGCCGACGTGGCACCGGAGTTCCAGGCCGCCTACAAGGCCAAGTACAAGGAGGACCCCAACACCTACTCCGGTGAGGGTTACGACGCGGCGACGATCCTCCTCGACGGGATCGCCGCGGGCAAGAACCGCGAGACGATGCTCGACTTCGTCAAGAGCTACGACAAGCAGGGCGTCACCAAGATGCTCAAGTTCGACGACAAGGGTGAGTCGGCCGACGTCAAGGTCTTCGCCTACAAGGTCGAGAACGGCAAGATCGTCTCTGCCGGCGAGATCAAGTAGCAGGACGAACGCCACGCACGGGGGGTGGTCGGGGCACTCGCTCCGACCACCCCCCGTCCGTGAGCGCGCACGATCTGGCCACCCGCACTCCTGATGGAGGTCCTTGATGCAGTACCTGCTGGACAACTTCGCCGCCTTCACCATCACCGGCATCGCCATCGGCGCGGTCTACGCGCTCATCGCCCTCGGTTACACCCTGGTCTACGGGGTGCTGCGCCTCATCAACTTCGCGCACTCCGAGGTCTTCATGTACGGCTCCTTCGCGGCCGTCTGGGTCGTGATGGCGGTCGGGGGAGCGCCGGGTGGTTCGACGGTGCAGGTGATCTTCTGGATCGCCTTGATGTTCATCGCGGCCATGCTGGCGTCGGGACTGGTTGCCGTGCTCCTCGAGCGGGTCGCGTACCGCCCGCTCCGCAAACGCAACGCGCCACCGCTCATCGCCCTCATCTCCGCCATCGGGGCGAGCTTCGTGCTGTCGGAGGCGATGGGCCTGCGCGAGAAGATCGTCGGCTGGGTCGGCCTCGATGACACCCTGCGCGACTACGTCAACAACTCGCGCAACAACGTGCCGCTACCCACGATCTTCGGGGCGGAGCCGGTCTTCAACTTGTTTGGTTACGACGTGAAGAACGTCGACATCTTCGTCATCGTCGGCGCCATCGTGCTGATGGTCGTCCTCGACCAGTTCGTCAGCCGCTCACGCCTGGGTCGCGGCATCCGGGCCGTCGCGATGGACTCCGAGTCGGCGGCCCTCATGGGTGTCAACCGCGACAAGGTCATCCAGGTGACCTTCCTCGTCGGTGGCGTGATGGCGGGAGCCGCGGCCGTCTTCTACCTGCTCAAGATCGGGATCACCCGCTACGACGCCGGCTTCATCCTCGGCGTCAAGGCGTTCACGGCCGCGGTGCTCGGCGGCATCGGCAACCTGCGGGGGGCCCTGCTCGGTGGCTTCGTCCTCGGCCTCGCCGAGAACTACGGCTCCGCCATCGTCGGCACCCAGTGGAAGGACGTGGTGGCCTTCGTGCTGCTCGTCGTGATCCTGCTGTTCCGACCCACCGGCCTGCTCGGTGAGTCCCTCGGGAAGGCACGCGCATGAGCTTCCTCCACCGCGGCATGGACCGCCTCCGCGACGCCCCCAAGGCCGTCAAGATCGTCCTCTGGGTGCTCTTCGCGATCTTCCTGTTCCTGCTCCCGCTGCTCAACATCCCGATCATCACGACGCCGGACTCCGACTTCGGTGGCGTGCTGTTCACCGTCGCGACCTACGTGCTCGTCGCACTCGGCCTCAACATCGTCGTCGGGTATGCCGGCCTGCTCGACCTCGGTTACGTCGGCTTCTACGCCATCGGGGCCTACTCCGTCGGGGTGCTCGGCAGCCTGCACGCCTCGTGGCCGTGGCTCTGGACCGTCCCGGTCGCCATCGTCGTGGCGCTCGCCTCGGGCATCATGCTCGGGGCACCCACGCTGCGCGTGCGCGGTGACTACCTGGCCATCGTCACGCTCGGCTTCGGTGAGATCGTGCGGCTCACGCTCGTCAACAGCGAGTGGTTGGGCGGCGCCCGCGGCATCTCCGACATCCCTCGGCCCCCGGGAGTCGCGCTGTTCAAGATCCCCAGCCTCGACTGGAGCTCCGGGGTCCCGGTCGTCAACCTCGACCGGACCACGACGTTCATCGAGTTCGGTATCGGCGACTTCGTGCCCTACTACTGGCTCGCGCTCGGCGTCATCGGGCTCGTCATCCTCTTCGACATCCTCGTCAAGGACAGCCGGGTGGGCCGGGCCTGGGAGGCGACGCGTGAGGACGAGGACGCCGCCGAGCTGATGGGGGTGCCGACGTTCCGCTTCAAGCTGCTCGCCTTCGCCCTCGGTGCCTGCATCGGTGGCCTCTCCGGGGCGCTCTTCGCCGGCAAGGCCGGGTTCATCTCGCCGGACAGCTTCCAGCTGCTGCTCTCGATCCTCTTCATCGCGGCCGTCGTCGTCGGTGGCGCGGGCAACCGGTGGGGCGTCATCCTCGGCGCGATCGTCGTCAGCTACTTCCCGGAGCGGTTCCGGGAGTTCGCCGACTTCCGCGTCCTCGTCTTCGGGCTCGCGCTGATGCTGCTCGCCATCTTCCGTCCGCAGGGGTTGATCCCGCCACGGCGGACCATCCGCTCGAGGCGGACGGACGAGACATTCCACGCTCTCGAGGAAGGAGAGGCCAGTGCCTGACGACACCCGGGACGAGGTCCCGACGGCGAGCACGACCGAGCCGACCGAACCCACCGCACCGAGCGGGGACTCCGCGCCGCTGGCGGACCCGCAGGCCAACGCGCCCCGGATCGACACGACCATCGACATCGCTCCGCTCGACCTCGGCGGGCCCGTCCTCGCCGAAGGGGAGAAGCTGCTCGAGGTCGACGACGTGACGCTCCGCTTCGGCGGCGTCGTGGCCCTCGACCAGGTGAGCTTCGAGATCCGCAAGGGGGAGATCCTCGGTCTCATCGGGCCGAACGGCGCCGGTAAGACGACGTGCTTCAACGTCATGACCGGCGTCTATCAGCCCACCTCGGGCGGAGTCCGTTTCAAGGGCACCGGGCTCGGCAAGCGCAAGAAGTTCCAGATCACCAAGCTCGGCATCGCGCGGACCTTCCAGAACATCCGGCTCTTCGCCAACATGACCGCCCTCGAGAACGTCATGGTCGGGGTCGACGCCCACCACTCGACGGGGGTCGGCTCGGCGATGTTCCGCCTGCCGAAGCACCGCCGGGAGGAGGCCGCCGGCCTCACCCGTGCCCGCGAGCTGCTCGAGTTCATGGGTCTGGGCGACAAGGCCGACGAGCTCTCGCGCAACCTGCCCTACGGGGACCAGCGTCGGCTCGAGATCGCCCGGGCTCTCGCGACGAACCCGCAGCTGCTCTGCCTCGACGAGCCCGCCGCCGGCTTCAACCCGGCCGAGAAGGTCAAGCTCATGGAGCTGATCCGCTCGATCCGCGACCAGGGCTACACCGTCCTGCTCATCGAGCACGACATGAAGCTCGTGATGGGCGTCACCGACCGGATCGTCGTGCTCGAGTTCGGCCGCAAGATCGCCGAGGGCCTGCCCGCCGAGATCCGCGACAACCCGGCGGTCATCGCCGCCTACCTGGGGGTGGATGAAGATGCTTCTTGAGGTCAAGGGACTGTGCGTCAACTACGGACGGATCGAGGCCATCCGCGACGTGAGCTTCTCGGTCGAGGAGGGGGAGATCGTCACCCTCATCGGGGCCAACGGTGCCGGCAAGACGACGACGATGAAGACGATCTCCGGGCTGCGGCCGGTCCGCGAGGGCACCGTCTTCTTCGACGGCCAGGACATCACCCACCTGCCCTCGCACGAGCGGCCGGCACTCGGCATCTCCCAGTCCCCGGAGGGCCGGGGCTGCTTCGTCGGGATGACGGTGATGGAGAACCTCGAGATGGGCACCTATGCCCGGCCCGATCGCAAGTCGCCGGTGGTCAAGGAGGACCTCGCCCGGGTCTTCGAGCTCTTCCCCCGGCTCAAGGAGCGCAGCAACCAGGCCGCCGGGTCGATGTCCGGGGGCGAGCAGCAGATGCTCGCCATGGGGCGGGCCCTGATGGCCAAGCCCAAGCTGCTGCTCCTCGACGAGCCGTCGATGGGTCTCGCGCCCAAGCTGATCCAGCAGATCTTCGACATCGTCACGGAGATCAACAGCCAGGGCACGACCGTGCTGCTCGTCGAGCAGAACGCGGCGCAGGCGCTCAAGCGCTCGCACCGGGCCTACATCCTCGAGACCGGCGAGATCGTCCGTGAGGGCACGGGCGCGGACCTCGCGGTCGACCCGGCGGTCAAGGCGGCATACCTCGGTGGGGACGTCTGACCAACCGCCTGCCCAGCGCCTGAGGACCAACGAGTACACCCGGACCGGCGCCGTTCCCGAGCACCTCGGGGGCGGCGCCGTCCCATCTGCAGACACGGTGCACACCCGGTGCACATACGGGCTTCGTTTCCCTTCCGTTACCCAGCCGTTGGCCGTAGGGTCGGTCCGGTGACCTCGGGGCGGCGATGAGGAGGAAGAGCCATGGGTAGATCAGTGGAGCGGGTCCAGCGCGTCGACGCGAGCCTGCACTCGCGCTTCGTCGAGCTCTGGATCATCCATCGGGTCGAGGGCGGCACGAGCCCCGAGGCGGCCCAGCGGCTCGCCCTCGACGGCACCTTGCGCGCTGCCCTGGAGCGCGACGACATCGAGGCATTCATCGCCTTCGTCGACGACGTGCCCGCCGGCTACGTCGTGCTCGCCGACTCGACCCGCAGCCTGCTGATCACGGCGCCCTGCGTCTCCATCGACATGCTCTTCGTCCACCCCGACTTCCGTCGGCAGGGCGTCGGCAAGATGCTGCTGGCCGCCGCCTCGCGGTATGCCGACCGGCGGGGCGCCGAGCACCTCGCGAGCACCGTGCCGGCCCAGGACCGCGAGGCCAACCGCTTCTTCGCCCGCCTCGGCTTCGCGTCCGAGACGGTGCGCCGGGTGACGGCCGTCTCGACGCTCCAGCGCCGGCTCTCCGGGGAGCGCCACGGGCAGCGCTACTCCTTCGACCAGGTCCTCCAACGTCGGCGCGACCTCCGGGCCCGGACCGCGGCCCAGCCTCCGCAGATCGCCGGCTGACCGGCCGGTGCTCGGGTGCTTTCAGGGCCTCAGGCGCCCGGGGCGCTGTCGCGCAGCAGGCAGGTGATCCGCGAGGTGCAGACCCGCCTGCCGTCCTCGTCCGTCACGACGACGTCGAAGCTGACGAGGGTGCGGCCGGCGCTGAGCAGCGTCGCGGTCCCGGTGACGGTGCCCTCCCGAGCCGCCCGGTGGTGGGTCGCGTTGATGTCGAGACCGACGGCGATGCGTCCCGGGCCGGCGTTGAGCGCCGCGCCGATCGAGCCGAGGGTCTCGGCGAGCACGACGCTCGCGCCGCCGTGGAGCAGGCCGTAGGGCTGGGTGTTGCCGGCGACGGGCATCGTGGCGACGACCCGCTCCTTGGTGGCCTCGGTGACCTCGATCCCCATTCGCTCCATGAGGGTCCCGGCGGTCGATCCGATGAGGCTCTCGAGGGCCGCGTCGGGCTGGTCAGCAGTCATGCCGATGATGGTAGAGCGGTCCCGCCTCCCAGCCCCGCAACCCGCTCGGGTCGACCGTCGGCGGCGGACACTAGGCTGGCGGGCGTGAGCCGACTTCTCCTCCTCGACGGACACTCGCTGGCCTACCGGGCCTTCTTCGCGCTCCCGGTCGAGAACTTCTCGACGACGACGGGCCAGCACACCAACGCGGTCTACGGCTTCACCTCGATGCTCATCAACGTGCTCCGCGACGAGGAGCCGACGCACGTGGCGGTCGCCTTCGACCTGTCCCGGCAGACCTTCCGCACCGAGCAGTACGCCGAGTACAAGGCCGGCCGCGCCAAGACGCCCGACGAGTTCAAGGGCCAGGTGTCGCTGCTCCACGAGGTGCTCGACGCCCTCCGGATCACCTACGTCGAGCTCGACGGCTATGAGGCCGACGACATCCTCGCCACCTTCACGACGCAGGCCGAGGCTGCCGGCTTCGAGGTGCTGATCTGCTCCGGTGACCGCGACACCTTCCAGCTCGTCTCCGACAACGTCACCGTGCTCTACCCGATCCGTGGCGTCTCCGAGCTCGCCCGGATGACCCCGGCGGCGGTCGAGGCGAAGTACGGTGTGCCCCCACAGCGCTACTCCGACCTCGCCGCGATGGTCGGGGAGTCCTCCGACAACCTGCCCGGCGTCCCCGGCGTCGGCCCCAAGACGGCGGCGAAGTGGATCACCCAGTTCGGTGACCTCGAGGGCATCGTGGCCGGCATCGACCAGATCAAGGGCAAGGCGGGGGAGTCGCTGCGCGAGCACCTCGACCAGGTGCTGCGCAACCGCCGGCTCAACCAGCTCGTGGTCGACAGCCCGGTCGGCGTCTCCGTCGACGACCTCGCTCGAGCGCAGTGGAGCCGTGACGAGGTGCACACCGTCTTCGACGGCCTCGAGTTCCGGGTGCTGCGCGACCGGCTGTTCGCCACGGTCGAGGCCGCGGCCCCCGAGGCCGAGGAGGGCTTCGACGTCGACGGCACCGTCCTCGCAGCCGACGCCGTCCCCGCCTGGGTGCAGGAGCACCTCGCCGGAGACGGACGGGCCGGCCTGTCGGTCACCGGCAGCTGGGCCCGGGGGACCGGTGACCCCACGGGCCTCGCCGTCGCCGCGCCTGACGGCACCGCGGCCTGGGTCGACCTCACCGCCCTCGACCCGGCCGCGGAGGCCGCCCTCGGGGCCTGGCTCGCCGACGACACGCGACCCAAGGCGATGCACGACGCGAAGGGGCCGCTCGAGGCGCTCGCGGCGCGCGGCTTCCCGGTGCGGGGCCTGACGAGCGACACGACGCTCGCGGCATACCTCGTCAAACCCGACCAGCGCAGCTACCACCTCGATGACCTCGTCCTGCGCAACCTCCAGCGCGAGCTCACCGCCTCGGACGACTCCGGCCAGGGGATGCTCGACTTCGACGGCGGCGCCGACGAGAGCGCCGCCCGCCAGGAGATGGTGCGGGCCACCGCCGTCCGCGACCTCGCCGAGGCCCTCGACCTGCAGGTCGACGCGACCGACGGGGCCGGGCTGCTCGCCGAGCTCGAGCTGCCGCTCATCGACGTGCTCGCCAAGATGGAGCGCACCGGCATCGCCGTCGACGTCGAGGGCCTCGACCGGCTCGAGCAGGACTTCGCCGCCAAGGTCGCCCAGGCGCAGGGTGAGGCGTGGGACGCGATCGGGGGTGAGCAGATCAACCTCGGTTCACCGAAGCAGCTGCAGGTCGTGCTGTTCGACACGCTCGGCATGCCCAAGACGAAGAAGACGAAGACGGGCTGGACGACCGACGCCGACGCCCTCGCGGACCTCTACGCCAAGACCGAGCACCCCTTCCTCGAGGCGCTGCTGCGCCACCGGGACTCCGCGCGGCTGCGGGTCACCGTCGAGGGCCTGCAGAAGTCGGTGGCCGACGACGGCCGGATCCACACCACCTACCTCCAGACGATCGCCGCGACCGGCCGGCTCTCCTCGACCGAGCCCAACCTGCAGAACGTCCCCATCCGCACCGAGGAGGGACGCCGCATCCGCGAGCTGTTCGTCGTCGGCGACGGCTACGAGTCGCTCATGTCGGCCGACTACTCCCAGATCGAGATGCGGGTGATGGCGCACCTGTCGGGCGACGCCGGGCTCATCGAGGCCTTCCGCACGGGCGAGGACCTGCACAAGTTCGTCGGGTCCCGGGTCTTCGGCGTCGAGCCGGAGGAGGTCACCTCCGCGATGCGCTCCAAGGTCAAGGCGATGTCCTACGGGCTCGCCTACGGCCTGTCCGCCTTCGGCCTGTCCAAGCAGCTGACGATCGGCACCGACGAGGCCCGCGGCCTGATGGACGGCTACTTCGAGCGCTTCGGCGGGGTGCGCGACTACCTGCGCGACGTCGTCGCCGAGGCGCGGGGCACCGGCTGGACCGCGACGATGTTCGGCCGGCGCCGCTACCTGCCCGACCTCACCTCCGACAATCGCCAGCGCCGCGAGATGGCCGAGCGGATGGCGCTCAACGCGCCGATCCAGGGTTCGGCCGCCGACATCATGAAGGTCGCGATGATCGGGGTCGACCGGGCGCTGACCGCCGCCGACGCGCGCTCGCGCGTCCTGCTCCAGGTGCACGACGAGCTCGTCCTCGAGATCGCGCCGGGGGAGCGGGAGTCGGTCGAGGCGATCGTCCGCCACGAGATGGGCGCGGCCGCCGACCTCGACGTCCCGCTCGACGTCAACGTCGGAGTCGGCCACTCCTGGCACGACGCTGCCCACTGACCCGCCCCACCCCGTCGAGTGGGCACTTTCACCCGCCCCACCGTCGAGTGGGCACTTTCACCCGCCCCACCGTCGAGTGGGCACTTTCACCCGCAATGCCGCGGGTGAAAGTGCCCACTCGACGGGGTGAGGGGGCGGGTCAGGCGGGCTTGTCGCAGACGAAGATCGCGGTGCCCGGCAGGAGGCGACCGCGCAGGGGTGACCAGCCGCCCCACGCCTCGGTGTGGCCCTCGGGCCACTCCGGCTCGACGAGGTCGCGTAGGACGAGCCCGGCGGCGGCGACCTCGCGGACCCGGTCGCCGAGGGTGCGGTGGTGCTCGACGTAGGTCGCCTCGCCCCGCTCGTCCTGCTCGACGTAGGGGATCCGGTCGAAGTAGGAGTGCGTCGCCGTGAGGCCCTCCGGGCCGGGGTCGTCGGGGAAGGCCCAGCGCACCGGGTGGGTCGTCGAGAAGACGAAGCGGCCCCCCGGCCGCAGCACCCGCGCCGCTTCGCGCAGCACCGCGTCGGAGTCGGCCACGAAGGGGATGACCCCGTATGCCGTGAAGACGACGTCGAAGACCGCGTCGGCGAACGGCAGGACCCGCCCGTCGCACTGCAGGAGCGGGACCTGCAGCGACGGCTCGAGGCCGGCGTTGACGCGGCGGCCGGTGCGGAGCATGCCGGCCGACAGGTCCGTCGCGACGACCCGGGCCCCGCGGGCGGCGAGCCAGCGGGAGCACTGCCCCGAGCCGGCGCCGATCTCGAGCACCGTGCGGCCCGCCGGGTCACCGAGCAGGGCGGCGTCCTGCTCCCGCAGCCGCTCGGGGCCCCACACGAAGTCGGTGTCGCCGAGGAAGTCCCCGTGCTCGGCGTGGTAGCCGCCCGCCGCGGCGTCCCACCACGTGCGGTTGGCGGTGGCCGTCTCGCCCGCCTCGACGGTGCGGCGGGTGGCCTCGGACGGCGAGCTCACGGCATACTCCTTCGGCTTTGACCCGGTCGTGACGACGCGGATAGGATGGTCGAGCACATTCGTGTGCGCAGCACCACGGTTCCATCCGTTCACACGACGTCGCCGGCCCTGAGCCCGCGGCTGTCTCCAATTCCATCAGTCCACAATCGGAGTTCCTACTACATGACTGCCAACACGGTCGAAAAGACCGCGCCCGAAGTCGCCATCAACGACATCGGGTCCATCGAGGACATCCTTGCCGCGATCGACGCGACCATCAAGGACTTCAACGACGGCGACATCGTCGAGGGTCGCATCGTCAAGGTCGACCGGGACGAGGTCCTGCTCGACATCGGCTACAAGACCGAGGGCGTCATCCCCTCGCGCGAGCTGTCGATCAAGCACGACATCGACCCGTCCGAGATCGTCAAGGTCGGCGACGAGGTCGAGGCCCTGGTCCTCCAGAAGGAGGACAAGGAAGGCCGCCTCATCCTGTCCAAGAAGCGCGCACAGTACGAGCGCGCCTGGGGCACGATCGAGAAGGTCAAGGAAGAGGACGGCGTCGTCACCGGCACCGTCATCGAGGTCGTCAAGGGCGGCCTCATCCTCGACATCGGTCTCCGCGGCTTCCTGCCCGCCTCCCTCGTCGAGATGCGCCGCGTCCGCGACCTCCAGCCGTACGTGGGCAAGGAGATCGAGGCCAAGATCATCGAGCTCGACAAGAACCGCAACAACGTGGTCCTGTCGCGCCGTGCGTGGCTCGAGCAGACGCAGTCCGAGGTGCGCACGACGTTCCTCAAGGAGCTCCAGAAGGGCCAGGTCCGGTCGGGCGTCGTGTCCTCGATCGTCAACTTCGGTGCCTTCGTGGACCTCGGTGGCGTCGACGGTCTCGTCCACGTCTCCGAGCTGTCCTGGAAGCACATCGACCACCCGTCCGAGGTCGTCGAGGTCGGCACCGAGGTCACCGTCGAGGTGCTCGACGTCGACATGGACCGTGAGCGCGTCTCCCTGTCGCTGAAGGCGACCCAGGAGGACCCGTGGCAGCACTTCGCCCGGACCCACGCCATCGGCCAGGTCGTCCCCGGCAAGGTCACCAAGCTCGTCCCCTTCGGCTCGTTCGTGCGGGTCGAGGACGGCATCGAGGGCCTCGTGCACATCTCCGAGCTGGCCGAGCGCCACGTGGAGCTGCCCGAGCAGGTCGTCAACGTCGGCGACGAGATCTTCGTCAAGGTCATCGACATCGACCTCGAGCGTCGCCGGATCTCGCTGTCGCTCAAGCAGGCCAACGACGAGTCCGTCGCGTCCTCCGAGTTCGACCCCACCCTCTACGGGATGGCCGCGGAGTACGACGACAAGGGCAACTACAAGTACCCCGAGGGCTTCGACTCCGAGACCAACGAGTGGCTCGAGGGCTACGAGACCCAGCGCGAGAAGTGGGAGCGTCAGTACGCCGAGGCCCACGCTCGCTGGGAGGCCCACAAGGCCCAGGTCGAGGCGGCCAGCAAGGCCGACGCCGAGGCCGCCACGTCGGGCAGCACGTCGACCTCCTACAGCTCGGCCACCGGCGACGCGGCGTCCGACGCCGAGGAGACCGAGTCGCGCGAGCCGCGTCGTGCCAGCGCCCCCGCGCCGGCCGAGGGCACCCTCGCCTCCGACGAGGCGCTTGCTGCTCTCCGTGAGAAGCTGACCGGCAACTGACAGACGCCTGACGCGAGTCAGAAGCGCGGTCGCACCTGAGCGACGACGAAGCCCCGGACCCCTGCGGTCCGGGGCTTCGTCGCGCCCCGCCCGCCCAGCCGGTCGATGTATCCGCGCACCCTCTGGGGTGCGCGGATACATCGAACCGGGGCAAGAGGGGGGCTGTGACGTGGACACGCGATGAACGTCGAGGAATCGGCGGCGTCCATCCCGCACTTCCGTGGTGGGTGGGGCTAGGTTGTCGGAGTGCAGTCACCGGTGACCCCATCGCAAGAGGCCGCAGCGCCCTCGGGCGGCCCTCCGCCCGAGCCCCCACCCCCCGTCGGGCCCGCCCCCCGCCGCTCCAGCGGCCGGGCGTGGGAATGGACCCTTGCCGCGGTCCTGCTCCTGCCGAACCTCATCCTGCTCATCGTCTTCACCTACCGGCCGCTCATCGACAACATCCGACTGTCGTTCACCGACTGGAACATCTCCTCGCCCACGCTCAACAGCGTCGGATTCGCCAACTACGTCGAGTGGTTCGGCCGGGACGACACCAAGGTCGTCCTCAAGAACACCCTGATCTTCACCGTCGCCACGGTGGGCATCTCGCTCGCGGTCGGCCTCGGTCTCGCCCTGCTGCTCGACCAGCAGCTGCGCGGCCGCAACCTCGTGCGCTCCGTCGTCTTCGCGCCGTTCGTCATCTCTGGCGCGGCCATCGGGGTCGCCTTCCAGTTCGTCTTCGACCCGAGCTTCGGCCTGATCCGCGACCTGCTCGCCCGCGTGGGGGTGGACTCACCCGACTTCTACCAGCAGTCCGGCTGGGCGCTGTTCATGGTGACCGTCACCTACATCTGGAAGAACCTCGGCTACACGTTCGTCATCTACCTCGCAGCCCTCCAGGGCCGCCGGGCCGATCTCGACGAGGCGGCCGAGATCGACGGCGCCTCGGCGTGGAACCGGTTCCGCCGCGTCCTCATGCCGCAGCTGCGGCCGACGACGTTCTTCCTGTCCATCACCGTGCTGCTCAGCTCGGTCCAGGTCTTCGACATCATCAACGTGATGACCCGAGGCGGCCCGGTCGGCAACGGCACGACCACCCTCGTCTACCAGGTCTACCAGGAGACGTTCGTCAACCAGCGGGCCGGCTACGGCGCGACCGTCGCGACGGTGATGTTCCTCATCCTGCTCGTCGTCACGGTCGTCCAGGTGCGGGTCATGGACAAGGGGCGCCAGTCATGACGACAGCAGCAACCGACAGCGCCGCCGCGGGGGAGTCCTCGACGCGGACGCCGCGCCGCGAGAAGGGCGGCCGGGCCCACGGTGCCGAGGCGGCCAACCACCGCGGGACGGTGTGGACGATCGCGGGGTATGCCGGGATGACCCTTGCCGTGCTCGTCGTCGCCGTGCCGCTGTTCTGGATCCTGATCACCTCGTTCAAGGAGCGCGGCGACATCTATGTGCGCCCCGCCCAGTGGTGGCCGGACCCCCCCACGCGGGCGAACTACGCGGACGTCACGACGCGCATCCCGTTCTTCAGCTATGTGCGCAACTCGTTCATCATCACGACGGTCACCTCGGCCATCAAGATCGTGCTCGGCGTGATCAGCGCCTACGCGCTGTCGCTGCTGCGCTTCCCGGGCCGGTCGATCGTCTTCCTCGTCGTCATCGCGGCGCTCATGGTGCCCAACCAGATCACCGTCATCTCCAACTACGCCTTGGTCGCGCAGCTCGGCTGGCGCAACACCTACCAGGGCATCATCATCCCGCTCGCCGGGGTCGCCTTCGGCACCTTCCTCATGCGCAACCAGTTCCTGGCCCTGCCCGGCGAGATCATCGAGGCGGCCCGGCTCGACGGCGCCGGGCCGGTCAAGCTGCTCTGGCGCGTCGTGCTGCCCATGTCGTGGCCGACGGTCGTGGCGTTCTCGCTGATCACCGTCGTCAACGAGTGGAACGAGTACCTCTGGCCGTTCCTGATGGCCGACGACGAGCGGGTCGCGCCCCTTCCGGTCGGGCTCACCCTGCTGCAGAACAACGACGGCGTGACCAACTGGGGGCCGGTGATGGCCGGCACGGTGCTGGCCATGCTGCCGATCCTCGTCCTCTTCCTCTTCCTCCAGCGCCAGATGATCAAGGGCCTCACGGCCGGCGCCCTCAAGGGCTGACACCACCTCACCAAAGGAAAGGCACCACACCATGAACGAGTTCTCTCGTCGCGGATTCCTCGGACTCGCCGGCGCCGCCGGCGTCGCGAGCCTCGCTGCGTGCGCCGGGACGGGCACGAGCCCCACCACCGCGGGCGGAGGCGGCGCCGCCGAAAGCAACACGATCGAGTTCTGGAGCAACCACCCCGGCACCTCCAAGCCGGTCGAGCAGGCCATCATCAAGGACTTCGAGGCGGCCAACGCCGGCCTCAAGGTCAAGCTCGTCGACGCCGGCAAGAACTACGAGGAGGTGGCCCAGAAGTTCAACGCCTCGCTCGCCGGTGGCAAGCTGCCCGACGTCGTCGTCGTCTCCGACGTCACGTGGTTCAACTTCGCCCTCAACAAGCAGCTCGCCCCGCTCGACGACCTCCTCTCGACCGCGAAGGTCGAAGTCGGCGACTACGTCGACGCGCTCTACAACGACTACACGTCGGCCGACAAGCACTACGCGCTGCCCTACGCCCGTTCGACCCCGCTCTTCTACTACAACAAGGACGTGTGGAAGAAGGCCGGCCTCGAGGACCGCGGCCCGAAGGACTGGCAGGAGTTCGCGGCCTGGGCCCCGAAGATCCAGGCCGTGCTGAGCAACGGCCAGGTCGCGCTCGAGATGGCCGACGGCTCGAACTACCTCGACTGGTACTTCCAGAACATGGCGTGGGACTTCGGTGGCGCCTACTCCAAGGACTGGACCCCGACCTTCTCCGACCCGAACACGATCAAGGCCGGCCAGTTCCTCCAGGACCTCGCCAAGAACAAGGTCGTCAAGTTCAACAAGTCCCCGGAGGCCGACTTCAGTGCCGGCCTCGCCGGGTGCATCCTCCAGTCGACCGGCTCGCTCGGCGGCATCACGAAGGACGCGAAGTTCGAGTTCGGCACCGCCTTCCTCCCGGGCACGGACAACTGCCCGACCGGCGGCGCCGGCGTCGGCATCCCGGCCAACATCAGCGACGCCCGCAAGGCCAACGCGGTGAAGTTCATCGAGTTCCTCACCAACGCGAAGAACACGGTCACCTTCACCCAGGCAACGGGCTACATGCCGGTGCGCAAGTCGGCCGTCGACGAGCCGGCGGAGGTGACCTACCTCGAGAAGAACCCCAATGCCAAGACGGCCATCGACCAGCTGCCGCACACCCGCAGCCAGGACAACGCCCGGGTGCTGCTGCCCGGCGGCGGCGCCCGCATCGGCAAGGCGCTCGACCAGGTCGCCCAGGGCCAGGACGTCGCGACGGTCTTCAAGGCGCTCGACGCCGAGAGCCTGCGGGTCTACGAGTCGCAGATCAAGCCCAAGCTCAGCGCCTGACCCCAGCACGATCTGCCTGAACCCCGGCCGTATGCCGCCGGGCCGGCCTCCCGGGAGGGAGCTCGGCGGCATACGGCCCCCTGACTGCTGGGACGCCCAGCGCACGACCACGAGGAGAGGCCTTCCATGGCAACCGTGTTTTTCGACGAGGCGACGCGTCGGTTCTCGCCGGGGCAGCCGCCCGCCGTCGACGCGATCACCCTCGACATCGCCGACGGGGAGTTCCTCGTGCTCGTCGGCCCCTCCGGGTGCGGCAAGTCGACCACCCTGCGGATGCTCGCCGGGCTCGAGCCGATCAACGGGGGCCGGATCCTCGTCGACGGGCACGACCAGAAGGGGGTCCGGCCCCGCGACCGGGACATCGCGATGGTGTTCCAGAGCTATGCGCTCTACCCGAACATGACGGCCGCCGAGAACATGGCCTTCGCCCTCGACAACGCGAAGGTGGGCAAGTCCGAGACGAAGTCCCGCGTCGCCGAGGCCGCCCAGATCCTCGAGCTGGAGGACCTGCTCGACCGCAAGCCCGGCCAGATGTCCGGAGGCCAGCGCCAGCGGGTCGCGATGGGGCGAGCGATCGTGCGCAACCCCAAGGTCTTCTGCATGGACGAGCCCCTGTCGAACCTCGACGCCAAGCTGCGCGTGTCGACGCGGTCGCAGATCGCGGGCCTCCAGCGCCGCCTCGGCATCACGACCGTCTACGTCACGCACGACCAGGTCGAGGCGATGACGATGGGCCACCGGGTTGCGGTGCTCCGCGACGGCAAGCTCCAGCAGGTGGACACGCCCGAACGGCTCTACGACCGCCCCGTCAACACCTTCGTCGCGGCGTTCATCGGCTCACCGGCGATCACCCTCGTCGAGTCGCCGGTGCGCGACGGACACGCGACCGTCCACGGGATGTCGGTCCCGCTGGAGCGCGAGGTCGCGGACGCCGCAGGGGGCGCTGTCGTCGTCGGGCTACGGCCCGAGTCCTGGCACGTCGTCGACGCTGGGGCGGCGGGGGAGAGCGTCCCGCTCACCGTCGAGCTCGTCGAGTCGCTCGGCTCCGAGTCCTACGTCTACGGCCGGCCGGCCGACGCAGGTCCCGAGGTCGACCGGGTCACGGTGCGCCTCGACAAGCGCACCCACTTCACCGTCGGGGACGTCATGCACGTGCGTCCCGACACCTCCGAGCTGCACGCCTTCGACGCCGCGAGCGGCGCCCGGATCGGGAGCTGACGTGGCCGGCCCGTCACCGCACCGCGGTCCGTGGGCCCAGGGGAGCCCCGGACGGATCGGCGGTCTCGGTGTCCAGGGTCACCGGGGCGCCAGGGGGCTCATCGTGGAGAACACCGTCCCGAGCGTGCTCGCCGCGCTCGAGGTGGGGGCGCACGGCATCGAGATCGACGTGCGGCTCACCGCGGACGGCGAGGTCGTCGTGTGGCACGACCCGACGCTCCAGCCCGACAAGGTCGTCGTCCCCGACCCGGCCCTCGTCGGCGCACGCGTCGACCATCTCACCTACGAGCAGCTCGCCGCGGTCGACGTCGGGGCCCGCACGCTGCCCGACCACCCCCGGCAGAAGGCGGTCCCCGGCACGCGGATCCCGACCTTCCCCGAGCTGCTCGAGGCGAGCGCCGCGCTCGGTCACGCCCCCCTGTGGACCATCGAGATCAAGGTCGACCCCCGCGACCCCGTCGAGGCGGCGGGACGCGAGCGACTCGTCGGCCGCGTCATCGAGCAGGTCGAGACGGCGGGCATCGGCGACCGGTGCCTCATCCACTCCTTCGACTGGCGGGTCCTCGACCTGGCGCGCGAGCTCGACCCCGACCTGCGCCGGTCAGCCCTCGCCATCGTCGGAGGGACGTGGGTGCCGGGCAGCCCGTGGACCGGGAGCACGAGCTACGAGGAGCACGACGGTGACCTGCCCGCGGCCGTCGCCGCGATCGGGGCGCACGTCGTGGCGCCGCACTACGCCTCGGTCGACCAGGAGCTGGTGGACCGGGCCCACGAGCTCGGTCTCGCGGTGCTGCCGTGGACGGTCAACTCCGAGGACGACATCCGGGCGATGGCTGCGCTCGGCGTGGACGGGATCGTCACCGACTACCCCGACGTGGCGCTCGAGCTCGTCGGCTCCGGTTGAGCGACAGACGTCAACGGGAGCGGGTAACAGCGAGGGACCAGCCAGTGGCCGGCCCCTCGCTCCCCCTGTGAGGGTGACGCTCCGGCGGGTGGGTGGGACCCCTGCGCCCACCCGATTCGCTTGAACGGCATTCCAATCAAAGCATATACTCAGGCCGAGGGGGCTGCATGTCCAGCGAACGCACGTACGACAACTCGTCGCGGACCCGGGCGGCCCACGAGACGCGGGCGCGGGTCCTCGAGGCCGCGCGCGACCTGCTCCTGTCCGAGGGCTACCACGCGATGTCGGTCGCCGCGCTGGCCGCCCGGGCCGGCGTCAGCTCGCAGACCGTCTACAACGCCGTCGGTGGCAAGGCCCAGGTCGTCAAGGCGGTCTACGACGTGATGCTCGTCGGGGACGACGAGGAGATCCCGATGCCGGACCGGCCCGAGTTCCAGGTCATGTCGTTCGCGCCCGACCGGGAGTCCTTCCTCACGGCGTATGCCGCGCTCTGCGCGACGATCTACCGCCGCACCGGGCCGCTGCTCGGTGTCCTCCTCGGGCGCGGGGCCGGGGGCGACCCCGGCCTCCAGGAGTTCGTCGCGACGATCGAGCAGGAGCGGCGGACCGGCACGACGAACGTGCTCGCGGCCCTCGAACGGGCCCACGGCCTGCCCACCCGGGTCGACCGCGACGGCCTGATCGACATCATCTGGACCCTCACGGCGCCCGAGATCTACGACCGCTTCGTCCGCCGGTGCGGCTGGAGCCACGAGCGCTACGCGCAGTGGCTCGGCGAGGCCTTCATCGCGACGTTCGACCGGGCGCCCCGCGGCGACCGCCCCTAGGGGTGCACAATCGGGGGATGGCCCGATCCATCGCAACGAACACGTCCGTCGACCTCACCGAGCTGCTCGCCTTCGTCCGGCCCCGGCACTCCATGGTCGTGATGACCACTCGCTCCGACGGGCGGCCCCAGGCCTCCCCCGTCACCGGCGGCGTCGACGACGAGGGTCGCATCGTCATCTCGACCTACCCCGAGCGGGCCAAGACCACCAACGCCCGAAGGCGCCCCGAGGTGAGCGTCCTCGTCCTGTCCGACGACTTCGGCGGCGCCTGGGTGCAGGTCGACGGCGACTGCGAGGTGCTCGACCTGCCCGACTCGATCGAGCCGCTCGTCGACTACTTCCGGAGCATCTCGGGGGAGCACCCCGACTGGGACGAGTACCGCCAGGCCATGCGCGACCAGGGCAAGTCGCTGCTCCGGATCACCCCGACCCGGTGGGGCCCGATCGCCACCGGTGGGTTCCCTCCGCGCCTCGCGAACTGACGTGCTGCGCGTCGGGGTGACCGGCGGGATCGGCTCGGGCAAGTCCACGGTCAGCGCCCGCCTGCGCGCGCTCGGTGCCGACGTCGTCGACGCGGACCAGGTGGCCCGCGAGGTCGTCGAGCCCGGTCAGCCGGCGTTGACCCGGATCCGGGAGCACTTCGGCGCAGCGGTGATCCGCGACGACGGGTCGCTCGACCGGGCGGGCCTCGCCGCCGTCGTCTTCGCCGACCCGGCGGCGCTGCGGGCGCTCGAGCAGATCACCGGCCCGGCCATCACCGCCGAGGTCGCCGAGCGACGCAGCCGGGTGCCCCGCGAGCAGGTGTCGGTCTTCGACATGCCGTTGCTCGTCGAGCGCGGCCTCTGGGTGCACGAGCACCTCTGCGTCGTCGTCGAGGTCGATTCCGAGACCCGCGTCCGGCGACTCGTCGAGGGCCGGGGCCTCGATGAGGCCGACGCCCGCCGACGCATCGCGGCCCAGGCGACGGACGCGGATCGCCGGGCGGTCGCCGACATCGTGCTCGACAACACCGGGACCCCCGACGACCTCGAGCGCCTCGTCGACGACCTCTGGGCCGACCGCCTCGCCCGCTACGACGCGAACCTGCGCACCGGCACCCGCACCCGACGTCCCGACACCGACGCCGTCGTGGCGCCGCGCGCCGACTGGGCCGCCCGCGGTGACCGCGTCGTGGCCCGGATCGAGGCGGCCCTGTCCGCCGCGCCCGGGGTGGCCGGGGTGGAGCACATCGGGTCGACGGCGGTCCCGGGCCTGCTCGCCAAGGACGTCATCGACGTGCAGATCGGCGTGCAGTCGCTCGACGACGCCGACACGGCTGCCTTCTGGGACGGTCTGACCCGGGCCGGCTACCTGCTGTCCGTCGGCAACGAGCGCGACACCCCACACCCGGCCGGAGCGGTGCCGGAGCAGTGGGCCAAGCGCTTCTGGGGCGGTTGCGACCCCGGTGAGATCGTCCACGTCCACGTCCGGGCGGTGGGGTCGGCGGGCTGGCGCTTCGCGCTGCTCTTCCGCGACTGGCTCCGCGCCGACCCCGAGGCGCTCGAGGCGTATGCCGCCGAGAAGCGTCGGTTGCTCGCGCTCGACCCCCGCACCGACGCCTACGTCGACGCGAAGGAGCCGTGGTTCGACGGGGCGTGGCACCGCGCCGGGGCCTGGGCCGACGAGACCTCCTGGACACCACCACCCCACCCCTGAGTCGAGTGGGCACTTTCGCCCGCGCAGGCGGCGCGGTATGCCGCACACGGGCTGAGCGGCATACCTGAGCGGTGTGCGGTGTTGTCGACGGCATGCGTGGTGAGTACAAGGTCCCCGGTGGCAAGCTCGTGGCGGTCGACGTCGAGGTGGTCGACGACCGGTTGACGGAGGTCAGCGTGTCCGGGGACTTCTTCCTCGAGCCGGACGAGGCGCTCGGCGACATCAACGCTGCCCTCACCGGCCTGCCGTCCGAGGCGGGCGTCGAGCAGCTGGCCGCCGCGGTCACCGGAGCCCTCGGCGGCGAGGTGGCGCTCATCGGCTTCTCGGCCGAGGCGATCGGGATCGCCGTGCGGCGCGCGCTCGGCAAGGCGACCGGCTGGCACGACCACGCCTTCGACGTCATCCCGGCCAAGGTCCTGCACCCCGCCATGCACGTCGCGCTCGACGAGGTCATCGCCCGCGAGGTCGCGGCGGGTGAGCGGCCGCCGACGCTGCGCTTCTGGGACTGGGACAGCCCGCTCGTCGTGATCGGCTCCTTCCAGTCGGTGCGCAACGAGGTCGACCCCGACGGGGCGGACCGGCACGGCATCGACGTCGTCCGCCGGGTGTCCGGCGGCGGCGCGATGTTCATGGAGCCGGGCAACTGCATCACCTACTCGCTCGTCGTGCCCAGCTCGCTCGTCGAGGGCCTCAGCTTCGAGCGGTCCTACTCCTTCCTCGACGAGTGGGTCATCGGCGCCCTCGCCGAGGTCGGGGTCAACGCCCACTTCGTGCCGCTCAACGACATCGCTTCCGAGCAGGGCAAGATCGGCGGAGCGGCCCAGAAGCGCTTCGCGGCCGGGGCGGTGCTCCACCACGTGACGATGAGCTACGACATCGACGCCGACAAGATGCTCGAGGTGCTCCGGATCGGCCGCGAGAAGATGAGCGACAAGGGCACGAAGTCGGCCAACAAACGGGTCGACCCGATGCGCTCGCAGACCGGCATGACGCGCGAGGCGATTCTCGAGTCGTTCGCGGCCTCGTTCGCGGCCCGCTACCGGTCGACCCCGTCCGACTACACGGAGTCGGAGCTCGCTCAGGCCACTCGTCTCGTCGAGGAGAAGTTCTCCACACCGGCGTGGACCCACCGCGTTCCCTGAGCACGATGCCGGGCGGATGCCTACAGTCGGGTCATGGCGACGGCGGGGCGGCGAGCGGCCGTGCGTGCCTGCGGCGCGATGCTGGTCCTCGACCTGTTGGTCGCGGCCTGCGCCGGCGGGACCGGAAGAACCAGCGGTCCGCCGAACGTCCCTCCATCGGCGTCCGTCAGCTCGGCCAGGCCTTCCCCGGCGACCACCCGCGAGGCGCGGGCTGCGGGTGCGGCCTCGTCGACTCCGGACGTGGCCGGTCGACGGGTGCGGCTGGCCTTCGCCGGTGACGTCCACTTCGAGCGTCGCGCGGCCGAGCTGCTCGATGACCCGGATCCGCTGACGGACGCGGTTCGCGGGACGCTCGGTGCGGCGGACTTCGCCATGGTCAACCTCGAGACGTCGCTCGGCACCGGGGGAGCGCCGCTGCCCGGCAAGAAGTACACCTTCCAGGCGCCGGTGTCGGCGCTCGGGACCCTCGCGGCCGTGGGGGTCGACGCGGTCAGCCTGGCCAACAACCACGCGGTCGACTTCGGCGGCGAGGTCCTCGCCCAGACGCTCGCTGCGCGGGAGACGAGCCCGATCCCGCTCGTCGGCATCGGGCGCAACGCCGACGAGGCGTTCACGCCGCTGCGGGTGGACATCGAGGGTGTGCGTCTCGCGGTGCTCGCGTCGTCACAGATCCGGGACGAGACCTCCCTCCAACACGCGGCGACGGCGTCGCGCCCCGGCATCGCCGCGAACCTCGACCTCGCCCGGCTGCGTCGCGCCGTGCGCGAGGCCGCCGCGACGAGCGACGTGGTCGTCGTCATGCTGCACTGGGGCACGCAGTACACCCGCTGCGCCGACGACCGGCAGCGTCGGACGGCGCAGGCGCTGGTGGCCGACGGGGCGGACATCCTCGTGGGCGGCCACGCGCACCGGCCGCAGGGTGCGGGGTGGATGGGTCGGAGCTATGTCGGGTGGGGCCTGGGCAACTTCGTCTGGTACCACACCGAGGACGGGGCGGACGAGTCCGGCGTGCTCAGCCTCGAGGTGGACGCGGACTATGCGCGGTCCACGACGATGGCCGACGACGTTCCCGGACGCACGGCCCGGGAGCACTCGGTCGTCGTCTCGCACACCTGGACTCCGATGCTCGTCGGTCAGGACGGGGTGCCTCGGGTGACCGGTGGTCGGACCACGGCTCGGCTGGCCGCGGCGTGGGGCGCGGCGACGGCGTGTGGTGACCTCGCTCGGGGCCCGCTGCCGCATCCCGGTTGACCGGAGGCCGGGTCATGCTCGGGGTCGGCGGCACGCGTGGATGTGAGCGCTGTCGGTGGTCGGACGTACGGTTGACCCATGCGTCCCACGACCGACCTGCAGCGCACGGTGGCCCCCTTCGAGGTCATCTCCGAGTACAGCCCGAGCGGTGACCAGCCGACCGCGATCGCCGAGCTGGCCAAGCGGGTGCGGGCGGGCGACACCGACACCGTCCTGCTCGGCGCGACCGGCACCGGCAAGTCGGCGACGACGGCCTGGCTCATCGAGCAGGTCCAGCGGCCGACGCTCGTCATGGCGCCCAACAAGACGCTCGCGGCGCAGCTCGCCAACGAGTTCCGCGAGCTGCTGCCCAACAACGCCGTCGAGTACTTCGTCTCCTACTACGACTACTACCAGCCCGAGGCCTACATCCCGCAGACGGACACCTACATCGAGAAGGACAGCTCGGTCAACGACGAGGTCGAGCGGCTCCGGCACTCGGCGACGAACTCGCTGCTGACCCGGCGCGACGTCATCGTCGTCGCGTCCGTCTCGTGCATCTACGGTCTCGGCACCCCGCAGGAGTACGTCGACCGGATGGCCCGGCTCAAGGTCGGCGACGAGGTCGTCCGCGACGACCTGCTGCGCCGCTTCGTCGGCATGCAGTACACCCGCAACGACCTCGCCTTCACCCGCGGCACGTTCCGGGTGCGCGGCGACACCGTCGAGATCATCCCCGTCTACGAGGAGCTCGCGGTCCGCATCGAGTTCTTCGGTGACGAGATCGAGCGCATCTACACCCTCCACCCGGTCACCGGTGAGGTGGTCAACGAGGAGAAGGAGATGTATGTCTTCCCCGCCTCGCACTACGTCGCGGGGCCGGAGCGGATGGAGCGGGCGATCCGGGGGATCGAGCTCGAGCTCGCCGACCAGCTCGCCTCCTTCGAGAAGCAGGGCAAGCTGCTCGAGGCCCAGCGGCTGCGGATGCGCACCACCTACGACCTCGAGATGATGCGCCAGGTCGGCTTCTGCAACGGCATCGAGAACTACAGCCGGCACATCGACGGCCGCACGAGCGGGTCCGCCCCCAACTGCCTCATCGACTACTTCCCCGAGGACTTCCTCCTCGTGCTCGACGAGTCGCACCAGACCGTCCCGCAGATCGGGGCGATGTACGAGGGAGACATGTCGCGCAAGCGGATGCTCGTCGAGCACGGCTTCCGGCTGCCCAGCGCGATGGACAACCGCCCGCTCAAGTGGGAGGAGTTCCTCGAGCGGATCGGCCAGACGGTCTACCTCTCGGCCACCCCGGGCGACTACGAGCTCGCGAAGTCCGGCACCCCGGTCGAGCAGATCATCCGGCCCACCGGCCTCGTCGACCCCCAGGTCGTGCTCAAGCCGACCAAGGGCCAGATCGACGACCTCATGCACGAGATCCAGGAGCGGACGAAGAAGGACGAGCGCGTCCTCGTCACCACCCTGACGAAGAAGATGGCCGAGGACCTGACCGACTACCTGCTCGACAAGGGTATCCGGGTCCGCTACCTCCACAGCGACATCGACACCTTGCGCCGCGTCGAGCTGCTCCGCGAGCTGCGCTCGGGCGTCTACGACGTGCTCGTCGGGATCAACCTGCTCCGCGAGGGCCTCGACCTGCCCGAGGTCTCCCTCGTGTCGATCCTCGACGCCGACAAGGAGGGCTTCCTCCGCTCGGCCCGCAGCCTCATCCAGACGATCGGCCGCGCCGCGCGCAACGTCTCGGGCGAGGTGCACATGTATGCCGACAAGATGACCCCCTCGATGGAGCAGGCACTCGACGAGACCAACCGGCGCCGCGAGAAGCAGGTCGCCTACAACACCGAGCGGGGCCTCGACCCGCAGCCGCTGCGCAAGAAGATCGCCGACATCACCGACCTGCTCGAGCGCGAGGACGCCGACACCCAGGAGCTGCTCGGCTCGGGTCGGATGCAGTCGCGCGGCAAGAGCGGCTCCGGTCGGGGCGCGATGGCCGCCGACGTCGGTGTCTCCGCCGGTGGCTCGACGAGCCGGCCGGCCGACATGGCGGCGGCCGACCTCGCCAACCTCATCCAGGAGCTGACGACCCAGATGCACCAGGCCGCAGCCGAGCTCCACTTCGAGCTCGCGGCCCGGCTGCGCGACGAGCTGGGTGACCTGAAGAAGGAGCTGCGGCAGATGAGCGCCGCCACCCAGTGAGCCGGACTTGAGTGGCGCGCCTGTGAGTGCTTAACTGCAGCGTTCACGGAGGGGAGTATCCCCATCGCGGCGTGCTCGTCATCACGGAGCGGTCTTTCACCGCCGCTCCCGGGCCGTCGGTCCGCCCTGCGGCGGGAGAGACCTCCGGTTACTGCTCTTGGTGGCCGGAAGGTTGTACCCATGGACGTTCCCGTGTGGGGCTGGTTCCTCACGATCGGCATCATGACCGTCGCCCTGCTCGTCGACGTCGTCGTCATCGCCCGACGGCCGCACGTGCCGTCGATGGCCGAGGCCGGGCGGCACCTCGCCTTCTTCATCGGGCTGGCGGTCCTCTTCGGGCTCTTCGTCTGGAAGCAGTGGGGCGGTCAGTATGCCGGTGAGTTCTTCGCCGGGTGGCTGACCGAGTACTCGTTGTCCGTCGACAACCTCTTCGTCTTCCTGCTCATCATGAGCAGCTTCCGGGTGCCGGCGAAGCTCCAGCAGTCGGCGCTGATGACGGGGATCGTCATCGCGATCGTGCTGCGCGGCATCTTCATCGGCCTCGGCGCCGTCGTCATCAACGCCTACGCCTGGGTGTTCTACATCTTCGGCGCCTTCCTCATCTATACGGCGGTCAAGCTCGCCCGGGGTGGGGAGACCGACGACGACGAGTACCACGAGAACCGGCTGCTCCTCTGGATCGAGAAGACCTTCCCTGCCACGAAGGAGTGGCACGGCACCCACCTGACCGTCGTGGAGAACGGCAAGCGGCTGATCACGCCGATGCTCATCGTCATCCTCGCCCTCGGCACGACCGACCTGCTCTTCGCGCTCGACTCGATCCCGGCGATCTACGGCCTCACGAAGGAACCCTTCCTCGTGCTCGCGGCGAACATCTTCGCGCTGATGGGCCTGCGCCAGCTCTATTTCCTCATCGGCGGTCTGCTGAAGAAGCTCGTCTACCTCAGCATCGGCCTCGCCGTGCTGCTCGCCTTCATCGGCGTCAAGCTCATCCTGCACGCGCTCCACGAGAACAACCTTCCGTTCCTCAACGGGGGCCAGCCCTACGACGCGATCCCGGACATCCCGATCCTCGTCTCGCTCGGCGCGATCGTGCTCATCCTCGGGGTGACGACGGTGCTCAGCCTGCTCAAGGCCCGTCGCGACAGCAGCGCCGAGGTCGACGACGTGCCGGCCCCGCCGACCGCCTAGGCGGACTGGGCCGACTCGGCCGGCCCCAGCGGGGTCAGCGGACCCGCGGCGCGACGAGCCAGGCGAGCAGGGCGGGCACGGCCATCACGGCGAAGACGGCGGCATACGCCCATGGGACCGACGATGCCACGAGCGTGCCAACGGCGGTGAAGACGACCGCCGACAGCGCGATCGCGGTGGCCGAGCCGGCGGCATCCCCGATCTGGAGGGCGGAGCTGACGAAGCCCTGCTCCTGCGTCCCGGCCCGGGAGAGGGCCTGGGCGGTCGCCCGCGGGTAGATCGTGCCGATCCCGAAGCCGACGACGGGAAACACGGCGATGACGGCCCAGGCCGGCCCGCCGAGGGCCACGATGAGCGCGATGCCGAGCAGACCGACGGCGGAGCAGGCGGCGCCGAGCGCGACGGTGCGCCCGACCTCGAACCGGCTGTCCCAGCGCCCCTGGATCGAGGAGCCGACGAACCACGCGACACCGGTGAAGGTCAGCGTCACCCCGGCGAGGACCGGGCCGTAGCCGTCCCGCTCCGTGAGCATCCGTGGCAGGTAGATCTCCGCCCCGCTGAAGGCGGCGAAGACCAGGGCCCGCACGAGCACGTCCGTGCCGATGGGCGACCGCGCGGTGAGCGTGCCGGTCGGGGTGAGCCGTCGGACCGCGATGACGAGTGCCACCACGGCAAACGGGGCGGCCACGAGTCCGGCGGTCCGCAGGCTCTCCGCGGCGGCATTGAGCACCAGCACTGAGACGGCGAGGACGACAGCGGCCACGAGAGCCGGCCGGCGCCACGGCACCGGTGCCATCGCCTGAGCGAGGCCGGGCAGGATCCGCGCGAGCAGGACGCTCGCCACGACGAGGACGAGGAGCGAGAGGCCGAAGACCCAGCGCCAGCCGAGGGTCTCGGTGATGAGGCCCGCGACGAAGGGACCGACGATCGACGGCACGACCCACGCGGCGGAGAAGCCGGCGAGCACCGCGGTGTGCAGCCGCGCCGGGTAGACCCGGGTGACGAGGACGTAGAGCGCGGTGCTCGTCATGCCGGCGCCCAGGCCCTGGACGATGCGGGCCGCCACGAGCACCGGCATCGTCGGGGCGAGCCCCGCGACGACGAGCCCGATCGCGAACAGGACGAGGCCGATGACGAGCGGCGGCCTGGGTCCGCGGCGGTCGGCGAGGTTGCCCGCCCAGACGATGCTGACGATGCCCGAGGCGAGGGTTGCGGTGAACGCCATCGCGTAGAGCGACTCACCGTCGAGGTCGGCCGCGATGGTGGGCATCACGGTCGTCAGGGCCAGCGCCTCGAAGGCGTGCAGGGAGACGAGGGCGAAGGTGCCGATGGTCGTCGCCCGGTGGGCGGACGAGAGCAGGCCGGCGGTCGTGGGATCGGCATCCGGGCCCGCCTCAGGCGCGGTCACGGCGCCCGGTCGCTCGGACGCCGTGGAGGCGTCGGTGGTGTCGCGGGCGGTCATGCGCCGAGGCTAGGAGCTCAACCGGGCTCGAGGTCAAGATGCACGTCCTCGGCGTCGTCGGCATCACGGCCCGATGGTGGGTTCGGGCGTGTCCGGCCGTTCGGGCGAGCCGAGGACCATGACGCTGGCAGCCACGACGAGGGCCATCCCGGCGAGCTGCCCGGTGTCGAGCAGCTGGCCGAGCACGACGAAGCCGGCGAGGGCGGCCGCGGCCGGCTCGATGCTGAGCAGGATCCCGAAGACGTTCTGCGGCAGGTGCCGCAGCGCGAGCAGCTCGAAGGAGTAGGGCAGCACCGAGGAGAGCACGGCGATCCCGAGGCCGAGGGCGATGATCGACGGCGACCACGAGCCGACGCTGCGCAGCCCGAAGGGGGCCACGGCGAGGCTCGACACGATGAGCGCGAGCGCGAGCCCGTCGAGTCCCGCGAAGGCGGTGCCGGTCCGCTGGCTGAGCATGATGTATGCCGCCCACATCGCCCCAGCGGCGGCGGCCCAGGCGATCCCGACGGGGGAGAACCGGCCCCAGTCGGCGCCGAGCGCCCCGGAGACGAGGGCCACCCCGGCCGCGGCCGCGAGGACGGCGACCAGGTCGCGGGGCCGACGGCTGAGGACGGCCGCCAGGGTGAGCGGTCCGAGGAACTCGACGGTCACCGCGACGCCGATCGGCAGGTATCCCAGGGACGCGTAGAACGCGGTGTTCATCGCCGCGAGCGCGAGGCCGAAGAGGACCATCGTCAGCCAGTCCGACCGGGAGCGGCCGCGCCACGAGGGGCGGGCCACGGCATACAGGATGACCATCGCGAAGAGGAGCCGGAGGGTGACCGAACCGGTGGCCCCGATCTTGGGGACGAGGGTCGCGGCGAGGGCCCCACCGAACTGGACGGAGACGACTCCGCCGAGCACGAGCAGGGGGGCCGTGCGCCGGTCGATCGTCACGGGTGCGGGAGGCGTGCGGCCGCCACGAGCGTCTCGAGCCGGTCGGGGCCGAGGTCCTCCTCGACGAGGACTCCGCCCGTCTCCGAGGCGTGCACCATCCGGCCGACGCGCACGACGATGCCCACGTGGTGGATCGGGCGACCGGGGCGTGCGAAGAAGTAGAGGTCCCCGGGCTCGGCCGCGTCGAGGGCTACCGGGAGACCGGCCGCTGCCTGCGCGTGGGCATCGCGCGGAACGACGATGCCGAAGCGCCGCCACGTGTGGTGGACCAGCCCCGAGCAGTCGAGGCCGAGCGGCGTGAGCCCGCCCCAGAGGTAGGGCAGCCCGAGGTGTTCGCGGGCCAACCCGAGGCAGGGGTGCTCGGCGTCGACCGCCGCTGGGTCCTCCGTCGCTGTCGGCTGCAGGGCCTCGGGGGACTCGGGGGTCTGGGGCGCGGGGGCGAGGTGGGCCGCCGGGACCCAGCCGGGGTACCCGGCAGGCTGCTTCGGTGACGGCTGCCAGGGCGCCGTGACCCGGGCCCACGACCCGGAGGCGTCGACCTCGACGACGACGACGGGCTCGTGACGGACGAGCTGGGTCTCGACGCGGCCGTGCAGGCCGAGTCTCCCGGACCCGGTCTCGTCGTGATCGGGGTGCTCGTCGAGGGTGGCCAACCAGACGGCAGCGTCGGGGTCGTCGCGGACGATGGCGTCGTCGACCGGGCGTGGCAGGTTCGGCGCGATCCACACGGTCGTCACCGGGACGGACACCGTGGCATTCGAGCCGGGCGCGAGGACGGGACGGGAAACGGGCGCAGGCACGACGGACATGATCTCACGGGTCACATTTCGCTGCCGCCCGCCGTCGAGCGTCGTACCGTCGAAGTATGGAGACGCACATCACCGTGGAGGGTTTTGACCGTCCGAAGAACCGGCGTTCCGGACCCGAGGGGACGATCGTCGACGTGCAGGGACAGTTGCGCGCCCCGTCCGACTGGGCCGGTGAGCACCAGCTCGAGCAGCTGTGGAACCGTAGGCACGGCCGTTCCAAGCTCGGCGTCGGCCTCGCGGTCGCCAACAGCCCGCATCGCCACATCATCCTGACGAACGTCCCGGACGACCTCGTCTGGGTCCGCACCGAGCTCGAGTCGTTCATCGCCGAGCTCGAGGCTCCCGACGACGGCGCCCCGGGCTCCTCCGGTGACGGGCGGCACACGACCGACGCCTGAGCCGGAGCGAGACCCAAGCGGTATCGGGGCGGTACGCCGCTCCGGTCGATGACGTCGTGTCGGGACCGGTGTCGTATCGGCGCGCGGCTGTTCGTGGTACTGGTGTGCGGAGGCTGACGCAGCCGCCGGACACGAGGAGCCTCGAACGGCCCTCGTCCGCGACGGAATGGAGACGACGATGACCCAGTACCTGATCACCTTCAACGACGAGTGGGTGGCCGAGCACACCGCGGAGCAGCTCGGCGAGAAGGCTGTTGCCGCCCGTGCCGTGATCGACGAGATGCGGGTCGAGGACGTGCTGGTCTTCACCAACGGTGGACTGGACCGGTCGACCGCGCTGTGCAGCGTCGAGGCGGTCGACGGTGAGCCGGTCTTCAGCGACGGCCCCTACGTCGAGACCAAGGAGCACCTCGGTGGCTTCTGTGTCGTCGACGTGGCCGACGACGACGCAGCGCGACACTGGGCGGGACGGCTCGCGACCGCGCTGGACTGGGCGCAGGAGGTGCACCGCTTCCGCGGGCCCGGTCAGGCGCGCCACTCCGCTGCCCGGCACCCCGACACCGAGAAGGACTGATCGCGATGCCCAGGTTCATGCTGTCCGTCTTCGGGCCGGCCGAGCGCACCGACTTCGGCACCTACCCCTCCCGGGAGGCGATGCTCGAGGCCTTCGCCGACACCGGCGCCTTCAACGCCCGGCTCGAGCGGGACGGTCACCTCGTCTTCGCCGACGGTCTCGAGCCGTCGGTGACCGCCACGACCGTTGACGGTCAGGGCGAGAGGCCCACCTTCACCGACGGGCCCTACCTCGAGACGAAGGAGCACCTCGGGGGCTTCTGGGTCATCGAGGCGGCCGACCTCGACGTGGCTCTCGCGCTCGCCGCCGAGGGGTCGCGCGCGTGCCGCGGCAGGGTCGAGGTGCGACCCTTCCAGACCGAGGCGTCGATCGAGGCGCTGCTCGCTCCGTGACGGATCCGCGCGTCGGGGATGCGATCACCCGGGCCCACCACGAGGAGTGGGCCCGGGTCGTGGCCGGCCTCGCTCGTCGGTTCGGTGACATCGACGTGGCCGAGGAGGCGGCCGCCGAGGCGTTCGCGACGGCCGCCGAGCGGTGGCCGCGCGACGGCATACCGCCCCAACCCGGCGGGTGGCTCACGACCACCGCCACCCGAAAGGCGATCGACCGGCTCCGCCGGGAGTCCCGACGGGACAGCAAGCACGAGGCGGCGTGGAGGATGAACGACGACACGGCTCCCGAGCCGACCGGCCCCGTCGAGGACGATCGGCTGCGGATGGTCTTCGTCTGCTGCCACCCGGCGCTCGCGATGGAGGCTCGGGTGGCGCTGACCCTGCGGCTCGTCGCCGGCCTCACGGTCCCGGAGATCGGTCGCGCCTTCCTCGTCCCGGAGACGACCGTGGCGCAGCGCATCACGCGCGCCAAGGCGAAGATCCGGGCCGCGCACATCCCCTATCGGGTGCCGTCCGAGGCGGACCTGCGTGAGCGGCTCGCCGGCGTGCTCGCGGTCGTCTACCTCGTCTTCAACGAGGGCTACCTCGCCGGCGCGGGTGACGACGCCGTGCGCGTCGACCTCACCGACGAGGCCCTCCGGCTCGGACGGCTGCTCCGGGACCTGCTGCCGGAGGACGGTGAGGTGGCGGGGCTGCTGGCGCTGATGTGCTTCACGGAGGCACGGCGGTCGGCGCGGGTGTCCCGCTCAGGAGAGCTGGTCACCCTGGACGAGCAGGACCGCGGCGCGTGGGACCGCGCGCTGATCGCCGAGGGCAGGGACCTGCTGAGCGAGCGGATCGAGGCGGTGGCCGCCGGAGGCGAGCGGCCAGGGCGGTTCCAGCTGCAGGCGGCGATCAGCGCCGTCCACACCGGCGCGCCGTCGGCCCGGGACACGGACTGGTCGGCGATCGTCAGCCTCTACGACGCCCTGGTCCGGATCGACCCCTCGCCCGTCGTGCGCCTCAACCGGGCGGTAGCCGTGGCCGAGGTCGACGGACCCGCGGTGGGGTTGGCCGAGCTCGACCGGCTCGGCGCAACGCTCGACGGCTACCACGCGTTCCACGTCGCTCGGGCCGACCTGCTGCGACGGCTCGTGCGGAGCGGGGAGTCGCGAGCGGCATACGACCGGGCCATCGAGCTCACCGGCAACCCTGCCGAGCGGGCCTACCTCGCCCGGCGGCGCGACCAGCTCGGCCCCTGACGGGGCGCTAGCCGCAGTCGTCCGGCGTCAGAGACGGTCGAGGGCGTCGAGATAGCGCTGGGTCATGAGTCGCTGGCCGACACGGCCGACGGGGCCGACGAGTCTCGCCAGCACGGTGGCGGGACGGGAGAAGGCGGTGATCGTGAAGTCGATGCGGCCGTCGTCGCGCTGCTCGAGGACGAACTGCTCCTCGCCGCTCTCGGGGTGCCCGGGCAGCGTTCCGTAGCTGAACCCGCGCCTTCGCGCCTCGTCGACGACGGCGACCACCCGGCACGGGATCGACACGGAGGCGGGTCCGACACCGAGGCGCATCAGCGTCACGGTCCCCGTTTCAAGGGGTATTTCGGAGGCCCTGACGCGCAGCCCGGCCCGCTCGTGCATCCGCCAGCTCAGCAGGTCGTTCGCCGCGGCGGCGAAATCGCGGCGACCCAGCGTCTGCGTCCGCTGCACGCCCTCGAAACCGGCAGGCACGGCGACGGCCGGCGCTGAACCGACGGCGTCGTAGGTGAACGGCGCGTCACGCAGCGCCGCGGACGTGCTGGTGCTGAGGAGGGAGGCGGTCACGGGCCCATCATCGCCTACCGCACGGTCCACCGATCGGGGCTTGCCGCTCGTCGGCGGTGGGCACCTACGCGAGCGAGTCGTCGTACGTCGCCGTGAGGAGGCCGCCGGCGTCCCCGGTGTTCACCACCCCGGTCGGCTCGATGAGCACCGCGTGCACCTCACCCTCCGACGCGATCGGACAGTGCTCCACTCCTTGCGGGACGACGAACAACTGGCCGGCCGACAGGCGGACGTCGCCGTCCCGCAGCTGGATGATCAGCTCGCCCGCGAGGACGAGGAACAGCTCGTCGGTGTCCTCGTGGGTGTGCCAGACGAACTCGCCCTCCAGCTTGACGACCTTGACCTCGTAGTCGTTGAGCCTCGCGACGACCTTGGGCGACCAGCGGTCGTCGAACTGGGACAGCTTGTCGGAGAGGTCGACCACGTCATGAGCCATGTGCCAACCCTCGCACGGTGCGGACCGTGCGGTGAAGCCTGGCCCCCGGATCGCCTTCGTCGCCCGGACGCCGTGAGTAGGTTGACCGCATGCGTTCTCGGGGTGCCCTCATCGCCTCTCTCGTCGTCGTCGTTGCCCTGCTGGCGGGTGCGGTGGTGCTCTGGAGACAGCCGACGGAGTTCGGGTGGTTCGCGTACGAGCCCCTCTCGGGTGAGACTTTCCAGGACCTGATCTTCATCACCGCCGGGAGGCGGATCGCGGTTGCCCTCGTAGCTCTCGGGGTGTTCGTGCTTGGCGTCCTGGTCGGTCGCGCGGTGGAGCGCAGATCGGCAGCCCGCACCCTTTCGGGGACTGCCGGACAGTAGGTGGTGTGAAGGACGACAGGGAGGCGGTCGCCGTGGAGCCGGCGTCGGCCGCTCCCGCCTCGTCGTCGCCGGCGACTACCGCAGCGGCGACTACCTCGACACCCCGGACCCACCACAGGATCTCGATCTCCGTGCACCATGATCGGATCGTCACGTCGACCCTCACTGCAAGATCGGACTGATCATGAAGCTTCTGCTCACCTCGGGCGGTGTCACGAATCCGAGCATCCACGCGTCGCTCGTCGAGCTGCTCGACAAGCCGGTCACGGAGTCCAAGGCCTTGGTGATCCCGACCGCCCAGTGGGGCCACCCGAGCTGCGGACCCGCGTCGGTGCGGGGGCTCATTGCCGCCGAGCCGGTCTGGGGGAGCTTCACCGGTCTCGGCTGGGCGTCCCTCGGCGTCCTCGAGCTCACCGCGCTGCCCACCATCGGTGCGGCACGCTGGGTCCCCTGGGTGCGCGAGGCCGACGTCCTGCTCGTCGACGGCGGCGACGCGACCTACCTGGCCCACTGGATGCGCGAATCCGGGCTGGCGGACCTGCTGCCCTCGCTCACCGACACGGTCTGGGTGGGGGTGAGCGCCGGCAGCATGGTGATGACGCCCCGGATCGGGGACCTCTTCGTCGCGTGGGCAGACGCTCCCGACGACCGGACCCTCGGCGTCGTCGACTTCTCGATCTTCCCGCACCTCAACGCCTTCCCGACGAACACCCCGGCCGAGGCGGAGCGGTGGGCGGCCGACCTCGGCGCCCCCGCCTACGCCATCGACGAGCAGACGGCGATCACGGTCGTCGACGGCAGGGCCGAGGTGGTCTCGGAGGGGGAGTGGACCGCCTTCGGGCTCTAGCGTGAGCCCGGATGGGATCAGTCTGCCGATCAGTCTGCGTCTGCTGCTGTCCTGACAACCTCGCATGCGGACTGATCCGCAGATTGATGACCGGGACCGATCAACTGGCCGACCAACTGACACCCGGCGCTGGCCCGACGACCATGACTGCCAGTTGATCTGCACGGTGATCCGGAGCTCCGGCCTTCCGGCAATTGCTGCCCGGTGGCGATGACCGGGGGTTAGGTTCGGGAGACGTCGTCGAGCTCCAGGAGTGCTGTGATGCGGATGAGGCAGGTCGCGCGGGTTGTGGTGTCGCTCCTGCTCGTCGGGGCGGGGCTGCTGACGGCCACCGCGTCGTGGCAACGGTGGTGGCCCACTTGCCGGTTGGGTGACTTCGACGCGCCCGCCTGCATGAGGGTCCAGGACCACCTCTACGACTTCCTCCTGCCCGCGGACCCCTGGGTGCCGATCGGGAACGCCACCCAGCTCGGGGCCGTGGCGTTGCTCCTGTGGGCGCTCGCCCTCTTCATGCTGCCGCTCCTGATCCCCGGCGCTCGCCCGGATCGGCTCACGCTCGTGCTGAGTGCCGTGATGGGAATCGGGGTCGCGACGGGCGCAGCTACAACGTGGGCGTCGGGTCAGACCGGACGGGGGGTGACGGTCGAGGGGCTGCACCCCATCATCGCGGCTTTCCTGTTCGGGTGGCCCGTCGCTCTCGTGGTGGCGACCGTTCGGCCGCGCCTCCGGGCCGCGGGGACGCCCAACCGCTGGTTGCTGGTGACCGTGGCGTTGCTCGTCGCGAGCACACCCCTCCCGTCCGCCTTCCTCGTCCCGGTCGTCATGGGTTACGCCTCGTACGACTCGACACCGTGGGAGGAGGCCGTGGTCGGGCTGGTGCTGGTCATTGCGGCCTTCACCTGGTTGATGGGGATGCGAGCGTCAGCCCGACCGGGCCCCGGGCCCGACGCAGATGGTGAGATCTCACTCGTCCGCAGAGTGCGCTGAGTGGGAGGGGGACTGCCTCAGGTCGACAGAAGATCAGCCAGGGCGCGGGCGACGGCCACCATGCCGTCCTCGTTGGGGTGGAAGGACCAGGCGGTCGTCGCCAGAGTCGGCTGGAACCCGAACACCCAGGGCTCGCTCGAGCCGAGCCCGTGGTCGGCGCTCAGCTGCGAGGCCGCCAGCACCTCCACCCCGGCGAGTGTGCCTGCGACCTGGTAGCCCGCGGCGATGCCGTCCTGGATCCGTCGGAAGGATGCCGTCTGCTCGGGGGAGAAGGGCCAGTCGGCGTCGCGGGCCGTTGCCTCGGTGAAGACCGTCAGGTAGTCGACGAGGACCACCCGCGCGTCGGACGTTCGTGCGCGGGCCTCGCCGACGATCTGCGCGAGTCCACGCGCCATCGCGTCGATGGCCGCCGGGGTGGGCTCCGGTATGCCGTGGGGGAAGTCGGCCACCATCATCGTGGCGATCGGTCCGGCGGGGTCCGCCTGCGACCACGCCTCGTAGAGCATCGAGCCCACGAACCGGAGGTCGTTGCCCCCCGCCGTCACGGTGACGAGGTCGGCCTGTGCCGGGAGCCCCTGGACCTGCGGCGGGAAGCGCACGCCGCTCATCGTGACCTGGGGGGTGTCGAGGATCGTGGCGGTGGTGGCGCCCGAGACGGTCAGGTCGATGAGGGTGGCGCCGAGGTGGTCGGCGAGCAGGTGGGGGTAGTTGCGCTTCGACCGCATCGCCGAGAAGTCCTCGACCGGCTCGATGCCCGGGCCGGCCGCGAACGAGCTTCCGAGGGCGGCGATCTGGCGGTACGTGCTCATGGTTGGATCCTGTCACTGTCCAGCTTCGGTGCCGGCCGCTGGGTCGGCGATGATGGAGTCTGGTCCGGGAGGGGAGGAGGACGATGGCGCAACCGACACTTTTCCTGACTGTGGGTCTGCCGTCGACGGGCAAGACCACCGCCGCGCGGCGCCTCGAGGTCGAGCACCACGCCCTGCGGCTGACGAAGGACGAGTGGGTGAAGGCACTCTTCGGCGACGAGAACCCGCCCTCAGCCCAGGTCGTGATCGAGGGACGGCTCATCGAGATCGGCCTGCGCGCCCTCGAGCTCGGCACCAACGTCGTCATCGACTACGGCTTGTGGGGGAGGGACGAACGGTCCGCCCTGCGTCACGCAGCGACACGACTCGGCGCGGAGGTCCGGATGCGCTACTTCGAGCTCGACCCCGCTGAGCAGCGGAGACGGCTGGACCGGCGCCAGTCCGAGGCGCCGGGGACGACGTGGCCGATGTCAGACCAGGAGCTGGCCGACTGGGCTGCTTCCTTCGAGGTCCCCACGCCGGGGGAGCTGGACGGCAGGGAGCCGGTCGACGACCCACCGGTCGGGTTCGCGACCTGGGACGAGTGGCGCCGGCACCGCTGGCCGCCGGCCGTGTCCTGACAGTGGGTCAGCCGGCCCCGTGCCCGCCAACAACTGACCTGGCACTGGCCGTCGCCGTCGTTGCGGGCCGAGCGCGACGCCACGACCGCGTCTCGGCACAGGTGTCACCAGCCGCGGTCGCGCCACTCCTGCACGCTCGGCCGCTCGGCACCGAGCGTCGTGTCGTCACCGTGGCCGGGGTAGACCCACGTGTCGTCGTCATAGACGTCGAAGACCCGGGTCGTCACGTCATCGATGAGCGACGCGAAGCTCTGGCCCTCGTTCTTCGTGTTGCCGACCCCACCCGGGAAGAGCGAGTCCCCGGTGAACAGGTGGACGTGGCCGGACGGGTCGTCGTAGGCGAGCGCGATTGAGCCGGGCGTGTGGCCACGCAGGTGCACCACCTGCAGCACCACGTCCCCGAAGGACACCGTGTCACCCTGGTCGACCCTCACGTCCACGGGCACCGGCAGCGCGTCGGCGTCGTCGGCTCCGGCGACGGTCGTGGCGCCGGTTGCCGACACGACCTCGGCGAGGGCCCGCACGTGGTCCCAGTGCTGGTGGGTCGTCACGACCGTCCCGAGACCGGATCCGCCCTCGGCGACGAGCTCGAGCAGACGTGGAGCGTCGTCGGCCGCGTCGATGAGCAGCTGCGCTCCCGTCGCTGCGCAGGTGAGCAGGTAGACGTTGTTGTGCATCTCGGAGACCGCGAGCTTGCGGATCGTCAGTGCGGGCAGCGATCGGACGTCGGCTGCTCCGCCCGGCTGCACGTTCCCGGTGTAGGTCATGCCGACCAGCATGTCACCCCGCAGCCGCCGCCGCCGCGCTCGCCCGTCCCCCTCCGGTCAGTCCTTCGTCGCCTCCGCGAGGGCCACCGCCGCGTTGACGAGCGTCAGGTGCGAGAACGCCTGGGGGAAGTTGCCGACCATCCGCCGGCCGACCGGGTCGTACTCCTCCGACAGGAGCAGCAGGTCGTTGGCGAGCCCGACGAGGCGGTCCATCAGGGCGGAGGCCTCCTGCACCATCCCCGCCTTCGCGTAGGCGGTGACGAGCCAGAAGGAGCAGGCGAGGAAGGGGTGCTCGTCGCCGGTGAGGCCGTCGACGCCGGAGTGGGTCCGGTAGCGCAGCACCAGGCCCTCCCGCATCAGCTCGCGCTCGACGGCCCGGATCGTCCCGACCATCTTCGGGTCGTCACCAGGCAGGAACCCGACGGCGGACAGGACGAGCAGCGAGGCGTCGACCTCATCGGTGTCGTAGTGCTGGACGAAGCTCTGCTTCTCCTCGTTCCACCCGTGCTCCATGACCTCCTCGCGCACCGCCTCGCGCAGCTCTCGCCACCGCTCGACGGGTCCGTGCAGACCGTGCTCCTCGACGGCCCGGATGGCGCGGTCGAAAGCGGCCCAGACCATGACGCGCGAGTGGGTGAACTTCTGCAGCGGCCCGCGGATCTCCCACAGCCCGTTGTCCGGCTCCTCCCAGTGCTCGGCGAGGTGGTTGATGAGCGAGCGCTGCAGGTGCCACGAGTCGGGGGCCTCGACGATGCCGCGCTCCCGCGCCCGCTCGAGCGCGATCATCACCTCGCCGAGGACGTCGCTCTGACGCTGGTCGACGGCGCCGTTGCCGACCCGCACGGGGCTCGACCCGGCATACCCCGGCAGGTGGTCGAGCTCGCGCTCGATGAGCTCGCGCCCCCCGTCGACGCAGTACATGATCTGCATGTCCTCGGGGTCGCCCGCGACGGCCCGCAGCAGCCAGTTGCGCCACAGCCGGGTCTCCTCGAGGTAACCGCAGTCGAGCAGCGCCTCGAGCGTGAGGGCCGCGTCACGCAGCCAGCAGTAGCGGTAGTCCCAGTTGCGCTCGCCGCCGAAGTCCTCCGGCAACGAGGTCGTCGGTGCCGCCACGATCCCGCCGGTCTCCCCGTGGCTGAGGACCCGTAGGACGAGCAGCGACCGGGTCACCGCCTCGGTGTACGGGCCCTCGTAACCGCTCCGCGCCCCCCATGCCCGGCTGAGCGCCGTCGTCTCCTCGATGCGTGCGTCGATCTCGAGCGGCGCCGGCACCGGGTGGTGGCTGCGGAACCACGTCGTGGAGAAGGTGAGCGTCTCGCCCGCGCTGACGTCGAACTCGTCGACGTGCCTACCGTCCTGGGCGTGCGGGAGCCGGTCGCCGCGCAGCACGAGCATGTCGGGTCCGGCGACGGCCGTGATGATCGTGTCGTGGGTGCCCTCGCGGTCGTCCTTGCGCCGGGTCACCCAGGGTCTCGTCGAGCCGTAGCCGAACCGGACGACCCACTCGTGCCTCATCCGGACCGTGCCCGAGATCCCCTGCACCCGCCTCAGCAGGTCGGCGCGGCCGTCGCCGAGCGGCATGACGTCGGTCACCCGCACGACGCCCGAGTCGGTCTCGTGGGTCGTCTCGAGGACGAACGAGTCCCCGACGTAGCCCCGCGTCGTCCGGGCCTCCAGGTCCGTGGGCCCGAGCAGCCAACGACCGTTGTCGGACGTCCCGAGCAGCGCGGCGAAGCACGCGTGCGAGTCGAAGCGGGGTAGGCACAGCCAGTCGACCGAGCCCGCCCGGCTGACGAGGGCGGCGGTCCCGAGGTCGCCGAGCACGGCATACTCCTCGATCGGCGTGCTGGTCGGGGCGGTCTCACGCCGCGTCGAGGTCATGCCGTCGAGTATGCCGCGGAGCACCGACGGCGTCCCGCCCGCGGTCCCCGGGACGAGCGGGATGCACCAGTGTCAGTGCCGACACCTAGCATGGAGCGGTGACTGTCAAAGCCCCCGGTAACGCCCACGCCCTCGTCGTCCGAGGGGCGCGCGAGCACAACCTCCAGGACGTCTCCGTCGACCTCCCGCGGGACAGCCTCGTCGTCTTCACCGGCCTGTCCGGGTCCGGCAAGTCCTCCCTCGCCTTCGACACGATCTTCGCCGAGGGCCAGCGCCGCTACGTGGAGTCGCTGTCCGCCTACGCCCGGCAGTTCCTCGGGCAGATGGACAAGCCCGACGTCGACTTCATCGAGGGGCTGTCTCCCGCGGTCTCGATCGACCAGAAGTCGACCAACCGCAACCCGCGCTCGACCGTGGGAACGATCACCGAGGTCTACGACTACCTCCGCCTGCTCTTCGCGCGCGCCGGGCGTCCGCACTGCCCCGTCTGCGGCGAGCCGGTCACCCGTCAGTCCCCGCAGCAGATCGTCGACCAGCTGCTCACCCTCGCCGACCGGACCCGCTTCCAGGTGCTCGCGCCGGTGGTCCAGGGGCGCAAGGGCGAGTTCGTCGACCTCTTCGCCGAGCTGCAGACCAAGGGCTTCTCCCGGGCTCGGGTCGACGGCGAGGTCATCTCGCTCACCGAGCCGCCGACGCTCGAGAAGCAGAAGAAGCACACCATCGAGGTGGTCGTCGACCGGCTCGTCGCCAAGGGCGACGACACCGGCTCGAAGCGCCGGCTCACCGACTCCGTCGAGACGGCCCTGCGCCTCGCCGGCGGCATCGTCGTCATCGACTTCGTCGACCGTGAGGCCGGTGACGCCGCCCGCGAGCGCCGCTTCTCCGAGAAGATGGCCTGCCCCAACAACCACCCCCTCGGCATGGACGAGATCCAGCCCCGGTCGTTCTCCTTCAACTCGCCCTTCGGCGCCTGCACCGAGTGCACCGGCATCGGCACCGAGCTCGAGGTCGACCCCGAGCTCATCGTGCCCGACGACGACCTCTCGCTCGCCGAGGGCGCGATCGCCCCGTGGGCCCAGGGGTCCGGCTCGGCCGAGTACTTCCAGCGGGTCATGGGGGCGCTGGCCGACGACATGAAGTTCTCCGTCGACGCCCCGTGGCGGGCCCTGCCCGAGCGCGCCAAGGAGGCGCTGCTCCACGGACAGAACTACAAGGTCCACGTGAAGTACAAGAACCGCTACGGCCGGGACCGGTCCTACACGACCGGCTTCGAGGGCGTCGTTCCCTTCATCAAACGGCGGCACGGCGAGACCGACTCCGAGTGGAGCCGCGAGCGCTACGAGGGCTACATGCGCGAGGTGCCCTGCCCCGTCTGCAAGGGCGCCCGGCTCAAGCCCGAGTCGCTCGCCGTCCTCATCGGCGGCCGCAACATCTCCGAGGTCTGCGCCCTCGCGATCGGCGACGCGGCCGGCTTCCTCGACACCGTCGACTTCTCCGCCCGTGAGCGCCAGATCGCCGAGCGGGTGATCAAGGAGATCGACGCCCGCCTCGGCTTCCTGCTCGACGTCGGACTCGACTACCTCTCCCTCGACAGGCCGGCCGGCACCCTGTCCGGCGGCGAGGCCCAGCGGATCCGGCTCGCGACCCAGATCGGCTCCGGTCTCGTCGGCGTCCTCTACGTCCTCGACGAGCCGTCGATCGGCCTGCACCAGCGCGACAACCACCGTCTCATCGAGACGCTGACCCGGCTGCGCGACCTCGGCAACACGCTCATCGTCGTCGAGCACGACGAGGACACGATCGCCGCCGCCGACTGGGTCGTCGACATCGGCCCGGGCGCGGGGGAGCACGGTGGCAAGGTGGTGCACTCCGGCCCGGTCAAGGGGCTGCTCGAGCACCCCGACTCGCTCACCGGCATGTACCTCTCCGGTCGGCGCGAGATCCCGACCCCCGAGGTCCGACGCGGCCACGACGGCCGCGAGATCACCGTGACCGGTGCGAGGGAGAACAACCTGCGCGGCGTCGACGTCGCCTTCCCGCTCGGCAACCTCGTCGCCGTCACCGGCGTCTCGGGGTCGGGCAAGTCCACCCTCGTCAACGACATCCTCTACAACGTCCTCGCCAACAAGCTCAACGGGGCGCGGCACGTCCCCGGACGGCACAAGACGGTCAAGGGCCTCGAGCAGCTCGACAAGGTCGTCCACGTCGACCAGAGTCCGATCGGGCGGACCCCTCGGTCCAACCCGGCGACCTACACGGGTGTCTTCGACAACATGCGCAAGCTCTTTGCCGAGACGACCGAGGCGAAGGTCCGGGGCTACCTGCCCGGCCGGTTCTCCTTCAACGTCAAGGGCGGCCGCTGCGACGCGTGCTCCGGTGACGGCACCATCAAGATCGAGATGAACTTCCTGCCCGACGTCTACGTCCCGTGCGAGGTCTGCCACGGCGCCCGCTACAACCGCGAGACGCTCGAGGTGCACTTCAAGGGCAAGACGATCTCCGACGTCCTCGACATGCCGATCGAGGAGGCGGCCGACTTCTTCGAGGCGGTCCCCGCGATCGCCCGCCACCTGCGCACCCTCAACGATGTCGGCCTCGGCTACGTCCGCCTGGGCCAGCCGGCGCCGACCCTGTCCGGCGGTGAGGCGCAGCGCGTCAAGCTCGCGAGCGAGCTGCAGAAGCGCTCGACCGGCCGCACCATCTACGTCCTCGACGAGCCGACGACCGGTCTGCACTTCGAGGACATCCGCAAGCTGCTCGACGTGCTCCAGGGCCTGGTCGACAAGGGCAACACCGTCATCGTCATCGAGCACAACCTCGACGTCATCAAGAACGCCGACTGGGTCATCGACATGGGCCCGGAGGGCGGCTCCGGCGGCGGGCTCGTCATCGCCGAGGGCACGCCCGAGCACGTCGCCGCGGTCGAGGCGAGCCACACCGGCCGCTTCCTCGGGCCGATCCTCGCGCGGACGGCCCGGACCTCGACCGTCGCGGTCCGCAAGGCGGTGAACTCGAGCGCCCCGGCCACGAAGCCAGCCGCGAAGAAGGCCGCCACGAAGGCAACGGCAAAGAAGGCAACGGCAAAGAAGGCCCCCGCGAAGAAGGCGACGACGGGCCCATCCGTTGCCGGCTCGACGTCGAACTCCGAGGGCAAGGCGACGAAGCGCGCGACGTCCACCGCCACCACGACGGGGCGCGCCCGGGTGGCCACCGCCGCAGCGCACAAGAGCACGACGGGCACGACGATCCGCACGACACGAACAGCCAGCACGACCTCCCGGAAGGGGAAGGCATGAACCTGCAGCCCAGGCACACCGAGCCGCCCGTGAACACCGAGTCCACGGTTGCGGACGAGCCCGACCTCCGTCGTGCCGACCTCGAGCCGCGGGTGAGCGCCCTGACGGGGCGTCGTGGCGTGCTGCGGATGGCGGGGGTCGTCGCCGGCGCCGGCGCGCTCGCGGCCTGCAGCAGCCCGCCGGTCCCGACGACCCAGGCACCGGCCGCCGCCCCGGCGCCGGGCGGCAGACCCGTCTCCGACGTGCCGGTCGGTGGCGGCAAGATCTACACCGACACCCAGACCGTCGTGACCCAGCCGGAGGCGGGCACCCTCAAGGCCTTCGACACGACCTGCCCCCACCAGGGCTGCCCCGTGACGAGCATCGTGAGCAAGCAGATCATCTGCCCCTGCCACGGCAGCGCCTTCGACATCAGCACCGGTGACCGAGTGGCCGGCCCCGCCCAGACCGGCCTGACCCCCAAGAAGGTCACCGTCTCCGGGGACACCTTCACCGTCGCCTGAGCTGGCGATGGTCGTTGTCGGGGCCGTCGGTGGCGCCGCATAGGCTGGCACCGTGGCCGATCCAAGGACCTACCGCCCCCGGCCGGGGGAGATCCCGAACGACCCCGGGGTCTACCGCTTCCGGGATGCGCATGGTCGGGTGATCTACGTCGGCAAGGCGAAGTCGCTTCGCCCCCGGCTCTCCTCCTACTTCCAGGACATCACCGCGCTCCACCAGCGCACCGCGACGATGGTGACGACCGCTGCCTCGGTCGAGTGGACCGTCGTGCGCACCGAGGTCGAGGCGCTCCAGCTCGAGTACTCCTGGATCAAGGAGTTCGACCCGCGATTCAACGTCAAGTACCGCGATGACAAGTCCTACCCGTATCTCGCCGTCACGATGGGCGAGGAGTTCCCCCGGGCCCAGGTGATGCGCGGCGCCAAGCGCAAGGGCACCCGCTACTTCGGCCCCTACGGCCACGCCTGGGCGATCCGCGAGACCCTCGACCTGCTCTTGCGCGTCTTCCCGGTCCGGACCTGCTCGTCCGGGGTGTTCCGACGGGCCGCCGCGAGCGGCCGCCCGTGCCTGCTCGGCTACATCGACAAGTGCTCGGCGCCCTGCGTCGGGCGGGTCAGCGCCGAGGAGCACCGCGACATCGCCGAGGACTTCTGCGACTTCATGACGGGCAACACGACCCGCTTCGTCAAGCGCATCGAGCAGCGGATGCACGACGCGGCTGCCGAGCTCGACTTCGAGCAGGCCGCCCGTCTCCGTGACGACATCGGCGCGCTGAGCAAGGCGCTCGAGAAGCAGTCCGTCGTGCTGGGGGACGCGACGGACGCCGACGTGTTCGCTCTCGCCGAGGACGACCTCGAGGCCGCGGTCCAGGTCTTCCACGTCCGCGGCGGCCGGATCCGGGGCCAGCGGGGCTGGGTCGTGGAGAAGGAGAGCGAGGACCTCCCCGCCCTCGTCGAGCACCTCCTCCAGCAGGTCTACGGCGACGCCGACCGCGAGACGGTGCCGCGCGAGGTGCTCGTCCCGACCCTGCCCACCGACACCGAGGCCGTCATCGAGTGGCTCTCGACCGTGCGGGGGTCGGCCGTCGACGTGCGGGTGCCCCAGCGCGGTGACAAGCGGACCCTGATGGAGACGGTGCGGCGCAACGCCGACCAGTCCCTCGCCCGCCACAAGGTGGCCCGGGCCGGGGACCTCACCCTGCGCAGCCAGGCCCTCCAGGAGCTCCAGGAGGTGCTCGAGCTCGACGAGGCCCCGCTGCGCATCGAGTGCTACGACGTCAGCCACGTCCAGGGCACCAACGTCGTCGCGAGCATGGTCGTCTTCGAGGACGGACTCGCCCGCAAGAGCGAGTACCGCCGGTTCATCGTGCGGGGCGCGATCGCCGAGGAGGGCGACGGGCCGGTGACGATCGACGACACCGCGGCGATGCGCGAGGTGCTCACCCGGCGCTTCCGTCGCTACCTCGAGGACGCCGAAGGCGTGGGCGACCTCGACCTGTCGACCGGTGTGGTCGGCGGGACGGCCGCCGGCCCGAGAAGCGACGGGGAGACCGACGACCCCGACGACGGCGACGGAGACGGCGACCCCTCGCCGTCAGGGCCGATCGACCCGGAGACGGGACGGCCGCGGCGCTTTGCCTACCCACCGAGCCTCGTCGTCGTCGACGGTGGGCTCCCGCAGGTGAATGCCGCTCAGGCCGTCCTCGACGAGCTCGGCATCGAGGAGGTGGCCCTCGTCGGCCTCGCCAAGCGCCTCGAGGAGGTGTGGGTGCCCGGGACGGAGCACCCGATGATCCTGCCCCGCACGAGCGAGGGTCTCTACCTGCTCCAGCGGCTGCGGGACGAGGCCCACCGCTTCGCCATCACCTTCCACCGGCAGCGCCGCTCGAAGGCGATGACCTCCTCCCAGCTCGACGGCATACCCGGTCTGGGAGCGAGCCGGCAGAAGGCCCTGCTCAAGCACTTCGGCTCGGTCAAGCGGCTCCGCGGTGCCGACGCCGAGACGGTCATGGCGGTCCCGGGCATCGGGCCCGCCCTTGCCTCGGCGATCGTCACCCACTTGGCGGAGGGCGCACCGCCCGAGCCGGCAGTCAACCTCACGACGGGAGAAGTGATCGAATGAACGACCCGACCTCCACGAGCAGGGCGAGCACGCTCACCGAGGCCCCCCTCGTCATCGTGACGGGGATGAGCGGGGCGGGACGGAGCACGACGGCCAACGTCCTCGAGGACCTCGGCTGGCTCGTCGTGGACAACCTTCCACCGCAGTTGCTCTCGTCCCTCGCGGACCTGCGCGACGAGGCCATCGCGAGCACGCCGGAGGCGTCCCGGCAGCGCGTCGCCGTCGTCGTCGACGTGCGCTCCCGGGGCTGGTTCGCCCACCTCGAGGACGCGATCGCCGCGGCCCGGGACCGGGGTGAGCGGCCCAGCCTCGTCTTCCTCGACGCCACCGACGAAGCGCTCGTGCGCCGGTTCGAGAGCGTCCGCCGCCCGCACCCGCTCCAGGGTGGGGGCCGGCTGCTCGACGGGATCCAGCGCGAGCGCAAGCTGCTCATCGACCTCCGCTCGACCGCCGACGTCGTCGTCGACAGCTCCGGCCTCAACGTGCACCAGCTGAGCGCCAAGCTCTCGTCGCTCTTCGCCGGTGACCAGAACGTCCAGCTCCGCATCGCGGTGATGTCCTTCGGGTTCAAGTACGGACTGCCGCTCGACGCCGACGTCGTCTTCGACATGCGCTTCCTGCCCAACCCGTACTGGGTGCCGGAGCTGCGGGGCCTCAACGGGCAGGACGGGCCCGTCGCCGACTTCGTGATGAAGCAGCCCGGTGCCGAGGAGTTCCTCGACCGGGCCAGCGACCTGCTGGGCACGATGATCGCCGGCTACGTGCGCGAGGGCCGGCGCTACGTGACGGTCGCCGTCGGTTGCACGGGCGGCAAGCACCGATCGGTGGCGACGGCCGAGGCGCTGAGCACGCGCCTGCGTGGGGGCGACCGGATCGACACCTTCGTGGTGCACCGTGACCTCGGTCGGGAGTGACCGGGTGCCCCGCACAGCGGGCCTGCTCGGCGTTCCGCAGAGCCGGCGCGTCGTGGCGCTCGGCGGTGGGCACGGCCTCTCGGCCGCGCTGACTGCCCTGCGGCTGCTCACCGACACCGTGACCGCCGTCGTCACGGTCGCCGACGACGGGGGGTCGAGCGGTCGGCTCCGTGAGGAGTTCGACGTCCTGCCACCCGGAGACCTCCGGATGGCGCTCAGCGCCCTCTGCGACGACTCCGAGTGGGGCCACATCTGGCGCGACGTCCTCCAGCACCGCTTCGCCGGCACCGGGGACCTCCAGGGGCACGCGCTCGGCAACCTCATGATCGTCTCGATCTGGGAGCTGCTCGGCGACACCGTCGCCGGGCTCGACCTCGTCGGGCGGCTTCTCGGTGCGCGCGGCCGGGTGTTGCCGATGGCGGCCGAGCCGCTCGAGATCGTCGCCGAGATCGTCGGGCACGACCCGGACCGGCCGGGCGATACCGTCCTCGTCCGCGGCCAGCACCGGGTCGCCTCCTCACCCGGGGTCGTCGCGTCGATCGGGATCGTGCCGACCTGCCCCCGCCCCTGCACCGAGGCACTCGCCGCGGTGGCGGAGGCCGACTGGGTGGTCCTCGGGCCGGGGTCCTGGTTCACCTCCGTCATGCCGCACCTGCTCGTCCCCGACCTGGCGGACGCCCTCGTCGCGACCCCCGCCAAGCGGCTGCTCAACCTCAACCTCGAGGTCGCCAAGGGTGAGACCCGCGACTTCCGCGCCGAGGACCACCTCGCCTCCTTCGCCACCAACGCCCCCGGCCTGCGCCTCGACGTCGTCCTCGCCGACCCGAGCGTCGTCGAGGACGAGGTGTCGCTCGGTGAGGCGGCGTCCGCCCTCGGCGCCACGCTCGTCGTCGCCCCGGTCTCCGCACGTGGCGAGCCCGGAGTGCACGACCCCCTGCGTCTGGCGGCCGCCCTGCGCGACGTCATCGGCTGAACCGCCGCCCGCCGGCTCGGTGGGTGCGGCCCGGGGAGCGGAGAGCCCGGAGGGCCGGGCCCGCCTCCGCGTCGGAGTTGTCCCCACGGGGTGGCAGGATGTCCCGCATGGCGATGACAGCAAAGGTCAAGGACGAGCTCTCCCGTCTCGAGGTGACCAAGCCGTGCTGCCGCAAGGCCGAGGTGTCGACGATGCTGCGGTTCGCCGGTGGCCTGCACATCATCGGGGGCCAGATCGTCGTCGAGGCCGAGCTCGACACCGCCAACACCGCCCGCCGCCTCCGCCGCAACATCGCCGAGGTCTACGGCCACCGCAGCGATGTCCTCGTGCTCGCCGCGGGTGGCCTGCGACGCGGGTCGCGCTACGTCGTGCGGGTCGTCGAGGACGGCGCGACGCTGGCCCGCCAGACCGGCCTCGTCGACACCCGCGGCCGTCCCGTCCGGGGCCTGCCACCCAAGGTCGTGAGCGCCGCGACGTGCGACTCCGAGGCCGCCTGGCGCGGCGCCTTCCTCGCGCACGGCTCGCTCACCGAGCCCGGCCGGTCATCTGCCCTCGAGATCACCTGTCCCGGGCCGGAGGCCGCGCTCGCCCTCGTCGGGGCCGCCCGTCGCCTCGGCATCCAGGCCAAGGCCCGCGAGGTCCGCGGCGTCGACCGCGTCGTCATCCGCGACGGTGACGCGATCGGGGCGATGCTCATCCGCCTCGGGGCCCACGACGCCGTGATGGCCTGGGAGGAGCGTCGGATGCGCCGCGAGGTGCGGGCCACCGCCAACCGACTCGCCAACTTCGACGATGCCAACCTGCGCCGGTCGGCGCGGGCCGCCGTCGCGGCCGGCTCACGGGTCGAGCGGGCGATGGAGATTCTCGGTGACGAGATCCCCGACCACCTCAAGGAGGCCGGGTCGCTCCGGCTGGAGCACAAGCAGGCCAGCCTCGAGGAGCTCGGGCAGCTGGCTCAGCCGCCGATGACCAAGGATGCCGTCGCGGGGCGGATCCGCCGCCTGCTGGCCATGGCCGACAAGCGCGCGGAGGACCTCGGCATCGCGGGCACCGACGCCAACCTCACCCCGGACATGCTCGACAGCTGAGCCGCTCGCCCCGCCGGAGCCCTGCCGGCGCCCTGCTTGAGCACTGCCGGCTCACTACCTCCGGGTAGGCCCACCGGGCCCTCGGAGGGGTCGTCCGAAGGGGTGAGACGCGCGTCACCCGTCGAGGGCCACGCACTAGGGTGGGTCGCGAGGGAGCCGCAGCGCTGCGGCCCGTCATCCAGCTCCGTCTCATCTTGAAGAGGTGCACAGCAGTGACCGTTCGCGTTGGTATCAACGGCTTTGGCCGCATCGGCCGCAACTTCTTCCGCGCCGTGAAGGTGTCCGGCGCCGACATCGAGGTGGTCGCGTTCAACGACCTCGGTGACGACGACACCCAGGCCCACCTGCTCAAGTACGACTCCATCCTCGGGCGCTTCCCGGGCGAGGTGAAGGTCGTCGAGAGTGGCATCGAGGTCGACGGCAAGGTCATCAAGTCCTTCGCCGAGCGGGACCCGTCCCAGCTCCCGTGGGGTGAGCTCGGTGTCGACATCGTCATCGAGTCGACCGGCTTCTTCACCGAGGCCGGCAAGGCCAAGGCGCACATCGACGCCGGTGCCAAGAAGGTCATCATCTCCGCCCCGGCGAAGAACGAGGACATCACCGTCGTCATGGGCGTCAACCACCTTGACTACGACGGCTCGAAGCACACGATCATCAGCAACGCGTCGTGCACGACGAACTGCCTCGCCCCGATGGCCAAGGCCCTCAACGACGGCGTCGGCATCGTCAAGGGTCTGATGACCACCATCCACGCCTACACCCAGGACCAGAACCTCCAGGATGGTCCGCACAGCGACCTCCGCCGGGCTCGGGCCGCCGCGCTCAACATCGTCCCCACGACGACCGGTGCGGCCAAGGCCGTCTCCCTCGTCCTGCCCGAGCTCAAGGGCAAGCTCGACGGCTTCGCGCTGCGCGTCCCCGTGCCCACCGGCTCGGCGACCGACCTCACCTTCGAGGCCTCGCGCGAGACGACGGTCGAGGAGGTCAACGCGATCGTCAAGGCGGCCGCCGAGGGCCCGCTCAAGGGCTTCCTCGTCTACACCGAGGACCCCATCGTCAGCTCCGACATCGTCACCGACCCGGCGTCGTGCATCTTCGACTCCGGCCTGACGAAGGTCATCGGCAACCAGGTCAAGGTCGTCGGCTGGTACGACAACGAGTGGGGCTACTCCAACCGCCTCGTCGACCTCGTCACGCACGTCGGCGAGAACCTCTGAGTCGATCCAGACGTCGATCCAGACGTCGATCCAGACGTCGACACGTCGACCGGTCGGCAGGTGCCGACCGGTCGACGGGATCCGACCGGCCCGATCGAGCCCGCAGCACCACGAACGACCCACTGAAGGGGACCACGACGTGAAGACCATCGGCGACCTCGGGGACCTGCGCGGCATGCGCGTCCTCGTCCGCTCCGACCTCAACGTGCCGCTCGACGGCACGACGATCACCGACGACGGCCGGATCCGAGCGTCCGCGCCCACCATCGCCGCCCTTGCGGAGAAGGGCGCCCGCGTCATCGTCTGCGCCCACCTGGGCCGTCCCAAGGGTGCGCCCGAGGCAAGATACTCCCTCGCCCCCGTCGCCACCCGGCTCGGAGAGGTCCTCGGCACGCCGGTGTCCTTCGCCGAGGACACGGTCGGCCCGGCTGCGAAGGCCGCCGTCGCGACCCTCGGCGAGGGTGACGTCCTCGTCATCGAGAACCTCCGCTTCAACGAGGGGGAGACGGCCAAGACCGACGAGGGGCGGGCCGAGTTCGCGGCCGAGCTCGCGTCGCTCGCCGACGTCTTCGTCTCCGACGGCTTCGGCGTCGTCCACCGCAAGCAGGCCTCGGTCTATGACGTGCCGCGCATCCTGCCCCACGCGACGGGAGACCTCGTCGCGACCGAGGTCGACGTCCTGCGCCGGCTGACCGCCGAGCCCGAGCGGCCGTATGCCGTCGTGCTCGGTGGCGCGAAGGTGTCCGACAAGCTCGGCGTCATCGGCAACCTGCTCGGCACCGCGGACCGCCTGCTCATCGGCGGCGGCATGGTCTTCACCTTCCTCGCGGCCCAGGGCCACGAGGTCGGCAAGAGCCTGCTCGAGGCCGACCAGATCGACACCGTCAAGGGCTACCTCGAGCAGGCCGAGAAGTCCGGTGTCGAGATCGTCCTGCCCGTCGACATCGTCGCCGCCGACGCGTTCAGCGCCGACGCCGACCACGACGTCGTCGCGGCCGACGCGATCCCGGCCGACCGGATGGGTCTCGACATCGGCCCGCGGTCGAGCGAGCTCTTCGCGGAGAAGCTCGCCGACTGCCGCACCGTCTTCTGGAACGGCCCGATGGGCGCCTTCGAGATGGAGCCGTATGCCGCGGGCACCAAGGCGCTGGCCGAGGCCCTCGTCGAGGTGACGAGTCGGGGTGCGCTGACCGTCGTCGGTGGCGGTGACTCCGCCGCGGCCGTGCGCCAGCTCGGCTTCGCCGACAGCGACTTCGGCCACATCTCCACCGGTGGTGGCGCCAGCCTCGAGTACCTCGAGGGCAAGGAGCTGCCCGGACTGACCGTGCTCGACGAGGAGGACCCGTCCTGATGGCCCGCACCAAGAACGAGACCAGCCAGCCCACCAGCGGGCGCGTGCCGCTGATGGCCGGCAACTGGAAGATGAACCTGGACCACCTCCAGGGCACGCACCTGATCCAGAAGCTCGACTGGACGCTGCGCGACGCGAAGCACGACTACAGCGCGGTCGAGGTGGCGGTCCTGCCGCCGTTCACCGACCTGCGATCGGTCCAGACCCTCGTCGAGGGCGACAGGCTCGAGCTGCGCTACGGCGCCCAGGACCTGTCCCCGCACGCCTCCGGCGCCTACACCGGTGACATCTCCGGTGCGTTCCTCGCCAAGCTCGGCTGCACCTACGTCGCCGTCGGCCACAGCGAGCGGCGCGAGGGCCACCAGGAGACCGACGAGGTCGTCGGCGCGAAGGTCCAGGCGGCATACGCCCACGGCCTGACGCCGATCCTCTGCTGCGGTGAGGGTCTCGACGTCCGCAAGGAGGGCCGGCAGGTCGAGCACGTCGTCACCCAGCTGCGCGCGGCGCTCGACGGGGTGACGAAGGAGCAGGCGGCGTCCATCGTCCTTGCCTACGAGCCGATCTGGGCCATCGGCACCGGTGAGGTGGCGACCCCCGAGGACGCGCAGGAGGTGTGTGGGGCGATCCGTACCCTGCTCGCCGAGCTCTACAGCGGCGACGTGGCCGACGGTGTCCGGGTCCTCTACGGCGGCAGCGTCAAGGCCGGCAACGTCGCCTCGATCATGGCCCAGGAGGACGTCGACGGCGCCCTCGTCGGCGGCGCCTCGATCGACCCTGCGGAGTTCGCGTCGATCTGCCGGTACCGCGACCACCTCGCGACGAGCTGAGCGACGGGCCCTCCCGCCCTGTCCCACCCCGAGCACCACAGCGGGTACCGATCCGAACGCGCGTCCGGCTGCGGGCGCGCGTTCGGTCGTTCGGGGTGCGGGCAGGTATCCTTGCCCGAGCCGCGTCCCGCGCGCCCTCCCCGAGGGCGTGCGGCAAGGCGGGCCGGACCACCCGGCCGAAACACCCCCGACGAGATGGAGTGACCACGTGGATGCGGTGCGCATCGTGCTTCAGGTCCTGCTGGTGCTCGCCAGCCTGGTCCTGGTGCTGTTCATCCTGCTGCACAAGGGCAAGGGCGGTGGCATGTCCGACATGTTCGGCGGTGGGATGTCCACCTCGCTCGGTGGCTCCTCCGTGGCGGAGCGTAACCTCGACCGGTTCACGGTCGCGATCGCCGTCGTCTGGGCCACCTCCATCGTCGGTCTGGGCCTGTTGGCCCGTTTCGTCAGCTGAAAGGACCACATCATGGCTAGTGGCAACGCGATCCGAGGAAGCCGAGTCGGAGCCGGACCGATGGGGGAGGCCGAGCGCGGCGACGCTGCTCCCCGCGTGCACGTCCCCTACTGGTGCGCCAACGGGCACGAGACCCGCCCGAGCTTCGCTCAGGAGCCGGGCATGGTGCTCCCCGAGACGTGGGACTGCCCCCGCTGTGGTCTCCCCGCGGGCCAGGACCAGGCCAACCCTCCGGCAGCGCCGAAGGTCGAGCCCTACAAGACCCACCTCGCTTACGTGAAGGAGCGGCGCAGCGACGAGGACGGCGCGGCCATCCTCGACGAGGCCCTGACGACCCTGCGCGACCGCGGCCTGATCCAGTAGGGCGAGCGCGACGACCGGCTCGCGACACGACGGAGCCCGTGACCCCTCGAGGGGTCACGGGCTCCGTCGTGTGCGACGCGTTCGCGCGCTCAGCGGCATACCTCTCAGTCGCGCTCGGAGAGCCGCGCCGCGGCGTCGGCGTCGATCAGCCACCGCGTGGCGTCGCTGCCGCGAGGGCCCGAGGCCGGGACGTCCCAGCGGTCCGCGCCCGGCGCCAGGGCGGCGGCCACGGCCTCCGCCTTGTCGTCACCGGCCACGACGAACCACACCTCGCGGGAGCGCTCGAGGCACTCGAAGGTGAGCGAGACGCGGTCGGGCGGAGGCTTGGGGGAGTCATGCACGGCGATCGCGATGGCGTCGGTCGCGCGCTGAGCCGGGTGGTGCGGGAAGAGCGAGGCGACGTGCCCGTCCGGTCCCACCCCGAGAATGACGACGTCGAAGGCGCCGGAGCCGTCCCCGCGCACTTCCTCGCTGTAGGCGTCGGCGCTCTCCTCGGCGGACCCGGACGTGTCCGGTCCGGCGATCCGGTGCACGCGCCTCGGGTCGAGGCCGAGGCCGGAGAGCCCCGCCGCGTCGTTCTGCGTGTCGTTGCGATCCGGGTCACCGGCGGGCAGGTAGCGCTCGTCACCCCACCAGATGTCGACCTGCGCCCAGTCGACCCGGACGCGGTCGACCCGCTCGGCCAGCGCCGCGACGAGGGCCGACCCCATCGAGCCGCCGGTCATCACGAGGTGGCAGCGGCCACGTTCGGCGAGAGCAGCCTCTGCCGCGTCGACGAGCCGCTCCGCAATGGCTGCCGCGAGCGACGCCTTGTCGGTCGCGACGGTCACCTCGGGGGCGGGGGCGGGGGCGGCGCTCATGAGGTCTCCCGCGTCGCGCTGATCGTCCGGGCCTCGCTCTTGGTCGCCGCCGCCTTCTTGCCGGCGGCCTTGGCCGGGGACGTCTTGCTCGCCGCCTTCTTGGTCGCCGTGTCGCGCTCGGCGGCAGCCTCCTTCTCGCGCGGCGTGCGCTTGCCCGCGAGCTTGCGGGCGGTCGCGGCCTGCACCTGGTCGGTGTCGGCCTGCTCAGGTGCCGGGGGAGCCGTGATCATCGCCGACGCCTCCTTGGCGGAGTCGTCGCGACCGAGCCGGGCCGCGAGACGTTTGGAGGCCTCGGGGTCGGGGGCCTTGCCGGCCTTGGCCGCCGCGGCGGCGGTGAGCCGGACGGGCCCGAGGTGGTCCATCCCCTTGAGGAGCGCATCGGCATACGTGTCGTCGGGGTCGAGACGGCGCAGCTCATCGGAGAGGCACTCCGGGAGCTCTCGACGGGGGAGGCTGATCCGGCGGTCCGGCTGGCCGGTCTGCGAGAGCGTCGCGACGATGTCACCGGGGCGCACGAGGTCGATCGGACCGCTCTTGCGCTCGAGGCGCACCGAGCTGATGCCGGAGCCGCGGGGCGTCGAGACCCGACGGACCGGGACCTTGAGCCGGTGGCACAGCCACGCCGCCAGCAGCTCCGAGGAGGGAGAGTCAGGGGCGCCGCTGACGACGGCTCCCGTGATCGCCTCGTAGGGCGGCTGGTCCAGGGCCGCGGCGATGAGCCCGCGCCACAGCGTGATCCGCGTCCACGACAGATCCGTGTCACCCGGTTTGTAGGTCGAGGCGCGCTTCTTGAGCATCAGCCGCGGGTTGCGGTGCTGCGCCGCATCGGTGATCCGGCGCTGCGCCATCGCCCCGATCGGGTCGTTGGCGACGTCGCCCGGTGCCTCACCGGGCCACCAGACCACGATGGGGGAGTCGGGCAGCAGGAGCGGGACGACGACGCTGGGCCCGTGCCCCGCGAGGGGGCCGTAGAGCCGCAGCACGACGATCTCGCTCGCGCCGGCGTCGCCGCCGAGCCGGATCTGGGCATCGAGACGGTTCTTGCCCCGTCGGTCACCCGAGATGACGACGATGATCCGGCAGGGGTGCTGCCGGCTCGCGTGGTTGGCGACGTCGATCGCCTCACCCGCGTCGGTGTCCTCGACGACGACGACGAGGGTGAGCACGCGGCCGAGCGCCATCGCGCCGACCTCGTTGCGCAGCCGGACCAGCGTCTTGCTGATCCGCGTCGTCGTGGTGTCGGTCAGGTCCCTGATCACGGCATCCTCCACGTTCGTCCGTCGCGCTCGAGCATCTCGTCGGCGCCCTTGGGGCCCCACGTCCCCGAGGTGTAGCTCTCCGGCTTGCCGCCCTTGGACCAGTGCCGGATCAGCGGGTCGAGGATTCGCCAGGACAGCTCGACCTCCTCATGGCGCGGGAAGAGCGGTGGGTCACCGAGCAGGACGTCGAGGATGAGCCGCTCGTAGGCCTCGGGGGAGGCCTCGGTGAAGGACGAGCCGTAGCCGAAGTCCATCGTCACGTCCCGCACCTCCATCTGCGCGCCCGGGACCTTCGACCCGAAGCGCAGGGTGATGCCCTCGTCGGGCTGGACCCGGATGACGATGGCGTTCTGGCCGAGCTCCTCGGTCGCGGTGTGCTCGAAGGGCAGGTGCGGCGCCTTCTTGAAGACGACCGCGATCTCGGTGACCCGCTTGCCCAGGCGCTTGCCCGTGCGCAGGTAGAACGGGACACCGGCCCAGCGGCGGGTGTCGATCTCGAGCTCCACCGCGGCGAAGGTCTCCGTCGTCGACGACGCGTCGACGCCGTCCTCGTCGAGGTAGCCGACGACCTCCTCGGCGCCCTGCCACCCAGCGGAGTACTGCCCGCGCGCGGCGCCGCGGTCGAGGTCGGCCGGCAGCCGCACGGCGGAGAGCACCTTCTCCTTCTCAGCGCGAAGGTCCTTGGCGTCGAAGGAGACCGGCTCCTCCATCGCCGTCAGCGCGAGCAGCTGGAGCAGGTGGTTCTGGATGACGTCGCGGGCGGCGCCGATGCCGTCGTAGTAGCCGGCTCGGCCACCGATCCCGATGTCCTCGGCCATCGTGATCTGCACGTGGTCGACGTAGTTCGCGTTCCAGACCGGCTCGAAGAGCTGGTTGGCGAAGCGCAGGGCCAGCAGGTTCTGGACCGTCTCCTTGCCGAGGTAGTGGTCGATCCGGAAGACGGAGTCGGCCGGGAAGACGTCCTCGACGATCGCGTTGAGCTCCTGGGCGCTCTTGAGGTCGTGCCCGAACGGCTTCTCGATGATGACCCGGCGCCAGCTGTCACCCTCGGCACGGGTGAGCCCGCACCGCTCGAGCTGCTGGCACACGGTGGCGAAGAAGCTCGGGGGGACCGAGAGGTAGAAGGCGTGGTTGCCTCCCGTCCCGCGGTCCGCGTCCAGCTCCTTGACCGTCTGCGCGAGCAGGTCGAAGGCGGCGGGGTCGTCGAACGTGCCCGGCACGAAGCGGAAGCCCTCGGACAGGTTGCGCCACACGTCCTCGCTGAAGGGCGTGCGGGCATACTGCTTCACCGCGTCGTGGACGACCTGACCGAAGTCCTGCGTCGCCCAGTCCCGGCGGGCGAAGCCGATGAGCGAGAAGCCGGGCGGCAGCAGACCCCGGTTGGCGAGGTCGTAGATCGCCGGCATCAGCTTCTTGCGGGCGAGATCGCCGGTCACGCCGAAGAGGACGAGACCACAGGGGCCCGCGATGCGGGGGAGGCGCCGGTCGGAGGCGTCACGCAGCGGGTTGACCCCGTGCGCGACGCGGGCGGGGCTCACCGGCACCCGCCCGCCGACGGGAGGCCGGACGGCTGGGCGGGACGGGTCATGCCTTGGCCTTGTCCATCTCGGCGGTGACGCCGTCGAGCAGCTCACCCCAGGCCTTCTCGAACTTGTCGACGCCTTCGTCCTCGAGCAGGTCGACGACCTCGGAGTAGGAGATGCCCTGCTGGTCGAGGTCGTCCAGCACGGTGCTCGCCCCGGCGTACCCGGAGGTGATCGTGTCGCCCGTGACCTCGGCGTGGTCCGCGGTCGCGTCGAGCGTCTTGCCCGGCATCGTGTTGACGACGTTCGCCGCGACGAGCTCGGTGACGTACATGGTGTCGGGGTAGGCCGGGTCCTTGACGCCGGTCGAGGCCCACAACGGGCGCTGGGCGTTGGCGCCCTCGTCGGCGAGGCTCTTCCACCTCGGGGTCGAGAAGACCTCCTCGAAGGCCTGGTAGGCGAGGCGGGCGTTGGCGACCCCGGCCTTGCCCTTGAGCGCCTTGGCCTCGTCGGTCCCGATCGTGTCGAGGCGCTTGTCGATCTCGGAGTCGACGCGGGAGACGAAGAAGGAGGCGACCGAGTGGATCGTGGTGAGGTCCTTGCCCGCCGCGTGCGCCTTCTCGAGGCCGTCGAGGAAGGCGTTCATCACGGCGCGGTACCGCTCGAGCGAGAAGATCAGCGTGACGTTGACGCTGATGCCCTCGGCGATCGCGGCGGTGATGGCAGGGAGGCCGGCCTTGGTGGCGGGGATCTTGATGAGGACGTTCGGGCGGTCGACAGCGGCATACAGCTGCTTCGCCTGCTCGGTCGTCGCGTCGGTGTCGTGCGCCAACCGGGGGTCGACCTCGATCGAGACGCGACCGTCGACGCCCTTGGTCGACTCGTAGAGCGGCAGGAAGATGTCGCACGCCTCACGCACGTCGGAGGTGGTCAGCTCGAAGACGACCTCCTCGACGGACTTGCCTGCCTTGGTCAGCTCGGTGAGGTCGGCGTTGTAGCGGTCACCCTTGGACATCGCCGCCTGGAAGATCGACGGGTTGCTCGTCAGGCCGACGACGTTGCGCTCCTTGACGAGGTCGGCGATCTGGCCGGTCTCGAGCAGCTCGCGGGACAGGTCGTCGAGCCAGATGGAGACTCCGGCGTCGGAGAGGGCCTGGGTGTTGGGGTTGGACATCTGTGGTCTCACTTTCCCTGGTTCGTGGTGCTCGCGTCAGCCGCGCTGCCGCCGGTGTCGGACACGTCGGCGCCCATCACGTCGGTGGCAGCACTCGCTGCTGCGCGGGCGGGGTTGGTCTCGCTGATGCCGGGCGCGCGGGTCGCACCGGAGGCCTTCGCGGCCTTGAGTGACGCCTTGCCGGCCTTGACCACGGCTTCGGTCGTGATGCCGAACTCCCGGAAGAGGGTCGCGGCGTCTGCGGAGGCGCCGAAGTGCTCGATGCTGACGATGCGACCGGAGTCGCCGACGACGTCGTGCCACCCCATCGAGATGCCGGCCTCGACGCTGACCCGTGCCCGGACGGACGCGGGCAGAACCTTCTCGCGGTAGCCCTTGGTCTGCTTCTCGAACCACTCCCGGCACGGCATGGACACGACACGCGTGGCGATGCCCGCCTTCTCGAGCTTCTCGGCGGCCTCGACCGCCAGCTGAACCTCGGAGCCGGTGCCGACGATGATGAGGTCGGGGCTGCCCGCTGTCGACTCCTCGACGAGCACGTACGCCCCCTTGGCGGCGCCGGCCGCCTTGCCGTACTTCTTGCGGTCCCAGGTGGGCACGTTCTGGCGGGTCAGGCAGAGGGCGGCCGGGCCGCTCTTCGTGGCCAGGATCTGGCCCCAGGCGACCGCAGTCTCGTTGGCATCGGCCGGGCGCACGACGTCGAGCCCGGGGATGGCGCGCAGCGAGGCGATGTGCTCGATGGGCTGGTGCGTCGGGCCGTCCTCGCCGACACCGATGGAGTCGTGCGTCCACACGTAGGTCACCGGCAGCTGCTGGATGGAGGCGAGGCGAACCGCAGGGCGCATGTAGTCGGAGAAGACGAGGAACGTGCCGCCGTAGGGCCGGGTCAGTCCCTCGAGCGCGATCCCGTTGAGGATCATGCCCATGCCGTTCTCGCGGATGCCGAAGTGGAGGGTGCGGCCGAAGGGGCCGCCCGACCAGCTGCTCGTCTGCTTGTCCTTCGGGATGAAGGAGGGCTGACCCTCCATCGTCGTGTTGTTGGAGCCGGCGAGGTCGGCCGAGCCGCCCCACAGCTCGGGCATGGCCTCGGCGATGGCCGTCAGCACCTCACCGGAGGCGGCCCGGGTCGCGATGCCCTTGGCGTCGGCGGGGAAGGTCGGCAGGGCCTTGGCGAGGTCGGCCGGTGCGTCGCCCGACTGGATGCGGTCGAGCAGGGCGGCGCGGTCGGGGTTGGCCTTGCGCCACGCCTTGTAGCCGGTCTTCCACTCGCGGTGGGCGGCCTTGCCACGCTTGACGACGTCGCGGGCATGCTTGAGAACGGCAGGCTCGACCGTGAAGGTCTTCTTCGGGTCGAAGCCGAGCAGCTCCTTGGTCGATGCGATCTCCTCGTCACCGAGGGCGGAGCCGTGCGACTTGCCGGTGTTCTGCTTCGTCGGGGCCGGCCACGCGATGATCGTGTGGAGCACGACGAGCGTCGGCTTGTCGGTGACCTTCTCGCCGGACTTCATGGCGGCGAGGAGCGCGTCGATGTCCTCGACGTAGGTGCCTCCGTCGGCGTCCTGGCGCCAGTCGACGTCGACGACGTGCCAGCCGTAAGCCTCGAAGCGGGCTCCCACGTCCTCGCTGAACGCGACGTCGGTGTCGTCCTCGATCGAGATCTGGTTGGCGTCGTAGACGAGGGTGAGGTTGCCGAGCTCCTGGTGCGCGGCGAGCGCGCACGCCTCGTGCGAGACGCCTTCCTGCATGTCGCCGTCACTCGCGATGACGTAGACGTGGTGGTCGAAGGGGCTCGTGCCGGGCTTGGCGTCGGGGTCGAAGAGACCGCGCTGACGCCGCTGCGCCATGGCCATGCCGACCGCGGAGGCGAGGCCGGAGCCGAGTGGCCCGGTCGTGATCTCGACCCCCTTGGTGTGGTGGACCTCGGGGTGGCCGGGGGTCTGGGAGCCCCACGTGCGCAGCGCCTTGAGGTCATCGAGGGTGAGGCCGTAGCCGGAGAGGTAGAGCTGGACGTACTGCGTGAGGCTCGAGTGGCCGCACGAGAGCACGAAGCGGTCGCGCCCGAGCCAGGCCGGGTCGGACGGGTCGTGGGTCATCACGTTCTGGTAGAGCAGGTAAGCGAGCGGGGCCAGCGACATCGCGGTGCCGGGGTGCCCGTTGCCCACCTTCTGCACGGCGTCGGCGGCGAGGAGCCGGGCGGTGTCGACGGCTCGGACGTCGAGGTCGCTCCACCCCGCCTTCTTCACGACCGGGAGCGGCAGGCCCGGGTCTCGCTGCGCCAGCGGGCCCTTGCTCTTCGCTGCGCTCGAACGGGTGGGCTTCTTCGCCGGGCTGGCGGTGCTGGTCACGGAACGGTTCTCCTCGGTGCAAAGGGATTCGCGTACGGCCCGAGCCTAGACCTTGGCCAACGGGAGGGGCGCATCGTCCCGGCTGCGGGAACGACCGTTAGACTCGGCTTCGCAATGGTCCGTACCCGTGGTGCGGAGCGACGAACCAGCGGTGAGGATTTCAGTGACAACGGTGGACCCCCGCGCCGACCTCTCGGCGCTGCACGGTCCCGGGGGCAGCGGAGTCCGGTTCACGCTCGGGCAGTACATCGCCCTGACGAAACCGCGCATCATCGAGCTGCTGCTCATCACGACCATCCCCGTCATGTTCCTCGCTGAGGGCGGCGTCCCGTCACTGCTGCTGGTGCTCACCACGCTCGTCGGTGGGACGCTCTCGGCCGGCGCGGCCAACACGCTCAACTGCTACCTCGACCGCGACATCGACGCGGTGATGCACCGCACGAGCAAGCGGCCCCTCGTCACCGGAACCGTCAGCCCCCGTGGCGCGCTCGCCTTCGGGGTGAGTCTCGCAGTCGTCTCGACACTGTGGCTCGGGCTGCTCGTCAACTGGCTGAGCGCCTGGCTGGCCGTCGGGGCCCTGCTCTTCTACGTCGTCGGCTACACGCTGGTGCTCAAGCGCCGCACGGCCCAGAACATCGTCTGGGGCGGCGCCGCCGGGTGCATGCCCGTGCTCATCGGCTGGTCGGCCGTGACGGGCTCGCTCAGCTGGTCGGCCGTCGTCCTCTTCCTCGTCATCTTCTTCTGGACGCCGCCGCACTACTGGCCGCTGTCGATGCGCTACCGCGAGGACTACGCCACGGCCCACGTGCCGATGCTGCCGGTCGTCGAGCGCTTCGTCGTCGTGGCCCGCCAGATCGTCGCCTACTCGTGGGCGATGGTGCTCACCTCGCTGTCGCTCATCGTCGTCGGGGACGTCGGCTGGGTCTACGCCGTCGCCGCAGTCGTGGCGGGCGGCCTCTTCCTCACCGAGGCGCACCGGCTGCTCGCCCGCGCGAAGGCTGGCCTCGCCGAGGACCTGCTCAAGCCGATGCGGCTGTTCCACTTCTCCATCACCTACCTCACGGTGCTCTTCATCGGGGTCGCCATCGACCCGCTGTGGCACGTCGCGCTGCCGGGCCTGTCCTGAGCGCACACGGCTCCACCCCGAGGCACGACGAGCCGGTATGCCGCTCATCCCGGCCCGCGGACCGGCGACGTTGCGCTGGGTCTCGATGTCAGCGGTCGCAGTGCTGCTCGTCAGCCGTGCGCGTCAGCCGTGCGCGTCAACCGTGCGCGTCAACCGTGCGCGTCAGCCGTGCTCGTCGGCGCGGGGGAGACCGTCCTCGAGCTGGAGCGTCTCGCGGCCGGTGACGGCGCCGAGCGAGGTCAGCATCCGCACGTTGTAGGGCGCGACGTGCTGGCGAGCGGTGACGTCATCCGCCCAGTGGACGGCCCGGATCTCCCGCTCGAGCAGGGTGAGCCGGCCGATGAGGTCGTCGTCGACGGGCGCTACGGGATTGATCTCGAAGACGTGCACGACGGCGTCCTGCCAGCCGAGCCACGGCGTCAGCCAGTTGACCGCGACGAGACGGCCGAGGGTGACCTCGATCCCGAGCTCCTCGCGGATCTCGCGCACGAGACAGGTGGCGGGTGACTCGCCGGGGTCGACGACGCCCCCGGGCAGGTCCCAGTCCCGCTTGTAGGTCAGCTCGCACAGGAGCAGGGCCCCTGCCCCGTTGCGCAGCAGGCCCTGGGCGATGAGGCGCTTGGTCGGGAGCTCGGCGTTGAGCATGGCAGTGCTGCCCTCACGGGAGTCCGGCGACGGGTCGGTGGCGAGTCGGCCGAGCACGACCGTGTCCCGGGTCTGACCGCCCCGGGTCACGTTGGCCCGCAGGAGGCCCTCGCGCCGCAGGCCGGCTCGCAGGCCGGTGCTGATCGCGGACCGGTCGTCGGCGTCGACCGCGGCCTCGACCCGTCGCAGCTCCAGGTCGGCGAACGCGTGGTCGACGAGCAGACGGGTGGCCCGAGCGGCGAGGCCGCGGCCCCGGTGTGCGGCCGAGGTGACCCAGGAGAGCACCCCGACCCCCGGCTCGCGGCGGTGCACTGCGACGGATCCGACCGGTTCGCCGTCGCACTCGACGAGGAAGGTGGCGGCTCGGCGGGATTCGGCCCACTCCTGCCGGGTCCGCTCGATCCAGGCCAAGTGCTGCTGCGGGGTGGGGTCGGCGGCGTCGAGGCCGAGGACCCGGGCGCTCGCGGCGTCGTGAAAGCCGCGGGTCCTCGCGACGTCACCGGGCTCCCACGGTCGGAGCACGAGATCGCCGTCCCGGAGCGTCGGCTGCTCCCCGGGGGAGGCGGGGGTCTGCTCGTCGGTCGGCACCGGACCAGCCTAGGCACCCGCCGGCGTCGCCGTCGCCGCACCCAGCAGCAGCCAGTGCCGACTGATCCGCAGACTGATCGGCCTGAGCCGTCAATCTGCAGATCAGTCTGCGTTTGGTGTCGTCAGGGCGACATCTGGTGCCGACTGATCCGCAGACTGACGGCATTCGGCCCCAACCCACAGCAGCAGGTGCCGACTGATCCGCAGACTGACGGCATTCGGCCTCGACCCACAGCAGCAGGTGCCGACTGATTCGCAAGACTGATCTGCCTGACCCGTCAATCTGCAGATCAGTCTGCGTTCGGTGTCGTCAGGGCGACACCCGGTGCCGACTGATCCGCAGACTGATCTGCCTGAGCCGTCAATCTGCAGATCAGTCTGCGTTGCGGGTCGTCAAGCGGGGGAGTGCGGGGCGGGGTGGGCCGGGACGGTCAGGTCGAAGCGGCACGCGTGACCGAGGTCGACGACGGAGACCTCGCCGTCGTGGGCCCGGGCGATCCCGCGAGCCACGGCCAGGCCGAGGCCGGCTCCCTCGCCGGCGGCGGGCGTGCGCGAGGTCGTCCCGCGCCAGCCGGGCTCGAAGAGGCGGCCGAGGTGCTCGGGCGGTATGCCGCCGCACTCGTCGCGCACGCCGATCCGGGCCTCGCCGTGGGACGTCACGAGCGTGATGTCGATCGTGCCGTCGTCAGGGGTGTGGGTGACGGCGTTGGTCACGAGGTTCGACAGCGCCCGGGAGAGCTCGCGCGGGTCGACGTCGGCGGTGGTCCCGGGGTCGGCCGAGCCGGTGACGGTGATGCCCCGGCGGGCGGCGAGCACCCGCGCCGAGGCCACGGCGTCGGAGACGAGGTCACCGAGGTCGACGACGGAGCGGTCGAGGTGGAGCGTGCCGGAGTGGAGCCGGGAGAGGGCCAGCAGGCCCCCGACCATCTCGGCCATCCGGTCGGCCTCGGACCGGATCCGCGCCGGGTAGCAGCCGTCGGGTGGCGCGTGACCGTCCTCGAGGGCCTCCGCCATCGCGCGGATGCCCGCGAGCGGGGTGCGCAGGTCGTGCGAGACCCACGCCACGAGTTCGCGGCGGTTGGCCTCGACCTCACGGTCGCGCTCGCGGCCGGCGAGCTGGTCGGCCGCGACCCTGGCCAGTCCCTGCACCCGGCGGGCGATGAGCCAGCCGAAGAGGGCCGCGATGGGCAGGGCCGTGGCCGTGACGATGAGCACCACCGACCGGTCGTGGTCGTTGATGAACATGGCCCGCGACGTCACGGCGATTCCGGCGGCGACGGTGAGCACGCCCACGAGGGGTGCCACGATCGCGGCCGCCACGAGCGACCGGCCGGCGAGGGCGCGCACCGCGAAGACACCGACGAGACCGACGGCGAGTGCGGCGGCCCCGGCGAGCAGCGCCGCCTCGGCGATCACGCCGAGCCGTCCCAGCGGTAGCCGACGCCCCACACGGTCTGGAGCCTGACCGGGGTCGCCGGGTCGCGTTCGACCTTCTCGCGCAGCCGGCGCACGTGCACCGTCACCGTCGACTCGTCGCCGTAGTCCCACCCCCAGACCTGCTGCATGAGATCCCGTCGCGAGAAGGCCCGGCCCGGGTGGGTCATCAGGTGGGCGAGCAGGTCGAACTCGCGGCCGGTCAGCGGCAGCGGTTCGGCGTCGAGCCACGCCTCGTGCCGGCGCCGGTCCACGACGAGTCCGTCGTCGACGAGGCGCTCGGGCACCGACCCCTCCGATCCCTCCGACCCGGTCCCGCTCACGCGCCGGAGCAGCGACTGGACGCGCAGGACGAGCTCGCGGCTGCTGAACGGCTTCGTCACGTAGTCGTCGGCCCCCACCTCGAGGCCGAGCACGCGGTCGGACTCGTCGCCGCGCGCGGTGAGCATGATGATGGGCAGGCCGGCCCGGCCTTCGCGCAGCCGCCGGAAGACCTCGAGCCCGTCGAGTCCCGGAAGGGTGAGGTCGAGCACGACGAGGTCGGGGGAGACCCTGGCGGCGGTCGCAAGCGCGGTCGGCCCGTCGGCGGCCTCGGTGACCTCGAGACCGGCCCGAGCGAGGTAGCCGGAGACGACCTCGCGCACGGTGGCGTCGTCGTCGACGACGAGGATCCTGGTCACGCGGCCAGCCTAGGCAGGCCGGGAGCCCGAGACCTCGTGCATCTCCTTGTGGTTCGCTAACGTCGCGTCGCTGCCGCCGACTCCGTTGCGGTCGTCCGCGTCTCCGCGGGTCGTGAGCACCCCGCGGGTGAGAGCGACGACGAGCAGGCAGGCCCCGAGCATGTGCAGGGCGACGAGGGCGATGGGCAGCCCGGTGAAGTACTGGGCGTAGCCGATGACCCCCTGCAGGAGCGTGACGCCGAGGACGACGTCCCACGCACGCTTGGCCTCCCGCGAGCTCGACGTGATCCGAACCGCGACGAGGGTTGCGATGACGAGGCCGCTGAAGAACATCACGAGGTCGGCGTGCATCCACGACACGAAGCGCGGGTCGAAGCCGGTGCGCGCCGGGGTGTCCGCGTCGCCGGAGTGCGGCCCGGACCCGGTGACGACGGTGCCGAGCACGAGCACGAGCGCGCCGACCGCTGCCGTCGCCTGCGCGAGTCGGCGCGCGAGCGGGTGGACGACGAGCTGCGGTCGTCCCGGAGCCGGCACGCCGGGTCGGGCCCGGTGGACGAGGGCGGTGGAGACCGCGACGAGGACCATCGAGACGAGGAAGTGCGCCATCACGATCCACGGGTTGAGCCCGGTCAGCACGGCGATGCCACCGACGACACCCTGCGCGATGATCCCCCCGAGCACGCCGAAAGCGAGCAGGTGCAGGCGGCCGCGGTCGGGGAAGCGGGTGAGCACGACCCAGATCGAGGCGAGGGCGAGGATGCCGACGACCCCGGTCAGCGTGCGGTTCCCGAACTCGATGAGGTCGTGGTACTGGCTGGCGTCGGTGCGCACCGGGGTGACCGAGCCGGGCACGCACTCGGGCCAGGTGGGGCAGCCGAGGCCGCTGCCGGTGAGCCGGACGACGCCGCCGGTGACGACGATGCCGATCTCTCCGACGAGGTTGGCGATGAGGATCGGGCGGGCCCACGTCGCCGGAGCGCGCGGGATCCAGCCGGGGACACGGGAGGCGACGGACACCCCATCAGGGTATGCCGCCGAGCGGGCTCACGTGACCGCGCCCCGACCCGCACGGGCGGCCCGACACGGCTGCATCGCAGTCCCTGTCAACGCGGTGGGCGCGTGGCGGGGGCCCGCACGTTTGGTAGCCCGGGCGACGAAACGGGCGCCGGTCCGGTCGGGGGCCCGCACGTTTGGTAGCCCGGGCGACGAAAATCAGCCGAGACCGGTCCAGACGACCTTCGACCCGGCGTGGCCCGCGAGCGCCACGCTGACGAAGGCGGCGACGGCCGAGAGGGTGACGACGACCCCGAGCAGGATCTCGAGCGGACGGCGCCGGGGAGCGTCGTCGGACGGGGTCCGCAGGAACCAGCAGGCGACGAGGGTGACGACCATGAAGACGAGGCAGATGATCTTGGCCCGGTCACCCCACTCGACGTGCTCGCCCAGCAGCTGGACGTTGGTGCTCGAGGCCCGGGCGGTGAGGACCCTGCGCTGGAGCGCCTCCCCGCTCTCCGCCGCGACGAACGTGCTGACCCCGGAGACGACCGCACCGGCCGCCGTCGGCCAGAGCAGCAGCCGACGCCACGCCGGCCGTCCCACGAAGGCGATCGCGACGAGGGCCGAGAGAGGCACGAGGACGACCACGGCGTGGATGACGAGGGCGTGCATGGGCAGCCCGAGGATGTAGTCGAACACGAGACCTCCAGTGGTCGTAGGAGGTCAGTGTGTCTGTTTCAGTCCTCGAACCGGAAGAAGCGCGCCGCGAGGGCGAAGGCGACGGCCGCCGCGGTGAGCAGGACGCCGAGGGCCGGAAGGTCGAGCGACCCCTGGACGAGGGCGGCGCGCAGTCCGTCGGCGAGACCGGCGGACGGGAGCAGCGCCGCCACCCCCGAGACCGAGCCGGGCAGCTGGGTGCGCGGCACGACGACGCCCCCGCCGACGAGGAGCAGCACCCAGACGAGGTTGGCCAGCGCGAGCACCGCCTCGGCGCGCAGCGTCCCGGCGAGGAGCATCGCGAGCGAGACGAAGGCGAGGGTGCCGAGCAAGAGGAAGAGGACGGCATACGCCAGGCCGGAGAGGTCGGGGCGCCAGCCGAGCGCGAGACCCACGCTGCCGACGACGACGACCTGCACGGCCTCGACGGTGAGGGTCGCGAGCACCTTGGCGGTGACCAGGCCCCGGCGCCCGAGGGGGGTGACCCCGAGGTAGCGCAGCACGGCATACCGCCGGTCGAAGCCGGTCGCGATCGCCTGCGAGACGAACGCGGAGGAGATGACGCAGAGGGCGAGGACGCCCGGCACGGCGACGTCGATCCGGCGGCCGGGGCCGAGCGAGGGGACGCTCGTCGCGTGCACGCCGACCAGGACGAGGGCGGGAAGCACGACGGCCACGAGCAGCTGCTCGCCGTTGCGGAGCAGGGTCCCGACCTCGAAGCGGGCCTGGGCGAGGACCCGGTCACGCGCCGGGGCGGCCGCGGTGCTCACGCCGGGCCCTTGCGGGTCAGGCCGAAGTAGACGTCCTCGAGCGAGCGCCCGTCGACGACCTCGGCGACCGCGCCGGCGGCGACCGTCCGGCCGCCGCTCATGATGACGAGGTGGTCGGCGAGGCGCTCGGCCTCCTCGAAGGAGTGCGTCGTGACGACGACCGTCCGGCCCTCGTCACGGAGGTCGCGCACGAGGTCCCAGACGTCGAGTCGTCCGTGCGGGTCGAGGCCGGCGGCCGGCTCGTCGAGGAAGAGGACCTCGGGGCGGCCGAGCAGGGCGGCGGCGAGGGCGAGACGCTGCTTCTGTCCGCCGGACAGGCGGCGCACCGTCGTGTCGGCGAAGTCCGTCACCCCGAGCCGGCCCGCGACCTCGTCGACGTCGGCGGGCGCGGCGTAGAACCGGGCCAGGTGGCGCAGCAGGCGCAGCGGCTTGGTGCCGCCGGGCAGCCCGCCGGACTGGAGCATGACGCCGACGCGGGCCCGGTGGTCGGCGTCGGCGCCGGCCGGGTCGACGCCGAGCACGCGCACCGTTCCGGAGTCGGGGCGGCCGAGTCCGACGGCGCACTCGATGGCCGTCGTCTTGCCGGCGCCGTTGGGACCGAGCACCGCCGTGACCGCTCCGGCGGGCGCCGACCAGGTGAGTCCGTCGAGCGCCGCGGTGGCCCCGAACGACCTGCGCAGGTCGGTGAGTGCAACGGCCGGTCCCATGGCGCAGGAGTCTAGGCTCGGTCCCGGACGCCGCCGCCCGCGGGGCCGTCCAGCGGCACCCGACCGGCGGTGTCGTCCCGACGAGCCGAGGCCGCACCGTGACAATCGACCCGATCGCCCGACCGTTCACCACCCTCGCAGCGGTGCCGATCGCGGCCACCGGACCGGCCGCATGACCGGCCATCCCACCGAGCCCCGCCGTCGCGGGGGCCGGGTCGGCCGGGGCTTCAGCCTCGTGTCGGCCACCGGCGCCCGGGTCATCCCGCTCGAGCGGCTCAACCCCCGGGTGCGGGCCCGCGCCACGCTGCCGAGCCTCTTCACGCTCGGCAACATGATCAGCGGGTTCTCCTCGGTGCTGCTGTCCTTCCAGGGCCACTTCCGGGCGGCCGCGCTGCTCATCGCCCTGTCGATCGTGCTCGACATCGCCGACGGCGCCGTCGCGCGGGCCGTCGGGGCGATCACCCCCTTCGGCCTGCAGTTCGACTCCCTCGCCGACCTCATCTCCTTCGGCATCGCCCCCGCGGTGCTCGTCTACACCTGGGCGCTGCCGGCCCACCCCGTGTGGGCGTGGGCCGGGGCGATGTTCTGGCTGGCCTGCGCGGCCTACCGGCTCGCGCGCTTCAACGTGACGATCGACCCGATGGCGGACAAGCGCTACTTCATCGGGCTCGCGAGCCCGGCCGCGGCCGGCGTCGTCATCACGACGGTCTTCGCCATCGACGCGCCGCTCTACGACTGGGACCCCCTGCTGCCGGTCGTCGCCGGGGTGCTGCCCGCGGCGCTGATGGCGACCTCGTTCCGGTTCCGCTCCTTCCGCGCGCTGCTGTCGACCAAGCACCTGCGGATCAGCATCCCGATCGGCGTCCTCGTGCTCATCGGACTCGTCGTCGACCCGGGGGCCACCGGCATCGTGCTCGCCTACGGCTACGTGCTCACCTGCCCGCTCGGCTGGGCCACGGCGTCGCTGCGGCGGCGCTGGTTCGGGCCGGACGCCGTCGCCCCGCCGCGGACCCGGCAGCCGTCGGTGATCATGCCCGACGAGGTCGGCGGCGGCGCCGACGACGTGACCGACGACGCCTGAAGGCCAGGGTCGAAGGTTAGGAACGCCTTACTGGAGTCCACCCGTCAATTAGGACATGATGGTGTGATGTTTTTCAGTGAGCACCCGGTGCGCGAGGCAGGGGAGGGCGACGGCGTCGCCCACCTCGAGTCCCGCACGCGCTCGCGGGTGCTCCAGTACGTCTCCGCCGACGGCCCGATCACGGCTGCCGAGCTCGGTCGCCACCTCGACCTGACGCCCGCCGCGGTGCGCCGCCACCTCGACGTCCTCGTCGAGCAGGGCGCCGTCACCCCGCACGAGGCCACGGCCGGTCGGCGCGGACGCGGGCGTCCCGCCCGGGCCTACGTCGTGTCCGACGCCGGTCACGCCGCCCTCGAGGCCGACTACGACTCGCTCGCCGTCGAGGTGCTCCGCTACCTCGCCGAGCACGCCGGCCAGGCTGCCGTCGACGACTTCGCCCGCGGCCGCGTCGCCGAGCTCGAGCAGCGGTATGCCGCTCGCCTCGATGCCGCCGGCACCGACCCCGCCGCGCGGGCCGACGCCCTCGTCGACGCGCTCACCGAGGACGGCTTCGCCGCCACGGCCCGACCGGTCGGCGCCGGCTCGCTCACCGGCGTCCAGCTGTGCCAGGGTCACTGCCCGGTCCAGCAGGTCGCGAGCGAGTTCCCGACCTTCTGCGACGCCGAGACCGACGCCTTCTCCCGCCTGCTCGGTGTCCACGTCCAGCGTCTCGCGACGCTGGCGGGCGGGCACCACGTCTGCACGACGTTCATCCCGACCGGCGGATTCGCCGGCCGGACCCGGAAGACCACGACCACCACCGTTGTTGACGCGCTCGACACGTCAGCAGCCCAGCCGATCGTCCCCACCAAGGAAGGTTCACCTTCATGAGCACCAACATCGAGGAGCGCAACCCGGGTCTCAAGGACATCGGGACCTACGAGTACGGGTGGGCCGACAGCGACGTCGCCGGCGCCACCGCGCGCCGTGGGCTCAGCGAGGAGGTCGTCCGCGACATCTCCGCCCGCAAGAACGAGCCGGAGTGGATGACCAAGCTCCGCCTCAAGAGCCTGTCCCTGTTCGGCAAGAAGCCGATGCCGTCCTGGGGCTCGGACCTCACGGGCATCGACTTCCAGAACATCAAGTACTTCGTGAAGTCCACCGAGAAGCAGGCGGCCACCTGGGACGACCTGCCCGAGGACATCAAGAACACCTACGACCGGCTCGGCATCCCCGAGGCCGAGAAGCAGCGCCTCGTCTCCGGTGTCGCCGCCCAGTACGAGTCGGAGGTCGTCTACCACCAGATCCGGGAGGACCTCGAGGAGCAGGGCGTCATCTTCCTCGACACCGACACGGCGCTGCGCGAGCACGAGGACCTCTTCCGCGAGCACTTCGCGACCGTCATCCCGGCCGGCGACAACAAGTTCGCCGCGCTCAACACGGCCGTGTGGTCCGGTGGCTCGTTCATCTACATCCCCAAGGGCGTCCACGTCGACATCCCGCTCCAGGCCTACTTCCGGATCAACACCGAGAACATGGGCCAGTTCGAGCGCACCCTGATCATCGCCGACGAGGGCTCCTACGTGCACTACGTCGAGGGCTGCACGGCGCCGATCTACAAGTCGGACTCGCTGCACTCGGCCGTCGTCGAGATCATCGTCAAGAAGGGCGCCCGCGTCCGCTACACGACGATCCAGAACTGGTCCAACAACGTCTACAACCTCGTCACGAAGCGCGCGACGTGCGAGGCCGGCGCGACGATGGAGTGGGTCGACGGCAACATCGGCTCCAAGGTGACGATGAAGTACCCCGCCGTCTTCCTGATGGGGGAGCACGCCAAGGGCGAGACCCTGTCGATCGCCTTCGCCGGCGAGGGCCAGCACCAGGACACCGGCTCCAAGATGGTCCACGCCGCTCCCAACACGAGCAGCTCGATCATCAGCAAGTCGGTCGCCCGTGGCGGCGGTCGCGCGTCCTACCGCGGCCTCGTCCAGGTGCTCGAGGGTGCCTCGCACTCGGCGTCGACCGTGCGCTGCGACGCGCTGCTCGTCGACACGATCAGCCGCTCGGACACCTACCCCTACGTCGACATCCGCGAGGACGACGTGTCGATGGGCCACGAGGCGACCGTGTCGAAGGTGAGCGACGACCAGCTCTTCTACCTCATGTCCCGCGGCATGGCCGAGGACGAGGCGATGGCCATGATCGTCCGCGGCTTCATCGAGCCCATCGCGCGTGAGCTGCCGATGGAGTACGCCCTCGAGCTCAACCGCCTCATCGAACTCCAGATGGAAGGAGCCGTCGGCTGATGACCCTTGCCGACACGCTCGTCGACACCCCGCTCGACGCAGCCAACCGACCCCACACCGACTCGGCCGCCGCCTTCGTGCCCGACCAGTCGCGCGCCGAGCGCACGACGTCCTTCGACGTCGCCGCGTTCCCGGTGCCCCGCGGCCGCGAGGAGGACTGGCGCTTCACGCCGGTCCGCAAGGTCAAGCACGTGCTCGGTGACGACGCGGCCGGACACCTCGAGGTCACCACGACCCTCCCCGAGGGCGTGACGGTCTCGACGATCACGGCGCAGCAGTCGCAGGACCTCGGCATCATGGCTCCGCAGGACCGTGCCGCGGTGATCGCCGCGGCGTCCGCCGACGGCGCCCTGCTCGTCGACATCCCGGTCGAGGCGCAGCCCGACGGTCCGATCCGGATCCGCCTGACCGGCACCGGGGCCGACCCCGTGCACGGCCACGTCGTGGTCCGCGCCGGCCGGCACTCGAAGGCGACCGTCGTGCTCGAGCACCACGGGTCCGCGCAGTACGCCCAGCTCGTCTCCGTCGTCACCGGTGACGCGTCCGACCTCACGGTCGTGTCCGCGCAGCGCTGGGACGACGACGCGGTCCACCTGGCCCAGCACGACGCCCTCGTCGGTCGCGACGCGACCTACAAGTACGTCGCGGTGACCCTCGGCGGCAAGGTCGTCCGGATCAACTCCAACGTGCGGTATGCCGGTCCCGGCGCCGACGCGACCCTCCTCGGCGTCTACTTCGCCGACGCGGGCCAGCACCTCGAGCACCGCTCGTTCGTCGACCACAACGAGCCGCACTGCAAGAGCCGGGTCACCTACAAGGGCGCGCTCCAGGGCGACACCGCCCGGACCGTCTGGGTCGGGGACGTGCTCATCCGCGTCGCCGCCGAGGGCACCGACACCTACGAGCTCAACCGCAACCTCATCCTCACCGACGGGGCGCGGGCCGATTCGGTCCCCAACCTCGAGATCGAGACCGGTGAGATCGAGGGAGCCGGGCACGCCTCTGCCACGGGCCGATTCGACGACCTGCAGCTGTTCTACCTGCAGGCGCGCGGCATCAGCGAGGACGAGGCCAAGCGTCTCGTCGTGCGCGGCTTCTTCGCCGACATCATCCGCGAGATCCCGCTCGGCGACCTCCGCGACGAGGTCACCGCAGCCATCGAGGAGGAGCTGGCGTCCACGGCATACGCCGCGTCCTCCCGATCGACCACCCCCACGAACGACGACGGCGCGACCGTCGCGAAGGAGCACTGACCCGATGACGACGAAGCACACCCTCGAGATCAAGGGCCTGACCGTCTCGGTCGACACCGAGGACGGCCCCAAGGAGATCCTCCGCGGGGTCGACCTGACCGTCCGGTCCGGCGAGACCCACGCGATCATGGGCCCCAACGGCTCCGGCAAGTCGACGCTGGCCTACAGCGTTGCGGGGCACCCGAAGTACACGATCACCGGCGGCACCGTCACCCTCGACGGCGACGACGTCCTCGCGATGAGCGTCGACGAGCGCGCCCGCGCCGGCCTCTTCCTCGCGATGCAGTACCCCGTCGAGGTCCCCGGCGTCACGGTGAGCAACTTCCTGCGCACCGCGAAGACCGCGGTCGACGGCGAGGCCCCCAAGCTGCGCACGTGGGTCAAGGACGTCAAGGCCGCGATGGCCGAGCTGAAGATGGACCCGACCTTCGCCGAGCGCAACGTCAACGAGGGCTTCTCCGGTGGCGAGAAGAAGCGCCACGAGATCCTCCAGATGGAGCTGCTCGCGCCCAAGGTCGCGATCCTCGACGAGACCGACTCCGGACTCGACGTCGACGCGCTCAAGATCGTGTCGGAGGGCGTCAACCGCGCCAAGGCCGCCAACGACCTCGGCGTCCTGCTGATCACGCACTACACGCGGATCCTGCGCTACATCAAGCCCGACTTCGTCCACGTCTTCGTCGACGGCCGGATCGTCGAGGAGGGTGGCCCCGAGCTGGCCGACCGCCTCGAGGACGAGGGCTACGACCGTTACGCGACGGCGACCGTCTGAGATGAGCTCCTCCCAGGCGCTGACGGACCGGGAGCTCGCCGCGATCCGCGGCGAGTTCCCGATCCTCGCACGCACCGTTCGTGACGGTCGCCCCCTCGTCTACCTCGACTCGGGTGCCACCTCGCACAAGCCGGTGCGCGTGCTCGACGCCGAGCGCGCCTTCTATGAGCAGCACAACGCGGCCGTCCACCGGGGGGCCCACCAGCTCGCCGAGGAGGCGACCGACGCCTTCGAGGACGCCCGCGCGACGATCGCCGGCTTCGTCGGCGCGCCCGCGGACGAGATCGTCTTCACCAAGAACGCGACCGAGGCGATCAACCTCGTGGCGTACGCCTTCTCCAACGCGGCGCCCACCGAGGAGCCCAAGGACGAGCGCTTCGTGCTGCGCCCCGGTGACGAGATCCTCGTCACGGAGATGGAGCACCACGCCAACCTCGTTCCGTGGCAGGAGCTGTGCCGACGCACCGGCGCCACCCTCCGGTGGATCCCGATGGGGAGCGACGGAGAGCTCGACCTGACCGGGCTCGAGGACCTCCTCACCGGGCGCACGAAGGTCTTCGCCTTCACCCACGTCTCCAACGTGCTCGGCACCGTCAACCCGGTCGCTGACCTTGCCGCGCGCGCCCACGCCGTCGGGGCGCTCGTCGTCGTCGACGCCTGCCAGTCGGTGCCGCACCTGCAGGTCGACGTGGCCACGCTGGGGGCCGACTTCATCGCCTTCAGTGGCCACAAGATGTACGGCCCGATGGGCATCGGCGTGCTCTGGGGCCGGGCCGAGCTGCTCGACGTCATGCCGCCTTTCCTCACCGGCGGCTCGATGATCGAGCTCGTGACGATGGAGCGCTCCACCTATGCCCCCGCGCCGCAGAAGTTCGAGGCCGGTGTGCCCAACGCCGCCCAGGCGGTCGGTCTCGCGGCTGCTGTCCGGTGGATCCAGGACATCGGCATCGACCGGATCCACGACCACGAGGCGCGCCTGGTCGAGCTGCTTCTCGCCGGGCTCACCGCGAGACCGTGGGTGCGCGTGGTCGGCCCGCCTGCCGGGGTGCGCCGGGGTGGGGCCGTGGCCTTCGTCGTCGACGAGGTCCACGCGCACGACGTCGGTCAGGTCCTCGACGACGCCGGCATCGCCGTCCGGGTCGGGCACCACTGCGCCTGGCCGCTGCACCGCGCGCTCGGCGCTCCGGCGACGACCCGTGCGTCGTTCGCCGTCCACAACACTGCCGACGACGTCACCGCACTGCTCGAGGCCCTTGACCGCGTGCCGTTCGTCTTCGGACTCGACCTCGAGAGGCAGGCCAGCTGATGGACCTCTACCAGGAGCTCATCCTCGAGCACTCCAAGCGTCCGCACCACGCCGGGCTGCGGGAGCCGTTCGACTCCGAGGTGCACCACATCAACCCCACCTGCGGCGACGAGGTGACGCTGCGCGTCGACGTCACCGGGCAGGGGAGTGAGGCGGTCGTGCGCGACATCTCCTATGTCGCCCAAGGCTGCTCGATCTCCGTGGCCTCGACCTCCGTCCTCGCCGACGAGACCACCGGCCGCACCGTGGCGGAGGCCCTCAGCACCTACGAGGCGATGCGCGCCATGCTCACCTCGCGCGGCCAGATCGCCGGCGACGAGGAGGTCCTCGGCGACGGTGCCGCCCTCACCGGAGTGTCGAGGTACCCGGCCCGCGTCAAGTGCGCGCTGCTCGGCTGGACCGCCTTCACCGACGCCCTGGCCCGCGCCGGGGTCGACATCAGCTCCACCGGCAGCACCTCCGCTGTCGGCTCCGCCCGCCCGACCGCCTCCACCCAGGGAGTGAACTCATGACCCAGACCACCACGCCGCCCAACGTCGCGGACGTCGAGGAGGCGCTGCGCGACGTCGTCGACCCCGAGCTCGGGATCAACGTCGTCGACCTCGGTCTCATCTACGGCATCACCGTCGACGCACAGTCCAACGCCGTCATCGACATGACGCTGACCTCGGCCGCCTGCCCACTGACCGACGTCATCGAGGACCAGACGGCCCAGGCACTCGAGGGACTCGTCGACACTCACCGGATCAACTGGGTGTGGATGCCGCCGTGGGGCCCCGACAAGATCACCGAGGACGGCCGCGAGCAGCTCCGCGCTCTCGGGTTCAACCTCTGAGCCACCGGGTCATCGAGGTCGCTCCCGAGCGACTCGAGCGCTGGTTGGCCGGCTTCGCCGAACGCCACGGCCCTGTCGATGCCGCCGAGGAGGAGACTCCCGGCGGCATCGTCGTGTCCGCGACCGCTGCCGACGGGTCCACCGCGGTGGCAACGCCGTTCGGCTTCGACCCGCTCGGGATCGTCCTGATCCGTCGCGGCGGGTATGCCGTGGGGCTCGCCACGGGGAGTGCGCTCACCGCGCACAAGGTCGGCACCCGCCGCGTCCAGTCGCGGACGGCCGCCGGTGGGTGGTCCCAGCAGCGTTTCGCCCGGCGCCGGGTCAACCAGGCCGACGAGCTGGTGGGTGCCGTCGTCGGACATGCCCGGCGGATCCTGCTCGCGGACGACGAGTCGCCACCCACGGGGGGCTCCGCCCCCCGTGTCCCCCCCGAAAAGCCGCTACCCACGGGGGGCTCCGCCCCCCGTGTCCCCCCGAAAAGCCGCTACCCACGGGGGGCTCCGCCCCCCGTGTCCCCACCGGAAAACCGCGTGGTTGGGTCACGCCCACTTCGCGGCCGAGCGGCATACCGAGGGCGCTGCTGCTCGGCGGCGACCGGACGCTCGCGGGGGAGGTGCTCGCGGCACCCGCGCTGCGAGCGCTGGCCGGCCTGCCGACCCGAGAGCTCTACGACCTGCCGGACCCACGTCGTGCCGTCCTCGAGGACGCGCTCCGGCGGGCGCGAGCCGTCCGGATCGATCTCATCGAGACCTGAGCTCGAGAGCGGAGGGGACGCGGACGGGTGGCCCGAGATGGGGCACGCAAACGCCGCCGGCCAGGTGGGGCTTCTCGGGCATCTGGAGGACCTCGACGTGCACGACGCTACCTTCGCCTGCGCTGACATGACCACGGCGCGGGGACCGGTACGTGAGCGCGGCCGCGAGGGCGGCTGGCTCTCCTCGGCCCGGGACTGGGGTGACTGGAAGGTCACACCTCGAGGGTGACCCACGTCCTTGTCCAGGCGTGACACCGGGACGATGCTTGAACCATCTCCGGTCGGGCGTTTCGCTCCCGTGCCGGACACTGACCCGCTACCTGAGGCCGACCGCGTCGGCTCGTCGCGGGCGTGGGTCGGCGTCCTCGGCCTCCGCGATCGCGGCCCCCGATCGTCATCACGGCGATAGGAACCCGCGTGTCCACCCCAACGACGGCCTTCCCCATCGGCACCGCCCGCCGCGCCCCGGCGGGGCCTCTCCCGTGGGTCGTGACCGCGATGGGCGTCGCCGTCTGGGCGGTGCTCTCGTCGTGGTGGATGCCACGAGGGCCCACCTCGACCACCGAGTCCCTCGCCTGTGTGGCCCTCGGGCTCGCCCTCGGTCTCGCCGGGGGCTACTTCACCCGATCCCGTTGGGCGGTGGTCGTTCTCCCGATGGTGTTCGTCGTCGTCTACGAGCTCGCGAGGTTGCGCGTCGATGGCCCCACGGTCGACGGTGTGGGGCTGTCGGAATACGGCCTCATCGCCCTGGTGACGGGTCGCGTGTTCCACGGACTGGTCGCTCTGGCCCCCCTTGCGTGGGGTGCCGCCGCAGGAGCGGCTGCCTGGCGTCGTACGGCGCGCTCGGAGGTCGAGTCGGGCCGCCGCGCCGGCCGGTGGGGGCGCAGGGCTGCACTCGCCACCTCCGGCCTGGCGCTCGTTGCCCTCATCGCGGTCCTCGCCCGGCCGGCGTCGACCGCGCCGGTGACCGGAGCCGATGGGCGCCCGCACCCGAACAGTGTCGCCGAGCTGAGCACCGTCCGCGTGCAAGGGCGCGACCTCGGGGTCATGGTCCGTGGCACCGACCGGAGCAACCCTGTCCTGCTGTTCCTCGCCGGTGGCCCCGGTGGCAGCGAGCTCGGCGCGATGCGTCGGCACCTGCCTGCCCTCGAGGAGTACTTCACCGTGGTGACCTGGGACCAGCGCGGCACCGGTCGAAGCTACGGAGAGCTCGACCCGGTCGACACCCTGACCCTCGATGCCGCCGTCGCAGACACGATCGCCGTGACCGACATCATGCGGGACCGCTTCCAGCAGGACCGTATCTACCTCGTCGGGCAGTCCTGGGGCTCGACCCTCGGCGTCCTCGCCGTCCAGCGGGCCCCCGAGCGCTATGCGGCGTTCGTCGGGGTCGGCCAGATGGTCAGTCAGCGCGCCACCGACAGCATCTTCTACGACGACACCCTCGGATGGGCGGAGGCGTCCGGGAGGGACGATCTCGCCGCCACGCTGCGGGAGATCGGCCCACCGCCATACGCCGACCCGCGCCACTACGAGACACTGCTCTCCCACGAGGGGGAGATCTACCCCTACGACCACGCGTCCAACAGCGAGGGCGCGGGGCAGATGTCGGAGAACCTGCTCGTCCCCGAGTACTCGCTGACTGAACAGGTGCGCCTGTTCTCGGGCACCCTCGACACCTTCGCCGCGCTCTACCCCCAGCTCCAGGACATCGACTTCCGGCAGACCGCCACTGTCTTGGAGGTGCCGGTCTTCTTCGTCCAGGGCGCTCACGAGGCCCGCGGCAGGGCAGAGCTGTTCGCCGACTGGTACCCGCGCATCAACGCCCCGGTCAAGGACCAGGTGGTCCTGCAGACCTCTGGGCACCGTCCGCTCTTCGAGCAGCCCGACGCCTTCGTGACGTACCTGTCCGACGTCGTCCTCGCGCGCACCGTCACGGCGGCCGAGACCTCGCCCGGCCCCGCTGCGCCGTGACAGCCACCATCCCCGTCGGAGGAACCATGAACACCACTCCCGCGACCCCCGCACCCTCGGCGGAGCGCTCCCGATCGAGGTCCAGCCGTGCGGCACCCCTCGTCGTCGGGTGGACGAGTGCAACCCGCACCGACGACCAGGGCGTCTTCACCGCCCCCGGGACGCAGGTCTCCACGACGCCGTGCGGCCCGAGGCCGCGAACGACGCCCCCGCCACCGGCCGCCCGGCCGTTGAGCGTGGTGCTGGGGCTGCTCGGGGTGGGCGCGGCCGCTGTCTCCCTGCTGGGTCCGCTCGGGACCGGGGCGCTCGAATACCACGTGTCCTCCGGGGCGAGGGACCAGGTCCGGGGCGGTGACCTTGCCGCCCTGGTCCTCGTGGCGCCGGTGTGCCTCGCCGCCGCTTGGCTCGTCCACCGCGGGCGGGCCGCGGCGGAGGCCCTCGCCCTGGCGCCCGCCTCGTACGGCCTGTACATGTGGAGTCAGCTCGCCATGAGCGGGGACGTCGCCCGCTACCCCGGGACCAGCGAGAGGTGGTTCCCGCTCTTCTGGGCGCTCGTCACGCTCGCGTGCGCCGGGATCGTGCTCGCGGGCCGGCGGCTCGTGCAGGCCCCTGAACCGTGCCCGAGGCGGCGTCTCGAGCTGGTGACCGGCTGGTACTTTCTCGTCGTCGCGGCGTTCCTCACCGTCGGGCTCCACCTCCCCGGGCTGGTGGACGCCTGGCGCGACCAGCCGACGAGCGCCGAGTACCTGGCGGACCCGGGCATCTTCTGGATCGTGAAGCTCATGGACCTCGCCGTCGTCGTCCCTGTCGTCGTCGCGGTGGGTGCCGGGTTGCTCACCGGGTATGGCTGGGCCCGACGCCTGCTGGCCCCGGTCACCGGCTGGTGCGCCCTGCTCGCGTCCTCCGTGGCGGGGATGGGCGTCACCATGGTCCTCGCGGACTCCCCGGGGGCGTCCGTCCCCCTCGCCGTCGGTTTCACAGCGGCCGCGGCCGCCGCGCTGGCTCTCGCCGTGACGGCATACCGGCCGTTGCTGGGCTCGCAGGACACGGGGACGCGGTGAGCACGTATCCGGCTCGTGTCGACCTGTACTGGCTCCCCTTGGGCGCCGGCGGTCACGTCGTCCGGTTCAACGGCCGCCTCTACGAGGCCGTCCTGTCCCGGGCGCAGCGGCGAACGGCTCGGGACATCTACCACGCCGCCCTCGTGGTCGAGGTGGACGGGACCACCACGGTCATCGAGGTCGGCCCGGAGTGGGACCGCGTCGCTGATCGCTCCGACCGCGGAGCCGTGGTGTCCGGGCCCGTGGGCCTGCACTTCCTCGGGCGGTGGAAGTACTTCCGCTACGAGGTCCGCCGCTGGCCCGGTGGAGTGATCCCCGACATCGCCGAGGCCGTCGACAGCCCCCGCACGCTGTCCGAGGACGCCGCCGTCGCTCGGCATGTCCTCGACCTCGTCCCCGGCGTCCCGGCGCTCACCTGGGGCCGCGACGAGCTGGGTCTGGGGGAGATGTGGAACTCCAACTCCGTCATCGCTTGGCTCCTCGGGCTCGCCGGCCTCCCCGTGGACCAGATGCACCCTCCGGCCGGCGGGCGAGCCCCGGGCTTCAGCGCCGGTGTCGGCGCTGCCGCTCGGGACGGCCACACGCCCCGAGATCGGACTCATCAGCGAGGGAGAGAGCAATGAAGATCGACGACGCATCCCATCCCGCGACGGACGCGACCACGGTCGCGAGTGCCCGGACGGGCGGTGGTCAGTGCTGGGTCACGGTGAGCCGAGGGTTCTCGGTTGCGAGGACCTGCACTGTCCCGCCGATCGGGAAGGTCATGACGGGGTTGGTGTGACCGAAGTCGACGTTGGCGAGAACCGGCTTTCCGCTCAGGCTGGGGATGTCCGCGACGAGCACCCGGAGGTCCTCGCGAGAGACCTCGCTGGCTTGCTGGAATCGTCCGATGACCAGAGCGCGTACGGTCTCGGCTCCGGGCTGCTGCATCAGGGAGTGGATGTCGCGGCGGAACTCGACGGGGTTGCTGATCTCGTCATCTTCCACGAACAGGACCGTGTCAGCGATCGACGGCATGTAGGAAGTGCCCTGGAGCAGGTTGAGGGTGCACAGGTTCCCGCCGACGATGCGGCCCTCGGCCTGACCGGGGTGCAGGACCCACCAGCCGTCGGTAGGCAACTGGGTGCGGTTGGCCTGGTCGAGGAACCACGAGTCGTCGGTGAACCAGGTGCCCGGCTCGACGAGGACCGGGGCGTTACTCATGAGGGTCTGACGGAACCACTCACGAGTGCGCTCACCGAGGTCGCGCATCCCGAAGGTCGACCAGTGCGGCCCGGAGTACGTGACGACCCCCGTCGTGGCGGTGATGGCGTTCTGCAGCGCGGTGATGTCGGAGTACCCACACAGGATCTTGGGGTTGTCGCCGATGAGGTCGAAGTCCAGGTGAGGCAGCAGCTCGTTGCTGTTGAAGCCGCCGATGACCGTCAGGAGAGCGTCGACGGACCGATCGGCGTATGCAGTGTGCAGGTCGGCGACACGAGACGCGATCGAGGACGAGTCATAGCGGTCACGTTCGTCCACGTGCTCGCCGTAGGAGATGCGCAGCCCGAGGTCGCCAAGGTGCCGCTGCGCGACGATGGCGTTGTCGTTGCCTGCGGTGATCATCGCGCGCGAACGTGCCGGGGCCACCACACGAACATGAGAACCGGGCCGCAGCTTCGGGGGGAACACGTACTCCATCCGACGAGGCTATCGGCGCGCCCCTGCACCGAGCGGTGGGAGTCGACCTGCGTCCAACAGCCGCGAAGGGACCAACGTGCTCCACCCGTGCGCGAGTTCGATGGCGGCTCTCGCCAAGAGGTGAACGTGAGGAAGGCGGCAACGGACCAGCAACGGCACCTGCAGAATCCCCATCCACCAGCGCGCGGGCTCGGTCACGAACCACGTCACCATGTTCAGCAAGCCACAGCTGGTCCCGAGCCAGCCGATGAACGCGCGGGTTGCCGTATGCAGCAGGACAACCGGCAGCACCCACCCACTGCGGTGGGGTCAACGGCCTGCGACATCCAGTCCGAATGCCGTGGCCATGGAGGGAGCGGCGGCCGCCTCGCCGAGCGGCGCCGCGGCGAGGATCTCGCTGTAGAGACGCGCGAGCGAGTAGTGGGTCAGCGGCGTGGCGACGACGGCGCCGTGCAGGGACGGGTGGGCCACGGTGGTCAGGACGAGGTTGTTCTGCTGGTGATCATCCTCGTCGGCGGTGACCACGAGAGCGAGACGCCCGGCGAGCCAGTCCGGACCGGCCATCACCGCCTCGATCTCAGCCCGGAGCCAATGATCCGCGACCGAGAGATCGCAGTTGTGGGCGTCGTTGCACAGATCCGGGATCACCATGCCGGCGTTGGGCAGCCGCCCGTCGGCGGCATCCTCCCTCAGCTCGGTGACCGGCACGTCGTACCGAGCGCAGGAGGATCGCTCGCCGAGGTAGTAGGCCCACGGGTTGTGCTTGACGACGTACTGCCCGGAGTCCTCCGCCGCGCAGTTTCCGGGCATTCCTTCGGCATACACCTTTGCCGTCCTGCCCAGCGACAGCGCCTGGCCGAACACCGACGGTTGGTGGGTCGTGTGGCTGGAGGGCGGGTCATCATCGTTAACGCCGAACGTGCTGCCGCCGGTCATCGCCAGATAGTTGGGCAGCGAGGGGTGCGTCAGCGCACGGTAGTTCGTCGCGACAGCGAACTCCTTCCCCAGCGCCGCCGTGTAGGGCATCGCTGCACGCATCTGGTCCAGGGAGTGGTTCTCGACGACGAACACCAGCAGCTTGGACACCTTCGCCGGCGTCACCGTGGCGAAAGTGGCCGGCGCGGAGGGCTCCCCGGCTCCGCAGCCGCTGAGCACCAGCAGCGCGGAGGCGATCACGAACCCGGCCACCTTGTTCCACACGCGTCCTCCAAGGACCGAAACCGATTGCCCGGCAGACAGTATCTCGAATGAGTCATGGGGAGCCGTGGATGAGCTTCTCCCGACTGGCGTGATCACGGGGTTGCCACGGCGCTCCGCGGGACTCGGGAGAAGCGGCGCGTCGCTGGTCGCTCGCTCCGGTCAGACGACCTTGTCGACGCCGAAGGTGTTGCACTGGTTGATGTCGCCGGTGTCGTAGCCCTGCTTGAACCACTTCATCCGCGCGGTCGAGGAGCCGTGGGTCCAGCTCTCGGGAGTGACCCTGCCCGTGGACGCCTTCTGGATGCGGTCGTCGCCGACGGCCGACGCGGCGGTGAGGGCCGACGTGATGTCGGCGTCGGTGATCGGCTTGAGCAGGGCCGTGCCGTTCGCGTCCGTCGTCTCCGTGGCGTGGGCGACCCACGTGCCGGCGAGGCAGTCGGCCATCAGCTCCACCCGGACGGCTCCGGAGTTGGCGCCCTGAGGGTCCTGCTGTGCGCGGCCGAGCAGACCGAGGATGTCCTGGATGTGGTGGCCGTACTCGTGGGCGATGACGTACTCCTTCGCGAGCTGTCCGCCGTCGGCGCCGAAGCGGTCCTGCAGCTCGGAGAAGAAGGCCGCGTCGACGTACACCTTCTTGTCGAGCGGGCAGTAGAACGGGCCGACCTGGGCGCTGGCGGTGCCACAACCCGACTGGGTCTGGCCCTGGTAGATGACCGTCGTCGCGTCGGTGTATCTCATGTCGTACTTGGGCAGCGTCGTGGTCCAGTAGTCCTGCACGCTGTTGACGGTCGCCACGATGAGGCAGACGTCGTCACGGTTCGCATCGGCCCCGGTCTTGCAGGCGGCGAAGGCCGAGCCCGGCACCTGCCCGGCCGCCGCGACCTGGTCGGTCTGCAGCTGCTGGGAGGGCAGCCCGCCGCTCGCGCCGGAGCCGCCGCTGCCGCCACCGAGGACGTTGCCGCCGAAGACGAGCATGAGGACGAGGACGATGAGCCCGCCGATGCCGCCACCGACCTGCAGACCACCGGGCAGCCCGCCCCCGCCCCCGCGTCGGCCCCCACCGAGGCCCCCGCCGCCAAAGCCCCCGCCGCCACTACCGCCGCTCTGGACCTGGGAGGTGTCGAGCTGGGCGCTGTCGTTGAAACTCACGACGTCACCCTAATCTGCCGCGACCCCCTCAGCGCACGACGACAGCGTCGACATAAGCGGTCGTCAGCCGCAACCGCACCGGCACCGAGTCGCCGACCTTGGGCGGTGCAACACCTGCCGGGAGGGCGAGCAGGCTGCACTGCATGTGGGGCGGCTCGACGAAACGCGGCATCGTGCCGCCGATGGTGAAGGGGGAGCGCACCCGGTGAGCGGCCTCGAGGACCCCCTCGGCCACGGCGATGCCCCGGGCGCGGGCAGTCTGCGCCGGCGCGGGCGCCTCCATGGCCACCCCGTGCGAGGTGCCGCCGCTGACGACCACGACGTGCCCCGAGGGCAGTGGACGCTGGCGGTAGCCGGCCCGAGACCCCTTGGGCACGGCCCGCACGTCGAGCACGTCGGCGCGGGCCTGGTATGCCGTCGGGTCGGCGAACCACAGGTCGGTGCCGACCCGGGGCCGGAAGGTCCGCTCGGGGTGGCGGCCCCGCAGGGTCCTCAGCTCCGCGGTCGAGACGTGGGAGACGTACCAGTCGCGGGCGCCGGGGACCGCGGTGACGAAGCGCTCGATCTCCTCGAGGTGGCCGGTGCCGAGCGGCAGGTGCAGGGTGACAGCGGTCGCCCCCGCGGCCGCGACGAGATCGCCGACCTGCTCGACGGGCGCGCCGAAGCGGTTCATCGAGGTGAGGGCCTCGATGACGACCCGGGCCGCGGGCACGACCTCGCGCAGCCGGTCGAGGTCGGGGCGCGAGGTCACCGTGTGGACGGCTCGGCCGCTGCCGAGGTCGGCCGCTCCGGCGTGGAGCGGTGCCCGGAACGGCTCCATCACGAGCACGTCGCCACCGAATGCCGCCAGCGCGGAGGGCAGCTCGGCATACGTGCCGATCGCGATGAGGTCGGCGCCGAGCCGGGTCGCCTCGGCGCAGAGCAGGTCTCGGCCGAAGCCGTAGCCGTTGCCCTTGATGACCGGCACGACTCCGGGCCGCGCACCCGCCGCCTCGTCGAGCGCGGCGCGCCAGCGGGCACCGTCGACGTCCAGGACCACGGCCACGGTCAGCGCCGCTTCATGTAGAGGGAGAACGCGGCATACAGCACCCGGTTGAGCGGGAGGTCCCACTCGCCCGCGAGGCGCACCGCCTCACCGCCCGTGCCGACCTTGAAGCGGATCAGCCCGATGTGCGGGTTGTCGGCGGCCACCGTGTTGGTGATGCCGCGCAGATCGTAGGTCGTGGCGCCGGCCGCGAGCGCGTCGCGCATCATCCGCCACTGGATCGCCGTCGAGCCCTGCAGCTCGCGCTTGGCGGCGGTCGAGGCGCCGTAGGAGTACCAGGCGTGCTCACCGACCCGGATCCACACGGTCGCCGCGAGGACGTCGCCCTCGTGCTCGGCGAGGTAGACGCGGATCCGCTCGGGGTCCTCGGCGGCGAGAGCGGCATACATCCGGTCGAAGTACTCACGGCCGCGCGGCGTGAAGCGGTCGCGCTCGGCCGTCTCGACGTAGACGCGGTGGAAGGCGGCGATGTCCTCGGGGCCGCCGACGCGGACCGTGACGCCGTTCTTCGCCGTCTTCTTGATGTTGCGCCGCCACAGCTGGTTCATCCCGGCGAGCAGCTCGTCCTCGGTGCGCCCGGCGAGCGGGACCTGGAAGACGTACTCGGGCTGGCCCGCGGTGAAGCCGTCGTCAGCGGAGAGGTGGCGGAAGCCGAGCCGCTTCAGCTGGGCAACGACCGCGGTGCCGACGGGCTCGACGACGTCGGGCGTGGCCTCGTCGTAGCGCCGGACGTCCTCGTCCGCGATGGCGGCCTTGATCGTCGCGGTCCGCCAGCGGTGCGTCGCGACGGGGGGCCCGAGCCGCAGCGCGAAGGCCTTCCTGCCCCTGAGGTGGTCGCGCAGCGCCCGGAGCATCTCGACCAGGCGCGGGGAGGACCAGTCGATGCACGGGCCCTCGGGCACGTAGGCGAGCGACCGCGACGTGCGGGGCAGGTCCCGGTGGAGCACGAGCGCCGCGCCGACCATCTGCTCACCCTCGAACCAGCCCACCGACTCGTGCCGCCACTCGCGCTTGACCTCGCCCCACGCGGGGGTCTGGAGGAAGCTCGCCGCCGGCTGCTCCCGCAGCCACGTGAGGTGCTCGGCGGCGGAGATGTCGCGGACGGTGATGGGGGCGGGAGTAGCTGGTGTCACGGTCGGTCACGCTACCGGAGCGGAGCCCGGCGCCCCCGTCAGCCCCAGCCCATCGTGCGCGGGTCGGGCGGCAGGCGCGGGTTGAGCAGGTGGGCGACGAGCGCGGTCCAGCCGGTCTGGTGGGTGGCCCCGAGGCCCTCGCCGGTGTCGCCGTCGAAGTACTCGGAGAAGGTCGGGTGGCTCGACCACAGCGGGTCGTCGGAGGCCTCGATGCGCTTGCCGTCCGAGGGGCGCCGGCCGTCGACCGGTCGGAAGAGCGCCGTGAGGCCGTGGTCGATGACGTCGGCGGCCCGGTCGAGCGTGTGCCAGTTGCCCGAGCCGGTGGGGATCTCGATCGTGAAGTCGTCACCGAAGTAGCGGCCGTAGGTGCGCAGCTTGTCGGCGAGCAGCACGTTGACGGGGAACCAGACCGGTCCGCGCCAGTTGGAGTTGCCGCCGAACATGCCGGTGCGCGACTCGCCGGGCTCGTACTCGATGGAGACCCTCTCGTGTCCGATCGTCGCGGTGACCGCCTGGCGGGTCGCCGCCGAGAGCGAGCGGATCCCGAAGGGGGAGAGGAACTCGTCGCTGTCGAACATCCGCTCGAGCAGCCGGCGCAGGCGCTTCGGTGGCACGAGGGTGAGCAGCATCTTGCCGTCGTCACGGACGAGCATCGGCTTGACGAGCTCGGGTCGGCGCGTCTGGAGCCAGCGGAAGTTGCGGGTCACGTCGGGGCACTCCTCGACGACCCAGGGGGGCACTTCGGTCGCACCGAGGATGGGCAGCAGCCCGACCATCGAGCGGACCCGCATATGGGGCGCCGAGCCGTCGGGCGCGACGAGCACGTCGTAGTAGAAGCCGTCCTCCTCGTGCCACAGCGACTTGTCGCTCGAGCCGAAGTGGCGCATCGCCTGCGCGATCGACAGGAAGTGCTCGAGGAACTTCGTCGCGACGTCGTCCCACGCCTTGTCGGTGCGGGCCAGCTCGAGCGCGATCTTGAGCATCTGCTGGCAGTAGAAGGCCATCCAGCTCGTCGCATCGCTCTGCTCGAGCCGGAAGCCGGGCGGCAGCGGCGCGGACCGGTTGAACAGCCCGATGTTGTCCATCCCGAGGAAGCCGCCCTCGAAGAGGTTGCTGCCCGTCGTGTCCTTCCGGTTGACCCACCAGGCGAAGTTGAGCAGCAGCTTGGTGAAGACGCGCACGAGGAACTCGCGGTCGCGGTAGCCGTCGATCCGGTAGACGTGCCACGCCGCCCACGCGTGGACGGGCGGGTTGACGTCGCCGAACTCCCACTCGTATGCCGGGAGCTGGCCGTTGGGGTGCATCGCCCACTCGCGACACATGAGCACGAGCTGCTCCTTGGCGAACTCCGGGTCGACGTGCGCGAGCGGGATGGTGTGGAAGGCGAGGTCCCACGCGGCGAACCACGGGTACTCCCACTCGTCCGGCATCGAGATCACGTCGGCCAGCGAGAGGTGCTTCCAGTGCTCGTTGCGGCCCCTCTGGCGCGACTCCGGGCTCGGGAGCCCGACCGGGTCGCCCTTGATCCACTGAGCCACGTCGTAACGGTAGAGCTGCTTGCCCCAGAGCAGACCGGCATACGCCCGGCGTGCGACGTGACGGTCCGCGTCGGGGAGCGAGGGGTGGATGACGTGCTCGTAGAACTCGTCGGCCTCGACCGCCCGGGTCGCGAGGACGTCCTCGAACTGCTGGCCGAAGCGGTCGACGCTCGGGTCGGTCGTGGCCAGGCGCAGGTCGACGGTCACCGTCTCCCCGGGCTCGACGGCGTCCCACCGGTACCAGAAGGAGCACTTGCTGCCGTAGCCGCCGGGGTTGACGGCCGAGCGGCGCCCGTGCACGACGCGCTCGTTGATCGAGTCCTTCGGGTAGAGCGACGTGTTCGCCAGCGCCTCGGCGCCGTAGAGGTGCCTGGCGTTGGTCTCGTTGTCGCAGAAGAGGGCCTCAGGGGCGCCGGCGGCGGCGAGCACGTAGCGACCGAGGAAGCCGTGGTTGACCTCGGCGGCGCGGTAGCCGCGGGGCGGGCGGCCGTTGCGCCGGACCTCATGCAGCTCGGTGACCCGGTCGTCGGTGCCCCACGACCACGTGTTGCGCAGCCAGATCGTCGGGAGCAGGTGCAGCGGGGCCGCCTCGGGGCCGTGGTTGGTCGCCGTGACCCGGATGCAGATGTCGTCCTCGCTCGCCTTGGCGTAGGTGACGGTGACGTCGAAGAAGGCGTTGGTGTCGAGGATCCCCGTGTCGCCGAGCTCGTACTCCCGCTCGTCACGGGTGCGCTCGGCGTTCTCCTTGCGCAGCTGCTCGTAGGGGAACTCGGCCTGGGGGTAGCGGTAGAGCCACTGCATCCAGCTGTGGGTGGGCGTGCCGTCGAGCGCCCACCAGTACTCCTTGGCGTCCTCGCCGTGGTTGCCCTCCTCGTTGGTGAGGCCGAAGAGGCGCTCCTTGAGGATCGGGTCCTTGCCGTTCCACAGGGAGACGGCGAAGTTGAGGAACCCGAAGCGGTCGCTGATGCCGCCGAGCCCGTCCTCACCCCATCGGTAGGCGCGCGAGACGGCGTGGTCGAAGGGGAACTCCGACCACGCGTTGCCGTTGCCCGAGTAGTCCTCGCGCACCGTCCCCCACTGCCGCCCGGAGAGGTAGGGGCCCCAGAGGCGCCATCCGCCGTCGTGCCCGGGGGAGTCCGCGAGCCGGGCGTGCTCGGCGCTCAGCGGGGGCTGCCCACGCGTCGCGTCGGGGTCACGGCGGCTCGCATTCATGGAGGAATGGTCCCCCACCGATGGGTCGGCGCGGTAACGGGGCCGCGAGGTGGGACGGCCGGTGCGTCGGGAGCACCCCTCCGACGCTGGCAGAATGGAGAGGTCATTCGGCCGCTGACGTACTGCGGCACCCAGAGGAGGAACTGCCGTGATCGTCGCCACCGGGATCGAGCTCCGTGCTGGGGCCCGCCTGCTCGTCGAGGATGCGAGCTTCCGCATCGATGCGGGGGACCGGATCGGCCTCGTCGGCCGAAACGGGGCCGGCAAGACCACCCTGACCAAGGTGCTCGCGGGGGAGGGCCAGCCCGCCTCCGGCACCGTCACGAGCAGCGGCGCCGTCGGCTACCTCCCTCAGGACCCGCGCACGGGTGACCTCGACATGCTCGCCCGCGACCGCATCCTCTCCGCGCGCGGTCTCGACGAGATCGTCCGCCAGCGCTCCGAGGCCGAGGCCCGGATGGGCAGCGACGATGAGAGGGTCCGCGACAAGGCGATGCGCAAGTACTCGCGCCTCGAGCTCGAGTTCGACGCGCAGGGCGGGTATGCCGCTGAGTCCGAGGCCGCGTCGATCGCCAACGCGCTCGCGCTCGACGAGCGCGTGCTCGGCCAGCCGCTCGGGACGCTGTCCGGCGGTCAGCGTCGTCGCGTCGAGCTCTCGCGGATCCTCTTCTCCGGCAACGAGACCCTGCTCCTCGACGAGCCCACCAACCACCTCGACGCCGACTCCATCGCCTGGCTGCGCGAGTACCTGCGCGCCTACAAGGGCGGGCTCATCATCATCAGCCACGACGGGGAGATGCTCGACGCCGTCGTCAACAAGGTCTACCACCTCGACGCGAACCGCTCGGCCCTCGACGTCTACAACGTCAACTGGAAGACCTACCTCCAGGCCCGCGAGACCGACGAGAAGCGCCGCCGCCGCGAGCTGGCCAACGCGACGAAGAAGGCCGGCGCCCTGATGGCCCAGGCCGACAAGATGCGCGCCAAGGCGACGAAGGCGACCGCGGCCCAGAACATGGCCAAGCGCGCCGAGCGGCTCCTCGCCGGCGTCGAGGGCGAGCGCCAGGTCGACAAGGTGGCCAAGTTGCGCTTCCCGAAGCCGGCCGCGTGCGGCAAGACGCCGCTGCGCGCCTCGGGCCTGTCGCGGACCTACGGTTCGCTCGAGGTCTTCACCGACGTCGACCTCGCCATCGACCGCGGGTCGCGGGTCGTCGTGCTCGGGCTCAACGGTGCGGGCAAGACGACGCTGCTGCGGATGCTCGCCGGCGTCGACGCGCCCGACACCGGCCAGGTCGAGCCGGGTCACGGCCTGCGGCTCGGCTACTACGCCCAGGAGCACGAGAACCTCGAGGTCGACCGGACCGTCCTGGAGAACATGAAGACCTCCGCCCCCGAGCTGGGGGAGACCGACGTCCGCAAGGTGCTCGGCTCCTTCCTCTTCTCCGGCGACGACGTGCTCAAGCCCGCCGGGGTCCTCTCCGGAGGGGAGAAGACGCGCCTGTCGCTGGCCATGCTCGTCGTCAGCGCGGCGAACGTCCTGCTCCTCGACGAGCCGACGAACAACCTCGACCCGGCCAGCCGCGAGGAGATCCTCGGCGCGCTGTCGACCTACGAGGGCGCCGTCGTGCTCGTCACCCACGACGAGGGTGCGGTCCAGGCGCTCGAGCCCGAGCGGATCCTCATGCTGCCCGACGGGGTCGAGGACCTCTGGGGTCCGGACTACCTCGACCTCATCTCGCTCGCCTGAGCAGGCTCGCCCGACCCAGGGCATAACTCTAAGTGTTCGATCACATAATGGACGCTTATTGATTGTTCGGAGTGACCCGGGCACGCTGGTCGTCATGCCGACCGACCACTACCTCAGCTGCCCGTTCTGCGCGGGCGATGACGTCACGCCGTTCCCCGACCCGACGTCGGCCTGGTCGTGCCTCACCTGCTCGCGCGTCTTCCGGGTCGAGCTGGTGCAGCCGGCGTCGGTCACCGGGTGGGGCGTGCTCGCCGTCGTCGGTGCCCCGGCGGTGGCCGTCACTGCTCCGGTTGCTGCCTGAGCCCGGCCGCTAGCCTTCGGGCATGAGCCACCCGCACCTGCACGTCGAGACCGACGGCCCCGTCCGCACGCTCACGCTCGACAACCCCTCGCGTCGCAACGCCCAGACCCCGTCGTTATGGAGCGCTCTCGCGGTCGAGGCCGAGGCGGTGCCCGACTCCGTGCGGGTCGTCGTGATCCGCGGCGCCGGGCCGTCCTTCTCGGCGGGGATCGACACCGCGATGTTCAGCCCGGCAGGCGTCCCCGGTGAGGAGAGCATGGCGGCGCTCGCAGCGGAGGGCCCCGAGCGGATGCAGGAGGGGATAGCGGCATACCAGGACGGGTTCGCGCGCTGGGCGCAGTGTCCGGCGGTCGTCGTGGCGGTCGTCCAGGGGCACGCCATCGGTGCCGGCCTGCAGCTTGCGCTCGCCGCCGACCTGCGGGTCGTCGCCGCGGACGCGCGCCTCGCCATGCGCGAGACGAGCCTCGGCCTGGTCCCCGACCTCGCGGGGACGCGGCCGCTCGTCGACCTCGTCGGCTACTCCCGTGCGCTGGAGATCTGTGCGACGGGGCGCTTCGTCAGCGGCGACGAGGCCGCGGCCATCGGGCTCGCCAACGTCGTCGCTCCCCTGGACGGGTTGGACTCGGCGACCAACACGCTCGTGACCGCGCTGCTCGCCGCGCCGGACGCGGCCCTGCGAGCGCTCAAGCCGCTGCTGCGCTCGGCTCTCGACGCCGACCCGGAGGCGCAGCTGCGGGCCGAGCGGGTGGCGCAGACCGGTCTGCTCCAGGCGTTGTATGCGGCTCGCCGCTGACGCGCTGACGCGCTCCTCCACCGTTTGCCCGGTCCAGCCAGGCGGGCCTGCATAGGGTGGCGGTCATGAGGCAAGGAGACGACGTCTCCGACCCTGCCCCCTCCGCCGGGCCGGGTCCCGTAGTGGTCCGTGGCGTGCGTCGCGCAGCCATCATCGCGATCATTTCCTCCCTCGCCCTGGCCGCGGCTCTCGGGATCGCGGCCTTGTTGGTCGGCGAGTTCGGGCAGCTGCAGGGACGGGTGCTGCTCACGACCCTCACCGTCGCTGCCTTCGGCACCATCGCCCTGTGTCACCTCGCGATCGTGGGCCGCCCGGTCCGCGTCCTCGGCTTCGTCGGGATCGGTGTCAGCGTCGGGGCAGCGATCTGTGCCTTCGTGCTCATCTGGGTGGTGGTGTCCGCGGAGGCGCAGGACCTGACCGGCAAGGTGCTCATCCTGCTCGCGATCCTCGGCGCGAGCCTTGCCCAGGCGAACCTGCTCCTGCTCCTGCTCGGCCGACCGCACGTCGCCATCCGGGTCGCGCTCCCCGTGACCCTCGTCGCGATCGCCGTCGTCGCGGTCATGGTCTGCCTCTCCGTCCTCACCGACGGCGCCATCCCGGGTGAGGGCGGGGACGCGTTCTGGCGCTGGCTCGGGGTGGCCGGGATCCTCGACGCGGTGGGCACGATCGCGCTGCCCGTCCTCGGCCTCGCCTTCCGCTCGCCGCGGCCGCGCACCGTCGAGCTGCGCATCGAGCTGACCGGCCCCCTCGCCGAGAGACTCGGGAGCCGGGCCGACGCGGAGGGTGTCGAGCGTGAGAGCCTCGTGCTCGACCTCCTCGAGCGTGCTCTCGACGAGGGCAGGCCGGGCGGCCGGTAGGCCGAGAGCCCAGACGCCGAGCGGAGACCCCGCAGGGGAGGGAATCGTTGTCGGTGCCCTGGGGTTGGATCGAGGGAGAGCAAGGAGGTCCGCACCGTGGGCATGCAACCGTGGATGGCGATGAGGTCGATGTCACGCGACTCGTCCGTCGCAGAGAAGAGCCTCGCGCCGGGCACCCGTCGACGCGTCCTGTCGTATGCCGGTCCGTACCGGAAGGCGATCATCGCCTTCCTCGTCGTGGTGGTCCTCGACAGCCTCCTCGTCGTGGCCGTGCCGCTGCTGCTCAAGCAGCTCGTCGACAACGGCGTCATCCCCAAGGACTCGGGCGTCGTGATCCGGCTGGCGCTCATCGTGGCCCTCATCGCCGTCGCGGACACCGTGCTCACGGTGGTCTCGCGGTGGTACTCGTCCGTCATTGGCGAGGGGCTGATCAACGACCTGCGCACCGAGGTCTTCGGGCACGTGCTCAAGCAGCCGATCGCGTTCTTCACCCGGGCGCAGACCGGCTCGCTCGTCTCTCGGCTCAACAACGACGTGATCGGCGCCCAGCAGGCTTTCACGTCGGTGCTGTCCAACGTCGTGAGCAACATCGTCTCGGTCGCGCTCGTCATCGGAGCGATGGTCGCGCTGTCGTGGCAGCTGACCCTCGGGTCGCTCCTGCTCGTGCCGCTGTTCATCGTTCCCGCCAAGGTGATGGGGCGACGACTCGCCAGCCTCGCCTCACGGCAGATGGTGCTCAACGCCGACATGGGCACCCGGATGACCGAGCGCTTCAACGTCGCCGGCGCCCTGCTCGTCAAGCTCTTCGGCGTGCCGTCGCGTGAGCAGGCGGAGTACGCAGAGCGGGCCGGCCGGGTCCGCGACATCGGTGTCCAGATCTCGCTCAACCGGTCGATCTTCATGGCCTCCCTCACGCTCGTCGCTGCGCTCGCCACGGCCATGATCTACGGCTTCGGCGGCGTCATGGCTGTGACCGGGACACTGACGGTCGGCACCCTGCTCGCCCTCACCGCCCTGCTGGCCCGTCTCTACGGTCCGCTCACCTCGCTGTCCAACGTGCGCGTCGACATCATGACGGCGCTCATCTCCTTCGAGCGGGTTTTCGAGGTGCTCGACCTCGAGCCGCTCGTGGCCGAGTCACCCGACGCGGTGCCGCTTCCCGACGGTCCGCTGGGGGTCCAGCTCGAGGGCGTCTCCTTCCGCTACCCGTCCGCCGACCAGGTCTCGCTGGCCTCGCTCGAGTCGATGTCGACCGGTGACCGCAAAGCCGGCGGTCCGGTGCTGCACGACATCTCGATGGAGGCCCGCCCGGGGCAGCTCATCGCCCTCGTTGGTCCCTCCGGTGCCGGCAAGACGACCCTCACGTCGCTCATCTCCCGGCTCTATGACCCGACCGAGGGCGTCGTCCGGATCGGTGGCGTCGACCTGCGTGGAGCCTCGACCGACTCCCTGCGTGACCGGGTCGGCGTCGTCACCCAGGACGCCCACCTCTTCCACGACACGATCCGGGCCAACCTGCTCTATGCCCGCCCCGAGGCCACCGAGACCCAGATCGAGGACGCCCTGCGAGCGGCGCAGATCATGCCGCTCATCGACGAGCTGCCCGAGGGGCTCGACACCGTCGTGGGCGACCGCGGCCACCGTCTCAGCGGTGGAGAGAAGCAGCGGCTCGCCATCGCCCGGCTGCTGCTCAAGGCTCCCGACGTCGTCATCCTCGACGAGGCGACCGCCCACCTCGACTCCGAGTCCGAGGTGGCCGTGCAGCGGGCCCTCGACGCGGCCCTGACTGGCCGCACCTCGATCGTCATCGCGCACCGGCTCTCGACGATCCGTCAGGCCGACCTCATCGTCGTGCTCGACCACGGCAGGGTGACCCAGACCGGGCGCCACTCCGAGCTGCTGGCTTCGGGTGGTCTCTACGCGGACCTGCATGCCACGCAGTTCCGTGAGGACGTCGACGCGCTCGTCGAGACCTGACCTGTAGGCGCGCTCGTCGAGTCCCGACGGTCGGGCCGTCGAGCCAGTCGCACGCCGGCCCTGGCGCTGCCGCTGACGCCGGCCCTGGCGTTGGCGCTGCTGCCGCCGCCGGCGCCTGGCGGGCACCGCGGGGTGGACTTCGGCTCGCCCTGGCTCGTGCCGAACACCTGGCCCAGGCGTCACGCGGACCTGGCCGCGGGTCGCCACCCGCCGTCGCGCGACCAGGATTGGACCCCGACTCGGTTCGCTCGACTGCGCCCACGACCTGCTGCGGGTACGCCGGTCGTCCGGTGATGGCCGGACTCCGTGGGCGAGCGGGCGCAGAGCAGCCGCGCGGCATTCGGCCCGGCCCTGGCGTCGATGTTCCCTCGTCGGGGCGGGGCAGGTCGCGAGTTACGGCAGGTCCTTGCGAGTGCCTTGCGGTGGTGTGGGGGCCTGCCGCTGGGCTACCGCTCGGCGCCCGCCGGGGCATCCGTCTCAGACCTGAGTCCACGGTGACTGCATCGCCACGTGCCAGCCGGCGTCCACAGTCCGCCGAGCGCGAGGTTGTCGATCTCGTGTCGGTGTGGCCCGACGCGTCGGTGTGCCGCGACACGTCGGTCTGATCCGCGCGGCGGGCGAAAGCGCCGTGCCACTGCTGCCAGGTGTGCCACGTGACTGCGGCCGGGGTGATGGTGGCGGTGAGGTGGCGTTGGTGGACGTGGGAGTGGTGGCGTCGGCAGAGCAGTGCGAGGTTGCTCAGGGCGGTGACGCCGCCGTCCGCCCAGTGGGTCACGTGGTGGGCGTCGGTCCAGGTCGCGGGAGCGGTGCAGCCGGGGAAGGTGCAGCCGCGGTCGCGCAGCCACAGTGCGGTGCGGATCGCCGGGGTCACCAACCGACGAGACCGGCCGACGTCCAGTGGCTGGCTCTCAGATCCGAGCACGACGGGGATGATCTCTGCGTCGCAGGCGAGGCGGCGCGCGGTCGCGGGTGAGAGGACTTCCCCTGACTGGCAGACCCCGCCTGCCGTGGCACGCCCTCCTGCGCGGCCGGCCTTCGTTCCGCCGCTGCCGCCCGAGCTGGCGCCCAGGCCGCACAAGGCGTCCTGGAGGGCCTTGTGGTCGATGGTGACGACGATCTTGGCCTTGTCGGTGGTCGGGGCGGCGCCGGGCGCGGAGACGCCGCGGGCCACGATCTCGACCAGGGCGTCGGCGCGGCGTTGGTGCGCGGGGCGCGGGTCGGGCTCGATGAGGTGGCCGTGCTGGTCAGTGAGCGGGGCGGGGGCGGCGAGCGGGTCGATGGCCGAGCGCAGGACCGCGGCGCCTTCGGGGTCGAGCACGCCGGTGAGGTTGACCATGCCCGTGTGGTTGGGTCGGGAGAACCACAGCCCGCGGGCGCTGGCCCGCGCCGCGTCGAGCCGGTCCAGGTCCTTCGGCGGGGTGAGCTGGTCGGCCTCGAGGCGACACGCCCGGGCCAGCTCCTCCGGGCGCAGCGACCGGGCTCGCGCGAGGAGCCGGTCCACGGCCTGCTCGAGGTCGGCCGGGTCCGCGACCTTCGCCAGCCGGGCGTGCAGCTCGATGACCTGGGCCGCCTTGCCCACGGTGACCTTCTCCTCGGCGAGGTCCTCACCCAGACCCCGCCAGCAGGTCGCGGTGAGCGCCGCCGCGGTGACGACGATGGCTCGGGCAGCGGCCGCGGTCAGCGTCGGGTCCAGCGACCGCAGCCAGTCGACCCGCGACAACCCGCCCGGGGAGGGCACGCCGCGCGACTCGAGCTCGGTCACGACCCGCAGGAGCATCGCTTCCTTGGCCTGCTGGAGCGCTCCGAGCCGGTCGACGGCCTCGATCAGGTCGTCCTCGGCGCAGCAGGACAAGGGCGCCCGCCAGGCCTCGATGACCTGGGTCAGGAACGACACGGTCGGAGCCAGCCGGGCATCGGGGTTCTCCCCCTCACTCACCTGCTCACACCCCTGCTCACCGGCCCGCTCACCGGCCCGCTCACCGGCTCCCGTGGCGTGCTGGCGTGACTCGAGATCGGCAAGCCGCTGCCGAAGCTCCTCGATCACCGCACCCCTGCTGGCCATGAAACAACACTACGAGCGACCACCGACATCGATGATGGTCGTGGCTGCGGAGACTCGAGACCGGGCTAGTCGTCCTCCTCGTCCCAGATCCGCACCTTCTTGGCCTTCTTCGGCCTCCGGGCGACGAGGACGGCGGCGGGGGACCCGGTGTCGTCCGGCCACGGTTGCCCGTCGCGGCCCAAGGGATCGTCTCCGAAGCCGGCGGCCGTCACCTCCGCGTCCGCCTCCGTAGCGCGCACGCCCTGCGCCTCACGCCGCAGGGCCCAGAAGACGAAGCCGATCCCACCGGGCATGAACAGCCACCACTGGTAGGCGTAGGCCTGGTGCGGCCCGAGGTCCTCCTCCGGTCGTGCCAAAGCGGTCAGCGGGTGCCCCCCCGGGTCCGGCTCGGGTGCCTGCGAGCCGACCACGACATAGAGGTCGAGCGGCGAGAGCTCGGGGATGCTCGACCGCGCGACCGCGGTGCTGATGCTGGCCAGCTGGGGGAGCGGCAGGTCCCGGTTGAGGTTGGGCTCCCCGCTGCGCAGCCAGCCGGTCACCGTCACCGGGCCGCTCACGGGCGGGTCGACGGGCGGCACGGTCCCCGCGTCGTCGGCGTTGGGCACCCAGCCCCGGTCGAGGAGCAGCACCCGGCCGTCCGTCATGAACGGGGTGAGCACCTCGAGGCCGACCGTCTGGTCGATGGTGCGGTTGCGGACGAAAAGATCGCGCCCAGCGGCATACATCCCGCTGAAGGTCACGCGGGTCCACTGGCGCTCGAGCGTGAGCGGTCCGGCAGCGAGGGCGTCGGCGAGGGGCACCGGTTTCGCGTCGTAGTTCGTGCGGATGGCCGCCACCTTGGCCCGCTGCTCGACGTGGCGTCCCCACTGCCACTGACCGAGGTAGAAGCAGGCGACGGCGAAGGCGACCGCGGCGAGGGTCCCGAGCAGCCATCGACGAGTGAAGAGGAGCCGAAGCACGACACGACGCTACCCGCCTTACAGTGGGACACATGACACGCCTCCCCATGCCCGCAGTGCGTCCCTCCGGGCTGGCCGACCAGTTCGGCCGGGCCGCGCGTGACCTCAGGGTGTCGGTGACCGACCGGTGCAACCTCCGCTGCACCTACTGCATGCCGGCCGAGGGCCTGCCCTGGCTGCCCAAGGACGAGATGCTCAGCGACGAGGAGCTGCTGCGTCTCATCGGCATCTTCGTCCGCGACGGCATCACCCAGGTGCGCCTCACCGGCGGCGAGCCGCTGCTGCGCCGCTCGCTCGTCGACCTCGTGGCTGGCATCGCGGCCCTCGATCCCCGCCCGCGGATCGCCATGACCACCAACGGCGTCGGCCTCGAGCGGGTCGCGCCCGCCCTCGCCGCCGCCGGCCTCGACCGGGTCAACGTCAGCCTCGACACCATCGACTCCGACACCTTCACCCAGCTGACCCGCCGCGACCGGCTCGCCGACGTCGAGTCCGGGATGCGTGCCGCCGCGGAGGCCGGGCTCACACCCGTCAAGGTCAACGCGGTGGCGATGCGCGGCATCAACGACGAGTCCGTCGCCGACGTGCTCGCCTGGTGCCTCGAGCGCGGCTACGAGCTGCGGTTCATCGAGCAGATGCCGCTCGACGCGCAGCACGCGTGGGACCGCTCCGACATGATCACCTCCGAGGAGCTGCACGCCAAGCTCTCCGAGCGCTGGACCCTCACGCCCCTGCCCGCGGCCGAGCGCGGAAGCGCGCCTGCGGAGCGGTTCCTCATCGACGGCGGCCCGGCCACCGTCGGGATCATCGCGAGCGTCACGGCGCCCTTCTGTGCCGCCTGCGACCGGTCGCGGCTCACGGCCGACGGACAGATCCGCAACTGCCTCTTCTCCGAGAACGAGACCGACCTGCGCGGACCGATGCGCGAGGGCGCGACCGACGACGAGCTGCTCGGCCTCATCCGCGGTGAGATGTGGCGCAAGCGGCGCGGCCACGGTATCGGCGACCCCGACTTCGTGCAGCCCGACCGGCCGATGTCGGCCATCGGCGGCTGACGCGCCGCACCGGCACCAGCTCGGCGATCAGCCGTCGGCGTCGGTGAGGTCGTCGACCCCGACGACCTCGATCAAGAAGCCACGGAGACCGACGAAGTCGGCCAGCGACGCTCGGTGCTCGTCGCACGCGAGCCACACCTTCCGCCGACCCTCGACGTGCAGCTTCGGGTTGCGCCAGATGACGGCGTGATCGGCCTCGCGCCGGCAGCCCTTGGCACTGCAGACGCGCTCAGGCGCTGACGTCACCGGCCGAGGCGGCGGGTCTGGTCCGGCTGCGGCGTGACGGGCTGGACCTTCCCGACCTCGCTGGGCCGGACCGCGTTGGCCATGACGACGGCGAAGTACGGGATGAGGACGGCGCCGATGACGGCGGCCCAGCGCAGCCAGCCCGAGGTGACGAACACCAGTCCGAAGAGGGCGATGCGGACCGACATCATGATGAGGTAGCGACGAACGCGCCCGTTCTGGTCATCCGTGGTCGACGTCTGAGCCGAGGTGACGGTGTGCACCACGGGCGCCTGCTTGGCTGGTCCCATCTGTCCACTGTAAGCGAGTCCGCGCTTCCATGTACCGAGCGGTAGTCCGTTAGGTTTCTCCGCAGGCGCCCCGCCGCGGCACACAGCCGCGAGGGGTCGCCGCGACCGGTCCCGACCGGTGGTCAACGACAGCGAACGAGCGCGAACGACGTGGTCGACGTCACGCGGGAGCAGGAGCACTGGTGTCAGCGAGCGAGCCACGCAACGTGCTGGTCACGGGCGGCAACCGGGGGATCGGCCTCGCCATCGCCCGCGCCTTCCAGGACGGCGGAGACAACGTCGTCATCACCCACCGCTCCGGTCAGCCCCCCGAGGGGCTGCGCGGCGTCACGGCCGAGGTCACGGACACGGCCTCCGTGGACGCCGCCTTCACCGACGCCGAGGAGATCTTCGGCGGGCCGGTCGACGTGCTCGTCGCCAATGCCGGCATCACCAAGGACACCCTCCTGATGCGGATGAGCGACGACGACTTCGGCAGCGTCATCGACACCAACCTCACCGGCGCCTTCCGGTGCGCCCGCCGCGCCGTCAAGGGGATGATCCGCAAGCGCAAGGGCCGGATCGTCCTCATCTCCAGCGTCGTCGGCCTCTACGGGGCGCCCGGCCAGACGAACTACTCCGCCTCGAAGTCGGGCCTCGTCGGCCTCGCGCGCTCGATCAGCCGTGAGCTCGGCGGCCGCGGGATCACCGCCAACGTCGTCGCGCCCGGCTTCATCGACACCGAGATGACGGCCGTCCTGCCCGAGGACCAGAAGAAGGCCTACCTCGCCAGCATCCCCGCCGGCCGCTTCGCGACACCCGAGGAGGTGGCCGCCGTCGTCCGCTTCGTCGCGAGCGAGGAGGCGGCCTACATCACCGGCGCGGTCATCCCCGTCGACGGTGGCCTCGGCATGGGGCACTGAGGGAGCTGACCTCCCAGCCGGCCCAGCGGCATACCGACGGGGTATGCCGCCCACCCCGCACCCGCTCGACCTCACCACCTCGCCCAGCCCGTTACGGACACACCACAGGAGAAAGTTCGCACCCATGGGAATCCTCGAAGGCAAGAACCTGCTCGTCACCGGTGTCCTGATGGACAGCTCGATCGCGTTCCACGTCGCGAAGCTCGCGCAGCAGGAGGGCGCCAACGTCGTGCTCACCTCGTTCGGGCGGACGATGAAGATCACCTCGACGATCGCGAAGCGGCTGCCCAGCACGCCGCCCGTCGTCGAGCTCGACGTGACCAACCAGGAGCACCTCGACAGCCTCGCCGAGCGGCTCGGCGAGCACGTCGACCGGGTCGACGGGGTGCTGCACTCCATCGGGTTCGCGCCGCAGGGGGCGTTCAACTTCATGGAGGGCACGTGGGAGGACGTCTCGACGGCGCTGCACGCCTCCGCCTACAGCCTCAAGTCCCTCTCCGTCGCCGCCCTGCCGCTGATGGCGCCGGGCGGCAGCGTCGTCGGGCTCACCTTCGACGCCAAGTTCGCCTGGCCGGTCTACGACTGGATGGGTGTCGCGAAGGCGGCGTTCGAGTCGACGAGCCGCTACCTCGCGCGTGACCTCGGGCCGAAGGGCGTGCGCTGCAACCTCGTGGCCGCCGGGCCCGTCCGGACGACCGCGGCCAAGTCGATCCCGGGCTTCGAGAAGTTCGAGGAGACGTGGGACGACCGCGCGCCGCTGGGCTGGGACGTCAACGACCCCGTACCGGCGGCGAAGGCCTGTGCGGCCCTGCTGTCCGACTGGTTCCCCGCGACGACGGGCGAGATCGTCCACGTCGACGGTGGGGTCCACGCCATGGGCCAGTAGGCGTCGTCAGGAGATCGCGCAGGTCGCTAGAGTCCTGCCATGCCTGACGCCGGTCGCGACGCCCGCCTTCCCGACGTGACCGTTGAGGAGGTGCGGGTCCTCGACGGACCCAACCTCTACTTCGCGCGCCCCGCCATCAAGGTCAGCCTGTGTCTCTCCGGTTACCTCGGCATGCGACGCACCGACGCGGAGCGGCTCGGCGCCCGGCTCGGCATGCGCGCGGTCCGTCCCGGCAAGCGGGGGACGGCACTGCGCCAGCGCTTCGTCATGCGTCTGCTCCGCACGGTGACCCGTCGCCTCGGCGCCGAGATCGGTGTCGGCCGGCTCGGCGTGCGGGTGCGCGCGGGAGCCACCCCGTCCGACGTCATCATCGCCTTCCCGTGGGCGCACCGGACGAAGGGTCGCCTGGCCGGTGAGCAGCTCGGCGAGATCATGATCGGCCTGCTCGACGCGACCCGGTCGGTCGACGACGTGATCGGCGCGGCCGCCGAGGCGGTGCTGCTCGCGCCGGACGGGCCCGGTCCGACAGTGATCACCCCGAGCGTGCCGGTGGCCTCGGTCACGGGCACCAACGGCAAGACGACGACGACCCGCCTGATGGCGCACATGTGCATGACGGCGGGCCTGACGACCGCGTGGAGCTCCACCGACGGCGTCGTCGTGATGGGCGAGACGAAGGAGGAGGGCGACTTCTCCGGCCCGGCCGGCGCGCGCGGCGTCCTCGAGACCCCGGGCCTCGACATCGGCATCCTCGAGACCGCGCGCGGCGGCATGCTGCTGCGCGGCATGGGGGTCACGGCCAACGACGTCAGCGTCGTCACCAACGTCAGCGCCGACCACCTCGGCCTGCAGGGGATCGACACCCTCGACCAGCTCGCGGAGGTCAAGGCCATCGTCACGACGGTGACCAAACCCGAGGGCTGGGTCGTGCTCAACGGCGACGACCCCCGCGTGTGGGCGATGCGCCAGGGCATCTCGGCCAAGCCGTGGGTGTTCAGCCTCGACGCGTCCTCCCCGGCCCTGTGGGAGTCGATCAACATGGGCGGCCGCGGCATCACCGTCATCGACGACGAGATCGTGGTGCTCTCGCCCAATGGCGACCCCGACCGCCTCGTGCGGATCGTCGACGTGCCGATGACCCTGAGCGGCCTCTCGGCCAACAACATCGCCAACGCGCTCGCCGGTGCGGCCGGCGCCCTCGGTCTCGGGGTCCCGCGCTCGGCCGTCGTCGAGGGGCTGCGCACCTTCGCCCCCGATCCGGAGCACAACTGGGGTCGGCTCAACACCTACTCCGTCCCGCTCGCCGCCGGGGGCCGCGCCACGGTGATCATGGACATGGCGCACAACGAGGCCGGGCTCGAGGCGCTGCTCGAGGTCTCTCGGGGCCTGACCGCGCCCGGAGGCGCGGTGCGCCTGGGCCTAGGGTGTGCCGGCGACCGCACCGACGACGCCATCGTGGCGATGGGCGAGATCGCCGGCCGTGAGGCCGACGAGGTCGCCGTGAAGTACGCCCGCCACTACCTGCGCGGCCGCGACCCCGAGGAGCTGCTCGACCTCTTCCGCGTGGGTTTGGCTCACGCCGGCGCCTACGACGTGCCGGGCTACGACAGCGAGCTGGCCTCGCTCGTGCCGCTCGTCGAGCACGCCCACGACGGTGACGTCGTGGCGCTCATGTGCCACGCCGAGCGCACCGAGGTCGACGGGTGGATCCGGGCCCGGGGCGGGTCGCCCGATGACGCGAAGGCGATCCGCCGCAAGGTCGTCGCCGCCCGCGGCGAGCACGAGCTCGAGGCCGAGATCACCGCGTTGTGGGAGCTCGAGACCGACGAGGCCCGGGTCGCGGCGGCTCGTGAGCTCTCCGCGAGCCGCCCCGGCGACCCGAGGCTGCTCCACGAGCTCGCAGGCGCCCTCGACGCCGCCGGTGAGGAGCCCGAGGCGATCGGGCTCTACGAGGAGGCGCTCGCCGCCGGGCTCAAGGAGCCGCACCGCCACCGTGCCCAGCTCCAGCTCGCCTCGAGCCTGCGTGCGGTCGGTCGGGTGGGCGAGGCCGAGCCCCTCATCGCCGAGGTGCTCGAGGCGCGCCCGCACCACACGGCCGCCCTCGTGTTCCGGGCCCTCGTCCAGGCCGACCTCGGCCGGGAGCGGCAGGCCGTGGCAGACCTCATCCGGGCGACGCTCGACGCGACGACGGACGTCGACAGCCAGACCTACCGCACGTCCCTGCTCGCGTATGCCGACCAGCTCGCTCCCGCGCCCAGCACCCACGAGACGTGAGCCACCCCCGAAACCGGCTCCACCCATACCGCTCGTCCCACACCTGATCCCCCCGGGGGCCCCGCGCCTCGTCGAGTGCGCAGTTTCACCCACGCGGCCGCGGGTGAAAGTGCCCACTCGACGGGTGAAAGTGCCCACTCGAGTGGGGGGGCGGGGGTCAGATGGCGGTGTCGTCCGCCAGCTCGGGGGTGGTGGCGAAGGCCTCGGTGTCGGCCTCGGCGCCCTCGGCCTCAGCGGACACCGTGAGGGTGCTCGGGTCGAGGTCGGGGTCGCTCGTCCCGCTGCCGGGCTCGCCGAGGCGGGCGCCGGCCTGCGCGTGCTTGGTGCGCTCCTCGAGCTCGGCGACGACCATCGCGTGCTGGTCGACACACATGACGACGAGGTCGCCGGGGTTGGTCCGGGCGAGCACGTGCCGGGTCGCGTCGAGCTCGTCGAGGACGATCTCGACCTGGCGGCAGCGCGCGCCGTCGCGCATGGCGGCGCGGGCGCCCTCGGCGACGAGCTCGGCCGTCTCGCCCGCCTTTCGGCCCCTCAGGCGCTCGTCCTCGCGAATGACGAGGACGTCGAAGTGGAGCGCGGCGACGGCGCCGAACTCGCGCATGTCGTCGTCGCGGCGGTCGCCCGCCGCCCCGATCATGCCGATGCGCGAGCTCCGGCCGAAGTCGGACTCGCCCTCCTTCTGCGCCGCGTAGCGGTCGACGAAGGCGCCGAGCTCCTTCATGCCGGCCGCGTTGTGGCAGTAGTCGACGAAGACCTCGGCGTTGTTGACCTTGACGAGGTTGAGGCGGCCGGGGGAGAGGTAGTACGTCGTCGCGAAGGTGCGCAGCCCCTGCCGGATGTCGTGCAGGGGTGCGTCCGCCGCGAAGGCGGCTCCCGTGGCGGCAAGGGCGTTGGCGACGTTGAAGCGAGCCGCGCCCCCGAAGGTCGCGGGCAGCAGGTGGGTCCAGGCGAGCTGCATGCTGCGCCGGCCGTGGCGGATGACGATCATCTCGCCGCGCTCGCTCGGCTCGAGCACGACGGCCCGTCCACCGCGTCGGCAGTGGTCGTCGACGAAGTCGCGGATCTCGCTGCCGGGCTCGGCCATGGAGAACCAGATGATGCTGCCGGAGCAGCGTCGCCGCATGTTGCGGACGTTGGGGTCGTCGGCGTTGAGCACCGCGAAGCCGTTGCGCGGGACCGCTTCGACGATGACCGCCTTGACGTCGGCGAGCTGGCGCAAGGTGTCGATCCCCTTGAGCCCCAGGTGGTCCGGCGCGACGTTGGTCACGACGGCGATGTCGTTGCGGTCATAACCGAGACCTTCGCGCAGGATGCCGCCACGGGCGACCTCCATCACGGCGAAGTCGACGCGCGGATTCTGCAGCACCATCCGCGCCGAGCGCGGACCGGACGCGTCGGCCTTGATGACGAGCCGCTCGTCGATGACGACGCCGTCGGTCGAGGTCATCCCGACCTTGCGACCGAGTCCCTTGAAGATGTGCGCGATCATCCGCGAGGTCGTCGTCTTGCCGTTGGTGCCGGTCACGGCGACGATCGGCACGCGTGACTGCGAGCCGGGCGGGAAGAGCAGGTCGACGACCGGCTTGGCGATGAACTGCGGCTCACCCACGGTGGGGTGGGTGTGCATCCGGAAGCCGGGGGCCGCGTTGACCTCGCAGATCGCGCCACCCGTCTCGCGGACGGGATAGGTGATGTCGGGGCAGATGAAGTCGATGCCGGCGACGTCGAGCCCGACCATCCGGGCCGCCTCCTCGGCGATCTCGACGTTGTCGGGGTGGGCGTCGAAGGTGCGGTCGATCGAGATGCCGCCGGTCGACATGTTGCCGGTCAGCGCGAGCTTGACCATCTCGCCCTCGGGCGGCACGGAGTCGAGGGAGTGGCCCTGGTCGGAGAGCAGCTCGAGCGCTCCGGCGTCGACCTTGATCTTCGTCAGCACCTTCTCGTGGCCGACGCCGCGGCGCGGATCGGCGTTGGTGATCTCCACGAGCTCGGCGACCGTGTGGGTCCCGTCGCCGACGACGTGGGCGGGGACGCGCTCGGCGATGGCCTGCATCCGGCCCCCGACGATGAGGCAGCGGTAGTCGCGCCCCGTGATGAAGGACTCGACGACGAGGGTGCCGCGGCGTGACTCGGCCTTGGCGACGTCGTAGGCCTTCTCGACCTCCTCGGCGTTCTGGAGGTTGAGGCAGACGCCGCGCCCGTGGTTGCCGTCGAGCGGCTTGACCACAACGGGGTAGCCGATGCGTCGGGCGGCGTCGAGCGTGCCGCGCAGGGTCCGGGTCGCCTCCTGCTTCGGCACGGGGAGCCCCGCGGAGCCGAGCAGCTTGGCGGTGAGGTCCTTGTCGCCGGCGATGTCGACCGCGAGGGCGCCGGTGCGGGAGGTCATCGTCGCCCGGATGCGCTGGGCGTGCACGCCCTGACCGAGCTGGACGAGGGAGGCGGAGTTGAGCCGGATGAAGGGGATGTCGCGGGAGGCCGCCTCCTCGAGGATGGCGGCCGTCGACGGGCCGAACGCGACCCGCTCGGCCTGACGCAGGAAGGCGTTGAACTCGGCCTCGAAGTCGAAGCCCTCCTCGGCCTGCACGAGGTGGTTGAGCAGTCGCACCGAGAGGCGCCCCGCCGCGACCCCGACGGTCTCGTCGTTGTAGCCGTAGATGATGTTGTAGTGGCCCTTGCTGCCCTTGACCCCGCGGGTCTTGCCACGCCGCTGCTCGTGGCCGGCGAGGGTCTGCAGCTGGAGGGCGACGTGCTCGGCCACGTGACCGAGCCAGGTCCCGCCGCGGAGCCGCTCGATGAAGCCGCCCTTGCGTCCGAGGGAGCAGGTGTGACGCTCGAGACCGGGGACCGCCTCGATCAGGGCGTCGGTGAAGCCCGGGAGGGAGACGGTGGGGTACTCCTCGAGGCTGCCGAGGTCGACGACGAGGTGGATCGCCTGGTTGTAGGACCAGATGTTCGGACCCCGGTAGATCCGCGTCTCGAGGATGCGCAGGTCCGGCGCAGCCGGTCCGGTGGGATTCGGGACCTCGACGGCCATGGGGATCCTCCTGATCGATCTGGGCGCCCGCCGCAGGAGTGGCGGGCGTTCGACCCGGTCGCCGGGGGCGACAGGTCAGCGGGCTGCGGTGCTCGATCGCGCCGTTCTGACCTGGGCCGGCGCCACGGTGCCCTCGATGTCCGGGTGGCGCTCGACGAAGTCGGTCAGCTCGACGTGCTCGAGGTCGAACGTACTGCCAGTCGGCAAGGTGTGCACGACTGCTCCAGAAACGAGCAGGGGGGCTCCGCGGCGGGCATCCGCCGCGTCGGTGATGGCGTTGCGGGCGTTGACGAGGAAGATCGAGCCCGCGCCGATGACCGACATCGCGGTCTCGTTGCGGACCTCCGCCGCGGTGTTCTCGTCGATCCCCATGCCGAGCAGGTTCGGCGAGGCGGCGACCATCGACATGAGCCGCCCGTAGCGGCCGCGCTGGTCGAAGTGCTGGTCGATGATGACGTCAGCCACGAGGTCGAGCCCGGCCGAGATCTGGCTCGACCGCTGGCGGGGCGTGATGCCCTCCTCGCCGAGGGAGATCATGTAGCGGCTCATGATCGACGCACCCGCGGACGTGCCCGCGACGACGGCCCCCCGCGCGTAGGCCCGGAGGATCGCGTCACCGACGGGGGTGCCCACGACGTTCTGGGCGAGCTTGACCTGGCTGCCGCCGCTGAGGAAGACGCCCGTGGCCTCGTCGATGGCGCCGACCATCGAGGGGTCGTCGGCGTCGCGCCGGGTGAGCGGGTGCACGCAGGTGGTCTCGCCGCCACGCAGCCGGGTGAAGACGTCGCGGTAGGCCTCGAAGACCTCCTCCGCGTAGGACGACGCGGTCGGGATGACGACGATGCGCGACTTGCGGCCCCCGGCGAGCTTGACGAAGCGCTTGAGCACCACCGAGCGCCCGATCCGGTCCTCCGCCCCGCCGATGATCAGGAGCGTGCGCCGGACGTCCTGGGGCGGAGGAGCAGCTGCGGTCGTGGGGCCGGTGGTCTGCATCCGGACAGCCTAGTGATCGGGGTCAGGCACGGTCGGAGCCTGGGTCGGCGTGCCGTCCTCGAAGTCGGCTTCCTCGATCTCCTCGCGGGAGATGCCGAGCAGGTAGAGCACCGAGTCCAGGTAGGGGACGTTGACCGAGGTCTGGGCCAGCTCGCGCACGAGCGGCTTGGCGTTGAAGGCGACTCCGAGGCCGGCGATGTCGAGCATGTCGAGGTCGTTGGCGCCGTCACCGATCGCGACCGTCCGGCTGAGTGGCAGGCCCTCCTGCTCGGCGAAGGCACGCAGCGCGCGAGCCTTGCCGGCCCGGTCGACGACCTCGCCGACGACCCTTCCCGTGAGCACCCCGTCGCGGGCTTCGAGGCGGTTGGCACGGGCGTGGTCGATGCCGAGGTCGGCCGCAAGGACCCCGACGATCTCGATGAAGCCGCCGCTGACGAGACCGACGGTGAAGCCGAGCCGCTTGAGTGTCCGCACGAGGGTGCGGGCCCCCGGGGTGAGCACGATGTCCGAGCGCACCTCGTCGAGGACGGAGACGGCCAGGCCCTCGAGCGTGGCGACCCGGGCCCGGAGCGACTCCTCGAAGTCGAGCTCGCCCGCCATCGCGCGGGCCGTCACGGCGGCGACCTCTGCCTCGCGCCCGGAGTGCGCCGCGAGCATCTCGATCACCTCCTGCTGGATGAGGGTCGAGTCGACATCGAGCACGACGAGGCGTCGGCCCCGCCGGGCCAGCCCGCCCGGGGCCACCGCGACGTCGATCCCCTCCGAGGCGGCGACGAGGGCGAGCTCGGTCCGGAGCGAGCCGACGTCGGCGCCGGAGATGTCGAACTCGACCGTCGTCACGGGGTAGCGCGAGAGGCGACGGATCCGGTCGATGTTCGCGCCGTGCTCCGCGATCCGGGTCGTCACGAGCGAGACGGCCTCGGCCCGCAGCGGGGAGCCGAGCACGACGACGGCGGCCCGTCCGTGACGCGGCCGGGCGTTGTCGCCGCTGCCCTCGACGACCGTGAGGCTGAGCCCGAGCCGGTGGGCGGCGACCGCCGCGGTGTCGCGCAGCCGGTCGAGGTCCCCGCCCGGGTTGAGCACGAGCGCGAGGGTGAGGTGGCCGTGCACGACGACCTGCTGGATGTCGAGGACCTCCGCGCCGACGCCGGCGAGAGCGCCGAGGAGACTGCCGGTCACGCCGGGGCGGTCGTCCCCCGTCACGGTGATGCTGAGGGTCTCGACAGCCGGGTCACCGGAGCCGGACGCGCCGGACGCGGCGGGCACCTCCGCCCCGTGGGACGGCTGGGGCGTGCTGGCGGTGCTCTGGGCTCTCACGTCCTCAGGCTAGGTCAGCGGGCCGACCGCCGGGCGCGGGCATCCGGCATACGGCCCGGCACCGGACCGCGGTCACGACCCAGCCCCCGTCTCGGCGAGACGGCTCGTCGGCGAGACGGCTCAGGAGCGGGCGGCGTTGACCTCGTCGCGCCAGGCGAGCAGGTCACGCACCCGGCCGAGGTCGGGGTCGGCGGCCTCGACGCTCGCGGTGAACAGGCGCGTCCCGACGTCATGCAGCTGCTGCGCGTTGCCCGCGTAGTCCGCGCTCTGGTCGGGGTGGCGCCCGGGGACGAAGGCGACGCCGGCCGACCGCTCGATCTCGAGGGGGTCACGACCGCGGCGAGCGCACCACTCGTCGAGGACGCGGTGCTTGTGGGCGATCTCGTCGGGGCCGCCGAAGCCGTGCCAGATCGACGCGTGCTCGGCGACGATGCGCAGCGTCTTCTTCTCACCGCCGCCGCCGATGAGGATCGGGATGTCTCGCATCGGTGCCGGGTTGAGCCGGCTCCAGCGGTCGCGAATGACCGGGAGGTCACGGTCGAGCGCGTCGAGTCTGCCTCCCGCAGAGCCGAACTCGTAGCCGTACTCGTCGTAGTCGTGCTCGAACCAGCCGGAGCCGATGCCGAGCACGAGCCGGCCGTCGCTGATGTGGTCGACGGTGCGGGCCATGTCGGCGAGCAGATGGGGGTTGCGGTAGGAGTTGCAGCTGACGAGGGCGCCGATCTCGACCCGCTCGGTCGCCTCGGCCCACGCGGCGAGCACCGTCCAGCACTCGAAGTGACGGCCCTCGGGGTCGCCGCTCAGGGGGAAGAAGTGGTCCCAGTTGAAGAGGAGGTCGACACCCATCTCCTCGAGGGCCGCGCAGGTGCGTCGGATGTCGGCGTAGGCCGCGTGCTGCGGTGGCACCTGGACGCCGACCCGTGCGCGTCGCGGGTCGGTCACGCTCACCGGATCGGATCGGTGGGTCGCCTCGTCGGCGGGCCGTGTCGGGGTCGTGCCCACCTCAGCGGCTCACCCTCACGCCCTTGCCCACGACGACGATGCCCGAGTCGGTGACGTGGAAGCCGCGGGCGCGGTCGTGCTCGTGGTCGAGCCCGATCTGGGCACCGTCCTCGACGATGACGTTCTTGTCGAGGATGGCCCGGCGGATCTGGGCGTGCCGGTTGACCGTCACGCCGTCGAGGACGACGGAGCCCTGGATGCTCGCGTAGGAGTGCACCCGGACGAGCGGCGACAGGATCGAGGAGTAGATGTGCGCCCCCGAGACGATGACGCCGGGGGACACGGCCGAGTTGAGGGCCTCCCCGATGCGGTCGCCGCTGCCGTGGACGAACTTCGCCGGCGGGTAGGGGCTGTGCTGGGTGTAGAGCGGCCACTCGTAGTTGTAGAGGTTGAAGACGGGCGTGATGGAGATGAGGTCCATGTGCGCGTCGTAGTACGAGTCGATGGTCCCGACGTCGCGCCAGTAGCCGCGGTCACGCTCGGTCGAACCGGGCACGACGTTGTGGGTGAAGTCGTAGACGCCAGCCTCGCCGCGCGAGACGAAGTCGGGCACGATGTCGCCGCCCATGTCGTTCTTGCTGTCGGGGTTGGCGCGGTCCCGGGTGACGGCAGCCTCGAGGGCGTCGGCGGTGAAGACGTAGTTGCCCATCGACGCGAGGAACTCACCGGGGCTGTCGGGCAGCCCCTTGGCGTCCTCGGGCTTCTCGAGGAAGGCGGCGATCTTCGTCGGGTCGGCGTCGTCGACCTCGATGACACCGAACTGGTCCGACAGGGAGAGCGGTTGGCGGATGGCGGCCACGGTGCACGGGGCCCCCGACTCCATGTGCTGGTCCACCATCTGGCTGAAGTCCATGCGGTAGACGTTGTCGGCGCCGACGACGACGACGATGTCGGGCCGCTCGTCGTGCACGAGGTTGAGGCTCTGGAAGATCGCGTCGGCCGACCCGAGGTACCAGTTCTTGTCGACGCGCTGCTGGGCGGGGACCGTCGTGACGTAGTTGCCGAGGAGCGTCGACATGCGCCAGGTCTTCGTCACGTGGGCGTCGAGGCTGTGCGACTTGTACTGCGTCAGCACGACCACCTTGAGGTAGCCGGAGTTGACGACGTTGGACAGCGCCAGGTCGATGAGGCGGTAGATGCCGGCGAACGGGACCGCCGGTTTGGCGCGGTCTGCCGTCAGCGGCATGAGTCTCTTGCCCTCACCCCCCGCGAGCACGATCGCAAGGACTTTCGGACCACCGGCTGGGCTTCGTCGGGCCATGACCCTCACCCTAGGCCCCTGAGCGGCTCGGTCCGCAGGATGAACTCGGTTAAGTCGCCCCGATCCCGCAACGCGGGACTACGCTCGGCCCGTGCGAGTCGACATCCTCAGCAAGGAGTACCCACCTGCGGTCTACGGGGGAGCCGGGGTCCACGTGGCCGAGCTCGTCCGGGCCCTGCGCGAGCGCGGTGACATCGACGTCCGGGTCCGCTGTTTCGGCGTCGACCGGGACGAGGAGGGCACGACGGCGTATGCCGACCTGCCCTCGCTCGCTGACGGCAACGCCGCGCTCCAGACCATGGGCGTGGACCTCGCGATCGCCGGCGACTGCGTCGGCGCGGACCTGCTCCACTCGCACACGTGGTACGCGAACTTCGCCGGCCACGTCGGGTCGCTGCTCGGCGGTATGCCGCACGTCGTCACCGCCCACAGCCTCGAGCCGATGCGGCCGTGGAAGGCCGAGCAGCTCGGTGGTGGCTACCGCGTCTCGTCGTGGGTGGAGCGCACCGCGTACGAGGCCGCGGCGGCCGTTGTCGCGGTGAGCGCGGGCATGCGCACGGACATCCTGCGCAGCTACCCGTCACTCGACCCCGATCGGGTCCACGTGGTGCACAACGGGATCGACGCCGACCTGTGGTCGTGCGACCGGTCCGACGAGGCGCGCGAGACGGTCATCCGCCATGGCGTCGACCCTGACCGCCCCTCGGTCGTCTTCGTCGGCCGGATCACCCGGCAGAAGGGCCTGCCCTACCTGTTGCGCGCCTGTGCCGAGCTGCCGCCCGAGGTCCAGCTGGTCCTCTGCGCCGGCGCCCCCGACACCCCCGAGATCCTCGCCGAGGTCGAGGGCCTGCTGGCCGACCTCCGGGCCCAGCGCGAGGGTGTCGTCTGGATCCCCGACATGCTCCCCCGCGCGGAGGTCGTCGCCCTGCTCAGCCACGGCACCGTCTTCGCGTGCCCCTCGGTCTACGAGCCGCTCGGCATCGTCAACCTCGAGGCGATGGCCTGTGAGCTGGCCGTCGTCGCGACCGCCACCGGCGGGATCCCCGAGGTCGTCGTCGACGGCGAGACCGGCTGGCTCGTCCCGATCGAGCAGGTCCAGGACGGCACCGGGATCCCGGTCGACCCGGACCGCTTCGTCGCCGACCTCGCCGCCGCCCTCACCGAGGGGGTGCGTGACGTCGAGCGCGCCCGCCGCTTCGGGGTGGCCGGTCGCGAGCGCGCCGTCGAGTCCTTCTCGTGGGGGTCGATCGGCGACCGCACGCTGGAGGTCTACCGGACGGTCCTCGAGCTGCCCTGACCAAGCGCCTTCCCCGGCTGTCCTGCCGGCCCGGCCTCAGCCGAGCAGCCTTCCCGCGAGGGCGTGCTCGACGCCGAGGTGACCGGCAGCGCCGCCAAGGATCCCCTGGAGCAGCTCGCTGGGGCTCGGGTAGTCGTCGTCGAGCGCCGCGAGGTACTGCTCGTGCCGGGACAGCGACGCGACGGCAGCCTCGAAGTGCCCGGACACGTCGACCCAGTGAGTGGGCTCCGGGTCGTTGACGACGAACACCTGCTTCGCGTGCCATGGCTCGTGGCCCTCCTCGACGAGCTCGGGGAAGATCCAGCGGTTGCCGGCGGCCGCGCGGGCGTCGATGGCGGTGAGGCCGACGACCCGGTGGTCGGCCTGGTTGGTCCCGCCACCGGCGAATGTCTCGGCGTGGGTGAGGGTGACGACGAGGTCGGGTCGACGGATCCGGATCTCGCGGGCGATGGCCCGACGCAGTCGCAGGTCGCCCTCGATCACGCCGTCGTGGAAACCGTCGAGGAACTCGACGACGTCGACCCCGACCTCGCGGGCGCCGTCGCGCTCCTCCTGTTCGCGAGCGGCTGCCGCCTCGTCCGGCGCCATCGTGTCGATGCCCGCCTCGCCGCGGGTGACCAGCAGGTAGGTCACCGTCTTGCCGGCCCGCACCCAGCGGTCGACGGCGGCGGCTGCGCCGTACTCGAGGTCGTCGGGGTGGGCGGCGACGCAGAGCACCGTGCCGAAGGTGGACTCGTCCAGGGCGGTGAGGTCGGGCAGGGCCGGCTCGGAGGTCTCGCTCATGCCGTCCAATCTAGGCTCCCCTTTCCGCGGACGTCCGCGGATGTGAGGATGGGTCATGCTCACGATCGAACTCGCCCGCCGCCTGGCCGACGCCGGCCTCGAGTGGGAGCCGACGTCCGGTGACCGCTTCGTGCTCCCGATCGAGGGGATGGAGGAGGACGTCTTCGTGATCAGCGAGCTGACCGTCGACGTCCACAAGTTCCGCACCGGCGACGTCATCGGCTTCAACGGCACGACCGAGTGGGCGCTCGACAGCATCGAGCGCGACAAGGTGCTGTGGCTGCCGCGTGAGGACCAGCTGCGTTCGCTGCTCGGGGACGCGTTCGTCTCGCTCGAGTCCCTGGAGGGCGGGTATGCCGTTGAGTTCCGAACCAGCGCAGGCGCGCTCGGGCGGTCTGCGGACATCGACGCCGAACGGGCCTACGCCCGCGCGCTGCTCGAGACGTTGACACCGGTCCCGCCCGACGGCGACTGAGCCACGGCGCAGTCCGACCCGACCTCGGCTCAGGCCGGGCGCCAGCCCGCGATGGCCATGACGGCCACGTTCGTCGCGTCGGCGAGGGCCGCGTCGGCCTCGCCCGCGAGGGTGCGCAGCAGGAGGGTGCGGTTGGCGGTCGTCGCGGCGTCGAGGCCGTCGGCGCCCAGGCCGGTCTGGCGGGTGCCCAGCTCGGCCATCCGCGACACGGTCGCCGCCACCGACATGACGTGGAGCGCCTTGGGTGGCGTGCGCTCGGGCAGGCCCCAGATGGCGGTGTCGAGCGAGGACTCGGCCTCGGACCGCGCCTGCTGACCCCACGGCGCGCCCCCGACCGCCTCGAAGCGCGCGGTGTGCGCCTGCAGCGAGCGGAGCAGCTCGCGCTCGACCTGGCGCAGGTCGAGCATCTCGAGCCGGTGCCTGGGGACCGGGTCGGCCTCGTAGGCGGTCCAGTCCGCGCGCACCCCGACGTCCCCGGCCGGTCCGAACTCCGACAGCGTCGGCACGAGCAGCCCGCCGAGCCCGGCGACGAACACGCACTCCCCGGCGTCGGCGGCGTGCGCCGACCCCGGCACCGAGCCCCGCGGCACACGACTGACGTCTCCTGGGCGGGGGAGGGCGACGAAGAGGGCCCGCTCGCCGAGGTCGCGCCAGACGTCGAGCCGGCCGAGGTCGCCCGACACGTGGTCGAGGTCGGGGAAGGACCGCGCCAGCGCGTCGGTCAGGGCGGTCCCGTCCTGCCAGGCTGCTGTGGCCCACAGCGCGAGGCGCACGGAGGCGGGCAGTTCGGACATCCCAGCATCGTAGGGTGCGCCCCCCGAGCGGGATGCGGCCCGTGCCATAGGGTCGCATCATGTCTGACGTCCTCGCCCTGGCCGGTGTCACCGTCCGACGTGGTGCCACGACGCTGCTCGAGTCCGTCGACTGGGAGGTCGAGGAGGGCGAGCGGTGGGTGGTCCTCGGACCCAACGGCGCCGGCAAGACGACGCTGCTCCAGCTCGCGTCCGCCCGCATGCACCCCACGAGCGGGGTCGTCGGGATCCTCGGCGAGGTGCTCGGCGCGGTCGACGTCTTCGAGCTGCGGCCGCGCATCGGCCTGGCGAGCTCGTCCATGGCCGAACGGATCCCGTCGAGCGAGACAGTCGGCAACGTCGTCGTCACGGCTTCCTACGGCATCGTCGGCCGCTGGCGCGAGACGTATGCGGCGATGGACATCGCCCGCGCGATGGAGCTGCTCCGGGCGCTCGGAGCCGACCACCTCGTCAACCGCGCCTACGGCACGCTCAGCGAGGGCGAGCGCAAGCGCGTGCAGATCGCCCGGGCCCTGATGACCGACCCCGAGCTGATGCTCCTCGACGAGCCCGCGGCGGGCCTCGACCTCGGCGGGCGAGAGGACCTCGTGGCTCGGCTCGGTGAGCTCGCCTCCGACACCGAGGCGCCCGCGATGGTGCTCGTCACCCACCACGTGGAGGAGATCCCGCCGGGCTTCACGGACGTGCTCATGGTCCGCGACGGCCGGGTCGTCGCCGCCGGCCCGCTGGGGCTGACGATGACCGAGGCAAACCTGTCCGAGACCTTCGGGCTGCCGCTCGTGCTGGAGCAGCACGGCGGGCGCTGGTCGGCCCGCGCCGGGTCCTGAACCGTCGAAGGTTGGCCGGTCCGCGAGGGAACTGAGGCACAATCGAAGGCGTCACACTCGTGACGAGGGTCGCCGGCGTCCCAGTCGGACGGCGCGACGGCAGCAGACGACGAAGGCGGGGTGGGCGGAGTGGACGAATCGCACGCATGGCTGGTGTGGTTGGGGATCGCGCTCGTCCTCGTGGCCATCGAGACCGCCACGGTCGACTTCGTCTTCCTCATGCTCGCCGGCGGTGCGCTCGGTGCGGCCGCCGCGGCGGGCTTGGGCGTCGGTGTCGCCGGCCAGGCCCTCATCGCGGCGGGGGTCGCGATCGGGCTGCTCTTCGGCGTCCGTCCCTACCTGAAGGACCGGCTGACCATCGGCAGCGGACAGGCGATGGGGACGCAGGCCCAGGTGGGCCGCTCCGCCGTCGTCCTCGACCGGGTGACGACCGGCTCCGGCCAGGTCAAGCTCGCCGGTGAGACGTGGTCGGCCCGCACCCGAGGGGAGAGCATCGAGGCCGGCGAGGAGGTCGTCGTCGTCGCCATCGAGGGCGCGACCGCCGTCGTCAGCCGCGCACTGGCCGTGGAGGCCTGACACCAGACTTTGACGTCCGGGTCGACCGACCCGGACGAGTAGAGCGCTCGCCGACAGCGCGGGCGCAGACAGGGAGCAGGTCGTGGACCCAGTACTCATCATCGCGTTGCTGTTCATTCTCGTGGCGCTCGTCATCGTGATCCGCACGGTGCGCATCGTGCCGCAGCAGACGGCGCAGATCGTCGAACGGCTCGGCGGCTACAACAAGACCCTGACGGCGGGCATCCACTTCCTCATCCCGTTCGTCGACAAGGTGCGCGCCAACATCGACCTTCGTGAGCAGGTCGTCACCTTCCCGCCGCAGCCCGTCATCACCTCGGACAACCTCGTCGTCAACATCGACACGGTCATCTACTACTCGGTGACCGACGCGAAGGACGCGGTCTACGAGATCGCCAACTTCATCCAGGGCATCGAGCAGCTCACCGTCACCACGCTGCGCAACGTCATCGGCTCGCTCGACCTCGAGCAGACCCTGACCAGCCGCGACCAGATCAACGGCCAGCTGCGCGGCGTGCTCGACGAGGCGACCGGCAAGTGGGGCATCCGCGTCAACCGCGTCGAGCTCAAGGCGATCGACCCGCCTGCCTCCGTGCAGGACTCGATGGAGAAGCAGATGCGCGCCGAGCGCGACCGTCGCGCGGCCATTCTCACCGCCGAGGGCTTCAAGCAGTCGGCCATCCTCACCGCCGAGGGCGAGAAGCAGAGCCAGATCCTGCGTGCCGAGGGCTCTGCCCAGGCCCGCATCCTCGAGGCACAGGGCCAGGCCCGCGCCATCACGCAGGTCTTCGGCGCGATCCACCGCGGCAAGCCGACCCAGAAGCTGCTCGCCTACCAGTACCTCCAGGTGCTGCCGCAGCTCGCCCGCGGTGACTCCAACAAGATGTGGATCATCCCGTCCGAGCTGACCGATGCCCTCAAGGGCATCGGCAACGCCCTGGGCGGCGACGACGGCGGCCCGGCCCCCGACTCCGGCGACGAGTGGGTCGAGCCGGAGGACCTCGGGGACGACGCCTTCACCGAGACGGTGCTCGAGGACCCGGCCAAGGCCCTGGCCGAGGCCCGGGGTGAGGCGGCCCGCGCCAGCGCGGAGTCCACCGACCACGCGGCCCCGCCGCGCCGGCAGCAGCCGCCGATCCGGTCCTCGCTCAGCGACGTCCCGCCCAGCCCGTCCGTCGCCCCGGCGCCGTCCGCGCCCGTCGACGCGCCGCCGGCGGCCCCGTCGATCGAGCCGCCCCAGGCGCCGCCGGCCGAGCTCGGCGCGCCCGGGGAGAGCGACCCGCAGGAGCCCGGCCAGCGCTGACCGCTCAGCACCGACCAGCGCCCCATCAGCGACCAGCGACCCCGTCCGTCCCGCACCCCGCGAGGACGAGCGGGGTCGCTGCGCTTGTAGGGTGCGCGCATGTCCTTCTGGTCCTCGGTGGCGATCGCGCTCGCGGGCACGGGGGCCGGTCTGATCAACACCATCGTCGGGTCCGGCACGCTCATCACCTTCCCCACCCTGCTCTTCTTCGGGGTCAACCCGCTCGTGGCCAACGTCTCCAACAACATCGGCCTCGTCGCCGGTGGGGTCACCGGCAGCTGGGGCTACCGGCACGAGCTCGTCGGCCAGGCGCCGATGCTGCGCCGGCTGATGCCGCTGTCCTTCGTCGGCTCGGTCATCGGGGCCTCGCTGCTGCTCGTGCTGCCGCCGAGCGCGTTCCGGGCGATCGTGCCGGTGCTCATCGTCGTCGCGCTGGCGCTCGTCCTGATCGGGCCGACACTCCAACGGCGCGCGGCCGCTCGGGCCGCGGGTGAGGTGCCGAGCTGGCACACCCCGGCCATGGCGGCCGGGGTGCTCGTCGCCGGGATGTACGGCGGTTACTTCGGCGCCGCTCAGGGCGTGCTGCTCATGGGCCTGTTCAGCGCCCTGTCGGCCGAGTCGCTCCAGCGCCTCAACGGCTACAAGAACGTCCTCGCGCTCGTCGTCAACGTCGTCGCCGCCGCGGTCTTCCTCCTCTTTGCCCGCAACCACATCGACTGGCGGATCGTCGTGCTCATCGCCGGCGGGTCCCTGCTCGGCGGGGTGATCGGGGCGCGGGTCGGCCGCCGCATCCCTGCTGCTGCGTTGCGTGGCCTCATCGTCGTGATCGGGATCGTCGCCATCGTCAAGCTCATCTGGTTCCCCTGACCACCAGGGCCCGGTCGTGCGGGCACTAGCCTGACGGGCGTGCCGATCCAGATCACCGACTCCGCCGACCCCCGGCTCGAGGACTACGTCTCGCTCACCGACGTCGCCCTGCGCCGCCGCACCGAGCCCGAGCGCGGTCTCTACATCGCCGAGAGCCAGAAGGTGATCCGCAGGGCACTGGCCGCCGGGCACCGCCCGCGCTCCTACCTGATGGCCGAGCGCTGGGTGACCGACCTCGCCGACCTCGTCGAGGACGCGGAGGCGAACGGCATCCCGGTCTACGTCGCGGCGCACGACGTCATCGAGGCGCGCACCGGGTTCCACCTGCACCGCGGCGCCCTCGCCTCCATCCAGCGCCCCGTCCCGCGGTCGGTGGCCGAGGTCATCGCCGGGACCCGGCGGATCGTCGTCGTCGAGGACGTCGTCGACCACACGAACGTCGGGGCCATCTTCCGCAGTGCGGCCGCGCTCGGCGCCGAGGCGGTGCTCGTCTCGCCGCGCTGCGCCGACCCGCTCTACCGTCGCTCCATCCGCGTCTCGATGGGCACGGTCTTCCAGGTGCCCTGGACCCGGATCGACCCGTGGCCGGAGGGCATCGACCAGCTGCGCCGGGCCGGCTTCACCGTCGCCGCGATGGCGCTCACGGACGACTCCGTGTCGCTCGCCGACCTCGAGGGTCGGGCGCCGGAGCGGCTCGCCCTCGTCGTCGGGGCCGAGGGCGATGGCCTGTCCGACCGCACCGTGGCCGCCGCGGACGTCACCGTGCGGATCCCGATGGCGGGCGGGGTCGACTCGCTCAACGTCGCTGCGGCCTCGGCCGTCGCGATGTGGGCCCTGCGCCCGACCGACTGAGCAGCGCAGGCGGCAGTCGTCAGGGGCGGACGAGCCGGTCGAGCAACCGCTCGAGCTCGACGGCGGGGTCGTCGCAGAGGCCGCCGTGGACCGGGCCGGGCTGCACGACCGTCGACCGCGGCGCGATGATCCAGCCGAAGCGCTGCCCCGGCTTGTCGAGGGTCGGCAGGCCGCGCCCGGTCTCTCCGCGGCAGACCGCGCGCACCCGCTCGAGCATCGGCCGCACGCCGTCGAGGTCGCACCCGGGCGCGAGGGCCGCGGCCCGGGCCTCGTCGAGCTGCCAGGCCGCGTCGAGGAAGCCGGCGTCCTGCGCGTAGAGCACGACGCCGACGTTGATGAACTCCTCGCGGTCGACCCGGGGGACGAGGCGGAGCAGGACGTACTGGTAGGCGTTCACGCGCCGCCACCCGTCGGCAGCCACGCGGCCGGGCTCGCGAGCCGCGCCCGGAACATCGCGAGGTATGCCGCTCGCACCGCCGACGTGTCGGCGAGCTCGGTGGTCGTCTCGAGCCACTCGTCGGGCACGTCGGCGATGACGGCCTCGAGTGCCGTGTCGGTGAGGCCGGACGCCAGCTCGTCGTGGCGGCCGGCGACGTCCCCGGTGAGGTCACCGAGGACGTGCCGGCTCGCGTCGAACGGCTGCGCGGCGAACCGCTCGGGCGACGGGGCCCGGCTCGGCCACGAGTGGTGGAAGTAGAGCGCGGCGCCGTGGTCGATCGCCCAGGTCCGGCCGTGCCAGACGAGCAGGTTCGGGTTGGACCAGGTGCGGTCCACGTTGGCGGTGAACGCGTCGAGCCAGACGATGCGCTCGGCGAGGTCGCCGGCCGGCGGGTGCGAGCCGTCGTAGCCGAGGGAGCCGGGCAGGAAGTCGGTGCCGAGATTGCTGCCGACCGAGGCCGTGAGCAGGTCCTGGACCTCTTCGTCCGCCTCGTAGCGGGCGATCCGCGCGTCGAGGTCGACGACCGCGAGGTCCGGGACCGGCACGTCGACGAGCCGGGCGATCCCGGCGACGAGCACCTCGGCCACGAGCACCTTGAGTCCCTGGCCCGCGCCACGGAACTTCAGCACGTAGGTGCCGTCGTCGTCCGCCTCGACGAGGCCCGGGAGCGAGCCACCCTCCCGCAGTGGGGTCACGTAGCGAGTTGCGGTGAGGTGGGCCAGCACGGCGCTCAGCCTAGTGGGGCCTGGTCGTCGCGCCGGCTGGCGAGCCGCCACAGGCGAGGCAGCGCGAGCACCACCGCGAGGTAGACGACGGCGAGCCCGGCCAGGGACCAGTGGGACAGGCCCGACGCCGGCAGGGCGAAGGCCGCCAGCGCCGCCGCCGCCACGAGACCGGCGTTGTAGACGACGTCGTACGCGGAGAACGCCCGACCGAGCAGCTCATCGGGGACGTGCGCCTGCATCAGGCTGTCGACGCTGATCTTGATGCCCTGCGACACGAAGGAGACGACGAAGCCGACGACGGCGATGCTCCACGGTGCGAGGACGGCGCCGAGGCCGGCGCAGACGAGCGCACCGAGCGCGAGGAGGCGCACGGCATACGGGATGGCACCGAGGCGGGGGACGAGCCACGGGGTGACGAACGCGCCGAGCACGAAGCCAGCGGCGGTTGCCGCTGCGGCGACCCCCAGCTCGAGCGGTCCACCGGTCGAGAACGGCCCTCGGAAGAGCAGCAGCGTCTGGACGAGCAGGAATCCGAAGGGGATCCGCGTGACGAAGACGAGGGCGAGCAGGACCCGGGCGCGACGCGGCAGCGTGTGCGCCGCTTCGAGAAACCCGTGGTAGACGCTCCGCGCGAGGTGGCGCAGCCGGCGCGGGTGCGCCTCGTCGGGGCCGACGAAGGGCAGCTGGGCAGCCGTCCAGGCGGCCACGAGCACACCGCCGACAGCGACGAGCACGACGAGGGCGTCGGGTCCGACCGCGCGCAGACCCGTGCCGAGCACCCCCCCGAGCAGGTAGGCGAAGGAGCCTGCCGTGGGAGCGACGGAGTTCGCGCTGACGAGCTCGTCCCGCTCGACGACGTGTGGCAGGGACGCGGCGAGCCCGGCGAGGATGAAGCGGTTGACGGAGAAGACGACAAGGACCGCGCCGAAGAACGCCGGCCCCGTCGCGAAGCCGGTGACGAGCGCCGCCACGACGAGCATCGACGCTGCCCGGACGAGCTGGCTGATGACGATCACCCGTCGCCGTGGCCACCGGTCGAGCAGGACCCCCGCGAAGGGCCCGAGGACGCTGTAGGGCAGCAGCACCACCGCGAAGGCGACCGCGATGCTGTGCGCGTCGGCCGCCTGCTCGGGGTTGAACAGGACGTGGCTGGCGAGGGCGACCTGGAAGACCCCGTCGCTGCCCTGCGACGACACACGGCTGAGGAAGAGGCGGCGGAAGTCGGGTCGACGCAGCAGCATCGCCAGAGCCCGCAGAAAGGTCACGGCGCCAGACTAGGGGGACCGCGTGGTCGATCCGTCCGGCGGAGCCGTGGTCGGCGGCAGATCCCGGCAGGCGACGCGCAGAAGGGCCCGGGTCACTGACCCGGGCCCTTCCATCTCTGGTGTCGAGGGGGGGACTTGAACCCCCACGCCCGTTAGGGCACTAGCACCTCAAGCTAGCGCGTCTGCCATTCCGCCACCCCGACAAAGGTGTTGCTTCGGGGGCTTTTCAGGGCCCCTTGCGGCGAGAGGAAACGTTAGCACGGGCCCCGCGGGGAACACGAACCGGCGGCCGACGCTCGGGGGGTGCGCCGAGCGGGCCCGGGGCGAGCGGCATACGCTCGAGCGCATGAGTGACGACGCCACCGACACCACGAATCCGCCTGCGCCCTCGACCGTGAGGCCCGAGGACGAGGTCGCGCGCATCTGCGCCGACCTCATCCGGATCGACTCGACGAACTACGGCGACGGCTCCGGCCCGGGGGAGCGGGAGGCCGCCGAATACGTCCTCGGCCAGCTCGCCGAAGTCGGCCTCGACGCGGAGCTCTTCGAGAGCGAGAGAGGCCGGGCGACCGTCGCGCTGAGGCTCGAGGGCGAGGATGCCGCCCGCCCCGGGCTCGCCGTGCACGGGCACCTCGACGTCGTCCCGGCGAACGCTGCCGACTGGCAGGTCGACCCGTTCGGCGCCGAGGAGCGCGACGGCTGCATCTGGGGCCGCGGCGCGGTGGACATGAAGGACATGGACGCGATGATCCTCGCGACCGTCCGCGACTTCGCTCGCACCGGCACCAAGCCGGCGCGCGACACGACCGTCGTCTTCTTCGCCGACGAGGAGGCCGGCGGCAGGCTCGGCAGCCACTGGCTCGTCGACCACCACCCCGAGCTCTTCGAGGGGGTCACCGAGGCGATCAGCGAGGTCGGCGGTTACAGCGTCACCCTGCCGACCCCCGAGGGGGAGCGGCGGGCCTACCTGCTCCAGACCGCGGAGAAGGGCATCGCCTGGCTCCGGCTGCGGGCCCACGGCCGGGCCGGCCACGGCTCGGTCCCCAACGACGCCAACGCGATCGTCCGCCTCGCCGCCGCCGTCGGGCGGATCGCCGCCCACGAGTGGCCGCGGGAGTACATCGCGTCGGTCAGCCAGCTGCTCGACGAGCTGAGCGCGATCACGACGATCCCGTATGCCGCCGACGACCTCGACGCGCTGCTCGACACCCTCGGTGGGGCGCAGGGATTCGTGCGCGGCACGCTGCGCGACACCTCCAACGTGACGATGCTCGACGCCGGCTACAAGCACAACGTCATCCCCCAGACCGCGACGGCGGCCGTCGACTGCCGCTTCCTGCCCGGCCACGAGGAGTCGCTGATGGCGACGATCCGCGAGCTCGCCGGCGAGTTCGTCGAGGTCGAGGTCGTGCACCACGACGTCGCCCTCGAGGCGCCCTTCGACGGCGACCTCGTCGAGTCGATGAAGCAGTCCCTGCTCCGGGAGGACCCGGGCGCCGCGATCCTGCCCTACTGCCTCTCCGGCGGGACGGACAACAAGGCCCTCGGCCGGCTGGGAATCCAGGGGTACGGCTTCGCACCGCTCCGGCTACCCGCCGACCTCGACTTCGCGCCGATGTTCCACGGGATCGACGAGCGGGTCCCCGTCGAATCGCTGAAGTTCGGCGCGCGCGTCCTCGGAGACTTCCTCCGTCGCTGCTGAGTGCTCAGGCGGTGCGCTGGACCCGGATGATCCGTCGGCGCATCCACATCCGGCGCACGCCACCTTCGTAGATGACGGTGCGGGCCAGCTCCCACCGGCCGTACTCGGTGTGCTCACGCACGGCCTGCCGCGCCTCGGCCCGGGGGGTGTTCCGGTCGAAGGTCAGCACCTGGTACTCGTACTCGTTCACCGGCCACATTCTGGCACCAGAGCCTCCCGGGCCAAAACGACCCCGCCGGTAGACTTACGGTGTCGTCGGTCCGGTCGGATCGGGGGGGAACCGTGCCGCTCCGGCGGGCGTCGATGACCCAGGAGGTCACTCATGAACACCAACCGAAGCCGCCTCGGTGCGGCGACCCTGCTGCTCCCGGCCGTGCTCGCGCTCGGCGCCTGCGGAAAGAGCGCCGACCCCGCGCCAGCCGCGGTGCAGAGCGCGGCGGCCACCACGGCCACGGCGGCCACCACGCCCGCTGCGGACGCGAGCGCGACCACGAGTGCCGCGTCGGGCGGGACGAACGGCGCCGCCCCCACCGACAAGGCCTCCTTCATCGCCGCCCTCAAGGCCTCGACCGCCGACGTCAAGACCGTCCACGTGTCGATGGGCCTCGATGGTGCCGGGCAGACGATGAGCATGGAGGGCGACAGCCGCACGGACCCCAAGAATCCGGCCGTCAAGCTGACGATGTCGGCCTCGGGCCTCGACCTCGACATGGTCGTCATCGACAAGAAGATCTACATCAAGGGAATCCCCGGGCAGGGTGACGCGAAGAGGTGGCAGGTCTTCGACGAGAACAGCACGATCGGCAAGCAGTTCGCCGGGTCAGCCGGGAAGCTCGACCCGACGACGATGTATGCCGACTTCGACAAGGCCGTCACGCGCGTCAAGCCGCTCGGGTCCGAGACCGTCGACGGGGAGCAGCTCGAGAAGTACGAGCTCACCCTCGACACCACGAAGATGGCGGGGGTGACGGCCCTGCCCGACGCCAGCGCCAAGCTGCCCGCCACCCTGACCTACACCGCCTGGCTCGACGCCGACAACCGCATGCGCCGGGTCGTCTTCGACATCAGCGGGGTCAAGGCCACGATGAAGCTGAGCAAGTACGGCGAGGCCGTCGACATCACCGCTCCGCCGGCCGCGCAGGTGGTCAAGGGATCGATGTGACGGCAACGCCCCGGTGAACACGGGGTAACCACGTGCTGCGCCGCACGCGGGTCGACTACGGTCATCCCATGACCGCCGACCCGCGTGCCGCTCTCGAGCAGCTCATCACCGCCCTCGAACGACACCTCGAGGCCGCTCGAGCGCGACGCGACCCCGACCATCCTGTCGTCATCGCAGCCGCGCAGGACCTCGCCGAGGCCTTCGACGACTACGACGAGGCGCTCTTCAACGCCACCGAGGTCGCGACCCCCCTCGCCATCTACGGCGACGACTTCGACGAGGAGGAGGACGGCGACGACGGCGTTCGCGTGTATGCCGGCCTCGACAACGGCTCCGCGGCCTTCGACGACGACGACGATGACGATGACGACGACGATGATGACGACGACGATGACGACGACGACGACGACGACGACGCGAAGGTCTGACCTCGCGCGCGGCTCACGACGGGTCTGAGACGTCCTCGAGGGCCGTCGTGATCTCGACGGGGAGCACGAGGTCGAGGCTCGCGAGGGCCGCGCGCAGCTGACCGGCGGTCCGCACCCCGACGATCGGGGCGGCGACACCCGGTCGGTCACGCACCCACGCGAGGGCGACCTCGGCCGGCGACCGGCCCAGCCCCCGGGCCGCCATCGCGACCGCGTCGGCGATGCCGACGGTGCGCTCGTCGAGGAACCGCGCCGCGAAGTCGGGGAAGTCCGGCGACCCGGCCCGGGACCCCGAGGGGATCCCGTGCCGGTACTTCCCGGTGAGCACCCCGCGTCCGAGCGGCGACCACGGCAGCAGCCCGAAACCGAGGGCCTCGGCGGCCGGCGCGAGCTCGGACTCTGGTGAGCGGCATACGAGCGAGTACTCGACCTCGTTGGCCACCAAGGGGACCCGAGAGGACTCGAGCAGACTGAACGCCCGGGTGGCCTGCCATGCCGAGTAGTTCGAGACCCCGACATAGCGGGCCCGGCCCGACGTGACGGCCCACTCGAGCGCCGACAGCGTCTCGCTCAGCGGTACGTCGTCGGACCACGTGTGGACGAGCCAGAGGTCGACGTGGTCGGTGCCCAGGCGTGCCAGGGAGGTGTCGAGCTGCGCCATCAGGGCGCGGCGGGAGACGTCGACGTGGCGCTCGCCGCGGGCTCGGGTGATCCCCGCCTTGGTGCAGATGACGAGGTCCTCGCGTGGGACGACGTCGCCGACGAGACCGCCGAGGATCGTCTCGGCCTCACCGCCGCCGTAGCCGTGGGCCGTGTCCACGAGCGTGCCGCCGGCGTCGACGAAGGCCCTCAGGTGGTCGGTGGCCTCGTGGTGGTCGACCGCGTGCCCCCACGTCATCGTCCCGAGGCCGATGGGGGACACGGTGAGACCGGAGCGGCCGAGACGCCTGTGCACAGTCACGAACGCTAGCCGGTCGCCCGGGCCACGCGAGGACGGCCCGCCGAGGGCGGCCAGTCGCTAGGGTCCACCCATGAGACTTGGACTCAACCTCGGGTACTGGGGCGCGGGCGTCGGCGCCGACAACCTCGCCCTCGCCGTCGAGGCCGACCGGCTCGGCTACGACAGCGTCTGGGTGGCCGAGGCCTACGGCTCCGACAGCCCCTCGGTGCTCGCCTGGGTCGGGGCCCGCACCGCGCGGGTCGCCCTCGGGTCGGCCGTGATGCAGATCCCCGGTCGCACGCCGGCGATGACCGCGATGACCGCCGCGACCATCGACACCCTCTCGGGTGGCCGCTTCCGCCTCGGGCTCGGTGTCTCCGGGCCGCAGGTCAGCGAGGGCTGGCACGGCGTGCGCTTCGCCGACCCGCTCGGTCGCACCCGGGAGTACGTCGAGATCGTGCGCTCGGCGCTGCGCCGGGAGACCGTGTCGCACGCCGGCAAGCACTTCACGCTGCCGCTGCCCGACGGCCCGGGCAAGGCCCTCAAGCTCACGGTTCGCCCCGTCCAGGACCCCGTGCCGATCTACCTCGCCGCGGTGGGCCCGAAGAACCTCGAGCTCTCCGGCGAGATCGCCGACGGCTGGCTCGCGATCTTCTTCAGCCCGGAGCACTCGGGGGACCTGCTCGGCTCGATCGCGACCGGGCGGCGGCGCGCGGGCCACGCGGGCGACGACGCGGCGGTGCTCGACGGCTTCGACGTCGTCCCGACCGTGCCGGTCGTGGTGGCCGACGACGTCGCGGCGGCGGCCGACGCCGTGCGCGCCTACTGCGCGCTCTACATCGGCGGGATGGGCTCGCGGGAGAAGAACTTCTACAACCAGCTCGCGTGCCGGATGGGCTTCGAGGACGCGGCGGCCCGGATCCAGGACCTCTTCCTCGCCGGGGCCCACCGGGAGGCGGCCGCGGCCGTTCCGATCGAGTTCATCGACGAGACGGCCCTGCTCGGGCCGCGCGAGCGGATAGCCGAGCGGGTCGCGCGCTACGCCGACGCCGGCGTGACGACCCTGTCGATCTCGACCTTCGCCCCGACTGCCGAGACACGGCTCGACATCGTGCGGACGATGGCCGAGATCGCCGGTTGACCGCACGGGGCCTCGCAGCGCCCTCCCAGCCGGAGGTGGCACACTGGGCCCGCCGCTCGTCGGCTCCCGACTTCCCCACCTGAAGGTTGAGTGAACCCGTGGCCGACCTGAGCTACCTCGAGGCTGTCGTCCTCGGCATCGTCGAAGGCCTCACCGAGTACCTCCCCGTGTCCTCGACCGGGCACCTGACGATCACCGAGAAGCTGCTCGGACTCACCGTCGACGACCCCGCGGTCACGGCCTACACGGCCGTCATCCAGCTCGGCGCGATCGCGGCCACCCTCCTGTTCTTCTTCCGCGACATCGTGCGGTTCGCCACCGCGTGGTTCCGTGGTCTGCGCAGCGCCGAGGCCCGCACCGACCCGGACTACGGGCTCGCCTGGGCGGTCGTCATCGGGTCGATCCCGGTGGGCATCGTCGGGTTCCTCGGCCGCGACATCATCTCCGGCGGGCTGCGCAGCCTCTGGGTCGTCGCCGCGGCCCTCGTGCTGTGGAGCGGCGTGCTCATCGTCGCCGAGCGGATGCACACCCGCTTCGAGGCCGAGGGTGTCGTGCGCGGGGAGCACTCGGTGACACCGATGGACGGGCTCGTCATCGGCCTGGTCCAGTGCTTCTCGCTCATCCCCGGCGTCTCGCGCTCCGGTGCCACGATCTCCGCCGGTCTCGCCCGCGGCATCGACCGCGTCACCGCGACCCGGCTCAGCTTCTTCCTCGCGATCCCCGCGCTCACCGCGGCCGGCCTCTTCCAGTCCGTGCAGGAGAAGGACGGCCTGACCGCTCTCGGCATCGGGCCCGTGATCGTCGGGATCGTCGTCGCCTTCGTCGTCGCCTACGCCTCGATCGCCTGGCTGCTGCGCTTCGTCGCACACAACTCCCTGATGGCCTTCGTCTGGTACCGCGTCGTGCTCGGCCTCGTCCTCGCGGCGGTCCTCGGCGCGGGCGTCATCACCGCCACCTGACCGCGGGGCCGGGGCCAGCCGGCTCAGAGCCAGCCGGACCTCTTGAACTGTCGGTAGAGCAGCAGGCACGCCGTCGCCATCACCGTGAGCACCACGAAGTAGCCGTACTCGTACTCTGTGCCGCCGATGTCGAGGCTCGCCGTCAGCTCGGGCATCTTCTCGAAGTTCATCCCGTAGATACCGGCGATCATCGTCGGGACCGCGGCGATGGCGACCCACGCCGAGATCTTGCGCATGTCCTCGTTCTGCTTCACCGAGACGCCGGCGAGGTGCGCGCCGAGGACGTCGGTGAGGAGTCGGTCATAGGACTCGACGTGGTCGTTGACCTGCCGGAGGTGGTCGACGACGTCACGGAACAGGTGCTGGAGGTCGACGTTGAGTGCCCGGCCCCGGCCGCGCTCCATGAAGGCGATCAGCGCCTCGGCGAGCGGCCCGCTCGCGCGGCGGAACTCGAGCACCTCTCGCTTGAGTCGGTAGATCGTGTTGGCGTCGGCCTGGGAGGTGGCGCCGAAGACCTGCTCCTCGATCTGGTCGAGGTCGATCTTCAGCTCCCGGTCGACGGCGAGGTAGTTGTCGACGACGGAGTCCATCACGGCATGGAGGACCGCCGAGGCGCCGAGGTCGAGCCGAGCCGCGTCGTCCTCGAGGCGGTGCCGCACACCGGCGAGGGGGTTGCCCTCCCCGCGGCGGACGGTGACGACGAAGCGGTCACCGATGAAGAGCATGACCTCGCCCGTCTCGATGTCGCTCGTCCGGTCGAGATAGCGCAGCGTCTTGAGGACGACGAACACCGACGACTCGTACTGCTCGATCTTGGCGCGCTGGTTGCCGGTGAGGGCGTCCTCGACGGCGAGGGGGTGCAGGTGCAGCTCCTCGTTGACGAGGTCGAACTCCTCGGCCGTCGGGTCCTTGAGACCGATCCAGAGGAAGCCGTCGTCACCGGCGGCCCCGGCCCGGAGCGCCTCCAGCTCGTCACTGAGGTCACCGCAGCCGTGCCGCCGGCCGTCGCGGTAGATGGCCTGGTCAACGATCACCCACCTACTTCACCACGACACCGGCCCGAATGCCGCACAGCGCGCACGTGCGTCTACGCTCGCTCCCGTGCCCACCGTCCTCTTCGTGCGCCACGGCCGCTCGACCTCCAACACCGCCGGGACCCTCGCCGGGTGGACCCCCGGGGTCTTCCTCGACGACACGGGGGAGAAGCAGGCCCGTGCCGTCGGTGAGCGGATCGCCGCGTCCGGCATCACCGTGGCCGAGATCGTCTCCTCACCGCTCGACCGGTGCGTCCAGACGGCCGACCTCGTCGCGGGGCCGCTCGGCGCCGTCGAGCGCCGGGTCGAGGAGGGCCTGGGGGAGTGCCACTACGGCGCGTGGACCGGTCAGAAGATCGCCGACCTCACCAAGGACGAGCTGTGGAAGGTCGTGCAGGACCGACCCAGCGAGGCCCGGTTCCCCGACTCGGCGGCATACCGGGCCGAGTCGATCGCGCAGATGCAGGCGCGCGCGCTCGAGGCGGTCCGCGTGCACGACGAACGGATCCGCGAGCAGCACGGCCAGGACGCCATCTGGGTGGCCGTGTCGCACGGCGACGTCATCAAGTCGCTGCTCTCGCACGCCGCCGGTGCCGCGCTCGACGACTTCCAGCGGATCCACGTCGAGCCCGCGTCGCTGAGCGTCGTGCGTTACACGGAGCGCAAGCCCTTCGTCATCCGGCTCAACGACATCGGGGGCGACCTCTCCGGTCTCCGCCCGCCCGAGAAGCCGACGACGGCCGAGGGAGACGCCGAGGTCGGTGGTGGGTCCGGAGGCGCACCGGACCCGTCGGATAGGGTCGAATCATGACGGTTCAGGACTTCGATCCCGCCGAGCGGTTCGTTGCCGGGACGGTCGGCCCCGCCGGGCAACGGGCCTTCTACCTCCAGGCCCGGGACGGCGCCAGGGTGATGACGCTGGGGATCGAGAAGCAGCAGGTCAGCATCCTCGCCGACCGGCTCAACGACATCCTCGACGAGCTCGCGCCGACCACGGCGGTCGAGCCGGGCCAGCCCGGCGGCGCCGCCGAGGACACCGACCCCCTCGAGACGCCCTTCGACGAGGACTGGAAGGTGCAGACCCTCTCGCTGGCCTGGGACGAGACCCGCCAGGTCGTCGTCATCGAGTGCCACGACCACGACCCGGACGAGGAGCCGGAGGCCGCCGACCCGACCGATCCCCTCGACCCGCTCGACCCGCTCGACCCGCTCGATGCCCCCGCGCTGGCCGGGAACCTGTTGGCGCGCAACAGCCTCCGGGTGTCGCTCTCACCGCCGGACGCGCGGGCCTTCGCCCGCCGGAGCGCCGCGCTCGTGTCGGCGGGTCGCCCACCGTGCCCCTTCTGCGGGGGGCCCCTCGACCCGAACGGGCACATCTGCCCCCGGGCCAATGGCTACAAGCGCTGACGGCGCAGCCCCTCCCGACGAGGTGCCGGACGACCTCTCCGGCGACCTCGAGGTGCTCGGCCGCGTCACCGACTCGTCCAACCTCGCCATCCTCGCTCGGCTCGTGGAGCGACCCGACGTCCACGTGATCTACAAGCCGGTGCAGGGGGAGCGACCGCTCTGGGACTTCCCCGACGGAACCCTTGCCGGACGCGAGGTGGCGGCCCACGTCGTCTCCGAGCTCGGTGGCTGGCACGTCGTGCCGCAGACCGTGATGCGGGACGGGCCGCTCGGCCCCGGCTCGGTCCAGCGCTGGATCGGCGACCCCTTCGCGCCCTCGCCCGACGACTCCGTCGTCGACCTCGTGCCCGTGGGCGCGGCGCCGCCGGGCTGGCACGCGGTCTTCGAGGGGGAGACCCCCACCGGCGCCGCCGTGACGGTCGCCCACTCGGGACGCGACGACGTGCGCTCGCTCGCGGTGCTCGACGCCGTCATCAACAACTCCGACCGCAAGGGGTCGCACTGCCTCCGCGACGCCGATGGACGGCTCTGGGCCATCGACCACGGGGTGACCTTCTCGCCGACGCCCAAGCTGCGCACCGTGCTCTGGGGCTGGGCCGGGAAACGCCTGCGCGAGAGCGACCTCGAGATGCTCGAGATGCTCCGGACGGCGCTGGAGCAGGACGACAACGCCGAGCTGCTCGAGGGGCTGCTGCCGGCCGCCGACGTCGTCGCGCTGCACCGGCGGGTCAACCGGCTGCTCCGGGACCGCCGTCACCCGCGGCCGAGCCCGGACTGGCCGGCCGTCCCGTGGCCACCGCTCTGACCCCACCGGGTTAGAGTCTGCAGGTGAGAAGCTGGCCGACACCGTTCATCCCCCAGGTCCCGGGCCGGTCGCCCCGGGTGCGGGTCCACGACACCGCCAGCGGGGAGCTCGTCCCGGCCGCGCCCGGGGACACCGCCACCCTCTACGTCTGCGGGATCACCCCCTACGACGCGACCCACCTCGGCCATGCGGCGACCTACGTGACCTTCGACCTGCTGAACCGCGCCCTGCGCGACAGCGGCGTGGCCGTGCGCTTCGTGCAGAACATCACCGACATCGACGACCCGCTGCTCGAGCGGGCCGACCGCGACGGGATCGACTGGCGCGACCTCGCCACCCGCGAGATCGGCCTCTTCCGCGAGGACATGACAGCGCTCGGCGTCATCCCGCCGGACGAGTACCTCGGCGCGGTCGAGAGCATCCCGACCTTCGTGGCCCCGATCGAGCGCCTCGTGGCTGATGGCATCGCGTATGCCGTGCCCGCCCCCGACGCGTCCCGCGACGGTGCCCACGACTACTACTTCGAGGTGGCGCGCGACCCGGGATTCGGATCGGTGAGCCACCTCGACGAGGGCGCCATGCTCGAGGTCTTCGCCGAGCGAGGGGGAGACCCCGACCGGGCGGGCAAGCGGGGCCGGCTCGACGCCCTGCTGTGGCGCGCCCACCGCGAGGGCGAGCCCGAGTGGGACGGTGCGTCCCTCGGCTGGGGCCGCCCGGGCTGGCACATCGAGTGCGCGTGCATCGCCTGTGACCACCTCGGCATCCCGATCGACATCCAGGGCGGTGGCACCGACCTCGTCTTCCCGCACCACGAGATGAGCGCGGCACACGCCCGGGCGCTGCGTGACGTGCCGAGCTTCGCCGGGGCCTACGTGCACCAGGGCATGGTCGGGCTCGGCGGCGAGAAGATGAGCAAGAGCAAGGGCAACCTCGTGCTCGTCTCGACGCTGCGGCGCGAGGGCGTGGACCCGATGGCGATCCGGCTGGCCCTGCTCGCCCACCACCACGCGGCGGACTGGATGTGGCACGACGACGACCTCGTCGCCGCCGAGCAGCGCCTGTCGACGTGGCGGAAGGCGCTCTCTGGCAACGGCGGTCCCGTCGCCGACCAGACCGTCGACGACATCCGGGCAGCGCTGGCCGACGACCTCGACAGCCCTCGGGCGCTCGAGGCCGTCGACCGATGGGCGCACCAGTCGCTGACGCGCGGCGGTGAGGACCCGGGCGCACCGGGCGTGCTCAACCGGGCCCTCGACGCGCTGCTCGGCGTGCGGCTCTGAGCCCCAGCGGCATACCTCGACGGGTCGTCCCGACCCACGAAAGGTGCGGGGGCCCGACCGGTCGAGCGCGGCTACCGGGCGGCGGGCCGAGTTCGTGGGTCCGACCGGTGCCGGACCCGGCTCAACGACCGGTCTGGTCGTCGTCCCGCCCGCGCAGGTAGCGCTCGAACTCGCGGGCGATGGCGTCCCCGCTCGCCTCGGGCAGCTCGGCGGTGTCCTGGGCCTCCTCGAGCGACTGGACGTACTCGGCGACCTCGTCCTCGGACTCGGCGAGCTCGTCGACGCCGCGCTCCCACGCGCGGGCAGCCTCCTCGAGGTCCCCGTGCGGGACGGTGATGCCGAGCAGCGACTCGATCCGGCGCAGCAGGCTCAGGGTGGCCTTGGGGGAGGGCGAGCTCGCGGCGTAGTGCGGCACGGCGGCCCAGGCCGACAGGGCGGACAGGCCGGCCTCGGAGGCGGTGTGGCTGAGGACCCCGACGATGCCGGTCGGCCCCTCGTAGCGGCTCGCCTCGACGTCGAAGCGGTGGATGACGCCCTCGTCCTCCGCCGTGGCGGTGACGGGGATCGGACGGGTGTGCGGGACGTCGGCGAGCAACGCTCCGACGGTGAGCACGGTGCTCACCCCGAGCTCCCGCGCGAGCTCGACGAGCTCCTCGGAGAAGGCCCGCCACCGCATCGACGGCTCGATCCCCTGGACCAGCACGACGTCGCGCTCGAAGCCGGTCTCGGTGGCCACGAGGACCCGCGTCGTCGGCCAGGACAGCAGGCGCCGGCCGTCCTCGATCAGCACCCGGGGGCGGTTGACCTGGAAGTCGTAGTAGTCCTCGGGGTCGAAGGCGGCGACGAGCTCGGCGTCCCACGCCTCGGCGAGGTGCCGGACGACGCTCGTGGCGGCCTCGCCGGCGTCGTTCCACCCCTCGAAGGCGGCGATGAGCACCGGTTCGTGCAGCTCCGGGACGTCCTCGAACTCCAGCACGTGGCCTCCTTCGCCGCGGGTCGCGGCGGTATCAACGCAGTCTCAACGGTGTGTGGACGGTGTCTCTGGGGGCTCGCCGGTGTCCCGACGAGGTCCACCAACCCTATGCCGTGCCGCCCATGCCTCGACCACGTGACCGACCGGCGTGTGGCAAGTCCGTAGAATTGTGGACTGACGCCGATCGGCCACCCCGCCTGCCGGGCCCCACCGGTCAGGCCGCCCGCCCCATCTGCCCACCCTCGGAGAGGACCCCGTGTTGGACCGCAGCGAGACCAGACCGGACGCGACCGCCGCGCTCACCGCAGCGCTGCGTGAGCGCGTCCTCGTCATCGACGGGGCGATGGGGACGATGATCCAGCGCTTCGGCCCGGGGGAGGCCGAGTACCGCGGTGAGCGCTTCGCCGAGTGGCCCTCCGATGTGAGGGGCAACAGCGACGTCCTCGTGCTGACCCAGCCGGAGATGATCGGCTCGATCCACCGGGAGTACCTCGCGGCAGGCGCCGACGTCGTCGAGACGAACACCTTCGGCGCGACCCGGCTCGCTCAGTCCGACTTCGGGATGGAGGAGCTCTGCTACGAAATGAACCTCGAGGGCGCCCGCATCGCGCGCGCGGCGTGCGACGAGTTCTCCACACCCGAGCGGCCCCGGTTCGTCGCGGGCGCCCTCGGCCCGACACCCCGCACCGCGTCCATCTCGCCTGACGTCAACGACCCCGGGGCGCGCAACGTCAGCTACGCCGAGCTCGTCGAGGCCTACCTCGAGCAGGCCAACGGCCTCGTCGACGGGGGAGCCGACCTGCTGCTCGTCGAGACGATCTTCGACACGCTCAACGCCAAGGCCGCGATCTTCGCACTCGAGACCCTCTTCGAGGAGCGCGGCCGGCGCTGGCCCGTCGTCATCTCGGGCACGATCACCGACGCATCGGGCCGGACCCTCTCGGGCCAGGTCACCGAGGCGTTCTGGCACTCGGTGCGCCACGTCCGGCCCCTCGCCGTCGGCCTCAACTGCGCCCTGGGGGCGAGCGACCTGCGGCCCTATGTCGCCGAGCTCGGCCGGCTTGCCGACGTCTTCGTCTCTGCCTATCCCAACGCGGGCCTGCCGAACGCCTTCGGCGAGTATGACGAGACCCCCGACGAGATGGCCTCGGTGCTGGGCGAGTTCGCCGAGAGCGGCCTGCTCAACTTCGTCGGTGGCTGCTGCGGCACGACTCCGGCGCACATCGAGGCGATCGCCACGGCCACCAAGGCCGCCACCCCGCGCACCCCCTCGGCCCCCCGTCCGGGGATGCTGCTGTCCGGCCTCGAGCCGGTCTCCATCACCGAGGACAGCCTCTTCGTCAACGTCGGCGAGCGCACCAACATCACCGGGTCGGCCCGGTTCCGCAAGCTCATCAAGGACGGCGACTACGACGCCGCCCTCGCGGTCGCGGCACAGCAGGTCGAGAACGGCGCCCAGATCATCGACGTCAACATGGACGAGGGGATGATCGACGGGGTCGCGGCGATGGACCGCTTCCTCAAGCTCGTCGCGAGCGAGCCCGACATCAGCCGGGTCCCCGTCATGGTCGACTCCTCCAAGTGGGAGGTCATCGAGGCCGGCCTCAAGTGCGTCCAGGGCAAGGCCATCGTCAACTCCATCTCGCTCAAGGAGGGCGAGGAGAAGTTCGTCGCCCAAGCCCGGCTCGTGCGCAAGTACGGAGCGGCGGCCGTGGTCATGGCCTTCGACGAGGACGGCCAGGCCGACTCGCTCGCGAGGCGCCAGCAGATCTGCGGTCGGGCCTACCGCATCCTCACCGAGGAGGTCGGCTTCCCGGGCGAGGACATCATCTTCGACCCCAACGTCTTCGCCGTCGCCACCGGCATCGAGGAGCACGCGCGCTACGGCCTCGACTTCATCGAGGCGACGCGCTGGATCAAGGAGAACCTTCCCGGCGCCCTCGTCTCCGGCGGCATCTCCAACGTCTCGTTCTCCTTCCGCGGCAACAACCCGGTCCGTGAGGCGATCCACGCGGTCTTCCTCTTCCACGCCATCCGGGCCGGCCTCGACATGGGCATCGTCAACGCCGGCGCGCTCGTCGTCTACGACGAGGTCGAGCCCGAGCTGCGTGAGCGCATCGAGGACGTCGTGCTCGACCGGCGGCCCGACGCGGCCGAGCGGCTGCTCGAGATCGCCGAGACCTACAACCGTGTCGGCGAGGTCGCCGAGGAGACCGAGCAGGAATGGCGGGCCCTTCCGCTGCGCGAGCGGATCACCCACGCCCTCGTCAAGGGGATCGACGCGCACGTCGAGGCCGACACCGAGCTGCTCCGCGCCGAGATCGAGGTGGCTGGTGGGCGCCCGATCGAGGTCATCGAGGGCCCGCTCATGCAGGGCATGGACGTCGTCGGCGACCTCTTCGGGGCGGGCAAGATGTTCCTGCCCCAGGTCGTCAAGAGCGCCCGGGTGATGAAGAAGGCCGTCGCCTACCTCATCCCCTACATCGAGCAGGAGAAGCTCGACGACCCCAGCCTCGCCACCGCCAAGGACACGAACGGCACGATCGTCATGGCGACGGTCAAGGGCGACGTCCATGACATCGGCAAGAACATCGTCGGCGTCGTCCTCCAGTGCAACAACTACGAGGTCATCGACCTCGGTGTGATGGTGCCGGCCCAGAAGATCCTCGACGCGGCGCGGGAGCACGAGGCCGACGCCATCGGGCTCTCCGGCCTGATCACCCCCTCGCTCGACGAGATGGTCAGCTTCGCCTCCGAGATGCAGCGCCAGGGTCTGACGATCCCGCTCCTCATCGGCGGTGCGACGACCTCGCGGGCGCACACGGCCGTCAAGGTCGACGGGAAGTACGACGGTCCCGTCGTCTGGGTCAAGGACGCCTCGCGCTCGGTGTCGGTCGTCAGCTCACTGCTCAGCGACGAGCGTCGCCCGGCGCTGCTCGACGCCCTCCAGAAGGACTACGACTCGCTGCGCACCCGGCACTCGGCCAAGTCCGATCGTCGCCTGCTGCCGATCGAGGCGGCCCGCGCCAACGCGAGCGAGCTCGACTGGACGGCATACCGTCCACCGCGACCACGGCTGCTGCTGACCCAGCAGAAGGACGTCGGCGCGCTCGGCGGGAGCCACGGGCGCACCGAGCACGTGCGGGTGCTGCGCGACTACCCCCTCGGTGAGCTGCGCCGCTACATCGACTGGCAGCCCTTCTTCAACGCCTGGGAGATGAAGGGCAGCTTCCCCGACATCCTCAACAACCCGGCGAGCGGCCCCACCGCCCGCAAGCTCTACGACGACGCGCAGGCGATGCTCGACCGGATCATCGAGGAGAAGTGGCTGCGCGCCAACGGCGTCCTCGGACTCTGGCCCGCGAACGCCGTCGGCGACGACGTCGAGGTCTACCTCGACGAGGACCGGGCCCATGTCCACGAGACGCTCCACCACCTGCGCCAGCAGGGTGACCACCGGCAGGGCGTGCCCAACCGTGCCCTGTCCGACTACGTCGCCCCGAAGGAGAGCGGCCTGCGCGACTACGTCGGCGGGTTCGCCGTCACCGCCGGTCTCGGCGGGGCCGAGCGGGTGGCCGCCTTCAAGGCCAACCTCGACGACTACAACGCGATCCTGCTCGAGGCCCTCGCGGACCGCCTCGCGGAGGCCTTCGCCGAGCGGTTGCACGAGCGGGTCCGCAAGGAGTTCTGGGGCTACGCGCCCGACGAGCACCTCGACGGCGTCGGCCTCATCAAGGAGCAGTACGACGGCATCCGCCCCGCCCCGGGCTACCCGGCCTGCCCCGAGCACACCGAGAAGGAGACACTGTGGCGCCTGCTCGACGTCGAGGCCAACACCGGCATCCAGCTCACCGAGAGCATGGCGATGTGGCCCGGCGCCGCGGTCTCGGGCTGGTACCTCTCGCACCCGCAGTCCCAGTACTTCGTCGTCGGCCGGCTCGGTCGCGACCAGGTGGAGGACTACGCGGAGCGCAAGGGCTGGACCCTGCCCGAGGCGGAGCGCTGGCTCGCCGCCAATCTCGCCTACGACCCCGAGGACTGACGTGACCGAGACCGATGTCGTCGTCGACGAGACGTATGCCGCCCACCTGCCCGCCGCGGTGCTCTGGGACATGGACGGGACCCTCGTCGACACCGAGCCCTACTGGATCGCGGCCGAGCACGAGCTCGTCGCGGCGCACGGCGGGGAGTGGAACGACGAGTTCGCGCACTCGCTCGTCGGCAACGCGCTCGAGGTGTCGGCGCAGCTGATCATCGACCACTCCGGGATCTCGCTCTCGGTGCCGGAGATCATCGACGGACTGCTCGCGATCGTCGTCGATCGGGTCACGGCCGAGGTGCCGTGGCGCCCGGGGGCTCGCGAGCTGCTCGCCGAGCTGGGTGGCCGCGGGGTGCCGTCGGCCCTCGTGACGATGTCGTGGCGGGTGCTCGCCGACGTCGTCGTGGGCAGCCTGCCGGAGGGGACCTTCGAGGTCGTCGTCACCGGTGACGAGGTGGGCCACGGCAAGCCCCACCCCGAGCCCTACCTCACCGCCGCCGAGCTGCTCGGCGTGGACCCGCTCGACTGTGTCGCCCTCGAGGACTCCCCGGCCGGGGTGAGCTCGGCGACCGCCGCCGGCGTGCCGACCCTCGCCATCCCGCACGTCGTCCCCGTGCCCGAAACCCCGGGATCGGTGCGGGTCTCGACCCTCGAGGGTGTCAGGGCCGCGGACCTGCGCCAGCTGACGTCTGGTCTGCGCTGAGCCGAGCCGGGGTGATCTTCCGGCGCCGCATCATCCCAAGGTCTCCCCCCGTCGAGTGCCCAGTTTCCCCCGCACCCGGCGGATGAAAATGGGCACTCGACGGGGGATGACGTCGAGTGCCCAGTTTCCCCCGCACCCGGGTGTGGGGCAGCCCGGCCATCAGCGGCCCTTGCGGCGGGGCCGACCCCCCGAGCCACCCCGCTTCTTGCGGCCGGACGGCCGGTCGGACGGACGGCCCGTGCCGCCCCGCTGTCCACCCGACGCGGTCCTGGCGCCGCCGGACCGTGCGGTCCCCGACGGCGTGCCGGGCCGCTCCGCCGCGGGCGGGCTCGAGTCCGGGTCCGCACCGCCGCGGGTGCTGCGCTCGGTGCGGCCCCGGACGACCCCGATGAAGGTCTCGATCCTCGGGTCGTCGTCGTCCACCCGCCAGGCCAGTCCGATCTGTGACCGCGCGACGCCCGTGACCGGGCGGTGGACGACGTCCTTGCGGTGGTGCAGGCGGGCGACGGAGAGCGGCACGATGACGATGCCGGAGCCCGCGGCCGCGACCGAGATCGCAGTCCTGGCCGTCATCGGTGGCAGAGCGCGTGCTCGATCGAGCAGGTCGGCGTCCGCGACGGCCGCCCACTCCGGGACCGCCCCGGGGTCCTGGAGCAGCCCCTCGTCGGCGAGATCGGACACGTCGACCGTGTCGAACGCGGCGACCGCGTGCTCCTTGGCGACGACGACGACCGGGTCCTCGAGGTAGAGCGGGATGACGTGCAGGCCGTTGCGCTCCACGGGGAGCCGCACGAAGCACATCGACGCCGCCCCCGAGTCCAGTCCGTCGAGCTGGTCGGCCTCCTCGACGACCGCGACCTCGACGGGCTGCTCCGGCATCCGGGCGTTCCAGGTCCGCAGCCACTTGTCGGGGGTGACGCCGGGGACGAACTGGACGCGGAACGGCTCCGTCATCGGGGTCCTTCGGGACGGGGGATGGGCCTCCGAGGCTAGTGCAGGGTGGGGCGAGGGGGTCCAGGTGCGGCCTCGGCACGCTCTACGCTGAGACCCATGAGCTCGCCCACGCCGCAGACCATGAAGCCGCAGACCGCCGCCAAGAAGCTCGGGGTGCTGCTCGCCGAGACGCCGGCGGACTTCCGGGAGGGTGCTGTGAGCCGGGCCGAGCTGAACAAGCTCAACGCCAACCCGCCGGAGTGGCTCGCCGACCTGCGCCGCAACGGACCGCACCCGCGCCAGGAGGCCGCCCGCCGGCTCGGCATCTCCAACTCCGGCCTCGCCCGCGGCGGGATCACCGAGTTCCTCACCAGTGACCAGATCGCGACCCTGCTCGAGGAGATGCCCGACTGGCTCGCAGCCGAGCGGGCCTCCTTCGCGGAGGTGCGGGCCGAGAACGCCCGGCTCAAGGCGAAGGCCGCCACCGACGCGACGTAGTCCTGTCCGGCATACGTCCCCTCACCGCGGTGCGAGTCGTCGAGCAGGTGGGGTCATGGCACGCTGCACTCGATCCGCTGAGCGACCGGGGCAGGCGTGCCAGTCGGCGGTGGCAGATCGTGCGGAGCGGGCGCGGGCCCGTTCGGCGAGCTCGGACTGCCTGGCGCGAGCGAGCATCATGGCGAGGGTGGAGGACGTGGGCATGGCGGTGGCTTTCGGTGGGTGGTTCGCCCGGAGGGCGGTCGCCGTCGTCGGCGACACCTCAGGCTCCCGGCGCACGGCGTCGGACGAATCTGCGCAATGACGTAGCCGGGCGCTGGCAGAGCGCATAGCCATGGCCGGCCAGCCGTCCCGGAGAGCCGGCCGCGGTCCCGTGACCGCCGGCATGGCTCAGCGCGGTGCGGCACCACCCGGAACGAGGCGCACGGTGACGACGCACCCGGCCTCCGGCGCGCTCGTCACCGTGAGCTCGGCGCCACAGGCGGCCGCACGGTCGCGCATCGTCGACTGACCGAGGTGTCCCGGGCCCGAGGCGCCGGGCTCGAAACCGACCCCGTCGTCGCGGACCTCGACCATGAGGGTGCCGGGCTGCGGGGCGTCGACCATGGTGACGGTGACCCGGGCGGTGGACGCCCGCGCGTGCTTGGCCGTGTTGTGGAGGGCCTCGAGGACGAGCCGGTAGAGGTGCTCCTCCGCCCGCGGGGCGAGCGGCAGCCGTTCGGTCGGGCCGGTCACCGTGATCGGCAGACCCTCGCGCGCGGTCAAGGCCGCCGCTTGTCGTTGGAGGGCCCCGACGAGCCCTTCCGCAGCCAGCGCATCGGGTCGCAGCTCGAAGATGAGCGCTCTCATCTCGGTCAGGGCGCCCAGGCTCAGCTGGGCGAGGGTGGTGACTCCCACCGCGAGCGGGTCGTCCGCCGAAGCCCCCATGGTGGCGAGCTGACGCTCCGCGGCGCGTGCGTGCAGGGTCATCGCGAAGAGGGCCTGACTGACGGAGTCGTGCAGCTCGCGGGACAGCCGCTGACGCTCGACAAGGGTGGCATGGGCTTCCGCGTTCTGGAAAAGGCGTGCGTTCTCGACGGCGACAGCGGCCTGGTCGGCGATGGCCTGCAGGAAGATGAGCTCGTCGTCGTCGACCCCGCGCCCTGCGGTGACGTAGAGCAGCAGGCAGCCATCGCACCGACCGTGCAACCCCAGCGGCACGACGACGGTGTCCTCGAAGTCCAACCCGTCCCACATCGAGTGCAGCGGGGCGTACCCCGGGTCAGCCAGCGCCTGGGTGCGGAACCCGCGGATGACGTTGATCTTCGTGTCGTTGGTGACCGCGCGGATCACCGACTTCGCGCCGAGAGCGTAGGAGGCCTCCACCGCGGCGCGGTACCCGTCGGGCAGCCCGTCATCCCCGTAGTGGGCGAGCCGAAGTAGGTCCGAGTCCTCCCAGACCACGACGGCAGCCGCAGCCGCGCCGGTGGCAGATCGGACCGACCGAGCCACCTGTTCGAGCGTTGCCTGAAGGGGGTGCTGGACGGTCATGGCATCGGCGATCGCGGTGAAGCCGGCGATGCGCTGCTCGAGCTGCTCCAACGCCCGGACGCGCTCCGTTGCGTCGGTGACGATGTCGACGAACCCTGCGACCTCGCCATCGACGAACGTCGGGGCGAAGACCACGTCCCAGTAGGTCACGGCCCCGTCATTGGACAGGCGGTGCGCGGCCTGTCGGACGACCTGTCCGGACAGGACTGCGTCGATCAGCGGCGCGGTGACCTCTTCCTGGCCGGGCAGCAGCTCGAACATGCCCTTCCCCGGCACCACCCACCCGGGTGGGCTCCCGAGGTAGTGGGTGAAGAAGCCCTCCCACGTGCGGTTGCACCGCTGCAGGCGCAGGTCGGTGTCGAAGACCGCGATCCCCATCGGCACCTGGTCGAAGAAGATCTCCAGGAGCTGGGCGTCGAGGTCGCCATCCCGACGGGTGACCGGCGGGACGGTCTCCCGCTGCGTGGGGACCGGCCAGGTCATGACCCACCCGTTCGGTCAGCGCTCACCAGGCCCTCTCGGACCGCCCACATCGCAGCCTGGGTCCGGCTGGCCAGGCCGAGTTTGGCGAGGATGTTCGAGACGTGGGTCCGCGCCGTGCGTTCGCTCACCGCGAGATCCTTCGCGATCTGGCGGTTCGTGTTGCCCTTCGCGATGCTGACCACCACCTCACGCTCCCGAGCGGTCAGGGCCGCCGACTCCTTCCGGGGGGCCCGCAACGATGCGGTCAGCGCCTTGGCCACCGCCGGATCCAGTCGCACCTCCCCAGCGACGGCAGACCGGATCGCGTCGGCGACCTCGGAGGCCTCCGCGTCCTTGAGCAGGTAGCCGGCCGCGCCCGCCTCGAGCGCACCGCGGATCTGTCCCTCCTCGACGAAGCTCGTGACCGCCACGACCTCCACCTCCGGCCAGCGGGCCTTGATGGCGGTGGTGGCCGTGATCCCGTCCATCTCCGGCATCAGCAGGTCCATGAGCACCACGTCGGGCAGGCCCTCACCGTTGGCGAGCACGGCGAGCTCGTCCAGGGCGCGGCGCCCGTTCGCCGCGGAGCCCACGACGAGCAGGTCCGCTTCCGTGGCGAGGTATGCCGCCAGGCCCGTCCGTACGACAGCATGGTCATCGACGAGGAACACGCGTGTCAGCGTCTCGTGACTCTCCATCGCCCGCCACTCCATCCAGCCGCGTGCGCGGCACATCCAGCGACAGCCCCGAACCCTCGCGCCGCCGTCACCCCACAGGAGGGCCGCGCGACTCTACGTCATTCTGCCGCACCGGGACGGCAGAAGGACCGAACCCGGGTCGGCGCTGTGCCGCAGGTTGGGCGCGCTCGAGTCGAGCAGGCTCGAGGCATGCCCGCAACCAGCCACCGTCCCGAACCCTCGAGTCGACAGCGTGCCGGAAACGTCCCGGCCGGACCGGCGAACCTCGGGGCCAGCCGAGGACCAACCGTGCCGGATGGCTCCGTGCTCGTGGCCATCGACGTCCAGGTCCAGCACGACTCCACCGATCCGTGCTTGCCGGTCGACCCGGGGCGGCGTGGCCACGACCTGAAGCCCGTGACGTCACCGCCTGACCCGACGTGTTGCGCACGCCCTCGCGGTCCGTCGATGCTTCGCACACCCGCCAACAGAAGGACTCCCATGCCGTACGACATCATCGACCGGGTCGCCACCCCGGAGGAGCACCGGATGCTCGCCCACGCCGTCGGCTGGCAGGACGGGTTCCGGTGGGAGGCGATGCCCGCCTCCCTGGCCGCCTCGTGCTCCGGGGTCGTCGTCACCGACGACGAGGGATCCGTCGTGGCGATGGGGCGGACCGTCGGAGACGGCGCGTTCTTCTTCTACCTCCAGGACATCGCCGTGCACCCCGACCACCAGGGCCACGGACTCGGGGGACTCGTGACCCGGCGCCTTCTCGACCAGGTCAGGGACCTCGCCGGCGGGGACGCGTTCGTGGGGTTGTTCGCGACGGAGCAGGCCGCCGTCCTCTACCGCCGCGAGGGCTTCGACGACGAGAGCGACATGAGCGGCATGTGGCGGATGCTGCGCTGAGCCGCCTTGCGCACCAGAGAGACCCATGAACCTGTGCGGCCGTGGGGCCGCGGAAGGAAGTCACACCATGTCCATCGCGGAATACGTCCTCAACCTCGGACTGCTCGTCTACATCCTCGGCGCGAACCTCGGAACCCGTCGCCTCACCATCGGTCGCGTTCTCCTTCCCCTCGCGCTCGTGGCGGTGGGCGCGGCGGTGTTCCTGCGACACCTACCGGCGGCCGGGAACGACGCCACCCTGGAGATGGTCGGCGCGTTGACCGGCGTCGCCCTGGGAGTCCTCGCCGGGTTCTTGCTTCGGGTCCGCCCTGATGAGAGGCGCCACGGTCTCGTGACGACCGCGGGCATCGGGTATGCCGCCCTGTGGGTCGTGGTGGTCGGCGGCCGGATCCTCTTCGCCTACGGGGCGGAGCACTGGTTCGGACCCCGGATCGGCCGGTTCTCCTTCGAGCACGGGGTCTCGGGCGCCGACGCCTGGGTGGCCGCGTTCGTCCTGATGGCACTGGCCATGGTCGCGACGCGGGTGCTCACGACGACCGCGTTCGCGGCCCGCGCTCGCCGTGGCCTCCAGGTGGTCATCCCATGAGCGTCGTCGCGGCCGACCGGTCGGTGCGCAGTGCCTTCAGGGTCTTCGCCGCCTTCATGGTCGTCACCGTCGGGGCATCGGTGTTGCTGTCCGTCCTCCTGCCGGACGCGACAGGGGAGGCGCGCGCCTTCGTCGCCCTCGTGCTCGTCGTCGTCCTCCTCCTCGTACTCGCTCCGAGGTTCTTCTCGTGGCCCGAGCTCGGGGTGAACGGTCCGCGCCACTGGCGGCACGTGGGCCTGCTCGCGGTGCCCGCCGTGCTGTCGGTGACCCCCCTCGTGCTCGGGGTCGAGGACCCGGGGCCCTCCCGGTTGGCGTTCCTCACCGTGGGATACCTGCTGACCGGTTTCGGGGAGGAGCTGTTGTGGCGTGGGCTCGTCCAGCGGATCCTCGCGCCGCTCGGCGTGGTGCGTGCCGTGCTCCTGTCGTCGGCACTGTTCGGGGCAGCGCACCTGGCCAACCTCGCCTTCCGGGACAGCCCGGGGCTGGTCCTGGCCCAGGCGTGGGGGGCGTTCTGCTTCGGGGTCGGTTACGGCGCCGTGCGGTCGCGGACCAACACCGTCGTGCCACTCATGGTGCTGCACCTGGTCACCGATCTCGCCGCGGCCGTCGGCGCGGTGCCGAAGATCCCGGTCCTCGTGGCGCAGGACATCGTCCTGCTCGGGTTCGGCCTCGTCCTGCTCCGGCGGACCCGTCCCGCGCTCGACCGAGTCTGAGGCTCGCCTGACAAGGCTGTTTCCGGCGCGTTAACTCCGAGGCGGCGACTTGCACCGACGACCACCGGTCGCCAGCATGGGCACTCATGACGACAACACGGCCGGCTGAGCCCGGCGAGGACGTCCTGCGCGACTACGGGACGTCGGCCGGCAAGGTCGAGCCCGGTGGCATCGAGCGGGTCCCGGTCGAGGACCGGCACGGCAAGCCCTGGCACCTGTTCACGACGTGGATGAGCCCGAACCTCGAGTTCGCGACCGTCTTCGTGGGGGTCATCGGCGTCCTCTTCTTCGGCCTCTCCTTCTGGCAGGCCGTCGCGGCCGTGCTCATCGGCAACGCCCTCGGGTCGACCACCCACGGGATCCTGTCGGCCTGGGGTCCGCGCCACGGACTGGCGCAGATGGTGCTCAGCCGGACCGCCTTCGGTTACTGGGGCAACCTGCTGCCCGCCACGCTCATGTCGCTCATGGCCGGCGTGGGCTGGTTCGCCGTCAACAGCATCAGCGGTGCCTACGCGCTCGCGACGCTCCTGCCGATCTCGCCCCAGGTCGCGCTCGCGATCGTCATCGTCGCCCAGATCCTCGTCGCCTTCTTCGGCCACAACCTCATCCACCTCTTCGAGCGGATCGCCTTCCCCTTCCTCGTCGTCGCCTTCGTCCTCGCCGCGGTGAGCACCTTCGGGCACGCGAACCTCTCTGCGCCCGGCACCGGTGGCATCCCGACGACGGGTGCCTTCCTGATCACGCTCGCCGCGGCCTTCGGCTACTCGGCGGGCTGGAACCCCTACGCCTCCGACTACACCCGCTACCTGCCCGAGGGTGACGGCCGTCGGGCGGGCATCGCCGCCGGGCTCGGCGACTTCGTCAGCTGCAGCGCCCTGATGATCGTCGGGGCCGCGTCCGCCACCATCGTCAACACCGGGCTGGCCGACGGCGCCTCGCCCACCGACGCCTTCACCCACTCGATGCCGGCCTGGATCTCGTCGATCACGCTGCTCGCCATCGCCCTGGGCGCCGTCTCGGCCAACGTGCTCAACATCTACTCAGGCGCGATGTCCTTCCTCGCGATGGGGATCAAGATCGGCTACCGGCTGCGGCGCGGGATCGTCGCCATCGTCTTCGGGATCGCGGGCGGCATCATCGCCTTCACCTACCTCGACGAGCCGGCGGTCTACGAGAACTTCCTGCTCATCATCGCCTACTGGATCGGGCCGTGGCTGGCCGTCGTCTTCGTCGACCGGCTGATGCGCCGCGGCGACGACGCCCGGATCACCGCCGTCGCCGAGGACCCCACCTCGACGAACTGGGCCGGCCCGATCGCCATGCTCACCGGTCTCGTCATATCGGTCTGGCTCTTCTCCAACCAGACCAACTACACCGGGCCCGTCCCCTCCGCGAACCCAAACTTCGGCGACAGCACCTTCTTCGTCGGCTTCGCCATCTCCGCGGTCGTGTATGCCGTCCTCGTCCGGGTCCTCACGCCGACCTCCGCCTTCGACCGGGCCGCCTGAGATGCTCGAGCTCGACGACGCCACCGCCCGCCGCTGGCTCGCGACGGCGCTCGGTGAGGCCCGGGCGGGTCTCGCGGAGGGCGGCATACCGATCGGCGGGGCCCTCTACGGCGCCGACGGGGTGCTCCTCGGCAGCGGCCACAACCGACGCGTCCAGGACGACGACCCGTCGGCGCACGGCGAGACGGACGCCTTCCGTCGCGCCGGGCGGCAGCGGACGTATGCGGGCACGACGATGGTCACCACGCTGTCGCCCTGCTGGTACTGCTCCGGCCTCGTCCGCCAGTTCGGGATCTCCCGCGTCGTCGTGGGGGAGTCCGCGACGTTCTTCGGAGGGCACGAGTGGCTCGCCGAGAACGGCGTCGAGGTGATGGTGCTCGACGACGCCGAGTGCATCACGATGATGACCGACTTCATCGCCGCGCGACCCGACCTGTGGAACGAGGACATCGGGGTCCCCGGCGGCGACAAGCAGGCCTGAGGAGGCGCCGGTGGGGCACGTCCCCGTGATCGACATCGCACCGTCGTTCAGCGGTTCGGACACCGACCACGGTGTGCCGCCCGAGGTCGCGACGTCTTCACCCGTCACACCGACCGCTCGGCCTGCATCCTCAACCTCAACCGGTACCCACACCGACTTGGGGCGCGAGTAGCAACGGCGCAGGATCCTACGTTAGCGGCAGAGATCGGTGCGGGTCAGTGGTCTGCGGCGCGCAGGTCGCGGCGCTGCCGCCTCGAGTTCGAAGAGCCTCAACACGACCGCGAAACCCAGCGGCGTCGCCCCGGCCTTGTTCGCGACCAGCCGCCAATCCTCTTCCGCCTCCTTCCACGACCCGCCCACCTCATCGGCCGCGACTTCGTCGCACGCTCACGGACTCACGACCGGGATGGGACCATGGCCTTGCTCAGGGTCTTGTCTACTCACTGGCTACCCTGCGGCTCAGTGCCGCCGATGTGCCGCCGATGTGGTCAATGGCGTCTTCGGTGGATGGTGGCAGACAAGCCACGAAGCACCATTCGCCGTTGATCTGGTCTGCGGCGTCGTGAAGTCCCACCGGCCCGCGTCGCCCGGGCCCGCGGAGCAGGATCTGTTGCCCGTACGCAGGGGAACCAACGCGGCCAAGAAGCTTCCTCGAGCCTTCGATCATGGAGGGGCCTGATACCTGCCTCAGGCACGGGGGCGACGGGCGGCAACCCTCTACAGCTGAGGACCCGGCCATTCTCGACCTGCGGCGTGTCCAGCCATGTGATAAGGCTGGAGGAGCAACTTCACTCGAGAGGAGCAACATCACTGGAGGATCACAGACGAAAGGGCGAGCTACAAAGGAGCGCGCCCATGAAAGAGGAGGTTCACGATGTTGGCAAGTAAAGGGGCGAAGGTGGCGCTAGCATGCGCTGTCTCGCTAGGTGGCTCTGTCATTGCAGCCCAAGCGGCATTCGCCGATCCGCCTGGGTGTCACGTGTCCGATCCCAGTTTCTCCATCAGCGGTTCCGGATACCTGAGCGCGACGGGGGCCGCGTCGTGCAACACGCGCGCACACCGGACCTTCACAGTGGAGGTCAAGTACCAGAAGACCCTCGCCCCCGACCCGCTGGTGCTCAAGAGCAGCCAGTCGAAGACATCAGTTTCCTATTATCACACCACTTCGGGATGCGACGACGGGTCGGCTCACCCGTACTACGGACGGGTCTTCTTCAACGGAGACTACGACTATAAGGACACTGCGACCGACGATCAACGCTCCTGCTCGTAGGACCAGAAGATCGTTGGCCGTTGAGTCGCTAGCCGTCGCGCGCGGCGTCTCCTACAGGTATGGGAGACGCCGGGCGTTGGAAGACATCTCGTTCGATCTGCATCGGGGCGTGACGGGCCTCCTGGGGCCGAACGGCGCGGGCAAGACCACGTTGCTTGAGATTCTCGCGACCCTGCGCCGACCGACAGAGGGTCGTCTACACGTCCACGGCCAGCGAACTGATCAGACCTCCAACCTTGCTTCTATTCGGAAGCAATCTGGGTTCTTGCCTCAGCAGGTTGGGTTTCCGGCCGGGTTCAACGCGCGTGACTTCGTCGAGTACGCGGCGTGGCTCAAGGGGCTCGGCCGAGACGAGGCGAGGGCTCGAGCAGCGAAATCTCTGGGTTCGGTAGGAATCTCAGCAGAGAGGGCTGAGTCGCGGATGAGCGCCCTGTCCGGTGGCTCAGTCCGGCGCGTCGCGATTGCCGCTGCGATTGTCGCCAAGCCTGATGTACTCATCTTGGATGAGCCAACTGCCGGACTGGACCCGGTCCAACGAGTCGCGTTCCGAGAGCTCATCTGCGAACTGGGGCAGTCGCACGCCGTGATCTTGAGCACTCACCTGGTCGAAGACGTCCTGGCCACCGCGAACGAAACCCTCATTCTCGCTGAGGGTTCCATCCGCTTTATGGGCACGACGAGTTCGTTGCTTGAGGATGGTGGGGCCGGCGACGCGGCGGGCCTCGAGCAGGCCTATGCGCGAATCATCTCGGGGACCGGGAGTTCAGGTGGCTGATTCATCCTTCTGGATGTTTCGCAGGGAGCTGGCCCGGACCCCGCTGTTGTGGGCGACCCCCGTCGTGCTCTTCCTCGGCGGCTGGATGGTCTTCGCTGCCGACTACCAGCAGATCCACGTCACCGACCGTGCGACGGCCGCGCTGATGGCCTCAGTCCAGACGATGGGCCCTGTGTGCGCTGGTCTTGGCGCGTGGGCTGCCATGCGTGGGCGACGGGGAGGCGTGACTCACCTTCTGACGTTGTCGCCGCGATCGCGGCTGGGTGCTCTGGGCCCCTACCTGATGGCGGTGACCGCTGTGCTCTGCCTGCCGTACATCATCCTTGTCGGCGTGCAGTTGGTGCGTGCCGTCTTCCGGCAAGGCGAAGGATCACTTGACGGGCTGGGAATTCTGGTGGGCCTGGCCGGGATCGTGGTCCACGTCCTGCTCGGGTTCCTCCTCGGCACGTTCATTCCAAGGCGGGTCACGATTGTCGCGCTGCCGATCGTGCTGTACATCGCCGAGGTGGGTACACAGGACCTCTCGATCAAGCTGTTCTCTCCGACGCAGGTCCACACGCTCGGAGCGTTTTGGACCTGGCAAACCGGTCTTCTCGCCACGCAACTCGTGTGGCTTCTTAGTGGCACCGTTCTCATGATTGGCCTGCTCGTCGCCGCCACGGACCGTCGTATAGCGACCGCGGCCGTCGTTGTTGTAGCTCTTGCGGGCCTGGCTGTTTCAGGAAGCCACCTGGCCAGTTTTGACGGCCGGGTGCTGCTGCCGGGCAACGCACCGTTCCAGTACGTCTGCCGCGACCATGTTTGCGTTCACCCCGGGTACGAGAAGCTTGTGCCCGAGATCGCCTCTGCATTCGCGCCGGTCACGTCGCGCCTCAAGGGGACGCCGGCGGCGATCTCGACTCTGGAGCAGCGCCCCCGCGGGGTCGGGGGCTACCCCTCGCCTGGGAGGACCGCGTTCCACCTCGATGATCCCAAGGCGAACTGGCAGACGAAGGCGGTGGATGACCTCATCGACGGCCTCGTGAGGTGGGAAGCCTGCGATCCCGCGACAGACGGTGCGCTCCTCTCCAGCGTCGTGTCGTCGTGGTTGGCTTCGCCCGCAGGAGCGCGGATGCGCCCCCCGGCAGATGAACCCGCCGCCGCATCCGGGGCGCTAGCGAAGTTCGTCGCCGCCTCTGAGTCTAAAAGACGCACATGGTTGCAGAGGAATTACGACGCCTTTGCAGGTTGCACCCTGACCGTGTCGCAGGTCGGCACAGTCGGGGTCCTCTAGGTGCGCGGTTTGCTGCTGTTCTTGAGGGCGCGATCACCGAGGCGACTCTTGGCGGCCCTGGTTGTCATCCCGCTCCTCAACGCCGCGTTCGGTGCCAGTCGTCTCGAGCTGCCCTTGGGGTCCGGTTCCTCCATCCCCTATGCGACGGTCCTGCCGCTGCTGGTGGCGCTCGTGTTAGGTGAGGCTCTTTGCAGCCGCGCTGACGGCCTGGAGCGGTTGTCCTCACGGCCAGTGGCGTGGCTTCGTGTCGGCCACGGTGCGGGGCTGACTCTCATCGGCCTCACGACCGTGACGTTGTCGCTGCCACAGCTCAACGGCGAGATCGGGGCCTCAGGTGTCGCCAGGAACTGCCTCCTGCTGGCCGGGATCTCCATGGTCGCTGCGCAGGTCCTCGATCCGAGCCTGTCATGGATCGCACCGACGGTCGTGGTCGTCGTGAGCATCACTCTTGCGGGTGGGGCCACCGCCTCCACGCACCCCTGGACCATCTTGGTCCGCCCAGACGGCGACCTCGCGGCAGGGATAACGGCCATGGCCTGTTTCGCTACAGGGTTGCTCGGGCTCTACCTGAGGGCGCCGCAGGCACCCAGCAGGCTGGATCAAACATGAGGTATACAACCACGATTCTGGCTCTCGTCCCCAGATCCCACCCGTCGACCACACCAGCACGTCGTGCTCGCCCCACGGCCCTCGCTCGACTTCATGGTGGACGGGCCGGGACGGTCTCTCGACGCCCGTCGGTCCACGCTGGATAGACGGGTCACTCAACGGGCCGAGGTGGCGGTCAGTAGTCGACGGTGAAGCCGTCCATGGCGGCTTGCCGGTCGGTGTCGCTGGGCAGGCTGTAGCGGCGGGTGGTCTCGAGGCGGGAGTGTCCGGCGAGTTCGGCGACGAGGACGAGGTCGTTGCCAGCGCGCACGAGTCGGGTCAGGCAGGTGTGGCGCAGGGTATGGGCGGAGGTTTCGACGTCGGCTTGCCGGCCGAGGTGGCGCACGGCGAGGTCGATCGCCCGGACCGACAGCCGGGCTCCCTTCAAAGAGAGGAAGAGCGCCTTCCCGTCGCTGTCGGGCAGGTCGGCGCGGGCGGCCAGCCACGCGTCGAGGGTGCCGCGGGCCTCGGCGTTGAGCGGAACCTGCCGGTAGCGGTCGCCCTTGCCGCGGCGCACGATGAGCGTGCCTTTGCGGGCACTGATCGCGATGTCGTCGCGGCTCAGGGCGGCCAGCTCGGCGATGCGCAGCCCGGTGAACAGCAGCACAGTGACGATGGCCCGATCCCGCACGCCAGCGGCGGTGCCGGTTTGGGCGGCCCGTTCGGCGGCGCGCAACAGCCGGCGGGTCTCCTCCACGCTCAGAGCGCGAGGGGCGCCCGGGGGCAGGTCCTCGCGCCGAACCCGGGCCGGGCCAAGTCCGATCCAACGGTAGAAGTGGTCGAGGGCGGCCAGGGTGAGGTTGACCGAGGCGGGTTTAGCGCGGCGGTCGGTGATCAAGTGGGTGCGGTAGTCGCGGATCGTGTAGTCACGGGCGTGGCCGTACCGAAACGGGTCGCCTAGCTGGCGCCGGGCGCCGGGGTCGAGCCCGGCGAGCCAGGCGAGGTAGCCGCCGACCCGTCCGGCATAGGTACGCCGAGTCGACGGCGCGAGCGGCTGGGCCGCAAGGTGGGCCCGGTACCCCTCGAACCGGTCCGCGAGGGCTTCATCGGGGCTTTGGACCCGGGCGTTGACCGTGCCCGGTGCGGGTGCCATCAGCCCACCTGTCTATTATCGGAAGTGCCGTCGGTCCAATAGTCTGCCGCATGCAGCGCGTTATCGGTAGGAGGGCAGGCCGTCTGCTGCGAAGAACGCTAATTATCGGCAGTCGAAGAGGCGGCGGGTGATCTTGACCAGCAGCATGGACCGCGCCCGGCGCCGCTCGTACGGGCGCTACACCGGCGAACTGTCCCAGGCCCAGCTGGACCGCTACTTCCACCTCGACGCCGCCGACCGCCGGCTCGTCGAGGCCCGCCGCGGCGCGCACAACCGGCTCGGCTTCGCCGTCCAGCTCGGCACGGTGCGGTTCCTGGGCACGTTCTTGCCCGACCCGACCGACGTTCCAGCACCGGTGGTTGCCTACACCGCCGCGCAACTCGATATCGACGACCCGGCCGTGCTCAAGGACTACGCACGGCGCCGCTCCACCCAGTGGGAGCATGCCGAGCAGATCCAACGCGCCTACGGCTACCGAGACTTCTCCGATCCCGACGTGCAGACCGACTTGGCCGGTTGGCTGGCGGCCCGGGCCCGCACCACGACCGACCCTGCCGGGATGATGTTCGATCTGGCCACCGCCCGCCTGGTCGAGGCGAAGGTGTTGCTGCCCGGGCCCAGCGTGTTGCTGCGCTTCGTCGCGACCGCGCGGGAGCAGGCGGCGCAACAACTGCACGCAGAGCTTGCCGGGCTCCCCGACGAGCAGCAACGACGACAGCTCACGGGCCTGCTGATCGTCGACGAGCCCAACCGCACCTCCCGGCTCGAGCTGTTGCGCCGCGGGCCGACCAGTGTCACCGCCGCTGGGCTGCTCGGCGCCCTGGACCGCCTCGCCGAGGTCCGCCAGCTGGGCGTCGCAGGGCTGGACCTGTCCGGGGTGCCAGCCGGGCGGGTCGCCACCCTCGCCCGCCACGGCCAGGCGGCCCGAGCGCAGGCGCTGGAACGGATGGCCGAGCCGCGGCGCACCGCCACCTTGCTCGCTGCCGCCCGGCAGCTGGAGACCGACGCCACCGACGACGTGCTCGACCTGCTCGACCGGCTGCTCGCGGGGCTGCTGGCCCGCAGTCAGCGCGTCGAGCAGCGGGACCGGCTACGCGGCCTGCCTGCCCTCGACGTCGCCGCCCGGTCGCTTCGTGACGCTGTCGCCGTGCTGCTCGACCCGCCCGACGCCGGTCGGGGCGGTCTGCCCGCGATCTGGGTGACGTTGGAACAGCGCGGCATGTCCCGCGCCCAACTCACCGGCGCGGTACACGCCGTCAGTGAGCTGTCACGAGAGCCGGAGTCGTGGGTCGAACAGCTGCTCGCCCGTTACAGCAATATCCGCCGATTCCTGCCCGCTCTGCTCGACGGCCTGCAGTTGGGTGCGACCACGGGTGGGCAGCCGGTCCTGGCCGCGCTCGACGCGCTCCGCAGCCTGGAAGGCCGCCGGCAGGTGCACACCGACGAGGTGCCGATGGAGTTGGTCACCGGCGTGTGGCTCCGGCTGGTCACCGCGCCGGAGGGGCGGCTTGATCGCCGCGCGTACACCTTCTGCGTGCTCGAGCGGCTGCGGGACGCGCTGCGGCGACGAGACGTTTTCGCCCCGGCCAGCTCACGGTGGGCAGATCCCCGCGCCCGGCTCATCACCGGACCGGCCTGGGAGGCCGCCCGGGACGAGGTCTGCCGCAGTCTTGGCCACGACGTGTCCGCGGACCGCGAACTGGCCGAGCTGACCGGCGAGCTCGACGCCGCCTACCGGGCGGTCGCCGCCCGGCTGCCCGACAATACGGCGGTGCGGGTGGAGACCGTTGACGGCCGGGACCGGCCGGTGCTTACCGCGCTGGACCGCCTCGACGAGCCGGCCACCCTGCTCGCCTTGCGGGAGCAGGGTGGCCGGCTGCTGCCGCGGGTGGAGCTGCCCGACCTGCTGCTCGAGGTCGCCGGGTGGACCGGCTTCCCGACAGAGTTCACCCACGTCTCCGAAGGCGCCAGCCGCGCCGATGACTTGCATCTGTCGGTGTGCGCCGTACTCATCGCCGAGGCCTGCAACATCGGCCTCGAACCGCTGGTCCAACCCGACCGGCCGGCGCTGACCCGGGCACGACTGTCCTGGGTCGAGCAGAACTACCTCCGCGCCGACACCCTTACCGCCGCCAACGCCCGACTCGTCGCCGCCCAAAGCGACATCCCTCTCGCCCGCACCTGGGGCGGCGGTGAGGTCGCCTCCGCTGACGGGCTGCGCTTCGTCGTGCCCGTTCGCACCCTGAACGCCGGACCCAACCCGCGCTACTTCGGCCCCGGCCGAGGCGTCACCTACCTCAACTTCTTATCCGACCAGTTCTCGGGCTTCCACGCCATTGTCGTCCCCGGCACCCTGCGCGACAGCCTCTACATCCTCGAAGGCCTCCTCGAGCAACAGACCAGCCTGCGCCCGACCGAGCTGATGACCGACACCGCCGGCTACACCGACATCGTCTTCGGCCTCTTCCGCCTGCTCGGCTACCAGTTCAGCCCCCGCCTCGCCGACCTCGGCGACGCCCGATTCTGGCGCACCGACCGGGCCGCCGACTACGGCCCGCTGAACGGGATTGCCCGCCACCGAGTCGACACCGCACTGATCGCTACCCACTGGGATGACCTGCTGCGCGTCGCCGGCAGCCTGTCCACCGGGACCGTGCGCGCCTCCGAACTACTACGCGTCCTCCAAGGCGGTGGACGACCCACCCCCACCGGGCGCGCCATCGCAGAACTCGGCCGAATGGCCAAGACGCTCTACCTGCTCGCCTACCTCGACGACGAGCCCTACCGGCGGCGCATCCTCACCCAGCTCAACCGCACCGAAGCCCGACATGCCCTGGCCCGCCAGGTCTTCCACGGACAGCGCGGCCAACTCCGGCAGCGCTACCGCGAGGGACAAGAAGACCAGCTCGGCGCCCTCGGCCTGGTCGTCAACGCGATCGTGTTGTGGAACACCCGCTACCTCGACGCCGCCCTCTCCCAGCTCCGCAGCGACGGGTCCCCAGTCCACGACGCTGACGCCGAGCGGCTCTCCCCGCTCGGCCACGAACACATCAACCTCCTCGGCCGCTACCGCTTCACCCACCCCGACGACCTCGACGGACGTCTTCGGCCGCTCCGGAACCCAGCCACCGCGCAAGACTGAAGGACCAGCGACCACGCGCCGTTACCGGAGGATCCTGCGCGGTTGCTACTCACACCCAGACTTCGGTCTACGAGGCAAACCACGACACGCGGGTCCAGCCGCTCGCCCCACCGGTCGGACGGCAGGCGGGCCTCGCGCCGGTCGTGTCGGGGGACTTCGTCAAGGGGTGGCTCGAGGCGATCACCGTCGGCTGAGGTCTCCCCGGTGGGTCAGTCCTCGGTGGAGGCGACGTAGGTGCGCAGCGTGCTGAGGTCCTTGCCGAGCAGCTTGACGTCATAGCCGAGACCCGTGCTCGCCTCCGCCTTCGTCAGCGTGAACTCGTCGGCGCCGCCGAGGACGCGGACCTCGTCGAGGTTGGCGACGGTCCCGAGCATGATCGTCGCGGGTGCCGTGAAGTCGGTCGCGCTGACGGGCTTCTCCGGGTCGTCGAGGTTGACGGTGAGCTGGTAGGGCGTGGCTTTGGTGGCGAGGGCGATCGTGTAGGTCCCCGCATCGCCGAAGCCGGCCTGGCGCACGAGGCCGATGACCTTCGAGTTGTCCCCCGTCCAGTCGGTCCGGTTGGCCCAGAGGGAGTCAGCCCGGGCAGCGGCGCCGGCACCGGACCCCACCTCCATGCTGCCGTCGGCGGTGCAGCCGCCCAGACCGATCGCGGCGGCGATCACTCCGGCCGCGAGGGCGTGTTTGGTCATGGTGCGAACCCCTGTCGTCAGCCGCGCGCTCGCAGCGTGAGCGCCCACTCTAGAGCGCCGGATCGCGCTCGCGCAGCCGTCCGGCCCCCACCGCTGCCCGCCGACTCACCGGTGCTGGGCGGTCCAGGAGCCGGCGCGCGCGGCCTCGGCGATCTGGTCGGCGATCTCGACGTGGTGCTCGCGGAGCAGACCCGTCGTGACGCGCACGTGCCCGCCCCCGTCGGCGCTCTCGTCGACGACGGTGAACGGGGTCCCGGGCGTGACGGCGATGCCCCGCGCACCGAGGCGCAGCACGGCAGCGGACTCGTCGCGCACCGGGACCCAGATGTTGAGCCCGTCCGTGCCGGTCACCGCGATGCCGTGCTCGCCGAGGCGGTCGACGACGAGCTCGCGGCGCCGCGAGTACTCCGCCCGCGCCCGCCCGACGGCCTCGCGGGCGGAGCCGTCGAGCAGGAGGGAGGCGAGGATGCGCTGGAGCAGCCGGCTCGTCCAGCCCTGGCCGAGCGCACGGGTGCGGCGGACCGGCGAGAGCAGCGGGTCGGGACCGCTGATCGCGGCGAGGCGGAGGTCGGGTCCGTGGGACTTGCTGAAGCTGCGGACATGGAGCACCTGCTCGGGGATCCAGCGGCCGAGGCTGGTCGGCAGCGAGGTCGCGATGTCACCACCCGAGTCGTCCTCGACGACGAAGCACGACGACCCCCGCAGCAGCGCGGCGAGGCGGGCCGCGCGGGTCGGTGACATCGAGACGCCCGTCGGGTTCTGGCCGCGCGGCTGGACGAACAGGGCGGTGGGTCGGCGCTCGAGGGCCGCCTGGACGGCATCGAGCTCGACGCCGCTGGCGTCGAGGGGGAGGCCGGCCACCTCCACACCCCGGTCCTCGAGCAGGTCGAGCAGCGGGGGGAAGCCCGGGTTCTCGACGAGGACGAGGTCGCCGGGGCGCAGCAGCGTGCGCACGATGAGATCGAGCGCGTCCATGGCGCCGTCGACGACGAGGAGGTCCTCCACGGCATACGGCCACTGGTCGATGAGGGCGGCGCGCAGCTCGGCGAGCAGGGGATCGTCGAGGTAGCTGCCGGGGGTCGGGGTCGCGGTGAGACCGGCGAGGACCGGACCGAGGTCGGGCAGCAGGGCCGCGTCGGGGATGCCGGTGGACAGGTCGAGGGTCACCTCCGACTCGTGGCGCAGGGCCCGCGCGTAGCGGTCCCCACCGGGGTGGCCGGTGGGGGCGACCGTCGTGCCGCGGCGCCCGTCGGAGCGGATCGTGCCCGAGCGGGCGAGCATCTGCCAGGCCGCGCTCACCGTCGTCGGCGAGACCATCAGCTCCTCGGCTACCCGGCGGATCGGTGGCAGGTGGTCCCCGGACGCGAGCACCCCGTCGCGGATGGCGCGGGTCACCGACTGGGCCAGGCCCTTGGCGGTGGGCGCGTCGAGGCGTTCCTCGAGGGCAGACAGGACGGCGCGCATCTTTGTAGTGTATCAAAAGGTGCTTTGTGTGGCAGGTAGGTGGGACGTAATCTGTGACCATGACGACGACCGAGACCGCCTCCGTGACGCCCATCGACCACTGGATCTCCGGGACCCGCACGCGGGGCACGTCCGGTCGCACCGCACCCGTGCACGACCCCGCCACGGGGCGGCAGACCGGCGAGGTCACCCTCGCCTCCGCCGGTGAGGTCGACGCGGCGGTCAAGGTCGCCGCGGCCGCCGCCCGCGACTGGCGCACGAGCTCGCTGTCGAAGCGGGCCGGGGTGCTCTTCGCCTTCCGCGAGCTGCTCCACAGCCGCTCCGACGAGCTCGCGGCCATCATCACCGCGGAGCACGGCAAGGTCCTGTCCGACGCCGCGGGAGAGATCGCTCGCGGGCTCGAGAACGCCGAGTTCGCCACCGGAGTCCCTCAGCTGCTCAAGGGCGGCTTCTCCGAGCAGGCGAGCGCCGGGGTCGACGTCTACCAGCTGCGCCAGGCGCTGGGCGTCGTCGCCGGGATCACTCCCTTCAACTTCCCCGCGATGGTGCCGCTGTGGATGTGCTGCAACGCGATCGCGTGCGGCAACGCCTTCATCCTCAAGCCGAGCGAGAAGGACCCGTCCGCCTCGCTCTTCCTCGCCGAGCTGTGGCAGCAGGCCGGACTGCCCGACGGCGTCTTCACCGTCATCCAGGGTGACAAGGAGGCGGTCGACGCGATCCTCGACAACGACGAGATCGCAGCGGTCAGCTTTGTCGGCTCGACGCCCATCGCGAAGTACATCTACGAGCGGGGGACCGCCAACGGCAAGCGGGTCCAGGCCCTCGGCGGCGCGAAGAACCATGCGCTCGTGCTCCCCGATGCCGACATCGACATGGCCGCGGACGCGATCGTCTCGGCCGCGTACGGCGCGGCCGGCGAACGCTGCATGGCGCTGTCCGTCGCGGTCGCCGTCGGCGACGTCGGCGACGCGCTCGTCTCCGCCGTCTCCTCGCGGCTGCCGAAGCTCACCATCGGTGACGGCGCGGCCGAGGGCACCGACATGGGCCCGCTCATCACGAGCGAGCACCGCGACAAGGTCGCCGGCTACATCGCCGCGGGCGCCGAGGCCGGGGCGACGGTCGTCGTCGACGGCCGCGACCAGCAGGTGCCGACCGAGGGGTACTTCCTCGGGATGACGCTGCTCGACGACGTCACCTCCGACATGACGGTCTACCGCGACGAGATCTTCGGGCCCGTGCTGTCCGTCGTCCGGGTCGACACCTTCGAGGAGGGCCTGGCCCTGATCAACTCCAACCAGTACGCCAACGGCACCGCGATCTTCACCCGTGACGGGGGCGCGGCCCGGCGCTTCCAGAACGAGGTCGAGGTGGGGATGGTCGGCATCAACGTGCCGATCCCCGTTCCGGTCGCCTACTACTCCTTCGGCGGCTGGAAGGACTCGCTCTTCGGCGACACCCACATGTACGGCCCCGAGGGCATCAACTTCTACACCCGCGGCAAGGTCGTCACGCAGCGCTGGCCCGACCCGGCGACCTCCTCGGTCGACCTCGGCTTCCCGCGCACCCGCTGACCGCGCCCGCGCACCCACCCAGACTCAGCGGCATACGCCGGAATCCCACGGACGAGAGAGATTTTCATGACCGACATCGACGAGCGCACCAGCGTGGCAGGCCGACTCGACGCCCTCACCGAGGCCGACGTGCGGGCGCTGGACCGCGCCCATGTCTTCCACTCGTGGTCGGCTCAGGGTCTCATCGACCCGCTGCCGATCGCCCGTGCGGAGGGGTCGCACTTCTGGGACTACGCCGGCAAGCGCTACCTCGACTTCAGCAGCCAGCTCGTCAACATCAACATCGGCTACCAGCACCCCAAGGTGATCGCCGCGATCCAGGAGCAGGCCGGGCGGCTCGCCACGATCCAGCCCTCCTTCGCCAACGACGCGCGGGGTGAGGCCGCCCGGCTGATCACCGACGTGGCGCCCGACGGGATGAACTTCGTCTTCTTCACCAACGGTGGGGCCGAGGCAAACGAGAACGCGATCCGGATGGCGCGCCTGCACACGGGCCGGCACAAGGTGATGGCCACCTACCGCAGCTACCACGGCGCCACGTCGGCGGCGATCACGATGACCGGGGACCCGCGTCGCTGGCCGTCGGAGCCTGGGGAGCCCGGTGTCGTCCACTTCTGGGGTCCCTACACCTACCGTTCGGCGTTCCACTCCGAGAACGAGGAGCAGGAGCGCGACCGCGCGCTGGCGCACCTGCGCGACACCCTCATGGTCGAGGGCGCACACACCGTCGCGGCGATCATCCTCGAGACCGTCGTCGGCACGAACGGCATCCTCGTGCCGCCGGACGGTTACCTCGCCGGCGTCCGCGAGATCTGCGACGAGCACGGCATCATGCTCATCGCCGACGAGGTGATGGCGGGCTTCGGCCGGTGCGGCGAGTGGTTCGCCGTGGACCGCTGGGGCGTCACGCCCGACCTCATCACCTTCGCCAAGGGGGTCAACTCCGGCTACGTCCCGATGGGCGGCGTCATCCTCTCCGACCCGATCCGCGCGACGTTCGACACGCGGCCCTACCCGGGCGGGCTCACCTACTCCGGGCACCCGCTCGCTGCGGCGTCGGCCGTCGCGTCGATCACCGCCTTCCACGAGGAGGGCATCGTCGAGAACGCGCGGATGCTCGGGACCGACGTCATCGGGCCCGGCCTGCGCGCGCTGGCCGAGAAGCACCCGAGCGTGGGCGACGTGCGCGGGCTGGGGGTGTTCTGGGCCGTCGAGCTCGTCAGGTCGCGCGAGACCCGGGAGCCGCTCGTGCCCTACAACGCCGCCGGGGATGCCGCGAAGCCGATGCTCGCCTTCGCCGGTGCCTGCAAGGAGCGCGGGCTGTGGCCCTTCGTCCACTTCAACCGGACGCACGTCGTGCCGCCCTGCACGACGACGCCGGACGAGGTGCAGGGCGGCCTGGCCATCCTCGACGAGGCCCTCACCGTCGCAGACGAGTTCACCGTCTGACCCGTCGACCAGCGCCGCCCCGACCACCGCACGTTTGGTAGCCCGGGCGACGACGTGGGCGCCGGCGGGGGTATGCCGCTCAGCGCAGGCTCACGCGACGGCGGGGTCGAGGTGGCGGGTCAGCGCCGCAATGTCGGCGGGGCCGGTGCCGCAGCAGCCGCCGAGGTAGCGTGCGCCGGCCGCCGCCCAGGACGGCACGAGGCCCAGGTCCAGACCCTCGGGGCCGACCCAGCCCTTGGCGACGCCGTCCCAGACGCCGCCCCGGTTGGGGTAGGCGATGCCCGGCAGGCCCGTGGCGACCCCGGCCGCGAGGAGGGCGCCTTCGACCTCGGACTGCGCGGAGCAGTTGACGCCGGCCGCCACGACCGAGCTCGACCCGGACAGCACGGCATACGCCTCGTCGAGGGACTGACCGGCATTCGTGCGGCCGTCACTCACCGAGTAGCAGAACCAGGCCGGCATTCCCAGGTCGTCGAGCAGGGCGACGAGGACCTCCGCCTCGTCGGCGTCCGGGACCGTCTCGACGGCGAGGACGTCGGGGCCGGCCGCCGCGAGCAGCTCGAGCCGGGGTCCGTGGAAGTCACGCAGGCGGGAGGCCGGGACGCCGTAGCGACCGCGGTACTCCGACCCGTCGGCGAGGAACGCGCCGTAGGGACCGACGGACGCGGCAACGAGCAGGCCCGGGTGGGTCGGCGCGAGCTCGTCGCGCACCTCGCGGGCGAGGGTGACGCTGCGGGTGACGAGCCGCTCCGCCTCGGCGCGGTCCCGGCCAGCCGCCACGAAACCCTCCACGCTCGCCTGGTAGCTCGCGGTCGTCGCGACGGTCGCCCCGGCGAGGTAGTAGGCGCGGTGGGCCGCGGCGATCCGTTCCGGCTCCGCGTCGAGCAGGCGAGCGGTCCACAGGCCCCCGCCCAGACGGGCCCCGCCCTGCTCGAGCGCCGTCGAGAGGCCCCCGTCGAGCACGACAGGTCGCACGTCCGGCGCACCGGCATCGGTTCCGGTCACCGTGCTCACGACTCGGGCACCTCGAACCCGATCAGCCAGTGCAGCCCGAAACGGTCCACGACCTGACCATCCGTGGCGCCCCAGGGTCGCTCCTCGAGGTCCATCACGACGTGACCGCCCTCGGACAGGGCCGCGAACCACGCGCGCAGGATGGCGGGCGAGGCGGCGCCGAGCAGGGAGAGCATCAGGCCTTCGAGGCGCACCGGCGACTCGTCACCGGTGGCGTCGGCGCCCTGGAGCTCGACGGGTCCCTCGAGGTAGCCGTGGGCCACCGCCTCCGCGGGACCATCGGTGCGGTTGAACTCGGCCAGGGTGTGCAGGTGCACCGCCGAGCCGAAGATCTCGCCGTAGCGGGTCAGGGCCTCGCGGGCCGTACCGGGGAAGAGGACGTAAGGAGTGGGGCTGGGCATCGCCCAAGTCTAGGGACCGACAGCTCGACCGTCGGGAGCGCTCAGTCGTCGATCTCGACGAGCCCCGAGGATGTCGGGTCGACGGCGAGCCGGGCGGCGTCGTCGGGCAGGGGCGGGGGAGTGCCCCCCCAGGCCGGGCAGATCGCCTTGTGGTCGCACCAGTCGCACAGCCGGCTCGGGCTCGGGCGCCAGTCACCCGTCTCGGCCGCCTGCTCGATGGCCCGCCAGAGCGCCTTGACCTTGCGCTCGACGCCGAGCAGGTCCTGCTCGTCGGGCACGTAGCGGACGATCTCGCCGTTGCCGAGGTAGACGAGCTGGAGCAGCCGGGGGATCTCGCCGCGCAGCCGCCACAGCACGAGGGCGTAGAACTTCATCTGGAACAGTGCCTTGCCCTCGAAGCGCTCCGAGGGGGACCGGCCCGTCTTGTAGTCGACGACCCGCATCGCGCCGTCGGGTGCGACGTCGAGCCGGTCGACGTAACCGCGCAGGACGAGGCCATCGACCTCGGTCTCGACGTAGAGCTCGCGGTCGGCGGGCTCGAGCCGGGTCGGGTCCTCGAGGCCGAACCACGTCTCGAGCAGGGCGCCCGCGCCGGAGAACCACTCGTCGGTGCGGCCCTCGTGCTCGGCCAGCAGCTCGAGCATCTCGGGCTCCTCGGCCGCGATGCGCTCCCACTCCTGCGGCACGAGGCCGACAGCCGCCTCGAGGGTGCGCTCGGCAGTGGGCAGGTCGAAGAGCCGCTCGAGCACGGCATGAACGAGCGTGCCGCGGGCCATGGCGGGGGTCGGCGTCGAGCGGATCCTGTCGATGACCCGGAAGCGGTAGAGCAGCGGGCAGGTCATGAAGTCGGAGGCCCGGCTCGGGGACAGTGCGGAGACCATGGCCCGACAGTATGCCGCCGGGCCGACAGTGCCGTGCGGGCCGGGGGCACGGGGGGACAGCACGGGGACAGGCTCACGGCATAGGGTCGCGTCATGAGCACCCCGACGCGCCCGGTGGCGAGCCCCGGCTGGCGCATCGGTCGGCTCGGCGGCACCCCCGTCTACCTCGCCCGGTCCTGGCCCCTCATCGTCGTGCTCCTCTTCGCCATCGTCGCCCCGTCACTGCTCGGCAACGGCCGCAGCACCGGCTACGCGATCTTCGTCGCGGCGGCGGCGGCCGTGATGCTGCTCGTGTCGGTCCTCGTCCACGAGGCGTCGCACGCGCTCGCCGCGCGCCAGCGGGGGCATGTCGTCGACCGGATCGTGGCCGACGTCTGGGGTGGCCACACCGTCTACGACTCTCGCGGGGTCACGCCGCTCACGACCGCCTACGTCGCGGCCGTCGGGCCGGTCTCCAACCTCGTGCTCGCCCTGCTGGCCTGGCTCGTCCAGCCCCTCGTGCAGTCCGACCTCGCGAGCGGCCTCCTCGGCGCGATGACCTACGCCAACCTCTTCGTCGGCCTCTTCAACCTCCTGCCGGGCCTGCCGCTCGACGGCGGGCAGATCGTCAGCTCTCTCGTCTGGCGGGCGACCGGCCGGAAGGGGACCGGGCTCAGCGCCGCCGGGTGGCTCGGTCGCGCCGTCGCCGCCGGCAGCGTCGTGTGGTTCGTCGGGCTGCCGCTCGCTCGCGGCGAGCAGCCCAGCACCATCTCCTTCATCTGGGCGGGCATGATCGCCTTCTTCCTCTGGCGTGGCGCCTCGGCCGCGATCCGGTCCGGGCAGATTCACGACGCGACGGCCGGCCCCGCGGCGGCCGTCCTCGAGCCGGTCACGCTCGTGTCCGGGGCCGCGAGCCTCGCCGACCTCGACGAGCTGCTCTCCCGGCACGGCGTCCGGGCGCTCGCCGTCGAGCCGGGGGCGGCCTCCGGCGCGACCGGATCGACGGCTCCGGGCGGGCCGGTGGCGACCGGTGGGTCGGGATGGGTGGCCGCCACCGATCCGACGGGCTGGCCGCTCGGTCTGCTCGACCCGTCGGCCGTGGCGAGCGTCCCGCCGTCCGCCCGTGCCGGCGCCCGGGTCGCGGGTGCGGTGTTGGCCCAGGCACCCGACTGGGTCGTCCCGCTGCCCCCGGACGCGGTGCTCACCGACCTCGTCCAGGCGATGAGCGAGCGGGCCCTGTCGGTGGCGGTCGTCGTCGACGAGCAGGATCGACGCGTCCTCGGCCTGGCCACGGCCTCGCGGATCAACGACGTCGTCGGCGCCGAGCTCGCCCGCCGCAAGGGCCGCTGACCGAGGACTCGAACGACCCGAGGACTCGAACGACCCGAGGACTCGATTCACCTGAGGACGCGAAGCACCTGAAGGAGCCCAGGCCCGGGGCACCCGGCCCGTCGTCCACATCCCCTCCGGCTCCGAGGCTGCGTCCACAGCCCCCGCGACCCGTCGTCGCGTCGGTCCGGCCCACGCGCCAGAGTCGTCGGCACGAGCCCGCGACCGACGGGCCCGGGAGGGAGGCACGAGATGGGCACGGCGTCGACTAGGTCGAGGAGGTCCGCGACCGACCCCGGGCCGGGAAGCGAGGACACGCCCGAGGCCGACCCGTCGCGCAACGAGGTCGTCCTCGTCGGTCGGCTCGCGGCGGAGGCCGAGGAACGCGTGCTGCCGAGCGGCGACCACCTCGTCACGCTGCGGGTCGTCGTCGCCCGCAAGGGGGGCCATCGACGGCGGGCCGGGCCGGGCGGCGGTGGGCCGCGGCCGGTGGGGGTCGACACCATCGACGTCGTCTGCTGGACCGCACTGACCCGGCGTGCCGCCCTGCGGCTGCGTTCGGGCGAGATCGTGACCATCGAGGGGGCGCTGAGGCGCCGGTTCTTCGGCGGGCCGGCGGGCCGGCAGAGCCGCTACGAGGTGGAGGCTGCAGCCCTGCGACGGGTGGGAGGGCGGGCCCGCCGCGGCACCTAGACTCTGCTCCCATGACCGATGCCGTGACCGAGCCCCGCCCCGACCGACCGGACGAGGACGGACCCACCCCGGGGTCGCCGGAGTCCGCGCCGGTGGTGCGCACCCGGCGGGGCAGCTTCCAGGTCGGTGAGCGGGTCCAGCTGTCCGATCCCAAGGGACGGCTGCACACGATCACCCTCGAGGAAGGGCGCGAGTTCCACACCCACCGGGGGTTCCTGCGCCACGACGACCTCATCGGCGCGCCCGACGGGTCGGTCGTCAGCAACACCGCGGAGGTCGAGTACCTCGCCCTCCGCCCGCTGCTCAGCGACTACGTGATGTCGATGCCGCGCGGTGCCGCCGTCGTCTACCCCAAGGACTCCGGCCAGATCGTCCAGATGGCCGACATCTTCCCCGGAGCCACGGTCGTCGAGGCCGGTGTCGGCTCCGGAGCGCTGTCGATGTCCCTGCTGCGGGCCATCGGTCACGAGGGCCGGCTGCTGTCCTTCGAGCGGCGCGAGGACTTCGCCGAGATCGCCAAGGCCAACGGACGGGCCTTCTTCGGCGCCGACCACCCGGCCTGGACGGTCACGGTCGGTGACCTCGTCGAGAGCCTGGCCGGCGCGACCGAGCCGCAGACGGTCGACCGGGTCGTGCTCGACATGCTCGCTCCGTGGGAGTGCCTCGACGCGATCGGCGACGCGCTGACACCCGGCGGCGTCCTCATCTGCTACGTCGCCACGACGACCCAGCTGAGCCGGGTCGCCGAGGGCATCCGGCTGCACGGCGGCTTCACCGAGCCCTCCGCGTGGGAGTCGCTCGTCCGCGGCTGGCACCTCGAGGGGCTCGCCGTCCGCCCGGAGCACCGGATGCACGGGCACACCGGCTTCCTCATCACCACCCGGCGGCTCGCACCGGGCGTCGTCGCCCCCGAGCGCAAGCGGCGTCCCGCCAAGGGTGCGTACGGCGAGGTCGAGGGCGCCGCGAGCGGGGAGCCCACCGGCTCCGACACCGCCCAGTCGGGGGGCGCGGGCCCGGCCCCGACGATGCCCGGCTCGACGGCATCGACCTCGATCCCCGCCGCGGCGTGGACGCCCGAGGCTCTCGGTGAGCGGGTCAAGAGCGACAAGACGATCCGGCGTCTGCGGCGCTCGATGACTGGGACGTCCGACGCCAACTGACGGGCGCGGGTTAGGGTCGAAACGTCACGTGTTTGCCACGGCACGACGCACGGACGAGGAGGCCGACATGTCCGAAGAGATCCGCGAACCCCACGGTTCCCGCGAGGAGTCCCGCAAGCCGGGCGACGCGGCCCGCGGCCACGACGGCGACCGCGAGCTCGACGCCCTGCGTGGCGAGGTCCGGTCGCTGCGAGAGGCGGCGCGCACCTCGCCGCAGCGCACCCGCGACCTCGAGGGGCGCCTGACCCAGCTGCAGTCCTCCCTCGGCACGCTCTCGACGCAGAACGAGCGGCTCGTGCGCACGCTCCAGGAGGCCCGCGAGCAGATCGTCAACCTCAAGAAGGAGGTCGACCGGCTCGCCCAGCCGCCGAGCACCTACGGCCTCGTCCTCGACGACCCGCAGGACGGCACCGTCGACATCCTCACCGGTGGCCGCAAGATGCGGGTCGCCGTCAGCCCGTCCGTCGACCCCGCCCAACTGGGCCGGGGTCGCGAGGTCATGCTCAACGAGGCCCTCAACGTCGTGTCGGCCCATGGCTTCGAGCGGGTCGGGGAGGTCGTCACCGTCAAGGACCGGCTCGGCGAGGACCGGGTGGTCGTCGTCACCCATGGCGACGAGGAGCGGGTCTGCCGCATCGCGGAGTCCCTGTCCGGCCAGCGGATCCGGGTCGGTGACAGTCTCACCCTCGACTCGAGGTCGAACTTCGTCTACGAGCTCGTCCCCAAGCTCGAGGTCGAGGAGCTCGTGCTCGAGGAGGTGCCCGACGTCGCCTACGAGGACATCGGCGGTCTCAAGGGCCAGATCGAGGCGATCCGCGACGCCGTCGAGCTGCCCTTCCTCCACCCGGAGCTCTACCGGGAGCACGCGCTCAAACCACCGAAGGGGGTCCTGCTCTACGGCCCGCCCGGGTGCGGCAAGACGCTCATCGCCAAGGCGGTCGCGGCCTCGCTGGCCCGCCAGGTGGCTGCGCGCAGCGGCACCGAGACGCAGCGCAGCTACTTCCTCAACATCAAGGGCCCGGAGCTGCTGAACAAATACGTCGGCGAGACCGAGCGGCACATCCGGCTGATCTTCCAGCGGGCCCGCGAGAAGGCCTCGGACGGCACGCCCGTCGTCGTCTTCTTCGACGAGATGGACTCCCTCTTCCGCACCCGCGGCTCGGGAGTCTCCAGCGACGTGGAGACGACGATCGTGCCCCAGCTGCTCGCCGAGATCGATGGGGTGGAGCGGCTCGAGAACGTCATCGTCATCGGGGCCTCGAACCGCGAGGACATGATCGACCCCGCCATCCTGCGCCCGGGCCGTCTCGACGCGAAGATCAAGATCGAGCGCCCCGACGCCGAGAGCGCCCGCGACATCTTCACCAAGTACCTCACCGAGACGCTGCCGCTGCACGAGCACGATCTGGCCGAGCACGACGGTGACCGCGACGAGACCGTCGCCGACATGATCACCGCTGCCGTGGAGCGGATGTACGTCGAGTCGGAGGAGAACCGCTTCCTCGAGGTGACCTACCAGGGCGGCGACAAGGAGATCCTCTACTTCAAGGACTTCAACTCCGGCGCGATGATCCAGAACATCGTCGACCGGGCCAAGAAGCTGGCGATCAAGGACTTCCTCACGACGGGCCAGAAGGGCATCCGCGTCGAGCACCTGCTGGCCAGCTGCGTCGACGAGTTCAAGGAGAACGAGGACCTGCCCAACACGACCAACCCCGACGACTGGGCGCGGATCTCGGGCAAGAAGGGCGAGCGGATCGTCTACATCCGCACGCTCATCAAGGGCAAGGACGGCACCGAGCCGGGCCGCTCGATCGCAACCGCCAACACCGGCCAGTACCTCTGATCCCGCACCGCGCGGTGCGCCCGGGCCCGACAACGGCGTCCGGGCGCACCACGACGGGCGTATGCCGCTCAGCCGGCTCGGGTGCTCAGCCGGCTCCGGTGTTCAGGCCGCACGAACGCGGCGGCGAGCGGCATACCCGCTGAGGGCCCGCCAGCCGAGCAGGAAGACCGCGAGCACGACCGAGGCGACGATGACGAAAGAGACCGCCGTGCCCTGACCGGTGGCCCGGCGCAGCACCATCCCGACGCCGACGGCGGCGAACCAGACGGTGACGCCTGGAGCCACGGCGACGGGCCACTGGCGGCGCAGCACCCGCACGACGACCCAGCCCAGGCCCACCCCGACGAGGAACGGCCAGGCCGTCAGGAGCGCCCCGACGACGGGGTTCGACTCTTCGTGGCTCGCACGGCCGATCGCGGCGAAGACGAGGACGAGGGCGATGTCGAGCAGCAGGGCGACCGCCGGTCGGCGCAGCGCCGTCACGAGAGCGGGTCGAAGGGGAGCCGGGCCTGCGGCGGCGCGTGGGTGGGATCGACGCCCTCGAAGAGGGAGGACACGGAGCGTCCGTGGTGGATCCGGCTGATCGCCTCGGCGAACAGCTCGGCGACGGAACGCACCGTGAGCTCGGGCCAGTGGGTGGGCGGCGGCACGGTGTCGGTCGTGACGACCTCGGTGATGAAGGGGTGCCCGCGCAGTCGCTCGACGGCCTTGCCGGCGAAGAGACCGTGGGTGCAGACGACGGCCGCCTCCGTCGCCCCGGCGTCCTTGAGCCGGTCCATCAGCTCGAGCATCGACCCGCCCGTCGCGATCTCGTCGTCGAGGACGATGGCCCGCTTGCCGGAGACGTCACCGACGATCGCGTCGATGACGACCCGGTCGTCGGAGAGCCGCTGCTTCGATCCGGCCGCGACGGGCAGGCCCAGCAGCCGGGCGAACTGGGTCGCGACCTTCGCGTTGCCGAGGTCGGGGCTGACGACGATCGAGTCGGTGAGGTCGGTCGCGCGGAAGTGCTCGGCGAGCACCCCGATCGCCGTGAGGTGGTCGACGGGGGTCGAGAAGAAGCCGTGCACCTGGGGGGCGTGCAGCGCCATCGTCAACACCCGGTGGGCGCCGGCGGTCGAGATCATGTCGGCGACGAGGCGGCCGCCGAGCGAGATCCGCGAGGCGTCCTTCTTGTCGGACCGGGCGTAGGCGTAGTGCGGCATCACGGCGGTGATCTGGGCAGCGGACGCCCCGCGGGCCGCGTCGATCATCAGCAGCAGCTCCATCAGGTGCTCCTGCGTCGGCGGCACGAGCGGCTGGACGATGTAGACGTCGCGCTGGCGGCAGTTGGCCAGCAGCTGCGCCTGGAGGCAGTCGTTGCTGAAGCGCTTGATGTCGACGGGGGAGCGGGTCACCCCGAGGTAGTCGCAGATCCGGTCAGCCAGACCCGGATGGGCCGAGCCGCTGAACACGACGAGGTCGTTCATGTCCGGGTGTCCCTTCCACGGTCCGCCTGCCACTCGCACCCTAGCCGCCGGACGGGCGGGTGTGCGCGATGACCCAGTCGGAGAGCTCGCGACGCGCAGCCCGGCCCACCCTGGTCGCCCCGGGGAAGCTCATGAAGCCGTGCGGCGCACCGGGGTAGTTGGTCCGCTGGACCACTCCGCCCGCCTCGTGCAGGGCCAGGGCGTACTCGGCGCCCTCGTCGCGCAGGGGGTCGAGGTCCGCCGTCTGGACGAGGGCCGGGGGCAGCCGCGAGAGGTCGGGGGCGTGCAGCGGCGACAGGAGGGGGTCGGTGGTCGCGAGCGCGTCGGGGCCGGAGCCGATGTAGTGGGCGAGGAAGGCCTCGATGTCCGCCTTCGTCAGGACGGGTGCGTCGGCATGGAGCGTGATGGACGGGGAGCTCATCGTCGCGTCGACGCCCGGGTAGAGCAGGCACTGGTAGCCGATGTCGGCTCCACCCTCGTCGCGCACGACCTGGCTGACCACGGCCGCGAGGTTGCCGCCCGCGGAGTCGCCGGCGACGCCGAGACCCACGGGGTCGACCCCGAGGCGCCAGGCCTGGTCGGTCACCCACCGCGTCGCGTCGACGCAGTCGTGGGCGGCCGTGGGAGCGCGGTGCTCGGGCGCGAGGCGGTAGTCGACGCTGACGACGACGATGCTCGCATCGTGGGCGATGCGCGCACAGAGCGGGTCGTAGCCGCGGACGTTGCCGAGCACCCAACCGCCCCCGTGGAAGAACATCAGCACGGGCCGGGGCCGCAGGGCGGGGCGCTTGGGCCGGTAGACGCGCACCGGCACCTCGTGGCCGTCGCGGGCCGCGAAGGCGCTCGTCTCGACGGCGACGTCACGGGGCATCGGTCCGGTGACCCAGGTGAAGGGGGCGTGGGTCGGGGCGGCCCAGGTCCGGCTCGCCCGGATCTGCTCGGGGCTCATGTCGGCGATGGGGGGCCCGGCCCGGTCGAGTCCCTCGACGAGCAGTCGGGTCCGAAGGGGCATGTCCCACGAGGGGGAGGAGGGCCGCGTCACGCCGCCAGTGTGCCAGCCGCCCCGGTGGACGTCACCGGCGGCACGCGAGAGTGCCCGGTTATCGTCGAGCCATGACGGTGCGACGGGTCATGGGCCTCGAGACGGAGTTCGGCATCTCGGTGCCCGGCGACCCGATGGCCAACCCGATGCTCCTGTCGGGGCAGGTGATCAGCGTGTATGCCGCTGCCCACGGCATCCGCTCCAACCAGTCGAGCTGGGACTACGCCTTCGAGGACCCGCTGCGCGACGCCCGCGGCTGGCAGCTCGACCGGCAGAGCGCCGACCCGAGCCAGCTGACCGACCTCGAGGACCCCACCCTCGCCAACGTCGTGCTGCCCAACGGGGCGCGCTACTACGTCGACCACGCGCACCCGGAGTACAGCTCGCCCGAGGTGACGCTGCCGCGCGACGCCGTGGTCTGGGACCGAGCCGGTGACGGCATCGCCCTCGAGTCGGTGCGGCTGCTCGCCGAGCGTCCCGGCCAGGTCCCGGTCAACCTCTACAAGAACAACGCCGACGGCAAGGGCCAGTCCTACGGCACCCACGAGAACTACCTGATGCCGCGGCGGACCGTCTTCTCCGACATCGTCCGCCACCTCGTGCCCTTCTTCGTCACCCGCCAGGTCGTCTGCGGAGCAGGCCGGGTCGGTCTCGGGGTCGACTCCCGTGGTGCCGGCTACCAGATCTCCCAACGGTCCGACTTCTTCGAGACCGAGGTCGGGCTCGAGACGACCCTCAAGCGTCCCATCATCAACACCCGCGACGAGCCGCACGCGGTGGCCGACCGCTACCGGCGCCTCCACGTCATCATCGGCGACGCCACCCACCTCGACATCGCCACGCTGCTCAAGGTCGGCACGACCTCGCTCGTGCTCGGGATGATCGAGGACGGCTTCCTCCGCGAGGACTGGTCGGTCCGGCGGCCCGTCGCCTCGCTGCAGGCCGTGTCGCACGACCCGACCCTGACGGAGCGCCTCGAGCTCGTCGACGGCCGCCGGCTGACGGCGCTCGAGATCCAGTGGCTCTACCTCGAGGCGGCCCGCCGGTGGCTCGACGCGCGCGACGACGACCCGGAGCCGGCCGCCACCGCCGAGGTGATGACCCTGTGGGAGGACGTGCTGACCCGTCTGGGCCGCGACGTCATGGAGTGCGCCGGGATGCTCGACTGGGTCACGAAGCTCCAGCTGCTCGAGGGCTTCCGCTCCCGCGACGGCCTCGACTGGGACGACCACCGCCTCGCCGCGATCGACATCCAGTGGGCCGACGTGCGCCCCGAGAAGGGCCTGGTCCACCGGCTCCGCGACCGCGGGCGGCTCGTCGACCTCGTCGGCGCCGAGGAGGTGCGCGCGGCGCAGGGCACGCCACCCGAGCAGACCCGCGCCTGGTTCCGGGGGAGCTGCGTCAGCCGCTTCCCCGACCACGTCTTCTCGGCGAGCTGGGACTCCGTCGTCTTCGACGTCCCGGGGCGGCCCAGCCTGCAACGGGTCCCGATTCTCGAGCCGGAGCGGGGCACCCGGGCGCAGGTCGGTGACCTGCTCGAGCGCAGCGGCGACGTCGAGACCCTCCTGCAGGGCCTCGCCACCTCGGACTGACCGCCGGGATAGGGTGGCGGCGAGCCCATCGGATGCCTTGGAGGTCGCCATGCCCGGTCAGGAACACGCGAAGCCGCAACGCCGCGACGAGGAGCCGCCGGAGGCGCCGGATGCTCCGCCCGCCGCGCCGTCGGGCGCAGCGGTCAAGGAGGGGCTGAGCGACGACATCGACAGCGTCCTCGACGAGATCGACGGCGTGCTCGAGACGAACTCCGAGGAGTTCGTGCGGGGGTTCGTCCAGAAGGGCGGACAGTGACGAGCCCGTCCCAGGGCCGCGCTCGTCGCCTCGATGACTCCTACCTCTACGCGGGGTCCTCGAGTTTCACCGACTTCGTCTCGGGGTTCCGGCCCGAGCTGCTGCCGAGCGGGCGGCCGCTGCCGGCGGGCGCGAGCATCGACGCGCCGCACGGGACGACGATCGTGTCCCTGCTCTTCGGCGGCGGCGCCGTCATGGCGGGGGACCGGCGCGCGACGATGGGCAACGTCATCGCCAACCGGGACATGGAGAAGGTCTTCGCCGCCGACGGTTGGAGCGTCGTCGGGATCGCCGGCACGGCCGGTATCGCGATCGAGCTGGTCCGCCTCTACCAGGTCGAGCTCGAGCACTACGAGAAGATCGAGGGCGCCATCATGTCGCTCGAGGGCAAGGCCAACCGGCTCGCCTCGATGATCCGTGGCAACCTCGCGCTCGCGATGCAGGGCCTCACCGTCGTGCCGACGTATGCCGGGTACGACCTCGACGCGGACGCCGGACGGATCTACTCCTACGACGTCACGGGCGGCTGCTACCTCGAGGGGGGACATCACTCGACGGGCTCGGGCTCGGTGTTCGCGCGCGGTTCCCTCAAGAAGCTGTGGCGGCCCGGCCTCGACGAGCAGCAGGCCGTGTCCGTCGCCCTCGAGGCGCTCTACGACGCCGCCGACGACGACTCGGCGACTGGCGGACCCGACCTCGGGCGCCAGATCTGGCCCACCGTGGCCGTCATCGACCGCGCGGGAGCGCGGTTCGTACCCGAGCGGAGCCTGCAGACGCAGGTCGAGCAGATCGTCGCCGCCCGTCTCGGCAACCCGGGAGGTGCCAGATGAGCATGCCGTTCTACGTCCCGCCCGAGCAGGTCATGAAGGACCGGGCCGACTTCGCGCGCAAGGGGATCGCCCGCGGGCGCTCCGTCATCGTGCTCGCCTACGACCAGGGCATCGCCTTCGTTGCCGAGAACCCGTCGCGCGCGCTGCACAAGGTCTCCGAGATCTACGACCGGATCGGCTTCGCCGCCGTGGGTCGCTACAACGAGTTCGAGAGTCTGCGGGTGGCAGGGATCCGCTATGCCGACCTGCGGGGTTACTCCTACGACCGCACCGATGTCACGGCCCGGGCGCTCGCCAACACCTATGCCCAGACCCTCGGGGCGGTCTTCACCCAGGAGAGCAAGCCCTTCGAGATCGAGATCGTCGTCGCTGAGGTCGGTCTCACCGCGGCCGGGGACCAGATCTTCCGGCTGACCTATGACGGCTCCGTCGCCGACGAGCAGGGGTTCGTCGTGATGGGTGGGGCGAGCGACAAGGCCGAGGAGCGGCTCGCCGCGGCCTGGCGGCCCGGCCTGTCCCTCGGTGAGGCGCTCCGGATGGCCGTCGCGGTGCTCGCCGCCGCGACGGAGACCGGTGAGCCCCGCGTCGTCGGCGCCGCCCAGCTCGAGGTCGCCGTGCTCGACCGGGACCGTCCTCGCCGGACCTTCCGCCGGCTCGTCGGGCCGCTGCTGGAGCGGCTGCTCGCTGCCGACGACCCGACGACCGATGCCCCTCCCGCCGACGAGTCCCACCCCGGTCACCCCGAGGTGCTGAGCGGCGAGACCGATCCGGGGACCCAGACCGACTGACCGGCAGACCGACCGACCGACTGACCGCCGCGCCGGGCCCGGTCCCGGTGGTCACCGGGGGGAGGCGGCTAGCGCCGGCTCGTCCCGTCCGACGGACCGCTCTCGGCCTGCTGCACCGGGAGGCGCTCCGTGTCCGCGGATCCGGTGTCGTCGTCGGTGTGGTGGGTGTCGTCGTGCTCTGGGCTGTCTGGGCTGTCTGGGCTGTCTGGTTGCTGTCTGCGCTGTCTGCGCTGTCCGAGCCGTCGCCTGCCGCTGCGGCCTCGCCCGCCTCGACTACCCCGTCGGCCTCCTCGGTCACGTGGGGGGCGACGGCGGCCAGCGGGTCGATGACGGCGCTCCCACCGAGTGTCGCGAGCATCTGGCGCACGTTGCCGAGCTGGGCGGTGATGCTGTCGCGCTGGGCCGTGGCGGCCGCGAGCTCCCGGTCGGACTCCTCCCGCACACGTGAGGCGTGGTCCCGGGCCTCGCTGAGGACCTGGTCGGCCTGGGCCTCCGCGCGCTCGAGCACGGCGCGCGCCCGGGCCCGCAGGTCCTCGGCGTCCCGCTGGGAGCGCTCGGCCAACGCGGTGGCGTGCGCCTCCGCCTCCTCGAGCGCCGCCTGCTGCACCTGGCGGCGGGACTCGAACTCGGCGTCGGCCTGGTCACGGCGCGCCGCGAGGGTCGTCTCGAGGTCGGCGGCGGCGGCCGAGGCCTTGGCCCGGTGCGCCTCGTACTCGGCGGAGGCCTCTGCCCCCTGGGCCGCCATGACCGACTGCGCCTCGGCGACGATGGCCTGAGCCTCTCGGTGGGCCCGGGTCACGAGGTCACGCGCCTCCTCCTCCGCCCGGGCCCGAGCCTGCTGGACGGCGGCGGTCGTTGCCTCCTTGAGGTCGGCGGCGGCCCGGCTCGCCCGCTCCCGCAGCGCGGCGGCGTCCTCGGTCGCACGGGCGCGGAGGTCGCTGGCCTCGGCATCGGCGAGGCCGAGGATCTGGCCCACTCGCTCGCCGACGTCGGCGAAGGTCTGCCGCGGCGCCGGGGTGCTCTGCTTCTTGAGGTCTGCCATGGCGCGGGACTGCTGACCGAGCTGGCCGCGCAGGTCGGTGAGGGCCGCGTTGAGGCGGGTCAGCTCGACGCTCCGCTCCGCGGCGTCCTTCTTGGCGGCCTGCAGGGTGCGGTTCTGGGAGTCGATGAAGGAGTCCACCTCCTCCGTCTCGTAGCCGCGCCGGGAGAACTTGAAGTGGGGCCTGTCGATCATGACCGTCCAATGCAGGGTCGGGGTGGCGTACGGCCCCATTGTGACAGGCCGCTCGGGACGGGTGCCGGTGGCGCCGGCCCCTTTTCGGCGGTCCTACCTGCTGCCGAGGCCAGCGAGGACGGCGAGCTCGGTGGGTCGGTCGAGACCGGCCCGCGAACGGTTCCGGTCGAGGCCGAGGGTGGTCTCCCACGCCAGAGCGTCGGCGAGGGTGTCCTCGAGTGGTCGGGTGGTGAGCCCGCGCGCGTGGGCGGCCGCGGCGCTGCGGTCGAGGAAGGCCCGCCAGGCCGGGTCGGCCAGCCACAGCGGGAGCGACCCGGGCCCCATGAACTCCTCGACCCCCGCCCCGAGCAGCGCCTCATCCGTGACGACGACCCGCCGACCCTCGAACCCGGCGACGGCGGCGGCGGCGTCGAGCAGGCCGCCGAGCGGTTCGGAGCGGCCCATCGCGTTGAGCGCTCCCGACGTCCCGGCCAGACCGGCCGACACGACCCAGGCGGCGAGGTCGAGGACGTCGACCCACTGCGCCCGTCGGTCCGCCGTGTCGGGCACGAGGACGGGGCCGCCGTCGCGCGCGGCGAGAGCGAAGCGCCCCGGCCAGTAGCCGAGGCGCTCGCTCGGGTCACCGTGGCCGACGATCAGGCCCGAGCGCACGACGAGGGCCCGCGGGCCGAGCCGGTCGAGGACCGCGCGCTCGCACGCGACCTTGCCCTCGCCGTACTGCTCGGGGGTCACCGGGTCGTCGGCCGCGGGCGGCAGCAGGTCTGCTGTCTCGTCGGCTCCCGGCTCGTCGTGGCGGGCGTAGACCGAGCAGGAGCTGACGAACGCCCAGTGTCCGACCCGGTCCGCGAGCGCATCGAGGGCGCCACGCACCTGACCCGGTTGTCGGGCGACGTCGACGACGAGGTCGTAGGACGCGGACGCGGGGAGAGCGGCATACGCCCCGTGGTCCCTCCGGTCGGCCCGGACGAGGCGCGCGCCCCGGGGGACGCCGCCCGACGCGCCGCGCGCGAGGCAGGTCACATCGTGCCCGCGGGCCAGGGCGTCCGACGCGACGGCCCCGCCGAGCCAAGAGGTCCCACCGAGGACGAGGACGTGTGACATGGGACCCAGCACAGCACGGACCGGCGACCCGTGGAAGCCACCTTCGCCCCCGGCGGAGGTCTCCCGCCTAGAGTTGCTGCATGGAACGGCGGATCTTCGGGATCGAGAACGAGTACGGCGTCACCTGCACGACGCAGGGGCAGCGGCGGCTCACGCCCGACGAGGTCGCCCGCTACCTCTTCCGTCGCGTCGTCGCGTGGGGGCGGTCGAGCAACGTCTTCCTCGGCAACGGCGCTCGCCTCTACCTCGACGTCGGCTCGCACCCGGAGTACGCGACCGCCGAGTGCGACTCGGTGCGCGAGCTCGTCGTCCAGGACAAGGCGGGGGAGCGGATCCTCGAGGGGCTCGTCGAGGACGCGCAGACCCGGCTGCGTGAGGACGGTGTCGAGGGCGAGATCTACGTCTTCAAGAACAACACCGATTCCGCGGGCAACTCCTACGGCTGCCACGAGAACTACCTCTTCGGGCGGGGAGGTGACTTCCAGCGGGTGTCCGACATCTTCATCCCCTTCCTCATCAGCCGCCAGATCATCTGTGGCGCAGGCAAGGTCGCCACAACAGCTCACGGAGCGCACTTCACGGTGAGCCAACGGGCCGACCACATCTGGGAGGGGGTCTCCTCGGCGACGACCCGCTCCCGCCCGATCATCAACACCCGCGACGAGCCGCACGCGGACGCCGAGAAGTACCGGCGCCTGCACGTCATCGTCGGCGACTCGAACATGTCGGAGACGACCACCCTGCTCAAGGTCGGCAGCGCGGACCTCGTGCTCCGGTTGATCGAGTCGGGTGTCGTCATGCGTGACCTCACCCTGGAGAACCCGATTCGGGCGATCCGGACGATGAGTCACGACACGACCGGCCGCGCGACGGTCCGGCTCGCCAACGGTCGCGAGCTGTCCGCCCTCGACATGCAGCGGGAGTTCCTCGGCAAGGTCATCGAGATGGTCGACCGCGAGGGCATGGACAGCCCCGACACCAAGCAGGTCATCGACCTGTGGGGCCGGGCGCTCGACGCGATCGGCCGCGGCGACCTCGGTCAGATCGACACCGAGATCGACTGGGTCATCAAGCACCGGATGATCGAGCGCTACCGCGAGCGGCACGGTCTCGAGCTGTCGGACTCGCGGGTCCTCCAGCTCGACCTCGCCTACCACGACATCAACCGGCGCCGGGGGCTGTTCTACCTGCTCCAGCGACACGGCCGGGCGGCGCGGGTCACCACCGACCTCGAGACGTTCGAGGCGAAGGTGCGACCGCCCCAGACCACCCGCGCCAAGCTGCGTGGCGACTTCATCCGCGCAGCCCAGGCCAACGGTCGGGACTTCACCGTCGACTGGGTGCACCTCAAGCTCAACGACCAGGCCCAGCGGACGGTGCTGTGCAAGGACCCGTTCGCCGCGGTCGACGAGCGGGTCGACCGCCTGATGGAGTCGATCGAGCGCGCCGGCATCGGGCACCGCCCCCTCTGAAGCCCGAGCCTGCGCCACCCGCGATCGCCACCTGTGGAGGCGGGGTCCGGCTCACAGCCGGCGGCAAGGGACCTGCTAGGTCAGCGGGTTACAGTGACGGGGCTCTGATCCCCGGGCGTACCGCCCGAACCGACCGAAAGTCCTTCCCTGTGCGCCCCAACCGCCCTGTCCTGAGCGCTGCCGCAGCTGCGCTCGCTCTCTCGCTGCTCACCGCGTGCGGTTCCTCCTCCGGTGGCGCCGACACCGGCGCGACGACCTCCGCCGCGGCCTCGGCCGCGCTGTCCGGGGTGACCGCGACCGGACCCGTCGACCTCAAGACCGGCCCCAAGGTGACCTTCACGTCGAAGCCGGTCAGCACGACGACGGTGCAGCAGAAGGTGCTCACCCCGGGCACGGGGGACGCCGCGACGAAGGCGGACACCGTCGGGGTCAAGGTGCAGATCTTCAACGGCACCTCCGGCAAGATGCTCGACGACGGCTTCGCGCAGGGGCGCGCGGTCGAGAACTACCGACTGGGCCGCGCCGACCTCCTGCCCGGCTTCACCGAGGGGCTCATCGGGGTCAAGAAAAACTCCCGCGTCGTCTTCACCATCCCGCCGGAGAAGGGCTTCGGCGCCGCCGGCAACGAGCAGCTCGGCGTCGCCCCCACCGACACGATCGTCGTCGTTGCGGACGTCGCGGACGTGCGCACCGGGATGACCCAGATCGACGGCACCATGACCCCGAGCCCGGCCGGCCTGCCCACGGTGACCTTCCCCAACGGCCCGACCAAGGCCCCGACCGTGACCGTCCCCAAGACCGCCGCCCCGACCACCCTCAAGGAGGCGACCCTCATCGAGGGCAAGGGCGCCGTGGTGAAGTCCGGTCAGACGCTCGTCGCGCAGTACCACGGCCTGCTCTGGAAGGACGGCAGCGTCTTCGACTCCTCGTGGCAGCGCGGCTCGGCCGCCGACTTCCCGATCGGCGTCGGCCAGGTCATCCCGGGCTGGGACAAGGCCCTCGTCGGCAAGAAGATCGGCAGCCGCGTGCTGCTCGTCATCCCGCCGGCCGAGGGGTACGGCACGGCCGGCAGCCCGCCCAAGATCTCCGGCACCGACACGCTGGTGTTCGTCGTCGACATCCTCGACGCCTACTGACCCAGGCCCCACCTCTTCTTACCCGGGGCTGACACACTGGATGCCCACCCACCACCGCTTCGAAGGGACCCCGCACCGATGGCACTCGACGCCGACCGCACCAAGCCCGAGATCGACTTCCCCGAGGGCGACACGCCCGACGACCTCGTCATCGAGGACCTCATCGAGGGTGACGGCCGCGAAGCCGCTGCCGGTGACACCGTGAGCGCGCACTACGTCGGGGTCGCCCACTCGACCGGCGAGGAGTTCGACTCCTCGTGGGGACGTGGCGCCCCGCTCGACTTCCGGCTCGGCGTCGGCATGGTCATCCAGGGCTGGGACCGCGGCATCGAGGGGATGAAGGTCGGTGGCCGTCGCAAGCTGACCATCCCCGCGCACCTCGGCTACGGCGACCGCGGCGCCGGCGCGGCGATCGCCCCGGGGGAGACGCTCATCTTCGTCGTCGACCTCGCCGGCGTGCGCTGAGGTGGGCTGAGACCGCGCTCAACCCTGCACGAGACGGGCGGCGAACCGCCCCGCGACGGCCGCGCCCAGGAAACTGGCGCGGTCGTCGTCGTGTCCCCGGCCCATCGTCGACAGCGGGACCGGGCTCGACCGGAGCGCGTCGTCGAGCCCCTCGCAGCCCACCTCGTGCAGGCGCAGCCGTCCGTCCGAGGCCGCACACAGCGCGCGGGCCTGCGTGAGCACCTGCGCCCCCAGCTCACCGGGGAGCACCGGGGCGACGACGTCGGCCGGCACGAGCGCGACGCGTCCGTATGCCGTGAGGCTGTGGTGTGACACGCCGCGGTGCCGCTCGCGTGGGTCGGCCTCCGAGATTCGCAGCGAGCAGACCGGTCGGCCGTGCAAGATGCCGGCGGCGTTGACGGCCTCGCCGGCCGAGGTCCCGGAGAAGCCCCACCGGGTGCCGGTGCCGAGGTTGCCCGGCCCCTGGCTGACGACGACGACGTCGGCGCCGACGACGTCGCGCGCGGCGAGCAGGCCGGTGTGCACGTTGACGGCTTCGAGGTCGCCGCCGTGAGCCTGCCCGACGGTGATCGACGCGGCCAGCCAGCCTGCTTCCCGCAGCCCGGCGACGGTGCGCGAGAAGGAGATCGGCAGGGCTCCGCCATCAGTCATGACGTAGGCGACGCGGAGCCCGGGCCCCGTCTCGCGCAGGCCGGCGAGGACGGCCGGCAGGGCCGAGTGCAGGTCGGCGACGACGACGGGCATCCCGCCGAGGTCGTCGGCGTCGCGCAGCGTCGCGTGGTGCTCGCTGTCCTGCTCGTCGACCCCGAGCACCATCGTCTGGCTGCCGGTGTAGCGGGCCTTGACGACGTGGCCGAGCATGTCCCGCACGTCCGAGACCGGCTCCGGCAGGTGGTCGGGCGCCGCGACGACGATGGCGAGGCCACCGGTCCCGAGGCCGCGCTCGAGGGCGGTCGTGTTGAGCAGGACCGGCGCGCCGGGCGGCAGCTCGCCGACGGCGTCGAGGTAACCGAGCGCGCGGACCTGCTCACCGGAGGCGAGCCGGGCGGCATACTCCACGGCGCCCGCCCACCGGGACCGCACCTCGACGACGACCGCGGAGCGCCACTGGATCATGGGCCGACCCTACCGAGGCCCGGGACGTCAGCCACGCGTCGACGGCCCGTTCGGGTAGCGTCGGACTGCCCACCCGCCGTCGCCCCGAGGAAGGTCCCCGATGAGCCCTGCGTCACCCTCGGCCGAGAAGACCGAGCGGCTGCTCAACCTCATCCTGGCCCTGAAGTCCGCTCGCCGGCCCGTGTCCAAGCAGAAGATCCGTGAGGCGCTGCCGAGCTATGCGGCCGCCACCAGCGTCGAGGCCTTCGACCGGATGTTCGAGCGCGACAAGGACGAGCTGCGCGAGATGGGCGTGCCGATCCTCACCACCGTCATCGACCCGCTCTTCGACGACGAGGTCGGCTACCGGATCGACTCGAGCGAGGCCGGTCTCCCGGCGATCTCGTTCGAGCCCGAGGAGGTCGCCGCCCTCGCCCTTGCTGCCCGTGCGTGGTCGACCGCGAGCATCTCCGGCACGGCCTCGGCCGGGCTGCGCAAGCTGCGGCTGTCCGGTGTCGAGATCGACGAGTCGATGGCCGCCGGCGTCGAGCCGCGGATCCGCACCAAGGAGCCCGCCTTCTCCGCCGTCCACGCGGCGGTGACCGCCCTCCAGCCGATCACCTTCGACTACCGGCGCAACGACGGCGTGCTCGCCGCGCGGCACGTCCAGCCGTGGGCGCTGAAGAACTGGCGCGGGCGCTGGTACCTCACCGGCTGGGACGTCGACCGCCAGGACGAGCGGGCCTTCCGGCTCAGCCGCTTCGAGGGGGCCGTCCGCAAGAAGGGACGCGCCGCGTCGTACGCCGTGCCCGGCGACCACGTCCCGGAGGTCGCCCTGCGCGCCCAGGAGGGAGAGCCGTCCGGCACCGCCGTGATCCGCCTGCGGCACGGCCGCGGCCACACCCTGCGCGCGCACGCCTCGGCGGTGCGCGAGCTCGACAACCGCTGGGCCGAGGTCGAGGTGCCCTACCGCCGGGGCACGACCGAGCGCGACGTCGTCGCCCTCGGCACCCACGCCGTCGCCGTGTCGCCCGCCGACCTCGTTTCCGGCGTCGTCGCGGCGCTGACGGCCGCGGCCCGGGTGAACGACACCAGCACCGACACCAGCACCGACACCAGCAGCACAGGGGAGACGCCGTGACCGCGGACCGCGCCGGGACCACGCGACCGGCCGGGGCGTCCCGCCCGGCGAAGCCGCCGGCCGAGACCGCCACCCAACGCCTCGGCCGCCTGCTCGACATGGTCCCGTGGCTGATCCAGCACCGCGGGGTCCCCATCGGGGAGGCCGCGTCGGAGTTCGGCGTCAGCGAGGCCCAGATCGTCGACGACCTCGAGCTGCTCTTCGTCTGCGGCACCCCCGGCTACGGCCATGCCGAGCTGATCGACGCCCAGTGGGACACCGGTCACATCTACCTCGACAACGCCGAGGACATCGCCAGCCCGATGCGCCTGACCCGCGACGAGGCGGTGACCCTGACGGCCGGGCTCCAGGCCCTCGGGGCGAGCCTGCTCAACCCGGAGATCGTCGAGCGCACGCTCGCGAAGATCCGGGCCGCCTCGACCGCGACGGCCCCCGCCGCCGACCCCGGCCAGGACCCGGCCCGCCGGATCGCCCTCGACCTCGACGACGGCAGCCAGCACGAGGCGATGGCCCCGCTGAAAGCCGCCTTCACCGCCGGCCGGCGGGTCCACCTGACCTACTTCGTCGCGACCCGTGACGAGAGCACCGAGCGCGACGTCGACATCATGCGCATCCTCAACCTCGACGGCCAGTGGTACGTCGAGGGCTGGTGTCACCGCGCCGACGACGTGCGCCTCTTCCGCCTCGACCGGGTCGAGGCCGTGTCGGTCCTCGACGTCGACGGCACCCCGCCGGAGCGGGCGCGGCCGCGCGACCTCGACGACGTGTTCGTGGCCAGCGCCAGCGACCTGACGGTCGTCATCGAGGCCTCGAGCGGGGCGGCGTGGATCGCCGACTACTACCCCAGCGAGGGCGTCGAGCGCGCCGCCGACGGTACCGTCCGGGTCACCCTCAAGGTGGCCGACCCCGCCCTCGTGCGCCGCCTCATGCTGCGGCTCGGGGGAGAGGCTCGCGTGGTCGAGCCGGCCTGGCTCGCCGCCAAGGTGACCGAGGAGGCCCGGGCGGCGCTCGGTGCCTACCCACGTCTCGAGGCTTGACCGACCCGGCGGGTCCGGGGTGGTGGGCCCGTCGTCGGACGTATGCTGTCGAGGTACGGCGTGCCTGCCGCACGACGAGGTCCGGCCACCGGACGGCTTTCGACGAGGAGAGAACACCATGCCCAACCTGGGTGCCCCCGAGCTGATCATCATCGCGATCGTCGTCATCGCCCTGTTCGGCTGGAAGAAGCTCCCCGACATGGCCCGCAGTCTCGGTCGCTCGGCGCGCGTCTTCAAGTCCGAGGTGGACGAGATGAAGAAGGACGGCAAGGAGCAGGCCAACGGCTCGACCGTGCGCGGCGACGTCATCAGCACCGACAACGAGCGGCTCGAAGCAGAGGCCCGGGCCGCCGAGGCCGAGTCCAAGGCCGCGGAGGCCCGCGCCGAGGCCAACCGCATGCGTGGCGACTCGACCTTCTGACCGGCCCCGCTTCCTCGAACTGACAGACGGTCCACCTGAATGGCACTGCTGCAGAAGCGCAACACCGACGGTCGGATGGCGCTCGCCGACCACCTGCGTGAGCTGCGCAACCGGCTGACGATCAGCGCCGTCGCGATCATCGTCGCCGGCATCGTCGGCTGGATCTACTACAACTGGGTCATCGAGCAGTTGACCAGGCCCCTCACCGAGCTCAACAAGGGCCGCGAGGGTGTCGTCAACATCAACTTCTCGGGGATGACGGACGCCTTCGCCCTCCAGCTGACGGTGTCCCTCTTCGTCGGCCTCATCCTCTCCTCGCCGGTCTGGCTCCTGCAGATCTGGGGCTTCATCGTCCCCGGTCTGACGAAGAAGGAGAAGATGATCGCGCGCCTGTTCACCGTGGCCGCTGTCCCACTCTTCGTCGCCGGCTGCTACTTCGCGTTCATCATGGTGCCCAAGGCGGTCACGGTCCTGCTCGGCTTCACCCCCGAGGGCGCCTACAACCTGCAGGACGGCTCGCAGTACCTCAACTTCGTCCTGAAGTTCATCGTCGCGTTCGGCGTCGCCTTCCTGCTGCCGGTCTTCCTCGTCGCCCTCAACCTCGTCGGGGTGCTCCCCGCGCGAGCGATGCTCAAGGGCTGGCGCCCGGCCGTGATGATCATCTTCGTCTTCGCCGCGGTGATGACCCCGACCCCCGACGCCTACACGATGCTCTTCCTCGCCTCGCCGATGATCGCCCTCTACTTCGCCTCGGTGGGCATCGCCTTCCTCTTCGACCGGCGCAAGAAGGACCACGAGCCCGACTGGATGGGCGTCCCCGACGACGAGGCGTCCCCGCTGTAGCGTTCGGGTGTGTCCCGCCGCGTGGCTCTCATCGTCAACCCGACCTCGGGTGGGGGACGGGGAGCGGCGCGGGGGCGAGCGGCATACGACCGGCTCGTCGCCGACGGCCTCGGCGTCGTCGACGTCTCGGGGCACGACTACGCGGACGCGCTCTCGAAGGGGCGGCGGGTCGTCGCCGACGGGGTCGACACGCTCGTCGTCGTCGGTGGTGACGGGCTGGCCCACCTCGGCGTGAACCTCTGCGCGGGCACCGATACCCGGCTCGCGGTCGTCGCCGCCGGGACGGGCAACGACTTCGCCCGCAACCTCGGTCTCCCCGTCGGGGACCCCACGGCCGCTGCCGCGCTCGTGGCGCACGGCTCGACGCGCACCGTCGACGCGGGTCGGGTGACCTCGGGCCCCGACGCGGGTCGGTGGTTCGGCGGGGTGCTCGGAGCCGGTTTCGACGCGGTCGTCAACGCCCGCGCCGCGCGGATGCGCTGGCCCCGTGGGCAGGCCCGCTACGCCCTCGCGGTCCTGCGCGAGCTCCCCGTCTTCCGGCCCATCCCGTATGCCGTGGAGCTCGACGGCGTCCGCCTCGAGACCCGGGCCATGCTCGTGGCCGTCGCCAACACGGCGTCGTTCGGCGGGGGGATGCGGGTCTGCCCCGACGCGGACGTCTCCGACGGTCTCCTCGACGTGCTCATCCTGCACGAGCTGTCGACCGCGGCGTTCCTGCGCGTCTTTCCCTCCGTCTACCGTGGGGCGCACGTCGACCACCCCGCCGTCGAGATCCACCGTGCCCGCCGGGTCCGGCTCGAGGCCACTGGGATCACGGCGCAGGCGGACGGCGAGCCCTTCTCGGCGCTCCCGCTCGACCTCGAGGTCGTCCCCGGGGCGCTGCGCACCGTCGCACCCGCTCGGGAGAGGATGGGCCCATGATCGCCACCTGGCCGCACCTCACGGACTTCGCGGCAACCTTCGACTTCCCGCTCGACGACTTCCAGGTGGAGGCCTGTCGGGCGGTCGAGGAGGGTCGCGGCGTCCTCGTGGCGGCCCCGACGGGCGCCGGGAAGACCGTGGTCGGCGAGTTCGCCGTCCACCTCGCGCTGGCGACGGGACGCAAGGCGTTCTACACGACCCCGATCAAGGCCCTGTCCAACCAGAAGTACGCCGACCTCGTCCGCCGCCACGGCGCCGACCAGGTCGGCCTGCTCACCGGGGACGCCTCGATCAACGGCGAGGCGCCGATCGTCGTCATGACGACCGAGGTGCTGCGCAACATGATGTACTCCGGCTCCTCGACGCTGCGCGGCCTCGGCTGGGTCGTCATGGACGAGGTGCACTACCTCGCCGACCGGTTCCGCGGCGCGGTCTGGGAGGAGGTCATCATCCATCTCGCCCAGGACGTCAGCGTCGTCTCGCTCTCGGCCACCGTGTCGAACGCAGAGGAGTTCGGCGCGTGGCTCGGCGAGGTCCGGGGTGACACCGAGGTCATCGTCTCCGAGCACCGCCCGGTCCCGCTGTGGCAGCACATGATGGTGGGGCAGACCCTCTTCGACCTCTTCGTCGAGGAGAGCGGCGGCCCCGGCGGGCTCGGCAACGAGGTGAGCGTCAGCCCGGACCTCGTGCACGCGATCCGGGGGCAGGAGGGCCGCGGCCAGTGGGACTCGCACTGGTCCAGCAGCAACGGGCGTGGCGGCAGCGGTCGCGGCGGCCACGGCCGAGGGCGCCAGGGCCGCCGGGGACAGCAGGGACGGGGCCGCGGCTCCGACGACTGGTCCGGCCGGGGACGACGCGGCTCGTCCTCCGCTGCTCGCTCGGGCGTCTCCGACTCGGGCACGCCGGCGTCCGGTTCGGCGACCTTCACCCGCGGCGGCCGGCCCGGTGGCGGGGCCACTCGCGCGGAGGTCATCCAGCGGCTCGAGCGCGAGGGACTGCTCCCGGCGATCACCTTCATCTTCAGCCGCGCCGGCTGTGACGGCGCCGTCGGACAGCTGCTCGCGAGCGGCATGCGGCTCATCCCGGAAGCCGAGGGGGAGCGAAACCGCCGCCTCGTCGAGGAGCGGATCCAGGGCCTGGCCGACGAGGACCTCGCGGTCCTGGGCTACTGGGAGTTCGCCGACGGCATCGCCCGCGGTTTCGCCGCCCACCACGCGGGCATGCTGCCGACCTTCCGCGAGATCGTCGAGGAGCTCTTCACGGCGGGACGGATCCGCGCGATCTTCGCCACGGAGACCCTTGCGCTCGGCATCAACATGCCGGCCCGCACCGTCGTGCTCGAGAAGCTCGTCAAGTTCAACGGCGAGAGCCACGTCGACATCTCGCCCGCGGAGTACACCCAGCTGACCGGGCGCGCCGGGAGGCGCGGCATCGACATCGAGGGCCACGCGGTCGTCCTGTGGAACCGGGGGCTGGACCCCGCCGCGGTCGCCGGGCTCGCCTCGACCCGGACCTATCCGCTGCGCTCGAGCTTCCGGCCCACCTACAACATGGCCGTCAACCTCGTGCGCCAGTTCGGTCGCTCGACCGCCCGGGAGATCCTCGAGACCTCGTTCGCGCAGTTCCAGGCCGACCGGGCCGTCGTCGGCTTCGTGCGCACCGTGCGGCGCAACGAGGAGGCCCTCGCCGGCTACGAGGAGTCGATGACCTGCCACCTCGGGGACTTCCGGGAGTACGCCGCGCTGCGCAACGAGCTCGCCCGCACCGAGAAGGACGGGGCCCGGGCCCGCTCCGCGTCGGTGCGTGCCGAGGCCGCGATCTCCCTGGAGGCCCTCAAGATCGGCGACGTCGTGCGGATCCCCAACGGCCGGCACTCCGGTCTTGCCGTCGTCGTCATGCCCAACCGTGGCGGCAAGGGGGAGGCCGCCTCACCGTCGGTCATCACCGAGGACCACCAGCTGCGCAAGCTCACCCTCCATGACGTGCCGACCCCGGTGGTGCCGCTCGGGACGCTGCGCGTGCCGAAGGCGTTCAACGCCAAGCACCCCAAGGCCCGTCGGGACCTCGCAGCGAGCCTCCGCGCCGCGATGCCCTTCGACCCGCCGCCCGCTCCGCGCGACGACCCCGACGACGTCTCGACCGAGCGGGTCGAGGCCTTGCGGCGCCAGCTGCGCGCCCACCCCTGCCACCGCTGCCCCGACCGTGAGAACCACGCCCGGTGGGCCGAGCGGTGGTGGCGGCTGCGCCGGGAGACCGACGGCCTGCAGCGCAAGATCGACGGCCGCACCAACTCCGTCGCCAAGACCTTCGACCGGATCTGCGACCTGCTCGTGCGGATGGGCTACCTCGCCGACGGCGGCGAGACGGCGACCTCCGAGGGCGACCGGCTCCGCCAGCTCTACACGGAGAAGGATCTGCTCGCGGCCGAGTGCCTCCGGGAGGGGTTGTGGCGCCGCCTCGACGCACCGTCCCTCGCGGCGATCGTCTCGTCGCTCATCCACGAGCCGCGCCGCGACGAGGGTGGCCTCGCACCGCGGTGGCCCACCGAGGACGTGCGGGAGGCCTACGAGGCGATGGTGCGTCTCTGGAGCGAGCTCGAGGACGCCGAGGGTGCGCTCGCGCTGCCGCGCACCGGTATGCCGGACGCCGGCCTCGCGTGGGCGGTGCACCGCTGGGCGAGCGGGCAGCGACTGGAGGACGTGCTGCGCGGAACCGACCTCGCGGCGGGCGACTTCGTCCGGCGGTGCAAGCAGGTGATCGACCTGCTCGGGCAGCTCACCGACGCCGGCGACCCGGCGCTGCAGCAGATGGCGCGCAAGGCGGCCGACTCGGTGATGCGGGGGGTCGTCGCCGCGGACCGGCTCGACTGATCAGCGGGGTTGACCGGCAGCCTCACTCGGTCGACTGCCAGACCCCGAGCTAATTGCGCCCGGATCGGAGCCGTCGAGGACGCCCGGGTGGCGTGTGGGGGGCCGGCGACGCGCCGCTGAACGCGATGCGGCATACGGCCCGGTAGTGGGATACGCTTCCATCACTGGTCAACGTTTTTGGTGTTCGTGTTCGCACGCTCGCAGGGAAACGATGTTGCGAGCGCAGCCGTCCTTCAGTCTCTGGAGTGGTCGCGTTTTGCCCGACCCGGACCGCCACGTAGTGCGGTCCGTCATCTCATATGAAGGATTTTCACCATGGCTCAAGGCACCGTCAAGTGGTTCAACTCCGAGAAGGGCTTCGGCTTCATCGCCCCGACCGAGGGACCCGACGTGTTCGTTCACTACTCCGAGATCTCTGGCGGCGGCTACCGCAGCCTCGAGGAGAACCAGGCCGTCGAGTTCGACGTCGAGCAGGGCCCCAAGGGCCCGCAGGCGATGCGCGTTCGCGTTCTCTGATCTGCAGCGGGTCCTGAACCCGTGACCGGAGAGGGTCGGCCCCCAGCGGGCCGGCCCTTTCTGCTTGCCGCGGGGTCCGAGGGGTAACCCGGGCGCCCGAGAGGGGACCGGCCTCGAACGAGGTCGGTCCCCTCTCGGTGGTGCAGAGGCCGAGGTGCTAGATCTTCGTCATCCGGGCGAACGGGCTCGCGATCCGGATGCGCTGGGCACCGAAGGCGACGGTGATCGTCGACGTGTCGTGCGACAGCACCGTGCCGAGGCCGTGCTTGTCGTGCGTCACGCGGTCGCCGACGGAGAACTCCTCGATGGCACGCGCGGGCTGTGCCTTGAAGGGGCTGCTGGACAGGTGTGGCCGATCTGCGGCGGATCCGGTAGTCATCATGTCCATTATGGGGCACCGTGAGGCCCATCCCGTCACTGTGCCTCATCTGAGACACAAACGAGGCCATCGGCGCAGCGACCCACGGGGCCAGCGGCGGAGCTCGAGGCGAACGCGGCGCTGGTCCTGACCCGCGTGCAGCGAGTTCCGGTCACCCGCGCCAGGCCCCGGCCGACAGGACGCCGAGCCGCCGCCGGAGTGCCTGTCCCCATGCTGGGAGCGGCACGCTCGCACCGATCCGTGGGCCCTCCTATGATCCGAGCTCGAGGGCGTTGACGACGCGGTCGAACGAGCTCGTCAGGCCGTGCTCGAGCGCGAGCCGCGACATGAGCCGCGGGTCGGCGACGGAGCGCGGGAGGCTGATGTCCACGTCGGGCACCGCGGCGTCCTGGGCGACCGCGACGACCCGCGGAGCCACGTCGAGGTAGTCGCCGGCCGCCTCGAGCCGACTCCGCTGGGCCCCCTTGATCTTCGGGTCGCCTTCGGCGATCGCCTGCCGGATGGCGGCGAGCGTGCCGTAGGCCTCGATGAGCCGCGCCGCCGTCTTCTCGCCGATCCCGGGCACGCCCGGAAGGCCGTCGCTCGTGTCCCCACGCAGCGCGGCCATGTCGGCGTACGCGGCGCCGGTGGGGACGGCATACTTCTCGGCGAGGAAGGCCTGGTCGACGAGGTCGGGGGAGCGGACACCCCCGCGGGCCGTGTAGAGCACCCGGACCCCCGCGGCGTCATCGACGAGCTGGAAGAGGTCGCGGTCGCCGGTGACGATGTCGACGGGCATGACGCCTCGGTGGCGCGCCGTGTAGGTGCCGATGACGTCATCGGCCTCGTAGCCGTCGACGCCCACCCGGGCGATGCCGAGCGCCGTGAGCGCCTCGATGATGATCGGGACCTGGACGCCGAGCCGGTCGTCGACCTCCTCGCCGCCGTCGTCGGAGAGCCGGTGCGCCTTGTAGGAGGGGATCGCCTCGACCCGGAAGGCAGGCCGCCAGTCGTTGTCCCAACAGGCCACGAGGTGGGTGGGGCGGCCGCGCTCGACGAGGGAGGCGATCATGTCGAGCAGGCCCCGCACCGCGTTCGTCGGCACCCCGCTCGGCCCGATGACCTCGGGCACGCCGAAGAAGGCGCGGAAGTAGAGCGACGCGGAGTCAAGGAGAAGGCACCTCTGCGGGCGGCCTGGATCGAGCATGGGTGGAGGCTACGGGATGACGGACTGCCCGTGCATGACGCGGCCGGTCTCCATCACCGGTCGCACCTCAGGCCACCGCCCGGGCTGCGGCCGTGCGTCCTCGCGTGAAGTAGGCGAGCGGACCGGCGAAGCTGATCGCGATGATCGCCGCCCACTTCGCCTTGCTCCCGGCGACCTCACTGGCCGGGCGCCGGGCCAGGTCGGCCCATGCCGTTGCCGCGAGCGACACCTGCACGCACCCGGCGGTGAGGATCACCGTCTGCTGCCGGCTCGTCAGGTCGGACCACTTCTTCTTCGCCATCGACCCCTCCTCAAGTTCTGCGGAACCTGTCACCACCGGACTAGCAGGTGCCCGCCCGGCACGTCGAGCGATGTGACGCACGAGACGTTCTGCGCGCCGGACGCCCCGCCGCCGTGATGTCACGCTGGAGAAGCCAGGGGAACGGAATCAATGGGGAGCTCTCATGAAACGCGTCATCGCCGTCGCGGCCGTCCTGGCCGCACCGCTCGCCGTCCTCCCGCTCAGCACGGGGTCCGCCGGGGCCGCTCAGCCTCGGATCTACCACACCATCGACGCCACCTCGGCGTCCGCCGCCGTCGCCGTGACCCAGGACTGCCGGCTCACCGAGGTGTTCGTCTCCTCGAGCAAGGGCAGGTATGCCGCCCAGCCCGGTCCCGTGAACACGCAGGGGCTGACGGCGGTGTTCGTCCGCGTCACCGATACCTGCGCACGCGTGCCCCGGCAGGTCACCGCCGCGGCCGGGGGCGGAGGCACGGTCCTCTTCGAGGCGGACGCACGGAACGGGGCGGCGCTCGTCGTCGACCCGCGCCTGACGCGTGCCTCGGTCACGACGGACCTTCCCGGGACCGACGGTCAGGGCAACCCCGTCACGGTCCACCTCGTCGCGGCGTGGACCGGCACCGGCCCCCTCGAGCACTCCACCGTCTCGAGCCACCACCACTCCGATGACGGGAACGTCAACGCGACCGACAACAACCTGCGACGCGACGCCTCCGCCCGCGTGTCCGTCCAGGTGACAGGGCAGGCGGCGCAACTCTCGGCATCCGGCACGGACACCGGTGCGGTCATCGAGAAGACGAAGTCGCGGTGCATCGAGGTGCCCCGGCCCGGCGTCGAGGGCTTCTTCCCCTGCTTCGGCTTCCCCGGCTGACGGCTCGTGTCCGGGCGTCGAGACGACTGACGGGAGATGAAGCCCCGGCAGCCGCGGGCGTGTCAGTCATTGCGCGGTCGTAGCGAGACCCGCGTGGTGAGAAGCGCCAGCGTTCCGCGGCTGCTGGCCCTATCCTGCGCGGATGGAAGATCTGGACCGCCGCCTCGTCGGGTTGCTGCTCTCCGACGGGCGGATGAGCTACACCGACCTCGGCAGGGCCACCGGCCTGTCCACCTCCGCCGTGCACCAGCGGGTGCGTCGGCTCGAGGAGCGCGGGGTGATCACGGGGTATGCCGCCACGGTCTCCGCCGAGGCCATCGGCCTGCCGCTCACGGCCCTCATCTCCGTCGCGCCCTTCGACCCCAGTGCACCCGACGACGTGCCGCAGCGGCTGTCCTCGATCCGCGAGATCGAGGACTGCCACTCCGTCGCGGGCGTCGAGAGCTACATCCTCAAGGTCCGGGTGACGACGCCGGCCAACCTCGAGGACCTGCTGGCCCGGATCCGTGCGGCGGCGAACGTCTCGACCCACACGACCGTCGTGCTCTCCACGCCGTGGGAGGGTCGCAGCGCCTCGGCGGCGCCGACCCCCCAGGCGTCCCCGACCCGGGACGACAGCGCCTGAGGTGTGTCCGCCGGCGACGCTGATGTTCAGGAGGGTCGCCCGATCGGGGCCAGCGACGCGCCGGTGACGGCCAGCAGGTCGGCGGACGCCATCTCGAGGTCGAATCCCCTGCGCCCGCCCGAGACGTAGACGGTGTCGTTGCCCAACGCGGACGCGTCGAGCACGGTCGGCAGGGGACGGCGCTGGCCCACGGGGGAGATGCCGCCGACGACGTAGCCGGTGGAGCGCTCGGCGGCCGCGGTGTCCGCCATCCGCACGCTCTTGACCCCGAGGGCGGCCGCCATCGCCTTGAGGTCGAGCTGGCCGGCGACCGGGACGACGCCCACCGCGAGCCCGGCGCCGGTGTCGACGAGCAGTGTCTTGAAGACCCGCTCGGGGGCCACGCCGAGAGCCTCGGCCGCCTCGAGACCGTAGCTCGGCGCCGCTGGATCGTGCGCGTACGGGTGGCGCCGGTAGACCACCCCGGCCCGGTCGAGCGCCACGGTGGCCGGCGTCGACGGGCCCTCGGCAGAGCGCGACCGTGCCATCGCGTGGGCGCGCGTCAGACGAGCTGCGACTCGGCGGCGGTCCGGCTCACGGCGGCCTGCTCCGTCGCGGCCGCGAGCAGCGCGTCGTGGTCGCTCGCGTCTCGCCACCACTGCTGGCCGGCCTCGGGCAGGGTGTAGATCGGGTCGTAGTAGACGTACTCGCGCGACAGCGCCTCGGTGTCGTCGCCCTCGATCGAGGTGCGGTAGTTCTTGCGCCAGTAGGAGATGCCGCGCTCGGTGTCGTACTCCTCCTGCTGGTGGACCCACCGCTTGCCGACGTAGGGCACGTCGCAGACGATGCGGGGCGTCGCGAAGCCGGGCAGGTAGCCCATCACCCCGTGCTGGAGGTGCTGGGCCTCGGCGAGCGAGAGCCGCCAGTGCTCGGAGAACGGGATCATGTCGCACATGTAGAAGTAGTACGGCGTGATCTGCGCGCCGTCGGACAGGCCGAAGCAGAGGTCGAGCAGCTGCTCGGTCGTGTCGTTGACACCGCGCATGAGCACGCCCTGGTTGCGCACGTCGCGGACCCCGGCGTCGAGCATCGCCCGGGAGGCGCGGGCCACCGAGGGGGTGAGCGACTGGGCGTTGTTGACGTGGGTGTGGATCGCGAGCGAGACCCCGCGCTGGCGGGCCTTGGTCGCGACCCGCCCGACTCCCTCGACGACGTCCTCGGCGAACCAGTGCTGGGGCAGGCCCATCAGCGCCTTGGTCGCAAGCCGGATGTCGCGGATGTTCTCGATCTCGAGGAGCTGGTCGAGGAAGGACTCGAGGTTCTTCCACGGCATGTTGGCCACGTCACCACCGGAGACGACGACGTCACGCACGGCGGGGGTGGTGCGCAGGTAGTCGAGCATCGCGCCGTAGCGGTCCACCGGCTTGAGGTCGAACTTCAGCTTGGCGACCTGGGGGGTCGAGTTGCCGACGAGGTCCATCCGCGTGCAGTGCCCGCAGTACTGGGGACAGGTCGGCAGCAGCTCGGCGAGCACCTTCGTCGGGTAGCGGTGGGTGAGTCCCTCGGCGACCCACATGTCGTGCTCGTGGAGGGAGTCGCGCGACGAGTGCGGGTGCGACGGCCAGTCGGTGCGCCGGTCGGAGAACACGGGGAGCATGTAGCGGCGGACCGGGTCGGCGTAGAAGGCCTCGGTGAAGTCGTGTCCGCCCGCGGGCATCGGCGTGTCGGTCGACGGCACGATGGTGTTGAGCATCTGCGGCGGGATGAGCATCGACATCGTCGCGCGCTCGGCCTGGTCTCGGGCGAGGTCGTCGTAGAGCCGGTCCTCGAGCAGGTCGCCCATGAGGGCCCGCAGCTGCTTGATGTTGCGGACACAGTTGACCCGCTGCCACTGGGCGCTGTCCCAGTCTGCCTGGGTCACACCGACCCAGCCGGGGAACCGGGTCCAGTCGGGCTCCACGAGCTCGCGGTAGCGGTAGGCGTAGGGCTGCTCAACCTTGCTCATACCGGAACCCTAACGGTAGGCATGGGTGTGGCCAAACACGTCACCATCCATCTTGGACAAAGTTTCCTCGGCCAAGGCACTACTCTGGTGCAGAATCTTCGGACAAACGCCTCACAGACAGAAGGATTCACTATCGTGACCGCCCCCGTCCCAGCCCGCCCCGATGGGGGCGGGAGCCCCCGCGTGTCGTCGCCCGTCGGGCTGCACCGCGTCCTCGAGCCCAGTGGGGCCGACGTGACGCTCCCGCAGGCCGCACAGCGTCTCGACGCCCGGCCCGAGCTGTGGCCCGACGAGGTGCGGATCGGGGTCGAGACGCTCAACCTCGACGCCGCGTCCTACCGCCAGCTCGCCGAGAAGCACACGAGCGAGGGAGTGCTCGACGGGGACGCGGTGCGCGCCGAGGTGCTCGCGATCGTCGGCGCCCGCGGCAAGATGCAGAACCCGGTCACCGGCTCGGGCGGGATGCTCATCGGCACCGTCGAGCAGGTGGGCCCGGACAGCCCGCTCGGGCTCGGCGTCGGTGACCGCGTCGCGACGCTCGTCTCGCTGTCGCTGACCCCCCTCGCGATCACCGACGCGCTCGAGCGCTGGGACGGCCACTCGGAGCAGGTCCCCGCGCGTGGTCATGCGATCCTCTTCGGCCGCAGCATCGTCGCGACCCTGCCCGACGACCTCGACCCCACGCTCGCGCTCATGGTGATGGACGTCTGCGGTGCACCCGCGCTCGTCGAGCGGGTCGTCAGTGAGTATGCCGCTCGCGGCGTCGCGCCGACCGTCCTCGTCCTCGGGGCGGCGGGCAAGTCCGGCTCCCTGGCGCTGGCCGCGGCTCGGCGCGCGGGCGCGGGCCGGCTCCTCGGCGTCGTCCCGAACGAGCGGGAGCGAGACCTGCTCGCCCCGACCGGTCTCGCCGACGCGGTCGTGCTGGCCGACGCCCGCTCCCCGCTCGGGCTGTCCGGCGCCGTCACGGAGGCCGGGGGACCGGCGGACATCACCGTCGTCTGCGTCGACGTCCCGGGCTGTGAGCAGCCGGCGATCCTCTCGACGGCCCAGGGCGGCACGATCATCTTCTTCAGCATGGCGACGAACTTCGCCGCGGCGGCCCTCGGCGCTGAGGGTCTCGCCGCCGACGTGCGGATGCTCGTCGGCAACGGCTACGTCCCCGGGCACGCCGAGGTGGCGCTCTCGCTGATCCGTGAGGTGCCCGGCGGTGCGGTCCCTCTTCGAGTCCCGCCTCGAACCGGCAGGATCGACCTCATGAGCCCCAGCCCCACCCCCAGCCCGGCCCGCACCCGCCCGCGCACGAGCGCACCGCTGCTCGAGCTCGACCCCGACGTCGTCAAGCGCGCCCGGGCCCTCGCCCGCAAGGCGGCGGCGCCGGTCGTGCGGATGGCCAAGAGCCACACGACCGTGTCCGTCGAGCGGGCCACGCTGCGCCTCGCCGGCCTGTCGGGGGCGGACCACGAGCGGATCCCGTGGGTCAACCACCTCGTCACCGCCGTCCGCGACGAGGTGGGGCTCGAGCACGGCGTGACCACGCCGGTCTTCGACGCGCTGCTGCGCGGCGAGGCACCCGACCTGACGACGCTGGCCCAGAAGGCCGCCAGCGGCAACGTGTCGTTCCGGCTGCCGACCGGGCGTGAGGAGAGCGCCGCCCGGCGGGCCGCCACGAAGGGGGTCGGGGTCGGCCTGAAGAAGGTCGACGCCGCCCGCCGCGACCGCGAGCGTCTCGTCAAGCGGCTGGGCGACCCGAGGTCCAAGCCGTGGATCTACCTCATCGTCGCCACTGGTGACATCTACGAGGACATCCCGCAGGCTCAGGCGGCAGCCCGGGAGGGCGCCGACGTCATCGCCGTGATCCGCTCGACGGGCCAGTCGCTGCTCGACTACGTCCCCGAGGGTGCGACCCGCGAGGGCTTCGCCGGCACCTATGCGACGCAGGAGAACTTCCGGCTGATGCGGGCGGCGCTCGACGACGTGAGCAAGGAGCTGGGCCGCTACGTGCGCCTGACGAACTACGCGTCGGGCCTGTGCATGCCGGAGATCGCTGCCCTGGCCGGCATGGAGCGTCTCGACATGATGCTCAACGACTCGATGTACGGCATCCTCTTCCGCGACATCAACCCGGTGCGCACCTTCGTCGACCAGCGCTTCTCCCGCCAGGTGCACGCGCGCGCCGGCATCATCATCAACACGGGGGAGGACAACTACCTGACCACCGCCGACGCCGTCGAGGCGGCCCACACGGTGACGGTCAGCCAGCTGCTCAACGAGCGCTTCGCCAAGGAGGCCGGCCTCGAGGACTGGCAGCTCGGCCTCGGGCACGCCTTCGAGATCAACCCCGAGCTGCCGGACTCCTTCCGGATGGAGCTCGCCCACGCCCTGCTCGCGCGCCAGCTCTTCCCGAACGCGCCGCTGAAGTGGATGCCGCCGACGAAGCACATGACCGGCGACATCTTCCGCGGTTACCTGCTCGACGGCTTCTTCAACCTCGTCGGGGCGATGACGGGCCAGGGGATCCTCCTCGTCGGGATGATGACCGAGGCGGTCGTCACGCCGTTCCTGTCCGACCGCGACCTCGCGCTGCAGAACGTCCGCTACGTGATGAATGCCGCGAGCGGTCTCACCGAGGACTTCCACCCCCCGCGCGACGGGATGATCCAGAACCGGGCCCGGCACGTGCTCGGCGAGGCGGTGGACCTGCTCGAGCGGATCGTCGAGGACACCGACTCCGCCGGTGACGCCCCGCTGCTCGCCGCGATCGGCGACGGCACCTTCGGGCTGATGAAGCGCCCGGCGACCCGCGGCAAGGGTCTGGACGGTGTCGTCGTCCGGGCTCCCGACTACGACAACCCCGCGACGACCGCGCTCGACGCGGGCAACCCCGCCACCACGAAGGGGGCCAAGCGATGACCGGCCCGATCATCCGCCCCTACGGAGACACGACCGGCGACGGGATGGTGCAGGTGAGCTTCACGCTGCCCGTCCCGCACGACAAGCGGGCCGAGGGGGCCGCGCTCCAGCTGGCCCGGAAGATGGGCATCGACCCGGCCCTGCTCGTCCACGCCAAGCCGATGGGCCCGGACTTCACCTTCTTCGTCGTCTACGGCAGCTCGACGCACCTGGTCAACCTCGACGAGGTCGTCGTCATCGAGCGCGAGTACCCGCTGCTCAGCCCGAAGGATGCGAACGCGAGCATCAAGAAGGGGCTGCGGCGCAAGCTCGTCGTCGTCGGGGCCTGCATCGGCACCGACGCCCACACGGTCGGCATCGACGCGATCCTCAACATCAAGGGCTTTGCCGGCGAGAAGGGCCTCGAGTACTACCGCGAGATCACCGTGGTCAACCTCGGCGCGCAGGTCCTCGTGCCGGAGCTCGTCGAGCGGGCCCGGGCCGAGAAGGCCGACGCCGTGCTCGTCAGCCAGGTCGTCACCCAGAAGGACGCCCACCTCCACAACACGACCCAGATGTCGGCCGCCTTCCGCGAGGCCTACCCCGCCGGTCAGGTGCCGATCCTCATCGCCGGCGGCCCCCGCTTCGAGGAGGGCTCCGAGTCCCGGCTCGGCGTCGACCGGATCTTCGGCCGCGGCACCACGCCCGGCGAGGTCGCGAGCTACCTCGTCCACGAGATCAACCTGAGAAAGGGCACGCGAGCATGACGAGCGGCAGCACCCCCTCCGACCCCCGCCCCCGGACCCGCGCCGAAGTGGGACTGCGGATCACGCACCGGCGCTACGTCCCCTACGGCCACGCCCACTACGCGGGCAACCTCGTCGACGGGGCCTACTCGATGGCGGCCTTCGGTGACGTCGCCACGGAGATGTGCATCCTCACCGACGGGGACGAGGGGCTCTTCGCCTCCTACAGCGACGTCCAGTTCCGCTCCCGGGTCAAGGCCGGGGACGTGCTCGAGATCTCCGCGGAGATCGTCCGGGTCGGGACCCGGTCGCGCGAGATCGACTTCGCGGTGACCGTCGTCGGTCGGGGCAACCAGGAGCGGGGCGAGTCGGCCGCCGAGATGCTCGACCCGCCCATCGTCGCCACGACCGCCCGCGGGGTCGTCGTCGTCCCCTGACCGCCGCCACGCCGGGCCCCGCGCCGGACCACGCACCGGGGTGCCGGCCGCGCCGATTACGGTGAACCCGTGCGTCGCCTGATCCTCACCCTCGCCGGCGGGGGCCTGCTGTGCCTGGCCTTCCCGACGTTCGACGTCTGGGTGGCCGCGCCGCTGGCCCTCGCCCTGATGGCGTGGGCCTGGACCGGCTCCGGGGCCCGCCGGGGAGCCCTGCTCGGGCTCCTCGCCGGGCTGGTCTTCTTCCTGCCGAGCCTGCACTGGTCCGGCATCTACGTCGGGGCGCTCCCCTGGGTGGCGCTCTCGAGCCTCGAAGCGCTCTTCGTCGCGCTCGCCGGCGCCCTCTACGGCTGGCTCAGCCGGACAGGACGGGTCCGTCCGCTCGCGTTCGCCCTCGTCTGGGTGGTCGCCGAGGGTCTGCGGGCCCGGCTGCCCTACGGCGGCTTCCCCTGGCTCAAGCTCGCGTTCGGCCAGGCGGACTCGCCCTTCGGACCGCTGATCGCCCTCGGTGGAGCGCCCTTCGTCGCCTTCGTCCTCGCCCTGAGCGGCGCGCTGCTCGCGCTCGCCGTCACCGCACGGGGTATGCCGCTCACCCACCGCGTCGTTCCCGCCGCGCTCGCCGTCGGCCTGGGCGCGGCCGGGATGCTCGTCCCGCTGCCGACGGACGGGCCCGCCGCCCGCTTCGTCGGGGTCCAGGGCAACGTGCCGAAGGCGGGGCTCGACTTCAACGCCCAGCGGCGGGCCGTGCTCGACAACCACGTGCAGGCCACCCTCGGGGTCGCCGACGCGGTGACGACCGGGCAGGAGCCGCGGCCCGACCTCGTCGTCTGGCCGGAGAACGCGTCCGACATCGACCCGGTCCGCAACGCCGACGCCGCCTCGCTGATCACCGAGACCGTCGATGCCCTGCGCACCCCGCTCGTCGTGGGGACCCTCCTCGAGGGGCCGGGAGAGCTGCTGTCCAACGTCTCGCTGCTCTACGAGCCGGGGAAGGGCATCGTCGACCGCTACGTCAAGCAGCACCCCGTGCCGTTCGCCGAGTACATCCCCAACCGGTCCTTCTGGCGCAACTTCAGCACGGAGGTCGACCTCGTCCGGCGCGACTTCACGGCCGGCACCGGCTCCGGCGTGTTCACCGTGCCCGCTGCGAGCGGCGGGTCCGTACGCGCGGGGATCGCCATCTGCTTCGAGGTGGCCTACGACGACATCATGCGCGACACGGTCCGGGCCGGGGCCAACGTGCTCGTCGTGCAGACCAACAACGCGACCTTCGGCTTCACCGCCGAGTCGCCCCAGCAGCTGGCGATCAGCCGGGTCCGCGCGATGGAGTTCGGCCGATCGGTGGTGCACGTCTCGACGGTCGGGCAGAGCGCCCTGATCACGCCGGACGGAACCGCGCACCAGGTGACGTCGTTGTTCACACAGGCGGTGGTCCGCGGGGACCTACCATTGCGGGACGCGACGACCGTGGCGACACGGGTGGGCGAGGCCCCGGAGTGGGCCGCCGCAGCAGCCCTGCTGGTGCTCGTGGGCACGCGTCTCGTCGCTCCCGCGACCCGGCGCCGCCGCAGGCCGGCACGGACCGGCACGGACCGGCAGCACGACCTGACAAAGGACGAGGATGACGACGACGAAGCGTGAGCCGGTGACCCGGGTGGCCGTGCTCATCCCCACCTACGACGAGCGGGAGAACCTGCCCGGCATCGTCGAGCGAGTGCGCGCCAGCCTCCCGGACGCGGACGTCGTCGTGCTCGACGACAACTCGCCGGACGGCACGGGTGAGGTCGCCGACCGGCTCGCCGCTGCCGACCCGCACGTGCGGGTCCTCCACCGTCCGGGCAAGCAGGGCCTCGGCCGGGCCTACCTCGCCGGCTTCGAGCTGGCCCTCGCCGACGGGTACGACGCCGCCGTGGAGATGGACGCCGACGGCTCCCACCAACCCGAGCAGCTGCCCGCCCTCGTCGCGGCCCTCGCCGACGCCGACCTCGCGATCGGCTCGCGCTGGATCCGTGGGGGAGAGGTGCGCAACTGGCCCGCCCACCGCAAGGCGCTCTCCGTCGGGGCGAACCTCTACACGAAGGTCCTGCTCGGCATGCAGGTCAACGACGCGACCGCCGGGTTCCGCGCCTACCGCGCCGGGGCCCTGCGCGCGATGGGACTCGACGGGGTCGAGTCGCAGGGGTACTGCTTCCAGATCGACCTCACCCTGCGGGCCGTGCGCACGGGCCTCGCGGTCGTCGAGGTCCCGATCACCTTCGTCGAGCGCGAGATCGGGGTCTCCAAGATGGGACAGGACATCGTGCGCGAGGCCCTCGTCAACGTGACCCGCTGGGGCGTCGAGTACCGCTACGGCCAGGTGCGGGACCTCGTGGGTGGGTTCGCCTCCCGACGGCGGGCGACGCAGGCCCGCGCGGGCGCGGACCACCCCCTGCCACCGTCGCCCCCGTCGGGCCAGACCGGAGCGGGGGAGCGGACATGACCAGTGCGCCCGGCTCGCCCCGGTCGGACCGACCGGCCGGCCGGCCGGCACGGTCCGGGCGCGGCCTGCGTCCGACGCGGGTCGTCGCCCTCGCCCTGGTCGTCCTCGTCATCCTCGAGGTGCTCGCGATCCGGCTCGTCGACAGCCTGATCGGGCCCTGGTGGACGATCCTCGTGCTGCTCGGCTCCTCGCTGCTCGGCGCGTGGCTGATCAAGCGCGAGGGCGGACGGGCGTGGCGGGCCCTGGGCCAGGCCCTGCGCGAGGGCCGGATGCCGGCCACCGAGCTCGCCGACGGCATCGTCGTGCTCGTCGGGGGACTGCTGCTCGTCGTGCCGGGCTTCGTCACCGACCTCATCGGGCTCGTCCTCATCCTGCCCCTCACCCGCCCGGTGGCCCGCGGCCTGCTCGCCGGTGCGATCGGCAACCGGGTGCTCGCGCGCGCGCAGTTCGTCGCCGGGCCCGGCGTCACCGGGACCCCGAGCGGGCCGACCGCCGCCGGCGGCCCCGCGTCAGGACCGGCCGGGGCGCAGCGGTCCGCCTCGAGCGACGAGGTCATCGAGGGGGAGGTCGTCGAGGGGGAGGTCGTCGACGACGACTGAGGGCGGCCGACCCGGCCGGCTGAGCGGCATACCGCTGGGGACGGCAACGAGCCCGCCCCTTCACGCGGGGACGGGCTCGAGACGGTCGTGCTGGGGGCTCAGGCGCTCTTGCGGCGTCGCGGCTTCTCGCCGCGGGACGCGCGCAGCAGGGTGAGTCGCTCCTCGAGGAGCTCCTCCAGCTCGGGGATGGAACGACGCTCGAGGAGCATGTCCCAGTGGGTGCGCTGGTGCTTGACCGGCTTGGCCTCCGGCTCGGGGCCGCCACCCTGGAGCTTCGCGTCCAGTCCGCAGCGGCACTCCCACGTCGGCGGGATGTCGGCCTCGACGGAGAACGGGAGCTCCGTGCGGTGGCCGTTGGCGCAGACGTAGGCGGTCAGCTGACGCTCACTGGGCACGACGTTCTCGTCGGACTCCATGCTCCTGGAGCCGAGGTTGGATCCGCGTAGTGCTCGATCGGCCATGGTTAAGCCCCCTCCAAAACGTCTGATTGTGGTCGACACTCACTGGTGTCCTACCCTCACAGACACTTGAACGACCAAGACCGTCGCGATGTTCCCGCTGAACCGGGAAGCCTAACCCAAACTCAGACCACCGTGGGCACCGGGTTGCCGGCGGCGATGATGCCCTCGCGCATCCGCACGCGCGACAGCAGCAGGCCGCCGACGACGAAGAAGAGCATGAGCGCGATGATCGCCCACCGGTAGCTGTCGGTGAACTGGAAGACGAGCCCGAAGATGAGCGTGCCGAACCAGCTCGTCCCGCGCTCCATGGCCTGGTAGAGGCTGAAGTACTCGGCCTCCCGGCCGCGGGGGATCAGCTGGCTGTAGAGCGAACGCGAGAGCGCCTGGGTGCCGCCGAGGACGACCCCGATCAGCAGGGCAAGGGCCAAGAAGATGAGGAGGGAGCCCGATGGGACGAAGAAGGCGACGACGACGACGAGTGTCCAGAGGCCGATCCCGTTGAGGACGGTGCGCCACGCCCCGATCCGGGCGGCGACCCGGCCGAAGAGGCGCGCGCCGAAGTAGGCGACGAACTGGACGAAGAGAAAGACGCCGAGCACGGTGGTCTCGGAGAAGCCGAGCTCCTTGTTGCCGTAGACGCTCGAGCTGCCGATGACGGTCTGGATGCCATCGTTGAAGAAGAGGTAGGCGAGCAGGAACAGGGCCGTCTGGGGGTAGTTGCGCAGGTCGCGGAAGGTGCCGCGCAGCTGGATGAGGCTGCCGCGGACCACGCCGGCGCTGCGGTCGACGGGCGTCTCGACCGTGCCGGTGAGGTGGCGCAGGCCGCGGTAGGGGATGACGGTGAAGGCGGCCCACCACAGGCCTGCCGAGAGGATGCTGATCCGCGTCGTCAGGCCGCGCTCGAGCCCGAGGTCGGTGTGGAAGAAGTCGAGGGCGAAGTTGAGGGTGAGCAGGATGCCACCGCCGAGGTAGCCGAAGGCCCAGCCCTTCGAGGACACGCGGTCGCGCTCGTTCTCGTTGGCGATCCGGCACAGGATCGAGTCGTAGACGACGAGCGAGGCGCCGAGGCAGATCCCGGCGACGACGACGAGGACGGCGCCGAGCTGCCAGTTGGTGCCGGCGACGAAGAACATCAGGCTTGCGGCCAGCGCTCCAACCCAGGCGAACCCGGCGAAGAGGCGGGTCGGCTTGGGGCTGCGGTCAGCGATCGCGCCGATGAAGATGAGCACGATCGCCGACAGGACCGTCGCGAACGTGACGGTGTAGAACCACAGCGACCCCGGCGCCACGGGGACGCCGAGGATCGACAGGTCGGTCGTGCAGACCGCCCCGTCCGCGAGGTCGGGGCAGGCGGCGGCCTCGGCGACGGAGGTGAGGTAGGGGCTCATCAGGACCGTCGCGGTCGTCGTCACGTAGGCCGAGTTGGCCCAGTCGTACCAGTACCAGGCGCGCTGCTCCCGGGTCTCCGGACGGGCTTCGTTGACGGCGACGACGTCCATGCGTCGAACTGTCGCACAGTGTCGATGTGCCGGGGTGGACTCCGTCGGAACACGCCGATCCGGGGGAGAGGTCGGGGCAGTGGTGGGCAGATCACCCGCCGAATCGCCTCCGATCCACAGATTTCACCACTAAAGTAACGCCGTGACGCGGCATGGGGGAGCAGGGGACGGCGTCGAGCGCGCCGTCCGGGACTGGGCGCGGGAACGGCCTGACCTCGACGTGTCCTCGGCTGCGGTGTTCGGGCCGCTGCACCGGCTCGAGACGCTCTCGTCGCACAACCGGGCCCGGGCCCTGGCCCAGCACGCCCTCGAGCCGAGCCACCTCGACGTCCTCGTGGCGCTGCGTCTGGCAGGTTCGCCGCACCGGCTCTCGGCCGGCGAGCTGTCCCGACGGTGCGGGGTCACGCCCGGCGCGACGACGCAGCGGGTGACCGCGATGGAGGTCGACGGCCTCGTCGAGCGGATCCGGGAGGTGTCGGACCGGCGGGGCGTTCAGGTGCGGCTGACGAAGGGTGGTCATGCCCGCCTCGACGCCGTCATCGGTGACGTCGTGGCGGCCGACGAGAGCCTGCTCACCGTCCTGAGCGCCGGCGAGCGTCACGCCCTCGAGCTGGCCCTGCGCACCTGGCAGTCCCGCCTCGAGGCGGAGGCTGAAGCGGCAGCGGCAGCTGCTCAGGAGCCCGACGCGACCTGACGATGTCGTTCTGGGCGTGTCTAGCGCCCGTCCTAGACGGGGTCGGGCAGGTGGACCTCGTCGCCGACGGCGATCGTGCCCGAGGTCAGCAGTCGCAGCACGGTGCCGCCGCGGTTGTGCATGGCGCGGGCGGCTCCCGGGCCGAGACCGTCGTCGAGCAACCGGCAGGGGGCGGCCATCCGGACGACCTCGAGCTCGACCTCGCCGATGGTGACCCGAGCGCCCGGCTTGGTCGGGATCACGCCGTGCGAGACGGTGAGGTTGCGCCGGGTCAGGCCCGGCTCGACGGGCCGCCCGAGCTCGGTTGCCGCGGCATCGAGGTCGACGACGGACTGCAGTGTCACGTGCCGGTGCTTGCTCCCGTGGTAGCGGTCACCGACGAGCCCCGCGCCGGCCTCGGCCTCGACGCGCTGCACCGACTTCGTCGGCAGCCGCCGGCCCGGCGCGATGTGGATCGAGGTGACGGTCGGCATCATGGACCTCACGCTAGGCCACGCTCGCGGGCTCCCTGAACAACGCCGATAATCGACATTATGTCATTATGCGGTGCAACTGCCCCCCTCGGCGGCAGCGCTCGCCCCGTCGGGCCGGCTGAACGGCATACGCCATCGCCGTGCAGATCACCTGGCAGATCAGCTGAGCATCTGCCGGGTGACGACCCGCCCGCTGCACGACAGCAGGTGCCGACTGATTCGCAGATTGATCCGCCGCTGGCATCAATCTGCGAATCAGTCTGCGTCTGGTGCTGCTCTGGCGACATCAGGTGCAGACTGATCTGCAGTCTGATCGGGATCGGGCGTCAATCTGCGGATCAGTCTGCGTTGAGGGTCGTCCGACCGCCGGGATCGGGCGTCAATCTGCGGATCAGTCTGCGTTGAGGGTCGTCCGACCGCCGGGATCGGGCGTCAATCTGCGGATCAGTCTGCGTTGAGGGTCGTCCGGCCGCGTAGCGTGACCGACATGGCTACTCCTGACGCGGTGGCGCGGCTGTACGACCGGTTCGACCTCACCGGGAAGGTCGCCGTCGTCACGGGCGGAACCCGCGGTCTCGGCGCGGGGTTCGCTCACGCCCTCGGGGCGGCCGGCGCGTCGGGCTGGACCTCGACCCGGTGGACCTGCGCGACGACGACGCGCTGCGCTGGCTCGAGGCGTGTCTCTGGCCCGATGTCCCGGGTCGGGTCGAACGTTTCCGGGCTGCGGTCGCGGTGACGGCCGCCGCGCCGCCGTCGCTCCGCCGCGGCGACATGGTCGACGACCTCGCCGACGCCATCGAGTCGGCCGTGACGGCTGCGGACGGGCCCCCCGACGTGCACGTCGTCGTCCTCAGCTCGTGGGCCCTCACCTACGTCGCGCGGGACCGGCGCCCCCAGGTGGCCACCGTCCTCGCGGACGCCGCGCGAGAGGGTATGCCGCTCAGCTGGCTCACCGCCGAGCCTCCCGGGTGCATGCCCGGTCTCGAGCTCCCTCCTGCCCTGGTGGGCCGGACGAGTGGAACGGTGCTCGGAGCCCGGAAGTGGCGTGACGGCCACGAGTGCGAGCCGGCAGTCCTGGGGACCTGCCACGAGCACGGCCGATGGGTCGACCTGGCCTGAGGTCACTCGAACATCACCGCGGCACAGTCGAACCCGTCATGATCTGCGTTGCCCGAGGTTCTCCGCGTAGTCGTCCAGCGCGGACAGCACCTCCGTCGACCGATAGACACGGTTGCGTCGGTGACCGGTCGACTCGACGAGGACGCCGCACTCCACCGCGTGCTGGAGGGCGGCCTGCGCGGTCGGGGTCGACACGGCCAGCTCGTCGGCGACGACCCGTGCGGTGACGACCGGCTGGCGCAGCACGAGGTCGAGCAGGAGCCAGACCGTGGCGCCCCGCCGGGCGGTCACCACCTCGTCCCACCCGGCGCGCAGATCGCGGAGCCGACCGACGAGCAACCCCCCGACGCGGGTGCCGGTGCGGGCGGCCTCGGCCACGCAGCGCAGGATCGGCTCGGGGTCGCCCCGACGATAGGCGGTGAGTGCGGCGAAGTAACCCGCACGGTCGGCGAGCAACCCGGCGGAGATCGGCACGGTCACCCGGCGGATGACGCCGGTGTGGAGCAGCACGGAGTGCAGCAGGGCCCGCCCTGTGCGGCCGTTGCCGTCGGTGAAGGGGTGGATCGTCTCGAACTGCGCGTGGGCCAGCGCCGCGAGGGCGAGCGGTGGTAGGTCGTCGCGGTCCATCAGCGCGACGAGGTCGTCCATCAGGGCGGGCACGTCCGCGGCCACGGGTGGCACGTAGGCCGCCCCGGCGGGATGCGACGCGGCCCCGCCGAGCCAGACCTGCTGGTCGCGCCACCGGCCCGGCTCGTGCAGCCGCTGGTGGGCCATCAGAGCACGGTGCATCGCGAGCACCGTTGCGGTGTCGAGGGACCCAGCAAGGTCGAGCGCGGCCTGCATCGTGCTGACGTTGGCGAGGATGACGGTGGCATTGGCCCGGGAACCCTGCCCGATCGCTGCCTCGGCCAGGGCGCGAGCCGACGAGGTGAGGTTCTCGATCTGCGAGCTCGCCGCGCTCTCGGACCGGAGCAGCACCGTGGCGAAGGGGGCGATCTCCCCTGCTCCCCCGCTGTCGAACGCCGTCAGCAGTCGTGCGGCGTCGTCGAGGTCGGCGGCAAGGTCGCCGTCGAGGCGCAGGCCCACCCCGGCGACGAGGGGGACGACCGCGGCGTCATAGCCATCGGGCACTTCCCGCCGGGCTCTCCGGGAGGGCACGACGAGGCCGTCGGCGCCCGGGGTCCAGCGGACCCGTTGCGTCGTCAGCGCCGGCCAGCCCTCCTGCACGCGTCACCTCCTTGATAAAGGTTAGCGTATAACCTTTACCAAGGAGCGGTTCTACGCGATGGCCGCCGCCTCCACGAGCCACCACGCTCCATGCGGCGGCAGCCAGGCCCGGTCGTCCTCGCCGCCGGACACCCCGTGGGCCCCGAGCGCGTTGAACGCCGAGCCGATGCCCGCCTCGCGCACGTGGCGCATCTCGAGCGGGCGCCACTGCTCGGTGACGTTGTAGACGCAGAGCATCGGGCCGCTCGGGTGGGCCCTGCGCACGACGAGCACCCCGTCATCGGTGTCGGACAGCACCTGCCCGTCCGCGGCGGCGTGCAGCTGCGGCAGGGACGCCCGGATCCGGGAGAGGTGGGCCACGCCCTGGAAGACCCGGCCGGCAACGGTGGCGAGGTCGTCGCGGACGTCGGCCAGCGACTCGTCCAGGCGGGGGCGGTGCGCCCAGCGGTTGTCGTCCTCGTGGCCGGGCTCCTGCGCCCAGGCGGGGTCGTTGGGCTGGCCCAGCTCGTCCCCGCTCCAGAGCACCGGGATGCCGCCCCACCCCATCACCATGGCGTGCGCGAGGTAGAGCCGTCCGAGCGCCCGGTTCAGGCTCTCCTCGTCGGTGGCCCCGGCGACACCCGTGAGCGAGGCCGCCGTGCCACTGATCCGCTTGTCGCCGGAGTAGGGGTTGTGCTGGAAGACGAGGCCGTCGGACCACGAGCCCGGGAAGTCGCCGGCATACCAGTCCGAGAGGAAGCGGCGGTGCGCGTAGCCCTCGAGGCCCACGGCAGCCGCGTCGCCGTCGTCGATCGCCCAGCCGATGTCGTCGTGGCACCGCAGGTAGCAGATCCACGTGCCGGTGGGCGGGGTCGCCGGGAGCGACCGGAGGGCCTGGCGGGCGAGGACGACGTTGCCCGTCGCGAGCATCGACCAGATCTGGACCATGAGGCTGTTGTGGTAAGCGAGGTCGCTGACCCGCCCGGCGCGCTCGTGCTGGCCGAGGTACTGGACGAGGTCACGTGGCCCGACGATCGCCTCGGCCTTGAAAACCGTTGCGGGACAGGCAATCCGCGCCACTGCTCGCAGCACCTGCGTCAGGGCGTGCACCTCCGGCTGGTTCTGGCAGCTCGTGCCCATCCGCTTCCACGTGAAGGCGATGGCGTCGAGACGGAGCACCTCGACCCCGAGGTTGGCCAGGTGCAGGATGATCTCGGCGTACTCCACGAGGACGTCGGGGTTGGACCAGTTGACGTCCCACTGCCACTCGTTGAAGGTCGTCCAGACCCAGGCCCCGAGCTGATCGTCCCAGCTGAAGCTTCCCGGTGCGAAGTCGGGGAACACCTCGGGCAGGGTGCGCTCGTAGGCGTCGGGCAGGTCCCGGTCCGGGAAGGTGTGGAAGTAGCGGCGGTAGCGCTCCTCCCCCGCCCGGGCCTTCTCGGCCCACTCGTGCTCACGCGCGACGTGGTTGAGCACGAGATCCAGGACGAGCGAGACGCCCTGTCCGCGAAGCGTTCTCGTGAGGTCGCGGAGGTCCTCGACGTCGCCGAGGTCGGGACGCAGGGCCCGGTAGTCGGCGACCGCGTAGCCGCCGTCGTTGTCGCCGTCGCGCGGCCGTAGCACCGGCATGAGGTGCAGGTACGTGACCCCGAGCTCGTGGAGGTAGTCGAGACGCTCCGGCAGCGTCGCAAGGGTCCCGTCGAACCGCTCCGTGTAGCAGGCGTAGCCAATCATCGACGGTTCCTGGAGCCAGTCCGGGCGGAGCAGCCGGCGCTCGTCCAGACGCCGTAGGTCGGGTTCGCGCGCCGTGAACCCCGCGACCGCCACCTCCGCGAGACGCAGGGCCGCCGCCTCGACGTCTTCGGCGGCATACAGCTCGGTCAGCCCGGCCACGAGGTCGGGCCACCACCGCTCGAGACGGAGCTCGAGCGTGAGCCGGTCGGCCTCCCGGAGGCCGGCCAGCAGCGACCCGACCGCCTCCGGCACCGTGGGCCCGGGGGGCAGGGGGGCCACGGTTGTCACTCGAACGGCGTCGGGTCGCCGGCCCCGACCCGGGTGACCACGGGCGTGCCCTCCGACCAGTCGACGACCGTCGTGGGCTCGAGACCGCACTCGCCGGAGTCGATGACGGCGTCGAGCACGTGGTCGAGCTCGTCCTTGATCTGCCAGCCCTCGGTCATCGGGTCCTCCTCGCCGGGCAGCAGGAGCGTGCTCGAGAGGATCGGCTCCCCCATCGCCTTGAGCAGCTCGCGGACGACCGGGTGCTCGGGGATGCGGACCCCCACCGTCTTCTTCTTGGAGTGGAGCAGGCGGCGCGGCACCTCCTTCGTCGCGGGGAGGATGAACGTGTAGGGCCCGGGCGTCGACGCCTTGAGCGCCCGGAAGACGGCGTTGTCGAGCTGGACGAACTGGCCCAGCTGGGCGAAGTCGGCGCAGACGAGGGTGAAGTGGTGCTTCTCGTCGAGCTGGCGGATCCGCAGGATGCGCTCCTTGCCCGCCGGGTTGTCGAGGGAGCAGCCGAGGGCGAAGCACGAGTCGGTCGGGTAGGCGATGAGGCCCCCGTCGCGGAGGATCTGCACCGCCTGTCCGATGGCTCGCGGCTGCGGGTCGACGGGGTGGACATCGAAGTACTTCGCCATGGCACTCAGCCTGCCATGCTGGACCGATGAACGCCGAGGACACCACGAAGAAAGATGAGCCCGCAACGCAGGCCTGACGGGACGCCTGCTCCTGTCTCCCCTGCGCGCCGGATCAGCCGCGCTGCGAGCCGGCCAGCAGCGACGCGAACGGGGTGACGTCGGCGAAGGGGTCGACCCGCACGGGGGGCGCCGCACCGGTGACGAGCCGGGCGAAGGCCGAACCGGCCCGGTCGATCCGCTCCCCCAGTCCACCGGCTTCGACGTTGCCCCAGTCCTCGGACGCCGCGAAGACGGCGACCGGGGCGACGAGGGCGCCGAGGTGGGCGAACAGGGGCCGGAGGGCGTGGTCGATCGCCAGCGAGTGTCGCGCCGTCCCACCGGTCGCGCCGAGCAGCACCGGGGTGTCGCGCAGCCCGTCCTTGGGCAGCACGTCGACGAGCATCTTGAACAGGCCGCTGTAGGAGGCCGCGTAGACGGGGGTCGTGACGATGACCGCGTCGGCCTCCGTGATCGCGTCGAGGCGCACCTGCAGCTCGGGTGACGCGAACCCGGTGAGGACGTGGTTGGTCAGGTCGTGGGCGACGTCACGCACCTCGACGACCTCGACGACGACGTCCTCGCTGTTGTCCCCGATCCCGAGCCCCCGTACGACCGCCTCGGTGAGGCGGTCGGCGAGCAGCCGGGTCGACGAGGGCTGGGTGAGGCCGGCGGTGATGACGGCGAGGTGCCGGGTCATGAGGCGAGCTCCTTGTCGGTGGACGTGGCGTGCGAGGCGGCCAGCCGGCTGGCGTGGGTGGGGGCGTCGGGCACGTGGGCGGGCTTGAGGGCCGCGAACTCCTTCCGCAGGACGGGCACGACCTCCTCACCGAGGATGTCGAGCTGCTCGAGGACCGTCTGGAGCGGCAGTCCGGCGTGGTCGACGAGCCAGAGCTGGCGTTGGTAGTCCCCGGCGTAGTCCCGGAAGGAGAGCGTCTTGTCGATCACCTCCTGGGGGCTGCCGACGGTGAGCGGCGTCTGTGACGTGAACTCCTCGAGCGACGGGCCGTGCCCGTAGACGGGGGCGTTGTCGAAGTAGGGCCGGAACTCGCGGACGGCGTCCTGCGAGTTCTTGCGCATGAACACCTGGCCACCGAGACCGACGATCGCCTGGTCGGCGCTGCCGTGCCCGTAGTGCGTGAAGCGGCGACGGTAGAGCTCGACCATCTGCTTCGTGTGGCTCGCGGGCCAGAAGATGTGGTTGGAGAAGAACCCGTCACCGTAGTAGGCCGCCTGCTCGGCGATCTCGGGGCTGCGGATGGAGCCGTGCCAGACGAAGGGCGGGATGCCGTCGAGCGGGCGGGGCGTCGAGGTGAAGCCCTGCAGCGGGGTGCGGTACTTCCCCTGCCAGTTGACGACCTCCTCGCGCCACAGCCGGTGCAGCAGGGCGTAGTTCTCGATCGCGAGCGGGATGCCGTCGCGGATGTCCTTGCCGAACCAGGGGTACACGGGGCCGGTGTTGCCGCGGCCCATCATCAGGTCCATCCGGCCGTTGCTCAGGTGCTGCAGTGTCGCGTAGTCCTCGGCAATGCGCACCGGGTCGGTCGTCGTGATGAGGGTCGTCGAGGTCGAGAGCAGGATCCGCTCCGTGGCGGCGGCGATGTAGGCGAGGGTCGTCGTCGGGGCGGACGGGACGAACGGCGGGTTGTGGTGCTGGCCCGTCGCGAAGACGTCGAGGCCGACCTCCTCGGCCTTGCGGGCGATCGCGACGGTGGCGGTGATCCGCTCGTGCTCGGTCGGGGTGCGGCCCGTCGTGGGGTCCGTGGTCACGTCGCCGACGGTGAAGATGCCGAACTGCATGGTTCCCAGCTCCTCAGTTGTTGAAAACTCAATCACTCTAACAGGACGGGGACCGCGTCCATTCCCGGGTCCTCGACGCGTGACATCCTGACCCGGTGAGTGACGAGATCTCCCCCAAGGACCGCTTCATCACCGTCTACGGCCGCAACCCCGTGCACGAGGTGCTGCTCGACGACTCCCTCACGGTCGACAAGGTGGTGCTCGCCGAGGGCTCACGCGGGTCGGGGGTGCGAGAGATCCAGCAGGCCGCCCGCCGCCGGGGGGTCACGGTCTCGTGGGCCAGCCCCGACCGGGTCAAGAAGCTCGCCGGCAACGGCCGGCAGGACCAGGGCGTCTTCGCCGACGTCGTGGCGCCGCTGATGCGCCCGATCGAGATGGCTCTCGCGGCCGGCGCCCTGCGCAGCGTCCTCGTCCTCGACGGCATCACGACCCCGGCCAACGTCGGGATGATCCTCCGGTCGGCCACCGCCGCCGGTGTCGACGGGATCGTCGTGCCCCGCCGCGGGGTGGCCTCCCTCGACCCGCTCGTCGTCAAGGCCTCGGCCGGTGTCGCCTTCCGCGCCCCCATCCTCAAGGCCTTCACCGCGGAGCAGGCCGTCTCCGACCTCAAGGACGCCGGCTTCCACGTCGTGGGGCTCGACGCCTCGGGCGACGACGACCTCTTCACCGCGCACCTGCCCGAGCCGACGGCGTTCGTCCTCGGCAGCGAGACGGCCGGTCTCGGTGAGGAGGTCGCCGCCCTCGTCGACACGTGGGTCTCGATCCCGATGGCCGGCGGCGTCGAGTCGCTCAACGTCTCCGCGGCGGCCGCCGTCGTCTGCTTCGAGCTGGTCCGCCGCGCGCGGTCCTGACCCGCGGTCCTGACCCGTGCGGGTCAGCACCACTTCTCGGCGAGCGCCCGCACCACCGTGAGGTCCCGCGCGGTGCCCGTCGCGCCGGTCAGCTTCTCGAGCCGGGCGTTCGTCAGCTTCGCCTCGTGGGCCGGCTTGGTGAGGAAGAGGACGACGTCCTCACCGATGACGAGGGCCCGCTCCCCCGGGACGTCCCACGCCTCGAGGGCCTCCCGCCCCGCGTCGCCGAGCCCGCCCGCCGTCACCGTCACGTAGCGGTGGGCCTGCGACCCGAGGGGTGACTCGAGCGCGTCGGCCGCGGCTGCCAGCGACCGCAGCTGGTCAGGTGTGCGGACGACGACGGGGACCTCGAAGCCGAACTCGTCGCTGATCAGGGACCGCAGGGTCTGCTCCACCTTGGCGGCGCTCCGCAACCGCGTGCCCACCCGGAGGTTCCCGCTCTGGATGTAAGAAGCGACGTCGGTGAAGCCGTTGGCCGACAGGTGTTCTCGCAGCCGGTCCATCTTGACCCAGCGCCCTCCGACGTTGACGGCCCGGAGGAAGGCCACGTAGGTGGCCACGTCAGTCCTGCTCCGCCGCGGTGACCGTGCCGCCGCCGACCGCGCTGACCCGTCCGCCGACGTGGATCCCACCGTCGGCGTCGATCCGCAGGTCGAGGCGCGACGGCCGGGCGACCGCGGCACCCTGGCTCACCGTGACGGTGAGGTCGCGCCGGTCCTGACCCACGAGCCAGCCGCCGAGGTTGGAGCAGGCCGAGCCGGTCGCTGGGTCCTCCTCGAGGCCGTTGCCGCTCACGGCGAAGAGCCGGGCCTCGACCGTCTCCTCCCCCGTCCACGCCCAGACGTAGACGTGCGGCGGTCGCTCGGACGTCGTCAGGTGCCGGTGCATCGAGGCAACGACCGGCGTGCACGCCCGCACCGCCGCCGCGTCGCAGAGCTGGACGATGAGCTGCTCCACCCCGACGTCGACCCACTGCGCCGCACCCTCGACGAGCTGGTCGGCCCGGATCCCCAGCGTCGCCGCGAGGTCCCCGGGCGCGATGTCGAGGGACCGAGAGCGGGGTGCCTGTGCGGTCAGCTCCCAGCCGGTCCCGGTCCGTCGCACCGGCACCGGCCCGACGGGCAGCCCGAGGCTGACGTCGTCCACCGCCGAGCCCGCCGAGCCCGCCGAGCCCTCGCTGGCGAGGAGCTCCGCCACGACGTGGGCCGTGCCGAGGGTGGGGTGACCGGCGAAGGGCATCTCGTAGGAGGCGGTGAAGATCCGGACGTCGGCCGCCTGGTCGTCGGGTCGCAGGCCGGTGACGAAGGTGCTCTCGCTGAGGTTGAACTGTCGGGCCCACGCCTGCATCTGCGTGTCGGTGAGTGTTTCGGCGCCGGTGAAGACGCACAGCGGGTTGCCCGAGAAGGGGTCACCCTCGATCGCGAAGACGTTGAGCAGCCGATAGTCGAGGTCCATCCGGTGAGTCTGCCGCAGACCGAGGGTGCGGGGTCGCTCCGGATGGGTGTCGTATGCCGCCGGCCGATAGGTTTGGCGCCATGGCCTCTCCCGACGGTGTCGTTCCCGGCAACATCTACCTCTTCCGGCACGGAGAGACTGAGTGGTCGCTCTCCGGTCAGCACACCGGCACGACCGACCTGCCACTGCTGCCCGAGGGCGAGGACGCGGCCCGGGAGCTGCAGGACGTGCTGCGCCGGCACACCTTCGAGCGGGTTCTCGTCAGCCCGCTCCAGCGTGCGCGCCGCACCGCGGAGCTCGCCGGCCTCGGTGACTTCGAGGTCGAGCCGCTGCTGCGTGAGTGGGACTACGGTGCCTACGAGGGGATCACGACCACGGAGATCAGCGCCCAGGTCGGCCACCCGTGGGAGGTCTTCGCCGACGGGGTCACGCCCGGCGTCACCCCTGGGGAGAGCATCGAGGAGGTCTCGGCCCGGTGCCAGCAGGTCATCGACGCGGTCTGGCCCGACCTCGAGCACGGCGACGTCGCCCTCTTCGGCCACGGGCACGCGCTGCGCGTGCTCACCGCGACCTACCTCGGCGTCGATCCCCGCTTCGGGGCGAACCTCGTGCTCGACGCCGGCTCGATGAGCGTCCTGACCCACCACCGGTCGACCCGCTGCATCGGGATGTTCAACCTCTCGCCGTGGCGCCTGATGAAGGACGCCTGACCGCGGTCGGACGCGGACGGACGCGGTCGGACGCGGTCGGACGCCGTCGGACTCGGCCGGGGCCCAGATGACCGGTGGCCCAGCGGGCCCCGGACGACCGCCGATCAGGCGCGCGGGAGGTCCCACTCGTGCACGGGCGCGTTGGCCTGCATCCCCTCGATGTAGTGCGCGAGCATCTCCCGCAGGGCCTTGTCGCGCGGGAGCCCGCGCGCCTCGAGCCGCTCGACGCAGTCGGTCTGCCACGAGGCCCCGTTGACCCCGAGCAGGCAGCGCTGCTCGATGATCGTGAGGAAGCGGTCGCGCACCGCGGCCGAGACGCCCCAGCGCTCCAGTCCCTCGTGCGCCATCGGGAGCAGGCGGCGCAGGATGAGCTCGGTGGAGGGGACCTCGCCGACGCCGGGCCAGTAGGTACGCGAGTCGATCCCGAGCCGCGCGCCGTCGTCGAAGTTGGACTCGGCGGCCGAGAAGCTCATCCGGGTCCAGACCGGCCGGTCCTCCTCGGACAGGACGCGCATCGCCCCGTAGTAGAAGGCGGCGTTGGCCATCACGTCGGCGATGCTCGGGCCGGCAGGCAGGACGCGGTTCTCGACACGCAGGTGGGGGCGCCCGTCGACGATGTCGTAGATCGGCCGGTTCCACCGGTAGACCGTGCCGTTGTGCAGGCGCAGCTCCTTGAGCTCGGGCACCTCGCCACGCTCGAAGACCTCCTCCGGCTGCTCGTCGTAGAGCTCGGGCAGCAGCGCCGGGAAGTAGCGGACGTTCTCCTCGAAGAGGTCGAAGATCGAGGTGATCCACCGCTCGCCGAACCAGACCCGGGGGCGGACGCCTTGGTTCTTCAGCTCGACCGCCCGGGTGTCGGTCGCCTGGGTGAAGAGCGGGATCCGCGTCTCGGCCCAGAGCCGCTGCCCGAGGAAGAACGGCGAGTTGGCCCCGACGGCGAGCTGCGGCCCGGCGAGGACCTGCGCGGCGTTCCAGTGGTCCGCGAAGCGCTCGGGCTGGACCTGGACGTGCAGCTGGATCGAGGTGCAGGCCGACTCCGGGGCGAGGCTGTCGGAGTAGCGGGCGATCCGCTCCCCCGTCGGCCCTTCGAGCTCGAGCCAGACATCCTCGCCGCGGGCGTCGAGCACGGCGTTGTTCAGTGCGGCATACCGGATGTTCTCGCTGATCCAGTCACCCTCGAAGTGCTCGGGCATCACGGTCGGCAGGATGCCGATGGCGACGATGCCGGTGTGCAGCTCGGCAGCTCGGGCCGACGCCTTGTTGAGCGACTCACGCAGGAGCCGCTCGAGCTCGATCGCCGAGTCGCCCGGCAGCGGCCTCGGGTGGACGTTGAGCTCGATGTTGTAGCGGGCGAGCTCGGTCTGGTAGTCCTCGTCGGCGATCTGCTCGAGGACGGACTTGTTGTCGAGCTTGGGACCGAGGTCCTCCGAGACGAGGTTGAGCTCGATCTCGATGCCGGTCATCGGCCGGTCGAACTCGAACTCGCTCTTGCCGAGCATCCGCTCGAACACGTCGAGGTCGCGACGCACCTTCTCCCGGTACTGCTGGCGCTGCTCGCGCGTGTATCTGGCCTGCTCGACGTCGGCTCCCACGTGCCGAGACAACCACACCTCGTGCCCGCGCGCGAGCCGTTGGGCGGATCCGCTCAGGCCTCGAACGCCTCGGGGGGCGGGCAGGAGCAGACGAGATGGCGGTCGCCGTAGGCCCCGTCGATGCGGCCCACCGGCGGCCAGTACTTGTCGCCGGGCACGACGCCGACCGGGAAGACCGCGGCAGCACGCTCGTAGGGGTGGTCCCACTCCCCTGCGACCGACAGCGCCGTGTGCGGCGCGTGCCGCAGCATGCTGTCGGCCGCAGCGACCTCGCCGGCCGCGACCTGGGCGATCTCGCCACGGATCGCGATCATCGCGTCGCAGAAGCGGTCGAGCTCGCGCAGGTCCTCGGACTCGGTGGGCTCGACCATGAGGGTGCCCGCGACGGGGAAGCTCATCGTCGGCGCGTGGAAGCCGTAGTCGACGAGCCGCTTGGCGACGTCGTCCACGGTGACGCCCGTCGCGGCCGTGATCGGGCGCAGGTCGAGGATGCACTCGTGGGCCACGAGGCCGTCCTCACCGGAGTAGAGCACCGGGTAGTGGTCGCGCAGCCGGGCGGCGATGTAGTTCGCGCCGAGGACCGCCACCTGGGTCGCGTACCGCAGGCCGTCGCCGCCCATCAGGCGCACGTAGGCCCACGAGATCGGCAGGATGCCGGCCGAGCCGTAGGGCGCCCCGGAGACGGGGCCGACGCCCGTCTCGGGCCCGCACTCGGGCGCGAGGGGGTGGCTCGGCAGGTGCGGCGCCAGGTGGGCGCGCACGCCGACCGGTCCGACGCCCGGTCCGCCGCCGCCGTGCGGGATGCAGAAGGTCTTGTGGAGGTTGAGGTGCGAGACGTCGGCGCCGAACTTGCCCGGCTGCGCGAGGCCCACGAGCGCGTTGAGGTTGGCGCCGTCGACGTAGACCTGGCCGCCCGCGTCGTGCACCAGCTCGCAGAGCTCGCTGATGGTGTCCTCGTAGACCCCGTGGGTGGACGGGTAGGTGACCATGATCGCCGCGAGGTCGTCGCGGTGCTGCTCGATCTTGGCGCGGAGGTCGTCGAGGTCGACGGTGCCGCCCTCGGCGGTCTTGACGACGACGACGCGCAGGCCGGCCATCACGGCCGAGGCGGCGTTGGTGCCGTGCGCGCTCGCCGGGATGAGGCAGACCCGTCGGTGACCTTCGCCACGGGCCTCGTGGTAGGCGTGGATCGCGAGCAGGCCCGCGAACTCGCCCTGCGACCCGGCGTTGGGCTGCAGCGACACGGCGTCGTAGCCGGTGATCTCGCAGAGCCACGCGCTGAGGTCGGCGATGAGCTCACGGATGCCCACGGTCTGGGACGCGGGGGCGAAGGGGTGCAGGTTGGCGAACTCCGGCCAGGTCACCGGCTCCATCTCGGTCGTCGCATTGAGCTTCATCGTGCAGGAGCCGAGCGGGATCATGCCGCGGTCGAGGGCGAAGTCACGGTCGCTCAGCGTGCGCAGGTAGCGCAGCATCGCGGTCTCGGAGCGGTGCGAGTGGAAGACGGGGTGGGTGAGGAACTCGGAGGTGCGCACCAGCTCCGTGGGTATGCCGCTGGGCCCGGACGCTCCCTCCGCCGACGTGTCCCCGGCCGTCGCCGCGGTGACGCCGAAGCCCTCGAGCACGGTCTCGAGCGTCGCGGCCGTCGTCGTCTCGTCGAGGCTGAGGGACACGTGCGTGCCGTCGACGCGCAGGACGTTGACCCCGAGCTCGGCGAGGCGGTCGACGGCCGGGTCGGCACCGCCGGGGAGGGCGACCGTGAGGGTGTCGAAGTACGTGGTCGTGACGACATCGAGCCCCCCGGCGACGAGCGCGCCGCGGAGCGCGGCGGTGTGCTCGTGGACCCGGCGCGCGATCTCGGTCAGGCCCTGCGGACCGTGCCAGACGGCATACATGCTCGCCATCACCGCGAGGAGCACCTGGGCGGTGCAGATGTTGGAGGTCGCCTTCTCGCGGCGGATGTGCTGCTCGCGGGTCTGGAGGGCGAGGCGGTAGGCCTGGTGGCCGGCAGCGTCGACCGAGACCCCGACGAGGCGTCCGGGCATCGATCGCTCGAGCCCCTTGCGGACCGCGAGGTAGCCCGCGTGCGGGCCGCCGAAGCCCATCGGCACGCCGAGCCGCTGGGCACTGCCCACGACGATGTCGGCGCCCCACTCCGCGGGGGCCCGGAGCAGGGTGAGCGAGAGCAGGTCGGCGCACGCGGTCACGAGGGCCTTGGCCTCGTGGGCGGCCTCGGTGAGCCCGCTCCAGTCGACCACCTCGCCGGTCGCGTCGGGGAACTGGACGATCACCCCGACGACGGGCCGACCGTCTGCGGCGTCGGACAGCGCCTCGGCGGAGTCCACGGCGCGCAGGTCGGCGACGACGAGCGGCAGCCCGATCGCGCCCGCGCGGGTCTGCATGACGGCGATGGTCTGCGGGAAGAGGTGGGTGTCGACGAGGACGACGCCGTCGTCACCGGCCTTGCTCGAGCGGCGCATCAGTGACATGGCCTCGGCGGCCGCCGTCGACTCGTCGAGCAGGGAGGAGCCGGCGACGTCGAGCCCGGTGAGGTCGGTGACGACCGTCTGGAAGTTGAGCAGCGCCTCGAGGCGTCCCTGGGAGATCTCCGGCTGGTACGGCGTGTAGGCGGTGTACCAGGCCGGGTTCTCCAGGACGTTGCGGCGCACGACGGGCGGCGTGATCGTCCCGTAGTAGCCCAGGCCGATGAGCGAGGTGAGCACGGTGTTACGAGCGGCGAGCGCTCGCAGCTCCGTGATGACAGCGCCCTCGCTGGCGGCCGCCTCGATCCGGAGCGGTGCCTCGGAGCGGATCGCGCCGGGCATGGCGCGGTCGCACATCGTGTCGAGGTCGGGCTGGCCGATGACCGTCAGCATGTCCGCGACGTCGTCACCGCGCGGGCCGACGTGGCGACCGACGAAGTCGGCCAAGCCGGCGGCGCCGGCCGTGCCCGTGCCGGCTGGGGTGTCGGTGCTGCGGGGGCTGGAGGGATTCGTCGACATGGGGGCTGACATGGGGGCTCCTGACGGGTCGAGCGGACGACTCACGCTCCCCGTCTGTCGCGCACGCCCGTCGGACGCCCTCTCCAGAGATGCCTCACCCGCGTGGTCCTGGCGCCTGAGAGGTTCCGGGGATGTTGCCCCTTCGGCGCCCCGCAGGCGGTCACCCGCCCCGAGGACTCTCCCACGCGGGGTCGTTCGGCACTGCCGAATCTACCAGTCGGGAGCCGTGCTCCACGCCGCGCGTGGCTCGGGTTGCGCCCGGTCGCCGCGTTGCTGGGCGGAGGTGGTGCGGGGCGGGCTCAGGCCAGCCGGCGGGCGCGACGGGCCGTCAGCTCGTCGCCCGGGTGCACCTCGACGGAGACGTCGTCGTCGGCCCGCTCGCTCGGCAGCTCGGCCAGGGTTCCCTCGACCTCGCGCCAGACGCGGCCGACGGCGATGCCGAAGACGCCCTGGCCGCCCTGGACGAGGTCGAAGACCTCGTCCGCGGAGGTGCACTCATAGACGGAGGCGCCGTCGCTCATCAGCGTGATCTGGGCGAGGTCCGCGACGCCCCGGTCGCGCAGGTGCTCGATCGCGACGCGGATCTGCTGGAGGGAGACCCCCGTGTCGAGCAGCCGCTTGACGACCTTGAGCACGAGGATGTCGCGGAAGCCGTAGAGGCGCTGGGTGCCGGAGCCGGTCGCGCCGCGCACCCCCGGCTCGACGAGGCCGGTGCGGGCCCAGTAGTCGAGCTGGCGGTAGGTGATGCCAGCGGCCTTGCACGCCGTCGTGCCGCGGTAGCCGGTGTCCTCGGCGAGGTCGGGCAGGTCGTCGTCGAACAGCAGGCCCTGCGCGCCGATCGGGATGTACCGGTGCGCGTGCGCGTCTTCCGTGGCGGGCATGCCGTCCTCCTCCTGTGCGGTGCGCTGACGGGCCGGCGGCGGGTCGCGCTGACGACGACACCGCGATAACTACACGTGCGTCGTTCCCCTGACGGTAGGGCCGATCGCCGGGGCCGTCAATCACCCGGCTCGCGCCACGCCGGGGCGATCCCTACCGCCGACAGACATTCACTCTCAAGTGCAAGGTTAAGCCAATCAGCTCGTCGGCGGGTGGCTCGTGTCGTCGCCGGGCCCACCCTCGGTGCCCTCGGGATCCTCGGGGTGCTCGAAGTCCTCGGCGGAGACCTGGTCGAGGAACTCCTTGAACTTCTCCACCTCGTCGTCCTCCTCCGAGGACACGACGATCGCCGCCTCGTCGAGGATCGAGGGGTCGACGAGGACCTTGGCCCCGGTGCGCAGGGCCAGGGCGATGGCGTCGGAGGCGCGGGCGCTGATCTCGGCCTGGCCGTCGATGATGAGTGCGGCGTGGAAGACCGAGTCCTTGAGGGCGACGATCCGCACCTCGGTCAGCTCGTGGCCGAGCACGGACAGGATGTCGCGCATCAGGTCATGGGTCAACGGTCGTGGCGGCACGACGGCCTGCTGGGCATAGGTGATCGCGGCGGCCTCGGCGGCCCCGATCCAGATCGGCAGGTAGCGGCCCCCGTCACGCTCTCGAAGCAGGACGATGGGCTGGTTCGTCGGCATCTCCACCCGGACGCCAAGGACGTCAACCTCTATCACTCCCCCACCGTACCCCGCCCGCCGCCGGCGACCCCGGGCGGCCACGGGCGTCCACCGGCGGGTCAGCGGCCGAGCCCGGACCGCACGAGGGCGACGTGCAGGGCGAGGCAGGCCGAGAGGATGTCGGCCTCGCGCTCCTCGCGGGTGCCCCCGGCGCGGCGGGTGGCGAGGACCTGCTCGACGAGACCGATCTCCCGGTCGGCGGCGGTGCGAAAGGGCCTCAGGTGGCGCGGCTCGATGCCGTGGTCCGCCAGGGCCCGGGCAGCCCCGGCCACCGACAGGGCGTCGGCGTCGAAGTGGCCGGAGGCGTCGGCCGAGAGCAGCCCATAGGTCTCGAGGGCGTGGAAGGTCTCCTTGTCGATCCCCGTCGCCTCCCGCAGCTCGGGACCGGTGACCGACACGTCGTCACGCCGGGCGAGCTCGGCGCCCGTCGGGACCGACGGGTCGGGGGCGGGAGCGGTGACCCGTGGCAGTCCCCCGTCGGGTCCGGGGTCGGCCAACCCGCGGTCCATCGCGTCGAGCGCGTCGCGGATGACCTTGAGCGGCCAGAACCGGTCCCGCTGCGCCGCGAGGACGAACCGGATCCGGTCGAGGTCCTCGGGGGCGTAGGTGCGGTAGCCGGACGCCGTCCGCTCCGGAGTGATCAGGCCCTCCGCCTCGAGGAAGCGGAGCTTGGACGCCGTGACGTCGGGGAAGTCCCTGCCGAGGTCCTTGAGGACCTTGCCGATCGTCAGGCGGGTCGAGGGCGCGGCCGGGCGGCCGTCCTCGCCGGAGGCAGGCGTCATCCGCAGGGGTCAGGCCGAGTAGTAGACGAGGCGGAACTTGCCGATCTGGACCTCGTCACCGGTCTGCAGCACGATCTCGTCGATCCGCTCTCGGTTGACGTAGGTCCCGTTGAGCGAGCCGGCGTCCTTGACGGCATACCCTGCGTCGGTCGCGGTGAAGAGCGCGTGCTTGCGCGAGACGGTCACGTCGTCGAGGAAGATGTCCGAGTCGGGGTGACGCCCGGTCCACACCTGGGCGTCGTCGAGCAGGAAGCGCGCTCCGGTGTTCGGTCCGCGCAGGACGATGAGCAGCGCCGTCCCGGGGCGCAGTGCCTGGATGGTCGCCTGGTCCTCGGTGTTGAGCCCGCGGGAGGTGCTGGCCTCCTGGTGCTCGACCTCCTGGGACGGCACACCCTGGAACCGCATGGTGCGGGGCTCGACGTTGCCGTCGTCGGGATCGGGCTGGTCGCTCGACATGCAGTCCTCCTCGTCGGGTGTGTGGGTCTCTCGGCGAGATCCACTCTAGATCACTGGTGCCGGGTGGCCGGTGGGCCGCTCAGGCCTCGGCTCAGGACAGCGACGCGCGGTACGCGTCGGCCTCCATCAGACCGTCGAGGGCCCCGGTGTCAGCCAGCCGCATCTCGAACATCCAGCCCTCCCCGTAGGGGTCGGAGTTGATCAGCTCGGGGGCGGCCTCGAGGGCGGGATTCGTCGCGGTGACCTCCCCTTCGAGCGGGGCGTAGACGTCGCTGACCGACTTCGTCGACTCGACCTCGCCGCAGGCGTCACCGACGCTGACGCTGTCGCCGACGGACGGGAGGGACACGTAGACGACGTCCCCGAGGGCCTCCTGTGCGAAGGCGGTGATCCCGATGCGCACCGTGTCGCCGTCGGCGCGGACCCACTCGTGGTCGCTCGTGTAGCGCAGGTCGTCCGGGTGCTCGAGCGTGCTCATGTCTCTCCTGTCAGCGTGGCGCCCTGCCCGGGGGGTCGGGACGGCAGTGGTGGGTCCCCGAGGGGGTGGGCAGTTGGAAGGATGCCATGCCCGGGCCCGCGGCGCAGCCGTACGCCCCCAGCGCGTCCGGACGGTCGAGGGGGCCGCAGGTCGGCGGTCACGACACGGGCTTGGCGTGGGTGGGGTCGACGAGGGTGTGGAGCGAGGTGATCTCGAGCTCGGGGACCTCGACGACGGTCGCAGTTGCGCCCTTCTGACGGACCGTCTCGACGATGCCGCCGGGGATCGTCATCGCGGACGAGAGCGTGCGGGAGTCGCCGATCGCCGAGACGACGAAGGGGCGGGGCACGGGGATCCCGTCGATGAGCAGGGACGTGCCCCGATCGGACAGGTACGAGGACGCGACGACCCGCACGCCCCCGACGTCGATCGCCTCCGCGCCCGCGTCCCGCAGCTCCTCGATGAGGTCGAGCACGACCGGCGCCGTCACCTGCGCGTCGGGGTCGCTCACCGTCACGGTGATCCCCTGGCCTCTGGCCCCGAGCGTGCCGGCCAGGACGCCGAGGGTGTCGACGCGCTTCTGGGCCTGGGCGAGCGCCTCGGCCGTGGTCCCGGTGCCGCTCTTGAGACGGTCGCGGGTCGTCTCGAGCTCGCGAATCTGCTGGTCGAGCCGCGAGCTGCGCAGCGAGACGTCGTCGAGGACGCGGATGAGGTCGGGTTGGCTCAGGCCGCTCAGGCTCTTCTGGTTCGTCAGCTGCACCTGGGTGGCGATCGCGACACCGAGGGCGAGCGCGAGCAGGGCGCCGAGCAGGTTGGCCTTCGTGTTGCGGGGCCGGCCCATCCGCAGCAGGCGTCGCCAGGCTGCGGCGCCCTCGACGTGCCCCCGCAGTGTCTCGTGGTCGCGGAACGGGTCACCGTCGGTGTCGGTGGTGCGAGGTGCCGGGACCTGCTCGGGCGCCGTGTCCTCACTCATCGGCTCAGGACTCATCGGCTCAGGCCTTGAAGAGGTGTCGGCGGATCGAGGCGACGTTGGAGAAGATCCGGACCCCGAGGACGACGACGACACCCGTCGAGAGCTGGGCTCCGACGCCGAGCTGGTCGCCGAGGAAGACGATGAAGGCCGCGACGAGGACGTTGGACAGGAAGGAGACGACGAAGACCTTGTCGTTGAAGATCCCGTCCAGCACGGCCCGCACCGCTCCGAACACCGCGTCGAGGGCGGCGATGACCGCGATCGGGAGGTAGGGCTGCAGCCAGACCGGCACGGACGGGTCGAGGAGCAGACCCACGACGAGCCCGACCAGCAGGCCGACGGCTGGGATCACGGGACACTTCCTTCCTGGACGACGGGTCGGGCACTCACTGCGGCGGCCCGTCCGTCGGACTCCCGCCACCACCGGCGGCGGGCACCGAGGCAGTACCGGACGCGCCCGACCCTACGTCGGGCGGCAGCGCCTGCGCGACCGAGAGCCGGGGGCCGGAGTCACCCGGGACGGTGACCGTGTCCGCGGCGGCGAGCGTCGCGCGGATCGCGAAGTCGGACTCGAGCTGGTCGAGGTAGACCCCGGCGAACGACGGGCCGAAGAGCTTCTGGATCGAGTCGGGGTCGCCGATGGCGCTGACCACGTAGGGGCGCGACAGGGGCCGGAAGTCGACGATGATCGCCTGGCCGGCGAACCGGATCGCGGCGGTCGCCGTGAGGCGGTGGCCGTTGATGGCGATCGCCTCGGCTCCCGAGCCCCACAGCCCGTTGACGAGGATCTGGAGGTCCGCCGAGGAGACCCGGCCGGCGTCGAAGCCGCCGGAGGGGCGAGCTCCGGCGTTGGCCTGGTCGTCGAGGGCCGCGGCGTCGTCGAGGGTGAGCGTGACTCCCGGTCCGGTGAGCGGCACCGCGCCGGCCGCCACCTCGAGCCGGCTGATGGTGTCGGTGAGGCCGGTACCCCCGGCCTGCTTGAGGGCGAGGTCCTCGTAGCCGCGGACCTCCTTGCCGAGGGCCGCGATCTGGCTCTCCTGAGCCGTCCCCCGCGTCTGGAGGGCCTCGATCCTCGTCACGAGCTCGTCCTTGACCGTCGCACCGGCCGTCGGCTTCGCCCTGACCGACAGCGCCCCGAGGGCGAAGAGGAAACCGGTGAGCAGGGCCATCACGATGACGATGACCGAACGGGTGGAGGTCGCGGCGGGCAGCCCGGACCGGGACCGCCGGTCGGCCGCCTCCTGGTAACCGCCGTCGAGGGGCCGCTCGAGCATCGAGGTGAGCAGCGTCATCGACGCGTCGGGCCGACGGCGGGCGGCCTGGCTGTCCCGCGCGTGGGGTGAGCTCGACGTCGGCGCGGGTCCCTCGGCCGGCTCGGGTGGCTCGGTCGGCTCGGGTGGCTCGGTCGGCTCGGTCGGCTCGGTCGGCTCCGGCGGTGTCGCGCTCATGGGGTCACCACCCCCCGGCCGCGGGCCAGCACGGCCCGGCCCTGGACGGCATACAGCACGGCCGCGAGCCAGTAGAGCGTGACGCCCCACCAGGCGAAACCCCACCCGAGCGGCAGGGCGACGGCGCCGACCCAGTCGTCACGGTGGCCGAGCAGCAGCAGCGGGAAGGCGTAGAGCAGGTTGAAGGTGGCGGCCTTGCCGACGAAGTGCACCGGGAGGCCGACCTGGCCACGGCGCCGGAGGAACCACAACATCACCGCCATCGCGACCTCGCGAGAGAGGATCGCGAGGACGAGCCACAGCGGGATGAGGTCGCGCCAGGCGAGCCCGACGAGCGTGGTGAGGATGTAGAGCCGGTCCGCGATCGGGTCGAGCAGCTCCCCCAGGCGGGACTCCATGTGGAAGGCGCGGGCGATCTTGCCGTCGAGGTAGTCGGTGATCCCCGAGAGCGCGAGGATGACGAAGGCGAGCAGGTCCTGGCCCGAGAGGATCGCCCAGAGGAAGACGGGGACGCCGGCGAGGCGCAGCATCGACAGCAGGTTGGGAGGGGTCAGCAGCGTGCGGGCCGGCGACGGCCGTCCCTGCTTCATGCTCCCCTGCCCGGTCACGGGTGAGAGCCTAACCGGCACCCCGAGTGATCACCCCGCGCCGATCCGACCCGCGATGATGCTCGTGACGATGACGGAGGTGATCGTCACCGTCGCGAAGCCGGCGATGATCATCTTCGGCAGGATCTCGTGCTCGATCGCGGCGACCTCCTCGGGCGTCTCGCCGGCCCCCTTGGCGGCCTCCTGCGACAGGATCATCGTCCCCGGGAAGCCGAACAGCGAGGTCAGCCCGATCGAGACGGACATGGGGATGCTGTAGCCGAGCAGCTTGCCCACGAGCGCCGAGAAGCCGGCGATGCCGGCGACCCCGAAGACGAAGGTGACCAGTAGCGGGAAGGCGAGGGCGGAGACCTCCGAGGGCTTCACGGTCGCAAGCGGCCCGAACACGAGGATCATGATGGCCAGCATCATCAGGCCGAAGGCGTCGATGCCGGCGAGCACCGACGGCTTGAAGATCCCGGCCGTGCGCAGCGCGATCCCGAAGAGGAGCGCGACGACGAAGGTGTTGAGGATGCCGTCCGTGAGGTTGTTGATGCCGAGGCTGAGCAGCACGACGGCCCCGACGACGAGGAGCGTGCCCGGAGTGGTCCGCAGCGCCGCGGGCAGACGGGACGCCGAGGCCGCCTCCTCGCTGGGCACCTCGACGGGAGCGAGGGTGCCGGCGCGGTACTCCCCCTTGAGCCGCGCGGCCTCCCGTCGGAGCAGGATCGAGGTGAGCGGGAAGCCGACGAGGCCTTGCAGCGCCGCGATGAGCACCGGGAAGACGGCGATGCTCGTCAAGCCGACCCCGAGGGCCGCCTCCTGCACGATGAGGACCGAGATCGTGCCGCCACTGAGCGCGCCCGTGCCCGAGACGATGAAGTCGAGGGCCTGGGCGTAGCCGTCCGCGGCGGTCCCGCTGATCTGGCTGCCGAAGACGAGCCCGGCAACAAGGAGCAGGACGCCGATGCCGACGACCGTCGCGACCCCGATGAGGAAGGTCTTCCACTGCTTCTTGAAGTCGTCGAGGCTGATCATCGTGCCGAGGTGCACGATGATGAAGCCGACCACGACACCGGCGAGACCGAGCAGGGATGAGCTCGCCAGCAGGTCCTCCGGGAAGATGTCGGTGAGGAAGCCGACGAGGAAGATGATCGACGCGACGAACAGCGACGACAGCAGTGACTTCGTCTTCTTGGCGACGAGGTCGCTGACCGTCCAGACGAGCATGACGATCACGAAGGCAAGCACGGGATTCATGGGTACCTCTGGCTCTCAACTGAGGGGTGACACCGGTCTCGCCGTCGAGCCCACCGGCTCGGGCCCGGGCGCGGCCCCGGGGCCGTGGCCGACGAGGTGCGGGCTGGCGCCAGCATGGCGTCCCGGTCGCCGGGAGGGATCACCCCGAGCGGGTGACCGGTGAGACCCTCGAGGCGAAGACATTGAGGCCCAGCTCGCTCGAGAGCCTCCGGGTGATGAGCCGGCCGCGCACGCTGTTGCCCGCCGCGTCGAGGCGTGGCGACCAGGTCGCCAGCCCGCCCTTGCCCGGTGAGACCGTGACGATCGCACCGCTGACCCCGCTCTTGCCCGGCAGGCCGATGTCCCAGAGCCAGTCCCCCGACCGTTCGTAGAGGCCTGCGGTCGCCATCACCGCGAGGACCTTCGCGCAGCTCTCCTCGTCGACGACGGCCCGGCCGGTCAACGGGTTGACCCCTCCGTCGGCCAGGGTCGCGGCCATCACGGCAAGGTCGTGGGTGTCGACGGACAGGGAGCACTGCCGCGTGTAGACGTCGGTGGCCACGTCGGGATCGCCGCGGAGACTGCCGTAGCTGTGGAGCAGGTGGGCGATGCCGTGGTTGCGCAGGTTGGTGCGCGACTCGCTCTCGTGGACGGCCTCGTCGACGGCGAGCGAGCGGCCGGCGAAGTCGCTCAGCCCCGCGCGGACGAGGTCCCAGCCGGCCTCCCTGCCACCAGCGGACTCGACCATCAGGCCCGTCGCCGCGATCGCGCCGGCGTTGACCATCGGGTTCATCACACGGTGGTCGTTGAGCTCGACCGCCATGACGGAGTTGAACGGAAGGCCGGTGGCGTTGGCGCCCACGCGTTCTCGCACGCGCTCGGTCCCCAGCACTGCACAGGCGAGGGCGAGCACGAAGGGTTTCGAGACGCTCTGGATCGAGAAGCGGACCCCGACGTCACCCACCTCGAACGCGTTGCCTGCCACCGACACGACGGACACCGCGCAGGCCTCGGGGTCGGCGGCAGCCAGCTGCGGGATGTAGGTGGCGAGCTCGCCGTCGTGCACCGCGAGGCTCTCCCGGTGGGCGCTGACGACGAGCGCACGCACCGTCCCGTCGTCGGGCAGCCTCCCCGTCGAGACCCTGCCTCCGGCCCCAGGAGTCACGCGGAATCGGGCACCGTGAAGGCGCAGGCGACCTCGACGAGCAGCCGGGTGCCGAACGCCGTCGCGCCCTTGTTGCGCCACCCGCGGGCGTCGGGCAGCTGGGCGGTGCCGGCGATGTCGATGTGGGCCCAGGGGGTCTCACCCACGAACTCTGCGAGGAAGAGCGCGGCCGTGATCGACCCCGCGTTGACGCCGCCCATGTTGGTCATGTCGGCGATCGGCGAGTCGAGCTGCGCCCGGTAGGGCCGGTGCAGCGGGAGCGGCCAGACCGGCTCGTCGACGACGTCACCGGCCCGCCGGACCTGGTCGGCCAGACCGTCGTGGTTTGCCATGAGCCCCGCGACGTCGACGCCGAACGTGCGCAGGCACGCACCCGTGAGGGTGGCGATGTCGACGATGGCGTCGACACCCTGCTCCGTGGCGAGGACGAGCGCGTCGGCCATCACGAGGCGACCCTCGGCGTCGGTGTTGAGCACCTCCACGGTCGTGCCGCCGCGCATCGTCAGCACGTCACCCAGCTTCATCGCCGAGCCGGACGGCATGTTGTCGGTGCACATGAGGTAGCCCGTCACCTCGGTGTGGCACCCGACGTCTCGCAGGGTCGACATGGCCCCGAGCACGCAGGCCGCGCCGGTCATGTCGTTCTTCATCTGCGCGTGTGACTCGTCGCTCGGCTTGAGGCTGATGCCGCCGGAGTCGTACATGATCCCCTTGCCGACGAGCGCGAGGTGACCCTGCGGTGACTCGGGCACATAGCGCAGCCGCACCATGCGGGGCTCGTCGGTGCTGCCGAGGTTGACCCCGAGCAGCCCTCCGCAGCCCATCTCGGTCAGCTCCTCCCGACCGAAGACCTCGACCTCCAGCCCCGAGCGCCGCCCGACGTCCACGGCCACCTCCGCCATGCGCGCGGCGCTGAGGATCGCGGCCGGACAGTTCGACAGGTCGCGTGCCAGCATCGCCGCGTGGGCCAGCACGCTCCCCCGCTCGGCTCCCGAAGCGACCTCGTCCTCGACGTCGGCCGGCGCGACGATGACGAGGGACTCGAGGCCGGGGTCGTCGGCTCCCTTCCCGATGACGAACCGCCAGCGCGCGAGGATGACACCCTCGACGACGGCGGCCGCGAAGTCACTGGCCGACAGCGCCATCGCGACGCCGGGAAACTCGACGGCGAGCCGCGCCTGGTGGGGCACCGCCCGGGCGAAGTCGGCCGCGAGGTCCCGGACGAGGGCTGCGTCGACGACCGGCGCTGCGCCGACGCCGACCGCGACGAGAACCCTCCCGTGCGTGGTCGGCACGACCAGCGTGGCTCCGCGACCGGCCCGGAAACCGGCCGCCTCGAGAGCGGCCCGGTCGAGCCCGAGGTCGGTCGGCACCTCGCCCTCGGTGCCAACCGGGACGGCCACGGCCCCCGCCTCCTCCGGCGGTGGGAGGGACGTCGCCACGCTGACCGAGATCTCGAGGCGTGTTGACGGGGCAGGATCGGCGGCGCGGGCTGCTGGGGTGCTCATGACGACTCTCTGGCTCGAGGGGCTGACGGGCGAGGACGGCCGGGGCGCGCGGCGGGCCGAGCGGCATACCGAGGCACGTCCCCAGCCTCAGCCACGGGGCGACCCCTGCCCTCACCCGTTGGGGGTGAAGCCGGGCCCCCGTGGCGGTGGCGAGCTCACCACACCGTGCGGCTCGTGCGGCCGGCGCACGTTCCGGGCGGTGGTCGCCGTGGGGGACGTCTCATTACCGGTACCACATACCCTGCCGGGTATATCGTGGAGGTGCGGGAAGCCACTCCGGACAACGGGGGTCCCCCCACCCGAAGGTCCCCGATGCGGATCTATCGATGAGCCGGGTTGGTCCTCCCCCAGTGAGGAACCACCATGGAAACCACAGAGATCACCACCCCCGCCATGCCGAGGATCGGCGACACCGCCCCGGCGTTCACTGCACACACGACACAGGGCGACATCAGCTTCCCGGGCGACTACGTCGGCCGATGGGTCGTGCTCTTCTCGCACCCAGCCGACTTCACCCCCGTCTGCACGAGCGAGTTCATGACCTTCGCGTCGCGCCAGTCGGAGTTCGAGAGGCTCAACACCGCCCTGGTCGGCCTCTCCGTCGACGGGCTCTACAGCCACATCGCGTGGCTGCGCACCATCCAGGAGAAGATGGTCTACCGCGACATGATCAACGTCGAGGTGACCTTCCCGCTCATCGACGACGTCTCGATGAAGGTGGCCGGCCTCTACGGGATGATCATGCCCGGCGAGGCGACGACCCAGGCCGTCCGTGCCGTCTTCGTCATCGACCCCCACGGCATCGTGCGCACCATCATCTACTACCCACTGTCCCTGGGCCGGAACATCGACGAGCTGCTGCGAGTCGTCGTGGCCCTGCAGACGGCCGATGCGTTCGATGTCGCCACCCCTGCCGACTGGGTGCCCGGCGAACGGGTCATCGTGCCTCCGCCGGGCTCGTGCGGCACAGCCAAGGAGCGGGTGGACGGCCACGCCGCCGACGTCGAGTGCGTCGACTGGTTCTTCTGCACCAAGGAGATCACCAAGGACCAGATCGAGGAGAACCTCTACGTCACGAACTACGCCTGAACTGACCCCATGACCGTCACGTCGGGGGCATACCCGAGGGGCCTGTCCTGACGTGAGCACCCACTCGTCGAAGGAGACGAACCCATGGCTGATGTCATCATTCTCGGTGCGGGAGTTGCCGGCCACACCGCAGCTCTGCATCTGAGTCGCCTACTCTCCAAGGGACACACGGTGACCGTCGTGTCGCCCAACTCCCACTGGAACTGGATCCCCAGCAACATCTGGGTGGGGGTCGGAAGGATGACGAAGAAGGACGTCGTCTTCCCCTTGGCCCCGGTCTACCGGCGCAAGGGCATCCGCTTCGTCCAGGCCAAGGCGGTGGCCATCCGTCCGGACGGTGACGCCGAGGATGGACGAGGAGCGGTCGACGTCGTCCACACGGGCCGCGAGCGCGAGGGCACGCAGCAGCGGCTCCGCTACGACTACCTCGTCAACGCAACCGGACCGCAGCTGAGGTTCGGCATGACGGACGGTCTCGGACCCGACGAGGGCCACACCGTCTCGGTGTGCACGGCCGACCACGCCGTCCACGCGGCGGAGCAACTTCGTGCCAGCATCGCGAGGATGCGCGCCGGAGAGCGGCAGACCCTCGTCGTCGGGATGGGTCACGGCACGTGCACCTGTGAGGGGGCGGCCTTCGAGTACGTCTTCAATGTCGACCACGAGCTGCGCGAAGCCGGCGTCCGGGACCTGGCCAGAGTCGTCTACCTCACGAACGAGGCAGCCCTCGGCGACTTCGGCGTCGACGGCATGACGTTCGAGGAGAACGGCTTCCAGACGACCTCCGAGCTGTGGACGAGCAGCCTCTTTCGCGAGCGCGGTGTCGAGGCGATCCTCGGGGCCCACGTGCACCGGGTGGACCCCGGCGTCATCCACTACGAGACCCTCGACGGGGCGATGCACCAGCTCGCGTTCGACTTCGGGATGCTCCTGCCACCCTTCGGCGGGGTGCCGCTCGCGGCCTACGCCCGTGACGGCGAGGACATCACGGACCGCCTCTTCGCGCCGAGCGGCTTCATGCGCGTCGACGCCGACTACACGGCCAAGGCGTATGAGCAGTGGCGCGGCGAGGACTGGCCGCGCACCTACCTTGCCCCCGGCCACGACAACATCTTCGCCGTGGGTATCGCCTTCGCTCCACCCCACCAGATCTCGCGCCCGCGCAAGAGCCCCAACGGCACCGTCATCACGCCCTCTCCGCCGCGCACCGGGATGCCGTCCGGCGTGATGGGCCGAACCGCCGCCCGGACAATCGCCGACCGGATCCGCAAGGGCGCCGGCGCCCCCGCGCACGAGGCGTCGATGGCGCGGATGGGGGCCGCGTGTGTCGCTTCGGCCGGCAACGGGATGCGCACGGGATCCGCGGCGGCCATGACGATGATGCCGGTGGTGCCGGACTACGCGCGCTACCCCACAGGGCGCGACCTGCAGGACACCCGCGGCGAGCTCGGACTCTCCGGCCACTGGGTGAAGCTGATGCTCCACTACCTCTTCATCCACAAGGCCAAGGGCCGCCTCGGCTGGCAGCTGATCCCGGAATGAGCGCCATGGACGAGAACATCCAGCCCGTCACCGACCTGTCGAAGGCCCCGCTCCCCACGGCGGACACGCTGCGCCGTCGCCGCAGCCTCCCGCTCCAGGCCGTGCGTTTCGTCTCCTTCAGCGCACGCATCATGCGGATGGTCCACAAGGGACACCACTGACGCCCTCCCGGGAGCCTCCCACCGGGTCGGAGGGCAGGAGCGGAGTACTCAGGAGGCGGGCCGGATCCCTGGGAGACCGCCTCTGAACTGCGACTTCGCCTGTCGGGGTGACCGGAGTTGAACCTGCGGCCTCTTGACCCCGCGATCGGTCCAGGTGGTCAAGGGTCCCTCGCGTGATGCCCGGCGACGATTCGTGGCGTGCAGATCCGAGCGCCGCGGGTATGCCGTTGGGCCCGGTCACCGCCACCTCCGTAACTCGGATGGGTGCGACCACCGACATGGGCCCATTGACGCCGAAGGGCTCTGGCGCACTCATGAGAGTCGAAACTTCCTGTCATGCCGACAGGTGCGGCCGACCCGCGAGGTCCGTGATCTCCCGGATCTGCTTATGCCGATGACGGGACGCTGGCTGAGTGCCAGGGGTTCATTCATAGCAGTTGCTATACTTCCCTCATGGAAGAGGACCTGGCTCAGGTGGCGCGTCGTTCCGACCAAGCGGTGGCTCGGGCGCGCGCTGAGCTGGTGAGCACGGTCCGTCGGGCCGCGGCTGAGGGTCTGACCCAGGCGCAGATCGCCCGGGAGATCGGTCGCAGCCAACCTGAGGTCTCCCGCCTCCTGCGGTTCCACGGGACCTCTCCACTGGCGCGACGACTGCGGCGTAGCGCCAGCCAGGTCCGACAGATCGTGGCAGAGGCCGGCGGCGACCGGGTTCGAGTCTTCGGCTCCGTCGCCACCGGTTCGGACCGCCCCGACTCTGACGTTGACCTGTTGTTCACCATGGGTGCGCCACTGAGCCTGATGGACCTCGCGCGACTCGAGCAGCGTCTCGAGGCCGCGGTCGGTGCCCAGGTCGACCTGGTCCCGGACACCTCCATCAGGCCCGAGCTGCGGGACCGGGTGCTGGCCGAAGCCGTGGCGCTGTGACGCGCTCAGACCACGAGATCCTTCAGGAGGCGCTCACCCACTTCGACCTGGTGCTGCATCACGCGCAATCTGACGTCACAGACCAGCTGGTCATCGACGCGGTGTGCATGCGGTTGTCCGCGGGGCTGGAAGTGTTGAACAGGCTTGATCCAGACGTGCGAGACGAGATGTTCGGCCGCAGCTGGCCCCTGATGTGGGGCATGCGCAACCGGATCGCCCACGGCTACCTCCTCGTGGAGCCGAGGGTCATCCGCAGCACGCTCGACACCGACATCCCGGCGATCATCGACCAGATACACAAGGGCCTAGCTGAACGCTGAGCATGTCCGACATTGCCGGGGACGGGACGTCCGATCTTGCCGCTCTACGAGTGGACGCCGACCCTGTCGAGTCGCAGGCATCGCGCCGGCGGCTTGTTCAGGCCTTGCGCATGAGAACATCACGGCGTGACGCAGGAGCTGAGCCGGCCACGGCCATCGCTTCCCCGACGGATCGGCTCGAAGGTGGCGGAGCTGGTCGGTGATGCCGTTGTAGAGGGCCTCTTCGCGGTTCTCGCGTGCTCAGTCGCTGGGGTTGTGATCGCTGGCTTCATCTGGGGGTGGAATCGCCACCCGGTGGCGACGGTCACCGCAAGTGCGGCGATGGCCCTCTTGCTCGGCTATGGCGCGTGGAGCCTCCGGCCAAGAGCACGAAAGGCACGTGAGAGCGGGCAGGGTCGGCGGATTGCCGCCCTCGCTTCCGGCGCCGTGCTCGTGACAGCCGTGTGGCTGCTCTACGTCCTCACCTACTGCAGCTGCGCCTGAGCGCACTGCGGACGGGGGCCGACACCCGCCCATGTCCGGGTCGAGTGGAACGGCCGCTCATGCCGCGCATCGGGCGTCCGATCCTCATGGGTTCTAGCCGGGTGCCTGGTTCTGCTGGGAGGCTCGGTTCTGGTAGCGGCTGGCGGGTCAGCACTTTCCGATTCTGATCCTTGAGGTCTTGCGGCAGACCGTGCGCCTGCCAGTCGTGAGGAGGCGGTGACCGCTGCTGGGATGTCGTGCCGATCGGATGTCGATCTGAGCACTTTGGCCATGAGATCGCTGGGAAGTCCTCCTCCACGCTGCTGACGATGGCAATCAGTCTGAGGAGGTTAGGTGCGATGTTGTTCGTGGGTGATGACTGGGCCGAGGACCACCATGACGTCGAGCTCGTCGACGAGGACGGCACGGTGCTGGCGAGGAAGCGTTTCCCGGAAGGGCTGGCTGGGGTGACCCGGTTGCATGCCTTGATCGCTGAGCAGCTGCCGGACCCGGGCCGTGACCCGGGGCGCGACCCGGGGTTGGTGGCGCAGGTGGTGGTCGGGATCGAGACCGAACGCGGCCCGTGGGTCGCGTCGCTCGTTGCCGCCGGGTACACGGTGTACGCGATGAACCCGAGGTCGGCGGCGCGGTATCGGGAGCGGCACTCGGTGTCCGGGGCGAAGTCCGACGCGGGCGATGCGCACGTGTTGGCCGAGATCGTCCGGTTGGACCGGGCCGGGCATCGCCCGGTCGCTGGGGACAGCACGCTCGCCGAAGGGATCAAGCTCGCCTCCCGGGCCCATCAGGGTCTGGTGTGGGAACGGACCCGGCACGTGCTACGGCTGCGGAGCGCGTTGCGGGAGTTCTATCCCGCTGCGCTGCAGGCGTTCCCGGAGCTCGACGCCCCGGACGCGCTCGAGCTGCTGGCCAAGGCCCCCGACCCGGACCGCGGGGCAGGGTTGACCCGCCGCACGCTCGTGACGGTCTTCACCAGGTCGCGCCGGCGCGACCCGCAGTCGCGAGCCGAGACCGTGTTGGGGGTGCTACGCGCGCAGGAGCTGCGACAGCCTGGACCGGTCCAGGCGGCGTTTGCTGCGACGTGACCGCGCAGGTCGCCTTGATCGTTGCCCTGAACGAGCAGATCGAGATCTTGGGCCAGGTGGTGGGCGAGCATTTTGGCCGGCACCCGGCAGCGGAGCTGATCACCAGCCTGCCGGGACTGGGCGTGATCCTGGGGGCTCGCCTGCTCGGTGAGTTCGGTGACGACCCGCACCGCTACGTCGACGCGAAAGCGCGCAAGTCCTACGCCGGGACCGCGCCGATCACCAAAGCCTCAGGCAAGAAGAAGGCCGTCCTGTCCCGGCACGCACGGAACAAGCACCTCGCCGACGCCGCGCAGCAGTGGGCGTTCTCCTCAATGCGAGGCTCACCCGGCGCCAAGGCCTACTACCAACAGATCCGAGCCCGCGGCACCAGCCATCAAGCCGCGCTACGCCAGCTCGCGAACCGATGGATCGGCATCCTTCACGGCTGCCTGAAAACCGGAGCCCTCTACGACGAGAACACCGCCTGGGCCCACATCATCGAACGCGCCGCTTGACAGAACCAGAACCTGGGATGTCTGCCGCGTTGAGGGCGGCTAGGTCGGAGTATCTTGCCGGCATGGGCGGTGTGGAGCAGGTGTTTGCTGAGGGGATCGCGCCGAGCGGAGATGCGTGGATCTTGAGCTGGGCGGGCGATGACCGCGAGGGAGTCACCTGGCTGCGCGTCACCACCCCCGACGGCCACACCCACAAGGGCGGCTATGGCAGCGCGTCCATCCATCCCGACTCGCCGTTGTCCATGTACACGGGTAGCGCCGACAACGTTCCGAACGGCGGCATTTTGCGCGTCGCCACCGGCGCACTGGGTCTGGTGGTCACGACTTCTGACGGGCTTACACAAGCGTTGGATCTCGTACCACATCCCGCACACGAGGGAACCCTGGTCGCAGCCCTGGTCTATGCCCCTGGAACGAGCATCGTGGCGATCCGTGTGGTCGACGCGGACGGTGGGCGCGAGGTCTCGATCACCCAGCCTCAGGTCTAGCTCGGGGGACGCCGACGTCCGGACATGCCGCTCTTCGAGCGTGGCTATGCATGGCCGTGCGGGGTGCCGATAGTTTCCGCCCATGAGGCCTTCAGGCGGCGTGTCGTTAATGCTGGCTGTGCTCGCGTTGAGCGCTTGTGCTGAGACAGCAACACGTGACGCGCAACGAGCGGTAGCCAAGTGCTCACTCCCGGTCGAGTCTCATCTCGGACTGGCGCCCGGACAGTCCTGGGACAAGTCCGACGTGTCGGTCGAGGAGCTCGACAACGGAGGACTGCGTGTATCTGCGGTGGCCACCGTCCGCACCGCCGGCAGCGGCAATGTGACGGACCGCCCGTACGTGTGCGATGTTGCTCCCGACCCGAGTGACGAGCGTGGCTTCCGCGTCGTCAGCGTCCAGGTGCAGCGGGGGTAGCGGCGTCGGCCAAAATCCTGATCTGCCGCTCTGAGGGCGACGACGATCGCCCGACCATGCCGCGTTGAGAGTGCCGACTGCGCCTGTCAGACACCGCGCGGTCGGGTTAGACGGGGCCTTGGTCGTAGAGGCGCCATCCGTCCGGGCCGTGTTCCAGCAGGAACGTCCAGGGCATCCAGCCGGCGGCTATCGAGGTGTCGGAGCTTCCGGAGGTGTTGATCTCGAAGGTCACCGCCTGAACCGGTGGCGCGCCGGGGCCTGGCGTCTGCAGACCGCTGAGGACCTTTGGGATGCGGGACGTTTTCCGGACCAGTGATTGATTGATGTTTTTAGCTGGCCATTCTTGTGTCGTACCAAGCCTGTTCGACCTCGTTCGGGGTGCGATACCCAAGGGCCGAGTGGAGCCGTTTCTGATTGTAACGCAGCTCGATGTAGCGAGCGATATCTCGATACGCGTGTTCCCGCGTCGGGTACACGGTCCGGTGGACACGTTCGACCTTGAGGGTCGCGTTGAACGACTCGGCCCACGCATTGTCGTAGCAAATTCCGGTGCGTCCGACAGAACGAGTGATCCCGTGTCGGTCGGTGAACTCTTTGAACTCGGCCGACGTGTATTGCGTACCGCGATCCGAATGAAAGATGGTGACACCCTCGCGGATGTGTCCGTTGCGGTGCGCCATGGCCAGGGCGTCGGTGACCAGCTCGGTGCGCATGTGGCTGGCCATCGCGTACCCGACGACCTTCTTGGAGTAGCAGTCGAGCACGGTCGCCAGGAACACCCACCCAGCCCAGGTGGCGATGTACGTGATGTCGCCAACGAGCTTGCGGCCGGGCTCGGTCGCCGTGAAGTCGCGCCCCAGCAGGTCCGGCAACTCGCTCGCGTCCGAGGCGATCGTGGTGCGGATCCCTCTGCGTTTCGGGCATGCCGCGACCAGGCCACGCTCGGCCATGATGGCCTGCACCGTCTGCGGGTCACACGCCCGCCCGGCCCGAGCCAGCGCAGCGTGGATCCGGCGGTAGCCGTAGGTGCCGTCCGAGTCCGCGAACAGGAACTCGACCACCGCCGCCAGCTCGGCCCGACGCGTCGCCGTGGCCGACGAGGGTCGGTCGCGCCACTCGTAGTAGCCCGAACGGGACACGCCCGCCCAGGTGCACATGTTGCGCACCGACCAGGTGCCTTCCTCGCCCCGGATGAACGCGTACTTCACGCTCACCGGTATTCCTTCGCGAAGAAGGCTGCCGCTTTTTTTAGGAAAGCCTGCTCAGCCCGCAGCTCGCTGATTTCTTTCCGCAGCCGCGCCAGCTCGGCCCGTTCTGGCTCGGACAATGCCGGCTCCTCGCCCGCGTGGTCCTTCCGGTACTTATTCACCCAAGACCGCAGCGTTTCCGTGCCGATCCCGAACTCCCGGGCAACGGACGCGACCGTCCGCGAACTGTCGATGACTGCTCGTACCGCTTCCGCTTTCAACTCCGGAGAAAACTTCTTTGGAGACAATTCCAGATCCTTCCAATTACCCAAGGATTCTACCTTGGTTCATTGGTCCGGAATCAATCCCTCACCCCACTTCACGTTGCGGTAGTCGATGAGCTGGGGATCAGAACACCAAGCGCACGTGTGGCCCAGGGTCAGCGTTCTGGTGAGGTCGCAGTCGCCACTCTTGGCGGCGGCCAGGTAGGCCCGGGCCACCTCCTCCGGGGACGATGCCTTGGTCAAAACTGTCTGAGAGCGCGCGGCCGGGTGGGTGGTCGTGGCGCTGGCCCACCGGTGGGCGCCCACCCCGACAGCGATGACCACGGCCACAGCGGCACAGGTTGCGAGGATGACATGACGAAGCCGTTGGCCACGTTTGTGGCGCTGACAGGCGAGCAGCGGCTCGCCAAGCACGTCGGACGCGACGCGTTCGGCTTCCGCAACCCCATCAACCAGAGACGCCGGATACGGTGGTCATGCACCCGCCAAAACCGGCGGCTGACAGCCAGAACGACCGTGCTGCCCGGTTAAGTTTGAAGAGCCACCATGGTTCGGTTGCGCTCTTCCGCAGAAGAGCGCACCCGCGGGCTCGCAGTTACTGGGTGTGGCATCCCTCGCCACCATGGTCTGCCAGGTTCACGGTGCCGCGCTATGCGGTGCAGTTCCCCGATGGGATCGGGACGTCTCCCTCGTTCAGAATCGTGAGGCGAGCAGGGCCGCGCGCACCGTTCTGCTGGTTATCTTGCTTGCTCATCCAGGAGATCGCGACCATGCAGTCCCCCGCCGCCAGTGACGTCTAGCCGACGTCTTTGCCGACGTCGTAGTACTTGCCGGTAGTCATGTTCATGATGCTGTACGGCATGAGGCGTCCCAGGTAGCAGGGAGCCGGTGGGCTTCATGAACTGGAACACGTGCTCACTGGTGGGATCGGTTTCGTATCGGGCAACACGGCCGCTCGGCTTGTCCCATACGTTGAGGGTCAAGAAGTCGCTCGATCCCCAGATCAGCTTGTCGGGGGTGCCGGCTACTTGCCCGATGCCGTCCCCTGTAGTGGGGAGGCCCGACGGCAAAGCGACCTTGCGCAGTGATGTCGAGTCGACCGCCTTGAACGTCCAGGCTTGCGAGCTTGCCCGTTCCGGCCACACGAACGTCGCGCCCATGGCCACGGGAGGCAAGATGTCGCCAGTGGCGACGGTGACGGCCTTTCCGGTCCGCAGGTCGAGAACGCGAAGGTCTGATGCTGCGGTGCCGGGTCTGGATTGGGTCCAGGCCAGATGATGGCCAGCCAGTGCCGGCTGGGTGGCTCTGCCCTGGCCGTCCTGCTGGTCCTTTGGCGATCCGGCGATTTTTCGGACGTTGCCGCCTTCGGGTTCTGCGGCGTAGAGACTCCACTTCGTGGGGTCGCTCGGCGAGTCATAGGTCAACTGGGTCAGGGCTACATCGTTGGCTGCCATCCAGCCCACCGCGGACGCGCCAGACTCCGACGAAACACGGTGCACTGACCGGTCTGCAACGTCGGCGACGTAGATCCCGTCGTCTGTTCCGCCGTTGCCGTAGACGCGGTCGCCGGCCACGGCCAAGGCCCAGAATCGGTGACCGGAGATGGGGAGCTCCCAGCCCGAGGCCAACGCGCCGCGAAGTCCCCCGGCGTAGCCGTCAGGCACGCACGCTGCTTGTCGGAAACCTGAATCTTGCTGGCGCCCTGGTCCGCGGACGAATCCCGTTTCGTGACTGAGGGGGCCGGCGTCGGAGGACTGGCTAGCGCCGTCCCGGCCGGGGTGGCCGGAGTGCTGGTGCACCCGGCCACCCCCATCGCGATAGCGATGCCAGTGATGATGCTGCGAGATGCAGTTACCACTGATACACCCATCCACCAGCGGCGTAGAGGAACGTCGTCTTGCTGATCCAGCTCTTGGTGGGAATGGGGTAGCCGTATCATGTCCACGAGTCGGCGTAGTGCACCGTGCTGTTGTTGTCGTTCCAGCCGCCCGCGATGACCCAGTGTTCGATTCTGGTGAGGTTCGGGTGACCGACGAGACGTGGCCCGTCCTTGACCTCGATCACGCCTGTGACTACGGGCGTCTTGTAGCGGGACATGTCCGTCTTCAGCCGGCTCCAGAACGTCGCCTTCTCGGTGCTGGTTGGCGGGTCCGAGAGCCACGACGACTCATAGAAGCTACGTCCGAAGTTCGGCTGGCCAACGAAGTGGCCGAGCGCATTGAGCTCTTCGGTCGCGTTGGTGGCCGACGACGTGGTCTCGCCCAGGTAGCTCGCTACTTGCGCCTGCGTCAGGGATGCGCTGCTCGCGCCGGGAACGGTGATCGACATTTCCTGCACCGTGGCCTTGCCGCAGGCACTGTTGGTGACCTGCTGCCGCTGGGCCATCCAGCCGATGTACGCATAGCCCGACCCCGTGGTGAGCGCGTACGGGTCAGGGTCGACGGGCGACATGTCTGGCCCGCCCGCAACAGCCGTCGCGGAGCCCTTGGCCACCGCAAACTCGCCCGCCCCCATCTTCTTGCGCAGAGACTTGAGCCAAGTCTCGTCCTTCTTACCGTTGTCCGTCCCGTCGCCCTTATAGCCCTGAGCCTTCCGGAAAGCGGCCAGTTCCTTCGGCGTCATCTTGGACCCGGAGAAGTCCCATCCCTTGGCGCTGACTGCTCTGGCGTCGGCTGTGGCTCACCGCCCTGACCGTCGGCGCTAGCGGTGGTTGCCGCTGCACCCACCAGCGCGACTGTCACCAAGCCGGCGACAAGGCACCGTGCGTGTCGAACTGCCATCCCCTGTTTTCCTTTCCCCTGTTAGACGCAGACCTCGAGCACCAGTTGATGATCGAGACGGTTGATGTTGATCACGCTGGACCAACATCGAGGTGACAGTCCCACAGGCCGGAAGCTTCGTGGGACTTCCGGTTCACAGCCATACGGAATCCGTACGATTCGGGCTAAACTGTCCTTTCCGGTCAGTCATGATAGGCACTGTTGACTCGCGCTTCCTGCTACGGCTACGCACGCCACGTCATCCGCTTTTCGGCCAGTCTTGAGAATGAGCGTGCGTTTCGGGGACGCCTCTTGGCACGCTGAGCGCCATGGCTAGACCACCCGTGACGCATGCGCTCACAATGAACGGCCGCATCCACGGTGAACTGAAGGATGCACGTCATCCTGACGACGTAGTGATCCGGCGGCGCCTGGCCCTACGGGAAGGCACTCGTCGGTACTCGCTGAGTCTCTGGGAACTGCCCCCGGGGACGCCGTTCGTCCGAGTCGACCTCGGCCGGTGGCCCACGGAGTACGTGCACGGCCACCGGGTCGCGGGACCGGCTCACGGTAGAGCCCCGGTTTACAGAGGACTGAGGAATTGTCAAGACCTGTGGATGGGCGTGTCACGAGGCCATGCGATCACCTCTGGTTTCGGGGCTGGGCTGCTCGGGTCGTTCGAGGAGTTTGCCTTTCTCGAAGGTGGCTCCGGCTCGAACGAGGGCGACCAGGTGGGGTGCGTTCACGGCTCGCCACCGGGCTTGGGCTGACTCGATCAGCTTGAACGCCATCGCGATCCCGGCAGCCCGCGAACCACGCGCGTTGACCCCCCGACCCGGTAGCCGTCACCTGCGAGCGGCGCCAGTCGATCAGGTGCGAGGAGTACAACCCCTCACGGCGCAAGATCGCGCCCCGCTGGCCCCGGTCGGCCGCGTCGTACTCGGCCAGGACCGCGTCCTTGTACTCCCGCGTGAACGTGCGCCGCTTCGGACGGTCAGCTCGAGGACCCATGCCCCCATCATCAACCGGCGGAAGGTCCGCCATCGTCATCGTCATCGTGCTCAACCAATCTCGCCCCGTGCAGAGGGAAGGAAATCACCGATGCTGTCTCACACGATCCTGACGCACAGGGCCCCCGCGACAGCGTCATAGCCACCGGCCCCATCGGAGGTGCCGTCGGCCACGAACGGCCCGCGGATGCTGCTCAGCCGTGCAGGCCGGCGTCCGGGGGCGTCGCGCTCCAGGAGAGGAAGGTTACGGTCAATCCACCCCGGGTGGGCGAGCAGCAGAACGGGCCGGCCTCCGCTATGGCATCGGGGTCGAGCGGCACCAACCGCACGAGCCGGAAGGGCTCCTCGCCACTTCTGGCCCGAACGGTGACGGCGTCACCGGATCGGCTGAGGCGCACGGTCACCACCTGACCGAACCAGTCGGGGACGGGAGCCACCGACCAGTCCGACCTGCCATCGGTGACGACGGCCCCGACCTGCGCGACTCCATCTGAGACCTCCACCCCCGCTTTGACCCAGTGGGCGCTCGAGACGTGGAGGTACACCCCGGCCTGGTCGAACTGCTCGGCGTAGTCGAGCAGGAACGACACCTCCATACCGGAACCCTCGGCAAAGGGGGCGAGCAGGGCATGCGCACTGTCGTGCACGAAACCGTACGACGTGTGCCGCCATGCGTCGCTGTGCTTCGCGGCGGTCACCGTCATCCGGGCGTGGTCGCTCCCTTCGTCAACCGACGCGATGACGGGCGGATGACGCCAGCGACCGGCACCCCATGGGATCTGTTCGTGCTGCGTGAAATCCGGGCTCATGCGGGCACGGTAGCGCGTTCGTCCGCCGTACACCTGAGCACAGGAACGCGCCCGAATGGCGGCAGTGTTGCGTGGAGGCTCTGTTACCGCGACCCTCCAACAGGCCCGGAGGCTGTGAGGACGTCCGACCATGCCGTCGATCGGTTGTGCCGATGAGCGGTACCGTCACGATGTGGTGACTGGACTCGTCTCCGCGGCGACGGGTCCTACGGTGCTGCCATGGCACCAGCAGGCAAACGGGCTTGAGAGCCGGGCTGCTGCGCATCCGCGGACGGGAAGTCCGGTTTTGCCGCGCTTCGGGTGGACCACAGCTCACAGCCATGCGGGCGGCGCTAGCGAGCGCAGAGCCGGGTCGGCGTCCGTGGCGCGATCACGGCACACCGCAGCTTCCCTCATGTGTTGCAGGCCCAGCGAACGTGCGTTCCCCCCTGCTTGCCGGACGTGATGGTGATGGGGGCGGTGCCGGCGTACCCTCCGCGTCACCGCCGACCGCGGGCGCGTCGGCAGCGCTGAGGGGATCGGTGTCGCTGGTCATGTCGAGCTCCTTCGCCCGGGGCCGCTGGCCTCCAGTGTGCGGCGCGGGATGCGCCGACGCTGCTGGTTCGGCGCCGAGGGGTGGGAGAGTGGGCCCATGCGTGAGCTGCCAGTGACCCTCGACCTGCCCCGCCCGTGGACCGCGCGGGTCCCTTACGCCAACGACACACCGGCGGTGACCGCGCTGCTCGCCGAGCACCGGCGCGCCGCCAAGGGGTCCTCGGGCGTCGACCCCGATGCCGTGTTCGGCCAACTCGCCGGGATCGGGTCGTGGACGCGTCGGCAGGCCCTCGTGCACGACCCCGCGGGTGCGCTCGTCGCCTGGTTGTCGGTGCACGACCGGGCGGCCGGGCGGACCTTGCTCGAGGTGACGGTCGCGCCGACGCTCCCCGACGCGGACTCAACGGCACTGGCGGCTGCGCTTTTCGCCTCGGGGCGCCGATACGCCCTCGACATCGCCGCGATGCGTGGCTTGCGCTCGACGCTGCTCGACTCGGGCGCCTACGCCGACGACCCGCGCCAGCAGGCCTGGCTCACGGCTGCCGGGTACGAGTGCACGCGCACGTGGTTGCAGATGACCCGGCGGGTCACGCCCGAGGAGGCCACGAGCCTGCCAGGCCCGCGCGAGGGCGTCACGGTGCGCCCCGTCGAGCAGCACGACGACGGACTGCCCGTGGCCGCCGACCTGCAGGCCGTGCACCGGGTGCTCGAGGAGTCGTTCCAGGACCACTTCAGCAGCTACCGCGAGAGCTTCCCGGAGTTCGTCATGCGCCTGCGGGAGGACCCCGGCCACCGCTGGGACCACTGGTGGCTCGCCACGGTGCAGACCGACGACGGCGAGCTGCCCGCCGGCGCGGTCGTCTCCACGGTGCTGCCGCCCGACGCCGACGGCATCGAGGGCAACTACATCGACTACATCGGCGTGCACCGCAGGGCCCGCGGTCGCGGCGTGGCCAAGGCGCTGCTAAACCGTGTCATCGCCGAGGCCGCCGGCCAGGGACGCAACCGCGTCGGGCTCGAGGTGGACGCCGACTCACCGACCGGTGCCGACGGCCTCTACTCGGCGATGGGGTGGGTCACCGACTACCGCACGCAGTCCTGGCACCAGCACCTCGAGGTGTCGGCCTGAGGCTGGTCTCCGGATTTTGGGGTGCTGGCGTGGCCGGCGCGCTCTTGGGATCCCTCGACCGAGAGGCCCGGGGGCTCGGGTTGGACGCACTGACCCTGCTGGTCATCGACGGCAACCAGCGCGCTATCTCGGAGTACGAGCGATGCGGGTGGGTGCGCACCGAGCAGACCCAACGAGAGCCGCCACGCTCACGCCTTGAGCACCGCTTCGTGAAGCGACGGGAGCGAGCGCCCTGAGTGAGAGTCCCAGCGGCTGGTTCCCCGGGTCAGTGCTGCCGAGCGCTACGCACCCCTCCTAGGGGTTGGGAATGCGGCGCAGTTTGAAGATCCTGCTGGTGCAGGTACCAACGGGCAGCATCCGGGGAGATGTGTGGCTCGGCCGCCTTTTCGATCCATCGGCCGGCTGGGCGAAGTACGCCTCACCGAGCGACGTGCCGTTCTCCTCTGCACGCTCACGTGCGTAGCGGCTGGGTCCTCGTTAGGACGATGAAACCATCATCGGCGAGCATCGAGCGGGCGGACCGGAGCGCGTGCACCGGATCCTGCGCGTACCCCAAGGACTGAAGAACAGGATCCGGTCGAACCGACGGTCCTCCAACCCCGGGAGCCGGCCAGAGTCCGACAGGTCGCCCTGGATGAGTTCGACGCCTGGACCCGGCTCGATGAAGTTGCCGCTGATGTCGACCCCGACACCCACCGCTGCGCCTGCGTGGACGAGTTCCGCGACCTTCGCGCCGTTGCCGCACCAGGTTCAGAACCGACAGCCCGGTCACGTCTCCCATGACGTGTCGCTGCGCGGGCCACTCGACCAGCCGGTCGAGGGAGTCCTCCCGGGCGCGTGCCCGTTCGTAGTCCGGCGCCAGGTCGTGCCAGACCTGACCTGAAACCAGTTCCCGTTCGCGCTGGAAGTGGTCACCCAGCGCAAACGAGCCGAAGCAAGGACATCCGCGGCACCGGAGACCCGGCTACTTCGACGGACACCGACCGCGCCGCAGCGTCCGACCCTGCCGCTGTGAGCTACGCGAGAAGCGGCACGTCGAGGTCGTATGCCAGCACGACAGCTCGCACCAGCTGCCTTTCCTGTGCGGGGCTGAGATGGCCGACCGTGCGACCGAGCGCGGCCACCGGAACGGTGAGGACGTTGTCCAACGAGACCACGCAGTTGTGGTCCAGCCCGTTGCCGGGTCCCACTGCCACCTCGCTGGACAACCCCTTGATGGTGCCGGTGATGGGGGCCACGGTCACCTTGGTCATCGCACCCCGAGCAGCTTCCCGGGTCAGGACGAGCGCTGGTCGCGTCTTGTCGAGGCGGACCAAGCAGATCTCTCTCACCCGATCAGTCCTCGACCCGAATGTGGGTGCTGGTCCACGCCACGAGGTCGTCAAGATCGTCCGCCGCACCCTTGGCGCCAAGTATCCGCATGTCGTGCTCTGCGACCAGCCGGCGCATCTCTCGTTCCAGTGCCGACGTGACGAGGGCTGCCCTGCTCGGTGCCTCGCCCGCGGCCACAGCACGGTCGAGGAAGGCCACCATCTCGTCGGGCAGGCGGACTGCAATCTGGGTGCTCATGTAGACGAGGATACTGCGTTGAATCCCAACCTGGGATGCTCGCATCTGCCGCTGCTCGGACGGGACGTCCGACCATGCCGGCGCGTCAGGGACGCTCTGCCCAGTCGTTGCACTTCGTCCGCGCGGTCTTCGGCCGCGGGGGTCAGGTACTCCACCGGCATCGCGGCCAATGGTGGGGACCCCATCGCTCGGGCTAGGTCGGCTGCTGACCTGGCGGAGAAGCCGGCCTCGAGCAGGGTGACGGTGCTGATGGCGACGAGTCCTCGCTCGACGCGGTTGGCCCACTCCTGCGCGTCGGGGCTTGAACCGAGCCGAACGAGGGCGGACTTGTCGATCAGCCAGGACGTGTTCACGACCAGGCGTCGGACATGATCGTGTCGTCGTCAAGGTCGGGCAGCAGTTCGGCCACCGCCCGAAGGTCACCGGCGGTCACCGAAGCTGACGTGCGTCGGGCTTCCCGATGAAGGTGGCGGCGCAGGTACTCGGTCCGCGAGATGCCCAGTCGGGCGGCCTGCTCATCGAGCAGGGTGAGGTCTTCGGCGGGGAAGTTCCGAATCAACAGGTCGGGCATGGTCTACCTCCTAGATATCTGACGGGATCAGATGCTCGACACGCACTCATCTGCCGCTGCCCACGAGGTCCGTTGCTGACAATCGGGCTGACCGTCCGGGCCTCGACCGGTGGGAGCAGGATTACGGCGCGTCCACGGTCGATGGTCACGTCGCTTGCGACCAACGGCATGCGGCTTAGCGAGGTGTCCGGTCAGATCCACCCGGAGCGCCTCAGATGGGACGCGAGGCCCAGGCGTCATCGGTCACCGGCCCGCGCAGGGGCGGCATCACGACCGCGATGCTGCGCGACGCGACCAGTTGGCACCAAGTAGTGACCCGTCTGGGACTCGAAGGGCTCGTGCGCCGCGCACTGCGCGACACGGCGCTGACGTGGATGGCGGACAGCGGGGTCCAGCTCTGGGTCCTGAAGCGCGTCGAGGGGCGTCAGGACCCAGCGGTGGCGGGCCGCCACCGGCACCCCCACTCAGAGGCGCAGATTCAGGCAGGAACCGCCTTTTCGAGGTGGTGGGCATAGGTGGCCCCACGAACGACGCTACGGGCGCGGCGTCCCAGAGTGCAACGCCCCTAATAGAGCGAGGCCTGACCTGCGTGAACAGGTCAGGCCCCAATCGGTCGGGCTGACAGGATTTGAACCTGCGACCCCTTGACCCCCAGTCAAGTGCGCTACCAAGCTGCGCCACAGCCCGAATGCCCCTCGGGGCGAACGAAACGATAGCGCACCCCCTGCCCGGCAACCGAATCGGGGGCGCTGCCGCGCCACCGAGGCACTCGGGGAGAGGGGGTCCGTCGCTCGCTCCCCTCCCCCAGCATGCGGTCGTCTCCCGCGCCCGTCGCCTCGCGCTCGCCCGGGTTCCGTCGTGCGCGGCACGATGACGTCGTGACGACCTCGGGTGGACAACCCGCTCCGGCAGCGCGGCCTCTCCGCCTCGTCCGCCTCGTCCGCCTCGCCGTTGGAATGGCGACCTCGGCACGGGCGGACTCCGCCGCCGCCCGCGACGGCAGTAGGCGGATCCTGCTGCTCGCGCTCTCCGCGACGCAGTCCGTCTTCTCTACGGCGACGCCGTCATCACGCCCGCCATCTCGGTGATGCCCGCCATGGAGGGCCTCGGGGGCCGTCTCGTGCGGCGGTCCAGGGTGCGGGTATGCCGCTCAGCCGGGCGCGGTGCTCAGCGCTTGCTGCGCTTCTCGCGGACGCGCACCGACACCTCGATCGGCGTGCCCTCGAAGCCGAAGGTCTCGCGGAGGCGACGCTCGATGAAACGGCGGTAGCCGGCCTCGATGAAGCCGGAGGCGAAGAGCACGAAGCGCGGCGGCATCGTCGAGGCCTGCGTCGCGAAGAGGATGCGCGGCTGCTTGCCACCGCGCACGGGGTGCGGGTGGCCGGCGACGATCTCGCCCAGGAAGGCGTTGAGCCGGCCGGTGGGCACGCGGGTGTCCCAGGAGTCGAGGGCGGTCTCGATGGCGGGGACGAGCCGGTCCATGTGGCGGCCGGTCTTGGCCGAGATGTTCACCCGGGGCGCCCACGGCACCTGGACGAGCTCCTTCTCGATCTCGCGCTCGAGGTAGTAGCGACGCTCGTCGTCGATGGTGTCCCACTTGTTGTAGGCGATGACGATGGCGCGGCCGGCGTCGATGGCCTGCTGGATGACCCGGATGTCCTGCTCCGCGATCGCCTCCTCGGCGTCGATGAGCACGACGGCGACCTCCGCCTTCTCGAGCGCGGTCTGGGTGCGCAGTGAGGCGTAGAAGTCGGCGCCACGGGTCTGGTGGACCCGGCGGCGGATGCCCGCCGTGTCGACGAAGCGCCACGTCGTGCCGCCGAGCTCGATCAGCTCGTCGACGGGGTCACGGGTCGTCCCCGCGACGTTGTCGACGACGACGCGTTCGGAGCCGGCGAGGCGGTTGAGCAGGCTCGACTTACCGACGTTGGGACGGCCGATGAGGGCCACCCGGCGAGGGCCGCCCTGCGCGTAGGCACCGTGCGCCGAGACGGCGGGCAGCACGTCGAGCATCGCGTCGAGCGCGTCACCGCTGCCGCGGCCGTGGACGGCCGAGACGGGCCACGGTTGGCCGAGGCCGAGACTCCACAACATCGCCGCGTCCGCCTCGCCGCGCTGGTCGTCGACCTTGTTGGCGACGAGCACGACCGGCTTGCCGGAGCGGCGGAGCAGCTTGACGACGGCCTCGTCGTCGTCGGTGGCCCCGACGGTGGCGTCGACGACGAACATCACGACGTCGGCGAGGTCGATGGCGATCTCGGCCTGCTCGGCGACGCGCAGGTGGATCCCCGTCGCGTCGGCCTCCCAGCCCCCGGTGTCGACGATGGTGAAGCGGCGGCCGGACCACTCCCCCTCGTAGGAGACGCGGTCACGGGTCACGCCGGGCACGTCCTCGACGACGGCCTCGCGGCGTCGGAGGATGCGGTTGACGAGGCTCGACTTGCCGACGTTGGGTCGGCCGACGACGGCCACGACGGGCAGCGGACCGCGGGGCGCGGCGTCAGCGGCATACGGGCCCTCGGCGTCCAGGAGGGCCTGGTCCTCGGGGCTCAGCTCGAACTCGTCGAGTCCGGCGCGCAGGGCGCGCTCGACCGACTCGTCGTCGGGCTGGACGCTGGTCGAGATCGGAGCGCCCTCGTCAGCGGAGGGGCGGGCGGTCTCGTCGGTCACGATGTCCTCGAATCACAGGGGGTGTCAGGTGGTGCTCGAGGGACCATTCTCCACCCGCGCGCGGCGTACGTGTGACGCGAGCTCCTCCCGCAACTGGTCGCTGGCCGCGCGCAGCCGCTCACGCCCGGGGACGGAGGGGTCGATATCGAGGTCGAACGGCTCGCCGAAGACGACCGTCAGGGCGGTGCGGGGGCGTGGCCACGTGTCCGCCGAGGCTCCCGGTACGCGGGTCCCGAGCACGGCGACGGGCACGATCCGCGCGCCGGCGCGCAGCGCGATCCACGCCGCACCCTGGTTGACCTGCTCCACGTTGCCCTCGCGCCGGCTGCCCTCGGGAAAGATGCCCACCGCTCCCCCGCGCTGGAGCACGGCGGTCGCGGCCCCGAGGGCCGTTCGGTCGCCGACGGTGCGGTCGATCGGGATCTGGCCGACCGCGCGGATCAGCCACCCGAAGACGCCCCGGAACGCCTCCTGCTTGACGAGAAAGTTGACCGGCCGCGGCGCCATCGAGAAGACGAGCGGCCCGTCGAGGAACGCGGCATGGTTGGCGACGAGGACGACCGGCCCCTCGGCGGGGACGTGGTCGGCGTGCCGGGCCCGGCCCCGGTAGAGGCTGTGGAAGATCGCGATCCCGATCCAGCGACCGGCCCGGGCCCGCCGCGGGTGCGGCGCCTCCCGGGGCCTGCGGTCGCCGCGGCGGGTCATGCCCGGGCGGCCTCGACGACCTGGAGCACCGCCGCGACGGAGCCCTCGAAGTCGAGATCGGAGGTGTCGATCGTCGTCACCCCGTCGGCGGCCACCGTGAAGGAGGTCACCGCGGAGTCGGCGCGGTCGCGGTCGACGATCTGCGACCGGGTGGCGGCGACCGCGTCGGTGCTCGCGTCGCCGTGCAGCTCGGCGGAGCGCCGGGCGAGCCTGGCCTCCTCCGACGCCGTCAGCAGGATGCGCACGGGCGCGTCGGACGCGACGACCGTCGTGATGTCGCGGCCCTCGGCCACGACCCCGCCTTCGGACCGTCCGGCATCGGAGATGAGGCGGCGCTGGAGGTCGCGCATGACCTCGCGCACGGGCAGCACCGAGGCCACGGCGGAGACGTTCGTCGAGATGCGGGTCTCGCGGATGTCGTCGGCGACGTCGGTGCCGTCGACCTGCACGGTGGGGTCGTCAGGGTCGGTGCCGATCACGAGCGGGAAGGACTGTGCTGCAGCGAGCACCGCGTCGCCGTCCTCGAGCTCGACGCCGCTCTCGAGGCACCACCACGTGAGCGAGCGGTACATGGCGCCGGTGTCGAGGTAGCCGTAGCCCAGGGTGCGCGCCACCTGCTTCGAGACGCTCGACTTCCCCGAGCCGGACGGCCCGTCGATGGCGATGACGAAGCCCGAGAGGTCGCTCTCGGGGGACGGGTGGAGGTGCTCAGGCATGGTGACGACCCTACTGGCAGCAGGTTGCTCAGTCGTGCACGCGCCAGCCGAGCCGGTCGAGGGCCGCGCGCAGCGGCAGCACCGAGGCGGGCACGACGGAGATCTCCGCGATGCCGACCGCCTGGCCGAGGCCGTGCTCGAGGTGGAGGTCCTCGAGGTTGACCCCCGCCGCTCCGACGTCGCCGAGCAGGCGGCCGAGCGCCCCCGGCTCGTCGGGGACGACGACCGACACCACGTCGTATGCCGCTGGGGCAGCGCCGTGCTTGCCGGGAATCCGCGCGTGACCGAGGTTACCGGCCTCGAGGACCCGGCTCAGGGTGCCGAGGGAGCCCTCGCCGTCGCCGTCGACGAGCCCGTCGAGGGCGGCGACGACGTCAGCGACCTCGTCACGCACCGCGCGCAGCACGTCCCGGACCGCCGCGGCGTTGCCGGACAGGATCTGGGTCCAGAGCCGGGGGTCGCTGGCCGCGATCCGGGTCACGTCGCGCAGGCCCTGACCGGCGAGGCCGACCGCCGACTCGGGCAGTTCGCGCAGGGCACCGGCGACGATGCTCGCCGCGATCTGGGGCACGTGCGACACGGCCGCCACGGCCTCGTCGTGCTCGTGGGCGGGCATGACCCGCACGGCCGCGCCGACGGCGGTGGCGAGCTCGCGGACGCGGCGCACCGCGTCGGCGCTCGAGCCGGGGTGGGGCACGACGACCCAGGCGCGGCCGTCGAAGAGGTCACCGCGCGCGCCGACGGCGCCGGACCGCTCCCGGCCGGCCATCGGGTGCGAGCCGACGTAGCGGGTCGCGTCGGCGCCCGACGCGAGCACCCGCACCAGCACCGACTCCTTGACCGAGGCGACGTCGGTGACAACCGAGCCCGGCCACCGCTGGAGCGAGGCGACGATGACGTCGGCCGCGACGTCCGGGGGTGCCCCGACGACGACGAGGTCGGGCTCGCTCGCGACGTCGTCGAGCGAGCCGGCACGCAGGTCGCGCGCCAGCCGGACCGCGGTCGGGGACGGGTCCTCGAGGGTGACCTCGAATCCGCCTGCGGACAGGCAGATCCCGAGGCTCGTGCCGATGAGGCCCGTGCCGACGATGTGGACGTGCATGATCACCGCGTCAGCGTAGCGACGCCGACGTGCGCCGCTACCACCATCTCAGCGGCGTGGGGTCACAGGCCGGCGGCCTTGTAGAGCGCGCCGACCTCGGCCTTGTTGAGCCGGCGGGTCCGGCCGAGCTTGAGGTCGGCGAGCCGGATCGGACCGACCTCGGTGCGCACGAGCTCGAGCACCGGGTGTCCCACGGCATCGAGCATCCGGCGCACGACGTGCTTGCGGCCCTCGTGCAGGACGACCTCGACGAGCGCCTTGCCGGGTTGGGAGTCCACGACGCGGAACGAGTCGACGGTGACGGGGCCGTCCTCGAGCTGGACCCCCTCGCGCAGCTGGCGTCCGACGCCGTGACCGACCGGCCCGCGGATCGTCGCAAGGTAGGTCTTGAGCACCCCGTAGGCCGGGTGCTGCAGCCGGTGCGCGAGGTCGCCGTCGTTGGTGAGCAGCAGCAGACCCTCGGTGTCGGCGTCGAGACGACCGACGTGGAAGAGGCGCTCCTCCCGGTTGCCGACATAGTCCTCGAGGGAGATCCGGCCGAGGTCGTCGTGCATCGTCGTGACGACGCCCTTGGGTTTGTTGAACGCGAGGTAGACGCGTTCGTCGTCGAGGTTGACCCGGACGCCGTCGACGTGGACGACCTGGCGCTTGGGGTCGATGCGCACGCCGAGCTCGGTGACGATGTTGCCGTCGACCTCGACCCGGCCCTGCTCGATGAGGCCCTCGCAGACCCGGCGGGAGCCGACGCCGCCCGCCGCCATCAGCTTCTGCAGGCGGATGCCGTCGGGGTCGTGCACGTCGACGGCCGGCTTGTCGGGGCGCTGGGGCAGCCGGGTGGGCTGGCTCGGCTTGGTCGACCCGGCGAAGCGGGCGCCGGTCGAGCCCTTGCCGATGCCGGCCTTGCCGCTCCGGCTCCCGGTGGGGCGGCCGCCCTTGCCGGACGACTTCCCTCCGGGTCCGTCGGCTCGTTTGCGCGGCTGTCGGGGTGACCTCGAGTGCTCGCTCATGCGTGTCCTTCCTCGATCAGCTCGTCGATGACATCGACGTCGGGTAGATAGGGGGCCAGCGCCGGGAGGTCGTCGAGGGACGACAACCCCATCCGCTGGAGGAAATAGGGGGTCGTGCGGTAGAGGACGGCGCCGGTCTCGCCGAGGTCGCCGAACTCCTCGATCAGCCCGCGCGAGAGCAGGGTCCGCACGACCCCGTCGACGTTGACCCCGCGCACGGCACTCACCCGCGACCGGGAGACCGGCTGGCGGTAGGCGATCACGGCGAGGGTCTCGAGGGAGGCCTGCGTGAGCTTGGCCTGCTGGCCGTCGAGGACGAACTTCTCCACCACCGGCGCAAAGTCCGACCGGCTGTAGACCCGCCAGCCACCGGCGACGTTGCGCAGCGTGAAGCCGCGCTGGGCAGCGGCATACTCCTGCTCGAGGTCGACGAGGTGGGCCACGACGTCCTCCACGGGCAGCTCCAGCGCGGACGCGAGCGCGAGCTCGTTCACCGGCTCGTCGACGACCATGAGGACCGCCTCGAGCGCGGAGCGGGCCCCGCCGGGGAAGTCGTTGATGTCGAAGGCGATCTGCTCCTCGCCCACGCCCAGCTCCTGCGGCACGTCCGTCGACAGGTCGGGGTCACTCATCGGGGCGCTCCTGCTGGGTCTGCGGCTCGGGCTGGGTCTGCGGCTCGGGCTGGGGCTGGGGCTGGGCCTGCGGTTCGGCCGGGCCGGTGTCCGTGCCTTCCGCCAGGAGGTCGTCGTCGAACTCGTCGTCGATCGCCACCTCGCCGTCGAGCGAGCCGGTCCACCGGATCGTCAGCTCGCCGAGCGCCTCGGCCTGCTCGACGGCGATCGCCGCCTCCTTGAACAGCTCGAGGACGGCGAGGAAGCGGGCCACGATGACGAGGGTGCTGTCGGCGTCGGCGACGAGGTCGCGGAAGGACACGTGCCCCCGGCCCCGGATCCGGCCGACGATGAGGGCGGCCTGCTCGCGCACGCTGACCTGCGGTGCGTGGAGGTGCTCGAGGCCGACCGTCGGGGCGACCTTGGGCGTCATCGCCCGGACCGCGATCCGGGCGAACTGCTCCGGTGTCACGGCGATGACGAGCTCAGGCAGGAGGCGGGCGAACTCCGGCTCGAGACCCGCCTGGCGCGGCACCATCCTCCCCGAGGTGGCCATCCGGTCGGCGAAGGTCGCCGCGATCTGCTTGTAGGCGCGGTACTGGAGCAGCCGCGCGAAGAGCAGGTCGCGGGCCTCGATGAGCTCGAGGTCCTCGTCGTCCTGACCGCCGAGCTGGGGCAGCAGGCGGGCGGCCTTGATGTCGAGCAGGGTCGCGGCGACGAGGAGGAACTCCGAGGCCTGTCCGAGGTCCCAGTCGTGGTCGCTCGTCTGGGCGGCCTTGAGATGGGCGACGAACTCGTCGGTGACCTTCGCCAGGGCGACCTCGGTGATGTCGAGCTTGTGCTTGCTGATCAGGCCGAGGAGCAGGTCGAAGGGGCCGCTGAAGACGTCGAGGTGGACCTCGAAGGGCGTGACGGCGCGCCGGGTGATGATGCCGCCGGGGGTCATCTCACCCCGGGGCGTCGAGCGGTTGAGGCCCTCCACGACGAGCGGGACACCCCCGTCCGGTGCGCTCGCGTCGGCGGGCGGCATCCGGTCGACGGTGTCCTGCCCAGTCATGGCGTCATCGTCAGGCCGCCCCACCGCGGGAGATCAGCTCGCGGGCGAGCTGACGGTAGGCGTTGGCGCCCGAGTGGTCGGACGAGTAGGTCGTGATCGGCTCGGCGGCGAGGGTGGCGTCGGGGAACTTCACCGTGCGGCTGATCACGGTGTGGAAGACCCGGTCGCCGAAGTGGTCGACGACCGAGCGGACGACCTCCTTGCTGTGCAGCGTGCGCCCGTCATACATCGTGGCGAGGATGCCGTCGACCTGCAGGCGCGGGTTGAGCCGGTCGGTGATCTTGTCGATCGTGTCGATGAGCAGCGCGACGCCGCGCATCGCGAAGAACTCGCACTCGAGCGGGATGAGCACGCCGTGCGCGGCGGTGAGCGCGTTGACGGTCAGCAGACCGAGCGAGGGCTGGCAGTCGATGAGAATGACGTCGTAGTCGTCGACGACGGGGCGCAGCACCCGGGCGAGGATCTGCTCCCGGGCGACCTCCCCGACGAGCTGGACCTCGGCGGCGGACAGGTCGATGTTGGCCGGCACGAGGTCGAGGTTCTCGGTGCGGGTGGACTGGATGACGTCGCGCACGTCGTGGCCGCGCTCGACGAGCAGGTTGTAGATCGTCGTGTCGAGCTCCTGCGCGTTGACCCCGAGTCCGACGGACAGGGCGCCCTGGGGGTCGAAGTCGACGACGAGCACCCGACGACCGAGCTCGGCCAGGGCCGCGCCGAGGTTGATCGTCGTCGTCGTCTTGCCGACCCCTCCCTTCTGGTTGCACATCGCGATGATGCGGGCCGGGCCGTGGCTGCCGAGTGGCTCCGGGACGGGGAAGTCCGGGAGCGGACGGCCCGTGGGGCCGATGATCGCGACCGAGTCCGGACCAGTCCCGGGCAGGTGCTGCGCGCCGGAGGACGAGGATCCGGTGGCGGGTCGCGCGGTCTCCGGCGCAGGCGGTGCGGCCTCGGGAGCCGCGGTCGGCTGGGTGGGGACGGGCTCGGCGGTCCCGAGGGGCCGGTCGAGATGCTCAGATGGCACGGACTGCATGGTCTGGCGTGACTCCTCGTTCACCGGGTGTAACTCCGCTCGGTCGTGCCTGTCGCAGCGCACTCGGTCAGCCTCGCGCTGATCACGTGTGACCCTATCAGCGGGCCCGGGGGTGGGCCTCCGCGTAGACCTCGCGCAGCCGTTGCACCGACACGAGCGTGTAGATCTGGGTCGTCGTCACCGACGCGTGCCCGAGCAGCTCCTGCACGACCCGCACGTCGGCTCCCCCGTCGAGCAGGTGGGTCGCGAAGGAGTGCCGCAGGGTGTGCGGTGAGACGTGCTCGCTGACCCCGGCCCGCTCGGCGACCTGCTGGAGCACCGCCCACGCCGACTGCCTCGACAGCCGGGCCCCGCGGTGGCCGAGGAAGAGCGCCGGGGTGCCCCTCCCCCGTGCCGCGAGCGCCGGGCGGCCACGCACGAGGTATGCCGTCACCGCGTCGACCGCGTAGCGGCCCACCGGCACGATCCGCTCCTTGTCGCCCTTGCCCCGCAGCCGGACGACACCGACGCCGGGGCGCTCGTCGCTGTCGACGACCCCGAGGCCGACGTCGATGTCGTCGACGTCGAGGCCCACGGCCTCGGAGATCCGGGCACCGATGCCGTAGAGCACCTCGACCAGGGCCCGGTCGCGCAGCGACTCCGGGGTGTCCCCCACGCTCGCGGCCTCGAGGAGCCGCTCGACAGCATCGACCCCGATGGCTTTGGGCAGGCGCGAGGGTGGACGCGGCGGGGCGACGTGCGCGGCGGGGTCCCCGCTCGCCTCGCCCTCGAGGGCGAGGAAGCGGTGGAAGCCGCGGACCGCCACGAGCGTGCGGGCCGACGAGGAGGCGGCCAGCCCGCGCTCACGCAGCGACGCGAGGAAGTCGGTGACATCCTGCTCCGCGACCGCCGAGGCGTCGGTGATCCCCCGCCCCGCGAGATGGTCGCGGTACTTGGCGAGGTCTCGGGTGTAGGAGCTGAGCGTGTTGGCCGAGGCGCCCCGCTCGACCCGCACGTGGTCGAGCCACCCCCGCACCTGGCGATCGAGCCGGGTCACGGGGGCGCTCGCGGCCTGCGGGGACCCCGACGGGTCCTTCCCCTCGGTCAGGACAGCGCCTCGGCGAGCTCGACCGACTTCATGCCGTGCGCCTCGGCGACGGGACCGTAGGTGACGTGGCCGTCCCACGTGTTCAGCCCGAGGGCGAGCGCCCGGTCGGCCTGCAGCGCCCCGCGCCAGCCCTCGTTCGCCAGCTTGACGGCATACGGCAGGGTGGAGTTCGTCAGGGCGTACGTCGAGGTGTTGGGCACCGCACCGGGCATGTTTGCGACGCAGTAGAAGACGGAGTTGTGCACCATGAAGGTGGGGTCGGCGTGGGTCGTCGGCCGCGAGTCCTCGAAGCAGCCGCCCTGGTCGATGGCGATGTCCACGAGCACCGAGCCCGGCTTCATCTGCGCGACGAGGTCGTTCGGCACGAGCTTGGGGGCCGCCGCGCCGGGGATGAGCACGGCCCCGATGACCATGTCGGCCTCGAGGACCTGCTGCTGCACGGTCAGCTTCGAGGACGCCAGCCCGTGGACCCGGTTGTCGTAGCGCCAGAACGACATGCGCAGCTTGTCGAGGTCGGTGTCGAGGAGGGTCACGTCGGCGCCCATGCCGAGCGCGATGTTGGCGGCGTTCTGGCCCGAGACGCCGGCTCCGAGGATGACGACCTTGGCGTTCTGGACCCCGCCGACGCCGCCCATGAGGACGCCGCGGCCACCCTGGGCGCGCATCAGCGAGTGGGCACCGACCTGCGGCGCGAGGCAGCCCGCGACCTCTGACATCGGGTAGAGCAGCGGCAGCGCGCCGGAGCCGAGCTGCACCGTCTCGTAGGCGATGCCGGTGACCTTCCGGGCGACGAGCTCCTCGGTGAGCGGCTTGTCGGCGGCGAGGTGGAGGTAGGTGAAGAGGGTCAGCCCCTCCCGCATCCGGTGGTACTCCTCGGCGACGGGCTCCTTGACCTTGAGCACCATCTCGGACTCGCCCCACACGTCGTCGGCGCTGTCGACGATCCGGGCACCGGCGGCCACGAAGTCGGCGTCGCTGATCTGCGAGCCGACGCCGGCGTCCTTCTCGACGAGGACCTCGTGCCCGTGCTCGGTCAGCTCGTGGGCTCCCACGGGCGTCAGGGCAACGCGGTACTCGTGGTTCTTGACCTCGCGGGGAATGCCGACCTTCATGGGTGTGCCCATCCTTCGTTCACGGATCTGAGCGGTGAGCCACGACTCCGTCGTCGGGCCCCGCGCCGGTCGGGGACCGACCGGCGAGCCAACTCTAGCCACGCCGACACCGGGGCCGGCGCCTGTGGACGAATCCCACGGGGGTGTGTGCGTCGGGGGAGAGTCGGGTGATGGACGACCTCCTGCCACCGGTCCCGCTCCGGCGCCCGACCGCCGACCCCGCTCGGCTGCGTCGGCCGCCCGTCCGGCCCCTCGACCCGCTTGCTCCACTCGACCCGCTCGAGCCGCTGGACCTCGGCCCTCCGCTGGGGACGGTCGCGGCGGCCCGCACGCTCGAGCCCGTGGGCCGGCGGACCCAGCGGTGGCTCGGGATCGCGGCGGCGGTGGGTTGCTACCACGTCTTCGACACCGTGGGGCGCTCCGTGCGTCCCTTCCCGGAGAGCCGCGACGTCGCGACCGGCATCGCGATCCTGCTCGGCCTCGCCGGGCTGCTCCCCCCGCAGACCCGGGGGTATGCCGTGGGCTTCACCCTCGCTCTCGCGTCCCTCTATCTCCTCCAGGGCCCCTTCATCGTCCTGCTCTACGCGCTCTCGTACGCGGCGTCCGCGTAGGGTGGCCCGACCGCGCACGCCGGCCGGATGACGAGGGAGACGCCATGAAGCTCTACGCGGACACGTCGGCCCGTCGGAGCCGACAGCTCGTCGCCGACGTGCTCGTCCTGCTCTGGGTGGGCGTCTGGGCCTGGGTGGGCCGGGCGGTCCACGACCTCATCGCCGAGCTGCAGACGCCCGCCGACTCGATCAGCCGGGCCGGGACCTCGGTGCACGACGCCCTCACCGGTGCCGGCACGCAGGCCCAGCAGCTGCCGTTCGTCGGGGGGTCGATGCGGGACTGGCTCGTCCAGGCCGCCGGCTCGGGGACGACGCTGCAGACGGCCGGCACCACCATGTCCTCGACGATCGGGACGCTCGCGCTCGTCGCCGGGTGGATCACCGCCCTCGTCCCGATCCTGCTCGTCGCGGGGGTGTGGCTGCTGCTGCGCGGGCGGTTCGTCCGCCGGGCCACGAGCGCCCAGCGCTTCATCGACAGCAACGAGGACCTCGACCTCTTCGCCCTGCGGGCGATGGCCAACCAGCCGATGACGGCCCTGGCGCGGATCAGCGCGGACCCGGCCGGCGCCTGGCGCCGTCGGGACCCCGAGGTGATCCGGGCCCTCGCCACGCTCGAGCTGCGCAACCACGGACTGCGGCCCCCGCCACGCTGAGGGTCGGGCCTGAGGGCGGTGGGCTCAGCCGTGCGGTGGGCTCAGCCGTCGGTGCGCGTGACGGCAGCGGTGCGGTCCTCGGCGGCGGGCGACCACGTCTGCGGGTCGGCGGCGACCTGCTCGCCGGTGCGGATGTCCTTGACCTCGTCGCCGCTCTCCCCCACGCCGGCGAACCAGACGAAGGGGATGCCGCGCCGTTCGGCGTAGCGGATCTGCTTGCCGAAGCGCGCGGCCGACGACGCCACCTCACACGAGATGCCCCGGCGGCGCAGGGCGGTCGCCACCGCGACAGCCTCGTCGCGCGAGTCGTCGTCCTTGAGCGCGACAAGGACCGCGGCAGGGGTCGAGCGCGAGGCGGTGACGAGACCGCGACCGATGAGCAGGCCGAGGATGCGGGTCACCCCGATCGAGATCCCGACGCCCGGGTAGGTCGTCCGGCCGTCGCTGGCGAGCGCGTCGTAACGGCCCCCGGAGCAGAACGAGCCCCACTCCTCGTGGCCGACGAACTGGGTCTCGTAGACCGTGCCCGTGTAGTAGTCCAGGCCGCGGGCGATCCGCAGGTCGGCGACGAGCCGACCCGGTGCGTGCGCCATCCCGGTCCGGATGACGTCCGCCAGGGTGTCGAGACCCTCCTCGAGCAGGGGGTGCTCCACGCCGAGGGCGCGGACCTGCTCGACGAAGCCGAGGCCCTCGGTACGGATCGCGGCGAGGGCGAGACACTGGTCGGCCTGCTCGGGGGTGGCGCCGTTGTCGACGAGCAGCGAGCGCACCCTGTCGGGGCCGATCTTGTCGAGCTTGTCGACGATGCGCAGGGTGCCGATGACGTCGGTGAGGCCGATCCCCTCGTAGAACCCGCTGGGGATCTTGCGGTTGTTGACCTGGATGACGAAGTCGCCGACCGGGAAGCGGCTGAAGACGTCGGCGATGACGAGCGGCATCTCGGCCTCGAAGTGCGAGGAGAGGGTGCCGACGTCGACGACGTCGATGTCGGCCTGGGTGAACTCCCGGTAGCGGCCCTCCTGGGGGCGCTCCCCACGCCAGGCCTTCTGGATCTGGTAGCGCCGGAAGGGGAAGGCGAGCTTCCCGGCATTCTCCAGGACGTAGCGGGCGAAGGGCACCGTCAGGTCGAAGTGCAGGCCCCACTTGGGCCCCTCGTCCCCACCGGCGAGGCGTGAGACGGCGTAGATCTCCTTGTCGGCGTCCTCGCCCTGGGCGCTCAGCCGCTCGATCGGTTCGACGGATCGCGTCTCGACCGAGGAGAAGCCGTGCAGCTCGAAGGTCTCGCGGATGACGTCGAGGAAGCGCTGCTCGACGATCCGCTCGCTCGGGAGGAACTCGGGGAAGCCGCTGATCGGCGTCACCTTCGTCTGGGCGGGCCTCGGGGTGGCGGTGCTCATGCCGGAAAGTCTTTCAGGTAGGGGTTCGTGGCCCGCTCCTGGGCCATCGTCGTCGCCTGCATGTGTCCCGGGAGGACGAGCGTGCTGTCGGCGAGCGGGAGGACGACGTCGCGCAGGCTGCGCGCCATCGCGGCCGGGTCTCCCCCCGGCAGGTCGGTGCGGCCGATCGACCCTGCGAAGAGGACGTCACCGGACAGCATCGTCCGGTCGATGCCGAGGTCGTCGGGCAACCCGTCGGGGACCCGGTCGAGCCCGAACATGACCGAGCCCTCCGTGTGGCCCGGGGCGTGCAGCACCTCGATGTCGAGACCCGCGAGGGTGAGGCGGGCGCGGTCCTCGATCTCGACGACGTTCGTCGGGTCGGTCCACGTCGCACGACGGCCGAACTGGCGCTCGAGCATGGCGAGCAGCTCCGGGCGGGTCTGCCCGAGCGGGTCGTCGAGGCGGTAGCGGTCGGCACGGTGGATGTAGGCGGCCGTGTCGGCGCCGCATACCGGCGTGACGGCGTAGACGTGGTCGAGGTGACCGTGGGTGAGCAGGACCGCCGCCGGCCGGAGCCGGTGCTCGGCGAGCACCTCACGCAGGGTGTCCTCGACGCCGATGCCCGGGTCGACGATGACGCACTCCTCCCCCGCCGCTGGGGCGAGGACGTAGCAGTTGGTGTCGAAGGCCTGGGCAGGGAAGGCGATGGTCAGCACGATGGGAGCCTAGTAGGGGCGCCGGGAACGGCCCGGTGGGACGGCCCGGTGGGACGGCCCGGTGGCACGATCCGCGACGGTCTCCGGAGCCACGGGTCTGCAGATGTCACGGACTCGTGACCCGGGCGGGTACGTTCGCCTGTGCGCCTGTCCATAAAATGACCGGACGCACCGGTGTGATCCCGCACGCCCCGTTCGAGGAGTATTTGTGACCAAGGAGCAGGAGCGCGCCCGAGCGCGCCGCCGCTACGAGGAGAAGCAGAAGACCGCCAAGCCGCCCGTCGGCGACTCGACACGCGACAAGCAGGTCTTCGGAGTGATCCTCGCGGTCATTCTCATCATCGCGGCGGTCATCGTCGTGCCGAAGCTGATCCCCGACAGCGCGACGACCACCCCGGCCGCCTCGTCGACGGCCCCGGCCGACGCCGCGACGAGCCAGGCGGGCGGCCTCAAGGAGGGTCAGAAGCTCGCGGCCGGCTGCACGACGCCGCCCGCGCTGCAGGCCACCCCGAAGGAGCTGAAGACGGTGCCCGACAAGGCAACCGCCGCCGGGAAGACCTTCGCCGCCAAGGTGACGACCACGTGCGGGACGATGGAGTTCGAGCTCGACGGGACCAAGGCGCCCCAGACGGTGGCCTCCTTCGTCAACCTCGCCAAGGAGAAGTACTGGGCGCCCAGCCCGTGCCACCGGGTGACGACCTCGGGCATCTTCGTGCTCCAGTGCGGCGACCCGACCGGCACCGGCTCGGGTGGGCCCGGCTACACCTTCGGCATCGAGAACGCCCCCGCCGACGGTAAGTACCCGGCTGGAACCCTGGCCATGGCCCGCACCAGCGACCCGAACAGCAACGGTGGCCAGTTCTTCATCACCTACAAGGATTCCCAGTTGCCCACGGATGGCGGCGGATACACGATCTTCGGGAAGGTCACGTCCGGTCTGGACATCGTCGACAAGATCGCGGCGAACGCGGCCCTCCCCCCGCAGACGACCGACGGGACCCCCGTCTCGCCGATCAGCATCGTCAGCGTCGACGTCACGGAGAAGAAATGACAGACATGAGCTCCCCCGAGACCGACCAGGTCCAGACGCCCGACCCGACCGACGAGAGCCAGACGCCCGAGTCGGGCGAGTTGTCGCAGACCCCGCAGCCGTCGACGGAGGCAGCCCCCACCGCTGCGGATCTCGAGCTCGCCGAGGCGATGTCGTCGGTCAGCTCGACCGAGGGTGAGGCTCCGGCCGAGCCGGCGCCCGCGACCCCGGCGCCGCCGAAGCCGAGTGCGATCCCGACCCCTGCGGCGATGCCTCGGGTAGCGCCGCACCCGGTCACCCCGGCCGTCCCGGCCCTCATCACGACCGACCACTCGGCCTCCGCGGCCTTCGGCCGGGTCGACGAGAGCGGCACCGTCTTCGTCCGCACCCCCGAGGGTGAGAAGGAGGTCGGCTCCTACCCGGGTGCGAGCGACGAGCAGGCGCTGACCTACTTCGCCCGTAAGTACGACGAGCTCTTCGCCTCCGCCGTCCTGCTCGAGCAGCGCGCCGAGCAGCCGGAGGTCTCCTCCAAGGACATCGCCGACGGCCTGAAGACGCTGACCGCCCAGGTCACGGACGCCTCGGTCGTCGGGGACCTCGAGGCTCTGGCGTCGAAGCTCGACGTGATCCGGGCCAGCATCGGCGCCAAGCGCAGCGTGGAGCAGCAGCAGCGAGCGGCGGCCCGGGTCGCGGCCACCGCCGAGCGTGAGCGGATCGTGGCCGAGGCCGAGGCGATCGCGTCCCAGCCGGAGAACAAGGTCCAGTGGAAGACGAGCGGCGCCCGGATGCGGGAGCTGCTCGACGAGTGGAAGCAGCACCAGCGCAGCTCCACCCGTCTCGACCGTGAGAGCGAGTCCAACCTGTGGCAGCGCTTCAGCGCGGCCCGCAACGGCTTCGACAAGGCGCGCCGCGGGCACTTCGCCGGGCTCGACGCGGCCCACGCGGACGCCAAGGCGGCCAAGGAGCGTCTCGTCGCCGATGCCGAGCGGCTGAGCACGAGCACGGACTGGGCCGCGACGGCTGGGGCCTTCAAGCGCCTCATGGACGAGTGGCGCGGAGCCGGGCGTGCGTCGCGTACCGACGACGACAAGCTGTGGGCGCGCTTCAAGGCGGCCCAGGACGGCTTCTTCGCCGCCAAGGACGCGCTCGTCGCGGCTGAGGAGGAGTCCTACAAGGGCAACCTGGAGGTCAAGGAGGCCCTGCTCGTCGAGGCGGAGGCGATCCTCCCGGTGACGGACCTCGAGAAGGCCAAGGGCCAGCTGCGGGCTATCCAGGACAAGTGGGACGCCGCCGGCAAGGTGCCCCGCGCGGACATGGAGCGGGTCGAGAAGGCGATGCGCCGGGTCGAGCAGACGGTGCGCGACGCCGACGAGAAGCGCTGGAAGTCGGTCAACCCCGAGGCCGCCGCCCGGGCGCAGGCCATGGTGGACCAGCTCGAGAGGGCGGTCGCCGACCTCGAGAGCGACCTGAGCAGGGCCGAGGCGTCGGGCAACGCGGGCAAGGTCAAGAAGGCCCGGGAGGCGCTCGAGGCTCGTCAGGCCTGGCTCGACCAGGCCCGTGCCGGCGTTGCCGAGTTCGGCGGCTGACCTTCCCCGTCGAGTGCTCACTTTCTCCCCACTTGGACGCGGCGTTAGAAAGTGGGCACTCGACTGGAAGGTCGAGTGCCCATTTTCGTCCGTCTGGGGGCGGGGAAAATGCGCACTCGACGGGGGGGCTAGTTGGTGGACTTGCCGCCGTTGACCCGGTAGACGTCGAAGACGCCGTCGATCTTGCGGACCGCCTTGACGACGTGGTCGAGGTGGGCCGGGTCGCCCATCTCGAAGGTGAACCGGGAGATCGCCACCCGGTCGCGCGAGGTCTGCACCGACGCCGACAGGATGTTGACGTGCTGGTCGGACAGCACCCGCGTCACGTCGCTGAGCAGCCGGTTGCGGTCGAGCGCCTCGACCTGGAGCTGGACGAGGAAGACGCTCGCCGAGCTCGGCGCCCACTCGACGTCGATGAGCCGGTCGGGGTTGGCCGTCAGCTGGTCGGCGTTCGTGCAGTCGACCCGGTGCACCGAGACCCCGTTGCCGCGGGTGACGAAGCCGAGGATCGGGTCGCCCGGCACCGGCGTGCAGCACTTCGCCAGCTTGACCCACACATCGGCCGTGCCGACGACGACGACCCCGGGGTCTCCCGACCGTCGGCGTGCGGCCGCGCGTGTCGGCACCGTGGCCTCGGCGAGGTCCTCCGTGGCGCCGTCGACGCCACCCATCGCCGTGACGACCCGGCTGACGACGTGCTGGGCCGAGACGTGTCCCTCGCCGACAGCGGCATACAGCGCCTCGATGTCCTGGTAACGCAGGTCGGTCGCGACGGCGGTCATCGAGTCGTGGCTCATCAGGCGCTGGAGCGGGAGGTTCTGCTTGCGCATCGCCTTGGCGATGCCCTCCTTGCCGGCGTCGATCGCCTCCTCGCGGCGCTCCTTGGAGAACCACTGCTTGATCTTGTTGCGCGCGCGGGGGCTCTTGACGAACTGGAGCCAGTCGCGTGACGGCCCGGCGCCGTCGGCCTTGGAGGTGAGGACCTCGACGACGTCGCCGTTCTCGAGGGTCGACTCGAGCGGGACGAGGCGGCCGTTGACACGGGCGCCGATGCAGTGGTGGCCGACCTCGGTGTGGACGGCATACGCGAAGTCGACCGGTGTACCCCCGACGGGCAGGCCGACGACCGAGCCCTTGGGCGTGAAGACGTAGACCTCGCTGCTGCCCATCTCGAAGCGCAGCGAGTCGAGGAACTCGCCGGGGTCCTCGGTCTCGCGCTGCCAGTCGAGCAGCTGGCGCAGCCAGGCCATGTCGTTGACCGGGGCCGACTCGCCGGGCCGCGCTCCCCCGCCGCTCGCCCGGTCCTTGTACTTCCAGTGGGCCGCGACGCCGTACTCGGCGCGGCGGTGCATCGTGTGCGTGCGGATCTGGATCTCGACGGGCTTGCCCTGCGGCCCGATGACCGTCGTGTGGAGCGACTGGTACATGTTGAACTTCGGCATCGCGATGTAGTCCTTGAACCGGCCCGGCACCGGGTTCCAGCGCGAGTGGAGGGCACCGAGCGCGGCGTAGCAGTCGCGCACCGTCTCGACGAGGACGCGCACCGCGACGAGGTCGTAGATCTCCTCGAAGTCACGCCCGCGCACGATCATCTTCTGGTAGACGGAGTAGTAGTGCTTCGGTCGGCCGGTGACGACCGCCTTGATCTTGGCCGCGGTGAGGTCCTCGGTGACCTGGTCACGCACGCCCGCGAGGTACTCCTCCCGCGCCGGCGCCCGCTCGGCGACGAGCCGGACGATCTCGTCGTAGACCTTCGGATAGAGCGTCGCGAAGCTGAGGTCCTCGAGCTCCCACTTGATCGTGTTCATCCCGAGCCGATGCGCGAGCGGGGCGTAGATCTCGAGGGTCTCGTTGGCCTTGCGGGCCGCAGACTCGGGCGAGACGTAGCGCCACGTGCGCGCGTTGTGCAGCCGGTCCGCGAGCTTGATGACGAGCACCCGGATGTCACGGGCCATCGCGATGACCATCTTGCGGACGGTCTCGGCCTGGGCGGCCTCGCCGTAGGTCACCTTGTCAAGCTTGGTGACCCCGTCGACGAGCATCGCGATCTCGTCGCCGAAGTCCGCGCGCAGCTCCTCGAGGCCGTAGTCGGTGTCCTCGACCGTGTCGTGCAGCAGCGCCGCTGCCAGGGTCGGGGGCGTCATGCCGAGCTCGGCGAGGATCGTCGTGACCGCGAGCGGGTGGGTGATGTAGGCGTCACCGCTCTTGCGCATCTGCCCCTCGTGGGCGCGCTCCGCGGCAGCGTAGGCGCGCTCGATGACGGACAGGTCGGCCTTGGGGTGGTTCTGCCGGACCGCGGTCATGAGCGGCTCGAGGACCGGGTTGCCACCCGTGCGGGTGGCGCCGAAGCGCGCGAACCGGGCCCGCACCCGCGAGGGCGTCGACAGCTCGTTTCGGACTTCCTCGCTCATGCGCCGAGTGTAGGCGGTGCGGTTGTCAGACCGTGAGCACGGCGTGCACGGTCCGGCCGTCGAGACGCGAGCGGCCGTGGAGGAACGCCAGCTCGAGGACGACCTCGACCGCGGTGACCGTGGCGCCCGCGCGCTCCACGAGCAGGCAGGCGGCCTCGGCGGTGCCACCGGTGGCGAGGACGTCGTCGATGACGAGGACGCGCTGGCCGTCGACGAACGAGTCGGCATGCACCTCGATCGCCGCGGTGCCGTACTCGAGGGCGTAGGACTCGGTCAACGTCTCCCCCGGGAGCTTGCCGGCCTTGCGGACCGGCACCATGCCGAGGCCGAGCTCGTAGGCGACCGCCGCGCCGATGATGAACCCGCGCGCCTCGATCCCGACGACGACGTCGACCTGCCCGGCGTAGCGGCGCGCGGCGTCGCGCACGAGCAGCCCGAAGGCGGGCCCGTCCGCAAGCAACGGCGTGAAGTCCTTGAAGAGGATCCCCGGCGAGGGGAAGTCCGGAACGTCGCGAAGCAGCCCCGAGACGAGCTCGGACAGCTGCGCGGACGTGGCCTCCCGATCGGCGGGTATGCCGCTCACGCCGTCAGCGCTTCGACTTGGGCGGGCGCTTGGGCTGGTTGCGCGGCCCTGCCTGGACGTACTTGTGGACCGGTCGCGGCGCGCCCGGCTCCAGCGCGTCGGCTGCGCGGGACCCGGCACCCACGCCGCTCGGGGCGAGCTCGTCGTCCCGACCGCCGCGAGCGTCCCGGTCGGCAGAGGCGCCGGAGTCGTCGGCGACCGGGCGCGGCCTGGGCGCGTGCTTGGCGACGTAGGCCTCGAGCTCCTGCACGGCCGGCTCCTTGCGGCGCAGGTCGACGAGCAGCGGCGTCGCGATGAAGATCGAGGAGTAGGCGCCGACCCCGATGCCGATGAAGAGGGCGAGCGAGAGGTCGAGCAGCGTGCCCGGGCCGAGCAGCGTGAAGCCGACGACGAGGATGGCTGCGATCGGGAGCAGCGCGACGACGGTCGTGTTGATCGACCGGACGAGCGTCTGGTTGACGGCGAGGTTGGCCGCCTGCGTGTAGGTCATCCGGCGCGTGGCGAAGGCCTCCGCCGTGTTCTCCCGCACCTTGTCGAAGACGACGACGGTGTCGTAGAGGGAGTAGCCGAGGATCGTGAGAAAGCCGATCATCGACGACGGCGTGATCTCGAACCCGAAGAGGGCGTAGATCCCGACGGTGATGACGAGGTCGTGCAGCAGGGCCACGAGACCCGCGACGGCCATCTTCCACGTCCGGAAGTAGAGGGCCATCACGATCGTCACGAGGACGAGGAAGACGATGAGGCCGCGGATCGCCTGTTGGCTGACCGTCTCCCCCCAGCTCGGACCGATGAGCGAGGCGCTCACCGCGCCCGGCTCGACGCCGAACGCGGAGGAGAGCGCGGTCTTCGCCTCGGCCGTCCGGTCGGCAGCGGCCTCGGTCTGGACGCGGACGGTGTTCTGCCCGACGACCGTCGACACGACGTTGCCCCGGATGCCGGCGTCTCCGACGGCGGACTGTGCCTTCTCCTCGTAGCCCTGGGTGTTGGTCACGCCCTGGACCCGGAACTCGGAGCCACCGCTGAACTCGATGCCGAAGTTGAGCCCACGGGCGAAGAGGCCGACGAGGGCCAGCGCGATGAGCACGGCGGAGACGGCATACCAGGTCTTCTGGCGCTTGATGAAGTCGATCGAGCGTCGACCGGTGTAGAGGTCGTTGCCGAACTGCGAGAAGTTGATCATCAGGCCTTCCCCTCGATCGGACGGGTCGTGCGGGTGGTGGCGCCGGAGGGGCGGGGCGCCCCGAACTGGCCGCGGCCGCGGTAGCGCGGACTCTCCTTCGCGCCGAGACGCTGGGGGTCGAGTCCGGACCACTTGTGCCCGTTGCCGAAGAACTCGGTGCGGGCGAGCAGCCGCACCATCGGGTGGGTGAACATGATGACGACGAGCAGGTCGATGAGCGTCGTCAGGCCGAGCGTGAAGGCGAAGCCCCGCACGTTGCTCGAGGCGAGGAAGTAGAGCACGAGCGCGGCGATGAAGTTCACCGCGTCGGCCGCGATGATCGTGCGCCGAGCCCGCTTCCAACCGGTCTCGACGGCCGCGGTGAGCGGGCGCCCGTCGCGGACCTCGTCCCGGATGCGCTCGAAGTAGACGATGAAGCTGTCTGCGGTCACACCGATCGCGACGATGAGGCCGGTGACACCGGCGAGCGTCAGGCGGAAGCCGATGGCCGTGCCGAGGACCGTGACCGTGAGGTAGGTCAGGGCGCCGGCCACGACGAGCGAGGCGACGGTGACCAGGCCGAGGGCGCGGTACTGGAAGAGCGAGTAGATGACGACGAGGAGCAGGCCGATCGCTCCGGCGAGCAGGCCGAGGCGGAGCTGCTCGTCACCGAGCTGGGGGGTGATGTCGTCCTGGGTCTGGAGCGCGAAGGAGATCGGCAGGGCGCCGAACTTCAGCTGCTGGGCGAGCGCCTTGGCCGAGTCGATCGTGAAGGAGCCGGTGATCGAGGCGCGTCCGTCGGTGATGACGGCCTCCGCGCGGGGTGCGGTGATGACCTGCTTGTCGAGGACGACGGCGAACTGGTCCTTGGGCGTCTGGCCCCGCATCCCGTAGAGCCGCTTGGTCACCTCGGCGAACTTCGCCTTGCCCGCGTCCTTGAACGAGAGGGAGACCTCGACGATGGAGGTCGGGGCGCCGTTGGGGCCCGGCTGGTAGCCGCTCGTCGCGTCGGCGATCTCGGAGCCGTCGATCTCGACGGGGCCGAGGATGTACTTGGTGAAGCCGTCGTCGGAGCACGTCGCCATCGGCTCGGCCGGGTCGTCGACGACCTTCTCGAGCGCGCCCGGCTGGGTGCAGTCGAGGGCGAGGAACTCCTTGGCGACCTTGGCGGCCGACTCGTCGGCCTTGGCCTTGTCGGTGCCGAGCTGGACGAGATCGGCGGACACCTCGGTCGCGAGGGCGGCTTCCTGCTCGGCCGGCGTCAGGGCCGGGGCGGCGGGGGCGGGGGTCGTCGCGGCGGGGGCGGGCGTGGCCGGAACAGTCGCGGTCGCGGTCGTCGTCGGAGCCGGCGTGGCGGCGGTCGTCGTCGGCGCGGTCGTCGCCGCGCGGAAGGCCTCGGGCACCACGCCGTTGGCGGCGGTGGTGCTCGACGTCGCGGCCGGGGTGGTCGCGCCCGGGGTGGTCGCAGCCGGCGTGGTCGCCGTGGCGGTGGGTGTGCCGGTCGCCGGTGTCGTGGCGGTGCCGGACGGCGTCGGGGTGCCGGACGGGTCGACCGAGGTCGTCGGCGCGCTCACGTCCTGGACGAAGACGGCGCGGAAGCGCAGCTGCGACGGCTTGCGGATCGCGTCGAGTTGCTCGGGCGAGGGGGTGCCCGGGATCGACACGACGATGTTCGTGCCGCCCTGGGTCGAGATCTCGGCCTCGGAGACGCCGTTGGCGTCGATCCGCTGCCGGATGATGTCGACGGCCTGGTTGACCTGACCCTCGTTCACCTGTTCGTTGCCGACGAGGACCGGCTGGAGGACGAGCTCGGTGCCACCCTCGAGGTCGAGACCGAGGCGGGGAGTCAGCTGACCCGATCCCCAGACCGCCATGCCGCCGGCGAGGGCGCCGAGACCGAGGATGAGGACGAGCAGGGCGACGAGGCTGCGCGACGCCGACTTCCTGGTGGAGCTCCTGGCCACGGGCCGGCTCACTGACCCGGCTCGGTGGGCCGGTCGTCAGCGACGTCCGAGACCCCGGAGACCCCGGAGACCCCGGAGGGCTCGGCCTGCTTCATCGAGACCGCCCGGCGGTCGAACCGCAGCGTGACGCCGTCGCTGACCTCGAGCCACGCGCTCGTGTCGTCGAGGTGGCGGACGGTCCCGAAGAGACCGGATGAGGTGACGACCTTGTCGCCGACGGCGAGCGAGCTGCTGAAGGCCCGCATCGCCTTGGTGCGCCGGCTGTTGGTGAAGAAGAGCCAGCCCAGCAGCAGGAGCGGCAGCCCGAGGATCAGCAGACCCCCGTACCCGGAGCCGGCCGTGTCCGCCGCGGGGGCGAGGTTCCCGATCGTTCCCATCACAAACTCAGTCCTTCGTTCTTCGGTCCCGGGCAGCCGTCGACGCCCCAGGTGTGCGTGGATGCCGGCTGAACGTCCGGAGGCACCAGAAAGTGCCGCGAGAGCGGCGGGGGTGCCCGCAGGAGTCTACGGCCGCACCCGCAGTTTGTCAGAACGAGCGCGCCGCATCGGGGAGCCGGTCCGGCCCGTCGCGTCGGGGGCGCGTATGCCGTCCCGGACGTGCACGGCACGGGTGCGGGTCAGCTCCCGAGACGTCCGCCACCGATCTCGTCGATGGGCAGGGTCGCTGACCAGACCCCCTGCGCATCGGGTGGTGGCGTGAGCCCGAGGTGGGCCCAGGCCAGGCCGGAGGCCGCCCGGCCGCGGGGTGTGCGCACCATGAAGCCCTCGCGGACGAGGAACGGCTCGGCCACCGTCTCGACGGTGTCGGGCTCCTCCCCCACGGCGACCGCGAGCGTCGACAGCCCCACCGGCCCGCCCCGGAACCGGCGGCACAGGGCCTCGAGCACGGCGCGGTCGAGCCGGTCGAGGCCGCGCTCGTCGACGTCGAAGAGGCGCAGGGCCTGTCGGGCGGCGGCGTGGGTGACCCGGTGGTCACCGTGCACCTGCGACCAGTCGCGGACCCGGCGCAGGAGGCGGTTGGCGATGCGGGGGGTGCCTCGTGAGCGCAGCGCGATCTCGCGGATGCCGTCGTCGTCGGCCTCGAGACCGAGCAGGCCGGTGGAGCGGCGCAGGATGGTGACGAGGTCGGCGGCCTCGTAGAAGTCGAGGTGCCCGGTGAAGCCGAAGCGGTCGCGCAGCGGCGCCGGCAGCAGCCCGGCGCGGGTCGTCGCCCCGACCACGGTGAAGGGCGGCAGCTCGAGCGGGATCGCGGTCGCCCCCGGTCCCTTGCCGATGATGACGTCGACGCGGAAGTCCTCCATCGCGAGGTAGAGCATCTCCTCCGCGGACCGGGACATCCGGTGGATCTCGTCGAGGAAGAGCACCTCGCCCTCGGCGAGCGAGGACAGCACGGAGGCGAGGTCGCCGGCGTGCTGGATGGCGGGGCCCGACGTGATCCGGATCGGCTGCTCGAGCTCGCTGGCGACGATCATCGCAAGGGTCGTCTTGCCGAGCCCGGGCGGCCCGGACAGCAGGACGTGGTCGGGTGGGGTGCCGCGCCGGCGGGCGGCCTCGAGGACGAGCCCGAGCTGCTGCCGGACGCGGTCCTGGCCGGGGAAGTCGTCGAGCCGCTTCGGCCGGAGGGCCGCCTCGACCTGGCGCTCGTCGGGGTCGACCTCGGGGTCGATGATGCGGGCCGTCGCGTCGAAGGATCCGTCATCGGCCCCCTCGGGCCCGAGGCTCCAGACAGTGGGGCCCCGCCCCGCGCCGCGGGCTGGGTCGCTCATCGGCCGAGCTCCTGCAGTGCGGCCCGCAGCAGCGCGGAGACGCTGGCGCCCTCGTCGGCGCGCCGGGCCACCTTGTCGAGGGCGTCGTCGGCCTGGCGGACGGTCCAGCCGAGCCCGACGAGGGCCTCGCGGACCTGGTCGCGCCAGGCCGCCCCGCCGCCGGCCGGAGCGGGGGTCGTCTCCCCCACCGCGCCGGGCAGGGCGCCCAGCTTGTCGCGCAGCTCGAGGACGAGGCGCTCGGCGCCCTTCTTGCCGATGCCGGGGACCTTCATCAGCGCCGCGAGGTCGCCGGACCCGAGGGCGATCCGGACCGCGGCCGGGGAGTGCACGGCGAGGACGGCGAGGGCGAGCCGGGGCCCGACCCCCGACACGGTCTGGACCGTCTCGAAGACGTGCTTCTCGTCGTCGGTGGCGAACCCGTAGAGCGTCAGCGAGTCCTCCCGCACGACGAGGGTCGTCGCGAGCTCGGCAGGCGTGCCGACCCGGACCGCGGCGGCGGTGCCCGGCGTCGTGTGGACGAGCATGCCGACTCCCCCGACGCCGAGGACGACGGAGTCGAGGCCGGCCTTGAGGACCGTTCCAGCGAGCGAGGCGATCATCGGTCGGTGACTCCACGGGTGGTCGGGGGCGAGGGGGGAAGGGCGGCGGCAGCCGGCGTGGACGGCCGCCTCGTCGCGGTGGCGCGGCGGGCGGTGGTGCGGGGCGCTGCGGCCGCAGCGCCGGACCGAGGCGCGCGGGTCGGGATCGTGCCGGGCCGCCCACCGTGGGCCGCCGCCGCCTCGGCCAGGCGGGTCTGGGTGCCACCGCGCCAGACGTGGCAGATGGCGAGCGCGAGGGCGTCGGCGGCGTCGGCCGGCTTGGGGGCGGTCTCGAGCCCGAGCAACCGGGTGACCATCGTGGTGACCTGCGCCTTGTCGGCGCGCCCGCTGCCGCTCACCGCGGCCTTGACCTCGGTCGGGGTGTGCAGCGTGACGGGCAGGCCCCGCCGCTCCGCGAGCATCATGACGATGCCCGTCACCTGCGCGGTGCCCATCACCGTCGAGACGTTGGTGTCGGCGAAGACCCGCTCGATCGCGACCGACTCCGGCCGGTGCCGCTCGAACCAGAGCCGCATCTCGTCCTCGAGCGCGACGAGCCGCTTCGGCGTCGCGTCACCGGCGGGCGTGCGGATGACCCCGACCTCGACGAGCGTCAGCTTCCGGCCGGGGACGCCGTCGACGACACCGACACCACAGCGGGTGAGGCCGGGGTCCACGGCGAGGACGCGCACGGCATACCTCCAACGGCTCGGGAGCGGACGACGCCCGGGCCGGCACGAGAGTCGGTCCGAACAGGTGTTCGGCTCAACGGTAACCCTCTCGTCCGACAAAGACGGGAGGCACGCCGGTCGTCGGCGTGCCTCCGGTTCATCGCCCGGGGCGGGCGACGACCTTCAGTCCTCGTCAGTCCTCATCGTCCTCGAGCTCGGCGAGCACGTCGTCGGGGATGTCGCCGTTGACGAAGACGTTCTGCACGTCGTCGCTGTCCTCGAGCGCGTCGACGACGCGGATCATCTTCCGCGCGCCGTCGAGGTCGAGCGGGACCTGCAGGTTCGGCACGAACGCGGCCTCGGCGGACTCGTAGTCCACGCCCGCCTGCTGGAGGGCCTCACGGACCGCGACGAAGTCGGTGGCCTCGGAGATGATCTCCCACGTGTCGCCGTTGTCGTTGATCTCCTCGGCGCCCGCCTCGAGCACGACCTCGAGCAGCTCGTCCTCGGTCCGCTCCGTCTTGAGCACCGTGACGACGCCCTTGCGGTTGAAGACGTAGGACACCGAGCCGGGGTCGGCCAGCTGGCCCCCGTTGCGGGTCAGCGCGATGCGCACCTCGGCCGCGGCCCGGTTCCGGTTGTCGCTGAGGCACTCGATGAGGACCGCGACCCCGTTGGGGGCGTAGCCCTCGTACCAGATCGTCTGCCAGTCGGCCGCGCCCGCCTCGACGCCCGAGCCACGCTTGACGGCGCGATCGATGTTGTCGTTGGGCACCGAGGTCTTCTTCGCCTTCTGGACGGCGTCGAAGAGGGTCGGGTTGCCCGCGAGGTCGCCGCCACCCTGCCGGGCGGCCACCTCGATGTTCTTGATGAGCTTGGCGAAGAGCTTGCCTCGCTTGGCGTCGATGGCCGCCTTCTTGTGCTTCGTGGTGGCCCATTTGGAGTGGCCGCTCATTCAGGTTCCCTCACGTTCGGTTTCTGGCGTGCGATCGGACGATCTCGACGAACTCGGCGTGGATCCGTCGGTCCCGGTCCACCTCCGGGTGGAACGAGGTCGCCATCACGTTTCCCTGCCGAACCGCCACGATCCTACCGGCGGCCGGCCCGCCGTCCACGCGGGCGAGCACCTCGACGTCGTCACCGGCCTGCTCCACCCACGGCGCGCGGATGAAGACGGCGTGCACCGGGCGGTCGAACCCGGCGTAGTCGAGCTCCTGCTCGAAGGAGTCGACCTGCCGGCCGAAGGCGTTGCGGCGCACGGTGATGTCGAGCCCGCCGAGGGTCTGCTGGTCGGGTCGTCCGTCCGCGATCCGGTCGGCGAGCATGATCATCCCGGCACACGACCCGAAGGCGGGCAGGCCCTCCTCGAGGCGGCGGCACAGTGGCTCGCGCAGCCCGAACGCGCGGACGAGCTTGTCCATCACCGTCGACTCCCCGCCGGGGATGATGATGCCGTCGACCCGGGCGACCTCCTCGGGGCGCCGGACGGTGATCGCCTCTGCCCCGAGCTCGCGCAACGCGACGAGGTGCTCTCGCACGTCGCCCTGCACGGCGAGCACGCCGATCGTCGGGGTGGTCGCAGTGGTCATGGCCGCGAGGGTATGCCGCCGGGTGTGCGGCGGGAAAATCCGTCCTCCTAGCGCTGGGGCACTCCGCGCCTGCGGAAGGCTGCGAAGCCGACCGTGGTGACGACCACCGCGATGCCGGTCATCAGCAGGAGCGCGGTGGTCTGGACTGCACCGAGCGGGGGGTTGCCCACGTGCGTGGTCGGTGAGAGGTCGAGCGCCCACTGGCTCAGCTTCAGACCGGGGCCGAGGAAGGCGATGAACATCATCACCGCGAAACCGACCCATGCGAACCCCAGGAGACGAGGACGTATGCCGTAGAGCGCCAGGGCCAGCGCGGCAAGCACGAGCTCGGCCGGGAGGTAGGCCAGCCCGGACCCGAGGGTGGCGCCGAGTTCTGCCGTGTCGCCGACCGACAGCGCTGTCGCGAGGCCGAGGACGAGTGATGCGCCGAGCACGATCACGAGGAGGCCACCGACCACGACCAGCGCGTGCGAGCCGAGCCAGCGGACCCGCGACAGGGTCCCGGAGAGCCTCGTCTCGAGGCGGCCGTCGGCCTCCTCGGTTCGCAGGGTGGTGATGGCCTGGACGAGGTATCCCGCGGCGATGACGGCCAGGTAGAGCTGGGTGAGCGCGATGAACCCGTCCACCGGCGCGCGGGGGGTGATCCCGATGGCCTCGGCCAGCGCGGGGTTGGCGGCCATCGCGTCGACGAGCTGCTGGCCGAGGGCGCCCATCGCGCCGGTCAGCAGCACGGCTCCCGCGAGCCAGCCGAGAGTGGCGGGCCGGTGGATCCAGATGGCGAGCCCGACCGGGCCGCGCAGCCGCGCGGCAGCACGCTCCGGTCCGGCGCCGCCGCGCACCATCGCGCTGGCCAGGTCGCGGCGGGCGGCCGACCACAGCGCCACACCGCCCAGAGCGAGGCCCCCGGCGAGCGGGATGGCCAGGACCCACCACCGCTGCTCCCCGAACGGCGCGGTCTTCTCGGCCCAGCCGAGCGGGGAGAGCCAGGTGACCCAGGTCTGGGTGACGTCGCCGACGCCGCGCAGGACGTACGAGGCGACGAGGACGATCAGGCTCCAGAGATAGACCCCCCGCGAGTGGAGCGTGAGCTGCGCGATCAGGGCCGCGAGGCCGGCGAAGACGAAGGCGAGGGCGCCCAGTGAGAGCGCGTAGAGGACGGAGCCCGCGAGCGGCACACCCGTGACCGTCAACCCGACAGCGAACAGCACGGTCGTGGCGAGGATCGTGGCGGTGGCGACGAGCAGCGCCGCCAGGGTGGGTTCGTGGCGGGCGATACGGCCGCCGAGCAGCAGCTCGAGCCGACCGGATTCTTCCTCGAGGCGGGTCGCGCGAGCCACCAGGTTGATGCCGACCAGCGGCAGCAGGAAGGCGGCCAGGAAGCCGAACTCGTCCTGGATCACGCCTCCGAGGGTGTCGATGCCCTCGACCTGGCCGTTGATCGCCATCAGGGCGCTGCCCGACGTGACGGCGTCGGCGTAGGACTGGATCTTGGCCGGAGCGTCGTAGAGGGCGGCGATGCTCGCCGCGGTGGCGATCATGCTCGCGCCCAGCACCAGAACCCACATCAGGGCCTTGCGCCGCTGGATGTGCGCGGCGATGCCGAGCATGGTGCGCAGTCCGTGGGTGTCCGAGGCGGCCACGGCGGTGGCGGTCGGGGTGGCGGTCGGGGTGGCGTTCATCGAGCGGCCTCCGCGAGGTTCCCGTCGGTGTGCGACTCGTCCGGCCCCAGGGTCTGCTGGTAGTTCTGCAGGAACAGCGCGTCGAGGCTGGGGGGCGTCACCGTGAGGGTGTGGATGCCGGCCGTGTGGAGCCGGCCGATCACGGCGTCGAGGTGGTCGGGATCGATGGTGAAGCGGGAGTCCGTCTGGCCGTCGAGCTGCTCGCTCTGGTAGTCGGTGACCCCGTCGGTGTCCGCGAGTCCGCCGGGCTCCTCGACGGTGACGGCATGGACGACGGTGCGGGAGTGTCGACGCAGCTCGGCGAGCGAGCCGGTGGTGATGATGCGCCCCCGACGGATGATGCTGACCCGGTCGGCCAGCACCTCGACCTCGCCCATGATGTGGCTGGACAGCAGGACGGTGACGCCGTCCTCGCGCCGCTCGCGAACGCACTGCTGGAAGGCCTGCTCCATGATGGGGTCGAGGCCGGACGTGGGCTCGTCGAGCACCAGCAGGTCCACGTGGGCGGCGAGAGCGGCGATGAGGGCCACCTTCTGCCGGTTGCCCTTGGAGTAGTCCCGGACCCGTTTGGTGGGGTCGAGGTCGAACCGGTCGATGAGGTCGGCGCGGCGCCGCTCGTCGACGACTCCCTGGGTGGCGCCGAGGATGTCCAGACACTGTCCGCCGGTCAGGGCCGGCCAGAGGGAGACGTCGCCGGCGACGTAGGCCAGCCGGGCGTGCAGGCGCGGCGCGTCGCGCCACGGGTCGCCGCCGAACAGCTCGACGTGGCCGGAGGTGGCCTTCATGAGTCCGAGCAGGACGCGGATCGCCGTGGACTTGCCGGCGCCGTTGGGCCCGAGGAAGCCGTGCACCTCACCTGGGCGCACGGTGAGGTCGAGTCCGTCGAGGGCCCGGACCGTGCCGAAGACCTTGGTCAGTCCCTCGGTGCGGATGACGGGTGCGTCGTCAGTCATGGTCGTTGCTCCTTCGTGGGGGCGACGAAGGCGCCCCCGGTATACGCGGCGGTGACGTCTCTGGCCCACCGGTCGAGACCGGACGGGGTCAGCGGGTCCTCGCCGATGGCGGTGGCGATCTGGTCGCGCAGCAGGATCACGGCGAGGTCGTTGACCAGCAGGAACGCCGCGCGGACGGCGGGGTCTGCACTGGGTGGCGCCGCCCCCACCTCGATCATGGTGTCCAGCACTCGCCGGGTGGTGGCGTACCAGCGGCCGAAGAGCGCTGCCCCTGCCGGATCGTTGGTGAGGAGCAGTCGGCGAAGGTATGCCGGCAGCGGGGATCCGGACGGGAATGCCCGGGCGAACGCCTCGGCGACCGACGTGGTCGCCGTGCCGCCGGTCAGCATGTCGGTGAGGTCATCACCGTCCAGCTCGGCGAAGATCGCGTCGAACCACTCGGCCGCGTGGGCGTCCACAGCGGCCCGCAGGCCGTCCTTGCTTCCGAAGTGGTGAACCACCAGACCGGGAGAGACTCCGGCCGCGGCGGCGATCTCGCGCACCGTGACCGCGTCGTGCCCGGCCTCGGCGAACAGGCGCAGCGCCGCATTGCGGATGCTCGCCCGGGCGGTGAGGTCTCGATCGTCGGCGGCTGAACTCATAGTCAGAGTATTAAACACTTGTTCAGCAGCAGTCAAGGGCCGGTCGGCGCGAGGACGGCGCCCGATCACGGTCGTGCCCCGGTCGTCGAGCCTGGGCATCGGGGTTGCGTGAGGGTGTGGGGAGGGTGTGGGGAGGGCGATCCCGGCCACCCTCGCGATACGTTGCGAGCATGACGACGCACGCCCTCGACGACCTCCTCGCCCGCGCCGCAGACCTCGACGCCTCGGCTCCGCTGGCCGGCACCCGCGACCTGTTCAGCCTCCCCGACGGGGTGACTTACCTCGACGGCAACTCCCTCGGCGCCCTGCCGCTCGCGGTGCCCCCCGTCGTGACGGACGTCCTGACCCGGCAGTGGGGCGACCGGCTCATCCGGTCGTGGAACGAGTCGGACTGGTGGGGGGCCCAGACCCGGATCGGCGACCTCGTCGGGCGGCTCGTCGGCGCGGACCCCGGCCAGGTCGTCGTCACCGACTCGACCTCGGTCAACCTCTTCAAGGCCGTCGTGGGGGCCGCCCGGATGCGGCCGGGGCGCACCGTCGTGCTCACCGACCCCGACAGCTTCCCCACCGACCTCTACATCACCGACTCGGCCGCCGCGCTCGTCGGGTGCGAGGTGCGCCGGGTGCACCCGCGTGACGCCGTGGCCGCGATCCGGGAGGCGGGCGACGACCTCGCCCTCGCCTCCTACTCGCAGGTCGACTACCGCACCGGTGAGAAGTGGGACCTCGTGGCGATGACCGAGGCGGCCCACGAGGTCGGCGCGCTCATCTGCTGGGACCTGTGCCACTCGGCCGGCGCGATGGAGGTCGACCTCGACACGGGAGGCGCGGACCTCGCCGTCGGATGCGGCTACAAGTACCTCAACGGCGGCCCGGGCGCGCCCGCCTTCCTCTACGTCGCGCAGCGCCACCTCGCCGACTTCGAGCAGCCGCTCACCGGCTGGCACGGCCACGCCCGCCCGTTCGAGATGGGGCCGGACTACGAGGCAGCCCCCGGCATCACCCGCGGCCGGGTCGGCACTCCCCCGCTCATCTCGCTGCTCGCGCTCGAGGCGGCGCTCACCGTCTTCGACGGCCTGACCCCCGAACAGGTCCGCGCCCAGTCGGTCTCGGTGACGCAGTGCTTCATCGACGCGCTCGACGCCCTCGGGGTCGACCTGCCCCTCGCCACGCCCCGAGAGGCCGAGCGACGCGGGTCGCAGGTGTCGCTGCGCCACCCGCAGGCCTTCGCGGTCGTCCAGGCCCTCATCGCCCGCGGTGTCATCGGCGACTTCCGCGAGCCCGACATCATCCGGCTCGGCTTCGCGCCGCTCTACGTCACCCACGGCGACGCGGTGACCGCCGCCGAGCACGTCCGGGCCGTCATCGACGGTCGCGAGTTCGAGCGCCCCGAGTTCGCCGAGCGCGGCGCCGTCACCTGACCGGCCGTTGGCGTCGCAGACGCACGTATGCCGCTGCGCCCGGCGGGCACAGCGGCATACCTCAGCGTGGGGGTGAGGTCACCAACCGCGCTCGGAGAGCCGGTGCGGCTGCGGGATCTCGTCGACGTTGATGCCGACCATGGCCTCGCCGAGACCGCGCGACACCTTGGCGATCACGTCGGGGTCGTCGTAGAAGGTCGTTGCCTTGACGATCGCCTCGGCGCGCTCGGCCGGGTTGCCCGACTTGAAGATGCCGGAGCCGACGAAGACGCCCTCGGCGCCGAGCTGCATCATCATCGCCGCGTCGGCGGGGGTGGCGATACCGCCGGCGGTGAAGAGCACGACAGGGAGCTTGCCCGCGCGGGCGACCTCGGCGACGAGCTCGTAGGGCGCCTGGAGCTCCTTGGCCGCGACGTAGAGCTCGTCCTCGGGGAGGTTCTGGAGGCGGCGCAGCTCCTGGCGGATCGTGCGCATGTGGGTCGTCGCGTTCGAGACGTCACCCGTGCCCGCCTCGCCCTTGGAGCGGATCATCGCCGCGCCCTCGGTGATCCGGCGCAGGGCCTCGCCGAGGCTCGTCGCGCCGCAGACGAAGGGCACGGTGAACTGCCACTTGTCGATGTGGTTCGCGTAGTCGGCCGGGGTCAGCACCTCGGACTCGTCGATGTAGTCGACGCCCAGGCTCTGGAGGACCTGGGCCTCGACGAAGTGGCCGATGCGGGCCTTGGCCATGACCGGGATCGAGACGGCCTCGATGATGCTGTCGATCATGTCGGGGTCGCTCATCCGCGACACGCCGCCCTGGGCGCGGATGTCGGCGGGGACGCGCTCGAGGGCCATCACGGCGACGGCGCCGGCGTCCTCGGCGATCTTGGCCTGCTCGGCCGTGACGACGTCCATGATGACGCCGCCCTTGAGCATCTCGGCCATGCCGCGCTTGACGCGGGTGGTGCCCGTGGCGGCCGTGCTCTCGCCGGCGCTCGACGTGCTGTCGGCCGCGGACGGGGTGCCCGTGGTCTCGGTTGTGCTCACGATGTCCTGCTTTCTCGTGTGGGGTTGGTCAAAGGGTAGGCCCCGGGCAAGGTCTCGCTCGACCCGGCTCGGGCATCAGGGACCCGGCGCGGGTGTGTCGCTGGCCCGGGGGCCGACACCGTGAGCACTGTCGGTGGCCGAACCTATGATCGAACCATGAGCACGATGACACGCAGGCGGGACCCCCTCGCTGGGCTCTCGTCGCGCGCTTCCCGCGCTCGTGCTGGTACTGGGATGGGTGACGGTCTCGATGGTGACGGTCTCGATGGTGACGCGGGCCGCGAGCTGTTCGGCGACGTGCTCGTGGACCGCGACCTGCCCGGCCTGCCCGCCCGCCTGGCCATGATCGCCGCCGAGCTGAAGGTCATCACCGGCCGCTACCCCACCTGGGGCCTGCCCGCGACGGCCATCGGCGACGCCATCGAGCAGGCCCAGCTCGTCCGCGAGCTCGCCCACACCCTCACCGCCGTCCTCGCCTCCGAGGTCACCACCCGCAACCTCGCCACCGACCAGGGCCTGTCCCGCACCGACTTCCTCACCGCCCACGCCACCACGCTCGAGGGGACCGGGTCAGCCGCCGTCGCCACCGTCGGCGCAGCCCTGACCGAGCCCCGCTGGGCCGATCTGGCCCGCCTCGTCCGCTCCGGGCAGGTGCCCGTCGACAAGGCCGCCCTCATCATCCGCTTCCACCGCGATGTCCACGCCGTCGCCGACCCCGCCCACCTCACCGAGATCACCACCGGCCTCGTCCACGCCGCCCCCGACCTCACCGTCACGGAGATCCGCCGTGCCATCCGCCACGCCCGGACCGCGCTGCGCCCACCCGCCCTGCAGGACGACGAGGACGCCCGCCTCCGTGCCGGACGGTCCCTGACCAAGACCGGGCGCTGCGCCGGCCTCACCGAGTACCGCCTGCGCCTCGACCCCGAAGGCGCCGCCATCCTCGACGCCGCCATCGACCCCCTCGCCCGCCCCCGACCCGACCTCCCCCACCCCACCGCTCCGGGATCAGGAAACGCGGGATCAGGAAACGCGGGATCAGGAAACGCGGGATCAGGAAACGCGGGATCAGCAGGCGCGGGGGTGGAGCCGGGTCGTGACCCGCGCACGGCGCCCACCCGCCGGGCCGACGCCCTGCTCGAGATCATCAACCGCGCCGTCGCCAGCCCCGAAGGCACCACCCGCACGCCCCGCACGCAGCTCGTCATCACCATGCCCCAGGACGCCCCCTCACCACCGCGCTCACCACCGCGCTCACCACCGCGCTCACCGACGCGCCCACCAACGCTGACGACGGCCGTGACGGTCAGGCCTGGACCGGGGTCGGGACCGGGGTCGGGACCGGGGCCGGCACCACCGACACCGACGAGGTCCTCTCGGCCGCCACGATCCGCCGCCTCGCCTGCGAGGCCACCATCATCCCCGCCGTCCTCGGCGCCCCCTCCGAGGTCCTCGACCTCGGACGCACCCAGCGCTACTTCACCCCCACCCAACGCCGCGCCCTGACCCTGCGCGACCACGGCTGCTCCTGGCCCGGCTGCACCATCCCCGCTCGATGGTGCGATGCCCACCACGTCCAGCACTGGGCCCACGACGGACCCACCGACCTCACCAACGGCGCCCTGCTCTGCGGCAGGCACCACACCCTCGTCCACCAGCACGACCTCACCGCCACGATCACCCCCACCCACGCCACCTGGCATCTCTAACGACCCCGCCCCGCGACCCCGCCCACGCCAGCGGGGCGTCAGGCGCGCGGGAACCTTCGGAAGGCGCGGCCCCGGGACACCGCTGAAACCCGGCGTCCCCTGTCAGGGGACGAGCGCGGGCGGGGCGTCGTCGTCGAACTCGATCGTCGACGGCAACGGGGTGTGGCCGGCGAGGTGGAAGACCCGCACGACCCACTTGCGGCGGACCCGGCGCACGTCGGTGACGGCGTCGTTGTGGAACCGCCGCGAGAGCTGGACCCGGGCGCACGCCGACCCGAGACGCGCCAGCGGCTCGTCGACCGACGGGCCGTCGCGCATCGCCGCGATGGCAGCGAGGGCGGGCGCGGTGAGGGTGGCCTCGAGGGCCTCGGTGAGCTGGCTCTCGGTCATCTCCCGGACCTCGCCGTGCTCGTCGGGCATCTCGAGTGACTCGGTGGCGGCGTGCGCGAGGAGCAGGGACGTCGCCCCGTCGAGCAGGCCGCTGTTGGCGAGCTCGAGGGCGGCCTCCGCCCGCCGGACCAGCTGCGCGTCGAGCGCCGCAGCGGTGCCGCTGAGGCGGATGTGGAGCCGGTCGAGGCGGGCCGCGCTGTAGCTGAGGTACCAGCCGACGATGACGATGACGAAGAGAGTCGCGAAGACCCACGCGAGGGCACTGGTCATCGGCCGATCCCTCCGCGCAGGAAGCGGTTCCAACCGGTCTGAGGCTCGGCCCGGGCGGCCATCCGGCCCTCGATCACCGTCTCGTAGACGGCGATGATGCGGGCCGCGACGACCGACCAGTCAAACAGGCGCGCCCGCTGGCTCCCCGCGGCGGCGAGGGACGTGCGGCGTGCCGGGTCGGCGAGCAGCTCGACCAGGACGGCGGCGAGGTCGGCGGGCTCCTCGTTGCGGAACATCGCTCCCGCCGTCCCGCCGTCGAGGACCCGGGAGAACGCGGCGAGGTCGCTGGCGAGCACGCAGGCGCCGGCGGACATCGCCTCGATGAGGATGATCCCGAAGCTCTCCCCCCCGGTGTTCGGCGCCACGTAGACGTCGACCGACGCGAGGAGGGAGGCCTTGTCGTCGTCGCTGACCGGTCCGAGGAACTCGCAGGCGCGGGCCACCTCGGGCGGCAGGTCGGCGGTGATCTCGCGGACGTCGCCGGGCCCGGCGAGCAGGACCCGCAGACCGGGGACCCGGGCGAGCACCTCGGGCAGCGCCGCCGCGAGCACCGGCAGTCCCTTGCGCGGCTCGCCCATCCGGCCCAGGAAGGCGATGGTCGGGCGCGCACGGGTGCCGGTCCAGGCCGGGTTGCGCGGCGCCGAGGCGAAGCGGTCGACGTAGACGCCGTTGGGGATGACGATGGCGTCGCCGCCGACGTGGGTCGTCACCGTGCGTCGGGCGTCCTCGCTGACGGCGATCCGGGCGTCGATCTTCTCGAGGTTCGAGCGCAGGAGCGGGTACGCGGTCTGCATCGTGCGCGAGCGGATCATCGAGGTGTGGAAGGTCGCAACGATCGGGCCCTCGCACGCCGACAGGGCGATCACGCTGACGCTGGGGGTGACCGGCTCGTGCAGGTGCAGCACGTCGAAGGCCCCGGCATCGAGCCAGCGACCGACCTTCGAGGCGGTGACGGGGCCGAAGTTGAGCCGGGCCACCGAGCCGTTGTAGCGCACCGCGGTCGCGCGCCCCGCCGAGACGACGTAGTCGGGCAGTGCGGTCTCGCTGTCGGCGGGCGCGAGGACCGACACCTCGTGCCCGTGGCTGATCAGGTGCTCGGCGAGGTCCCGCACGTGGAACTGGACGCCCCCGGGCACGTCGAAGGAGTAGGGGCAGACGATGCCGACCCTCATCCGCCGACCCCGGATGCCCTGGACCGCAGCGGGTCGAGGTCCTCGACGAAAATCCGCTGGAGCATGTGCCAGCTCGACGTGTGCTCGACGACGGTGCCGGCGAGGTGGTCCGCACACTGCTGGACGAGGTCCTGCACGCGCACCGCGGTGCTCCCCCCGACCCGGGGCGTGAGCTCCGGGCTGAAGGCGATGACGGTGCGGTGGCCCCCGAGCCCCGTGCCCGACGGCGCGGGCTCGTAGTGGATCGTCGCGGCATACAGGGGAGCGCCGGTGAGGAGGGCGAGGACCGCGGGACCCTTGGCCATCCGGGCCCGCCGACCGAGGAAGTCGACCTCGACCCCGTTGCTCGTGAGGTCACGGTCGCTCGCCAGGGCGATGACGTGTCCGCCCTCCCGGGCGCGCGCGACGAGAGCGGCGAAGGGATCGCCCCCGCCCGTGAGCGGGATGATGTCCATGTCGATGCTGCGGCGGAAGGCGACGAACTCCTGGAAGACCGCCTCGGGCTTGAGCCGCTCCGCGACCGTCGTGACCGGCCCGATGTTGCTCGCCGACCACGCCGCGCCCAGGTCGAAGTTGCCGAGGTGGCCGACGAAGACGACGACGGTCTCCCCCGCGAGCGCCTGCGCCCGTGGCGCCTCATGACCCGTGCAGCTCACGGCACCGTCGATCTGCGCGCGGGTCAGCGACGGCAGGCGGAAGGCCTCGCAGTAGTAGCGCATGTAGGAGCGCATCCCCGCCCGCACGAGCGCCTCGAGCTCCGGCGGGCCGAGCTCGGGCCGGGCCCGCGCGTAGTTGGCGCGCAGCCGCTCGACGCCCGACCCGCCGCGGCGCACCGCGAGGTCGGCGATCCGGTCGAACATCGCGTATGCCGCTCGCTCCGGAAGCGCCTTGACGACCTTCCAGCCGAGGCGGAAGCCGAGCACGCTCACGGAGTCGCTGGCCCGGGTGGTTGCCCGGGCGGTGAGGGACGTGCTCACTCGTCGACCTCTCGGACCTCGCCGCTGGCGAGCGCCTGGCGCCGCACCTCGAGCATCCGCTGGACGACGGTGATGAAGCTGGCGACGGCGAGCAGACCGAGGACGATGCCGAGCAGGACGGTCGAGCCGAAGACACCGGAGAAGAAGGCCGCGACGAGGACGGCGACGAGCCGGTCGGCGCGCTCGGCGATCCCGACGTTGGCCGTGTAGCCGAGGCCCTCGGCCCGGGCCTTCGCGTAGGAGACGACGCTGCCGAGGATCAGGCAGGCCAGCGCCAGCCCGGCCATCAGCTGGTTGTTGCCGCGGCCGGCGTAGAAGAGGACGAGGCCACCGAAGATGGCCGCATCGGCGACCCGGTCGAGTGTCGAGTCGAGGTAGGCACCCCACTTGCTCGAGCGTCCCGAGGCGCGGGCCATGATGCCGTCGACGTTGTCGGCGAAGACGAAGGCCGTGATCACCAGCGTGCCGATCCACAGCTCGCCGCGGGGGAAGAAGGCGAGCGCCCCGACGCAGACGCCGAGCGTCCCGACGACGGTGACGACGTCCGGGCTGATGCCGAGCCGGAGGAAGAGGTGGGCGACCGGGCCGAGGACCCGGGTCATGGTCGCGCGCAGCAGTCTGTTGAGCATGGTGGTCACACACTACTGAACCGGGGCGGAGCCCCCGACGGCATCACCGCTCCACGGCCCGCCGAACCGCGGAGACGGTCAGCCCGCGGGCCAGGCCTCGACGATCCGGGTGCGGGTGTCCTCGAGCAGCACCGGCAGCGCCTTGGTCTGGGCGATGATCGGCAGGAAGTTCGAGTCGCCGGCCCACCGCGGCACGATGTGCTGGTGCAGGTGGGCGGCGACGCCGGCCCCGGCCACGGCGCCCTGGTTCATCCCGAGGTTGAAGCCGTGCGGCTCCGACGCGGCCTGCAGCGCGTGGACCGCCTGCTTCGTCAGCGCCGTGAACTCGGTCGTCTCCTCGTCGGTGAGGTCGACGTAGAGCGAGACGTGCCGGTAGGGGCAGACGAGCAGGTGCCCCGGGTTGTAGGGGAAGAGGTTGAGCACGACGTAGGCGTGCTCGCCCCGGTGCACGATGAGGCCCTCGGCGTCGGCCTTGCCCGGCGCCGCGCAGAACGGACAACCCGTCCCGGCCTCGACCGTCGGCCGCTCCCCCTCGATGTAGGCCATCCGGTGCGGGGTCCAGAGCCGCTCGAAACCGTCGTCGACGTGGGGAAAGTCGCGCTCGGTCTCGAGGCCCTGACCGCCGCTCGCGGCGCCCGATCCGCCCGTCCCGTCCGTCATGGAGGAGATCCTAGGGCGTCCAGGTGCCCGGTCCGACGGTGGCTTCAGACCTGGCTCAGACCTGGGCGCGGGTCTCGATCGCCGTGACGATCTCGGCGATCGCGTCCTCGACCGGCACCCCGTTCTTCTGCGAGCCGTCGCGGTAGCGGAACGAGACCGCCCCGGCCGCCCGGTCGTCCTCCCCGGCGATGAGGACGAAGGGCACCTTCGACTTGCTCGCGTTGCGGATCTTCTTGGGGAAGCGGTCATCGCTCGCGTCCAGCTCGACCCGGACCCCACGCCGCTTGAGCTGGGCCAGGACGTCGGCCAGGTAGTCGGCGTAGTCCTCCGCGACCGGCACGCCGAGCGCCTGGACCGGGGCGAGCCACACGGGGAAGGCGCCGGCGTAGTGCTCGACGAGCACGCCGAGGAAGCGCTCGATCGAGCCGAACTTCGCGGAGTGGATCATCACCGGCTCCTGCCGGGTGCCGTCGGCGGCCTGGTACTCGAGGCCGAAGCGCTCGGGCTGGTTGAAGTCGTACTGGATCGTCGACATCTGCCAGGTCCGGCCGATCGCGTCACGCGCCTGGACGGAGATCTTCGGGCCGTAGAACGCGGCGCCACCGGGGTCGGGCACGAGGTCGAGGCCGGACTCGGTCGCCACCTTCTCGAGGATGGCGGTCGCCTCGGTCCACTGCTCCTCGCTGCCGATGAACTTGTCCTTCTTGTCGCCGTCCTCGTCGCGGGTCGACAGCTCGAGGTAGAAGTCGTCGAGGCCGAAGTCGCGAAGCAGCGACAGGACGAACTCGAGCAGGTGCTTGATCTCGGCGGGCGCCTGCTCGCGGGTGACGTAGGAGTGGGAGTCGTCCATCTCGAGGCCGCGCACGCGGGTCAGGCCGTGGACGACGCCCGACTTCTCGTAGCGGTAGACCGAGCCGAACTCGAAGAAGCGCAGCGGCAGCTCGCGGTAGGAGCGGCCACGGGACTTGTAGATGAGGTTGTGCATCGGGCAGTTCATCGCCTTGAGCTGGTACTTCGCACCCTCGAGCTCCATCGGAGGGAACATCGTGTCCGCGTAGTACGGCAGGTGCCCCGAGGTGTGAAAGAGCCCGTCCTTGCTGATGTGCGGGGTGCCGACGTACTCGAAGCCCTCCTCGATGTGCCGACGGCGGGAGTAGTCCTCCATCTCGCGCTTGATGACGCCGCCGCGCGGGTGGAAGACGGGCAGGCCGGAGCCCAGCTCGTCGGGGAAGGAGTAGAGGTCCATCTCGGCGCCGATGCGACGGTGGTCACGGCGCTCGGCCTCGGCGAGCCGGTCGAGGTAGGCCTTGAGCTCGTCCTTGGTCGGCCAGGCGGTGCCGTAGACGCGCTGGAGCTGCGGGTTCTTCTCGGACCCGCGCCAGTAGGCGGCGGCCGAGCGCATCAGCTTGAAGGCGTTGCCGATCAGCTTGGTGCTCGGGATGTGCGGTCCACGGCACAGGTCGCCCCAGGCGCGGCTGCCGTCGCGGCGGATGTTGTCGTAGATCGTCAGCTCGCCGGCGCCGACCTCGACGCCCGCACCCTCGGCGGCCTCGTCGGCGGCGCCGCCCTTGAGGCCCACGAGCTCGCACTTGTAGGGCTCGTCCCGGAGCTCCTCGAGGGCGTCGGCGTCGGTGACGACGCGACGGACGAAGGTCTGGCCCTCGTTGATGATCTTCTGCATGGCCTTCTCGAGGGCCTTGATGTCATCGGGGTGGAACGGGGTCTCGACGTCGAAGTCGTAGTAGAAGCCGTCGCGGATCGGCGGGCCGATGCCGAGCTTGGCGTCGGTGTGGAGCGCCTGGACGGCCTGCGCCAGCACATGGGCGGTGGAGTGGCGCAGCACGGCAAGGCCGTCCTCGCTCTGGACGCTGACCGGCTCGACGACGTCACCGTCGGCCACGACGTGGAACAGGTCGCGCAGCTCGCCGTTGACGCGGGCGACGACGACGTCGCGGCCGCCGGCCCCGGCCTGCTCGAGCAGCTCGCCCGCCGTCGTCCGCTCCGCGACCGCTCGCTCGCTTCCGGCGACGGTGACGGTGATCTGTGCAGACACGGTGGGTGCTCCTCTTTCGGTGGGTGGGGTGGTGCGGTCGCGCCACGGCGTATGCCGCCGGGCCGCGGCCTGCCCAAGGGTATCGACCGCACGTGGCGGGGTGCGACGGCCTTTCGTCGGGGAAGGTCCTCGGGGCGCCCGCGCCCTGTGGGAGGGCCGGTTCGCCTACCCTTCTGGGTGCGGCGGGCAGCCCGGACCACAACCGTTCGCCTCGACCCCCGTCCCGCACCCCGTCCCGACCCCGTAGGAGGACCACGGTGAAACGTGCGTCGGCAGCCGCCGCACTCGCCGTCGTGGCGACCGCGCTCGCCGGGTGTGCGAGCGCGGCTCCGCCGGTCCCCCCGGCCGCGTCGGCATCGCCCGCGCCCGCGACCACCGGGAGATCCGGAACGCCGACGGTGACGCCTCCCGCGGTGGGACCAGCGACGCCGTCGCCCGCACCCTCCTCCCCGACCACGACGGCGCCGCCGGCTGGTGGGGCGGGCGCGGGACCCCAGCTCCCCGGCGGTGGCCGCACGCTCTTCCCCGAGCGCCGCCTCGTGGGTTTTGTCGGGGTCCCCGGGTCCCGCGCGATGGGCCGGCTCGGTATCGGTGACCTCGACGACCGCGCCGAGGAGATCCTCGACGTGGCCCGGCCGTACGGCGACGGGCGCACGATCCTGCCGGTCCTCGAGCTGATCGCGACGGTCGTGCAGGGCGCGCCGGGCCGAGACGGGAAGTACCGCGCGCGGGTGTCCGCGGCCACCGTCGACCGTTACCTCGCAGCGGCTCGCGAGGTGAACGGCATACTCCTGCTCGGGATCCAGCCGGGACGCGCCGACTTCCTCACCGAGGTCAAGCACTACGAGCGGTGGCTCGTGCAGCCGGACGTCGGTCTGGCGCTCGACCCGGAGTGGGCCATGGGCCCGGGGCAGGTGCCGATGAAGGTGTTCGGCCACACGACCGGTGCGGAGATCAACGCGGTCGCCGTCTACCTCTCGGGCCTCGTCAAGGCCAACGACCTCCCCGAGAAGGCGCTCGTCTTCCACCAGCTCTCACCCGCGATCGTCTCTCGGGAGAAGGAGATCCGGGTGCACCCGGGGGTCGCCGTCATCAAGTCGGTCGACGGCATCGGCTCTCCGGCCGACAAGGTGCGCACCTGGACCAAGCTGACGAAGAACCTGCCGAAGGGTGTGCACGCCGGCTTCAAGCTCTTCTACGAGGAGGACCGCACCTTCGGTCCGCTCATGACGCCGAAGCAGGTGCTCGCGCTCACCCCCGAGCCGGACTACGTCCTCTACGAGTGACGCGGACGCCACGCGTAGAGGACGTCACGGTCTCAGCCGACCATCCGGTCGAGGTGGTGCCCGTGGTCGGTGGCGATGAGCTCGGCAGCCTTCTCACCGATCATGATCGCCGCGGCGTTGGTGTTGCCGCTGACGATGTTGGGCATCACGCTCGCGTCGGCGACGCGGAGGTCGGCGATGCCGTGCACCCGGAGGCTGGAGTCGACCACGTCACCGATCCGGCACGTCGAGGTCTCGTGGTAGACGGTGAGCGCGTAGTGCCTCGCCATGTCCTCGAGCAGCCCGTCGCTCGGGTCACCGCCCGCGTAGCCGTGAGCCTGGGCGAGGTGCGGGGGGATGACCGGGTCGCCGAGGTCCGCCCCGGGCCAGGCCTTGACGATCTCGAGGGCCTTGCGCATGACCGCGATCATCACCGCGACGTCGTGCGGGTCGGCGAGATAGTTGAGGTCGATCCGCGGCGGTGTGCCCGGGTCGGCGCTGGCGAGGGTGACCGAGCCCTCCGAGTGCGGCTGCACCGGGTTGGGGAGCACGACGACCTGTCCGCGCTGCGGGTCGAGGAAGGCGTCCGGGTCCTCGAAGAAGGCGGCGGCCGGGAGCCGGAAGACGCCCTCCCAGATGGCCGGGGTGTAGCCGCACACGAGGAACCCGATCTGGGCGTCCTGGGTGTGGGCGTCACCGAGCCCCGTGGAAAAGAAGGCCACGGCGTCGTAGAGGGAGGAGGACGCGAGTCCCCTTCCGGTGGTGAACCATTCGCCCAGACGGCGCTCCGCCTCGGCCTTGACCGCGGCCAGCTCGGGAGGCATGCCGGCATCGTCGGCGGGGTCCGCGGGCAACGGCCCGGCGGGTGCGCGCAGGGCGTCCGGACCGAGCGACAGGGCGATCTCGGTCATCGTCTCGCCGATGCCGTCGGCGGCGAACATCAGCGGGGTGTGCAGGTGGTCCTTGAGGTGGCGACCGACATCCGGGAGGTCGAGCACGGGCTCGATCCCGACGCCGCGCAGCTCGTCGGCGGGACCCACGCCGGAGAGGAGGAGCAGGTGGGGCGAGCCGATCGCACCGGCGCACAGCAGCACCTCGGTGCCGGCCATCACCTGCTCCCGGCCCCCCTCCTCCGAGCGGTATTCGACTCCCGTGGCTCGAAGGCCACCGTCGTTGTCCTGCAGCAGGATCCGCTCGACAAGCGCTCCCGTGACCACGGTGAGGTTCTCGCGATCCATCACCGGTTCGAGGTAGGCGTGGTAGGTCGAGCTCCGCTTGCCGTCCTTGGTCGTCGTCTGGAAGAGCGACGCCACTCCCCCGGGCTCGAGCCGGTCGCGACCGTTGTAGTCGCCGTGCTTGAGCCCGGCGGCACCCGCTGCCTCGACGAACTCGTTGGCCGCCCGCACGACGGGCTCGCGGACCGAGACCCCGAGGGGACCGTCGGTGCCGTGGGCCTCACGGTCCGGGACGAGCTCGTGGCTGTCGACGAAGCCCTCGGCCTTGATGAAGTAGGGCAGGACGTCCGCGTAGGACCAGCCCTCGGCCCCGGCCGCCGCCCAGGAGTCGAAGTCACCGGGGTGGCCGCGCACGTAGGCCATGTAGTTGAGGCCGGACGAGCCGCCGAGCATCTTCCCCCGCGGCACCATCATCCGGCCGCCCACGAGACCCTTGCCGACCCCGCCGGCATCGCCGGTGAACATCCAGTCGGTGACCGGGTCGTTCTGGAGGCTGGCCACGGCCGCCGGCATGAGCTCGGTCGGCGGTGGTGGACCGCCCGCCTCCAGCAGGCAGACCCGGACCGCCGGGTCCTCCGTGAGCCGCGCGGCGAGCACGGCCCCGGCCGAGCCCGCTCCAACGATGACGTAGTCGAACTTCGCGTCCATCTGCCCTCACTTCTTTGTGAGCGCCCCGCCGGTGGCGTGGCTGCTGGAGCCAAGAGACCACATTTCAACGACCGGGACAAGGGACGCTAGGACGGGTCGCGCAGCTTGCCGCTCCTTGCCACGGCGGGGTCGGTGCACGCGGACAGGTCGAAGCAGCAGGGGCGTCGTTTGCCACCGTCGAGCTTCGAGATGCTGACCTCGACCCGGCGCTGCCGCGTCGCAGGGTTGGCTGTGGCGCCGACCCAGCGGACCCACTCCCACCTGGCCATCGGGGTGATGTCCTGCCAGGTGTCCTGGATCCGCTCGGGCGCCGAGTCGAGAGCGGTCGCGAGGTCCTCGGGGACGGTGGGCTCGGGCCACTCCCCCGACACCTCGAGCGTGAGCTGCACCGTGTCTCCGGGACTGGGTGCCGCCTGTTCGATCGGCGCGTCGAGGCGGACCCAGTGGCCCCGACGGCCGTCCGGCTCCACGACCGTCTCGAACGGGCGCCCGTCGATCGTCCCGCGCACGGCCACCTGGCCGCGGGAGGGCAGCTGCGCGCTCGCCGGCTCCGGCAGTCGCACCAGCGTGGTGTCGTCGATCCTGGACACCTCCGCCTCGAACCGCACGAGTGCCGGTGTCGAGCCCCTCATCGCCTGCTCCATCATCTCCACCTCCACGTCGTCGCAGCCTATCGAGCCGGGCCAGGCCGTCCGTGGACCCGACGCGCTCGAGCCCGAGCGCCTAGTCTTCGGTCATGGACTCGACGCTCGCGAACCTGAGAAAGCTCAACGTCGGAGCCGGGTTGCTCCACCTCGTGTCGTTCGTCGCGATCTTGCTGTTGTCGAATGCCGCAGCCCTCCCCGTGCAGGCGACCTACCTCTCCGGGGCGCCCGGGACCGGCAGCTTCTCGGCACCGGTCAACCTCTTCGACCTCAACATCAGCTTCATGGTGGCGGCCTTCATGGCCCTGTCCGCGTTCTTCCACTTCTTCGTCAGCTCGCCGAGGATCTTCCCCCGCTATGCCGACGGACTGTCCCGTCACATCAACGTGTACCGGTGGGTCGAGTACTCGCTGTCCTCCTCGATCATGATCGTCGTCATCCTCCAGCTCAACGGCGTGGCGGACTACGTCGCCCTGCTCGCCGTCTTCGGCGTCAACGTCTGCATGATCCTCTTCGGGTGGCTCCAGGAGCGCTACACCACCCCTGGAGACGGCGACCTGCTCCCCTTCTGGTTCGGGACCTTCGCCGGCGCCATCCCGTGGATCGCCGTCGTCCTCAGCCTGATCGCCCCGAAGAACCCCGGCGGCGGCGAGGTGCCCGGCTTCGTCTACGGCATCGTCATCTCGCTCTTCATCCTCTTCAACGGCTTCGCGCTGGTGCAGTGGAAGCAGTACCGAGCCAAGGGCAAGTGGGCCGACTACCTCTACGGCGAGCGGCGCTACATCGTGCTCAGCTTCGTCGCCAAGTCCCTCCTCGCGTGGCAGGTGTTCGCCGGGGCCCTGGCCTCCTAGGGTCTCGACGTGCCGAACGGGTACGGAGCGACCAGTGGGATGCGTTCGCCACCGGGTGAGCGCCACGACCGGAGGTGCGGACCATGACGGCTGGCAGCGGGACCCGAGAGTTCGAGTTCGCCTTCGAGGCGAGCTACCGTCTGCCCGCGCTCGTTTTCGGCATCACCCCGGCCAGCGCTCGGGTCACCGTCACCGACGACGAGCTCCTCGTCCGGTTCGGCCCCTGGCGCCTGCGCACCCCGCTGTCCAACATCTCCGGCACGGAGGTGAGCACGGACTACGCCTGGTACCGGACCGCCGGACCGGCCCACCTGTCGCTGAGCGACCGCGGCGTCACCTTCGCGACGAACTCCCGCCGGGGGTTGTGCGTCTCCTTCGGGCAGCCCGTCCGCGCCATCGAGCCCACCGGAGCGCTGCGCCATCCGGGGGCCACCCTGACCGTCGCCGACCCGGACGCGCTCGCCGCCGCTCTCGCGCGCTGACGGGGCGAGGCGACGGGACGAGGGGCTGGTCCGGTGGAGCCCGCGGTCGACGTCGAGGCTCAGCGCACGACCACGACGGTGGCCACCGCGGCGGGCTGTTCGAGCTCGGAGACCCGAACCGCTGCGGTGACCTGCCACTGGCCCTCCTCCGGGATCGCGACCTCGGCCCGGTAGCTGCCCGGGGTGGGGCCCGGGGTGACGGCCGCGGTCAGCGGCCCGAGGCTGAGGCCCGGCTCGGCCACGCTGACCTGCGGGACGCCAAGGGGCACGATGGGCTTGCCGCCCGCGTCGGTGATGTCGAAGGTGAGCACGTTGACCCCCACCTTGCCGGGGGCGAACCGGCCGGTCAGGTGCCCGGTTCCGAGCTCCGCCGTGACGGGGACCTCGGCCGGGGCCGACGTTGCGGCAGGGGTGCCCGTGGCCTGCGTGGCAACCGAGGCGCGCGGGTTCTGCAGGGTGAGGACGGACGTCAGGCCGAGCACGAGCACGAGGCCGAGGACCTCCAGCCGCAGGGCGCGGTTGAGCGGGCGCCAGGCCGAGGGGTCGACCCCCCGTCGGTGGAGTCGGGGAACGAGCCGGAAGCGGTTGTATGCCGCCACGCCTCCGACGATCCCGACGAGGGCGACCTTGGCCATCAGCAGCCGACCGTAGGAGGTCTCGACGAGAGCAGGGAAGGACCCGACGATGACGACGGCGAGGGCGGTCCCGGTGACACCCAGCAGCACGACGACGCCGCCAGCCAGCGTCGAGAAGCGGCCGAGGACCTCAGCCGCGTGGGCCGGGGGGTCCTGGCGACGGCGGGCCCGCGCGAGGTGCAGGACGAGGGCGACCAGCCCACCGACCCAGACCGCTGCCGACGAGGCGTGCACGAGGTCGGAGCCGATGACGAGCCAGCTCGGCCCGTAGGTCCTGGTGTGTCCGACCGGGAGCACAGAGGTCAGGGCCACCACGGCTCCGACCAGTCCGACGACCGAGCCGGCGCGGCCACCGATCCGCAGCCGCAGCACCATGAGCACCACCCCGGTGCTCGCGAGCGCCACGGTCGCGGCGGCCGCCCCGCCCCAGTCGGTGGTGACGCCCGCATTGAGCAGGTGGCTGAGGCCGGCGCCCTGTTCGCGGGCCGCGGCGAGGGGAACCAGAGTGAGGTAGGAGACGACGGCCACCCCGCCCGCGACCCACGGGAGTCGCCGCCCGGGCACGGAGCTGCGGGCCACGAACAGGTCGAACACCGTGAGGCCGACGAGGACGAACAGACCCAGGTAGCCGAGGCCGTTGAGGCTCTCGTAGAGGATGTCGACCGGTCTCGAGTCGACCTCGGTCACCACGGGTGCGGTCGCGGAGGCCTGCCCGACGGAGAAGGCCAACACCCCCGACTCGGGGTGGGAGTCGTCGGAGACGACCCGCCAGCCGACGACGTAGCTGCCGTCGGGGAGCTGTGCCGGCAGCGTGGCCCGGACCGTGGCGCCCTCCGTCGACGCCGTCAGCGGGCGAGGGGTGCCGCTCGCGTCATACAGCTGCAGACCGTCGGGCACGAGGAAGACCGGCTCGTCGAACGTCAGCGACACCTCGGTCGGCGCGGTCGCGACCACCGCCCCCGCGGCGGGCATCGTGGAGACGAGCTCGGCGTGCGCCGAGGCCGTGGTCGGGGGCAGTCCCACGCAGAGTCCGAGCGCGAGGAGGAGCACCCCGAGGAGCCGGGTGATGCGGTCTCGAGCGCGCCGCGGCGCGGGGCCGGGACGGCCGGTGCCGCGGGGTGATGCTCTGTGCACGGTGCTCTCCTTGTCCGGGTTTGGGTCAGCGTAGGGCCGCAACCCACAACGCCGCCCGGAAACGCGGGGGGGACGCGTCCGGACGGCGATGCGGGTCAGGTGGTCTGTCAGTTCCTACCAGTGGTGAAGGTCCACGTGGTGGCCTTCATCCTCACCCCCGTGGGGCTTTGGATCCGTGCGGTCATGGTCACCCGGTAGCGCGTGTTGGCCCGCAGGTTCGCCGTCGGGTTGATGGTGACGACGTGCGTCTTCGCATTGAATGCCGTCACCGCCCGCACCGACCTTGCCGACGTCCCCGAGGCCGTCGTCAGGACGATGTTGCCCGGCGTCGTGACGCCGACCACCGCCTGGTTGAGCGTCACCGACAGGGTGGCCGCCCGTTTGACCGCGACAGCCGCCGGGGCGGGAGTCCGTGCCACGATCGCTGGTGCGATCGTCGTGAAGGTCCCACTCTGGGGCACGAGCACACCACCAGCCGATGTCGTGATGCCTGACGTCAGCGACCAGGTGTAGGTCGTCCCCGCCAGCAGACTGGCCTTCGGCGTCAGGGTCGCCACGGTGCCCGAGCCGTTCAGCTGAACTGAGGCGCCCACGGTGCTCGCGCCCTGCTTCAGGGTGAACGAGTTCTTACCCAGGAGGACCTTGCTGGTGAAGGTCACCACGACCTTCGTCCTCCCAACAGGAACCCCCGTTGCGCCGGCGCTCGGCGAGACCGAGGTGACCGTCGGCGGGGCGGCGAGTGGCGCCGTCGTGAAGGTCCCGGTGGTCGGCGCAAGTGGCCCACCCGTCGCGCTGGCGACGTCACCGCTGAGCGACCAGGTGTAGACCGTTCCTGGCAGCATCGCCGTGGCGGGGGTCAGCGTTGCCGTGGTGACGTTGCGGCTCGTGGCGACTGAGACCGTTGCGGGCACCGGGGCGCCAGCCTGGCTCAGCGTGAAGGCTCCGGTCGGCACGGAGACCGTGCTGTCGAACGTGGCGACGATCGGAGTGGACCCCGACACGTTCTTGGCGCCGTCAGTCGGCGTCACCGTCACGGTGGGCCGCACCGGGGTGGTGACTGCCGCCGAGACCCCAGCGCCGGTGGAGGCGTTGTAGGCCGTCACGCGGTAGGAGTACTGGCCGCCTCCGGCCGTGACGTCGGTCCACGTCGTGACGTTGGCCAGGGCCGTTCCGACCGTGACGTAGGTGCCCGTCTTCTTCTTGGTGACCGGAGCCCGCTCGATCCGGTAGCCGATCTCGTTCTTGGGGCTGCCCCAGGTCGTCGGGTCGGTGAGTGACACCGGTGTCCCGTCGGTCCAGTTGAGCACCACCCCGTCCGCTGCCAGCGACAGCGTCAGCACCGGCTTGTCCGGCACCGTCCGCGGAACCTGGAGCGAGATCGGGCGCATCATGTCCATCTCCTCGTGGCTGAGGATGTGGCAGTGCCAGACGTACTCCCAGCCGAAGTTGGTCATCTTGTTGGTGATCGGGTCGATCGGGTTGCCGCCGCTGTCGGTGTTGTTGAAGCCGGCCTCGGACCCGTTGGCTCCGGTGGCCGATCCCTTGGCGCCGAGCGGCATCATCGGGTTCAGTGGACGGTTGCTGTCCGGGATGCCGAAGGGAATTCTCGGCACGATCGGGCGCACCGCGATGATGGTGTCCTCGAGGGGACTCACCCTCACGGTGTCCTTCCAGCCCAGCTCGGTGGCTTCCGGCGGGAGGATGATGTTGTCCCACGTCACCCGGTTGAGCACCTGGACGTCATTGAGGTGGAAGTGCAGCGGGTGGGTGTCCACCCCGTTGTGGGTGATCTTCCAGATCTGCGTCCCGTCCGGTGCCGCGGCCGAGACCGGCGTCACCTTCAGCGGGTCGGTGGACTTCGTGCCGTCGAGGATCTCGGTGGCCGGGTTCACATAGGGGTAGAGGATGACGTTCTGCAGCAGTGGTGTCGCGCCCGGGGCCTCCAGCCCGAGGTTGCTGCTCATCCGCCCCCACTCATCGAAGTTCGCCGAGTTCATCTCGTCGTGGACCGCCTTGGGCTCGATCTTCACGCCCATCTTGGCGCCGGAGAGGGTGTCGAACTTGAAGGTGTCCCCTCCCTGCTCGGCAATCCGGGCGAAGCCGTCGCACTTGGTTGTCGCCGGCGCACCGGTGGCGTTGCAGGCGCCCGAGCCGGCGAAGCTCGTGCCGAGCGCGCCGTTGTAGGCGGCCTGGCCGACGATGATCGGGTTCTGGCTGGACTCGAACACTCCGGCGGGCTTGCCGGCGGCGTCGAGGTGGTGGGCGAAGGCGGCCATCAGCTTGCCCATCTGGTCAGCCGTGGTGTTGGGCCGGTCGAAGGCCAGGGCCGGGGCGGCGCTGGAGACCTTGACCTGCATGACCGTCCGGGTGTCCGGACCGTAGCCCGGCAGGGTGCTCGGCGCGCCGGCCGGCCTCAGGTCCGGTCCACCCGCGTAGTAGTCGTAGGTCGAGATCCGGCCCGGGAACGCGGCCGGAGCGTCGTTGTAGAGGATGAGCGTCTTGCCCCGGTAGGCCGAGAAGTCGACCACCACGTCGGCCCGTTCGGCCGGCGCGAGGAGCAGGGAGTGCTGGTCGACGTTGCCCACGTCAAACCGGGTGGGGTCGGTGATCCAGGTGGTCTCGTGGGCCGGCACGACCGCCGGGGTCGGCAGGAAGCCGCCCTCGTTGCCGATCTGGATCCAGTCCGGGCCCTTCGGGCTCTTCGTGGTGTCCGGGGTCGGGGAGACGTTCGGGTCGGTCTGGGCGGCCTGGACCTCGCTGGCCTTGAGGGCCACCTCGGTGCCGGTGGCGGGGTCGGCGACGTACCAGGAGAGGTTCCAGACCCGGTCGTCCGAGCCGTTGAGGATGCGGAAGCGGTAGGTCTTCGGGTCCATCGTCGTGGTCGGGTATGCCGTGCCGTTGATGACGGGGGTGTCGTGGAAGGCCTCCATGCCCACCGAGTTGTTCGGCGTCGAGGGGACCAGGGCCGGCTCGCAGAAGTCCGCGGTGTCCGGGTCACAGGTGGGGTCGAAGTACGGGTTCGCCATCGGCGGGTACTTGGCGTCCTTGGCCGGCGGCCAGAACCACGGGCCGTAGAACCAACGGCCGAACGAGCTCATCCCGCTCGGGTCTCCGGGGTTCTGCGCAGGCATGTAGACGTGGGGCTGCCAGAGGTTGCCCTCACCGCCCCACTTCTTGGCGTCCCAGGTGGGGTCGAGCTGGGCCATCCGCTTCGCACTGGGCACGAAGGTCTTGTCCTGGATGGTCAGCGGGATGCCCATGCCGAGCCCGTCGAGCGCGCCGCCGGGAGCAGTCAGTGCCTTCTCGGCGTCGTCGGTGATCATGTAACCGGCTTCTTCACCGGCGTAGACGTTGAGCCGGGTGATACCCCACGCGTGGTCGTGGTAGAACATCATCCGCGCGCTCTGCTGGTTGGTGTAGAAGAACGTCTCCGCGCCGGGACCCGGGTCGGGCATGTCGGGCACGTTGCTGACGCTGACGCCCTTGGGGTAGGCGGTGTTCTCGCCGACCGGGGTCGTCCACTGGTGCGGCGTTCCGTCGCTGATCCACGGGGTGATGCCGCCGTGCAGGTGCAGGGTGGCGCGGTTCTCGGAGTAGCAGGTCGTCGGCTTGGGCGTCTCTCCGCACATCGGGTTGCGGACGCCGTCCAGCGGGCTCTTCTCGTCCGTGGCCATCTCCTTGGGGACACCGTTCTTGTCCAGGGACATCGCGTTCGGACCGGGCCCGGACCCCATCACGGTGGTGTCGACGGGCAGGAACAGGTCGCCATCGACTCCGGTGGGCAGCAGGTTGCGGAACAGCACCCGCACCGGACGGTTCTTGGTGGCCTTGATCGTCGGGCCGAGGTAGTGCGGCTTGTCGACCGCGGTGTAACCGCCGGCGACGGGGGTGTCACCCTTGCTCGGGTCGAGGTTCGCGTTCCCGAGGGGGAGCTTCTTCCCCGGGACGACACTCGTCGAGAGCTGCACGTAGCCGCGCGACAGGGTGGCGGGCAGGTCGCGGTGCATCTTCTCCCGGTACTGGACGACCGCGATCTCGTAGTAGTCGGTGCCGGGGTAGGTGGTGGTGTCGGGCTGCGCGACCGGGATGTACTGGCCGAGGTCGTTGGCGTTGGCCTCACCCTCGCCCGGCAGCGTGTCGACGAACTTCTTGAGACCGGGCGTGAGATAGCCGGCTCCGGGAGCCGTCACCGTGATGCCGGTCACCGAGCCCTTGACTGCGACTCGCGCGGTGGCGCTGGCGCCCTTGTCGGCAGTGCCCACGGTGTCGGCGATGGTGACGGTCGGGGCTGAGTCGTAACCTTGGCCGCCGTCGGTGATGTCGATGTTCGTGACGCCGATCGTCGCCGTGACCGTGGCGGCCGTGGTGGGGTCGTTCTTGCTGGCGTCGGTGATCGTCACGGTCGGGGCCGAGGTGTAACCGCTGCCCGCGTCGGCGATCGTCACGCCGGTGACGACGCCGTTGGCGTCCATCGTCGCGCTCGCGGTGGCCTGCGTGCCACCGGGCAGGTCGGGCTTGGTCAAGGTCACCAGCGGCTGGGCCTGGTAACCCGCACCACCGTCGGTGAGCTTGAGGTCGTCGACCATCCCGCTTGCCACGACGTGTGCCTCGGAGCCGGCCGTCGGGTTGCCTCCGGTCAGCGTGACCGTCGGCGAGGTGAAGCCGAAGCCGGTCTCGTTGACGTCGACACCGGTGATGACACCGGTCGCGATGCTGGCGGTGGCCTTGGCGACCGCGGTCGGCGTGACGCCGGCGGTCGTGATCGTGACGGTGGGCGGCACGGCGTAGCCGGCTCCCGGGCTCGTCACGTCGATGCCGGAGATCGCGCCCGTCTTCGGGTCGACCGTGGCCGTGGCCTCGGCGCCGGTGCCGGGGTCGGAGATCGTCGGGGTGACGTCGGCGGAGAAGGAGTAGGTCCGGTCGTGGGAGAAGTTGGGGTACCCGGGGTCGCCGAGCGCGAAGGAGGCGCCCTGCGCCGGGGAGACGGCCGCGGCGAGGGTGGGGTCGGCGCTCGCGGGGGTGCTGAGGGTGTCACCGGCAGCACCGCCCGTGTCGACGGGCACGCCCTGGCCGTAGAAGCCGATGACGTCGCCCTTCTGCACCGCCACGGGCGGGACCGGGTAGGTCTCCACCTCACCGCCCGGGACCGTGGGGGTCGGCACGGTGAGCACGGGGCTGGTGTAGACGACCGTGTAGGAGCCGGCGGTCGTTCCGGGACGGAGCACGAGGGCGTTGAAGGCGCCTCCGGCCGAGGGGGTCGGGCTGGCACCCTTCGTGCCCTGGTTCCAGCTCTGGAAGTCCTTGAGCGTGCCAGCGGGCAGCGGCGCACGGTCGAGAACGACCATGACGGGACCGAGGTCCGGCTTCAGCGGCGCGTAGTCGGTGGCGTACCGCCGCTCGATGAGGGGGTTGCCGAAGGCAACGGGCGTCGGGGTGCCGACGCCGATCTCCACGAGCGCGTCCGCCAGCGTCTGGGGGCTGTTGGCCCAGTTGGGATACGGGCCGAAGTAGTGCGGCACGACGGATTCGTCCGTCGTGCTGGCCGGCGTGCGCGCTTCGGCGCCCGGCAGCGCGGCGAGGCCCCCCAGCCCCGATACCTGTGCGAAACCGCTGGCCCCGAGGACGAGCAGAGAGCTGACGACGATGGCGATGGGTCGAGCCGAGGATCCATGGGGCCTACTGCGGCGCCCTGAGAACTGATACATAGCGGTCCCTTTGTGACCGGTGCCGCGTCGCCCCGTGCGAGCAGTCACCTGGGAGGAGACTGGGCTCGCTTTCTTAAAGGGATATTAAATTCTCCGTAAGGTGCGGGTAAGTCAACCGTCTCCCAGTCGGTAGCCGAGGCCCCGCACCGTCTCCACGGCGCCCCGCCCCAGTTTCTGGCGCAGGTGGTAGACGTAGACCCCCACGAGGCCCTCGTCCGCTGCCTCGGTGAAGAGCTGGCCCATCAGCTCCGACTGGCCGAAGACCTGGCTCGGCCGTCTGGCGAGCACCTCGAGGAGGGCACACTCCCGCGTCGTCAACGTCACTGCGGTGCCATCGCTCCGAACGACCTGACGACCACCGACGAGGAGGCGACCGAACGGGAGCGAGAGGTCCTGGGAGGTCTCCGTGTGCCGCCGCCGCAGCGCCCGGAGCCGGGCCAGCAGCTCACTGGTGTCGAACGGTTTGGTCAGGTAGTCCTCGGCGCCGGCGTCGAGGCCCTGGACCCGCTCCCGGGTGGAGGACAGCGCGGAGAGGATGAGCACCGGCGTGGTGACGCCGCGCTCCCTGATCCGCGCGAGCAGGTCCAGTCCCTCGATGGCCGGCAGCGTCCGGTCGAGCACCATCAGCGTGTACGAACGGGTGAGCGCCAGGTGCAGTCCACGCTGCCCGTCGAAGGCGGTGTCGACGGCATACCCCGCGCCCGTCAGCAGGCGAACGAGCACGGCCGAAAGGGGCCGGTCATCCTCGACGAGCAGCACCGACCCGGCATGGTCGGCCAGTATGGTCCCCAGATCGTCGATGTCCACGAGCGCTCCTTCTTCCCCTGCGGCACCGATCCCACACCGGTCGCCGTCCGGCGCAGTCCGAAGGGTAGAGGCCGCCCGGTCCTCGTGTCCGGCCCCTACCGAAACCCGCCACGAGGACCTGATCGCCGTTATCGTGACCGCAGGATGACGCGGGAGTGGGCGTCGACCACGAGGTGGGGGGTGCCCTGATGGCGCAGGATCCGGTGAACATGGCGGTCGGGATGTACCACCCGGAGGCGCGCGACCGATGGTCGCGGGACCGGTGGTCCCCCGGAACCGCGGCGGGGCCGAGCCCTCGCCTGCGCCGTGCCCTCGTCGGAGGCTGGCTGGCCTTCGCCGTCGTCAACCTCGTGCTGATGATGCTCTTCGCTGGCGGGGAGACGATCCCGTACCACCTCATCTGGGCCAGCTACGCACTCCTCTACGGCCTGCTCCCGCTGTCGCGGCGGGCCACGGTGTCCACCTTCGTCGCGGTGACGGTGCTCACGGCGCTGCCGCTCGTCCTGCACGCACAGATGGGCGCCATCGGCTGGGCCGAGTGCTCCGAGATCGTCCTCATGGGGGTCGTGGTCGGGCTGTTGATCTGGCACGTGAACCGGCACCGGGCCGCCCAGACCTGGATCGGTGACCTGCTCGAGGACGAACGGGTCCAGGCCGCCCACCGCGAGCTGACCGCTCGCTTCGGCTCGCACGAGGTCCGCACCCGGTTGACCGTGGCCCGCGCCCTCGTCGAGATGATGCGACAGGACAGCCACGACCCTGCGGTGCACGCCGACGCAGCCCTCGTGATCGGCGAGCTCGACAAGGCCACCGCGACGGTGACCACCCTGCTGCACCTCGTGCGGGCCGACGCCGTCGGCGAGGCCGAGACCGTTGACCTCGACGGGGTCGTCCACGCCGTCGTCGGGCGCTGGTCCGCCGGGGTGGACCGGGTCTGGACCTCCTCGAGCGCCGTCGGCTCGGTCGTCACCGACCCCGAGCGGCTGGAAGCGGCACTGGACTGCCTCATCGAGAACGCCGTCCGCTTCACCGACCGGTCCGACTCCATCGGGGTCGAGGCCCTCGTGGACGGGGACGACCTCGTCATCTCCGTGTCCGACTCCGGCGCGGGGATCCCCGAGGCGGACCGGGAGCGGGTCTTCGGCGTCTTCGAGACCGGAAGCACCGCCGGTGAGCTCGGCGGAACCGGTCTGGGCCTCGCCCTCGTCAGCGCCCTCGTGGATGCCCGGGGCGGCACCTTCGGGGTGACGAGCGAGGTCGGTCGGGGAAGCTGCTTCACCATGCGGGTCCCCGTGATCCGTCCGTCTGACGACGAGGTCCACGAGACGCGGGTCACCCCGACCCCGACGCTGCTGGAGGCATGACGCTAGCCGGTCGGCCCGTTCTCGACCACCGCGTGCTCGATCTCGCCGCCCCTGCTGGTCAACACCGACAGGGTCCCCCCGGAGGGCCCCGGCCCCGGCCCCGGCAGTCGTCCGGAGCTGCACCGTGGACGGCAGCGGGACGGGCTTGCGGAACCACACCGTGCTCGCCAGTTCCGCTGTCGGCAGGCTCGGCCCGAGAGCAGCGAGCGTCCTTGCGTAGGTGTCCATCCCGTGCGCGATCGCAGCCCGGAAACCGAGAATCCTTGCCGTGAGGGCGTGCACGTGGATCGGGTTCCAGTCGCCGGACACCGCTGCATACCGGCGTCCCTCTCCTGCCGACAGCCGCCAGCGCGGTCCGGGCGGCGCAGCGCGGACCGCGTCGGTCGACGGGGCTGAGGACCGAGGCGCGTCCGAGTGATCGGCCCCTCGGGCGAGGTAGGTGCTGACCCCGCGCCAGGCCATGCCGGTCTCACCGGCGACTCTGACCTCCGAGACGAGGTCGACCTGTCGGCCGCGGGGGTGGTCCCGCAGGTCCTGCGCCCACACCTTGACCTCGAGCTGCTGGCAGACCGTGAGCGGACGGCGCACGGTGATCCGGTTCTCGATGTGGACGGCACCGAGCAGGGGCAGCGGGAAGGCGGGGTCCGACATGACGAGCATCTGCAGGGGGAAGGCCACGAGATGCGGATACGTCGGTGGGAGAACGTTGCTCACGGTGAACCCACACAGCCGGGCATAAACCACGAGCGAGTCGACGTCGACGGTGACGCCCTCACGGACCTCGCAGACGTCGGGCAGACCCCCGCCACCACTGGCCCGGTGGAGCGCTGCGCGGGCATAGAGGCGCTTCAGGTCGGGTATGCCGCTGAGTGCGGCCTCCCTGGCCATCCCCCTCCTCATGCGCCGAGCAGGCTCTGGCCGCAGACCCGTAGGACCTGTCCGGTCACGCCGCCCGAGCCGGGCTGGCAGAGCCACGCGATCGCCTCGGCCACGTCGCGGGGTCGTCCCCCCTGCTGGAGGGAGTTCATCCGGCGCCCGATCTCTCTGGTGGCGAAGGGAACCCGATCTGTCATCTCGGTCTCGATGAAGCCCGGCGCGACGGCGTTGACGGTGATGCCGCGTCCCCGCACCTCGGTCGCCAGCGCGTCGACGAGCCCGATGACACCGGCCTTGCTCGCGCCGTAGTTCGTCTGCCCGCGGTTGCCCGCGATCCCGGCGATCGACGAGACGCAGACGATGCGCCCGCCCTCCGTCATCGCGCCGTCGGCGAGGATCGCCTCGTTCATCCGCAGCACGGAGCCGAGATTGACGTCGAGCACCGCGTCCCAGCGTGCCTCGTCCATGTTGACGAGGAGCTTGTCGCGGGTGATCCCCGCGTTGTGGACGACGACGTCGACCGAGCCGTGCCGGTCGATCGCGTGCGCGACGATCCGCTCCCCCGCGTCCTCGGCCGTGACGTCGAGCTGGAGGGCGGTGCCGCGCACCGCGTTGGCGACCCGGGCCAGGGCGTCCCCCGCGGCTGGCACGTCGACGCACACGACGGTGGCCCCGTCGCGCGCGAGCACGGTGGCGATCTCGGCCCCGATGCCTCGGGCGGCCCCGGTCACGACGGCCACTCTCCCCGCGAGCGGTGTCACGGTCGGCATCTCGCCGGGTGCCGAGCCAGGCGTGTCGTCGACCCGGATCACCTGTCCGTCGACGTAGGCGGACCTCCCCGAGAGGAGGAACTCGACGGCTGCCCCGACCCCGTCGGACGAACCGGTCCGGGCCAGGACGAGGTTGGCGGTGGAGCCGCCCCGCAGCTCCTTGCCGAGCGACCGGGTGAAGCCCTCGAGGGCACGGTGAGTGACCGCGGCCGTCACGGACTGCTGGGACCGGGGATCGGTGCCGATCACGACGACCCGGGCGTTGCGCGAGAGCCGTTTGACTGCCGGAGCGAGCACGGTCCGCAGCGGGTCGAGATCCTCGAGATCGGCCGCATCGCTGAGGTCGAGGACGACGGCCCCCAGCCGCGAGCCGGCGGTGTCCGGGGCCGCGCCCCCGGAGGGCGGGACATCGGACACGTCATCGTCGACCAGCTCGACTCCCCTGCCGTGCAACCTGCTTCGGAGTGTCACGAGGTGGTCACCGGTGCCGGCCAGGAGGACCGGTGCGTCCACGAGAGGCTGTCCCGGCCCGTACCTGCGCAGCGTCGTCGATTGCGGCACGCCGGCTCTCCTGGCCGCGGACGAGTGGAGCATGGTGTCGAGGATCCCCGGCATCGCTCAGGCCTCCAGGATCGCGACGACGCCCTGGCCGCCGGCGGCGCAGATGGAGACCAGCCCCCGTCCGCCGCCGGCCTCGTGCAGCTGCTTGGCCAGACCCGCGAGGATCCGTCCGCCCGTCGCAGCGAAGGGGTGACCGGCCGCGAGCGAGGAGCCGTTGACGTTGAGGCGGGTCCGGTCGATCGCACCCAACGGCGCCTCGAGACCGAGCCGGTCCCGGCAGAAGGTCTCGTTCTCCCATGCCGCGAGCGTGGTGAGCACCGTTGCGGCGAAAGCCTCGTGGATCTCGTAGTAGTCGAAGTCCTGCAGCGTCAGGCCGTTCCGCTCGAGGAGGCGTGGCACGGCATACGCCGGTGCCATGAGCAGCCCCTCTCCCCCGTGCACGTAGTCGACAGCAGCAGTCTCCGCGTCGACGAACCAGGCCAGCGGGGTGAGGTGGTGCTGCTCGGCCCACGCCTCGCCGGCGAGCAGCACCGCCGAGGCTCCGTCGGTGAGGGGCGTCGAGTTGCCCGCCGTCATCGTCGCGCCCTCGCCGGTGCCGAAGACGGGCCGCAGCGCAGCGAGCTTCTCGGTGGTGGAGTCCGGCCGGAGGTTGGTGTCGCGGGTGACGCCGAGGAAGGGGGTGACGAGGTCGTCGAAGAAGCCGCGCTCGTAGGCCGCGGCGAGGTTGCGGTGGCTGGCCGCGGCGACCTCGTCCTGCGCCTCCCGGGAGATGTCCCACTGCTCTGTCGTGGCTGCCATGTGCTCGCCCATCGACGTGCCGGTGCGGGGCTCGACGTTCTCCGGGATCGCCGGGATCAGGTGGCCGGGCCGGACCCCGGCGAGGGCCTTTGCGCGCTGGCCGAGGGTCTTGGCACGGGTGGCTGCGAGCAGGGTCTGCCGCAGGCCCTCGCTCACGGCGATCGGGGCGTCGCTCGCGGAGTCGACCCCGCCGGCGATCCCGACCTCGATCTGGCCGAGCGCGATCTTGTTCGCGACCAGCACGGCAGCCTCGAGGCCGGTCCCGCACGCCTGCTGGACGTCGTAGGCAGGGGTGGTCGGCGAGAGCGCGGTGCCGAGCACCGTCTCCCGGGTCAGGTTGAAGTCGCGGCTGTGCTTGAGGACCGCCCCGGCGACGACCTCCCCGAGCCGCTCCCCCGCGAGTCCGTAGCGGGCCACGAGACCGTCGACCGCCGCGGTGAGCATGTCCTGGTTCGAGACGCGGGCGTAGGCGCCCTGGGCCCGGGCGAAGGGGATCCGGTTGCCGCCGACGACGGCGACACGACGTGGGGTGCGGGGGGAGGACGGCGGTGTCATGGGGAATCGCTCCTGGGGACGAGGGCGGGGACGATGGCGGGGACGAGGGCGGGGCGAGTCTGGATCGGTCGCTGGTGCTGCTGCCAAGGTAACCGAAACCCCACGTAGTCGATACAGCCAGTACCTGTTACTTTCTGGAGATGGACCGCACCCGTACCGCCGCGGCGCCGGTGGCGGTATCGACCGTCGACGGTCGTGACCGTCGCTGGGAGCAGCACCGCCACGACCGTCGCACCACCCTCGTCGACGCGACGATCCGCGCGATCCGGCTGCACGGCGCGACCGTGGGCATGGACGACATCGCTGCCGAGGCGGGCACGAGCAAGACCGTCGTCTACCGGCACTTCCGCGACAAGGCGGGTCTGTACCGGGCTGTGGTCGCGCGCGTCGACGAGCGGGTCGTCGGGCAGGTGTCCGCGGCGCTGGCCTGCGACGACACCGGCTCGACCGACCCCCACGGCCTCGTCGCGACGACGGTCGAGGCCTACCTCTCCCTCGTCGAGTCCGACACCGAGCTCTACCGCTTCGTCGTCAACCGGCCGCTCGTCGACCGACCGCTGGCGGACGACCCGCTCGGGACCACGGTCGAGCACGTGGCCCGCGAGCTCGCCGAGGTGCTCCGCGGTCAGGGCACGCCGGCCGACCCGGCCCGGGCCCGCCTCTGGGCCCTTGCCATCATCGGGTCGGTCCAGGCGGTCGCCGACGACTGGCTCGCCGACGACGAACGGGCCCCCCGGGCCGAGGTCGTGCGGGCCCTCACCGATCTCGTCTGGAACGGGCTGCGGCCGGTCCTCGACGGAGCACACCCCGACAGCACCGCCCCTTCGGACCCCTCGAGGAAGAGGACCCCATGAGAGCGACCGACGTGCCGGCCGTGAACGATGCGACCGATGACGCGGTGACCGACCCACCCGCCGCGGCCGGCGTCGTGGAGGGTCTCCGGCGCGTGCTCGACGGACCCCGGGCCGCGGTGCGCGACGAGTGCCGGACCCTGTCCGCCGACGTGGTCGCCCCGCCCGACGGTCCGCTCGAGATGCCCGAGCACCAGGCGCGGGTGACGGCGCAGCTCGCCGAGCTGGCCCGGAGCCCTTGGCCCGCAGCGGGGTTCCCGGAGCGGCAGGGCGGAACGGCCCGCTACGGCGACGCCGTCATCGCCTTCGAGATGCTCGGTCACACCGACCTCTCGCTCTTCGTCAAGGCCGGCGTCCAGTGGGGTCTCTTCGGCGGAGCCGTGTCCCTGCTCGGCACGGAGCGTCACGACGACCTCATCCCTTCGATCATCTCCGGCGAGCTGCAGGGCTGCTTCGCGATGACCGAGACGGGCCACGGCAGCGACGTGCAGGGGGTCCTCACGACGGCCACGCACGACCCGGAGACCGACGAGATCGTCGTCCACTCCCCCAGCGCCGCCGCGCGCAAGGACTACATCGGCAACGCGGCGGTGGACGGTCGGATGGCCGCCGTCTTCGCCCGTCTCCTCGTCGCCGGCGAGGACCGGGGGGTCCACTGCGTCCTCGTGCCGATCCGCGACACCGACGGCGCCACCTGCCCGGGCGTGACGATCGAGGACTGCGGTCCCAAGCTCGGGCTCGCCGGGGTCGACAACGGCCGGCTCCTCTTCGACCACGTCCGGGTGCCGCGCACCAACCTGCTCGGCCGATACGGCGACATCGACGACGAGGGCCGCTACACGAGCCCGATCGACAACCCCGACAAGCGTTTCTTCACGATGCTCGGTGCCCTCGTCCGCGGGCGCATCTCCATCGCCGGTGGCGCCGGAGCCGCGACGCGTTCCGCGCTGACGATCGCCACGAGGTATGCCGCTGAGCGCACCCAGTTCAGCGCCCCCGGCACCGACGTGGAGACGACGCTGCTCGACTACCGCACGCACCAGCGACGCCTGCTGCCCCGCATCGCCTACACCTGGGCTCTGGCGATCGCGCAGAACGAGCTCGTCGAGACGATGGACGAGATGCTCCAACAGGTGGCGGGTGACGTCGACGCGCACGCGGCCGAGGTGCGCCAGCGCCGACTCGAGACCCGCGCGGCGGCTCTCAAGGTGGCCTCGACCCGTCACGCGTCCGACACCATCCAGGCCTGTCGCGAGGCGTGTGGCGGCGCCGGCTACCTCTGGGCCAACCGCCTCGCCGCGCTGCGGGCCGACACCGACATCTTCACGACGTTCGAGGGCGACAACACGGTGCTGCTCCAGCTCGTCGCCAAGTCGATGCTCGGTGACTACCAGGCGGCCTTCGGTGACCTCGACACGGCGGGCTTGGTGCGCGTCGGCGCCCGGCTGGCCGCGACGAGCCTGCTCGAGCGCACCGCGATGCGCGGCTTCGTCCAGCGGCTGGTCGATGCCGCGCCGGGTCGCGACGAGGACGACGCGCTCTCCTCCCGCGGCGCCCAGCTGCGGCTGCTGCGCGACCGGGAGACGCACCTGCTCGAGGGCCTCGCGACCCGCCTGCGCCAGGCGTCGTCGCAGGACGGTGCTGGGTTCTCGGCCTTCAACGACTGCCAGGACCACCTCGTCGAGGCCGCTCGGGCGCACACCGACCGGCTCGTCGCCGAGTCCTTCGTGGCCGCCGTGGAGGGGTGTGACCGGCCCGAAGTGGCGGAGGTGCTCGCCCGGGTGTGCGACCTGCACCTGCTCGCGACGATCGAGCAGCACCGCGCCTGGTACCTCGAGCACGACCGGATCAGCCCGGCTCGCAGCAAGGCGGTCACCGCACTCGTCAACGAGCGGTGCGCTGAGCTGCGGCCCGACGCCCTCGCTCTCGTCGACGCCTTCGGGATCCCGGACGCCTGGGTGTCGACGGAGATGCTCACCGACGTCACCGGCTTCGCCCGCGACCGCTCGGCCTGACGCTCGCCGCGCTCGCCCTGCCCCGACCCGAACCCGCCCCACCCGAACCCCCTTACGCCGGGGCGAGATCGGCCAGCCCGGCGACGAAAGGCCCCCGGGCGAGAGGGGAAGGGGGCGACGAGACCCCGGGAGATGGGGGTGCGGTGGCCGCGCGCCCTGCGTCAGGCCGGTGGACGCTGGTAGCGGCCCCGGCGGTGCACGAGGGGGTCGCCCTCGTCGCCGACCTCGACGCGCTCGATGACGCCCTCGACGAGCACCGACCAGCCGACGTCGCGACGGCTCGCGGGGTCGAGGCGGACGCCGGTCCAGGACGTGGCCGACACGAGTCGCGGGCCCCACGTGGTCTGCTCCCACTCCGCCATCCGGAACGGTCCGCCGGGCGCCGGCAGCACGCCCGCGAAGGCGTCGGCGAGGTCGCGGTGTCGCCAGTCGAGCAGCGAGACGACGGCGACCTCGGTCTCCTCGAGGCGCTCGAGCAGGTCGGAGTCGGGGTGGAGCAGCGCGACGACCCGGCCGGGGTCGCCCTGGGCCACGAGGTAGGAGGAGACGGTGAGCCCGACCCGCTCGACGCCCTCGCCCGACGTCCACAGTGAGACGGTGGGGCTGACCCGGGCACGCAGGCGCCGGACCGGGTCACGGTCCCCCGCCGGTGGGTCGAACGGGTGCTCGGAGTGGATCGTCACTCGGGCCGGCCCGAGCCGTCGTCGTCGGCGACCTCCAGCACGTCGTCGACCGCCACCGTCCCCGTCGCGACGACATCGGCGTAGACGCCCGCGCACTGCGACGGCGAACGGGTCACCGACAGCACGCAGTCCCCCAGCCTGACGAACCGCCCGACGAGCGCGACGAGCGCTCCCGGCTCCATGTCGAGCACGACGTTGGCCTTGGGGTGGCTCATCACGAAGTCCGACACGGCGACGAGGTGGACGGCGTTCTTCTTGGCCCGGTTGCCGGCCGGCCCTGACTCGGTCACCTCGACCGAGTCCAGCTGCTGGCCGGGCTGGTCGGAGTCCGGATAGATGTAGAGGCTCGACACCGTCGCGATCATGGACACCACGCTAGTCGTCCTCATCGCGCAGGCACGACGTCCTCGACCCTCGCACCCTTCGCGATGAGCTCCTGGCCCCGCGCGTAGCCGTCCTCGTCCTCGTGGGCCAGGACCCCGACGAGGATGCCGTCCTTGCCGTACCAGACCGTGAAGGCGGCGCCGTCCTCGACGACGTCCGCGCTGTCCCACCCGTCGCCCCACGCGGCATACATCAGGGTGTGCTCGCCGATCTCGGACCAGAATCCGGGCACGGTGTCCCAGACCTCCGAGGCGCCGGCGGCGTTGCGGCCGGCCACCTCACCCATGGCCTCGGCGTCGCCCCAGTGCTCGACGGGGATCGGTCGCCCGGCGATCGCGTGCTGCGCGAGCGCCGCGTCCCCGGCTGCATACACGCCGGTGATCGACGTCTGCAGGTGCGCATCGACGACGACGCGGCCCTCGTCGAGGGTCAGGCCGCTGCCGGCGAGGAAGTCGGTCCACGGCTCGACACCGAGTGCGAGGAGAACGAGGTCAGGCTCCAGCGTCGTGCCGTCGGAGAGGTGCAGCCGACGCGGCGCCTCCACCGAGGAGACCTCGACGTCGTGGTGCAGACCCACGCCGCAACCCTCGAGCCACCCGCGGATCGCCCCGGCGGGGTGGTCGCCGAGGCGCTGCTGCTGCGGACCGGGCTCCGGGCTGACGAGGGTCACGTCGAGGCCTCGCATCGCCAACGACGCCGCGGCCTCGCAGCCGATGAAACCGGACCCGACGACCACCGCAGTGCGGGCGTGCTCCGCCGCCTCACCGAGCCGACGCAGGTCCGCCACGGTACGCAGCACGTGCACCTCGGCGTCGCTGGGCACGCCGGGCAGGACGACCGGCGTGGCACCCGGGGCGAGGATCAGCCGTTCGAAGCCGATCTCCTCGGACCCCAGCCGAATCCGCCGTTCGACCAGGTCGACGGCAGCGACCGGGGACGACACGCGCACCGCCACGCCGTCGAGCTCCCCGTCCGCACCGATCGGCGAATGGGCGGGGGCGTCCGCCGAGCGCAGCCCCTCCTTGCTCAGCGGTGGTCGCGCGTAGGGCATGTCCTCGTCGCCGGTCACCATCAGGACCGGCCCGGAGCCGCCCGCAGCCCGGTAGCCGCGGGCCGCAGCCACCCCAGCCGGTCCGCTGCCGATGATGATGAGCTCGTAGGTGTCCATGTCCGTGTCGTACCCACACCGGCTCCGGGGTATGCCGCTGGGCCCGGGCCGTCGTCGCAGCCCCTTCGTTTCGGGGTAGGAAGGGGGCATGAGCCACGACACCCTCCCCAGCGGCAGCACCACCCGATCCTCCATCGACACGGTCATCTTCGACGTCGACGGGACACTCGTGGACAGCAACTACCAGCACGCCCTCGCCTGGTTCCGCGCGTTCCGTCGCTTCGGCATCACCGAGCCGATCTGGCAGATCCACCGGGCCATCGGCATGGGCGGGGACCGCCTCGTGGCCCATGTCGCCGGGGACGCGGTCGAGGAGCAGCACGGCGACGCCCTCCGTGCTGCCTGGGAGGAGGAGGTCGAGCCGATGATCGGCGAGATCCGGCCCCTGGCGGGAGCCGCGGAGCTGCTCCGGGCGGTCAAGGACCGGGGCTTCAGGGTCGTGCTCGCCAGCTCGGGCAAGAAGGAGCACGTCGAGACCTTCCTCGACCTCGTCGACGGCAAGGACGTTGCCGACGACTGGACGACCTCCGAGGACGCCGACGAGAGCAAGCCCTCGCCGGACCTCCTCCAGGTTGCCCTCGGCCGGGTCGAGGGATCTCGCGCCGTCATGGTCGGTGACTCGACGTGGGACGCCATCGCCGCGGGCCGAGCGGACGTGCCGGCCGTCGCGATTCTCACCGGTGGCTTCTCCGAGAAGGAGCTGCGCGAGGCCGGGGCGGACGAGGTCTACCACTCCCTGGCCGACCTCCAACGAGCCGTCGAGGACGGGGTCCTCGGCCGCCTCTGACCCCTACCCGACACCCTGAGCGGGCACTGAACGCCCCCGGACCAGCCATCGGGTCAACGACGAAGGGCCCCTCACGTGGGTGAGGGGCCCTTCGTCGGCTGGCGCCGCGGCGCCGGTCAGCGGGTGTGCGTCCCGACCGCCGGACGCACGGGCGCCGACACCGGTCGCTGCCCCTCGCCGGACTGCAGGTGGGCGGGGCCGGAGGCTGGCGCACCCGCGGCGGCAGCGGCATAGAACTCCATCGTGCCGGTGACGTCGACGAGGACGTCGGTCGTCCCGGAGCCGTTGAACACGTTGAAGTCACCGGCCGGTCCGAGGTCGAGGATGGCCATGTTCGCGGCGACGGCGCCCTTGGCGGGGTTGAGGTTGCTCACCGTGGGACGCGTCTCACCGGCGAAGTTCGGCCACAGCGTCAGGTACGTGGACGCCGTGGGGCGCACGCCGGTGACGTTGGCGACCAGGGAGCCGGTGGTCGGGCCCGCGATCGTGGCCGGGGCCACCGCGGTCTTGGTCTGGCCGGCACCGATCTTGCTCATCCCGAGGTTCGACCGGGTGTCGACGATCCGCTTCGGTGCACTCAGCGGCTTGAAGCGAAGCCCCGAGCCGAAGGTGTCGTCGTCGAAGAAGCCGACGACGTCGACGAGCAGGTGGGTGGTCCCACCGACGTTGTCGACGTCGAACGACGTCATCGGGTAGGCCCCGCAGTCGGTGCACGTCGTCACGGGAACGATGGTCATGTTGGGGGTGTTCTGCCCGGTGAGGTAGTTGAGGGTCGACGTCTTGGGCAGGGTGTTGCTGTCCCCGGCCCACGCGGTCAGGTAGCCGCCCCGGGTCGGGTTGACCGCGGTGACGGTCACGGCGACGGCCTTGACGTGCATGCTGTCGTCGGGCCCGAGGTCGAGGGGCACCGTGACGTACTCTCCCGCGACGACCGGCTTCCGGTCGTCGTCGGAGCGGCTGTCGTAGGCCCGGAACGGCTGGAACGACTGGTAGGAGCCATAGCTCCCCGTGACAGCCGACGTCGAACCGTCGAGGTAGTAGCCGACGACGTCACCGAGCAGGTTCGTGTTGCCACCGGCGTTGCGGATGGCGAGCTTGCCCCCGGTACCGAGGGGGACCGTGACGAGGTTGGCGCGGGTGGCGCCCTTGACGAAGTTGAGGCTCGAGGTGGTCGGCAGGCTCTGGCCGGCCGGGTAGGCGGTGAGGTACCCGCCCAGCGAGGGGGTGACCACGGTGAGGTTGAGTACCACGGCCGAGACGCCGGACGTCGGGACGCCTCCGCGGCCGGCGACCTGCAGGCTCACGGTCTGTCCGGCAGCGACGGGCGCGACGGCCGGGACCCCGATCTTGTACCGGGTGTCGAGGATGCGGGCCGGTTTGACCGACACGTAGGCGCCGGTCGTGGCGGCGACCGGAGCGACCGCGGGAGTGGCGGTCGGCGAAGCCGAGGCAGCGGCGAGGGGCGTGGCCCCCAGGGTGAGAGCCGCCGCGGCTCCGATGAGGACATACGTGCGCATCTGTGTGAGGTGCTTTCTCTCGAGCGGTGGTTGGTCGCTGAAGGCTATGTACGGCCCCATCCCACCGATCGGGAAATATGGTGACGATTCGGTCACAACGCCAGCGCTCGGTCCGCGCTCAGTTGACCCCCCCGGTTCCGACGCCGGACCGGCCCTCCTTGCCGTCCGGTGTCAGCTACCGAGGGCGTCGGTGCGGCCGTCGACGGTGGGTATCGATCCGAGCCGCTCGCCCATCTGCACGGTGTCCCCGGGTCGGCGGGCCGCGAGGGTCCCGGCTTCGCGGGAGCACACGAGGACGACCGTGGACCCGAACTCGAAGTGGCCCAACGGGTCGCCGGCCTCGACGGCGACGGGCGGGTCGTAGCGACGGTGCTGAACCTCGCGGCGCCGCGCATTGGTGTGCAGGTCGGCGTCGAAGGCGAGGCGGGTCATGCCCACCATCGTCGCGCCAACGGGGACCACGGCCATGCGTCCACCGCGCACGCCGTCGATCTGGACCACGATCCGTTCGTTCACGGCGAACAGGTCGGCCACGTGGGTCACCGCCGCGACGTTCACCGGCCACAGTTCTCCGGGGACGTAGGTGGCCGCCGTGATCCGCCCGGGCAGCGGCACGTGGATGCGGTGGTAGTCCTTGGGCGAGAGGTACAGCGTCGTGTACGTGCCTCCGTCAAAGGCCGCAGCGAGCTCGGGATCCGCGAGCAGGGCGGCCAGGGAGTAGTTGCGCCCCTTGGCCTGGACCAGCGTGTCGGACTCGACCGTGCCGTAGGCGCCGACCGTCGCGTCGACAGGGCTGACGATGGACTCCGTGGCGAGGGGGCGCAGGCCGGTCTTCAGCTCCCGGGTGAAGAACGCGTTGAGGGTGGGGTAGTCCTCGAGCGGCAGTGCCGCTTCGGTCGGTCGGGCTCCGAACACCCGGCTATAGCCCCCGTGTACTCGCCCGCGCCACCGGGGCGGGATGGGTCGTGTGGCGACCCACCCGGCCCCACGGCTGAGGGCGTGCTTGGGCAGGACCGACAGGGCCAGGATGAGCGCGCGTCCGAACACGGGTGGACGCTAACACGCACCGTCACGGCTCCCCCGACGGCGACGGCGGCCTCTCCGGGCAGACCCGCGTGAGCGGTGGGCCTGCCGGTCAGCGGCAGCCGGGCAGGAGCCCGCGCTGGGCCTTGCCCATCAGGACCCACCAGGCGGCGCTGTCGATGCGCGACTTCCAGTACGTGCTCGTCCGGGCCAGGCGCACGAGCTCGTTGTACATCGTCGGCACCACCGACGGGGTGACGGTGAGGATCATGTCGACCCCGGCCCGGAGCGAGTTGGTGGCCCGATGAGCGACCGTCCACCTGCCGGGCTGCACCGCGCTGCCCATGTCGTCGGTCATGATCGGTCCGCGGAAACCCTGGGACCGGACGAGGCTCACGACCTTCGGCGAGAACACCGCGAGGGTGCTGGGATCGATCCGGTCGTAGATCGCCGAGGACATCATGACGGCCGTCGCGCCGGCTTGGATGTCGGCGCGGAACGGGTTCAGGTACGGGCTCGTGCTGGTCGTGATCCGGTCGTGGACCCCGTAGCTGGTGTCGGTGTTGCCGGAAACCAGGCCCAGCCCGGGGAAGTGCTTGCTGGTGGTGCCGACGCCGGCGGCCGACATCCCGCGCACGATGTCGGCCGACTTGGCCGCGGTCTGATACGAGTTGTAGCCGTACTCTCGCTGGAACACGCCGATGGGCGGGTTGTGCCTGGCCCACTGGGCATCCGGGACGGTGTCCGCGACCGGTGCCAGGTTGAGGTTGACGCCCGCCCTGAGCAGCTGCCTGCCCCACGTGGTGCCGGCCTGCTGGAGGCCCGCGTCGGACCAGGTGCCCTGGGTCAGTGCGGTCGGCATCCTGCTGAAACCCGTGCCCTGCAGCGCCTGCACGAAGCCACCCTCCTGGTCGGTGGCCACGAACAGCGGCGTGTTGGCGGTGCTGGCAGCGGTGACCCGGGCTCGGGCGGCGGCGGTCACGGCCGCCGGTGCCGCCGTCCCGCCGGTGCTGCGACCCGACAGGAAGATGTTGCCCACGTGGTAGCGGCTGATCTGGTCCAGCACCGTCGGGTCCACGCGGGTGGCGGGCATGCCCACCATGAAGACCTGTCCGACGCGCTGCTCGAGCGTCATCGACAGCATCACCGCATACGGGCTGCAGACCGGCGCCGCCTGCGCAGCAGACGCCACGTGCGAGGGCCGGGTGGTGAGGGCCGTCGACGTCGGGCCGGCCGTCGCGCTGAGGGCCGAGGAGGCGAGGCACGCGGCGGCGCCAACAGCAGTCAGCGCTGCGCGGAGAGGAGGCATGTCCGCATTATCCCCCACCGCTGCGGTGGGCCACGAGCATTTCGTCTCACGCGTTTCGCCGGCCCGCACGCGTCGCCGCGTCTCAGCACCTGCAGGAATGGCTCTGCAGGTCAGAACCTTCTGGGAGGGTGGACGTGAAGGGACTCGAACCCCTGACCTCTCGCGTGTGAAGCGAGCGCTCTAACCAGCTGAGCTACACGTCCGGGCGCTCCACCGACACGGCCGGAGCGACGAGGGAACAATAGCCCGTCCCGCCGTGGCGGTGGAAATCGGGCCACGGCCTGATCCACGACCCGGCGGGACTACGGCCTGCGCCAGACCGAGACGTGGCTCGTGCTGTCCGAGGTGAAGGGTGACCCGACCCAGTCCGCCACGCGCCGCTCCAGCTCCATCCCGGCCAGCTGGGCCATGAGGTCGCACTCCGCGGGCCACAGGTAGCGAAAGTTGGTCGCGCCGTGGTGGACCGACCCGTCCGGGGCGGTCGTGTAGTGGTGCGAGGTGCCCTGCTGGGTCGTGAGGTCGTAGGTGTCGAAGCCGACGTGCCCCTCGCCGATGTCGAAGGGCACGGCCACCTGGCCCGGAGGGAAGCGCCGCAGGGGCGGCACCCAGAGCTCGATGACGAAGCGCCCACCGGGTCGCAGGTGGCGGGCGGCGTTGCGGAAGCAGGCGACCTGCTCCGCCTGGGTGCGCAGGTTGCCGATCGTGTTGAAGACGAGGTAGACGAGCGTGAAGTCGCCGTCCACCACCGTCGTCGCCATGTCACCGACGGTGACGGGAAGCGTCTCCGCGTCGACCTTTGCCCGCAGCCGAGTCACCATCGGCTCCGACAGCTCGATGCCGGTGACGGAAACACCGCGTCGCAGCAGCGGTATGCCGATCCGCCCGGTCCCGATGGCCAGCTCCAACGCGGGTCCCTCCCCCGCCAGCCCGGCGAGCAGGTCCACGGCGGGCCCGACGGCCTCAGGCGTGAACATGTCGGCGCACGACGCGTCGTAGTCCTGCGCGGTGCGCTCGTCCCAGAGGTCACTGCTCGTCATGGCGAGCAGCCTGCCCCGCCCCGCGGCCCCTGTCCAAGGCTTGTCTCGAGCACCGTTGACACCGGGTCCGGCGACCGTCAGTCGACGGATGGCAGCCGGGTCAGCAGGTCGGCGGCCCACCCGGGCAGCAGGGCAGGCACGCCCTGCCAGACGAGGTAGGCCCAGATGAGCAGCCACACGACGGCCAGGGTCCCCAGCGCGACGACGCCTCGGACCCAGAGCGGCTGGGCCATCACCCAGGTGTTCCACCGACGCACGTGCTCTCGAGCGAAGTCGAGCAGTCGCTGCGCGAACTCGAACTCGCTCGAGAGGATGAGCAGGCCGGCGAAGACGACGAGCCAGCCGGGCCCGGGGGCCGGCACCATGATCAGGCCGACGACCGTGACCACTCCCCCGACGAGACCGACCCCGATGCGCCAGGCGATGTGGGTCACCGGGTGGCGCCGCAGCCGGGCCCGCCAGGCCCAGCGGTCCTCGTCGGCGTCGAGGGTCGGGTTGGGGTCGGAGTAGTCCACCGGCTCCTGCTCGCGCCCGTCGAGGCGCCCCCGCGAGCCCGCGCTCACGGGTCCCGGTCCAGGCCGGCGTTGGCGCGGAAGAGCTCGAGCAGCGTCGTGCTCACCGGGTGGGCCGGGGGCAGCTCCCGGTCGTCGACGGCCGTGATCGGCAGGACGTCCTTGGTCGAGCTCGTGATGAAGACCTCGTCGGCACGCTGGAGCACGTCGAGCGGGAGGGGCTCCTCCTGGATGGCGATCCCCGCCTCCCGGCCCCACTCGATGACGAGCTCGCGGGTGATCCCGGGGAGCAGGCCGGAGTCGGCGGGCGGCGTCAGGACGACCCCGCCGAGGACGACGAAGATGTTGCTGCCCGTGCACTCGCACAGCTCGCCGCGGGTGTTGGCGAAGACGGCCTCGATCGCGCCGGAGCGCTTGGCCCGCGCGAGCGCGACGACGTTCTCGGCGTACGACGTCGTCTTGAGGCCGGCGACTGCGGACCGCTCGTTGCGCACCCACGGCACCACGGTGAGGGTCCCGGAGGCCGGTGGCCTCGGCTGCGGGGCGGCGACGACGATGTAGGTCAGGCGCGGGTCCGATCGGTCGGAGCCGAGCGGCCCGAGCCCACCGGTCACGCTGTAGCGCAGCCGACCGAAATCGAGGGGCGGCCCGTCGAGCACCGCCGTGACCCCGGCATCCACGATGGAGAGGTCGACGGCGGGCAGACCGAGACCGTCGGCCGAGTGGAGCAGCCGTCGGTGGTGCCGGCCGAGGGCGAAGGGCCGTCCACCGTCGATCTTCGCCGTCTCGAAGACCGCGTCACCGACCGTCACCGCGTGGTCGAGGGCCGACACCGACGGCCCGTCGGGGTCGACGAGGTCACCGTTGACCCACACCCGGGCTGCTACGCCACTCATCCGCCTCCCCACCCCTTTCGTCGGGTTTCATGGTGTCACAGTGCCCGCCGCGAGGCCGACGAGCCGCGCGGCCTTGAGCTCGGTCTCGGCCCACTCCCCGGCCGGGTCGGAGGCCCAGGTGATCCCGGCACCCGTACCGAAGCGCAGCCAGCGGCGACCCGCCGTGTCGTGCTCGGCCCAGAAGGTCCGGATCCCGACGGCGAGCTGCGCCTCCTCGGTGTCGCCGTCCACCCAACCGACGGCGCCGCAGTAGGGCCCGCGCGAGGCGGTCTCGAGGTCGGCGATGGCGGTGAGCGCACTCGACTTCGGCGCGCCCGACACCGACCCCGGCGGGAAGGACGCGGCGAACACCTCGGGCCAGCCGATCCCGTCGCGCAGCTCCCCGCCCACGCTCGAGACGAGGTGGACGAGACCCGGGTGCGGCTCGATGTCGCACAACCGGTCGACGCGCACCGTTCCCGGCCGGCAGACGGCTGACAGGTCGTTGCGGACGAGGTCGACGATCATGACGTTCTCGGCCCGGTCCTTCGGCAGCATCTGTGCCGCTGTCGGGGCCGTCCCCTTGATCGGGCTGCTCACCAGCTGTCTGCCCCGCCGGGAGAGGTAGAGCTCCGGGGAGGCGGACACGACGTCGAGGGCGGCCGACTCGCAGCGGATGCGAGCGGCATACGGCGCAGGATTCCCTTGTCGGAGAAGGCTGTCCAGCCCGTCCAGGTCTGCCGCGTGCATCGAGGGCGTGGCTGAGGACCCGGCACACGTTGGCCTGGTAGACCGACCCCGCCGCGATCCGTTCACGCACCTGCTCGACGGCAGAGGCGTAGCCGGCCTCATCGAGCGAGGTGTCCCAGTGCCGGTCGAGGGGCACCCAGGGCGCCGGGCGCGACCACCCGGCACCGGCCTCCTCGCGGACCACGTCGGCGAAGCGGACCGCGGTGACTGCACCCTCGAAGGTCGCGACGACGGCCCAGAACCCCGGCCCCGACATCGCCTCCAAAGCGGCCTGCCCGTGCTGCACATCGATGACGCGCCGGGCCTGCCGGTGGGCGAATCGGGCATGGTCCACCCGGCGATCCTAGGCCCGGGGGCCCGCCGTCCCTCAGCCGGCGAGCGCCCTCTCCACGTCGTCCTTGAGCTTGGCCGGCTCGGTGTTGGGGGCATAGCGCGCGATGACGGCGCCGTCACGCCCGACGAGGAACTTCGTGAAGTTCCACGTGATCCGGGAGCCGAGCAGGCCCCCCTTCTCCGACCGGAGCCAGTCGTAGACGGGGTGCGCGTCGTCACCGTTGACGTCGACCTTGGACATCATCGGAAAGGTGACGCCGTAGTTCTTCTGACAGAACTCGCCGATCTCCTCCTCGCTTCCGGGCTCCTGCCCGCCGAACTGGTTGCACGGGAAGCCGACGACGGTGAGGCCCTGCTCGCGGTAGGTCTGCCACAGCTCCTCGAGGCCGGCGAGCTGCGGGGTGAAGCCGCAGGCGCTGGCCGTGTTGACGACGAGCACGACCCGCCCGTCGTAGTCGGCGAGCGAGCGCTCCTCGCCCTCGATGGTGGTGGCGTTGAAGTCTCCGAGCACGGTCACGTGATCCTCCTGGGTGGCTTTCGCCTCGTTCGGTGCCGTCCAGCCGGGCGGTTGGGAGCCGCTCCCCCGCACCGAGGGGTATGCCGCTCAGCCGGCAGCGTCATCATCCCCCGGTTCCGGTGGGGCGGGCGCTCCGGCGCGCTCGTCGCGCTCGGCCCACTCGAGCAGCGGGGCGAGGTCGAAGACCGCCTCGTCGATCCCGTCGTGCAGGTCGCCCAGCGCCGCGAACCGGGCCGGCATGGTCGCGATCGTCAGGTCCTGGGGCTCGACGTCGGCCACCTCGTCCCACGTGATCGGCGCCGACACCGTCCCGCGCGGGTTGCCGCGGACGCTGTAGGCGGCGGCCATCGTGTGGTCCCGGGCGTTCTGGTTGTAGTCGACGAAGAGGTCGCTCGGCGACCGGTCCTTGCGCCACCACGTCGTCGTCACCTCATCGGGCAGCCGCCGCTCCACCTCGCGGGCGAAGGCGAGCGCCGCCCGGCGGACGTCGGTGAACCCGTGGTCGGGCGCGATCCGGACGTAGACGTGCAGGCCCGACCCGCCGGAGGTCTTCGGCCAGCCGACGGCGCCGAGCTCGTCGAGGATCTCGTGGGTCGTCCGGGCGGCGCGACGCACCGTGTCGAAGGAGCACTCCGGCATGGGGTCGAGATCGATCCGCCACTCGTCGGGCCGCTCGGTGTCGGCCCGCCGGGAGTTCCAGGGGTGGAACTCCACCGTGGACATCTGGACGGCCCAGATGACGTCGGCGAGGCGCGTCACGCAGAGCTCGTCGGCGTGCAGACCGTAGCGGGGGAACTGGAGCCGGACGGTCTCCACCCACGGCGGCGCGCCCGCCGGGAGCCGCTTCTGGTGGACCTTGGGGCCGTCGACCCCTTTGGGGAACCGGTGCAGCATGCAGGGCCGCTCCCGCAGGGCGCGGACGATGCCGGGGCCGACGGAGAGGTAGTAGTCGACGAGGTCACGCTTGGTCTCGCCCCGCTCGGAGAAGTAGACGCGGTCCGGGCTCGAGAGTCGCACGGTGCGGTCGTCGACCTCGATCTGCTCCGCGGGAGCCTTGCTCGCAGCTGCCATGCGCCCCAGCCTACGGACGACCCGGCCCGTGCTGCGCCCCCTAGGCTGTCCCGCATGCGCGCCCGTGACATGAACGAGGAATACCCGATCATCGACCTCGATGCCGACGCGTTGAGCGCGGCCCAGCTCATCGTCGAGCGACGACTGCCAGGGGTCGTCGTGACCGACGCGAAGGGCAAGCCACAGTCGGTGCTGAGTTCCTGGCAGGTGGTCCAGTTCATCGTGCCGGGTTACGTCCAGGACGACCCGCAGCTCGCCGGGGTGCTCAGCGAGATGAGCGCCGACCGGCTCTGCGCGCGCCTCAGTGGCAAGACGGTGCGCTCCCTGCTGCACCGCGACGCCGAGGAGCTGCCGTGCGTGGACGCGGATGACACGATCATCGAGGTGGCCGCCATGATGGCTCGGCTCCGGTGCCCCCTCGTGGCCGTCATGGACGGGGGCCGGCTCATCGGCGTCGTCACGGCGTCGCGCCTGCTCCAGTTCGCCCTCGGACTGCAGCAGTGATGGCGGCGGCAACCACGGTCGGCTGCCCTGGCCTCACCACCCTCCACACCGGAGGACCGCAGTGACCCCGATCATCGCCGTCAGCGTCTTCGTCGTCGCCTACATCTTCATCGCGACCGAGAAGATCCCCAAGATGGTGGCCGCCCTCGCCGGGGCCGGCATCGTGCTGGCCCTCGGCGTGGTCGGGTCCGAGGACGCCTTCTACTCCAAGGAGTCCGGCGTCGACTGGGATGTCGTCTTCCTGCTGCTCGGGATGATGATCATCGTGGGGGTGCTGCGGCGCACCGGCGTCTTCGAGTACATCGCGATCTGGGCGGCCAAGCGCGCCAAGGGCTCCCCACTTCGGATCATGGTGCTGCTCGTCCTCATCACGGCCACGGCTTCGGCGTTCCTCGACAACGTGACCACCGTGCTGCTCGTCGCTCCCGTGACGATGCTCGTGTGCGACCGGCTGGACATCAACCCGGTCCCCTTCCTCATCGCCGAGGTCCTCGCCTCCAACATCGGTGGCGCCGCGACCCTCATCGGCGACCCACCCAACATCATCATCGCGAGCAAGTCCGGGCTGACGTTCAACGACTTCCTGCTCAACCTCGGCCCGATCGTCGTCATCGAGCTCTTCGTCTTCGTGCTCATCCTTCCCCGGGTGTTCAAGGGGTCCTTCGACGTCGACCCCGCTCGCGTCGCGGACGTCATGGAGCTCGACGAGAAGGAGGCCGTCCAGGACCACCGGCTCCTGTTGAAGTGCGGCCTCGTGCTCGGGGCCGTCTTCGTGGCCTTCATCGCGAACCCGGTGCTCCACATCGAGCCCTCCGTCGTGGCCCTGCTCGGCGCCGGGGTGCTCGTCCTCATCTCGAGGAGCACCCCCAAGCAGTACCTCGCGAGCGTGGAGTGGGAGACGCTGCTCTTCTTCGCCGGTCTCTTCATCATGATCGGTGCGCTCGTCAAGACCGGGGTCGTGTCGTCGCTCGCCGAGAAGGCGGCCGCGGCGACGGGGGGCAACGCCCTGCTTGCGGTGATGCTCATCCTCGGGGTGTCGGCCGTGCTGTCGGGCTTCATCGACAACATCCCGTATGTCGCCACGATGGCGCCGCTCGTGCTGGCCCTGACCCAGGACATCCCGGACCCCAGCCACTCGGAGGCCCTGTGGTGGGCCCTCGCGCTCGGCTCGGACTTCGGCGGCAACATGACGGCGATCGGTGCGAGCGCCAACGTCGTGGCGCTGGGGATCGCGGCCCGGGCCGGCTCGCCGATCTCCTTCTGGGAGTTCAGCCGCAAGGGCGCCGTCGTCACGGTGATCACCGTGCTCGTCGCCGCGCCCTACCTGTGGCTGCGCTACTTCGTCCTCGCCTGAGCGGGACCCCCGAGGAACCGGGACCGAGACCCAACGCACGAGGCCCCCGATCGGTGATCGGGGGCCTCGTGTCTCGGAGCGGACGACCGGGCTCGAACCGGCGACCTCAACCTTGGCAAGGTTGCGCTCTACCAACTGAGCTACGTCCGCACACACACGTCCAAGGGCATGCCCCCCGTGGCGCGAGGATGAGAATAGCGGACCACCTCCCGCGGGTGAAACCCGGACCCGGCCGGGAGGTGGCCAGCCAACCAGCTCAGGGGCAGGGCTCGAGCGCAGCGATCTGCGGACGCAGCCCGCTGCCCCCCGACCCCTTCGTGAAGGTGCAGCCGAGCGTCGGCGACGAGATGTTCGCGACGAGGTCCTCGCCCGCCGGCTTGATGCCGGTCTCGACCCACCGGAAGAGGTCGGAGTAGGCCGAGACGATCTCCTCACCGGTGAAGCTGCAGTGCCCGACGTCGCGGATCGCGCGCTGTACGAGCAGGTTGCCGCGTCCGTTGGCGCGCACCTCCTTGGCGTAGATCTGCTCCATCTCGATGGGGACGAACAGGTCGCCAGTCGTGTGGATGCTGAGCACCGGCACCGACGGGGTGCCGTGGATGATCGGCGCCGGTGTGGTCCCCTGCGACTTACGGGCCCGGTTCGAGGCCGTGATCCGCTTGATCGTCGCATCGAGGGGGGCGAACGTGCTGCCGTACTCCGTCGCGTACACGGTGTCGCTGTTCTGCGCGACGGTGCCGCGGCGGCCGGCGATGGTGCCGTCGCCCGCGGAGCGGTTGAACAGGAAGCTGCCCGACTCGTTGAGCGGGCTGTGCCAGTACTGCCACGCCGTGTCGAAGGTGACGCGGTCACCACCCGAGCCCACCTCGACGAAGTTCTTGAACTGCTGACCGGCGGGTTTGAGGGCGAAGGCCCAGTTCGGGCCGGGGGCGTAGGAGAGGCCCGCCTCGATCCGCGGGACCGTCGTGGTGGTCCACGTCGACGACGGGAAGGCGTAGTCGTTCGCACCGAGACCGGCATACGCTGCTGCGCCGAGCCCGTAGTCGACGAAGTAGTCGAACAGCTCGACGTCACCCAGCACCCCGCACGCGGGCATCGCCCCGTCGTAGAGCTTCGGATAGGTCTCGATCGCGGAGGCGGTGACGTGCCCGCCCATGGAGAATCCGACGAGGTAGGTCTTGTCGAGCTGGTGGCCGAGCACCTGCCTCATCCGGACCGTGAGGTTCTTCGTGTCGATGACCCCGATGCCCGGGTCGTAGTCGTTGCGCCGGTAGCTCGACGCAGCCCACGCGTAGCCCTGCGAGATGAGGTACTGGTAGGCCGGGGGCGGGTCGACCGTGAGGTCCGGGCCGGTCCCGCGGTAGCCGTGGGCGTAGACCACGAGGTCGCCGTTCCAGTTACTCGGCACCTGAGCGATGTAGGCCGCCCCGGCGATCTCGCCTGAGGTCGCGTCCTGCCCGGTCGACCGCTGCACCTTGGCGACCGTTGCGGTCAGGGCCTGCTCGTCGATCCGGTAGTCGGTCCCCTGGTCGGCGGTCGCGGGGAGGCCCGTGCCCACCGTGAGGGCGAGGGCCGCTGCCGCGGCTGTGATCCATCTGCGCATCCGTGCTCCTTCGAACGGTTGGACCAGAAGTCTCTCAGCGGGGGTCGCTTCCGTCCACGCGGACGGTGGGCACGCCGACGATGGAGTACGTCGTCGACGCGATCGGGATCCCGGCCTCGTCGAGCCCGGCCAGGATGTGCCGGCTCATCGCGTCCTTGATCTCGCGGACACCGCGCTGCGGGACGAGGAAGGGCGCGGTCCTCGTCGTAGCCGACGGGCAGCACGAGCTCCGCCCAGAGGTAGGGGAAGTCCCGGGTGTAGGTGTAGACCGGGTCGTTGAAGATCGCCCCGTTGGTCACGGTGACGAGCCGGCCGGTGTACTGCCGGGAGTTGACCCAGACCGCGGGGTCAGCGGCCGACACCGACGGTGCCTGGCCCATCTCCATGATCGTTGTGCGGAGGAACCCGAGCCGCACCACGTCACCGCGCACCCCGCCCATCGTGATCCGGTCGCCTACGCCGAAGGTGTCGCCGCGCCGGATGACGAAGTAGGCGGCCAGCGAGACGATGACCTGCTGGAGCGCGAAGGCGAGGCCGGCGCTGAGCAGACCGATGCCGGTGCTGATGTCGGTCCCGGGGGTGATCCAGATGTTGAGGATCCCGACGACGAGGATGACGGCGGAGAACAGTTGGAGGCCCTGGCGAGCCCAGAAGCGGCGCGGGTCGGCGACGTCGTCATGACGCAGATGCCTACCACGGGCACGCCCCGCGGGATCGGTTGCGTCCTGAGGATCCGCACCGAGACCGGGGGGTTCGTCCCGTTGAAGAGACGGGCTCTGCGGGTGGACACTCGTAGAGGGGCCGGCACCTGTGGGTGCAGGTGAGATCGGAGATCGCGGTGGACGGCGAACGACTCGGCAGGGCGGCCCTCGACCAGCGCGTCGCCGACCTCGAGTCCGACCTCCACGAGACCCGCGACGAGCTCGCCGCGACGAGCGAGATCCTCGCGATCCTGGCTGGCACTTCGAGCGCCCCGGAGGACGTCTTCGGCGCGATCGTCGGGCACGCCCGCACCCTGTGTCGCTCCGACATCGCCCAGATTCACCTGCTTCGAGAGGGGGCGTACCGTCTCGAGCGCGCGATCGGGCTCTCGAGCGAGTTCATCGATCTATCCGAGGTGAAGCCGGTGACGACTGACCGGACGTCGTTGATCGGCAGGGTCAGCCTCGACCGGACCACCCAGCAGATCGAGGACGTCCTCGCCGACCGGGAGTACGACCGACCGGACTTCCAGCAACTCGGCGGCTACCGCACCATCATGGGGGCGCCCATGATCGTGAGCGACGAGGTCGTCGGCGTCCTCAGCGTGTGGCGCACGACGGTGGCGCCCTTCGACGCCCGGACCTGCTCGCTGCTGACGACCTTCGCCGCGCAGGGCGCGCTCGCGGTGCGCAACGTCGAGCTCCTCGGGGCCATCGAGGCGCGGTCGACCGAGCTGGGGCGCCGGGTCGACCAGCTCGAGGCGTTGTCCGAGGTGGGCGACGTGGTGAGCTCGAGCCTCGACGTCGACGAGGTGCTCGGCGCGGTCGTCGACCTCGCGGTGGAGCTGAGCGACGCGGACGGCGGCTCGCTGCTCGAGTTCGACTCCGACACAAATCTGTTCACTGTCCGGATGGTGGCCCAGCGCTCGGGGGGCGCGGTGCCTGACCTCGAGACGAGCCGCATCCACCTCGACGAGACGCTCGTTGGCCGGGCCTGCCGGGAGCGGCGCCCGATGCAGGTCGCCGACCTGGCGGACGCACGGGCAGACGGGCAGAGCGACCGGCTGCGCGACGAGCACCTCGCGGTCCTGCGTCGTGCCGGCTGGCGGTCCGTGGCCGTCGTCCCGCTCATCCGCTCCGACCGCCTGCTCGGGGCGCTCGTGGTCCGTCGCCTCAGCCCGGGCCGCTTCGGTGACGATGTGTGCGCCCTGCTCCAGGCCTTCGCCAACCAGTCGGCCATCGCCCTGGGCAATGCCCAGCTCTATCGAGAGCTGGAGCGCCAGAGCGGGGAGCTGGCTGAGGCCAGCCGACACAAGTCGGAGTTCCTCGCCAGCATGTCCCACGAGCTGCGGACCCCGCTCAACGCGGTCATCGGCTTCTCCGAGGTCCTGCTGGAGCGGATGTTCGGGGAGATCAACGACCGGCAGGAGGACTACCTCCGCGACATCCTCAGCTCGGGTCGGCACCTCTTGGCCCTGCTCAACGACATTCTCGACCTCAGCAAGGTCGAGGCCGGCCAGATGGAGCTCGACCGCTCGCACTTCTCCGCCGGTGACGCCATCGGCTACGCGCTCGCGATGGTCCGCGAGCGGGCCGCCCGGCAACGGATCGCCCTGCGCACCGCGATCGAGGACGACGTCGGGACGATCATTGCCGACGAGCTGCGCTTCAAGCAGGTGCTGCTCAACCTGCTCAGCAACGCCGTGAAGTTCACGCCCGAGGGCGGGACGGTCGAGGTCGGGGCGCGTCGCGTCGGAGCGCGGCTGGAGGTGACGGTCTCGGACACGGGGATCGGCGTGTCGGTCGCGGACCAGGATCGCATCTTCCACTCCTTCCAGCAGGGCACGCGGGGAGTGCGCAACGCCGAGGGCACCGGGCTGGGGCTCACCCTCACCAAGCGCATCGTCGAGCTGCACGGCGGGGAGGTGTGGCTGCATAGCGAACTCGGACACGGCAGCACCTTCGGGTTCGCCGTGCCCACCGGAGAGCCGCAGGCCCGGAGCGGGCCGAGCGGCACCCGGTCCTCAGTGGCGGGCGATGACCGCCCTACCGTCGTCGTCATCGAGGACGACCCGAGTTCCGCCGAGCTGCTCTCGGTCTACCTCGAGGCCGCCGGTCTGCGTCCCGTGGTGGTCGGGTCCGGCACAAAGGGTCTGGCGGTCGTCCGTGAGCTCGAGCCGGACGTCGTCGTCCTCGACATCCGCCTGCCCGGCATGGACGGGTGGGACGTCCTCGCCCGGATCCGGGGCGAACCGGATCTCGCCGACACGCCCGTCGTCGTCGTCTCGGTTCTCCCGGACCGCAGGCGTGGAATGGCGCTCGGCGCCTCGGACTACCTCGTCAAACCGGTGTCCCGGGAGGTCCTGCTCGGGGCCCTGAGGCGTCTGCTCCCGCTGCCCTCCGACCGCCCGGAGCGCCGGGTCGCGGTCATCGTCGACGACGACCGTGCGGCCGCCGAGCTCGCGGCCCTCTCTCTCGAGCCCGCCGGCTGGGCGGTCCACACCTGCCAGCGGGCCGACGAGGTCTTTGCGCTCGTCCACGACACCGACCCGTCCGTCGTCATCGTCGACCTGCTCATGCCGGAGATGGACGGCTTCGAGCTGATCGACCGGTTGCGCAGCGATCCCTCGACGGCGGCGGTCCCGATCGTCGTGCTCACCGCCGTCACCCTCTCTCCCGCCCAGCGGGCCCTGCTCGAGGGACGCATCGAGTTCGTCACCTCCAAGAACGCCACCGAGCTGCGGCTGCTGGCCGACCGGCTTTCCGAGGCGTCCGGCACGCGCCACGCCTCGGGTCCGGGGCACCGATGAGGCCGGTCGTGCTCCTCGTGGAGGACAACGAGAAGAACCTCAAGCTGGCGCGGGACGTGCTCGAGTTCTCCGGCCTGACCGTCCTCGTCGCAATGACCGGGGAGGAGGCCGTGGCCCGGGCCCGGGACGCCCTGCCGGACCTCGTCCTGATGGATCTCCAGCTTCCGGGCATCGACGGTCATGAGGCCTTGGGTCGGCTCAGGGCTGATGCTCTAACCGCGACCATCCCCGTCGTCGCCCTGACTGCGTTCGCCATGCGGGAGGACCGTGACCGTGCCGCACGGGCGGGTTTCGACGGGTACCTCGAGAAGCCGATCGACGTGCGCAGCTTCCCCACCCAGGTCCGCGCCCATCTGAGAACGGAGCCGTCATGACCGACCCACCCACCCCTGTGCCGCCCCAGGGCCCGCCCATCGTCCTCGTCGTCGACGACCTCGAGCCCAACCTCCGGCTGATGGACGCGGTGCTCAGCCCGCGCGGCTTCGAGGTCCACTGCGTCAGGTCGGGTGAGGAGGCGTTGGGCTGGCTGGCGGACCGCATCCCGGACCTCGTCCTGCTCGACATCCAGATGCCGGGCATCGACGGCTACGAGACGTGTCGCCGGATCCGGGCCGACGCCCACACCGCGTTCCTGCCGGTCGTCATGGTGACCGCGAGCGGGAAGGAGCAGAAGCTCGCCGCCATCGAGGCGGGAGCGGATGACTTCGTCACCAAGCCGTTCGAGCACGCCGAGCTCGTCGCCCGCGTCCGGTCGCTCGTTCGGATCAAGCGCTACCACGACACGATCGACCGGCAGGCCCGCGAGCTCGCCCGGTGGAACGGCGAGCTCGAGGCCAAGGTGTCCGCTCAGCTCGTGGAGCTCGAGCGCATGGGCCGACTCAAGCGCTTCCTGTCCCCGCAGATCGCCGGACTCGTCGTCGAGAGCGGCGACGAGTCGTTCCTCACCAGCCACCGCGCGGAGATCACCGCCGTCTACTGCGACCTGCGCGGGTTCACCGGCTTCGCCGAGACCGCCGAGCCTGAGGAGGTGATGGCGGTGCTGCACGACTACCACCAGGCCTTGGGTGACCTCGTGTTCCGCTTCGAGGGCACCCTCGAGCACTTCGCCGGCGACGGTCTGCTCGTCTTCTTCAACGACCCGATCCCCTGCCCTGACGCGCCGGAGCGGGCGGTGCGGATGGCAGTGGCCATGCGCGACCGGGTCTCCGAGCTCGCCGACGGGTGGCGTCGTCGGGGACACGCGCTGGGATTCGGGGTCGGCATCGCCCAGGGATACGCCACCTTGGGCCGGGTCGGCTTCGAGGGTCGCTACGACTATGCGGCCATCGGGACGGTGACCAACGTCAGCGCACGTCTGTGCTCCGTGGCCGAGGCCGGCCAGATCCTCGTGACGCAGCGGGTCGAGTCGGGCTCGGCCGACGTGGCGGTCACGAGGCACCTGGGCGGACGCGAGCTGCGCGGGGTGACCCGCCCCGTCGAGACCTACGAGGTGCTCGGCATCGACCACGCTCGGGTGCCGTCATGACCGACACGTCGCGCCCGGCCACTCCGCTCGCCACGACGCGTCTCGACGACCACGACCCGCTCCTCGGGGACCTCGACGAGTCGGCCCGGCAGGCGGCCTACGACGCGCTCCAGCGGATGATGCCCGGCGTGTGGCGCTCGTGGCGGCTCAACGAGCCCGACGAGTCCGTCGTCGTCGTGCCCTCCGTCTCGCTCGACCGAGTCGTCCCGGGCGCGAGCGCCCTCAACCAAGCCATGGAGGAGCGGTATCTCTTTCTGCTCCTGCTCCTGCGGCAACCCCGGCTGCGCATGGTCTACGTCACCTCCGGTCCGGTGGACCCGACCATCGTGGAGTACTACCTCGCGCTGCTGCCCGGGGTCATCCCGAGCCACGCGCGGTCCCGCCTGTCGATGATCTCCGTCGGTGACGGCGGGCCGCTCCCCCTCACTGCGAAGGTCCTCGCCCGGCCGAGCCTCATCGCGCGGATCGCCGACCTCATCCCCAACCGAGCACGCTCCCACCTCATCCCGTACACGACCTCGACCCTCGAGCGGGATCTGGCCCTCGAGCTCGGCATCCCGATGTTCGGCGCCGACCCGCGTCACCTCGTGCTGGGCACGAAGTCAGGGTGCCGGCGGCTCTTCGACGAGTCGGGCGTGGACCACCCGGCCGGTGAGGAGGACCTGCACTCCGTCGGGGACATCCTCGACACGCTCTGCCGGATGCGCTCCGCACGTCCGAGGATGACCGAGGCCATGGTCAAGCTCGACGAGGGTGTCTCTGGTGCGGGCAACGCCGTCGTGGACCTCGCCGGGCTCCCCGCCCCGGGGGACGCGGGCGAGCGCGCCGCCCTCGATGAACGGGTGCGCGCGATGGCGCTCGAGGGCAAGGACGTGACCCACGCGCTCTTCTTCGCCAAGTTCGCCGAGCGGGGCGGGATCGTCGAGGAGCGGATCGTCGGCGACGAGGTCCTCAGCCCCAGCGTCCAGCTGCGCACGACGCCCCTCGGCGAGGTCGAGGTGCTCTCCACCCATGACCAGGTCCTCGGTGGTCCGTCGGGCCAGTCCTACCTCGGATGCGTCTTCCCCGCCTCCCCCGACTACGCGCGGGCGATCACCGACCAGGCGCGCCGGATCGGCGAGAGACTCGCCGAGCTCGGCGTGCTGGGTCGCTTCGCGGTCGACTTCGTCGTCGTCCGTCGGGGGTCGACGTGGGCGACCTACGCGATCGAGGTCAACCTGCGCAAGGGCGGGACGACCCACCCGTTCCTCACCCTCCAGTTCCTGACGGGCGGCAGCTACCGGGCGGACGTGGGCCTGTTCGCCACGTCATCCGGCCGAGAGAAGCACCTCGTGGCCACGGACCACCTCGAGGACCCCGCCCTTCGGGCCCTGCGCCTGGAGGACCTCTTCGACGTCGTCGCACGCACCGGTCTGCACTTCGACCCGGTCACCGAGACCGGCGTCGTCCTGCACATGATCAGCTGCGTGACCGAGCTGGGTCGGATCGGCATGACCGCCGTCGGGAACACGCCGCCGGAGGCGCGGGCAGCCTACGACCGCGCGGAACGGATCCTCCTCGAAGAGGCCAGGGCCGCTGGGCGGCCCCGCCCACTGCCTGGCTGAGCTCCGCCGCCGGGGCGATCAACTGCCGGTGCTGGGCATCTCGATGTAGACGTCCTCGCCCTCGACGGTGACCGGGTAGGTGGTCAGCGAGGACGGCGCCTTGCCCATGGCGATCAGCCTCCGGGTCCAGCGGGGCATCTGCCTCCCCGCAAAGCCGGGGGCCCAGTCCATGTTGTCACCCGTGCGCAGGTCGAACCGCGAGTTGTGCCAGGGGCAGGTGACCGTCCCGTTCGCGAAGTGGCGGCCCCCGGGACCCTTGCTGAGGGAGAGGCCAAGGTGGGGGCAGCGGTCGTTGGCGGCACAGACGGTGCCGTCGACAGCGCCGACGATGACCGAGGTTCCCGCAGCGTCAATGGTGTGGAGCTGGCCGTCGGCGAGGTCGGCGACCGACCCGATCCGAACCCTGTGCGCGCTGCCCGTACTGCCCGTGCTGTCTGCCGCCATGGCTCACTCCTGCTCCCGTGGTGTTCCCCTCCTGCTGATCATGGGCGCAACCCCGTTGATCGGCAAGGGTTCTCGATGGTCGGGGCTTCCGCGACCAGTGCGGCGTGCTCCATTCCGAGGAACAGCGTCTCAGCCGTCGCGCGGGGCGGGTACCAGGTAGACGGGAACGGGCGCCGAGCGCAGGATCTTCGAGGCCCGGGAGCCGAGGAAGAGCCGGGCTGCCGGCGCCGACGAGCTCGGGCCGACGACGAGCAGGTCGCCGTCGCCCCAGGGGACGTCCCAGATCGCCCTGCTCCACGAGGCCCCCTCACCGACGACGAGCGATCGGGCGAGGCGCTCCCCCAGGCCGGGGTCCACCGCCCCCACTCTCGAGACGAGCGACTCCTTGGTGCGGGCCGCCCACGTGTCCACGACGAGGTCGTCGGCCGACTCCTCGACAGTCCCGTAGAACCGCTTGGGGGGTCGCACGGCGAACGAGGCGGCCCGCACGCTCGCGCCGACCGCGTCCGCGAGCCGGGCGGCCACGGTGGCCACGTGGGCGCCCCCGGGCGACCCGGCATACCCGATGGTGACCCGACGGATGCGGGCGTTCGGGCCCGACCGGTAGCCGCGGGGGGCGAGGAGCACCGGGAGGGGCGCGGCGTGCACGAGACGGTCGGTGACGCTGCCGAGTGAGATCCGGCCCAGGGACCCCTTGCTCGAGGAGCCGAGGACGAGGGCCGACGCGCCGACCTCCGCGGCCAGCTCGAGCAACCCCCTCGGGATGGAGGAGGCCTGGCGCACGACGAACGTCGCCGCGATGTCAGGCGGGAGGTCGGCCTCGGCCCGATCGAGGACGGACCGCCCCCACTCCGTCAGCGGGCCGAGGTAGTCACCGTCGACGAGCTCGGGCATCCCTGCTGCGTGTGGGGTCGCGACGACGACCGCCACGGTCAGCGGCTCCCCGGTGGAGCGAGAGAGCACGGCGGCCAGCTCGAGGGCGGACGTGCCGCTGTCCTGGGCGGTGTAGGCGACGACGATCGTCATGGGGTCACACCGGCGTCACGAGTGAGGCGGCCTCGACGTGGGTCACGGGCAGGCCGAGCTCACCGGCGCGGTCGACGACCTCGAACCGTTGCCAGATCGAGTCCGACGCGGGGAGCGTCACGACGACGATCTGGTCGGGGCCGAAGTCCGCGACGGCGGCCTGCAGAGCGCGCAGTGGGCGGAAGTCACCCAGACTGCCGGTGGCGTCGAGGTGGTGCGCGGCGAGGGCGGCGAGCGTCCGGTCGAGGCGGGCCTGCGCCGCCTCCGTCGTCGCGTCCTGAACGGACACCGCGCCATGGGTCCAGGCGGCACCTGTCTCGACCGGGCTGGCCGGGACGCAGACGTAGTAGGTCGCCTTGCCATCCGCGTCGATCCGCGTCAGCTCGCTGATCAGCTCGTCGGACTCGAGGGTCTGGTTCGCGAGCACGAGCACGCGGCGCGCCTCGCCGTCCGGCTTGGGCGCGACCCGCTCGGGGAGCCGGGCGATGCGCGCCTTGTTGACGAAGAAGAGCACGATGACGATGGCAAACGACACGAGGCTGAGGATCAACTGGATACGTACGTCGGCGGTCAGCCCCATCTGCACGAGCACGAGGACGATGGCGAGCGTCGTGAGCACCGACAGCGCCGGGAACCACCACATCTTCACCTTGAGGGTCGATTCGTCGGCCCGGTAGCGCAGGATGATCTGCGAGACGGCGATGAGCAGGTAGACGAAGAGGATGACGGCGCCGGAGGAGTTGAGCAGGAACGAGAACACCGTGTCGGGCGAGATCGCGGCCATGATGACGGCGAGGAAGCCGACGACCGACGAGGCGAGGATGGCCACCATCGGGACCCCTCGCGAGTTGACGGACACCATCGAGGCGGGGGCCTCGCGCCGCGCGGCGAGGACGAAGAGCATCCGCGACGCGGTGTAGAGGCCGGAGTTGAGACACGACAGGACGGCGGTGAGGACGACCGCGTTCATCACCTGGTCGGCATACGGGATGCCCATCTCCTGGAAGGCCGCGACGTAGGGCGAGGCCTGCAGGGTGGCCGAGTTCCACGGGAGGATGACCGACAGCAGGAAGATCGAGCCGACGAAGAAGATCGCGATGCGGGTGATCACCGAGTTGGCGGCGCGGGAGACGGCCCGCTCCGGGTTGTCGGACTCCGCGGCGGCGATGGTCGCGATCTCGGCGCCGACCATCGAGAAGATGACCGTCACGACCCCCGCGGTCACCGCCAGGCCGCCGTTGGGGAAGAAACCACCTTGGGAGGTGAGGTTGCTGAAGTCGAGGTTGGCGTTGGGCCAGATCCCGAAGACGAAGAGCCCACCACATATGAGGAAGACGACGATCGCGCCGACCTTGATGCCGGCGAACCAGAACTCGAACTCGCCGAAGGACGACACCGAGATGAGGTTGGTGCCGGTCATGAGGAGCATGAGGAAGAGGCTGAGCACCCAGGTCGGCACGTCCGGCAGCCAGAAGTTGGCGACCTTGGCCCCGGCGACGGCCTCGAAGCCCACGACGATGACCCAGAAGTACCAGTAGAGCCAGCCGACGGAGAAGCCCGCCCAGTCACCGAGGGCCTTGCGCGCGTAGTCGGCGAAGGAGCCCGTCGAGGGGTTGGCGACCGCCATCTCGGCGAGCATCCGCATCACCAGGATGATGAGGACGCCGCACAGCGCGTAGGTGATGAACGCCCCCGGGCCCGTGTCGTGGATGACCGTGCCCGACCCGACGAACAGGCCCGCCCCGATGACGCCGCCCATGGCGATCATCGTCAGCTGACGCTGGTTGAGCGCCTTCTTCAGCTCGGGGCCGGCGCCGGACACGTCAGGCCCTCCGGGAAGCATCGGACCAGCGGCGGGAGGGCAGGTAACGAGACACGGGAATACCTCTCGGTCGGTCCGACGCGGCGGATCTGACCACGCCGATCTGCCCAAAATAGCCACGCCTGGGTCATCTGTCTATGGCGCCGGAAACCCGTTGTCGTGGGGTCTCCTCGGCACGTCCGGCACGTGCCCCATCAGGCCCGACGAGGATCGCGGAGCTCGATCGAGGTATGCCGTCCGCTCTTCGCTCGATGTCCGTTCGCCCCTGCTGCAACCCGATCCACACCGCCTTCACCCGCGCGATCGCCCGTGGGGCAGGACAACCGGCCCCGCCACCCTCGATACCGACGTCGCTCACGACACGCTGAAGCGAAGTCGCTCGTGGACAACGCTTTTCACCGACATTCCTCTTTCGTCCCGTTCCCACGAGGGGCGCGTCAGCGGCCGCGCTGCAAGCGGGTGCCCGAGCCCTTCTCGCCGGGGTGCGGCGGGTGTATATGTGGTTGGTTCAGGGGTTGTCACGAGCAGCAGAGAAGGGCAAGGCTCATGGTGAAGGCAACACAACTCCGAGTCCTCAGCAGCCTGGCGGTCACGGGAGCGCTGGTGCTCTCGGGTGGTCCCGCGATGGCCCACGGGTCGCACGGACAGTCCCGTGATGATGACCACCGCCACTGGTCGAAGGCCTACACCTGCACCGGTGGTGAGATCCCCTCCGGGACCTACTCACGGATGACCGTCACGGGTGCGTGCCAGGTCGCAGCGGGTGCCACCATCCACGTCCTCGGCAACGTGAACGTCGCGCGCGGTGCCGTGCTCGACGCCCAGAGCGCACCGTCGACCATCAGCGTCAAGGGCAACGTCACCAGCGCCCGGGGTTCCACACTCGGCCTGGGCTGCCAGCCACCGTCAGCCACGGGCAACTCCGCGCACGAGTGCGCACTCGACCCCACGGGTCAGTCCACCATCACGATCCGGGGAAACATCACGGCCACCAAGGCCGTCCTCGTGGCCTTGAACGGGATCACGGTCAAGGGCAACGTCACGCTCAAGGGAGGCGGTGGCGCCAACTACTGGTCGGTGAAGAACAACAGGATCGGCGGCAACCTCACCGTGACCGGGCAAACGGTCGACTGGATCGGCGTCATGTTCAACACGATCGGCGGAAACGCGACGCTGACCCACATCACGGTCCACGACGAGCACCCGGGAGCGCCCGGTGTCTACGTCGTGAGCAACACCATCCGGCGGAACCTCTCCTGCTGGCGTCTCGTCCCGGGCGTCTCCGGCGGCTTCGTCCCCGGCGCGGTCAACGTGGTCGGTCGGCACGCCCTCGGACAGTGTGCCGAGCTGGTCTGATCTCGAGCGCGCCACGCCGTTCGGTTTCAGCCGAGCTGCCCCAGACCCACCGCCAACACCAGCCCGAGCGCGGTTGCGATGCCGGTGGCGTAGCTGTCCTCCTTGAAGGCCTTGGGGAACACCTCGGTCGCCAAGGAGGCGACCACCGCGCCCCCGGCGAAACACCGGATCAACCCGAGTGCCGGGTCGGGCACCCCGGCCAGCAGGAGGTTTCCGGCCAGCGCCGCAGCCGAGAGCAGCCCCGCGGTCGCAGCCCACAAGCCCAACACCTTCGGTTTGGAGCGGTCTCGGGCCATCTGCTGCGCCCCGCCCGCGGCCTCGGGGAGGTTGGACAAGAAGATCGACCCGGACAGTGAGGCGACCTGCAGGGGTCCGGCTCCGATGAGCGCGACCCCCAGGGCCAGATTCTCCGGGATCCCGTCGAGGGTGATCGCGGCCAACAGCCCACCCCCGCTGTCCGAACCGAGCCGGCGGTTGACCAGACGGTCCAGCCCGGTGAACGCGGCAGCGCCGAGCAGGACGGACCCGGCGACGGCCCAGATCGGTGCGACCTGGGTCGCCGGGTCGATCAGCTCCAGCACCGCGGAGACGATCAGGGCCCCGCCGGCGAGGGCGACGATGAACCCCTCCAGGGCCGGGGGCAGCGCGCCGTACACCCCCCACGCCGCACCCGCAACCAAGGCGGCCGAGACGACGACAATCACCACAACGGTCAGAAACACCCTGGGTCTCCTCTGTTTCGCGATACCTGATGCTGCTGTTCTCGCCGGCGACAGGCTGCCACGCTACCCAACCGCCCTCGCGAGTCAGCGACCCGGAACGTGTGAGGCGCCCGAGACGCTCAGCCAGAGGAACGTGTCAGCCACCTCGACTGGCCCGGTGCGTGGCATCGCTTCGTCGAACGTCTAGGGTGGGACTCACCGACGTGGGGGGGCGCCGCCCTATCGTTTGGCCGAGGAGAGCCCAGTCGACGGGAGGCGTGATGAGTGTCATGGTCTCGAGCGCTGGACCCGTGACGACGGTCCGGCTGACGGGCGAGTTCGACACCTACGCCATACCGGACGTGCGGGCTGCCCTCGACGAGCTCTGTGTGGTCCCAGGGGGGCTCGTCGTCGTGGATCTGCGGGAGGTGACCTTCCTGGACTCTTCGGGGATCGGGACCGTCATCGGGCTTCACCGGCGCGTCGAGCGCGACGGGGCGCGCCTGCGTGTGGTCTGCGAAGGGCCGATCCTGCGCCTCGTGCAGCTCATGCATCTCGACCGGGTTCTGGACGTCGTGAGCGGACTCGACACTGATCCGACGGGGGCGAGCAGGCCCCCGGCCGGCGACTGACACGCTGCCGCCGTCGAGCTCTCAGGACACCAGGGTCAGAGGGTCCGGCTCATGTGCACACTGACTCGGGTCCGGGACGGGCCGAGATCGATGATCAGGTGGTCGCTGAGCAGGGTGGCGATCTGAAGTCCTCGACCGCTCGTCGCCTCCTCGCTGATGCGGCCCACCAGGGGCACCGTCCCGGTGCCGTCCTCGTCATCGACCGTGAAGACGATCGAGTCCGGTGTCTCGTGGATGCTCAGAATGGCGCGTCCGCCGCCGTGGACGATGCTGTTGACCGCGACCTCGTGGACCGCCAGCACCGCATCGTCGACCCGGTCGGGGAGGCGCTCGGAAGCGATGGCCTGGACGAGCTCTCGCACCCGCCGCAGGTCGCTCGGACCGAACTCGACACGGCGGAGCTCCCCGCTGTTGGCCACCTTCGAACCCTCCACGAACTCAATGTTGCACTTTCACTGCCATCCGTGGGCGCTTCGCCTCCCGTGCTGTCAGGATGGCGAGATGAACGTGCCATGGCTGAGTGCGGCCGAGCCACCTGGGGCGGTAGCCCCGCGGCTGGCGGCCCTCGCACGGATGGTGGCGCGGGTGGCCTCGGCGACGACCCTGGATGAGCTGACGGAGACCATCACGGAGCGGGCCGCCGAGGTGATGGGGGCGTCCCGGGCCATGCTCGCGGTCCGCGACGGCCCGGCACGGCTCCGAACCATCGCCACCCACGGTCTGAGCGACTCCGCGGTGCGGCGGTGGGCGACCCTCGAGCTCGACCGTCCGTCGCCGCTCACCGATGCCGTCCGCACCAGCCAGGTCATCACCCTTGCGAGTCGGGCGCAGGTGTTGGCGCGCTACCCGGACCTCGACGACGGCACGGATCGCTCGTCCGTCACGCTCCCGCTCATCTCTCGCACCAACGGGCAGACGCTGGGAGCCGTCGGCTTCCGCTTCGACGGTCGCGACGAGGCGGTCGGCGCCGAGGAGCTGTCGGTGCTCGGAGTTCTCAGCGACATGTGTGCCCAGACGTTCCTGCGCCTCCGGGCGGAGGCCGAGAGCGCCTCCCGCGCAGCGCAGTTCGAGTTTCTCGCCGACGCCTCCCAGGCGCTTGCGACTTCGCTCGACTACCGCCAGACCCTTCGCCAGGTCGCCTCGCTCGCCGTGCCCACCCATGCCGACTGGTGCTCGGTCCAGATGGTCGACGACGGCGTGCTGCGCACGCTCGCCGTGGCCCACGTCGACCCCGACAAGGTCCAGCTCGCGAAGGAGCTCGAGACGCGGTGGCCACCAGACCCAGACCGCCCCGGAGGCGCGTCCGAGGTGGTCCGGACCGGGAAGAGCCTGCTCGTCGAGAACGTCACCGACGAGATGCTCGTCGCCATGTCACGGGACGACGAGCACCTTCGGGCGGCACGCGAGCTCGGACTGCGCAGTGCCATGTCGGTCCCGCTGACCGCGAAGCACCGAGTACTCGGAGTGCTGACGTTCGTCGCCGCCGAGTCCGATCGTCGCTACACCCGCCAAGACGTCGCCTTCGCCGAGGACCTCGCGCGCCGGGCCGGGGTGGCGATCGACAACGCCGACCTCTACTCGCAGACCCGGCGGGTCGCCGCGGTGCTCCAGGCGACGCTCCTGCCGCAGGACCTTCCCGAGCTCGAGGGGTGGCAGGTCGGGACCGTCTACCGGCAGGCCGGACGTACCGATGTCGGCGGTGACTACTACGACGTCAGCGGCATGGCGGACGGGCGGGTGGCCGTCGTTCTCGGCGACGTCATGGGACGCGGCGTGGACGCCGCCGTGGGCGGTTCGAAGATGCGTTCCGCTACCCGGGTGGTCGCGACCCAGGACCCCGAGCCGCAAGCCGTGGCCACGGCGATGGACCGTTTCATGGAGGTCGACCCGCCAACGCCGATGGCCTCGGCCGTCTACCTGCTCTTCGACCCCCGCGACGACGCGGTCGGCGTCGTCGTCGCTGGCCATCCTCCACCGCTGCTGGTCCACCACGGCCGCAGCCGCTACCTCACCGAGTCCGGGTCACCGGTACACGGTCTCGGGACGGTCACCCGTGCCGCGGCGCGGGTGACCTTCGGTCCTGGTGACCTCATGCTCCTCTACACCGATGGCCTCGTCGAGCGCCGCAGTGAGAGCATCGACATCGGCTTGAGGCGTCTGAAGACGGCGGCCGAGGAGATGCTCACCGACGTCGGTAACGACACCGACCTCGACGACGTCCTCGCGGACCTGGCTGATGCGGTCTCGGACCCGGACCGGCACGACGACGTCGCCGTGCTCGCCTTCCGACGACTCGTCTGAGCCCACCGGTCCGGCAGCGTCGACGGTGCGCGAACGGGCCCATGAGCCCTTTTGCGGCAGCCCTCTTGCGGCATCGCGATCGGGCACGGGTCCTGGCCGATCCGGTGGAAAAAGAACGCCCCCGACCGGCGTTTCCGCTGGTCAGGGGCTGTCTCGTACTGGTGGGCGATACTGGGTTTGAACCAGTGACCTCTTCCGTGTCAAGGAAGCGCGCTACCACTGCGCCAATCGCCCTGGGGTCGTGCTGGTGGTTCTTCAACCGAGGTGGAGACGGGATTTGAACCCGTGTACGCGGCTTTGCAGGCCGCTGCCTCGCCTCTCGGCCACTCCACCGTGGAAGGCAGGTGGTGCTTTGCCTCCGAGCGGACAACCGGGCTCGAACCGGCGACCTCAACCTTGGCAAGGTTGCGCTCTACCAACTGAGCTATGTCCGCGGAAACACCAGCGGTGTAACTTCCCCGCTGCGTGCTTGGTAGAGATTAGCGGATCGATCCGCCAGATACAAAACCGGTGCGTCGGCCATCCGGGACGACCCCAAAACCCCTCGCTCTCAGCGCTTCTCCGGCGCCGGCTCACGATCCGGGTGGTCCTCCAGGGCGCGCTCGACGGCCGAGCCGATGGGGCCCCGGTCGCCGTGGGAGTACTGCCGGTCGTGGACCAGCTGCTCCGACTTCGGGTCGCCGCGGTCCTGGACGATCTCGCGGTCCGAGTAGGTCGACTCCTCCTCGAGCCCCGCCGTCTCGTCGCCGCTCCCCCGCGAGAGCAGGCCCCCCGCGCCGTCCTGCACCCAGTTGATCAGCCGGGTGCCTGCCCCGTCGCGCAGCCGGACGGGCCACAGCACCCGCGCGGCCGCGTTGAGCCCGGCCCCGATGAGGATGGCGATGGCGAGCGCGTAGAGCCAGATGAGCAGCACGATCGGCGCGCTGAGGGGGCCGTAGATCGACCCGCCGCCGAGCGAGGCCTCGATGGAGATGCGCACGACGTAGGACGCGCCGACCCAGATCGCGACGGCGAGCGCCGCCCCCGGGAGGTCGCGCAGCCACGGGCTCCGTCGCGGCGTGGCGATGTGGTAGAGCGAGGTGACCCCGACGAGGCCGAGGAGGAGCAGCGTCGGCCAGTAGAGGGCCTGGGTGATCGTGGCTGCCGTTCCGGGCATCCACGAGGCGAGCAGGCTCGGGCCGAGCAGCGTCAGCGGCAGCACGAGGATCGCCCCGAAGATGGCCACCGCGTAGAGGCCGAGGCTGAAGGCCCGCATCCGGATGATGCCCCGGGCGCCGCTCTGGCCGTACATGATCGAGATCGTGTCGACGAAGACGTTGAGCGCCCGCGATCCCGACCACAGCGACAGCAGGAATCCGACGGAGATGAGGTCGAGACGTCCGCCGCGCAACACGTCGTCGATGGTCGGCAGGACGAGGTCGGTCACGCTCGACGCCGTGAGGAACTGCTCGGCATACGTCTGGACGGCCCGGACGACCCGGTTGACCGACTCGGGCCCGAGGGCCGACCCGACGTAGCCGATCCCCCCGAAGAGCCCCAGCACGAGCGGCGGCAGGCTGAGCAACATGAAGAAGGCGCCCTCCGACGCGAGCCCGGTCACCCGGTAGCGCATGCAGACTCGGATCGTCGCCATCGTCAGGCGGGCGAGCGCCAGCGCCCCGGGGAGCTCCTCCAGCCGGACGCGCAGTCTCTCCTTGGTCGTCATCCCCACCGAGGCTAGTCGCGGGAGGGCGGTTGCAGAGAAACCGATGCCGCCCACGTGCACGGTTTAGGCTGCCGCCGTGACGACGCACGAGGTGACGAACCAGGCCCCGGCCTACGTGGACCGCGACCTGCTCGGTGAGGATCCTGCGCTGACCGAGGCCCTCGAGCGGTGGGGAGGCCCCGAGGGGCTCGCGGCGCTGGCGCCCATGGGACGCCTCGCCGGGTCGGCCGAGGCGCAGGAGCACGGTCGCCTCGCCGACGCGCACCGACCCGTGCTGCACACGCACGACTCCCGCGGTCACCGCGTCGACGAGGTCGAGTTCCACCCCTCGTGGCACTGGCTCATGGGCCGTGCGGTCGGTGCCGGGCTGACGGCCGAGCCGTGGACCCTGCCGAGCGGGACCGGTGCCCACGCCCGTCGCGCCGCCGGGTTCATGGTGTGGTCGAGGGTCGAGGCGGGTCACGGCTGCCCCGTCTCGATGACGTATGCCGCTGGGTCCGCGGTGAGACACCACGCGGACGCCGCGGCGCGCTGGCTCCCGGGCCTGGCCAGCCGGGCCTACGACCCCGCCTTGCGTCCGGTCACGGACAAGGCCGGCGTCGTCGCGGGGATGGGGATGACGGAGAAGCAGGGCGGCTCCGACGTCCGCGCCAACACGACACGGGCCGTGGCGGTTCCCGACGGGTCAGGCTCCCCCGTGCCCGGCCCCGCCTACCGCCTCACCGGCCACAAGTGGTTCTGCTCCGCCCCGATGAGCGACCTCTTCCTCGTCCTCGCCCAGGCCCCGGAGGGCCTCACCTGCTTCGTCGTCCCGCGGGTCCTCGACGACGGGACGCGCAACCCCTTCGCGCTCCAGCGGCTCAAGGACAAGCTGGGCAACCACAGCAACGCCTCGAGCGAGGTCGAGCTCGAGGGGACCTGGGGCACCCGGCTCGGCGACGAGGGACGCGGGGTCCGGACGATCATCGACATGGTCGGCGCGACCCGCCTCGACTGCGTGCTCGGCTCGACGGCCACGATGCGCGACGCTGTCGCGCGGGCGGTCCACCACGCCCGTCACCGCAGCGCCTTCGGTGCCCACCTCATCGACCAGCCGCTCATGCGCAACGTCCTGGCCGACCTCGCCCTCGAGGCGGAGGCGGCGACGGTGCTCTCGATGCGCCTGGCCCATGTGGTCGACGCGGAGGAGACGGCCCTGTTTCGCATCGGGGTGGCACTCGGCAAGTTCTGGGTCTGCAAGCGCACGCCGCCGATGGTGGCCGAGGCCCTCGAGTGCCTCGGCGGCAACGGCTACGTCGAGGAGAACGGCCTGGCCCGGCTCTACCGGGAGGCCCCCCTCAACTCGATCTGGGAGGGCTCGGGCAACGTCAACGCCCTCGACGTCGTGCGAGCCCTGTCGAGGGAGCCGGAGAGCCTCGCGGCCCTGCAGGAGGAGCTCGCGACAACCCGGGGCGAGAGCGGCGTGCTCGACGCGCACACCACCAGCGCCGTCGCTGCCGCGCGCGCCATCGACCCGACCTCCGGCGCGGCAGCCTTCACCGCCCGCGCCGTCGTCGAGGACCTCGTCCTCGCCCTGCAGGCATCGCTGCTCGTGCGGCACTCCCCCGCGACCGTCGCCGACGCCTTCGTCGCGAGCCGGATCGGGGCCGGCCGCGGCCGCGCGTTCGGCGCCCTCCCGGCCGACCTCGCCGCCTCAGCCGGCGCGATCATCGACCGGGCCGGCTGAGGGCCGCCCGAACCCTCAGCTCTTTGCGAGCCGCTGCTTCTCGAGCTCCACGTCGTAGTCGGCCGCTGGCCAGTCGAGGTCCATCTCGCGAAGCGCCTCGAGCAACAGCTGCTGCACGGCCAGACGGGCATACCACTTGCGGTCGGCGGGCACGACGTGCCACGGCGCACCGACGGTCGAGGTCCTCTCCAGGGCGACCTGATACGCGTGCATGTAGGAGGCCCAGCGGAGACGCTCGTCGACGTCGCCGGGGTTGTACTTGTAGAACTTGTCCGGTCGGTCGAGGCGCTCGGCGAGCCGTTCCTTCTGCTCGTCCTTCGAGATGTGCGTCATCACCTTGATGACCTTGGTGCCGGAGCGCACCGCCTTGCGCTCGAAGGCGTTGATCTCGGCGTAGCGTCCCGACCAGACCTCCTCCGGCACGAGGTCGTGCACGCGGACGACGAGCACGTCCTCGTAGTGCGAGCGGTCGAAGACGCCGAGGTCGCCGGGTTCGGGCAGGGCCCGCTCGATCCGCCAGAGGAAGTCGTGCGAGCGCTCCTCCTCGTTCGGCGCCTTGAACGCGGTCGCCTTGACGCCCTCGGGGTTGACCGAGATGACGTGGCGCATGATGCCGCCCTTGCCGGAGGTGTCCATTCCCTGGATGACGAGCAGCACCGACCGCTTCGACCCGGCGGTCGACTCGGCGAAGAGCTTCTCGAGCAGGTCGGAGAGCTCGGCCTCCGAGTAGGCGAGCGCCGCCTTGCCCAGGGCCTTGTCCCCGGAGAAGCCGGGTGTCGCCCGCGTGTCGAGATCGGCCAGGACGAAGCCCTTGTCGACGCGCAGCTCCTCCGTGAAGCCACTCAGCTCCTCGGCGGCCGCCTCCTCGACCTTTGCCGCCAGCTTTGCTGCCTTCTTTGCCTTCTTGCTCTTCTTCTTGTGACCCATCACGCCATCCTGCCCCAGCGGGCTCGGCAGCGGTGGTGGACGACCCGGCATACTGACGCGATGCGCCTGCTCGTCCCCGGCTCCTCCGGGCTCACGCCCCTGCGCGGCCTCGACGACGCTCTGCTGTATGCGGCGTACGCGCCTCCGCGCGGGCCGTGGCTCCGCTGCAACATGGTCGCCAGCCTCGACGGCGCGGCCACCGGCGCCGACGGGCGCTCCGGATCGATCAACGACCCGGCCGACCACATCGTCTTCGACGTACTCCGGGCGTCTGCCGACGCCGTCGTCGTCGGCGCGGGAACCGTTCGGGCCGAGGGCTATCCACCGCTCTCGGTCGCGCCGGCCCTGCTGGCTCTCCGTCGCGAACGCGGCCTCGACGACACGCTCCCCCTCGTCGTCGTCAGCAACCGCGGTGAGGTGCCACCGACCCTCGCCGGACACGCGGACGGCTCGGTCCTGCTCGCCGTGCCCGGGCGGTCCGACGGGCTGGACGCTGCCCGAGCCTCGCTCGGTGACGAGCAGGTCATCGTCTGCGGCCCCGACCGGGTCGACCTGAGGAGCCTCGTCGCGCAGCTGCACGACCGCGGCCTGACCCGGCTGCTGACGGAGGGGGGGCCGGGGCTGCTCGGGTCGTTGCTCGCTGAAGGTCTCGTCGACGAGCTGTGCTTCACGGTCGCGCCCCGGGTCGTCGGGGGCGACCACCGGCGCCCGGTCGGAGCGGCCGGCATCCCCACCGAGCTCGACCTGGCCCTGCTCGTCGAGCAGGACGGGACCCTGATGGGTCGCTGGCTCACACGCCGCTGACGAACGAACGGAGGTCGCGCTCCCAGCGGTCGCTGTCGACGTTCCACAGCTTGCAGTGCCGGGCCGTCTGCCAGCGCTCGAGCCGCACGATGTCCGGCCGTCGACGCGCCAGCGCCAGGGCCGGCCCGATCGGGACGAAGTCGTCGTCGTCCGAGTGCATCACGAGCATCGGCAGGTGCATCTCGTCGGCACGGGCCACCCAGTCGGTGCGCGCGACGTCGACCGGCTCGAGCAGCCCGAGCAGGGCCCTCGAGGTGGCCGACCCCATCAGCGACTGCGACAGCCGGACCAGCCCGTGGGGCACCCGGTGGCGCCGTCCGTGGTGGGCGAACACGTCGGCCCAGTCGAGCACCGCCGAGTCGAGGGCCACCCCGACGACCCGGTCGGCGAGCGTGGATCGGTCGATCACCTGGAGGGCGATGGCGCCGCCCATCGACCAGCCCATCAGCAGGACCCGCTCCGCGCCGTGCGAGACGGCCCAGGCCATCGCGGCCTCGATGTCGCGCCACTCCGACAGCCCCAGGGTGTAGCGGCCGTCCGGGCCGGGCGGCGAGTCCCGATCGTTGCGGTAGCCCGGCACGAGGGACGTCCAGCCGAGGTCGCGCAGCACCGGGAGGGCCCGCACCACCTCGGCCCGTCGGGCGCCACGGCCGTGGACGAGGACGGCCCAGTCGCCGCCGCCACCGTCCTCCGGGCGCACGACCCAGGCCGGGAGCGGCCCGACGTCGGAGGTGATGGTCACCTCCTGCTCCGGTATCCCGACGGTCACGCTCGGCCGGTCCCAGTAGTAGTACTGGTTCCACCGGGCTGGGCCGGTTCTCAGCTCGCCGCGGTCCACCCCGAGCAGGTGGCGGCGCACGGCCCCGTCCGTGTGTTCGATGACGGAACCCACGCGGGCGTGTCCGAGGCCCCCGTCGAGCCAGAGCCCGTAGCGGCCCTCGACGACGGTCTCGGGCGTGGCCGTCAGCGTCACGGAGTCGGCGTCGTGGTCGAGGACGACGACATCGTCGGGCTGGAGCGCGTCGGGGGTCAGCACCTGCCGCGCGAACCAGGCGGCCGCCGCGACCGACCCTGCCGCGGCTCCGATCATCGACCCTCCGGCCACGGCGGAGGCGACGAGGGCGGGTCGGGTGACGAGGCGGCGGAGGGTCATCCGGTCATCGTCGCAAATCCGGCCCGCTCCCCGCGGGCGGTGTCACGGCCGGCGACCGATCGCGGGCACAAACCCGGAGGACGCGGCGTTGGAGGAGACATGAGCGACAAGACCACGAACGCCAAGCCGTATGCCGTCGAGCGCACCGACGAGGAGTGGCGCGCCTCGCTGACCCCCTCCGAGTACAAGGTGCTCCGCCAGGCCGGCACCGAGCCGGCCTACCGCGGGGAGTACACCGACACCAGGACCGAGGGTGTCTACTCCTGCCGCGCGTGCGGGACCGAGCTGTTCCGCAGCGACACGAAGTTCGAGTCGCACTGCGGGTGGCCCTCCTTCTACTCCCCCCTCGCCGGTGACACCGTCGAGTACATCGAGGACCGCGCCATGGGGATGAAGCGGGTCGAGGTGCGCTGCGCCAACTGCGGCTCCCACCTCGGGCACGTCTTCGAGGGCGAGGGCTACGACACCCCGACCGACCAGCGCTACTGCATCAACTCCATCTCGCTCCGCCTCACGCCCGACGCGGGCTGAGACGAGGAGGGGGCGGCGCCGGTCGTGACAGATGACACGGTGACCGCCCTCTCGTGCGCCCTATCCTCGAGACATGGACAGTGACGGGGAGTTGAGGGTCGGCAGCGTCGAGCGGCAACGAGCGCTCGACCTGCTGGCCGACCACTTCGAGGCGGGCCGCCTGGACTCGCACGAGTACGAGGACCGCCGCGGTCGGGCCGGGGATGCCGTGACCCGGCGGGAGCTCGACGCCGTCTTCTCCGACCTGCCGGGCGTGGACCGGCGGGAGGCGTATGCCGGTCCCGGTACGTCGGTCGAGGCACCGCACCGGAGTGACGGCAGGCGCAGGGCACTCGTGATGGGGCTCGTCCCCTTCGTGGCCCTCGCCGGGTTCTTCCTCACCCGCACCTGGCTGTGGTTCCTGCTCATCCCTGCCGCCGGCGTGGTGATGCGCTACCTGGACGACTGACCGGGAGCAGGGTCGGCTCAGCGCAGCGCGTGCACGAGGTCGCGCGGGTCGACCTTGGGGCCGGTGTAGAACGGGACCTCCTCGCGGACGTGCCGTCGGGCCCGGGACGCGCGCAGGTCGCGCATCAGGTCGACGATGCGGTGCAGCTCGTCCGCCTCGAAGGCGAGCAGCCACTCGTAGTCGCCGAGCGCGAACGAGGCGATGGTGTTGGCCCGGACGTCCGGGTAGTCGCGCGCCATCTGTCCGTGCTCGCGGAGCATGTCGCGACGCTCGCCGTCCTCGAGGAGGTACCACTCGTAGGACCGGACGAAGGGGTAGACGCAGACGTAGCGCCGGGCCTGCTCGTCGGCCATGAAGGCCGGGATGTGGCTCTTGTTGAACTCCGCGGGCCGGTGCAGCGCCGCCTGGCTCCAGACCGGCTCGAGGTGCGCGCCGAGCGTCGTGCGCAGGAGTCCGTGGTAGGCCGACTGAAGGTCCTCGATCCGCTCCGCGTGCCACCAGACCATGAGGTCGGCGTCACCGCGCAGCCCCGCGACGTCGTAGAGCCCGCGGACGATGACGTCGCCCTGCTGGACCTCGGTGAGGAAGGTCTCGAGCTCGTCGGCCACGACGTCGCGGTCGCCCTCCACCGGCGACGCGACGCGGAAGACCGACCACATCGAGTAACGGATCGTCTCGTTGATCTCACGCATGCGGGCCGGAGTCACCTTGTCGCTCATGACCTCATTCTCCCAAGGGCTGTGCCGCGGCGCGCAGGCGGGTCACCAGCGTGCGCGCGGCCACTCGTCCCGACCCGATGCACGCCGGGACGCCGACGCCGTCGTAGGCCGCGCCCGCGACCACGACGGTCTCCGGCAACCCGTCGCGAACCGCCTGGACCCGCGCCCGGTGGCCCACGGCATACTGCGGCAGCCCCCCGCCCCACCGCTGGACGTGCCGACCGGCGACCTCCGGGAGGGCGCCGAGCACACCGCGGAGGTCACCCAGCGCGAGGTCGACGAGCTCGTCGTCGGAGCGCTGGAGGCTCGCCTCCTCCCGGTGCCGCCCGACGGACGCGCGCAGGAAGGTCAGGTCGGGGTGGGCCTCGCGCAGCCAGGTCCACTTGCTGCTGCTGAAGGTCGAGGCCTTGATGGCGAGGCTCTCCGTCGGAGGGACGAGGAAGCCGCTGCTGCCCTCGAGCGCCTCGGGCCGGCCGGCCACGACGAGGCTGACGATGGCCACGGAGGCGTAGTCGACGCCGGCGAGCAGCCGGGCGGCCTCCGGTGCGGTGGCCTTGAGCAGCCTCGCACCGGGTGCGGCCGGGGTGGCCAGCACCACCGCGTCGAAGGACTCGGCGCGCTCGTCGGTCGTCGGGCCCGAGACGAGCGTCCAGGTGGGCCGGCTCGCCCCCCCGGCACGCGGGGCCTGGAGGGCTCGGACCGTCTCCCCCAGGCGCAGGTCGACGCCATGGGTGAGCAGCTCGGTGGCCAGGAGAGTCGGCAGCGCCCCGAGCCCGCCGCGGAGGGTGGCGAAGACGGGCCGCGGCGCCCCTCCTACCGTCTGGGCGGCGGCGGCCGTCTCCCGGGCGACCTCGGCGACCGACCGCCCCTCGACGGCCGCGCGGTGCAGGAGGGGCACGGACATCTCGAGGGAGAGCTCACGCGAGTGGCCGGCATACACCCCCGCGAGCAGCGGCTCCACGAGGCGGTCGGTCACGGCCGAGCCGAGGCGCTCGGCGATGAAGGCGCCGACGGCGACGTCGCCCGTCACCGGCGGCCCGATCCGCTCCGACGCCAGGCGCTCGACCTCCTCGTCGGACAGCAGCCCCCGCACCGACTCGGGGTCGGACGGCACCCCCATCACCGTGCCGCGCGGCATCGGCCAGCGACGACCGCGGCTGAGGATGGCGGCCCCGACGCCAGAGGGGTGGGTGACCCGGCCACCGAGCCCGAGCTCGGCGAAGAGCTCGACCGCCTCGGGGCGCCGGGCCAGCACCGACTCGGCGCCGACATCGATCGCGGCCCCGCCGACCTCGGCGAGGCGCAGCTTGCCGCCCACCCGGTCCGAGCCCTCGAAGAGCGTCACCGAGAGGTCACCCCCCGACCGGACGAGCTCCCAGGCGGCCGACAGCCCCGCCACCCCGCCCCCGACGACGGCCACGCGAACGCTCATCCCGCCACTCTCCCACCACGGCGGGGCAACGTTCTCGCTGGCCCCGGTGTCTCCCAGTCAGAGGCATCGCGACCGGGCCGTCCGGTCGCCCGGCACGAAGGACGAGCCATGAGCGCACCGACCCTGACCGGCACCCCGCACCGCCCGCACCGACGCTGTCGACGGTGCCTTGCGTGGGGCTCCGCCGCGCCGCCCGACCGGCTGGTGGCGTGAGCACCGGACGGCCCTCGCCCTGCTGGGGGTCCTCGTGCTCGTGGCGCTGGCCGTCCCGGTCGGGCTGTCCACCCTCGGGGCCAGCAGCTCATCCACCTCGGCTGGGTCGGCTGCGTCGGCTGGCTCGGCCAGCTCTGAGTCGGGCTCCTCCGGCGCGGCGCGTGACGCGCTCGCGGCCCCCGAGGCGGCATCCGCCCCGGCCTCGGGCGGTGGGACGGGCAGCGCCGGCGCCCCCCTCGCTCCCGGCGCGAGCGACACCGGGGTGCGGATCGCCCGGAGCGCGTGGCTCGGCATCGAGGTCGCCGACCTCACCCGTGCGAGCGCCTCGACCCGCCTCCTCGCGACGTCCGCCGGCGGACAGGTGACCTCGGAGAACGTCGTGACCGCGGCCGACCCCACCGGGTCCTACGGAGCCGGTGATGTGGGCGGGGGGACCGGGCCCGGCTCGGTGCCCGGTGCGGGTCCCGACACCTCGACGAGTGTCGCGCCGGTCGGTGTCGACCAGGCCCGGCTCACCCTGAGCGTGCCGGCCACCGCGCTCGACGGTGTGCTCAGCGAGCTGTCCCGCCTCGGCTCGGTCTCCTATCGGTCGTCCACGAGCGAGGACGTCACCGACACCTACGTCGACACGAAGGCGCGGATCGGGCCGATGCGCGACAGCGTCAGCTCGGTGCGAGCCCTGCTGGCCAAGGCGACCGACCTCCAGCAGGTGATCGCCCTCGAGAACGAGCTGACCCGGCGCCAGGCGGACCTCGACTCGCTCACCCAGCGACTGGCCCAGCTCGACCGGCGCACGACGATGTCCGACGTCACCGCCACCTTCTGGACGAGCTCGACGGTCGCGGCTCCGCGACAGGGTGGCGCCGGGGGCGCACTCGTCCGCGCGTGGGACGGCTTCCTCGCGTCGGCCGCCGTCATCCTCACCGGTCTCGCGGTGCTGCTGCCGTGGGTCGTGCTCGTCCTCGCCGTCGGCTGGGTCGTCGTGCGGTTCCGGGGCCGGCGCGGCCGGGCGGTGGCCGCCGTGTCGCCGCCGTCAACCCCCTGAGGACCTCACGGCGCCTTCGGGTGCAGCGTCAGCGCGGGCTTCCTGGAGCTCCGCCACAAGACAATCTTGTTTCCAACCCGCTGGATCAACTCACAGCTCCCTGTCCATCGGTGGATCGAGGCTTCAGCACGGCGGCTTGCGGTATGCCTGGGCGTTGCCGGCGTCCGGTTCGAACCCGAGGCTTCGGTAGACGCGCCCGGCCGGGTTGGTGGCCTCGGTGACGATGACCCATTGGTCGCAGCCACGATCGGCGGCCCACCGGGCGGCCACGCCGAGAAGGTGCGAGGCCAGCCCGCGGCGACGGTGCTGCTCGGTGGTGGCGACGCTCTGGTATCGAGCCGTGGTGCCGCACCTGACGATGCCCAGGTCGGCGACGAGCATGCCGTCCGCGAAGGCGCCGAAGAACGCGCCGAGGTCCTGCTCGGAGAGTGCGCGACGCGCCTGAGCCTGCCTCTGGGCGAAGCGCTCATGGAGCTCCGGGTCATGCTCGCCCGTTCGGTCGTTGTCCTGCACGGACAGGGCCACGTGCTGCACCCAGTCCTGACCGCTGAGACGTCGCACGGTGTACCCCTCGGGAAGCGACGTCTGCCGGGGCACGGTGCGTGTCGTGAGGACGTCGTCGAGCTCGAGGTCGAGCCCCTGGGCGGCCCAGGCGTCCTGGTCCCCGGGCATGCGGGCCAGGCCGATCGCGACCCAACACGCTTCGGGAAACGCCGACCTGAAGGCGTTGACCCACCTGGCTGCCTCGTCCACTCTGTCCTCGTCGGTGACGAAGAGGCAGTTGCCCCAGTGGAAGTCGGGGTTGTCCGGCGTGCGGACGATCATGTGGTCTCCGTGGTCCTCAATGACGGAGCCGGAGTGCTCGAGGACGGCGAGGTCTGTAGTCCAGCCGGGCGAGAAGGTGCGCATGACGCGACGCTAGCGAAGGGCCGCATTGCCGCGCACGTGGTCGTCTGCGTGAAGACGGGCGTACGCCCGCGTCGACGTTGCTGGCGGGGGCCGCTCCGGCGGTGACAACCAGCCGCCATGGCGGGGTTCGCGAGGAAATGACTCAGGGGAGGCCAACCGGGTCGTCATCGCGGTTGGTCGGATCGGTATCGGTCCACGATCATCGACCCCGTCGCCGTTCCATTGTGCGAGGGCACACCACTTGGGGTGTCCCTGACATCACGCGTCCTGCTGAGCCCGCGCGTTTCCACGGTGCCGGCTGGTGGCCGTGGGTGCCGAGGGTCCGGTGCGGGGCCAGGTCCAGGCGTACCGCACGATGAGGGCGAGCAGGACGAGCTCCAGCACGACGCCGAGGCCGTAGAAAAGCAGGTAGAACCCACCCGCCACGTTGAAGACGGTGAAGGGGACGAACAGCGAGGCCACGACGAGGTTCGTCGTGCGGTTCACCCGGGCGGGCAACGTCATCGACAGCACGACCATGAAGATCGGGATGGCCAGGACGGTCAGCACCGTGGTCGAGAAGGTCTGGGAGAGGTCGAACTCGTAGACCTTGCCGTCGAGGATGTCGGCGACGGTCCCGGGCGTGTAGAAGCCGAGGATGTCCACGTAGGCGTAGAGGAGCATGAAGCTCGTCCACGCTGCGGTGAGCTTGGCCTGCACCGGGATCGGGTGGTCAACCAGTGCGGTGGCGCTGAGGGGTTGACGTGTGCTCATGATGGGCTCCTCTGTCGTGGTGGGGAATCGGTGCGTCCACGATCGCCGGTCCCGACGGCGGACACCTCCGCCCGGAGGCTGGAGTTCACCTGGCCGAAAGGACGGTCTCTCCCTCGTCCTTTCGGCGGGTACGCGGAGGCGCACCGGTCCCTAGGCTGGGGACGTGGTCACCGTCGGGCGCTCCATCTGGCATGAGCCGAGGCCTGCTCATGCCCCACCCGTCGGTCGGCTCGACTGGCTTCTGGTGGGAGTGTTCGCGGCCGGCTCGTTGGTCGAGGGCGTCGTCCAGCCGGGCTTGGCCTGGCGACCCCTGGTTACGGTGCTCGCCCTGGCTTTGGTCCCTGCCCTGCTCTGGCGGCGCGAACGCCCCCTGCCGGCTGCACTGGTCGGGTGGGGCGTCGCCGGGTTGCTCTCGGTGCTCCAGCTCGTTGCGCACCCAGGGGACCTCGAGCTCTACTCGATGATTGCCGTCCTGATCCTGCTCTACGCCCTCGTGCGGTGGGGCTCGGGCCGGGAGATGGTCGTGGGGACCGCCTTCGTGACGGTCGTCGTCGCGCTGGGGATGTACGCCTCCTCCGCGGGCGCCGCCGACGTCTTCGGCGGTAGCGCCCTGCTGCTGTCGGTCGTCGCCCTGGCTGTGGTGTTCCGCTACCGGGCGGACCTCTGGGACCGCCAGCAGCGTGAGATCCGCAACGAGGAGCGGGTGGGTCTGGCTCGCGAGCTGCACGACATCGTGGCCCACCACGTCTCAGCCATCGCGGTGCAGGCGCAGGCCGGTGGCCAGGTCGTCGGCACCCAGCCCGAGAAGGCTGCCGAGGTTCTGGCCGCGATCGAGACCGAGGCGTCGCGGACCCTGGCGGAGATGAGGTCCATGGTGCGCGTGCTGCGTGAGGAGGACGCCGTCGCCTACTCACCGCAGCGGGGTGTCGCGGATCTGCCTTCTCTGGCCCACGCTGACGCGACGCCCACCGTCGAGGTCTCGCTGCAAGGATCGTTGACCCGGCTGACACGACCCGTGGACGCCGCGCTCTACCGGCTCGCGCAGGAGTCGTTGACCAACGCCGTACGGCACGCCCGGAGCGCGACTCGCGTCGGGATCGAGGTGCGCCGGGAGGGCGACGCCGTCAGGCTGCGGGTCAGCGACGACGGACAGGCTGAGCCGGGTCCGGCCCCGCAGCCCGGGTTCGGCCTGCTGGGCATGGCCGAACGCGCGCACCTCCTCGGCGGGTCGCTCGCCGCCGGGCCGGTCCCGGGCGGTGGCTGGTTGGTCGAGGCCGTGCTGCCGGCGGGGGCAGCATGAGCGTCCGTGTCGTCGTGGCCGACGACCAGGACCTGGTCCGGACCGGGCTGGTGATGATCCTCAACGCGCAACCCGACATCGAGGTCGTGGGAGAGGCGGCAGACGGACCCGCGGCGCTCGACCTGGCGGCCAGGCTGCGTCCCGAGGTCCTTCTCGTCGACATCCGGATGCCCGGGCTCGACGGCGTCGAGGTGACGCGGCGTCTGGCCGGACCGGACGTGGCGGACCCGATGGCGGTCGTCGTGATCACCACCTTCGACCTCGACGAGTACGTCCTCGGCGCCCTGCGCGCAGGCGCCCGCGGCTTTCTGCTCAAGGACGCCGGGCCGGCGCTCCTCGTGCAGGCCGTCCACGCGGCCGCCAACGGGGACGCGCTGATCGCCCCCAACGTCACCCGCCGGCTGTTGGCCACCTTCGCCGACCCAGCGCCGGCGGTGCCGGTTCAGCCCGTCGACCGGCTCACGGAGCGCGAGGAGGAGGTACTCGTACTGGTGGCACGGGGACGAACCAACGCCGAGATCGCGATCGAGCTCTTTGTCGGCCTCAGCACCGTCAAGACTCACGTCGCATCTTTAATGAGCAAGCTCGGCGCTCGCAACCGTGTCGAGATCGCTATGTGGGCACACAACACCAGACGCATCAGAGCCCAATAGAGGGGACAGGCCGCACGGCGGGTAGGGAGTGGACCTGCTACTCAGCAGCCCCGACCCCCCAGCCACATGGTCGGACGTCCCGTCCTCAACGCGTTAGATTCGGACGAGCGTAGCCGTCCTCAGTGCGGCAAATGAGTGCGTTGTGGTCGGGCGCGCCCTGAAGCCGCAAGGAGCATCGAGTGGGCCTCTGGTGGCATTTAGTGGAGCTTGAATCTGTGGGCGACTGTAGCCTCACGTGATGAGTGAGTTTGCAGCGCTACTGGATGAAGAGACTGGGACCGTTCGCCCACAGCGGGTCGTCGATCCGACCGAAGCGCGTGACATTGCATTGGCGCTCCTGCAGATCTTCGAGATCCCCGCGACAGCCAAAGGCGACGACGGCATCACCTTTCCAGACGACATGGACGAACGCGACGGCGATCTTCAACACGCCATCCTGCGACTGTCTGACCTGCGGTTCCCACTTCGAGGGAGCCCTCGCGCGCAAGCGCTCGCCTCGGACTGAGTCCGCCCGATGCGCGGCAGGACCGGGCGTTCATCAGCGACGTTCCTAGATCTCGCGTCGGTGGCCGACGGCGACCACGAGGACGACCAGCACGTCATCGTGGACCTCGTAGACGATTCGGTAGTCACCAGTACGCACCCGCCACTCGCCCTCTCCGCCGACCAGCTTCTTGGCCCCGCTCGGCCGCGGCTGATCGGCGAGGAGCTCGATGGCCGCTTGGACCCGTCGTCTGGCGGGAGGGTCAAGCTTGCGCAGCTGACGTAGTACCGCCTGCGCCACCTCGACCCGGTACGTCATGCCAGCCCGAGGTCCGCCTTGACCTGCTCCCACGGAATCGTGGCCTCACCGTCGGCGATCTCGGCCCTGGCGGCCTTGGCGGCTTCGATGTCGGCCAGGTCCTCGGCGGAGGCGATCAGACGGTCGAGGTCATCAGCGTCGATCACCGCGGCCACCCGCTGTCCCCGACGGGTCAGGTAGACCGGGTCGTGACCTACGCGCGCGGCATCCACGACATCGGCCAACCGTGCCCGGGCAGCACTGACGGTGATCTCACTCATGGCGCCCATGATACCCGCTAGGAACGCTGAGTTGTACAACCACGCCATCATCAGCCTCTGCCCCTGAACGTCCGACCACCGGCATAACAAGCAGTTCCGGCAGATCACGGACCTCGCCGTGCGGGCGCACTCTCCGCAATCCGGTGGAACTAGTCCGAAAATAGAATGGTGGTGGGCGCGCGACAGCTCCCGGCGGAGCCGGGAAGTCCTTATGGGGGTGGGGGTTTCGGTCAGGCGGCGGGTTCGATCGTGACGCGGTAGCCGAGGGCTTCAAGCTGGCGGACGTGGTTGCGTTTCTTGGCGGCAGTGTCGACGTGACGGTCGAAGTGATCGGGGCCCAGGTCGATAAACCGGGTCTCGGGGTCAGCCAGGACGTGCCAGATCACCACGAGCAGGGAACGCCCGACTGCGACGATGGCCTTCTTCTTCCCACGGCGTCGTGCGATCCGTCGGTACCGGGCGCCGAGGAAGGTGTTGGTGCGTGAGGTCGCTACGGCAGCCTCGCCCAGGACCCGGGCCAGGTACCGGTTGCCGTGCCCGGTGGATCCGTTGCCCCTGCTCTTGCCTGCCGAGGAGCTGATCCCGGGGGCGAACTTCGCCCACGAGGCCAGGTGCCCCGGGGTGGGGAACTGGGTCATGTCCAGGCCGATCTCGGCGATGATGATCGCGGCCGCAACCGGCCCTATCCCGGGAATCTCATCGAGCCGGTCGACCGCGTCACCGAAAGGGGCCAGGTGGGCCTCGATCTGACTATCGAGGGCGCTGATGTCGGCCTCGGCCTGATCGACCCGCGAGAGCATCCTGGCCAACAGGAACCGGTGGTGGTCATCGAAAGTCCCGGTAGGCAGGCCCGCGAAGGCCTCTTGGAGTGCGCCGATCTTGACTCGCATCCGTGACCGGGCCATCTCGGCCAGCATCCTGGGATCGCGTTCCCCCGCGATCAGCGCGGCCATCATCGCCCGACCCGAGACACCGAAGATGTCTGAGGCCACGACCGAGAGCTTGATACACGCATCCTCCAGGAGCTTCTCGACCCGGTTCTTCTCCGCGTTGCGCACCCCGACCAGATCGACCCGATACCGGGTCAGGTCCCGCAGCCGTCGGATCTGTTGCGGAGGAACGAAACTGGGCCGCAGCATCTGGCGTTCGGCGACCTTACACAACCACACCGCATCGAGCACGTCAGTCTTCGGGCGCCCCGGCAGGTGCTTGACGTCCTTGGCGTTGACCAGCCACGGCGCCAGACCATGGGCCTCGAACAGGTAGAACGGAGGGCGCCAGTAGTCGCTGGTCGCCTCCATCACCACCCGCTCCACGCCCAGAGTGACCAGCCGGGTGGCCAACTCGCTCAACGAGCCCACCATCGTGGAATGGGTCGTGACCTCCTGGACCCGACGCTTCGTGCCCGGCTGGCCCGGCAACCGGACACAACACACGACCTCCGCCTTACCGATGTCCAAGGCCGCGACCCGCTCGATGATCTGCTCATCGTCTTGCGACTCGCTAAACACCTCACCTCAGCTCCCTTCCCTGTTCGGTCAAACACCATCACCGGCGTGACCACCCGGGAGGAGCCGCCAGGGCAACAAACGAAACTAGTCCTCGTGCTCGATAACCCACATCGGCAACACTGAAGGGCCCACCACGCGACTCCCACCGTCCGGCTAGACGACGGCCTCAAAGGACCATAGGAACAACGACGTCACCCGGACAGCCACACACTATTTTCAGCCCGGCACGGGCGCCCCGCCAGGGGCAACTTGGCTAGACGGTTCGAGGGTTCTGGTCATGCTCGACGGGGCGAACGCTCGAGGGCCCCGTCAGCAGGACAAGGAAGGAGTCCGACCGAGGGTCTCGAGGCGGCTGTCGCCGCCACGAGAGGTTTGTCTTAGGTGCGCGGCGGCCGAGACCGTGTCGTCAGCGACCGAGTTTGCTCGTCAGCATCGAGGAGAGCTGGCGGATCTCCCGGACGTGCAGCAGGTGGGCGACACCGAGGTAGACGACGACGAGGACGAGCCCGACGAAGCCGATCTCCACGACGTTGGCGAAGATCCGGCCGATCGTCGAGGTCGACCGCTCCACGGCGCCCGAGGTGAACGGCTGCACGACCATCACCGTGCCCCAGCCGACCAGGCCGGCGACGGTGGCGGCGAGGCCGATGCGGGCGGCGGTGTCGAGGACCTTCGTCAGGCCCAGCCGGCCGATCCGGCGCCGCAGCAGGTAGAGGCCCACCCCCGAGCTGACGAGGTTGCCGAGGGTCTGGCCGAAGGCCATGATCGCGATCGCCCAGACCGGGTCGAAGGAGAGGGTCGCGATGCCGGCGACCAGGCTGATCCCGGTGAGCAGCCCCTGCATGACGACGGTCGGCCGGCCGTCCTCGAGGGCGAAGAAGACGCGGTAGCAGAGCAGGTCGATCCCGAAGGGCACGATGCCGAGGATCATCACGATGAGCACGATGGCCGCGACATCGAGCGAGCGAGCGTCGACGCCGGGGTTGAGCAGCGCCACGGCCGGGCGCGCGAGCAGCATCACGCCGGCCATGATCGGCACGTTGGCGACGAGCGGCAGGACGAGGCCGGTGCGGAAGTCGCGTTTGAGCTCGTCATGGTCGCCGTCGGCCGCCGCCCGCGAAAAACGCGGGAACAGGGCGGTGATGATCGAGACCGTGATGAAGGCGTGCGGGAGCATGAAGAGGCTGAACGCGATCGCGTAGACCGCGGGCCCCCGCACCGCGGAGTCCTTCGGTGCGCTCGCGACGGCTTGGTTGAGGGCGCCCTGGCTGATGAAGAAGCCTGCCTGCGACACGGCCAGGCCGGCGAAGGCCCACACGGCGAGCCGGCTCACCCCGCCCAGACCGACGCCTCGCAGGCCCCACCGCGGGCGGTAGCTGAAGCCGGTGCGCCGCAGCGCCGGGACGAGCGACAGCGCCTGGACGACGACCGAGAGGGTGGCCGACCCGGCAAAGAGCCACACCATCGGCCCGGTCCACTCCGAGGGTTCCCGCGGCAGCCGCTGACCGCGTGCGTCGACGGCGTCCGGCGAGGGGAAGACGACGATGAAGAGGATGAGCCCGGCCACGGCGACGACGTTCGCCAGGAACGGGGCCCACGCGAAGGCACCGAAGCGACCCCGGGCGTTGAGGATCTGGCCGAGCAGCGCGAAGAGCCCGTAGAAGAAGATCTGCGGCAGGCAGATGAGCGAGAAGGCGAGCGCGAGGGACTTGAAGTCGGGGGTCTGGTTGCTCGCGAGAAGCCAGACGAAACCACCGGCACCGGCCATGACCGCGGCCGTGATGACGAGCATGGCGCTGAGGGCGACGGTGATCACCCGGTCGGTGAACTCCTGCCCACCGTCCTCGAGCTTCATCGCGCGGGCGAGCGACGGGATGAGCACCGCGTTGAGGATGCCGCCCGCCGCGAGGACGTAGAGGACGTTCGGCAGGGTGTTCGCGAGCGAGAAGGCGTCACCGGCGACCTTGGCGCCGATGATCCACGTGATCAGGCCGTTGCGGACCGTCCCGAGGATGCGCGAGGCCACCGACCCGCCGAACATCGTCAGGCTCGAGCGGGCGACGGACGGTGTCACCACGGTCGTCATCAGCGGACGGAGCACTCGTGGACGAGGGCGGTGACGCGGGTCAGGACGTCGGGGTCGACCGACGGCAGCACCCCGTGGCCGAGGTTGAAGATGTGGCCGGGCGCCGCGCGCCCCTCCTCGACGATGCCGCGGACGGTCCGCTCGAGGACCTCCCACGGAGCGAAGAGCAGCGCGGGGTCGAGGTTGCCCTGGACGGCATACCCCGGCCCGAGACGCTCCACGGCGTCGGTGAGGCTGACGCGGTAGTCGACGCCGACGACGTCGGCGCCCGCCTCCCCCATCAGGGCCAACAGCTCACCGGTGCCGACACCGAAGTGGATGCGGGGGACGTCGAGGTCGGCGACCGCCGCGAGGGCGGTGGCCGAATGGGCCTGGACGAAGCGGACGTAGTCGGCGCGCGGCAGGGCGCCCACCCACGAGTCGAAGAGCTGCACGACGCTCGCGCCTGCCTCGGCCTGCACTCTGAGGAAGGCGCCAGCGATCTGGGCGAGCCTGCCGCACAGGGCATCCCACAGCTCGGGGTCGCCGTGCATGAGCGCCTTGGTCTTCTCGTGGTTCTTCGACGGCCCGCCCTCGACGAGGTAGGAGGCGAGCGTGAAGGGGGCGCCCGCGAAACCGATGAGGGGAATCGGACCGAGCTCACTGACCAGCGACCGCACCGCCTCGGTGATGTAGGGGACGTGGTCGGGCGTCAGCGGCACGAGCCGGTCGAGGTCGCTCCACCCACGGATCGGCTCGGCCACGACGGGGCCGACGCCGGGGACGATGTCGAGGTCGACCCCGATGGCCTTGAGCGGCACGACGATGTCGCTGAAGAAGATGGCTGCGTCGACGCCGTGGCGGCGCACCGGCTGCAGCGTGATCTCGGTGACGAGCTCGGGTCGCATGCACGACTCGAGCATCGGGATGCCCTCGCGGACGGCGCGGTACTCCGGAAGCGACCGACCCGCCTGACGCATGAACCAGACCGGCGTGTGGTCCACCGGCTCCCGGCGTGCCGCCCGGACGAGGTCGCTCTGGCGGGTGGGGGCAGGGGCAGTCGTCGGCACCGTGCAATCCTGCCACGCACCCGCGGGTCTCCCGTGCACGTCGATGCGGCGTGGCCTCACCACGGATCCGCCCCACGCGACATACTCTCAACTGGTGCACACTCGAACGCTGCCGGGCAACCACGGCGCCACCTTCGCGCAGGCGCTCGCTGCCCTCCGCGCGGTGCGCCTGCGGTCCGAGCTCCGGCTCACCGAGGTGCCCGCACCCACCCGGATCGCACCGTATGCCGCTGCGCTGACCGCCGACGTCATCGACTCCGCCGATCCCGAGGAGGATCTCGCGACCGGCCGCTTCGTGCTGCTGCACGACCCCAGCGGGCCGGAGACGTGGGAGGGCGACTGGCGCGTCGTCACCTTCGCCCGGGCCGAGCTGGAGCCCGAGCTGGCCGGGGACCCGATGCTCGGAGCCGTCGGCTGGTCGTGGCTCACCGACTCGATCGAGGCCCGCGGCCTCGGTTGGGCGGCGGAGGCCGGCACCGTGACGCGGGTCGTCAGCGAGAGCTTCGCCGGGCTGTCCGACCGCGGTGCCAGCGTCGAGATGGAGGTCCGCGCGTCGTGGACCCCGACGGGCGGCGACGTCGCGGAGCACCTGCAGGCCTGGACCGACATGCTCTGCACGATCGCCGGCATCCCGCCGCTGCCCGAGGGCGTCGTCCCGTTGCCGGGACAGCGTCGGTGACGGCTGGGACGTCGCCGTCCGCGGACTCGTCCTGGACGCCACCCGACACCGACGCAGACTCCGAGGCCAGTGAGACCACCGAGGCCCCGCCCGCGCGCACGCTGACGGCCCTGACCCACCCCGCCGGCGGGGTGCCCGACGTCGTCGTCGGCGAGCGGGAGCTGCTGCGTGCGGCCGAGGCCATCGCGGCCGGCACCGGACCGGTCGCCATCGATGCCGAGCGGGCGTCGGGTTACCGCTACGGCCAGCGCGCCTACCTGGTGCAGCTGCGGCGGGCCGGCTCCGGGTCATGGCTCTTCGACCCCGCGGCCCTGCCCGACCTCTCCCCCGTCAGTGATGCCATCGGCGACGCCGAGTGGATCCTGCACGCCGCGACCCAGGACCTCCCGTGCCTCGCCGAAGTCGGGATGCGGCCGAAGGCGCTCTTCGACACCGAGCTCGGCGGGCGTATCGCCGGCCTCCCCCGGGTCGGCCTCGGTGCGATGGTCGAGCACTACCTCGGCCTCAGCCTGGCCAAGGAGCACTCGGCCGTGGACTGGTCGACCCGTCCCCTCCCCGAGCCGTGGCTGCGCTATGCGGTGCTCGACGTCGAGGTGCTCGTCGAGCTCCGTGACGCCGTCGCGGCCGACCTCGCCGGTCAGGGCAAGCACCAGTGGGCGGCCGAGGAGTTCGTCCACCTGCTCGACTTCACCGGCCCCGAGCCGCGCACCGATCCGTGGCGGCGCACGTCGGGCACCAACAAGGTGCGCACCCGTCGCGGGATGGCGATCGTCCGCGAGTTGTGGCAGGCCCGCGACGCCGTGGCCCAGCAGCGAGACACCGCACCGGGACGGGTCTTCTCCGACGCGGTCATCGCCGACCTCGCCACGACGCACCAGCGGTCCACGACCCCACCCCAGACGCTGTCGTCGACGGAGTCGCGCTTGGCCCGCTCGATCCGGCGCCACCAGGAGCTGCTCCGTCAGGGGATCGCCGCTGCGCTGCGCGTGCCCGAGGAAGACCTTCCGCTGCTGACCCTCCCGGCCACCGGCCCGCCGCCGCCCCGGGCCTGGGCCGACCGCGACCCGGTCGCCGCCGCCCGACTGGCCCGGGCCCGCGAGCTGATCACCGCGGTCTCCGGCGAGCTCTCCGTGCCCGTCGAGAACCTCCTGACACCCGACGTGCTGCGCCGCTACCTCTGGGACGCCCCGGCGGCGCCGACGACCGGCGAGGTCGCCCGGGGCCTCATCGCGCTCGGCGCCCGCCGCTGGCAGACCACGGTGACCGCACCCCTCGTGTCGCTCACCTGCGCGGAGATCCCCGTCCCCTGACGCCGTCGACGCACGGCGTCCCCCGCCGACGGGGTGACCGCTCTCACGGCGACCGCGTGGCACGCCGAAGTTACCGAGAAGTAGGATCGGAGGGCGAGAGCGCCGGGAGGCGCTGTCGCGACCACCGAGCCGCCGTGTCCGAACCCTCTTATCCGGGCGCGCGGCGACCGCTTCGTCCCCCCACCAGGAGGCATCGTGCCCCGAGAGCTCCAAGAGGTCGTCTTCGTCGACGGCGTCCGCACCCCGTTCGGCAAGGCCGGCCCCAAGGGCATGTACGCCCAGACCCGCGCCGACGACCTCGTCATCCGGTGCATCCGCGAGCTGCTCAGCCGCCACCCGGAGCTCCCCCGCGAGCGGGTCGAGGAGGTCGCGATCGCCGCGACCACGCAGATCGGCGACCAGGGCCTCACGCTCGGGCGCACCGCGGCGCTGCTCTCGGGCCTGCCGAACACCACCCCCGGTTACTCGATCGACCGGATGTGCGCCGGCGCCATGACGGCCGTGACCACCACGGCGTCCTCGATCGCGTTCGGCGCCTGCGACGTGGCCATCGCCGGTGGCGTCGAGCACATGGGTCGCCACCCCATGGGTGAGGGCGTCGACCCCAACCCGCGGATCATCGCCGAGAAGATCGTCGACCCCGATGCGCTCGTGATGGGCAAGACGGCCGAGAACCTCCACGACCGCTACCCGCAGCTGACCAAGGCGCGTTCCGACGCCTACGCCGTCGGCAGCCAGGACAAGCTGGCTCGCGCCTACGAGGACGGCAAGATCCAGCCCGACCTCGTCAGCGTCGCGACCCGGCACGACGAGCTCGGCTGGGGTCTCGCGACCTCGGACGAGCCGCCCCGCCCCGGCACGACGACCGACGAGCTGGCCGCCCTCAAGACGCCGTTCCGCCCCCACGGCAACGTCACCGCCGGCAACGCGGCCGGTCTCAACGACGGCGCGACCGCATGCCTGCTCGCCTCCGAGCGCGCCGCCTCCGAGCTCGGGCTGCCGGTCCGGATGCGCCTCGTGTCCTTCGCCTTCGTCGGCGTCGAGCCCGAGGTGATGGGCGTCGGGCCCGTCCCCGCGACGGAGAAGGCACTGGCCAAGGCCGGCCTGACCATCGAGGACATCGGCCTCTTCGAGCTCAACGAGGCCTTCGCCGTGCAGGTCCTCGCCTTCCTCGACCACTTCGGCATCGCCGACGACGACCCGCGCGTCAACGAGTACGGCGGCGCCATCGCCGTCGGCCACCCGCTCGCCAGCTCCGGCGTGCGCCTGATGACCCAGCTCGCCCGGCAGTTCGAGGAGCACCCGGAGGTCCGCTACGGGCTCACCGCCATGTGCATCGGCATCGGCATGGGTGGGGCCGTCATCTGGGAGAACCCCCACCACGCCGACTACACGAGCACCGTCACGGCGTCGCCGGTCGGCGACGCCAAGGAGGACGACCAGTGACCACGACGACCGAGAGCACTTCTGCTGCAAGCGGGTTCACCAAGGAGGTCGTGACGCACGCGCCGGTGCGCGACGTCGCACTCGACGGTGGTGGCACGCTGGCCCTCGTCACCCTCGACAACGGCCACGACCACACCAAGCCCAACACCTTCGGGCCCCAGTCGATCGCCGAGCTCAGCGCGACCGTGGCGCGCCTGCGCGAGCGGGCCGACGCCGGCGAGATCGTCGCCGTCGCCGTGACGGGCAAGCCGTTCGTCTTCGCCGTGGGGGCCGACCTCACCGGAGTGCCCTACATCAGGTCCCGCGACGAGGCGCTCGAGATCGCACGAGCCGGGCACGCGGCATACGCCGCCTTCGCCGACCTGCCCGTGGCCACCTTCGCGTTCGTCAACGGCGCCGCGATGGGTGGCGGCGTGGAGCTCGCTCTCTCGGCCGACTACCGGACGATGAGCGCCGGCGTCCCGGCCGTCGCGCTCCCCGAGGTCTTCCTCGGTCTCGTGCCCGGCTGGGGTGGCTGCTGGATGCTGCCCAACCTCGTCGGCGTCGACAAGGCGCTCACCGTCATCGTCGACAACCCGCTGAGCCAGAACCGGATGCTCAAGGGGGTCCAGGCCTACGAGCTCGGTCTCGCCGACGCGCTCTTCGAGCCCGCCGACTTCCTCGAGTCCTCCATCGCGTGGGCCACCGCCGTGCTGCGCGGCGACCTCGTCGTCGAGCGTCCCGAGGTGGACCGCGACGAGCAGGCGTGGGCGGCCGCCGTGAAGAAGGCCAGGGGCATCGCCGACGTCAAGACCGGTCGCCGGGCGAGGAGCCCGTATGCCGCTCTCGACCTCGTCGCGGCCGCCCGCACCGCGACCCGCGAGGAGGGCTTCGCCGCCGAGGACGAGGTGCTCGCCGACCTGCTCATGAGTGACGAGCTGCGCGCGGGCCTCTACGCCTTCGACCTCGTCCAGAAGCGGGCCAAGCGCCCGGCGGGCGCCCCCGACCGCGCCCTCGCCCGCCCGGTCACCAAGGTGGGCATCGTCGGGGCCGGCTTGATGGCGAGCCAGCTCGCGCTGCTCTTCGTCCAACGCCTCCAGGTCCCGGTCGTGCTCACCGACGTCGACGACGACCGGGTCGCCGCGGGCGTCGGCTACGTCCACGCCGAGCTCGACAAGCTGGCCGGCAAGGGCCGACTGGGCCCGGACCGGTGCAACCGCTACAAGGCGCTCGTCACCGGCGCGAGCGACAAGGCCGGCTTCGCCGACGCCGACTTCGTCATCGAGGCGGTCTTCGAGGAGATGGCCGTCAAGCAGCAGGTCTTCGCCGAGGTCGAGGCCGTCGTCGGTCCGGAGTGCGTCCTCGCGACGAACACCTCCAGCCTGTCGATCGCCGAGATGGCGAGCCGGCTCGAGCATCCCGAGCGGGTCGTCGGCTTCCACTTCTTCAACCCCGTCGCCGTCATGCCACTGCTCGAGATCATCCCCGGGGAGGGCACCGACGACGCGACGCTCGCCACGGCCTTCGCCGTCGGCAAGGAGCTGCGCAAGACGTGCATCCGGGCCGCCGACCGGCCCTCGTTCATCGTCAACCGACTGCTCGGTCGCTTCATGGGCGAGGCCGCGCGGATGCTCGACGAGGGAACCCCGATCGAGGTCGTCGACCGGGCCTTCTCCGGACTCGCGCCGATGCCGCCCTTCGTGCTCATCGGGCTCGTCGGGCCGGCCATCGCGCTGCACAATGGGGAGACGCTCGTGCGAGCCTTCCCCGACCGGTTCTACGCGTCCCCCACCCTCCAGCGGGTCGTCGAGGCCGGCAAGCGCGGCTTCTACGACCTCAGCTCGGGTCGACCCGTCCTCGACCCCGAGGTGGCGGCGCTCATCGAGCAGCCCGCGGACCCGGTCGTGCTCGACACGGGGCAGGTGCGCGAGCGCGTGCTGTCGGTCCTGGCCGACGAGGCCCGGCGGATGCTCGACGAGGGCGTGGCCCAGGCCCCGATGGATCTCGACCTCGCGATGATCACGGGGGCGGGCTTCCAGTTCTGGAACGGCGGGATCACGCCCCTCCTCGACCGGACGGGGGTCGCCGAGGCCGTGACCGGCAGCCGGTTCCTTCCCGCTGGTGTGGCGAACGCTCCGGCGTGACCGCCGATGGTGCGGTGCCGGCCGGCACCGCACCATCGGCGCGCCGAATCGCTCGTATCTCATATATGAGTTATGTTGGTCCGCGTGACTCAGACCTACCTCACCCGAATCGGCACCCTCATCCGTGACGCGCGGCGGCACAAGTCGATGACCCAGACGGACCTCGCGGACCTGCTGGGCACCTCGCAGAGCGCCGTCGCCCGGATCGAGCAGGGCAAGCAGAACCTCAGCCTCGACATGCTCGCCAAGATCGGCGACGCCCTCGACTCGGAGTTCGTCTCGCTCGGTCACTCCGGCCCCCAGCACCTGCGGATCGTCGGCGGCCAGAAGCTGAGCGGGTCGATCGACGTCAAGACCTCGAAGAACGCGGCCGTCGCGCTCCTCTGCGCCGCGCTGCTCAACCGCGGGCGGACGACCCTGCGCAGCCTCGCCCGCATCGAGGAGGTCAACCGCATCCTCGAGGTGCTCGCCTCGATCGGCGTGCGCACCCGCTGGCTGCCGGACAGCAACGACCTCGAGATCATCCCGCCGGCGCAGCTCAACCTCGACGACATCGACGTCGAGGCCGCCCGCCGGACCCGCACCGTCATCATGTTCCTCGGCCCGCTGCTGCACGAGCTCGAGGAGTTCCAGCTGCCGTATGCCGGGGGCTGCGACCTCGGCACCCGCACCGTCGAGCCGCACCTCAGCGCGCTGCGCGCGTTCGGCCTCGAGGTGATGGCCACCCACGGGTTCTACGAGGCCCGGTCCGACCGCTCGGTCAGCCCGAGCCGCCCGATCATCCTCACCGAGCGCGGCGACACCGTCACCGAGAACGTCGTCATGGCCGCGGCCCGGCACGAGGGCACGACGGTCATCCGCAACGCGAGCCCCAACTACATGGTCCAGGACCTCTGCTTCTTCCTCGAGAAGCTCGGGGTGCGGATCGAGGGCATCGGCACGACGACCCTGACCGTCCACGGCCGCAAGGAGATCGACGTCGACGTCGAGTACTCCCCCAGCGAGGACCCGATCGAGGCGATGAGCCTGCTCGCCGCGGCGGTCGTCACCGACTCGGCCATCACGATCCGTCGGGTGCCGATCGAGTTCATCGAGATCGAGCTGGCGACCCTCGACGGGATGGGGATGAAGTACGAGCTGACGGCCGAGTACTTCTCCGCCAACGGCAAGACGCGTCTCGTCGACCTCACGACGATCCCCGGTCCGCTCCACGCGCCGACCGACAAGATCCACCCGATGCCCTTCCCCGGGCTCAACATCGACAACCTGCCCTTCTTCGCGCTCATCGGCGCGGTCGCGGAGGGCAGCACGATGATCCACGACTGGGTCTACGAGAACCGCGCCATCTATCTCACCGAGCTGACGAAGGTCGGCGCCCGGGTGCAGCTGCTCGACCCGCACCGCGTCATCGTCGAGGGCCCGACCCGCTGGCGCGCTGCCGAGGTCGTCTGCCCGCCTGCCCTGCGCCCCGCCGTCGTCGTGCTCCTGGCGATGCTCGCGGCGCCCGGCACGTCCGTGCTGCGCAACGTCTACGTCATCAACCGCGGCTACGAGGACCTCGCCGAGCGGCTCAACGCCCTCGGCGCGACGATCGAGGTCTTCCGCGACATCTGACCTCGTCGGAGGCCGCAGCGGCGCCCCGGTTGCTAGCGTGTCGCCATGGGCGACACTCCCGAGGGACTCCAGATCGTCGCGCTCACCCCGGACACGTGGGCGATGTTCGACGCCATGGTGGTGCGCCACAACGGGATCTTCGGCGGCTGCTGGTGCATCTGGTTCCACCCCGACAGCGACGAGCGCGGGCAGGGCGCCGAGGCGAACCGGGCGCTGAAGAAGCGTTTCGTCGAGCAGTGTGCGGCGCATGCGGCGCTCGTGGTCGACGGGAACGAGGCGGTGGCGTGGGCGGAGTACGGCACGCCGGCAGAGCTGCCCAACATCCACCACCGCAAGCAGTACGACGCCGAGGCCGACCTCACCCCGGACTACCGGGTGACGTGCATCTTCGTCGACAAGCGGTACCGCCGGCGAGGGCTGGCTGAGGTGGCGCTCCGCGGCGCCCTCGACCTGATCGCCCGGGCCGGCGGCGGCATCGTCGAGGGCTACCCGCACGTTCCGGGCGAGAAGAAGATGTCCTCCTCGTTCCTCTACAACGGCACCCGGGCGATGTACGAGCGGTGCGGCTTCGACTTCGTGCGGCCCAAGGGCATGAAGAACACCGTCATGCGGCGCAGGGTGGCGCCGGCGGGCTGACTGTCCGGCCACACATGAGGTCGACGTTTTTGTGTCGGCCGGACACACAGGACGCGGCATTCGGCCTCACTAGTCTTCCCGCATGTCCGACGCCCGCACCGCCGCCTCCGTCGCCCCTGATGCCCGTGATGCCCGTGGTGCCCGTGGTGCCCGTGATGCCATGGACCTCACCGGCCGGACCGCCCTCGTCACCGGCGCGGCGAGCGGGATCGGAGCCGCCATCGCCCGCGGGCTCGTGGCGGCGGGGGCCGCGGTGCACGCCGTCGACCGTGACCCGGACGGGCTCGGGGCCCTGCCGTCGTCGCCGCGCCTGACGACGCATCTCGCCGACCTCGCCGATCTCGCCTCCCTGTCGGCACTCCCCGCGGACGTCGACATCCTCGTCAACAACGCCGGTGTCCAGCACGTCAGCCCGATCGAGGACTTCCCGGTCGAGACCTTCGACCTCATCCTCAACCTCATGCTCGTGTGCCCGTTCCGGCTGGTGCGCCAGTCCCTCCCCCACATGTACGCGCAGGGATGGGGGCGCGTGATCAACGTCTCGAGCGTCCACGGACTGCGCGCGAGCCCGTTCAAGTCGGCCTACGTCACGGCGAAGCACGGTCTCGAGGGCCTGTCGAAGGTGATCGCGCTCGAGGGTGGCCCGCACGGCGTCACCTCCAACTGCGTCAACCCGGCCTACGTGCGCACCCCCCTCGTCGAGAAGCAGGTCGCCGACCAGGCCCGCACGCACGACCTGCCCGAGTCGGAGGTCATCGACTCGATCATGCTCGCGCCGGTGGCGGTGAAGCGGCTCGTGGAGCCCGACGAGGTCGCGGCCCTCGCCCTCTTCCTCTGCGGCCCCGCGTCGGCCTCGGTGACCGGAAGCTCCTTCGCGATGGACGGTGGCTGGACGGCGCACTGATGCCTCACACCGGGGTCGACACCCCGTCCGCCACCCCGCGCCCGACCTCACTGCCTGCCTAGGATCGCCCCGTGCCCACCAGCGACGACCCGACCGTTCGCCCTCGCATCGACAGCGAGCGCAACGAGACCTCCCAGGTCACCCACCTGCTCGAGCTGCTCGCCTCCGATGCTCCGCTCACAGAGCTCGCGGCGGTCCCCGCTCCGGCGGAGGCGCGCGAGCTCGCCCTGCGGATCGGCTCGGCTCGCACCGTCCACGAGCAGCGGGAGGCCGGTCTGTCCGCCCTGCTCGACACCGCCCGGGAGCTCGCCGCCGAGCACGACCCCGGGCAGGTGCTCGACGAGATCGTCCGCCGGGCACGCACGCTGGTGCGCACCGACCTCGCCTACCTCACGCTCTACGACCCCGAGGCCGGGGACACGTACATGCGGGCCACGGACGGGTCGGTCTCGGCGGCGTTCCAGTCGGTCCGGCTCGCGCTCGGCGCCGGCCTCGGTGGCCTCGTCGCCTCGACGCGCAAGCCCTACTGGACCGCCGACTACTGGTCGGACGCGCGCTTCGAGCACACGGGCGCCATCGACGGCGCGGTGGGCGAGGAGGGCATCATGGCGATCTGCGGCACGCCACTGCTCGTGGACTCGCACTTCGTCGGGGTCCTCTTCGCCGCGAACCGGACCCCCAGGCCGTTCACCCGCGAGGAGGTGGCCCTCCTCGGCAACCTCGCGACGCTCGCCGCCGTGACCCTCGTCCAGACGCGGACACTGGCCGACGCCGAGACCGCGCTGGCCGCCCTGTCCGGGGCCCACGACACGGTCCGCCAGTATGCCGCTGGGGTGGAGAAGGCGGCCGCAGCGCACGACCGCTTCGCCTCCCTCGTCCTCGACGGCGGGGGCATCGATGACATCACGCACGCCCTCGCCGAGCTGCTCGGCGGCTGGGCCGTCGTCGTCGACGACACCGGCGCGCGGCGCAGCGTCGCGGGCGCGGCTCCGAGCTCGTCGGAGCTGGTCGACCTCGGCGACCTCCCCGGCCTGGACGCCGGTCGGCTCGTCGAACGCGACGGTGTCTACGGCCTGGCCATCACCGCCGCCCGGGAACGGCTCGGGACGATCCGGGTCGGGGGCGTGGGTCTGCTCACCGAGTCCGACCAACGGACGGTGGAGCGGGCCGGCGTCGTCACGGCGCTCGTGCTGCTCTTCGAGCGGAACGCCGCCGACACGAGGCAGTCCGCCCGCAACCAGGTGGTGACCGACCTCGTCGTCGGGCGCGGCACACCCGGCGACCAGGTCGAGCGGGCCCGAACCGCGGGCCTGGACCCGCGGGCGCCGTTCTGCCTGCTCGTGCTGCGGGGCGGGGACCCGTCGGCGCACCGCGCCCTTGTCCTGTCGGCGAGCACCGCGACCGGGGAGGGCTCACTGGTCGGCAGCCACGAAGGTGACGTCATCGCCCTCGTCCCCGGCACCGACCCGGACGCCCTCGCGAAGGAGGTCGCCGCACGGCTCGGGCGTCGCGGTGGGGTGACCGTGGCGGGTGTCGGACCCGTCGCGGGGGTGACCGGCATACGGTCTGCCCACCAGGAGGGGGTGCGGACGGTCGGTGCCCTCATCGCGCTCGGGCACCGCGGCCATGGGGCCGCTGCGACCCGGCTCGGCTTCGCCGGGCTCATCGTCGGCTCGGACCCCGACGTGGCTGACTACGTCGGACGCCTCCTCGGGCCGCTCAGCGACTATGACGACCGGCGGGGCACCGACCTCGTCGGGACCCTGGCGGCCTACTTCGCGGCCGGCTCGAGCCCTCGCCATGCCGCCGGGGCGCTGCACGTCCACGTCAACACCGTCTCGCAACGGCTCGAGCGGATCGGTGCCCTCCTCGGCGACGACTGGCAGACACCCGAGCAGGCCCTCGAGCTCCAGCTCGCCCTCCGCCTACGCCGCCTCCAGCGCCCGGACTGACGCGGAACAAAGTGTGCACTCGACATCCGTCGAGTGGGCACTTTCGCCCGCGACGGACGCGGGCGAAAGTGCCCACTCGAGGGCGCGGGGCTAGGCCGGGGAGGCGAGCAGTCGGTCGACGGCGTCGACGACCGCGCCGACACCCCGCTCGCCGAGGATGACGTCGTAGTGGTTCGCGTCGACCCCGCCGGTGCGGATGGCGTCGGGGACGTCGAGGGCGGCGAGCCGGGCCTCGTCGTAGAGGCCCTGCGGCTCGTCGAGCAGTCCGCGGTGGGCCCAGACGAGCTCGACCGGGGAGCCCTGCTCGACCGCACGGCGAGCGGCCGCGTGGGTGGCCGCGTCGGCCAGCACGTCCGCGCCATCGGCCCGGACCGCGTCGAGGACGCAGGAGCTGCGCCACCGGCCCGGCTCGCTGTCGGACGCGACGAGGTCATGCTCGATGTAGGCACGCGCCGCACCGCCGGCGGGACCATCGAGCACCGGTCCGAGGGCCGGGTGCTGGGCCCAGAAGGCGAGGTAGTCGGCCTTGTCGTCGAAGTGCATCCGCAACCGGTCCATGGCCGGCCCGATGACGGCCTGCAGGGCCGCGTCGATGTCGAGGTCGGGAGGGCTCGGGAAGGCGAGTCCCCCGTCGACGAGCACGGTGCCCCGGAAGTGGTCCGGCGCGGTGGCCAGGGCGAGGGCGGCGACGAACGCCCCCATCGAGTGGCCGACGAGGACCGGCTTCGCCCCGAAGGCGGTGGCGACCGCCGTCAGGTCGGCAGCGTGGGCCGCCAGCCCGTACGGGGGCGGCACGTCCCGGCTGGCCCCGCGCCCCCGCAGGTCGGGTGCGAGGAAGCGCACAGCGCCCGTCCCGTGACGGCGGTCGACCTCGTCGGCGACCCGACGCCAGGACAGGCCGTTGGCGGTGATCCCGTGCACCGCGAGGACGACGGGGGCGTCCTTGGCCGCCTCACCCACCGTGAGGTCGTGGATGGCGAGGCTCCCGCTCTCGAGCTCGATGACGAAGTCCGACTCCCGGTTCACGATCGGCCACCCTTTCGGATCAGTCGCCCGCCCAGGCCGGCCAGGCCACCGGGGGCGAAGTAGACGACGATGATGAAGAAGATACCGAGCACGAAGAGCGGCTCGGACAGGACCCGCTGGACCACGTCCGGCAGACCGGAGAGCGCGTCGGCGCCGCTCAGCTGCGTCAGCCGCGAGTCGGCGTAGTGGTAGAGGAAGCCACCGACGAGGGCTCCCCAGGTGCTGCCCGCCCCGCCGAGGACGACCATGACGAGCAGGGCCAAGGTGAACTCCGAGGTCGTGAGGTGCGGGTTGGACCCGCCGAGCACGAGAGCGTGCATGATGCCCCCCAGGGCGCCGAGGGACGAGCCGACGACGATGGCGAGCAGCTTGACCCGGTAGGTCGCCAGACCGAGAACCGCTGCACGCGCCTCGTTCTCGCGGACGGCGGCCATCGCGTGCCCCGCCCGTGACCGGACGAGCAGGGCGACGACGCTCCACGCGACGACGACGAACGCGAGCGCGAGCCAGTAGCGGTAGGGCGCGTTGGCGACACCGATGAGCAGCTCGGGTAGGGCGTCGCGGTTGAGCGCGAGGCCCTCCTCACCACCGGTGACGCCGCCGGGGTTGCGCAGCACGATGATCGACGCCGCCTGGGCGAAGGCGAGGGTCACCATCGCGAAGGCGATCCCACCGACCCGCAGCGCGATCGCTCCGACGACGAGGGCGAGGACGGTCGAGACGGCGAGGGCCAGCAGCGCCGCAACGGGCAGGGGCAGCGACCAGGTCGAGAGCGAGATGGTCAACAGGTAGCTGCCCGCAGCGACGAAGAGGGCGTGGCCGAAGCTGAGCAGACCCGTCCGGCCGAAGAGGACGTCATAGCTGAGCGCGATGCCGGCCATGACGAGGCAGGTGGCGAGCAGCTGCATGCTCCCGGGGCCGTTGACGCGGCCGGGCAGCAGCCAGGGGACCTCGGCCGAGACGTAGGGCAGATAGGCGAGGACGAGCAGGACGAGCACGGGTGGCAGTGCCCGCAGCGCCCGCCCCCGGGTTCCACCGGACCGTCGGGTCGTGGGCCCGCTCATGCGAGGGCTCCCTTCAGGGACGAGGGCCGCAGCAGCAGCACGAGGGCGAGCAGCAGCACGACGGACAGGTCGCCCACCCCGCTCGCCGCGTAGTAGTTCGCGAGCTGTTGCACGAGGCCGACGGCGACAGCCGCGACCGCGGTCCCGACGAGCGACCCCATGCCCCCGATGACGACGACGATGAAGGCGTAGATGAGCAGGGTCCCGCCCTGGGCGGGCGACACCGTCCCGGCATACTGCGAGTAGAGGACACCGGCGAGGGCGGCTGCCGCTCCCCCGATGCCGAAGACGATGGTGAACGTGGCGCGCACGTTGATGCCGAGGGCCTCGACCATCGTCCGGTTCTCGACCCCGGCTCGGATCACGAGGCCGAGTCGGGTGAAGTGGAGCAGGGAGAGCAGCCCGCCGAAGACCCCGAGGGCGACGATGATGTAGACGAAGCGGTCGTTCGGCAGCAGGGCCCCGGCCACCTCGCTCGTCCCACGCATCCATGCCGGCTTCTCCACGGCCCGGGGGTCCGGACCCCAGATCCCCTGGGCCACAGCCACGGCCGCGAGCGACAGTCCCACGGTGACGAGGACCTGCTGGATGTGGCGGCGGTAGAGCGGGCGGATCAGGATGACCTCGACGACGACCCCGACGATGACGCCGACGACGATCGCGACGGCCGATCCGGCTGCGAGCTGGAGCCACTCCGAAGCCCCCGCGCCGATTCCCTGCATCGTCATCCAGGCGGCGTAGGCACCGGCCATCATGAAGGCTCCGTGAGCGAAGTTGAGCACGCCCATGAGGCCGTAGATGAGACTGAGGCCGCTGGCGGCGAGGAAGTAGAGCGCGCCGAGCCCGAGCCCCGTGACGAGGATGAGGACGAGGTTGCTCATGCGGCACCGTCCCGTCGCAGGGCGACTCCGAGCAGCTGGCGGGTGAGGTCGGTGTCGGCCACGAGCGCGGCCGCGTCGCCGCGGTGGACGACCCGGCCCGCGTCGAGCACGACGACCGTGTCGGCGATCCGTCGCACGAGCGGCAGGTTCTGCTCGACGAGCAGGATCGGCGTCGTGCGGGCGACCTCGGCGAGCACGTCCGCGACCTCGGTGACGAGCTTGGGGGCGAGGCCCTTGGTCGGCTCGTCGACGAGCAGCAGGGCGTTGTCACGGAGCAGGACGCGGGCCAGCGCCACCATCTGCTGCTGGCCCCCGGAGAGGGTCCCGGCCCGCTGGGCGCGGCGCTGCACGAGGTCCGGGAAGAGCGTGCCGACGACGGGGGCGTCGACGCCGAGGTCGGGGTCGACGAGCCGGAGGTTCTCCTCGACCGTGAGGGTGCCGAAGACCTCCCGGTCCTCGGGCACGTAGCCGATCCCGCTGCGCACGATCCTCGTCGTCGACGATCCCTGGATCTCGTCTCCCCGCAGCCGGATCCGCCCCGTCCGCGGGGCGAGCCCGAGGATCGCCTTGAGCGTCGTGGTCTTGCCGACGCCGTTGCGCCCGAGCAGCGCCGTCACCCCCGTGGTGGGCACCTCGAAGGAGACGCCTTGCAAGATGTGCGAGCCGCCGTAGCGGACGTGGACGTCGTCGAGCGCGAGCACCGCCTCGATGGCTCCCGCTCGCGGGGACGGGTCGTGCGTCACAACGCTTCTCCCAGGTAGGCCTCTTGGACCCGCTCGTCGGACGTGACCTCGGTCGGGGTGCCGGCTGCGAGCAGCTGGCCGTGGTGCAGCACCGCCACGGAGTCGGCCAGGCCGAGCACGACGTGCATGTGGTGCTCCACCATGACGACGGCAACTCCGGTGTCGCGGACAGCGCCGATGATCTCGGTCAGTCCGTCGACGTCCTCGGCGGACACCCCCGCCATCGGCTCGTCGAGGAGCAGGGCGGCAGGCTCCGAGGCGAGGGCCATCGCCAGCTCGAGCTTGCGCCGGTCGCCGTGCGAGAGGTCGGCGGCGAGCGCCTCGGCGCGGCCCGGCATACGCACCCGCTCGAGCAGCTCGTCGATCCGCTCGCCCGTGGCCGCCCCGGCTCCGCGGAAGGGTGAGAACGGGCTGTGCCCCACCGCCTGGATGGCGAGCCGCACGTTCTCCCCCGCCGTCAGACCGTCGAACAGGGCCGAGGTCTGGAACGAGCGGGAGAGGCCCATCCGCGCCCGACGAGTCGCACTGACTCGGGTGACGTCCCTGTCCCGCAGGGTGATCCGTCCGGTCGTCGGTCGAGTCACACCGCTGAGGATGTTGACGAGCGAGGACTTCCCTGCACCGTTGGGGCCGATGACGCCGAGGAGCTCACCGGCCCTCACTCGGAGGGAGACGTCGTCGAGGATCTGGGCGCCGCCGACGCGCCACCCGACCTCGTGCGCCTCGATCACGGGAACGGAGTGACGGGCGGCGCGACGGTGTCCGGGTCGAGGGTCTTGCCGAGGACCGGCACGACGGTGTCGCCCTCCTTCTTCAGCGTCGCCGTGAACATCGGCTGGAGCACCGCGTGGTCCTCGGGCCGGATCGTCAGCGAGCCCTTGGGCCCGTCGAAGGACCAGCCCTCAAGGGCCTTGACCATCGCGTCTGCGTCATCGCCACTCGCCTCGAGGGCGTGCACGATCATCTGGCCGGCGACGAAGCCGTCGTTGGTGAACAGGTCGACGCTGCTGCCCTGCTTCTTCAGCCCCGCCTCGAGCGCCTGGTAGGCGGCGTTGTCGGCGGCCCCCTCGAAGAAGTGCGACAGGAAGTCGATCTTCGTGCCGGCGTCGCCGAAGAGGGCATGGGTCGGCTTGATGTCGAGCCCGGTGACGACCTTCGTCGAGTCGAAGACTCCCTGCTGCTCGAGCGTCGTCCACATGGCCGTCGCGTTCGCGCCGGCCCAGGCGACGAAGAGCAGGTCGGGCGCCGCCGTCTTGACCTTGGTGGCGAACGGGGTCAGGTCGGTCGCCGCAGCCGGGACCTCGACCGAGTCGACCGTGGCCCCCTTGCCACCGAGGACCGCGGTGACGGCGGCGACGTTGGCCTTGCCGAAGGCGCTGTCCTGGGCCATGACGGTGACCTTCTTGCCCGTGACGTCACCGAGGATCGTGCCAGCCGTCGCGACGTCCTGGTAGGTCTGCCGGCCGGAGCGGAAGGTGTACCTGTTGGCGCCGGTCACCGCGTCGGCCGCCGCGGGACCGGAGATGAACAGCACCTTGTTGTCCTTCGCGAGCGGAGCGACCTGCAGGGCGACGCCGGAGGAGGTGGAGCCGGCGAGGATCGTGTTGCCCTGCCCGATCAGGGTGGTGGCCGCGGCGACCGCCTTGGCCGGGTCACCCCCGTCGTCCTGCTCGCTGATCTCGATGGTGTGACCGCCGACCGCGCCCGACCCGTTGGTCGCGTAGTCGAGGCCCGCGGTGAGACCCTGCCGGTACTGCTCGCCGTAGGTCGCGAGCGGGCCCGACTTCGAGTACACGAGGCCGACCTTGTACGGGGCGCTGCCGCCCGTCGACGCGCCCGATGCACCGCCGGCGGCGGGGGCTCCGGGCTCGCCGGGCGACCCGCAGGCCGCGACCGTGACGGAGAGCAACGCGCCCACGAGGGCCAGACTCCAACGCTTGGACATGGGACGTCCTCCACCTCGGCGGGCGCTCGCGCCTTTGCTGCAACGAGAATCGTTGACGCCCAACCGTTGGCACGAAGGTAGTTGAGGGGCCAGGACGTCGTCATGGGGTCCGCACCCACAGTGTCCGGTCCTACATGTGAGTCGCGACCACAGGTCGCGGGGGTCAGTCCCGGTCGGCCAGGAGGTAGGACGCGCCGGCGCTGACGGCGGCCACACCGAGGACCGACGGCCAGGCCCCGACCTTCTTCGCCAGCGGGTGCGACGCGCCGAAGCCGCCGAGGTAGATCACCGAGAGGGCGACCGTCGCGGGAGCCCCTGCCTTCGCGAGCCAGGAACGACCGGCATACAGCCCGGCCGCCCCGAGGACGAGGCCGCCCAGCGGACGGATGCCCGTCGCGCTCGCGGCGAGGTAGCCCCCGACGAGGCCGAGGGCGGCGACGGGCGCGGTGGTGACGTCGGTTGCGGCGCGGAGCTCCATGTCGGCAGCATAGGCCGCGGTGCTGGGAGCGCCCCCGGTGCCCCGTCAGGGCAGGCGGGGCTCGAGGTCGGTGACGACGTGGTCGGCGGTGAGGCCGAGGTCCTCGAGGATCTGGCCGCGGGAGGCGTGGTCGAGGAACGCCTTCGGGATGCCGTAGAGGTGGACGGGCACCTCCACCCGCGCGTCGCGCAGCGCGAGCGTCACAGCCGAGCCGACTCCCCCGCTCACGAGGTTGTCCTCGACGACGGCGACCGCACCGGCCACCCGGGCCAGGGCCACGACGTCCTCGCCCACGGGCAGCACCCACCGGGGGTCGATGACGCGCACCGTGCGGCCGTGCGCCGCGATCTTCTCCCCCACCTCGACGGCGAGCGACGCGAAGGCGCCCACCCCGACCAGGAGCAGGTCGACGTCGTCCCCGGCGTTCTCGAAGAGCACGTCCACCTCGCCGATGGTGCGCACCGCGAGGACCGGGTCGCCGACATCACCCTTCGGGAAGCGGAGCACCGTGGGCCCGTCGGTCACCTCGACCGCCTCGCGCAGCTGGCGCCGGACCTGGTCACCGTCGCGCGGGGCTGCGAGCCGCAGCCCCGGCACGATCGAGGTGAGCGTCATGTCCCACATGCCGTTGTGCGACGCGCCGTCGCTTCCGGTCACGCCGGCCCGGTCGAGCACGAAGGTGACACCGGCCCGGTGCAGCGCGCAGTCCATGAGCAGCTGGTCGAAGGCCCGGTTGAGGAAGGTGGCGTAGACGGCGACGACGGGGTGCAGACCGGCATACGCCAGCCCCGAGGCCATCGTCACCGCGTGCTGCTCCGCGATGCCGACGTCGAAGACGCGGTCGGGGTGGGCGGCCGCAAAGCCGTCGAGACCCACGGGGATGAGCATCGCGGCGGTGATCGCGACGACGTCGGAGCGGTCCCGCCCGATGGTGACCATCTCGTCACTGAACTCGTCGGTCCAGATCCGTCCACCGACCTCGAACGGGAGTCCCGTCTCGGGGTTGATCTTGCCGACGCTGTGGAACTGGTCGGCCGCGTCGTCGATCGCCGGCTGGTAGCCACGACCCTTCTGGGTGATGACGTGGACGATGACGGGTCCGCCGAACTCCTTGGCGGAGCGCAGCGCCCGCTCGAGGGCCTGCTCGTCGTGGCCGTCGACCGGACCGAAGTACTTGAGGCCGAGGTCCTCGAACATGCCCTGCGGGGCGACGATGTCCTTGATCCCCTTCTTCACCCCGTGGAGCGTCTCGAACATGGCCCCACCGACGACCGGGGTGCGGGCGAGCGAGCGCTTGCCCCAGTCGAGGAAGCGCTCGTAACCGCGGGTCGTCCGCAGGGTGGCGAGGTGCGCCGCGAGGCCCCCGATCGTCGGGGCGTAGGAGCGCTCGTTGTCGTTGACGACGATGACGAGCGGCAGGTCCTTGTCGACGGCGATGTTGTTGATCGCCTCCCACGCCATGCCGCCGGTGAGGGCTCCGTCACCGATGACCGCGACGGTATGCCGCCCACGGCCGTCCCGCAGTCGCCGGCCCTTGGCGATGCCGTCAGCCCAGGACAGCGACGTGGACGCGTGGGAGTTCTCGACGACGTCGTGCTCGGACTCGGCCCGGCTCGGGTAGCCGGAAAGGCCCCCGCGCCTCTTCAGGGCGGAGAAGTCCTGGCGGCCGGTCAACAGCTTGTGGACGTAGGACTGGTGGCCGGTGTCGAAGATGATCGCGTCCCGGGGGCTGTCGAAGACGCGGTGTAGCGCGATCGTCAGCTCGACGACGCCGAGGTTCGGTCCGAGGTGGCCGCCGGTCTTGGACACCTCCGTGACGAGGAACGACCGGATCTCCTCGGCGAGGGCGGGCAGCTCCGTCACCGGGAGCTCCCGCAGCTTCGCCGGGCTCGTGATCTTCTCCAGCAGGGCCACGCGTGCCTCGTCCTCTCGCGTTCGTCGGTCGCCCGAGTCTACGGGGCGGGGCCGTGCGGAGTGGAACCGCGCGTCGCGACGCGGCGGTGGGCTCCCTCACAGGCGGGGGGCGAAGACCTTGCCCTGGAGTGCCTCGTGGAGCAGCCGGGTGGCGCGGGAGGCGGCGAGCAACCGGATCCCCTCGGCCTCGATCTGGCCGAGGATCTCGGTGAGGGCCTCGGCCGGCACGTGCGGCCCGATCGCGACCCGGGCCTCGCGCCAGGCGTCCCGCATCGCGACGACCTGCCCGTCGAGGTGGCGCCCGGCGAGCCAGGCGAGGGCGATCGGGTGCTTGCGCCAACCGGCATACGCCCGGTAGTCCGGCGGGCACTGGTCGAGCAGCCAGAGCACCGCGCGGTCCTCCCACCCCGGGCTCTGGGCGGGCGGGACCCCGACCGGCCAGCCGGGTGGGGTGTGCGCGCTCATCGCTCCAGTGTGCCTGACGCCCTGCCGAGGAAGCTCACCAGTTCGGCTCGGCGGCGGGAGCGGGCGGGAGCGGGTGGCGGGCGGGGTGGATGACGTAGGTCAGGCCGCCGGTCCGGCCCAGCCAGGCCCGCTCGAACTGGTCGCGGCGGTAGACGACGCGCACCTCGTCGTTGCTCGGGATGCGGTGGCTGTTGGGGTCGTTGCTCACGACGTCGCCCTCGGCGGTGAAGCCGATGACGGTGAGCAGGTGTCCGCGGGTCGAGTAGCCGGCCCCGTCGAGCTGGTCCGCCTCGAACGACACCGACACGACGAGAGGGATGCCCGCCGCGATGAAGGCCTCGGCCTCGGTGAGGTCGCGCAGACGGGTGACGAACGCACGCAGCCCCCGGGTGGCGGCGTGGGCGACGTTGAAGGCCCAGTTGCCGGCGCCCCTGTATGCCGGGTCGTAGACACCGCGCACGGCGTGGACGACGTCCGGGTCGACGTCATGGCCGACCCACGCCGTCTCCGCGGGGGTCGGCGCACGGTCCCAGTAGCGCAGCAGCATCGTCACCGACGTCGGCGAGCACCACGACCGCCCACCGTTGTCCCACTCGGGGAAGGTGTCGACGTGCAGACGCTGCGAGAGCGGCGGCACGGCCAGCTCGACCCCGGCCACCTGACCGGGCACGCTCGTCACCTCGGCCACCGGCCCGGCCAGCGCCGCGGCCACCGACGCGGTGACGAGCGACACGTCGGGCCACCCGTCGTGGTCGGGGGCCGCGGTGTCTGCCATGAGGCCGGTGAGCCGCAGCTGCCAGCGGGTGAAGGGGTGTCCGTCGGCGGCGACCAGGGTGTCCGTCGCCACGGCCCCCCACGGCCCGCGCTGGTCGTTCACGCTCGTGCGGCCGACGGCGGCGTCCTCCCGCTGCTGGCCGGAGACCCAGCGGGCGAAGGTCAGCCACGGCGTCCAGCCGAGGTCGGACTCGACCCGTCCCTCGACGAGCAACCACGAGCCGGCCGGCGTCTCGGCGTTCCACGACGGGGTGAGCTCCGTTGCGGCAAAGCACGACTCGACCACTGGGGACACCCACCGCCGGGCGGCGCGCGCTTCGCGGTCAGGGTCCTCGCTCGGGAGGACGGCCTGCCACGCGATCTCGTCCATCCATCGGGTCAGCGTCACGTGTCGGTCGTTCACCGTCCGAGCATGCCAGCCCACGAGCCGCCGACGGCAACGGGTCCCGCACACCGCGCTGAGCGGCATCCGGGACCCGTCGGTCGTCTGCGGTGAGCGGCTGGGGTCAGCCGTTCACGAGCGAGCGCAGCACGTACTGGAGGATGCCGCCGTTGCGGTAGTAGTCGGCCTCCCCGGGTGTGTCGATGCGGACGACCGCGTCGAAGCTGACGTCCTCGCCGCCGTCCTTCGTCGCCGTGACCGAGACGGTGCGGGGAGTCGAGCCGTCGTTGAGGGCCGTGATGCCGGAGATCGAGAAGGTCTCGGTGCCGTCGAGCCCGAGCGAGTCGGCGTTCTCACCCTGGGGGTACTGGAGCGGGATGACGCCCATGCCGATGAGGTTGGAGCGGTGGATCCGCTCGTAGCTCTCGGCGATGACCGCACGGACGCCGAGGAGGCTGGTGCCCTTGGCCGCCCAGTCACGCGAGCTGCCGGAGCCGTACTCCTTGCCCGCCAGGATGACGAGCGGGATGCCCGCCTCCTGGTAGGCCTGCGACGCGTCGTAGATCGACGACTGCTCGCCGCCGTCGAGGAAGTTGCGGGTGAACCCGCCCTCGACGCCGTCGAGCAGGAGGTTGCGCAGGCGGATGTTGGCGAACGTTCCGCGGATCATCACCTCGTGGTTGCCACGGCGCGAGCCGTAGGAGTTGAAGTCCTTGCGCTGGACACCGTGCTCGGCGAGGTAGCGACCGGCGGGGCTGTCGGTCTTGATCGCACCAGCGGGGCTGATGTGGTCGGTGGTCACCGAGTCGCCGAGCTTGGCCAGGACGCGGGCACCCTCGATGTCGGTGACGTCGGTCGTCTCCATCGTCATGCCCTCGAAGTACGGGGGCTTGCGCACGTAGGTCGAGTCGTCGGCCCAGGCGAAGGTGTCGCCCTCGGGCGTCGGGAGCGACTGCCAGCGCTCGTCGCCCGCGAAGACGTCGGCGTAGTCCTTGGTGAACATGTCCTGGCTGATGCTCTCGGCGATGGTGCGCTCGACGTCGGCCGGTGCGGCCCAGATGTCGCGGAGGAACACGTCGTTGCCGTCCGTGTCCTGGCCGAGCGGCTCGGTGTCGAAGTCGAAGTCCATCGTGCCGGCGAGGGCGTAGGCGATGACCAGCGGCGGCGACGCGAGGTAGTTCATCTTCACGTCCGGGTTGATCCGGCCCTCGAAGTTGCGGTTGCCCGAGAGCACCGAGGTCACCGCGAGGTCGTTGTCGTTGATCGCCGTGCTGATCTCCTCGTTGAGGGGACCGGAGTTGCCGATGCAGGTCGTGCAGCCGTAGCCGACGAGGTAGAAGCCGAGCTTCTCCAGGTAGGGCCACATGCCGGCCTTCTCGTAGTAGTTCGAGACCACCTTCGAGCCCGGCGCCATCGAGGTCTTGACCCAGGGGGCGACGGTGAGGCCCTTCTCCACCGCGTTCTTGGCGAGCATCGCCGCCGACATCATCACCGACGGGTTGGACGTGTTGGTGCAGCTCGTGATCGAGGCGATCGACACGATGCCGTGGTCGATCTCGAACTCGCGACCGCTCTCGTCCGTGACGCTGACCTTCTTGTGGGGACGACCGGTGACCTCGCCGCTGTCGTCGGGGCGGCTGCCGCCGTTGTTGCCCTCGGTCGAGCCCTGTGGGCTCGGGTCGGAGGCCGGGAAGGACGAGGCGTCGCCGCTGTCCCCCTCCTCGTGGGCCACGTAGGTCGGGAGCACCTTACGGAAGGCGTCCTTCGCGTCGGAGAGGGAGATGCGGTCCTGCGGGCGCTTCGGTCCGGCGATCGAGGGGACGACCGTCGACAGGTCGAGCTCGAGGTACTCGGAGTAGCGCGCCTCGGCCTGGCCGGGACCGGCGTCGAGCCACATCCCCTGCTCCTTGGCGTAGGCCTCCACGAGAGCAACGCTCTCGGCCGAACGGCCGGTGAGGCGCAGGTAGTCGAGGGTGACCTCGTCGATCGGGAAGATCGCGCAGGTCGAGCCGAACTCGGGGCTCATGTTGCCGATCGTCGCGCGGTTCGCGAGCGGCACCTGGGCCACGCCCTCACCGTAGAACTCGACGAACTTGCCGACGACGCCGTGCTGGCGCAGCATCTCGGTGATCGTCAGGACGACGTCGGTCGCGGTGGCGCCGGCGGGGATGGCACCGGAGAGCTTGAAGCCGACGACGCGCGGGATGAGCATGGAGACGGGCTGGCCGAGCATGGCCGCCTCGGCCTCGATGCCGCCGACGCCCCAGCCGAGGACGCCGAGGCCGTTGACCATGGTCGTGTGCGAGTCGGTGCCGACACAGGTGTCGGGATAGGCGACGCGCTCACCGTCGAGCTCGCGGACCATGACGGTGCGGGCGAGGTGCTCGATGTTGACCTGGTGGACGATGCCGGTGCCCGGGGGGACGACCTTGAAGTCGTCGAAGGCGGTCTGGCCCCAGCGCAGGAACTGGTAGCGCTCGTGGTTGCGCTGGTACTCGATCTCGACGTTGCGCTCGAAGGCGTCGGCGCGGCCGAAGACGTCGATGATGACGGAGTGGTCGATGACGAGCTCGGCCGGCGCGAGCGGGTTGATCTTGGCGGCGTCGCCGCCCAGGTCGGCCACCGCCTCGCGCATCGTGGCGAGGTCGACGACACAGGGCACCCCGGTGAAGTCCTGCATGATGACGCGGGCGGGCGTGAACTGGATCTCGGTGTCCGGCTGGGCGTTCTCGTCCCAGGAACCGATGGCGCGGATGTGGTCGGCGGTGATGTTGGCGCCGTCCTCCGTCCGCAGCAGGTTCTCCAGGAGCACCTTGAGGCTGTAGGGCAGACTCTCCTGGCCCTCCACCCCGGCGAGACGATAGATCTCGTAGGACTCACCCTCGACCTCGAGGGTCCCCTTGGCCTTGAAGCTGTCAACACTGCCCACGACGGGCTCCTTCCAGCAGCTGTGCTCTCGATTGAGCGGTCAAACTATCTTGATATCAAGATATCTAACCACAGGACCTTCCTCTTGTCAGCCCTCCGTCCATACCCGGCACGTCCCGATCCGACCCGGTCACCGGTCCTCGGCGAGCCGCCCGCGGAAGGCCCCGTCGAGCGGCGCCTTGTCTCCCCGGAGCCGGTCGAACCAGACGTAGGTGATGACGCAGGTGGCGGTCCGGATCGGGTCGTCGCCCGACCGCCAGATCTCGTGCCGGAGCGTGAACGAGCTGGTCCCGACGCGCTCCACGCTCACCCGGATGTCGGCCCGGTCGAGTGGCTTCAGACTCGCGACCCAGTCGATCTCGGCGTGCCGGACGAGCGCGAGGTGCTCGTGCTCGGCGAACCAGTAGGGACCGAACCCGAGCTCGGCGAGGAAGGCCATCTTCGCGTCCTCGCACCAGGTCAGGTAGTGCGAGTTGAAGACGACGCCGGCGAGGTCGATCTCCGAGAACTTGACGGCGACGGGGTAGCTGAACGGCATGGGGAGGCGGTCCTCTGAACTGCTGGGTGATGGGACCCACAACCTAGCCGCGCTCGGAAGGTTTGGCTTGGGCTCAGCCCGTCGGGTGCGTCTTGCCGTTGGAGGCGTGGAAGCTGAGGCAGTCGCCCTGGTTCTTGCGCCGTCGACGGCGCTGGTCGCGTCGATGTTCGGGCTCGGTCGCGCCGTTGCCCCCTTGTGGTCGTGAGTGACCCCGGGCAGGGCCGGTTCCGAGTCGTGCGCGGTCGTGTGCCGCGACCGTAAGCGAGCCGCTGGGGGGCTTGTCAGGGGATCAGATGAAATCGCCATCTCACACGACGCATTACACCCACACCTATTGTCCATCAGTCATTCCCGCGAGGTCCGGGGCCTGTCACCGGTGCGTGCCGGACGTCAGCCGGCGGGCTCGAGCACCGCGATGCACTCGACGTGGTGCGTCATCGGGAACGCGTCCCACGCCTCGAGCGAGGCGAGCCGGTAGCCGTGCCCCACACCGTCGAGTGCCCACTTTCCCCCGCCCCGTCGCGCCCCGGCGACGTGGCGAAGTGAGCACTCGACTGGGCCGTCGGGACACCCGTGGGTGCCTGCGTCGGGGGCCGGACGTCAGCCGGCGGGCTCGAGCACCGCGATGCACTCGACGTGGTGCGTCATCGGGAACGCGTCCCACGCCTCGAGCGAGGCGAGCCGGTAGCCGTGCCCCGCCGCTGCCTTGACGTCGCGCGCCAGCGCCGCGGGGTCGCACGCGACGTAGACGACCCGACGCGGACCCAGTCGCGCCAGCAGCCCCATCACGTCCTTGCCCGCCCCCGTGCGCGGCGGGTCGAGCACGACGACGTCGGCCGTGATCCCCTGCCCGACGAGCGATCGGACCTCACGGTCGACCCGGTTGGCGCGCCACTCGACGTTGTCGAGGTGCTCGGTGTTGAGGATGCCGTTGTCGACCGCGCGTCGGTCGCCCTCGATCCCGAGGACGAAACCGTCCGGGGCGACGAGCTCACCGAGGCGCATCGTGAACAGGCCCGACCCGGCATAGAGGTCGAGCACCCGGTCACCCGGCTCGACCCCGGCGAGGGCCGAGACCCGCGTGAGGAAGGTCGTGGCGGCGCCGGGGTGCACCTGCCAGAAGCCCCTGGCCGAGACGACGTACTCCCCCGACCACTCGCCGTCCGCGCCGTCCTCGGCGACCTCGCCGACGAGGCCACCGGAGCCGTCCGACCCCTCGGGCGCCGGGACGGGCACGAGCACCGGCTCCTCGGGGTGCGCCGCCGCGACGACGTCGACCGCGTCGCACTCCGTCCACTCCGTGTCGAGCACACCGGAGCCGATGACGGCCGAGGTCGCGATGAGGCAGTCCTGCACGGGCACGATCGTCCGGGACCGGTGCGCCCGCAGGCCCGCGCGGCCGACGTCGTCGACGGCGAACTCCACACGGGTGCGCCAGCGCAGCCCCTCCTCGTCACCGGGCACGGGTCGCACCTCGACGTCCACCTCGAGACCGGCGAGCCGGGTGAACTGCTCCTTGACGACGGCGGTCTTGAGCGCCCGCTGGGCGGCGAGGGACGCGTGCTGGAAGTCGCAGCCCCCGCAGAGGCCGGGTGCGGCATACGAGCACGGCGGCTCGACCCGGTCCGGAGACGCCGACTCGACGGAGACCGCGTCGGCGCGCAGGAAGCTGTCCCCGACCCGGCCCTCGGTGACGCGCGCCACGACCCGCTCCCCCGGCAGGGTGTGCCGCACGAAGAGGACCTGTCCGTCATGCCGGGCCACGCAGTGCCCGCCGTGCGCGACGGGGCCGACATCGACGGTCCACTCGCGGCCGACGAGCGACTCGCCGCCCGCGGCCTTCTCACGTGGCCGGCGCTGGTCGCTCACAGGCCACCGCTCCGGATCGACCCGGGGATCGGCGGCTCGTCGATCCAGTCTCGCTCCGCGCCCTGGGACGACTGGAGCTGCCAGGGGACGCTGACGACCATCACCCCGGGGGTGAAGAGCAGGCGGGCCTTGAGGCGCAGGGCACTCTGGTTGTGCAGCACCTGCTCCCACCAGCGGCCGAGGACGTACTCCGGCAGGTAGACGGTGACGATGTCCCGCGGGTTACCGCTGCGGATCGACCGCACGTACTCGAGGATCGGGCGGGTGATCTGACGGTAGGGCGAGGCGAGCACCTTGAGGTTGACGGGGATGCCGCGCCGGTCCCACTCGTCGAGCAGCGCCTGTGTCTCCTCCGGGTCGACGTCGACGGTGACCGCCTCGAGGTAGCTCGGCCGGCTCGCCCGGGCGTAGGACAGGGCCCGCATCGTCGGCTTGTGGATCTTGGAGATGCAGACGATCGCGTGGACGTGGCTGGGCAGCATCGGCCGGTCCCGGCTCCAGTCGATCTCGAGCTCGTCCTTGACCCGCGAGTAGTGCCGCTTGATGCCGAGCATGAGGACGAACAGGACCGCCATCGCGATGATCGCGTAGCGCGCGCCCTGCTGGAACTTCGTGACGAGCACGACCGCCAGGACGGTCGCCGACATCGCGGCGCCGATCCCGTTGATGATCCGCGAGCGCATCATCCGGGCGCGCTCCTTCTGGTCCCGCTCGAGCCGAAGGTGACGGGTCCAGTGCCGGACCATGCCGATCTGGCTCGTCGTGAAGGAGACGAAGACGCCGACGATGTAGAGCTGGAGCAGCGCGTTGACGTCGGCCTTGAAGACGATGACGAGCACGATCGCCGCGCCGGCGAGGATGAGGATGCCGTTGGAGAAGGCGAGCCGGTCGCCGCGGGTGTGCAGCTGACGCGGCAGGTAGCCGTCCCGGGCGAGGATCGAGCCGAGCACGGGGAAGCCGTTGAAGGCGGTGTTGGCGGCGAGGATGAGGATGAGGCCGGTGACGATCGAGACGAAGATGACGCCGAGGTGGAAGTCGGCGAACACCGACTCGGAGAGCTGGCCGATCGCGGTGTGCTGGACGTAGTCCTCACCGACCGGGACGCCGTCGCGGAGCAGCTGCTCCGCCGGGTTGTCGGCGATCTTGATGCCGGCCCACTGGCTCAGGGCGATGATCGAGGCGAGCATCGTGATCGAGATCGAGCCCATCAGGAAGAGCGTCGACGCCGCGTTGCGGCTCTTCGGCTTCTTGAAGGCGGGCACGCCGTTGGAGATCGCCTCGACGCCAGTGAGGGCCGCACAGCCCGAGGAGAAGGCACGCAGCAGCAGGAAGGCGGCGGCGAGACCGGTGACCTCCTGGCCGCCCTCGGGGATGAGCTGCAGCGGCGCGCTCTCGGCCGGGGTCAGGGTCCCGGTGAAGTGCTGGATGAACCCGAACACCCCCATCCCGATGATCCCGAGCATGAAGAGGTAGACGGGAACGGCGAAGGCCTTGCCGGACTCCCGCACCCCGCGCAGGTTCATCGCCGTGAGGAAGGCGATGAGGACGACCGCCGCGAGCACCTCGTGACCGCGGATGAAGTCGAGCACCGTGCCGGCGTTCTGGACCCCTGACGAGACGGACACCGCGACCGTGAGCACGTAGTCGACGAGCAGCGCGCTCGCCACCGTGAGACCGGCCTTGGGCCCGAGGTTGACGGTCGCGACCTCGTAGTCGCCGCCACCGGAGGGGTAGGCGTGCACGTTCTGGCGGTAGGAGGCCACGACGATGACCATGACGAGGATGACCGCGATCGTCACCTGCCAGCTGTGGGTCGAGGCGAAGGACGCCCCCGCGAGTCCGAGCATGAGCATGATCTCGTCGGGCGCGTAGGCGACGGAGGACAACGCGTCGCTGGCGAAGATCGGGAGGGCGAGCCGCTTGGGCAGCAGCGTGTCCCCGAGATTGTCGCTGCGCATCGCACGCCCCACGAGGACCCGCTTGAACGCCGAACCTGTACCTGGCACGACGACACTGTATGCCCGAGAGGGGTGCTCCACGGACCGCCACGGATCCACCCCTCCGCCCACCGAGACGCGCCGGTATGCCGCGCACCCGCCGAGCGCCCCAGGGGCGCCGCCGCGGTGGCTCGGTCTCCCGCCGGTCACCGGTCGGTCACGCCTGCGTCTCGACCGCTCCCCGGTGGCCCGGGGGCGGCGTGCCCGGGGTGTAGCGTCGCGTCCGTGCACTTCGTCATCATGGGCTGCGGCCGTGTCGGCTCGACCCTTGCCCGGACGCTGGGTCGGGGTGGCCACGACGTGGCGGTCATCGACTCGGACGCCTCCTCCTTCCGCCGGCTCGGCACGGAGTTCGAGGGTCAGACCGTCACCGGCATCGGCTTCGACCGGGACACGCTCGTCGCGGCCGGCATCAAGGGCGCCTACGCCTTCGCCGCCGTGAGCAGCGGCGACAACTCCAACATCCTCGCCGCCCGGGTCGCCCGCGAGACCTTCGGGGTCGAGCACGTCGCGGCGCGCATCTACGACCCGCAGCGCGCGATGGTCTACCAGCGGCTCGGCATCCCCACCGTGGCCACGGTCCGCTGGACCGCCGACCAGATGATCCAGCGGTTGCTGCCCCAGGGCGCCGTGCCCGAGCTGACCGACCCGAGTGGCAAGGTCGTCATCGCCGAGGTCCCGATGGCCGACCCGTGGATCGGGCGCGCGCTCGTCGACGTCGAGGAGCAGACCGGCGGCCGGGTCGCCTACGTGACCCGGCTCGGCGAGGGGACGCTCCCCCGCCCCGGCATGACCGTCCAGGAGGGCGACCTCATCCACCTCGCGGTCATGCGCGGGGAGCTCGCCCGGGTCGAGCGCATCTGCGACCACGCGCCCGCCGCACACTGACCCGGCCCACCAAGGAGAGAAACCGCATGCGCGTCGTCATCGCCGGAGCCGGGAGCGTCGGCCGGTCCATCGCCCGGGAGCTGCTCGGCAACGGTCACCAGGTCCTGCTCATCGACAAGGACGCCGACGACGTGCAGGCCTCGCGGGTCCCGGAGGCGTCGTGGCTGCTCGCCGATGCCTGCGAGCTGGCCGCCCTCGCGGAGGCCCGGCTCGAGGAGTCGGACGTCGTCGTCGCCGCGACCGGTGACGACAAGGCCAACCTCGTGCTGTCGCTGCTGGCCAAGACCGAGTTCGGCGTGCCGCGCACGGTGGCCCGGGTCAACAACCCCAAGAACGAGTGGATGTTCGACGAGTCGTGGGGTGTCGACGTCGCCGTGTCGACACCGCGCCTGATGACGGCCCTCATCGAGGAGGCCGTGAGCATCGGCGACCTCGTCCGCATCTTCGAGTTCCAGCAGGGCCGGGCCGCCATGGTCGAGATCACCCTGCCCGAGGGCAGCCCCTTCGCCGGGCGCCGGGTCGGCGACATCGACTGGCCCGAGGACACGGTGCTCGTGGCGATCATCCGCGAGGAGCGACCGCTCGCCCCGACCAGCGACGACGCGATGGAGGCCGGAGACGAGCTGCTCTTCATCACGACGACCGAGATGGAGAACAAGCTCCAGCGCCTCGTCGCCCCCGGCGCGCGTCCCAAGGACCTCGAGTCGCTCTAGCGCTGGCAGGCCCCACGAGTTCGCCCGGCGCGCCGGTTCAGCCGGCACCGGCAATCCGCAGCAGGTCCGCGGCCGCCCCGCGCGGCCGCTGGTTCGGGTGCCACACGGCCCGCAGCCGTCGCGGCATCGCGAGGTCACGGACCCGGACCTCGACGAGCCGGCCGGTGGCGAGGTCGGGCTCGACGGCGAGAGACGACAGCACCGTGGGCGCGCCGAGCGTGCGCGCCGCGTCCCGGACCTCGGCGGTCGAGCGCAGCACCTGCGCCGGCGCGGCCCGGTCGGGCACCGCCGCGTCGAGCCGCTCCCGGGTGCCGGACCCGGCCTCGCGCAGCACGAGCGGCGTGCGGCGCAGCTCCTCGACATCGATCCCGTCGAGGGCCCGGGCCCAGGGATGGTCCGGGGTGACGACGACGACGAGCGAGTCCCGCGCGACGACCCGCGAGCGCAGCGTCCTCGGCACGGTCGGACCCTCGACGAAACCGAGGTCCACCTGACCTGCCGCCACCGCCTCGAGGACCGACTCGGAGTTGCCGGGCGTCCAGTGCAGCCGCACGTCGGGGTTCTCCGCCCGGAGCCGGGCGGCCCACCCGGGCAGCAGGCACTCCGAGACGGTGTTGCTCGCGGCGACCCGCACCTGGCCCGCCCCGCGCGAGCGCAGGGACGCCGCCGTGACGGCGAGACCGGCCGCGGCATCGAGCACGTCGCGCACCCGGGCCAGCACGACCTCGCCCGAGAGCGTCGCCGTCACCCCGCGGGTCGAGCGCTCGAAGACGGCGACGCCGAGCAGTCCCTCCGCCGCGCTGATCCGCGCGCTCACCGCCTGCTGGCTCACGCCGAGCTCTCGGGCGGCGGCCGACATGCTCCCCGCCGCAGCGGTGACCGCGAGCGCCTCGAGCTGCTCGAGGTCGGGGACGTGGCTGAGGCCGGGCACGCCCGCCACCGTACCCCGCCACAAGCAGCGGTTGTGGCAGGACAAGGTCGGGGCCGCTACCGCACCGCGGTCCGGGCGCCGACGATGGACGGATGGAGACCATCATCCGCACGCAGCCCCGGCTGCTCCCCACCCCCACCCCCACCCCCGCCCGCCCGGTCCTGCCGCCGGCCGGGCCCGCGTGGTTCTCCAGCGTCATGGGCACCGGCATCCTCGCCACTCTGCTCGGCCAGCAGTCCTCCGGCCGGCCGGTCGTCCTCGTCGCGGCCGTCGTCGTCGGCGTGCTCGCGCTGCTCCTGCTGGCCGGGCTGTCGGCCGCCTTCCTCGCACGGATCGCCGCCGACCGCACCGCCCTCACCTCGACGGTGACCGACTCGGCCGTCGTGCCGCTCTGGGGGACGGTGTCGATGGGGATGCTCGCCGTCGGCGCAGCCGTGCTGACGGTCGCCCCGCTCGTCCGCCCCGCAGCGCTCCCGGTCGCCGTCCGGGTCGATGCCGTGCTCTGGGGCGTCGGCACCGTCGTCGGCCTCGTCACCGCCCTCGGCTTCACCGCGTTCCTCGTCCGCAGTGAGGCTGGGGCACCGACGCCGGTCTGGGGGCTGTCTGTCGTGTCCCCGATGGTGTCGGCGACGACGGGCGCCGCCCTGCTCCCCCACGTCAGCTCGGAGCTCGGCCGGGTCGCGCTGCTCGCCGTCGTCGTCGGCTGCTTCTTCCTCTCGCTCGGCATCGGCGTCGTCGTCTACGCCGTGGCCTACCACCACCACTGGCGCATCTCGGCGATCCCGGTCGCGGCCTCGGCCTCGATCTGGATCCCGCTCGGCATGGTCGGGCAGTCGGCGGCCGCGGCGGTGATGATCGCGACGCACGCCGAGACGGTCGTCGACGCATCGGCCCTGCCGGCGCTGCGCGACCTCGCGGAGGCCTACGCCTTTGCCATGCTCCTGCTCAGCGTCCCCGTCATCGCCGTCGCCGTCCGGGTGACCCTGCGCGGCTTCGGCGCCCGAATGCCGTTCAGTCCCGGATGGTGGGCGCTGACCTTCCCCATCGGCACCCTTGCGCTCGGCGGCCACCTGCTCGCCGGGGCCACCGGCCTCGGGTGGGTCGAGGCCGTCGCCCGGCTCGCCCTCGTGAGCCTGGTCGGCACGTGGACCTTGTGCACCGTCGCCACGGTGCAGACGTTGGCCCGTGCCCGCCGGGAGGGCGTGGCGGCCTGAACGCCCCGCCCCGCATCCCCGCCCGAGCCGTCAGGCGGTGGCGGCGCGGTGCGGGTCGATCGGGGTGGAGCCCCGCAGCAGGATCGCGCCGATGGCCGTGAGCGCGAGCACGTAGGCCGGCCAGCCCAGCACGACCTTCGCGACCCCGAGGGGGCCGACCTGCTCGGCGAGGTAGAGCGGCACCATGATGCTGAGCCGCACGACGTTGAGCGCGATGAGCACCCAGGCGAGACGGGCGGCGACCATGACGATCCCCTCGTGCCTGCGCCACCACGTCGGGTCCTCGGCGAAGGCCTCGGGCTCGGCGACCCCGACGACGAAACCGAAGAGGGGCCACCGGGCGAGGTTGGTGACGAGCAGCAGGACCAGCAGCCCGGCGTTCTGGAGCATGCCGGGCAGGAAGGCGTCCTCGGCCCGACCCGACCGCAGCGCGAAGAAGGCGGAGACGCCGACGCCGACGGCGGCATACGCGATGAACCGGGGGTCCTGGCGCTGCGCGAGGCGGATGACGAGCAGGACCGCGACGCACGCCGCCGCGACGACGAGGGCGGTGCGCAGGTTCTGGGTCACCGACCAGATGACCGCGAAGGCGAGGGTGGGCACCGCGGACTCCGCAGCCCCGCGCCACCCGCCGATCGACTGTGACAGCTTGTCGCGGAGCAGCTCCTCGACCGTGTCGTAGCGGCGGAGGTCGGCCTCCGGTCCTGCCGCGGCGGGGTCGCCGGCACGGGTCGCATCGAGGGGGGCGTCGTCAGGCACGGGGGGCTCCGGTCCGGGGCACGATCTCGTAGGCCGGGTTGAAGATGATCGTGAGGTGGCGCTGCTGCGTGACGCGCCCGGTGGCCTGCAGCTTGGTGCCGGGGACGATCCCGGCGATCCGGCGGCGCCCGAGCCAGATGAGGTGCAGGGCCCCCGTGCCGTCCCAGATCTCCACGTCGAGGGCGGGCACGTCGACCCGGGGGCGGAGCGTGACCGAGCGGACCTCCCCGCGGACGGTCACCAGGGTGCGCAGCTCGAGGTCGGCGATGGAGACGAGGCCCACACCCCGGGTCTCGGCGCGCAGGGCGTGCGAGTCCAGGTCACCCGATGACTGGGTCAGGCGCGAGGTGAGGCGGCGCAGCCCGTGCGGCCGGCGGTCGGTCACCGAGTCACCGGATCTCGGTGATCTCAGGACCCCGCTCGAACGGCGAGAAGTCGTCGAGGTTCGCCTGCGCCTCAGACCCTGCACCATCCCCCGGCTCCGCGCCCGGGTCCGTCTCGGGATTCTCGGGAAGGCGGAGCGGGAGCAGCTCGCGCGGCGGGACCGCCTCCTGCCCGCGGTCGACGACGACGGTGCGGATCACCTCGTGGATCTCGGTGGCGGCGTCGCCCTCGACGGCGGCGCGACCGCTGACGACGGCACGGAGGAACCACCGGGGACCGTCGACACCGATGAAGCGGGCCGGGACGAAGACCGTGCGTCCGTCGGCCCCCGCCTGCGGCATCCGGCTGACCAGCTCCTCACCGAACGCCCCGGTGACGACCTCGGCGGTGCCCCCGTTGTCGGTGATGCTCGCGGCGATCTCGTTGCGGATCTCGACCCAGACGCCCTCGGTGCGCGGCGCGGCGAAGGCCTGCAGCTGCACCGCGCTCTCCCCGATCACGGCCGTGACACCGGTGATCTGCTGCTCCTGCTCGTTGATCTCGAGCCGCAGCTCCATCCCCGGCGCGCCGCGCAGCCAGAGCGCGCCGAGGTTGAGGTAGTCGCTGTCGTCCTCGACGGCGGAGCGGTCGAGCGGACCGTCCTCCCCCGTGCCCGGCTGGGGGGCGTCGCCCTCCGTGCCGCCCGCGAGGTCCGCGCCGGTGTCGTCTGCCGTGCCGTCGCTGCTCTCGGGGACGTCGCTCGCCGGCTCGTCCTTGCGCCTGCTGAAGAGTCCCACGTCATTCCGTCCTTAGTTCCGTGCTGGTTGGCGTGCTGGGTTCCGTGCTGGCTGGCGTGCTGGGTTCCGTGCGTGTGTGCGGGCTCGGTGCGGCGGCGAAGCCCCCGGTCGACCCGTGCCCAGTCTCCCCCCGGCTGGTCCCGTCGAGCGAATCAACGGCCGAGAAGACGGCCCCTGCGACCCGCTGGACCACGAGCTGCGCGATCCGGTCACCCCGGCGCACCGTGAACGGCTCGGCCGGGTCGAGGTTGACGAGGTTGACGAGGATCTCCCCGCGGTAGCCCTCGTCGATGGTGCCGGGCGCGTTGAGCACCGAGATGCCGTGGCGCGCGGCGAGTCCCGAGCGAGGGTGGACGAAGCCGGCATGACCGGCAGGGAGACCGATCGCGATGCCGGTCGCGACGAGGGCGCGATGTCCCGGCTCGATGACGACGTCGTGGCGCGCGACGAGGTCGGCCCCGGCGTCCCCCGGGTGCGCGTAGGCCGGGGCCGGCAGGTCGGGATCGAGCCGCACGAACCGGACCTCGACCTCCTCCGGCGTCGAGCCGTGGCAAGCACAAGGGTCGGTCACGAGGACCGACCCTACTTGCTCAACGCCCTGCGATCAGGCTGCACACTCGGTGCAGATCATCGTGCCGTTGACCGACTTGGCCAGCTGGCTGCGGTGGTGCACGAGGAAGCAACGGCCACAGGTGAACTCGTCGGCCTGCTTGGGCAGGACCCGCACGGAGAGCTCCTCGCCGGAGAGGTCGGCACCGGGGAGCTCGAAGCCCTCGGCCTGCTCGGTCTCGTCGACATCGACGCTCGAGGCGGTCTTGTCGACCCGTCGTGACTTCAGCTCCTCGATGGAGTCCTCGTTGAGGTCGTCGTCGGTCTTGCGTGGCGCGTCGTAGTCAGTTGCCATGGGGTGTCTCGCTCCTACTGCTGAAGGTCTGCTTCGGGTCTCGGTCCCGGCGCGCCGCTGCGTCAGGTCTCGCCGGGACGGTGAGGGATCCGTGCCGCGGAGAACGCCCGGGGCCTGCTGCTTTGTTCCCGTCGGACCCGGGTCCGGGGCGGCCGTTCCGACATGTCCGCGTGCGCGTATGGTGCACCATCTGCGCGCCGTTGTCACCCGAGTACCACGGACGGGGCCGCGCGAGGTCGTCGGAGGTGCCCGATATCCCCCGTTTGGACGTCTTGGCACCACCCGGCGTTCATCGGGTTCGCCCTCCGGGAACCCGTCACACGGCCTCGACGGCTGGGCCGCCGGGCACCCGCACGGTAGGGTCACCGAACCCGACCGATCGTCCACCGGCCCGGAGGTCAAGACCATGTTGGAATTCGTCGACCAGATCAGACAGCGCGCCACCGCGGCCCTCGCCGACCTCGAACGCGCGCGGAGCGCCGGGGACGACTACAGCGTCCAGGTGCACACGGGCGAGCTCGAGTCCTTCGCCCGCCTCGCCACCGAGCACGGGATCCGCGTCCCGGAGCTCGGCCCGTTCACCGCGACCTGACGGCGGTCACTCGAGGAACAGCTCCCGGACGGGACCCACGAGGTTCGGCCCGGCGGCAACCGTGAGCGACTTGCCCGGCCCGCCCTCGCGGCCGAGCACGACGCCCCCGGCTTCCTCGACGATGAGCCAGCCCGCCGCGAGGTCCCACGCGTTGAGACCGGCCTCCGCGTAGGCGTCGACGGACCCGTCGGCCACCCGCACGAGGTCGAGCGCGGCGGAGCCGATGCGGCGGATGTCGCGCACCTGGGGCAGCACCCGGGTGAGGATCTGGGCCTGGCGCAGACGGGTCTCGGCGAGGTAGCCGAACCCCGTAGCGAGGAGCGAGCGTCCGAGCCGGTCCTCCCGCGACACGGCGAGGCGGGCGAGGGGCTCGGCGTCGCCGGGGCCCTCGGGGCGCAGCCACGCGCCGCCACCGCGCCGAGCGTGCGCCACGACCCGGTGGGACGGGTCGGCCACCGCGCCCGCGACGGGACGCCATCCGCCCTCGACCTGGGCGTCGCCGACGACGACCGCGACCGACACCGCATACGCGGGGATGTTGTAGAGGTAGTTGACGGTGCCGTCGATCGGGTCGATGACCCAGGTCAGGCCCGAGGTGCCACGGATGTCGACACCCTCCTCGCCGAGGATGCCGTCGTCGGGGCGAGCCGCGTGGATCAGCTCGTGCAGCAGCGTCTCGGAGCGCTGGTCCATCACGGTGACGACGTCGGTCTCCGTCGACTTCGTCTCGGCGACCCCCAGCCGGGCGGGTCGCTCGTCGCGGATGAAGCGCGCGGCCCGGACCGAGACCTCGACGCAGAGCCGCTCGAGCTCGGTGAGGTCCTCGTCGGACGGGGTGGGGAGGCTGGTCACCGGTCCAGCCTCTCAGTCGCGGCCGCAGAGCGCCGGCTTGGCCACCCGCAGGTTGGGGCAGCACCCCGGCTCGCAGACCGCGGGCCGGCGGCCCTCGAAGTCCGGGACCGCCTCGCCCCTGGCCTCCCCCGCCCGCTCTGCGAGGGCGTCGACGAGGTCGGCGACGAACGTCGCGTCGGTGCCGACCGTCGGCACCCGCACGAGGCGCACCCCGAGCCGGTCGGCGGTCTGCTGGGCCTCGGTGTCGAGGTCGTAGACGACCTCCATGTGGTCCGAGACGAAGCCGACGGGCGCGGCGACGACGACGGTGGTCCCCGACGCGGCGAGCTGCTCCATCCGGTCGTTGACGTCCGGCTCGAGCCAGGGCTGGGTCGGCGGCCCGGAGCGGGAGCAGAAGACGAGCTCACCGGTGAGGTCGCGCCCGAGCACCGCGTTGGCCCGCTCGGTCAGCGCACTGGCCATCGCGAGGTGCTGACGCTGGTAGAGGTGTCCCTCGCCGTCCCCCGGCCCCGAGGTCTCGTCCATCGTGTCCGGGATCGAGTGGGTGACGAAGAGGAGCGCAACCTCCTCGTCGGGCTGGCCGTCGAGGGCGCGGAGCGACGCGACGAGCCGGCCGAGGTTCGCCTCGACGAAGCCCGGCCTGGGGGCATACGGCCCGATCTTGTCGATCTCGAGGGTGAGACCGTCCTCCTCCAGGGCCCCGAGGGCCGCCGCGAGGTCCTCACGGTACTGCCGGCACGAGCTGTAGCAGGAGTAGGCGCTCGTCGTCACGACGACGACCCGACGGTGGCCGTCGGCGTGCGCCTCCCGCAACGCGTCCTCGAGGAACGGTGCGCTGTTGCGGTTGCCCCAGTAGAGGGGGGTGTCGATGTCACGGGAGTCGAGCTCGCTGCGCAGGGCGGCGAGCAGCGCGCGGTTCTGGTCGTTGATCGGGCTGCGGCCGCCGAAGAGGTGGTAGTGCTCCCCCACCTGCTCCAGGCGCTCGTCCGGGATCCCGCGGCCGGCGGTGACGCGGCGCAGGAAGGGCACCACCTCGTCGGGGGCCTCGGGACCGCCGAAGCTGAGCAGGAGGATCGCGTCATAGGGCTGCATGCGGCGCTGCTTTCAGGAGGGGGTGGACGAGCGGAGCGGGGTCGGGGCGTTGAGGTCGAGGTGGACCGCGAGGAGGCGGACGGCGAAGACGAGCGCAGCCGCGGTCCACAGGACCGCGTCGGTGAGCGACCCGAGGTGGGCCGCCACGACGACGATCGTCGACCCGAGCATGGCAGGCAGCGCGTAGAGCTCGCGCCGCAGCACCTCGGGCACGAGGCCCGCGAGCAGGTCCCGGATGACGCCGCCACCCACTGCGGTGAGGACGCCGACGATGACCGCGGCGACGGGCGAGACGCCGAGGGTCGTGACCGCCTTCAGGCTCCCGGCGACGGCGAAGGCCGCGAGACCGGCGGCGTCGAGGACGCGGACCGAGCGGGTGACGCGGGTGACCCCCGGGTGGAAGAGGAACACGACGAGGCCACCGAGGGCTGCGGCGGTGAGCAGGCGCCAGTCGCTGATGCCGACCGGCGGGGTGTCACCGAGGAGCACGTCGCGCACGATGCCGCCACCGAGGGCCGCCGCGCACGCGAGCACGAGAACCCCGAAGAGGTCGAAGCGCTTCCGGACGGCGACGAGGGCGCCGGACAGGGCGAAGACGAAGACGCCGACGATGTCGAGGGCGAGCTGGGCGGAGGCGAAGGACGTGGGCATGCCGAGGCAAACGCTACCCGTGCGGCGTGGTCGCTTTCGGCGCGACCCGGCCGATGGCATGCTCGACCGAAGGCAGACGGCACCGCCCTGTGGTGTCGCAACCAGGCGTCGGCAGCAGGTGCCGGCGCGAGACTGACACTCGCGCTCGATCGGGAGACCCCACGCATGCAGGACCTCAGGCTCATCGGTGTCCACGAGGACGGAGCCCACCTGCTCCTCGCCGACGACGACGGCAACCGCTTCACGGTCCCGCTCGACGACGCCATCCGCGCCGCGATCCGTCGCGACCGCCCGAAGCTCGGGCAGCCGCACATCGCGGTCGACGGCGGGATGCGACCCCGTGACGTCCAGGCGATGATCCGCGCCGGGCTCACGGCCGAGGAAGTGGCCGACCGCGCCGGCTGGACCGTGGAGAAGGTGCACCGCTACGAGGGTCCGATCCTCGCCGAGCGCGAGCACGTCGCGACCCTCGCGCGCCAGGTCCGGCTCCGGGTCCGTGCCGGGGCCCACGGCTCCGCCGCAGACCTCGGCACCCGGGTCGGCGAGCGGCTGCGCTCGCGCGAGATCGACGCCGACACCGCGCGGTGGGACTCCCGACGGGCCGACAAGGGTGCCTGGACGGTCCTGCTCTTCTTCAACGCCGGTGGCCGCCAGCGCGAGGCGATCTGGAACTTCGACCTGCTCGCCCGCACCGTCACGGCGCTCGACGACGAGGCGCGGTGGCTCAGCGACGACGAGGAGGTCGAGAGCGCGGGGCCCCTGCCCGCCGTGACCCACCCGGCCCCCGCCGCCCGACCGAGCCGGGTCTACGACGTCGAGGCGGAGGGTGGCATCGACGCTGCACCGGGGCGCCGCCGCCGCACCGAGCCGACCGACCTCGTCTCCACGATGCGTGAGCGCAGCTCGCAGCGCGGTCGGCGCCGCCGTCCCCGGGCCGCCGACATCCCCGTGCTCGACCCGCTGCCCGACGAGGCGCTGCCGATCGAGGAGCTGGCCATGGACCCGGCCGAGCTGGGCCTGCCGCCGGCCGCGCACACCCATCCGGAGGACGACCCCGAGGCGATCCGCCTCGTCCCCCCGGAGACCGTCGACGGGCCGAGGGCCGAGGCCGAGCCGGAGATCGAGGCACCGACCCGGTCGGAGGTGGAGCAGCAGGACGAGCTCCCCCTGCCCGGTGTCGGGGACGACGAGGACGACCCCGAGGCGACGGCGCACACTCCCGACCCCGGCCACGCTCAGCCCGACGCCATCGAGGCACCCGCCGACGGGGTCATCACCGGTCCGGACGACGGCACCGTCGAGCCGCCGGCCGGCGTGCCGGACGACCTCGCCGGCGACGACGAGGAGCCGGGCGCCGATGTCGAGGTCGATGTCGACCGTCCCGAGGCCGGGCCGGAGCAGCCGGCGAAACCGGCCGTCCGCAAGTCCGGTCGCCCCGGCGTCCCGAGCTGGGACGACATCATGTTCGGCCGCAAGGGCGACTGACCGCGGCGGTCCGCTCAGCCGCTCAGCCGGTCAGCCGTCCCGGTCAGCCGGTCAGCCGGACGGGGTCATCGACGGCGCAGGCACCGGGCACACCTCGAGGTCGAAGGGCAGCACCTCCGGCGAGACGGCGGCCGCCCGGGCCGCGTGCGAGGTCATCCGGCGCATGTAGTGACGGCGGCAGAGCACCTCGTACTCGACGACGCCCTCCGCTCCGGCGGTGACGTCGCCGACGACGACCTGCTCACCCTCGACGACCATCGCTCCGTCGACGACGCGGGCGTTCGTCGTGGCCCGTCGCCCGCACCAGCACAGTGCCTCCACCTGGAGGACCTGGACGCGGTCGGCGAGCTCGATGAGGCGCTTGCTCCCGGGAAAGAGCTCGGTGCGGAAGTCGGCGGTGATCCCGAAGGCGAAGACGTCGACGTCCATCTCGTCGACGACCCTGGCGAGCTGTTCGACCTGCTCGCCGGTGTAGAACTGCGACTCGTCGCAAATGAGGTAGTCGATCCGTTGACCCGCCGTGGCGCGGGCGACGATCCCCTCCCAGAAGTCGAGGTCGTCGGACACCTCGAGGGCGCCGGTCGACAGGCCGAGCCGGGAGGACAGCACGTTGCTTCCCGCTCGGTCGAGCTTGGTGAAGATGAGGCCGACCCGGCCCCGCGCGGCGTGGTTGTGGTCCATCTGGAGGGCGAGGGTCGACTTGCCGCAGTCCATGGTGCCGGAGAAGAAGACGAGCTCAGCCACGGTCCACCACCCTAGGCGTCCCGCCGGGGAGGCACCACGACCACGGGGACGGCGAGTTCCGCCTCGCTCGTCGAACCGTGCTGGCCGAGCAGTGCGACGACCTGCGGTCGCATCAGACCGGAGTGGACGACGGCGAGGTCGTCCCCCATCAGCACGACGAGGTCGCCGATCCGGCCGACGACCTCCGGACGCACCGGCCCGAGCCACCCGCCGTCGACGACCTCTTCCCGGGACAGCACCCGGGCCCGCGTGCCGAGCCGCTCGCGCCACCGCTGCGCCACGGCGTCGGCCGCACCGGTCGCGGTGTAGAGCTGAAGGTTGCGGGCCTCGCCCCCGAGGTGTCTGACCCCGTCCATCAGCCCCGCCTCGTCGACGAGGTCGATCCGCTGGGCGAACGGGACGTCGACCATCCCGTGGTCCGCGGTGATGACGATCGAGGTGTCGTCGGGGACGCTCGCCGCGAGGCGCGACAGGGCGCCGTCGACCGACTCGACCTCGTCGCCCCACTGCCACGACTGGCAGCCGTGGACGTGACCGATCTTGTCGACCTCGCCCCAGTAGAGGTAGACGAGGGCGCGTCGGCTCGCGCGCACCGCGGCGAGCGCGGCGTCGACCCGCTGGTCGAGCTCGCGTCCCGGCCGGAACCGCGCTCCGCGCAGTGCCGCCGTCGTCAGCCCCGACCCGTCGAAGTACTGCGGCCCCACCATCGTCACGTCGACCCCGGCGGCCGTGGCCGCCTCGAAGACGGTCTCGTGGGGCTGCCACCGGCGGGGGTCGGGACCGTCCTCCCACGACAGCTCGTTGAGCAGCCGGTCGGTCTCGGGGTCGAGCACCTGCATCCCCACGAGCCCGTGGGCCCCGGGCAACAGACCCGTGCCGAAGCTGCCCATCGAGGTCGCGGTCGTCGTCGGGAAGCCGCACGGCACCCGGTGGGCGCCGGGGAGCAGACGCCGCAGGAACGGCGCGTGCCCGCTGCGCTGGCGCAGCAGGTCGAAACCGAGACCGTCGACGAGCACGACGACGGTGCGCGGGACGGTGGGCAGGTCGAAGACGTCGCGGCCGGCATACCGCGGCACGCCGAGGGCGCCGGCGACCGACGGCAGGACGGAGGCGAGGCTCCCGGCCGACCAGTCCGGGGCGGCCGGGATCGTGGCGACCCCCGTCACAGGGTCGGCCCGCCCCCGATGCTCGACGAGAGCACCCGCGCGAAGCGCAGGGCCCGGTCGACCGCGCGCTCGCCGTCGGCGGCGGCGCTGATCCGCAGGGAGATGTCGTCGGAGGCGATGGTGCCCTCGAAGCCGTGGTCGGCCGTGCAGTCCGGGTCGCCGCACTGGGCCGCGAGCAGGTCGAGCCGACTGACGGCACCCCAGCCGAGGGTGAGCGTGATGTCGCGCGAGAAGGTCCCGGGCGTGAAGGCCTCCGGGTCCGCGACGACGTGGGTGACCATGACCCCCCGGACCGTACCGAGCGGGACCGTCTCGGTCGTGGCGGTCGCCATCGGGCGCTCGTCGCCCTCGGCATGGTCGTCGGCGTGCGCGATGACGAGGCGCTGCGGGGTGACGACGAGGACGGTCACGTGGCGACGCACCGTGTCGTGGTCGAAGGTCGTCTCCTGGTGGACGAGGTGCGACACGACATCCGAGCCCGCGATGGCGGACTCGACGACGTCACAGACGAGGGCGGGGTAGTAGCCGGCGTGGGTGATCGCCTCGGCGAGGTCCGGCGGCAGGGACTGGCCGGGGCTGGGCATGACACGTCGCATACGACCATCTTTGCACTCATGCCTGTCAGGTCTGCGGCGCCGGGGTCCTCTTGCCGTGGCCTGCCGGCGACGACACCCGTCTCAGGTCATCCGACGACGGCCCGGGTCCTTGCGCACGAGCGCGGGGCGCACCGTGACCTCGGCGCCGAGCACGTCGACTCCCCCGGTCCAGGCGTTGACGGGGTTGAGCACGACCGAGGCGAGCTCGGGGTGGTTGTCGGCGAGCACCGAGAGCCGCGCGACGAGGTCGCTGAGGGCGGCTCGGTGCACGGGGGCGGCCCCGCGGTGGCCGGCCAGCAGGGGCGCCGCCTTGACCCCGTCGATGAGGTCGGTGACGTCGACGTCGGTCAGCGGGGGGATGCGGTGCGCGATGTCGCCGAGCAGCTCGGTGGGCGGCCCGGCCACGGAGAAGCTGACGACGGGTCCGAAGAGCGGGTCCTCGCTCGCCTGGAGCACGCACGACACCCCGGGGACGGCCATCCGCTGGACGACGAAGCGGTCGGCCCCGAGCGGACCCAGGCGCTCGGTGAGGGAGCGGTGGGCGTCGCGCACCTGGGTGTCGTCGGAGAGGTCGCCCCGCACCCCGACGATGCCGGGCTGGTGGCGCACGAGGGGCGAGGTGGACTTGAGGATGACCGGGTAGGTGAGGGTCTCCGCAGCGGCGACCGCCGCCTCGACGCCGACGACCTCGATCGCCGGCCACAGCCGTATCCCGTAGGTGGAGAGCAGGTCTCGGGTCTCGTCCCGCGACAGGGTTCGCCCCTCGGGGTGTCCCTCGAGGAAGCCGTCGACGAGCACCTCCGCGCGGCCGCGGTCGGTCCCGACGGGGGCGACCTGCGTGCCGCGGTCGCGGGCCCGCCACTGGGAGTAGCGGGTCACCGCGTTGAGGGCCCGGATGCCGTCCTCGGGCATCGCGTAGGACGGCACGGTCCGGCGGACGCCGTCGGCCTGGACGTAGTCGAGGCCCACGCCGACGCCGTGCATGCCGAGGAAGGTTGCCACACAGGGCTTCTCGTGTTGGGCGACGATGGTCGTCACGGCATGCGACACCTCCTCGTCCTGGGCGGCGAGCGGGGGGATGAAGGCGGCGACGACGCTGTCGACCTCGGGGTCGGCGAAGGCCGCCTCGAGAGCCGCGGCGAACTCCTCGGCCGTGGCCTGGGGCAGGAGCGAGACCGGGCCGTGGGTCACGCGCAGGCCCCAGCTGACGCAGGCGCTGGCGCTGATCGACCCGAGCGCGTCGGAGTTGCCGACGATGGCGACCCGGTCGCCGCGCGGCGCCGGCTGGTGCAGGGTCAGCTGCGCGACGTCGAAGAGCTGGTGGACGTTCTCGACCCGGATGACGCCGGCCTGACGCAGCAGCGCGTCGAAGGCGCCCGCCGGGACCTTGGTCGCCCGGGTCCGGTGGCCGGGGGGCGCGGCAAAGCTCGAGACGCCAGAGGAGACGACGATGACCGGCTTGACCTGCGCGAGGTGCCGGGCGATCCGGGAGAACTTGCGCGGGTTGCCCATCGACTCGAGGTAGAGACCGACGGTGTCGGTCTCGGCGTCGTCGATCCAGTACTGCATGAGGTCGTTGCCGGAGACGTCGATGCGGTTGCCGGCCGACGCGAAGACGGAGATCCCGAGGCCGCGCCGGGCCGCCGAGGCGAGGACAGCGACACCGAGGGCCCCGCTCTGGGCGAAGAGCCCGAGCCGGCCCGGGGGCGGGATGACCGTGGCCAGCGTCGCGTTGAGGCGAACCGACGGGTCGTTGTTGATCAACCCGAAGCTGTTGGGCCCGACGATCCGCATCCCGGCCCGGCGCACCCGGCGCCGCAGCCGGTCCTGGAGCTTGGCCCCCTCCTCGCCGGCCTCGGCGAAGCCCGACGACAGGACGAGCAGGTCCCTCACGCCGGCCCGGCCGCACTCCTTGGCCACCTCGACTGCCTGGGCTGCCGGGACCACGACGACCGCGAGGTCCACGGGCCCGGGCGCGTCGGCGATGTGACGGTAGGCGCGCAACCCCTGGATCTCGTCGGCAACCGGGTGGACGGGATAGATCTCGCCCTGGAAACCCGCCTCGATCATGTTGCGCAGCACGAGGGCCCCGATGGACTCCTCGCGGCGGCTCGCGCCGATGACGGCGATGCTCGCCGGGAAGAGGATCGTGCGCATGCTCCTTGCCTCGGCGCGGTGCTCGCGGGAGAGCTGGACCGCCTTGGACCGGTCGGTCGGGCTGATGTCGAAGGCCACCTCGACGACGCCGTCCTCGACGTGGTGGGTCACCTCGTAGCCGGCCTCCCGGAAGACCGTGAGCATCTTGCGGTTCTGCGGGAGCACCTCCGCCGTGAAGCGCGAGATGCCCAGCTCCTGGGCGATGGCCGCGAGGTGCTCGAGCATCACCGAGCCGATCCCCTTGCCCTGGAAGTGGTCGGAGATGTTGAAGGCCACCTCGGCCGAGGTCGGGTCGATCCGGTCGTAGCGGCCGATCCCGATGATCGCGTCGTCGAGCGTGGCCACGAGCGCGACCCGGTCGCGGTGGTCGACATGGGTGAAGCGATACAGGTCGCGCGGGCTCAGCTCGCGCAGCGGCGCGAAGAACCGCAGGTAGATCGACTCGGCCGACTGCCGGCTGTGGAACGTCTTGATGCCCTCCGCGTCCTCGGGGCTGATCGGGCGCACGTGCGCGACGGTGCCGTCCTTGAGGACGACGTCCGCCTCCCACTCGATCGGCCCGCGTCCGGTCCTCGGGATCGGACCGGTGTCGAGCGGGTCGTCTCCGTCCGCCATGACCTCATCGTGTCAGACTCCGCTGTCCGCGGCGGCGAGTGAGAGCCTGTCCACATGGAGTTCGCCGACGTCGTCCGCCGCCGCCGCATGGTCCGCCGCTACGACCCCGAGCGACCCGTGCCCGACGAGGTCCTGCGGCGGTGCCTCGAGAACGCGGTGCGGGCCCCCAGCGCCGGGTTCAGCCAGGGCTGGGACTTCGTCGTGCTGCGCTCCCCCGCCGAGCGGCACTCGTTCTGGGCCGCCACGACGACGGAGGACGCCGCGGCGGACCCGTGGCTGAGCGGCATACGCACGGCACCGGTGCTCATCGTGTGCCTGTCGGACAAGGACGCCTACCTCGACCGCTACGCCGACCCCGACAAGGGCTGGACCGACCGCGACGAGGCCCGCTGGCCGGTCCCCTACTGGGACGTCGACACGGGCATGGCCGCCCTCCTCGTGCTCCTCACGGCGGTCGACGAGGGGCTCGGCGGGCTGTTCTTCGGGGTGCCGCCGGAGCGGCACGACGCCGTCCGGTCCGCCCTGGGGGTGCCGAGCGGCCGACGGATCGTCGGGGTCGTCTCGATGGGGTATGCCGTCCCGGGACCGAAGAGCCCCAGCCTGCGCCGGCACCGACGGGGCGCCGACGAGGTCGGTCACTGGGGCCGGTTCGGCGTGGCAGGTGGGAGCGGCCCGGCCACTGCGGGATGATGAGGTGTTGACGCGCGATCAGCGAAACCGAGCAGACACGGCAAGGAGCAACACCCGGCATGGCCCGACGCAGCACCCCCCCGACTCCCCCTGAGGACTTCGAGGAGAAGATCGTCGGCATCGACGTCGAGGAGGAGATGCAGAACGCCTTCCTCGAGTACTCCTACAGCGTCATCTACTCCCGGGCCCTGCCCGACGCGCGCGACGGCCTGAAGCCGGTCCAACGCCGGATCCTCTACGGCTCGAACGAGCTCGGGCTGCGCCCGGACCGTGGCCACGTCAAGAGCCAGCGCGTCGTCGGCGAGGTGATGGGCAAGTACCACCCGCACGGCGACCAGGCGATCTACGACGCCCTCGTGCGGATGGCCCAGCCGTTCACCCTGCGCCTCCCGCTCATCGACGGGCACGGCAACTTCGGCTCCCTCGACGACGGCCCCGCCGCGGCCCGCTACACCGAGGCGCGGATGGCGAGCTCGGCGCTGCTCATGGTCGGCGGGCTCGACGAGGAGACGGTCGACTACGTCCCCAACTACGACGACACGCAGTGGCAGCCGAGCGTGCTGCCCGCGGCCTACCCCAACCTGCTCGTCAACGGCGCGGCGGGGATCGCGGTCGGGATGGCGACGAACATGCCGCCGCACAACCTCGTCGAGGTCATCGGCGCGGCCCGGCACCTCATCGCCAACCCGACGTGCTCGCTCGAGGACCTGATGAAGTTCGTCCCGGGGCCCGACCTGCCCTGTGGCGGCCGGATCGTCGGTCTCGAGGGGATCCGCGACGCCTACCTCACCGGCCGCGGCAGCTTCCGCACCCGGGCGACGGCCCGGATCGAGTCGATCACGCCTCGCCGCAAGGGGATCGTCGTCACCGAGCTGCCCTACCTGATCGGCCCGGAGAAGGTCATCGAGAAGATCCGCGACCTCGTCCAGGCCAAGCGGCTGCTCGGGATCAGCGACCTCAAGGACCTCTCCGACCGGCAGAACGGCCTGCGCCTCGTCATCGAGATCAAGAACGGCTTCAACCCCGACGCGGTGCTCGAGCAGCTCTACAAGCTGACCCCGATGGAGGAGAACTTCGGCATCAACAACGTCGCGCTCGTCGAGGGCCAGCCCCGCACACTCGGCCTCAAGGACCTGCTGCGCGTCTACGTCGACTTCCGCACCGACGTCGTGCGGCGCCGGACCGCCTACCGGCTGCGCCGCCGGGAGGAGCGGCTGCACCTCGTCGAGGGCATGCTCGTCGCGATCCTCGACATCGACGAGGTCATCCAGCTGATCCGCGGCTCGGACGACACGGCGATCGCCCGGACCCGGCTGATGGAGGTCTTCGAGCTCTCCGAGGTGCAGGCGAACTACATCCTCGAGCTCCAGCTGCGCCGGCTGACGAAGTTCTCCCGGATCGAGCTCGAGACCGAGCGCGACGAGCTCCAGCGCGCCATCGAGGAGCTGCGCGCCCTCCTCGAGAGCGAGAAGCTGCTGCTGCGGCTCGTGTCGTCCGAGCTCGCGGACGTCGCCAAGTCCCACGGCACGCCGCGCCGCACCGTCCTGCTCGAGGGCTCGGGGGCCAGCGCTGCCGCCACCTCCGCGGCGCCGCTCGAGATCAGCGACGACCCGTGCTGGGTGCTGCTCTCCTCGACCGGCCTGCTCGCCCGCACCGGGAGCGCCGAGCCGGTCACCGCCGACGGGTCTCGCTCCAAGCACGACGCCGTCATCGGGGCGGTCGCCACGACGGCACGGGGCGAGTTCGGGCTCGTGACGAGCGCCGGCCGGATGGTGCGTCTCTCGGCGCTCGACCTGCCCACCCTCCCGCCGACCAACGGCGCGCCGAGCCTCTCCGGCGGCGCCCCGCTGGCGGCATACGTCGACCTCCCGCGCGGCGAGGAGCCGGTGACGATCGTGCCCATCGGCGAGGCGGCCCCGGTCGTCGCGCTCGGCACCGCCTCGGGCGTCGTCAAGCGAGTGACCCCGGACGCGCCCAAGGGCGGCGAGTGGGAGGTCATCAGCCTCAGGGCCGGCGACCGGGTCGTCGGTGCCGGCATCGCCGACCGTGACGACCTCGACCTCGTCTTCGTCACGAGCGACGCGCAGCTGCTGCGGTTCGCCGCGCAGGCCGTGCGTCCCCAGGGCCGCGGCGCCGGCGGGATGGCCGGGATCAAGCTGGCCGCCGGAGCCTCCGCCGTCTTCTTCGGTGTCGTCGACCCGTCGCGCGACGGGGTCGTCGTCACCTCGAGCGGCTCCTCGTCGGCGCTCCCCGGCACCGAGGGCGGCTCGCTCAAGGTGACCCCGTATGCCGAGTACCCCGCGAAGGGCCGCGCCACCGGTGGCGTCCGGTGCCACCGCTTCCTGCGCGGCGAGGACACGCTCGTGCTCGCCTTCGCCGGCAACGAGCCGACCCGGGCGGCCGCGGCCAACGGGGTCCCGGTCGAGCTCCCGCCGGCCGACGGTCGGCGCGACGGGTCCGGCGTGGCCCTGACCGCGGTCATCGCCGCGGTCGCCGCGCCCCCTCCGGCGAGCGGCTCCGGGTCGACCGGGTCGCCGGAGACCGGACCCGACGCGTGACCCAGTCGACCGGCGCCGCCCACCCCTCGACGAGCGGGCACGGCGCGCCGGACGTGCGGGCCTGCTCCGTGCTCTGGGACGACGACGGGACGAGCGCCTTCGGGACGGCGGCCCGCGCGAAGTTCTTCGTCCTGCTGGAGCAGCCCGGGCCCTGGGGCCGAGACGCCGCGCGGGAGTCCCACCTCGACCCGCAGGTCGGCGCCGAGCTCGACGCCCGGTGCTCGACCGGCGGAGGCCGTCTCATGCTGATCCGCCGCCCTGGCGGTCACCCGGCTCGGGACCGCCCCCACCGCGTACTCGTCGCCTGGACGGGCGGCGGGGCAGCACCGCCCGGGTCGTCGGGCCCGCCGGCCCCCTGGCTGCTCGGAGCCGACCTCGCCCACCCCGGCGAGCTCCTCACGATGGACTGGGCCGCCTTGGCGCGCGGCTCCCGCGGTCTCGTCGCCGCCTCACTCCCCGGCGCCGAGGAGGTCGACCCGACCCTGCTCGTGTGCACCAACGGTCGACGTGACGTCTGCTGCGCCGTGCGCGGCCGACCCCTCGCCGCCGCCGCAGCGCGCCTGGCCCCCGGGCGGGCGTGGGAGGTGTCCCACACGGGCGGGCACCGGTTCGCACCGACCGCGGTGCTGCTGCCGTGGGGTCAGACCTACGCCCGGCTCGACGAGGAGTCGGTGGAGTGGGTGCTCGCCGCAGCCCTGTCCGGACACACCCCGCGCGAGCTCCTCGGCGCGACGCACGACAGAGGTCGCTCGCCCCTGGCGCCCGACGCCCAGTGCGCGGAGTCCTTCGTGCGTGAGCAGCTCGGCGAGACGAAGCTGCGAGCCCTCAGCGCGAGCGAGGTGGAGACGGACGGTCTCGACGCTGCGACGACGGCGGCCCTGGTCTCCCACGAGGACGGCCGGACCTGGCTCGTGCACGTCCGGAGGGAGCAGGCCGGCCTGTCCCGACCGGAGTCGTGCGGCAAGAAGCCGGTGCCCGTCGTCGCCCGTCGCGCCACCGTCGTCAGCGCCACCTGACCCGTCGAGTGCCCACTTCCCCCCGGCTCCCCCGTCGAGTGGGCACTTTCGCCCGTCGACCATCACTGCCCGCCGGCCGGGTGCGGAAGAAAGTGGGCACTCGACTGGGGTCGTCACCAGGGTTTGGGGACGGCCGGCCCGCCTCCCTGGGGATCGCCACGGTCCCCGGTCCCCAGCTGCTCGTTTCGCTCGACGGTGTTGCGCCGCTGCAGCTCCTGGAGCAGGTCCTGCTCCTGCTGGCTCGGCGTGCGCTGCGGGTCCGGGGTCGGCTGCGGGGCCGGCTGGGGCTGGGGTGAGCCGTCGCCCGGCTGGGCGTCCGCGGTCGGCGGACCGGCGCTCTTGGACACCATCCGCTCCTGCGCGTCCTTCAGCTGCTGGCCGCTCCCCTCCCCCTCGGGGGTGTCGCACAGGGCCGGCCGCCCGTCGGCGATGGCCGTCCCTTTGGCGTAGAACTGCTGCCACTCGTCGGTGCGATCGGCCACCTTGGCCGCATCCCCGAGCGCCTCGTAGGTGAGGGCGAGATTGACGCGCACCTTGCAGTCGTCGAGCCCGCCCTTGGGCACGAGCGCGAAGGCCTGCTCGAACGAGGGCCGTGCCAGCACGAAGCGGCCCCCGAGCACCGCCGCGTCTCCGAGCGCGAAGGGCGCGCGGAAGCGTTCGACGACGTCGACCCAGCCCTGCCGCTGCGCCCACGCGCTCATGGTCGGGCGGTCACCGGCGGTCCAGGCGGCCCGCGTCCGGTCGGCGACGAGGTTGAGCGTCACCAGCCGGAGCGCCAGCACGGCGACGAGGACGACGACCGGCGCCGAGGCGAGGAGCAGCCGACGCCGGCGGCGCCGCAGCCGCGGCGGAAGCGCGGGTCGACTCCGGGACCGGCGTCGACGCCGACGCGCCCGGTCGCTGTCGGCCGCCCCGGACCCGACGGTCACGGCCTCACGGCGTTCGGGCGCGGTGGTCTCCGTCGTCATGGAGTCTCCCTCCGTCTGCGGCGCATCGAGGCGAGGGCGGCAGAGCTCGCCCCGACCTCCCACACGGCGACGCCCGCAAGGACGAGCAGCAGCGGCCAGTAGAGCTCGCGGCGGGCCCGGACCTGCTCGGCCTGGATCTGTGGGCTCGTCCCGAAGCGGGCGAGGTCGATGCCGTCGACGGCGGGCGCGATCGGCTCACCCGAGGCGCGGTGGAGGTAGGGCAGACCCAGCTGGGTGCCGATCGCCGTGAGCTGGGTCTCGTCGATCATCGAGAGCGCGTCCTCCCCCGTCGTCGGGTCCCGGACGTAGGCCCCGGTGCGGTCGAACCGGGAGCGGTAGGTGAGCATCCGGCCACCCTCGGCGGTGCCGTAGCCAAGCACGGCGCCTCCGTCGATCGCCGTGGCCGGCACCGTGAAGGGGGCGGGCGCCGAGCCGCTGGTCTGCTCGCCGTCACCGAGGTAGTAGACGATCCGGGCCCGGTCCGGGTGCCGCTGCTCCGACTGGGCCAGCGCGGTGGTGAGGCGATCGTTGGCCTCCGTGACTGAGGAGCCCTGGGAGACCTCGGACGGCTCGGGCAGCAGGGTCTCGAGCGCGGCGCTGAGAGCGGTCGTGTCGGTGGTCAGGGGCAGCCGCACGCGCGCCGCCTGGTCGAAGGTGAGGATCGAGTAGCGGGCGCCCGGGAGCGCCGTGGCGATGGCGGCGATGTCGCGGCGCACCCCCGTCAGGCGCGGCACCCCGCTGCCGAAGTCCTCGGCGACGATGCTCGTCGTCGTGTCGACGACGAAGTAGACGTTGAGGTTCGCGGCCGAGGCCTCGGCGGTGTCACCCGGCACGGCCGGGCGGGTGGCGGCGACGGCGAGCAGCAGGACGGCCGCGGTGCGGCGCCAGTGCGACCCACGTGACTCCCCCGGGGCCGACCGCGAGCTGGGGTTCCACCACACGGCGCAGAGGGCGCCGACGGCGAGCACGAGCAGCACCGGCCACGGGGCAACGGGCAGGAAGGTCATGTCGACCACCTCCGGCCGGCGCCGAGCAGGCCGAGCAGGCCCACCCCGGCCAGCGTGATGGGGACGGCCGGGTTGTCGCTGTAGAGGGTGCGGGAGGCGGAGTCCATGAGGGTTGCCTCCTGCGCCTGGACGGCGTCCACGATGCCTTTGACGGCGCCCTCGTCGCCCATCGGGTAGTAGCGGCCCCCGGTCGCGGTGACGATCTGTCGCAGCTGCTGCGCCTCGGGGTCCGCACCCTCCTCCTCGGGGTTGAGACCGTAGACGCGGATGCCCTGGGCGGTCGCGAGGGCGCCGGCCTCGTCGACGGCAACGAGCGGCCGGCCGGCGAGGTGGTTGTCGGTGGCGAGCACGATCGACCGGGCCCGCGTCGTGTCGATCCGGTCGAAGCTCGACGCACAGGTCGCCAGCCCGTCACCGATGAGTGAGGTCCCCCGACCGTTGTAGGTCCCGGCAAAGAACGCGTCGAGGCCGGGGTCGCCCGACAGCGCCCGCGACGCGGTCTCGAGCTCGCCGTTGATGAAGTCGTAGTCGTCGGTGAGGGGGAAGACGGTGGCGGCCGACGAGTTGAAGATGACGAGTCCGATCCGCTCGCCCTGGAAGCGCTCGACGAGCGTCCGGAACGTCGAGACGAGCGCCGCGTCATAGCTCGCCATCGACCCGGAGATGTCGAGACAGAGCATGATGTCGCGGTTGCGGGTCTCGGGAGTGTCCACCGTCGTGTCGAGGGGGCGGGCGGCTCCGAGGAGCGCGGCGCACGCCAGGAGTGACGCGCTCGTCGCGAGCACGGCGAGGCGGATCCGGTGGACGCGCAGCGCCCGCTGGTACTCGGGCAGCGCCGTCAGGCCCGATGAGTTCGCGACGGCGGCGGTCGCCCGGCCCCGGCGCACCCCCAGGGCCCGGTGCACGGCATACGCGCCGATGGCCGCCACAACCAGCCCGACGGACAGCACGAGGGGAAACTTCAGGTCCATCGGGCCACCACCTCCTGGGCGACGGCCGCCGCCCCGTCGAGAGTGCGGGTGTCGCGGGGACCGAACTCGCCCGGGTAGAGCGTGCCGACGACGTCCGCGACGGGGGTGAGCCGCTCGCCCGACCCGGTCAGCTCGGTGAGCGTCATCGTCGGGGCCTCGATCCCGGAGACCTCCTGCACGAAGTGGCGCACGAGCACGCTGATCTGCTGGTGGCCGCGGCGTTGGGTGATCTCGCCCCGCTCGGCCCGCTCGAGGACGACCTCGATCTGGCGGCGGTAGTCCGAGCGGAGCCGGGTCAACCGGTCGGACGTGATCCGCGTGGGCACCCGGACGGGACGCGGGCGGGTCGACCAGAGCACCCACGCGTACCAGAGCGCGATGGCGAGCAGCGCCCCGATGCCCACCCACAGCCACCACGGCGCGTAGGGGTCCGGTCCGTAGAAGCCGGGCGGCGGCGGGTCAGCGGCGCGCACGACGCTGCCTCTCGAGCAGGCGGAAGACCGCGTGGACGACCTCGCCCGTCGAGCCCACGCGCACGTGGCCGATGTCGCGCCGGTCGAGCAGCGCCGCCGTCGACCGGACGCGGCGCTCGACGGCGGCCGCGTAGGCGGCGCGGACCCGTGGGTCGAGGCGGACCAGCGTGGGCAGCGACTGGGCGTCGGCGACGTCGTATGCCGTCCGCTCACCACCGATCGTCGTGGGGTCGGCGTCCTCGACCGTGATCCAGAGGATCTCGTGCTGGACGCGCAGGCGTCGGAGCAGCTCGTCGAGGTCGGGGTCGAGCTCGCGGTCGTCGGCCACGACGAGGAGCACGAGGCGACGACGGACGTTGCGGATGATCCACCGGAGCTGGGTGGCGAGGTTGCTCTGGTCACCGGCCAGGGTCGTGGCCGCGTCGACCGCGCGCAACAGCAGCTCGAGGTGGGTCTCCGTGCCGCGCAGTGGGTGCGCGACCGTCGCGGTGGCGGTCCCCCGGACCAGCCCGATGAGGTCGCCGTGCCGCTGCGCGAGGTAGCCGACGAGGCCGGCCGCGTGGACGGCGACGTCCTTCTTGCTCTCGCCGCTCGTCGTGAGGGCGGCCATGCCTCGCCCGGTGTCGACGACGAGCATGAGGTTCTGCTTGCGCTCGGCGACGTAGCGCTTGACGAGGGGCGAGGTGTGTCGCGCGGTCGCCCGCCAGTCGATGTCGCGCACCTCGTCGCCCGGCACGTAGTCGCGCAGGTCGTGGTAGTCGAGGCTGCGGCCGTGGAAGACCGAGGCGTACTCCCCCTCGAGGAGGCTGCGCGACCGACGTCGGGCAGCGACGAAGAGCCGGCTCTTCACCTTCTGCAGCAGCATCGTCATGGCGGGTGACCGGTCCCGTCAGGGGGTCCGGATCCCCCCGATCATCGCGTCGATGACCTCCTCGACGGGGACGTCGTCGGCCGCCGCCTCGAAGCCGAGGGTGACCCGGTGGCGAAGCACGCGGTGGGTGAGCGCCTTGACGTCGTCGGGCACGACGTGGTTGCGCCCGTCGATGAGGGCCCGGGCCCGGGCCGCGCTCGTGAAGGCGATGCTCGCCCGAGGGCTGGCGCCGAAGTCGACGTAGGTCGCGAGCCGGGGCTCGATGTAGTCGCCGGGGTGGCGGGTCACGTAGCTGATCCCGACGATGTAGTTGGTGATCGACGGGTCGATGTAGACCCGGCCGACGAGCTCCTGCAGGCGGCGGACGTCCGCCATCGAGACGACCGGCTCGAAGGACCGCTCGAGGATGCCTGAGTCGAGGCGGCGCAGGATCTCCGCCTCCTCCGCCGGGGAAGGGTAGTCGAGGACGTCCTTGAGCATGAAGCGGTCCATCTGCGCCTCGGGCAGCGGGTAGGTGCCTTCTTGCTCGATCGGGTTCTGCGTCGCGAGGACGATGAACGGGTCGGGCAGCGGGTAGCTGAGGTTGCCGATGGAGGTCTGGCGCTCCTGCATCGCCTCGAGCATCGCCGACTGGGTCTTGGCGCTGCTGCGGTTGATCTCGTCGAGGAGCACGACGTTCGCGTGCACCGGACCGAGCTGGGTCTCGAAGGTGCCCTGGTGCTGGTTGTAGACCTGGGTCCCGACGATGTCGCTCGGGAGCAGGTCGGGGGTGCACTGGATCCGGTGGAACCGGCCACCGACCGCGGTGGCGATCGTCTGTGCTGCCGTCGTCTTGGCCAGGCCCGGGACGCTCTCGAGGAGCACGTGGCCACCGGTCAGCAGGGCGATCAGCAGGGTCTCCTGCAGGCGGGCCTGACCGACGACCCGCGCCGCGAAGGCCCTGGAGATCGCGCCGATCCGATCACGGCACCACGCGAGGTCGTCGGACTCGAGGTGGGCGAGCCGTGGCACCGGGCCGCTCGGCGACGTCCCGTCGACGAGCCCCTCGACCATCCCCTCCACCAGCCCCTCGGCCGCGACGTCGTCGCCGGCGTGCTCGCTCTCGGCGTGCCCGCTGTCGGTCGTCGCGACCCCCGGGATCTCGACGGCGAAGTGCGGCTCGTCACGTGCGGGACGGCCGCCATCTCGGTCCTGGTCGGTTCCCTCGGCGTTCACAGCCACCGTCGATCCCCTCTCGATGCCGAACCGGACGACGCGGGTCCGGTCCGGGACCACATGGTAAGCACGGCCCACCGACGGACGTCGGAGCCGATCCACAGCGACGCGGCGCCGCGCCCCCGTTCAGGCGTCGATGCGCTCCCGGTCGATGTCGGCCGCCGAGCCGATGATGAAGTCCTTGCGGGGCGCGACGTCGTTGCCCATCAGCAGCTCGAACGTGCGCTCCGACGCCTCGAGGTCGCGCATCGTCACCTTGCGCAGCGTGCGGTGTCGGGGGTCCATCGTCGTGTCGGCCAGCTGGTCGGCATCCATCTCGCCGAGGCCCTTGTAGCGCTGCATCGGCTGCTTGATCCGCTTGCCGGACCTCTCCAGCTTGCCGAGGGTGCGGCGCATCTCGGCCTCGCTGTAGGTGTAGATCAGCTCGTTCTTGCGCGACCCCGCCCCGATGACCTCGAGCCGATGCAGCGGGGGCATCGCGGCATACACCCGCCCGGCCTCGACGAGGGGACGCATGTAGCGGAAGAAGAGCGTGAGCAGCAGGGTGCGGATGTGGGCGCCGTCGACGTCGGCATCGGTCATGATGATGACTTTGCCGTAGCGGGCGGCCTCGAGGTCGAAGCTGCGGCCGGAGCCGGCACCGATCACCTGGATGATCGAGGCGCACTCGGCGTTCTTGAGCATGTCGGCGATCGAGGCCTTCTGGACGTTGAGGATCTTGCCCCGGATCGGCAGCAGCGCCTGGAACTCCGAGCTGCGCGCCTCCTTGGCCGTGCCCATGGCCGAGTCGCCCTCGACGATGAACAGCTCGGACCGCTCGACCTCGCTCGTGCGGCAGTCGCGCAGCTTGGTGGGCAGGGTCGAGCTCTCGAGGGCGTTCTTGCGGCGTTGGGTCTCCTTGTGCTGGCGCGCGCTGATCCGCGACTTCATCTCGGAGGTGACCTTCTCGAGCAGCAGGGCCGCCTGGCCCTTGTCGCCACGCTTGGTCGAGGTGAGCCGCTCGGTCAGCTCCTTCTCGATGACCTTGGCGACGATGGCGCGCACCGCGTTGGTGCCGAGCACCTCCTTGGTCTGCCCCTCGAACTGCGGCTCGGCGAGGCGCACCGTGACGACGGCGGTCATCCCGGCGAGCACGTCGTCCTTCTCGGGCTTGTCGCTGCCCACCTTGAGCCGGCGGGCGTTGATCTCGAGCTGGCGACGGAAGACCTTGAGCAGGGCCTGCTCGAAGCCGGTCACGTGGGTGCCGCCCTTGGGGGTGGCGATGATGTTGACGAAGGACTGCATCCTCGCGTCGTAGCCCTGGCCCCAGCGGACCGCCACGTCGACCTCGCACTCCCGTTCGACCTCGGTCGGGGTCATGTGCCCTCGGTCGTCGAGGACGGGCACCGTCTCGGTGAAGGAGCCGGACCCTTCGAGCCGCCACACGTCGGTGATGGCGGGGTCGGTGGCGAGGTACTCGACGAACTCGCCGATGCCGCCGTCGTGCTGGAAGACCTCCTCGACCGGCCCGGCCTCCCCGGGGGTTCCCGGGACGGCGCGCTCGTCGCGCAGGACGAGGCGCAGCCCGGGGATGAGGAAGGAGGTCTGCCGCGCCCGCGCGGCGAGGGAGACGTAGTCGAGCTCGGCGCCCTTGAGGAAGATCTGGCGGTCGGGCCAGAAACGGATCCGCGACCCCGTCACCCCCCGCTTCGCCTTGCCGACGACGCCGAGCTCGCTGCGCGTCTCGTAGGGGGTGAAGTCCGACTCGGGCGAGTGGACGGCACTGGCGTCGGTGAACCGCCCCGGCTCCCCCCGGCGGAAGCTCATCCCGTAGGTCTTGCCGGCGCGGTCGACCTCGACGTCGAGCCGGGCCGACAGGGCGTTGACGACGGAGGCACCGACGCCGTGGAGACCACCCGTCGCGGCATACGACCCGCCGCCGAACTTCCCACCGGCGTGCAGCTTGGTGAAGACGACCTCGACACCCGACAGGCCGGTGCGCGACTCGGTGTCGACGGGGATGCCGCGCCCGTTGTCACGGACCTCGATCGAGCCGTCGGACCCGAGGATGACGACGATGTCGGTGCAGACACCGGCAAGGGCCTCGTCCACCGCGTTGTCGATGATCTCCCACAGGCAGTGCATGAGGCCGCGCTGGTCGGTCGAGCCGATGTACATGCCGGGGCGCTTGCGCACCGCTTCGAGGCCCTCGAGGACCTGGAGGTGGCGGGCGGTGTAGTCGCCGTTTCCGGAGGGGGTGCTACGGGGGGCGGAAGCCACGGGGTGCATCGCTTTCGGTCGTCGTGCGGTTGTCGCTGGGTCGTCGCTGTGGGTGGTCGCAGCCTAGCCACGCCCGGTGACGGCCCCGGACAGGCTCGCGGCAATCCGGGGTCGGCGGCGCGACGAACAGCGGGTATGAGTCATGTGCAAGGTTGGACGACCGGTAACGATCCGGGCGTCAGCGAGATCCGTGGAACCGTGGCTGCACGCGGGGAAGGATTTCGCGTGATTCACTGTTGCAACGTCCGCGAGACACGATGGGACCGACACAGGTCCGGGCTGCTGACCCGGATGGCCCCCTCGGGTGTCGCAGGTACATGGCAGGGTTACCCCCACGGGGACCCCCGAGGGAGGAAAGAAGGCGAGCACAATGACGACAACACTGGCACCCGAGATGACCGCGGCTGACCGCTGCGACCGATGTGGGGCACAGGCCTACATCCGCGCCCGCCTCGAGTCCGGCGGCGAGCTCCTCTTCTGTGCACACCACGGACGCGAGCACCTGCCGGCGCTGATGGGCAAGGCCGTCGACATCGTCGACGAGACCGACCGGTTGACCCCGGCTCCCGCCGCCGAGGAGCGCTGAGCCTTCGCGCGGCTCCGGTGGGCACCCGCTGGTGATCACCGGCAGCAACCTCGTCGTCCTGCTCATGATGGTCGTGGGCACCATCGGCATCGTCGTCCCCGTCCTCCCCGGGCTCCTGCTCGTGTGGTCGGGGGCGTTGCTGTATGCCTACGAGATGCACGACCCGGCCGGCTGGGTGGTCTTCGCCGTCGCGACGCTCCTGTATGCCGCTGGGCTGGTCGCCCAGTACGTGCTGCCCGGACGACGGCTGCGTGCGGCGGGTGTCGCCACCCCGGTCATCGGGGTGGCCCTCGCCGTCGGAGTGCTCGGATTCTTCGTCATCCCCGTCATCGGGGCTCCGATCGGCTTCATCGGCGCGATCTACCTCATCGAGCGGGTCACCCACCGGGACCACGCCTCGGCCTGGCGCGCGACCACTCAGGCGCTGCGTGCGGTCGTCCTCAACCTCGGGATCGAGCTGGGGACCGCCCTGGCCATCCTGACCACCTGGGTCGTCGGCGTGCTCGTCCGCGGCTGAACCCCGAGGGCGTGCGTCACCACTGATCGCGCTTGCGCCGCTCCCACCGCTGCTCGATGCGTTCCATGAACGTGCCGCTCTTGGCTGCGGCGCTCCCCTTGACCGTGCGACCGCCACGGCCGCGTCCTCCGGTGGTCGCCGTCGGTTTGCCGAGGCTGCCGTCCTCACCCACCGCCGCCAGCTTCGTCTTCGACGGCGTGATCGCGTAGACGATGCCGGCCACCATGACGGCGAAGCCGACGGCACCGATCCACAGCATCGAGATCATGGCTGACAGGACGACGAGCGCGAGCCCGGCCACCCCGGCGACGACGCCGATCACCATGCGCCCGCGGGCGCCCGCGCGGGAGTTCGTCTTCCGGATCCGCGATGCGAAGCGCGGATCTTCGGCGTAGAGGGCCTCCTCCATCTGCTGGAGCAGTGCTTCCTCGTGTTCCGAGAGTGCCACTCGGCACCTCCCTGTGCGTTCGTGTCGTTCTCCCCAGATCGTAGACCGATCGGGTCGAAGCGGGGTGTTTCCCTTCAGGATAAGTCGCGCCGACCCCCATGTGAACCCGAGGGCCTTTCGGGCATGAGACTCGCCGGCCGGACCGACCCCGCGCCGAAGCGCGAACTGGCTCGGTCGACGGCCCGGTCCGCCTCCCGCCACCCGTGCTCCGGCTCGTCGAGCCGTGCTTGGATCGGGGCGTTCTCGGCCTCGATGAGGCCCTCGAGACGCACGCCGACGAGGCGGATGCGGGCGCGCTGGAGACCGAGCCGGTCGTAGAGCTCCCGCGCTGTGGCGAAGATCTCACGGGAGACGTCGGTGTGGTGGCGCAGCGTTTTGGACCGGGTGATGGTCGTGAAGTCGGCGAAGCGCACCTTGATCGAGATGGTCCGGCCGGTCATCCCGGCAGATCGGGCCCGGGCCGCCGTGCGGTCGGCCAGCCGGAGCAGCTCGCGATGGATCCGGACCGGGTCGTCGATGTCGTGGGCGAAAGTCTCGTCGGCGCCGATCGACTTCTCCCGCCGCTCGGGCACCACCGGCCGCGGGTCCCGACCCCACGACAGGTCGTGCAGGTTGCGGCCCGCGGCCTCGCCGAGGGCCCGCTGGAGGGTCTCGAGCGGGGTGTGGGCGATGTCGGCGACCGAGCGCAGACCGAGCCGGTGCAGGTGCTCCTCGGTCTTGTCCCCGACGCCCCAGATCGCCCCGACCGGCAGCTGGTGCAGGAAGGACACGGTCTCGTCGCGGGGCACGACGATCAGGCCGTCGGGTTTGGCCAGGGTGGAGGCGAGCTTGGCGACGAACTTCGTCGACGCGATCCCGACGGAGCAGGTGATGCCCTGCTCGTCGGCGATGGTGTCGCGCAGCTGCTCGGCGATCCGGGTGGGCGACCCCAGCCGGCGCAGGGCCCCGGCGATGTCGAGGAAGGCCTCGTCGAGCGAGAGCGGCTCGACGCTCTCGGTGATCGTCGCGAAGGTCGCCATGATTGCCTCGGAGATCGCGGCGTAGCGCCGATGGTCCGGCTCGATGATGACCGCCTGCGGGCACAACCGCTGCGCCCTCGCCATCGGCATCGCCGAGGTCACCCCGAACGTGCGGGCCTCGTAGGTCGCGGACAGCACCACCGAGCGCCCGCTCGCCCCACCGATGATGACGGGCCGACCTCGCAGCTCCGGCCTCGAGATGAGCGAGGCCGACGCGTAGAAGGCGTCCATGTCGACGTGCAGCACGGTGCAGCCGGTGTCGTCGGGGGGTCCGGCGGCGGTCCGGTGAGGGGCGGTGAACTGGCGTCGGCTCATCGTGACCTCGTCCCGCCCGTGCTCATGTCCAAGTTCACGTGTGTGCTCCCGACCATGGTCCCGGACGCGGCGTCCGTCATCTGCATCGGGAGCCGGGCCTCAGCCGCGACGGGCGACCACGTGCAGACCGCTGCCGAGCATCCGCAGCAGCTCGCGGCCGGGGGTGGCGACGAGCAGCTCCTCGAGCTCGGCGACGGCAGCCCGGTCTGCCTCGGAGTCGAGGTGGGCGGCCGGCACGAGGTGGCCCAGGATGTTGGTGCCCCGGGACTGCAGGGTGTCGAACCCCGTCCGGGCAAGCAGGTCCTCGAGCTCGGCGAGGTCGAAGCGGCGCGGCAGGGGATCCGCGGCGCCCCACCGGCCGGACGGGTCGGTGAGGACCGCCCGGGCCTGGCCGAACTCGCCGGCGATCGCCTTGGCGAACACGACGGCCAGGCGGCCGGACACGAGCAGGGACAGGACGCCGCCCGGGGCGAGGGTCGTGGCGAGCGCGCGCAGGGTGGCGTCGGGGTCGTCGACGAACTCGAGCGTGCCGTGACAGCAGGCGAGGTCGATCTCGCGACCGGCGAGCGCCCTGCCGAGGTCGTCGGCGTCGCCCTGGACGGCGAGGACGCGGTCGGCCACCCCGGCCTCACGGGCCCGGCGGGCGAGGGCGGCGAGGGCATCGGGGCTCGGGTCGACGACGGTGACCCGGTGCCCCGCCTCCGCGAGGGGCACGGCGACGCCGCCCGTGCCCCCACCGAGGTCGAGCACCTCGAGCGGGCGGCCGAGGCCGGCCGCATGCTCCTCGGCGATCCTGGCCACGGCGGAGACGACGGCGGAGGGCCGGACACCCACCGCGCGGCGGGTCGGTCGCTGCTCGTCGGGCACGGGGTCCTCCGGGGGTCGGCGCTGGCACCGGCGGAGCGGTCGGCGTCGGCTCCGGGGCGGGTCTGGGTCTGCTTCACCCTAGTGCCCCGAGCTTCCGGGACTCGCGTGCCACAGCTTGCGTGGCGGGCCCGACGGGGCGGGGTCGGGGACGAACGATCCCGAGCCCCGGGTGCCCTGGACGTCCACTCCCGCAGGGCGCACGTCGGCATACGGCGACTGCCGGAAACCGGAGGCGTGGACGAGGACCCGGCGCCCCTCGGGCGACTCCCCCACCCCGAGAGGGGCCTCGCCGACGACACCGACGGCGCCGGCCCGTTCCCGGGCCGTCGCGTCGGCCGCGTCGAGCGCGCCGTGGACCCCGACGATCCCGCCCGAGGTCCAGGCCTCCTGCAGGGCGCCGAGCTCCCACGCTCCGGTGGCCCGGATCGAGATGCCGCGCGGACCCGTGCGGCGCACGACGCCGCGGCAGAGCAGCAGCCACGAGTGGAAGACGGTCACGGCATACGGCCCCTGGACGTCCTCGAAGAAGGTGAGGTCGATCGGGCCCGTCGCGTCGTCGAGGGTGAGGAAGACGACCCGACGCCCCGAGCGGATCGGGGGCGTCTGGGTGGCTACCTTGACCCCGGCGACCCACACCTCCCGGCCGTTGCGGCCGGCGAGCAGGTCCCGGCCCCGGGTCACCCCGAGCGCGTCGAGCATCGGGGCGTAGAAGTCGAGGACGTGACCGCTCGCGTCGAGACCGAGCACCTCGAGCTCGGCGCGGACCCGCTCCGGTCCGGTCATCTCCGGCAGCCCACTCGTCGCCGTGAGGTGCGGGGCGTCGCCGAGGTCGAGGGTCAGCTGGGTGCTCCGGTGGTCGGGGACCGCCGCCGGGCCCTGCCCCTGGGCCGCGGCGAGGGACCGGACGTCGCCCGTCACGGGCACGGACGTGACCCGCCCGCGGCGGCTCGCCGCGGAGACCCGCCGCGAGGAGCGGCGCTGCGAGGTCGACCACCGGTCGAGCTCGGCGACGTGCAGGAGCAGGTCGCGGCGGGTGACCCGCCCGCGGCGGCCGAGGCCGGTGCGGGTCTGGCGGACGACACCCTCCCCCGGACGCGTCGCGCCCCCCGCGTCGATGTCGTGGAGCGTGTCGAAACCACCGGCGAGGACGAGCCGCTCACCGACCGGGCGGGAGACCTGGGCGCGCTGCCAGAAGTCGGCGAGGCTGGCGTAGGGCTGCCCGGTGACGATCCGGGAGACCTCCGCGTCGCTGATCCCGTGGACGTCGGCGAGCGAGAGCCGGATGGCCGGTCCGCCGTCGTCGGTGCGCTCGAAGCGGTAGGCACCGGTCGAGACGTTGACGTCGAGACCGAGGACGGCGATCCCGAACGAGCGGGCGTCGTCGAGGATGAGGCGCTTGGGGTACATGCCCGGGTCGTGGGTGAGCACCCCCGCGAGGAAGGCCGCGCCGTGGTGCGTCTTCAGCCACGCGGACTGGTAGGTCGGCAGGGCGAACGCGGCCGCGTGCGCCTTGCAGAAGCCGAAGGAGGCGAAGGCCTTGAGGACGGCCCAGATCCGGTCGACGTCGGACGGGGCGTACCCCCGGGCCACGGCGGCCGGTCGCCACCACTGCTCGATCCGCAGCTGGCCCTCCGGGGTGCCGAGGGCTCGGCGGACCTCGTCGGCCTGCGCGAGGGTGACGCCGGTCGTCTCCGCGACGATCTTGAGCACCTGCTCGTGGAAGACCACCACCCCTTCGGTCTCGCGCAGGGCGGGCACGAGGGTGGGGTGGAGGTAGGCGGGGTCCTTCCAGCCCTGCCGGGCGTTGAGGAACGGCACGATCATGTCGGACTTGACCGGGCCCGGGCGGAACAGGGAGATGTCGATGATGAGGTCCTCGAAGGTCTGCGGGCCGAACTTGCCGATCAGCTCGCGCTGGCCCGGGCTCTCGATCTGGAAGCAGCCGAGGGTCCGGGTCGTGCGGATCAGCTCGAAGGTCTCCGGGTCGTCGAAGGGCACCTGGCTCTCGTCGTCGAGGTCGACCCGGACGTCGTCGACCCGCTGCACCTCCTCGATCGCGTGGGCCATCGCCGACTGCATGCGGATCCCGAGGATGTCGAGCTTGAGCAGGCCCATCGTCTCGACGTCGTCCTTGTCGAACTGGCTCATCGGGAAGCCCAGCCAGCTCGCCTCGACCGGGGTGCGGTCGAGCAGGGCGGAGTCGGACAGCACGACCCCGCACGGGTGCAGCGCGATGTGCCGGGGCAGCCCGTCGAGCCGCTCGACGATGTCGAGCATGAGCTGCAGGCGCGGCGCGTCGATGCCGCTCGCGCGCAGCTCGGGCAGCTCGGCGAGGGCGTTGCGGACGTTGCGGGCCGCGATGTGCGGGAAGGCCTTGGCCATCGCGTCGACCTCGGGCGGTGGGAGACCGAGGGCCGCGCCGGCGTCGCGGATCGCGTGGCGCACCCGGTAGGTGTCCATCATCGACACGCAGGTGACCCGCTCACCGCCGAAGTGGTCGAGCACCTTCTCGTAGATCTCGGTGCGCCGAGCGGACTCGACGTCGATGTCGATGTCGGGCAGCTCGGCCCGGAGCGGTGAGCAGAAGCGCTCCATGAGCAGGCCGTGACGCATCGGGTCGACGCCGGAGATGCCGAGCAGGAAGTTGACGAGCGACCCCGCCCCGGATCCCCGGGCCGCGACCCGGACGTCCATCTCGCGGATGAGGTCGCAGACCCGGGCGACGGTGAGGAAGTAGGTGGCGTAACCGAGGGTCTCGATGACGGTCAGCTCGTCCTCGAGCCGGTCGCTCACCGCCCGCAGCTGGTCGGGGGCCTGATCGGGGTAGCGGCGCGCGATCGACTCCCGACACCGCCGCGCGAGGACGTGCTGGGGGTTGGTGCCCGCCCTGATCCCGAGGACGCTCGGCTCGGGCAGGTGCACGGACCCGACCCCGAGGTCGGCCCGAGGGTCCTGGACGCACTCGGTCGCGAGGGTCGTCGTGCGCGCGACGAGCTGCTGCGCGGCCTCCTTCGCGAGGGCGCCGCCACCGACGAGGCCCGGCCCGGAGACCTGGACGACGTCGCGCGCGAGCGCGTGCATCAGCGGGGTCGGCGAGAGGTGCCCGGCCGTCGTCACCCGGTCGAGGTGGCGGGTGTCGAGGGCGACGAGGCGCCGGGCCGCGTCGAGGACGTCGACGACCGCGGCGTCCTGTGGGTCGGTGTGACGCACCGCCGCGGTGAGGATGCTCGGGACCCCGACCTCCCGGGCCAGGGCGAGCATCCGGCCGGCCTGGCCGAGGCTGCCGGGCAGGTGCTCCGGTCCGCCGTGGCAGACGACCTCGACGACGATGCCGTCGCGGGGCAGCAGCGACCGCCACCGCTCGAGCGCCGCCCGCGCCTGGCCGTGGCGCTTGGCGAGCACGGCACGGCCGACGTCGGAGTCCGGCCCGAGCAGGACGACGAGCCGCGAGGGAGCCGTGGGGTCGGCGAACGTGGGGTCGGAGGGCGTGGGGTCGGAGGGCGTGGGGTCGGAGGACCGGTCGGAGGACCGGTCGGCGAACGCGTGGTCGGCGATGAGCCGGGCCGAGGTGACCGGGCTGCCTCGCTCCCCGCGCAGGTGGGTGGCCGTGACGAGACGGCACAGGGCGCCCCACCCGTCGCCGGGGCGAAGCCCGGTGCGGCTGCCCCGGGCGAGGACGGTGATCCGCGGCAGCCGGGGGTCGACAAGGGCACCGCCGCGCACCGGGGTCCGCACCCCTCGTGCGGAACCGGGCGTGCGGGGGGCGCGGTCGGGACGGTGGCCCGGGCCCGGGCCCGGGTCCGGGTCGGGGCCGAGGGCGAGGTCGACCCCGAGGACCGGGGCGACCCCGTGGCTCAGGCACGACCGGACGAACTTCACCGCACCGTAGAGCCCGTCGCGGTCGGTGAGCGCCAGTGCCGGTTGCCCCCACGCCGCGGCCCGTTCGACGAGCTGCTCAGGCGTAGCCGTGCCGTACCGCATCGAGTAGCCCGAGGCCACGTGCAGGTGGACGAAGCTGTCGGTCATCGCGTCCTCGACACCGGGGGGATCGACTCGGGCAGCCGGGTCGTCAACGGCACCCCGAGCAGGTCGCGGACGATCTCGAGGAACATCTCGGCCTGACGGAGCAGGTCGTCGGCCTCCCGGGCCGGGATCCAGCCGCCCCGGTCGAGAACCGAGCGCTGGGCCGAGCAGGCGGCGAAGAAGCTCGCCCACTCCCCCAGCTCGGGGGCGAGGCCGGGGAGCACCTGCCAGACGCTGCGTGGTCGGGATCGCACGGCGGGAACGGTCCGGGCCGCGACGAGCGCGGCGGCGGCCCGGAGCGCACCGAGGTGGGAGTCGCGGTAGCGCTCCTCGGCGTCGGTCGTGCGGCATGCTCCCTCGAGGGTGGTGTGGGCGCGTCCGAGCAGGTCGAGCACGGCCGGCGAGGCGGCGGGAGCGGGAGGGCGGTGCAGGGGTGCAGCGGTCATCGGGGGGCCTTTCACGAAGTACGGAGAAGAGCGTGACGAAGCGGGTGGGTGCTCGACCGGGCCGACGGCAGCCGGGACATCAGCAGCCGGGTCAGTCGGCGACGCGGACGAGGGACCACTGCTCGTGGCCGGGCGAGGCGTCGTGGGCGAGGTCGTAGACCCCCGGCGCAAAGGACCAGCCGGGGCTCGCCTCCACCCGCCAGACCTGCTGCTCGTTCGCCGCGGCCGCGAGGGCCGCTCCCGGACCTCCCGGACCCACCGGAGCGCCACCCGGGTCACCACCGGAGGCACGGCCCGGGTCGCCCCCACCTGCCGGAACAGGGGCGTCGAGCGCGTCACGCCACCACGCCCGCCGCTCGCGCCACTGGCCGAGCACGCCGCGAACGACATAGAGCCGGCCCTTCCAGATGAAGGCCTCCGGCCGCTGCTGCGGCCCGTCGGACGGACGGACCTGCACGGAATCACTGAACCTACGCACCACGACACGTCTCCTTCGGACACGTCGAGGCCGGAAATCACGACCCGGGTCACGCCACGCTGCCCCACGCGAGCGGACCCGACACCCAACCGACGACTGATCTGTGTGGGTCGAACATCGAACGATGTTCGAACACTTGTTCTACGTTCCGAAGACTAACCCCGACCGCCGACACCGTGTCAAGACGTCTCGGCGGGTCGCGCTCCGACCCGCCGACCGACCCGCCTGACGGGCCGGATCCACCATCCTGAGCAGCCGACCGAGCAGCCGACCTGAGTACCCGGGCTCACGACCGCGGCTCCCCCTCACCGGGAGGATGGGGCCCGATGGCTCGGTCCGCGGACGGAGGGGTGCAGGGGTCCCGTCCGCTCGCAGATCGAGCCTTCGCGCTCAGCCCGCCCAGCGGCATACGCGAGGAGGGCGAGCCGCCCGGTGCTGCGCTTGCGGCGGTGGCGGGAATGCGGGAGCGTCACAGACGTCGCACCGAGGCTCGGGGGCGCTCCGCCGCCGGCAGACCCACTGGCGGGCCGCGTGACGCGGCCCGCCGCAAGGAGTGTCATGGGCACCGAGTTCATCCCCCTCGTCTTCACCTCCGGGTGGGCCAGCGGCATCAACGCCTACGCCGTCGTGCTCGTGATGGGGCTGGCCGACCGGCTCTTCTCGCTGAGCCAGGTGCCGGACGCGCTGGGCCGCACCGACGTGCTCGTGGGGGCTGGGGTGCTCTTCCTGCTCGAGGCGTTCGCCGACAAGATCCCCTACGTCGACAGCCTGTGGGACTCGGTCCACACCGTCGTGCGCCCGGTCGTCGGCGCGACGATCGGCTACCTCGTCGGCCACGAGGGCTCGAGCCTCGCGGCCGCGATCGGAGCCGCCACCGGAGGCGTGACGGCCCTCCTCTCCCACGGGGTCAAGGCCGGCCTGCGCACCGTCGTCAACGCCTCCCCCGAGCCGGCGAGCAACGTCGTCGTCAGCACGGGCGAGGACGTGACGGTCGCGAGCGTCATGGCGCTCGCCCTCGCGCACCCGTGGTGGGCCGCGACGATCGCCCTGGTCCTGCTCGTGCTCGGCGCCTGGATCGTCTACCGGCTGGCCGGCCGCCTCCGCCGGCTGCGGCGCCGCTACGACGCCTGGGGCGAACGGGTGGGCCTGGCCCAGCCGACGCGGCCGACGCGGCCAACCCGGCCTTCCGCGCCACCCGGACCCGCCGGCCCGCCGGGGCGGGACACGACCGCCGGCGCAGACTGATCCGCAGACTGATCCCTGCGCCCGGTCAGTCTGCGGATCAGTCTGCGGCTGGTGTCGCCCTGGCAGCAGCAGATGCCGACTGATCCGCAGCTTGATCCCCGCGCGCGATCAGTCTGCGGATCAGTCGGCATCTGCGGTCGTGATCGCCCCGGGGTATGCCGCTGGGCTCGGTCGCGCTGTCGCACGCGCCGCCGTCCGGGCCATCCTCGCGGTCTGGCCCTGCCGGTCAGAGGTTGCCGAAGACCTCGAGGGTCGCCGACGAGCGGTTCATCGTGATGAAGTGGATGCCCGGGGCGCCCTCGTCGAGCAGGCGCCGCGCGGACTCCGTCGCGATGGCGAGACCCTCCGCGCGCACGGCGGCCGCGTCGTCCCCGTGGCGCTCGAGCCGGTCGGTCACCGCCACCGGCATCGGCTGCCCGGCCAGCTCGGCCATCCGGAGCACCTGCCGGGCACTGGTGATCGGCATGATCGCCGGCACGAGCGGCAGCTGCGAGCCCCGCCCGGCGAGCTCGTCGCGCAGCCGGAGGTAGTGGTCGACGTCGAAGACCATCTGGGTGACGGCGAACTCCGCACCCGCGGCCTCCTTGCGCACGAGGGTGTCGACGTCGCGGGCCCGGTCGGCCGACTCGGGGTGCCCGTCGGGGAAGGCCGCGACCCCGACCGTGAAGTCACCGAGCGACCGGATCAGGGCCACCAGCTCGTCGGCGTGGTCAAACCCCTCAGGGTGGCGCTCCCACGGCTGGCCGAGGCCACCGGACGGGTCCCCGCGCAGGGCGAGGATGTTGCGCACCCCCGCCGAGGCGTAGTGGCCGACGATGTTGCGCAGCTCCGTCACGGAGTGGCCGACGCAGGTCAGGTGAGCGAGGGGCGTGAGCGAGGTGGCCTCGAGGATCCGCTGGGTGACCCGCACCGTCCGGTCCCGGGTCGAGCCGCCGGCGCCGTAGGTGATCGACACGAAGCTCGGCGAGAGCTTCTCGAGGCGCCGGATCGCCTCCCAGAGCTGCTCCTGGGAGGCGTCGTCCTTCGGGGGGAAGAACTCGAAGCTGAAGCTCGGCGCGTCTGCGCGCACCTGCTCGGGGATCGAGCGGGTGAAACGCTCCGCCCGGGTCATCGAGGAGGCCGTGCCGTGTGACATGCGGACCAGCGTAGGTGGCCGCCCGCCGCGACGGCGGCCGCATCCGGGGAGCGGGCCCGTCCCCGCGTAGGCTGGCCACCACATCCCGACAGCTGGAGGACCCCGTGCAGACCCCGAGCGACCTCGATGCCCTGCGCCACCGGGTGCAGCTGGCCGTCGACGCCCAGATCGCGGACTCGGTCTCGCTGCTGGACCAGATCGGACCCGAGACTGCTCCCCTCGTCGAGGCGGTCTCCTCCCTGCTCGCCGGCGGCAAGGGCCTGCGGGCAGGCTTCCTCTACTGGGGCTACCGCGCAGCCGGCGGGCCCGACTCAGAGGCGCTCGTCCGCCTCGCCGCGAGCATGGAGATGTTCCAGGCCGCGGCGTTGCTCCACGACGACGTGATGGACCGCAGTGACACCCGTCGCGGTATGCCGTCAGCCCACCGCGCGCTCGCGACGCTCCACGACCAGCAGGGCTGGCTCGGTGACGGGGACCGCTTCGGCGAGGGCGCCGCGATCCTGGCGGGCGACCTGTGCCTGACCTGGTGCGACCAGATGTTCGCCACGTGCGGGCTCGAGACGGCCGACCTCGTGCGCGGCCGTCCCCTCTTCGACGCGATGCGCACCCAGCTGATGGGTGGGCAGTTCCTCGACCTGTTCGAGTCGGTCCGCGGCTGGGCCGGGCTCTCCGTCGAGGAGCGGGTCTCCTCGGCCCGCACGGTGATCCGGTTCAAGAGCGCGAAATACACCATCGAGCACCCGCTGCTCATCGGCGCGTCCGTCGGCGGGCTCGAGGACGACCTGGCCGGTCCGCTCTCGGACTACGGGCTCGCCCTCGGCGAGGCCTTCCAGCTGCGCGACGACCTGCTCGGTGTCTTCGGTGACCCCGAGGCGACGGGCAAGCCCGCCGGCGACGACCTGCGCGAGGGCAAGCGCACCGTGCTGCTCGCCTACGCGCTCGACGCCGCCTCGGATTCCGATCGCGGCGTCGTCGAGCGGCTGCTCGGCCGCGACGACCTCGACGACGACGGGGTGGGCCGGATCCGCCGGGTCCTCACCGAGACCGGGGCCGTCGAGTGCGTCGAGACCCACATCACCGACCTCGCGGGCCAGGCTCGTGAGGCGCTGGACCGGGCCGCCCGGACCGAGCGCTTCGACCCGGCCGCCCTCGGCGTGCTCAGCGACCTCGTCTCGGTCTCCACGGCCCGCCGCGCCTGAGCCGCGGGGGTCCGGCCCGCTCAGAGCAGGATCAACCCGCTCTTGACCACGCTCTTCGGGAGCCCGCTCAGAAGGCGAGCTCCTGAGCCCGTCGCCGCACCTCGGTCTTGAAACCGGCCCGCATCGCGTCGATGGGCGCGCCCTGCACCGGCAGGGTCTCGTCCTGCGTGAAGAGCCACTCGATGATCTCGTCGTCGTCCATGCCGCCGTCGGCGAGGACGGTGAAGGTGCCCCGGAGGTGGGGGTGCGGACCCTCCTCGTCGAAGAACTTCGCGGGGATGGAGATGACCCGGCGCGGGCCGATCCGGGCGCTGAGCAGCTCACGGTCGGTGAGGTGCTGGCGGATCCGGGCCATCGGGACGCCGAAACGCTCGGCCGCGTCGGGCACGGTGAGCCACTCGTCGACGAGGCGCTCGAGGTCGGTGGCGCCTCCGGTCTCGGGGGCGGCATCCGCCTCGGTCGGGGGCAGTGCTGCGGAGTTGTCGGTCACGTCGAGCAAGTCTGCCAGCAGCGGCGGCCGATCCCCAGCGCCCACGTCGGCGCCGAGCGCGGCCGGTCCGGGCAGCCGCTGGAAATTACATGGCTGTTATTATGCTTTAGCACTGAAATATGCACTATTGTCACTTTCGCCGCACCGCTCACGGGCGTCACACCATCCCGCACTTCCCTTGTCGCTCAAGCCTGCCCATCAACTGTCACCGCCTCCCGGACCCTGCCTCCGGGCGTCTCGTGATGGTGTCGGGTCCCACGAAAGGATCAGTTCCAATGCCGCTTCCCGCCGAGGTCGCTGCCCTGGCCCCGCCCGCCCACGTCCTCTTCGCCCCTGCGGCGGACCCGACCTGGCGCAGCCTCACCGTTCGCGGAGGCGACACCCTGTGGCACCTCGCGATCGCGAACCACACCACGACGGGCGCGCTCGTCACGAAGAACCGGCTCCCCGGGAACGGGTCCCTGATCCACATCGGGCAGAAGCTGCTCGTCCCCACCGGGGCCGCCGCAGCAGCCCCGCCCGCTGCCAAGCCCGCTGCCAAGCCCGCGGCCAAGCCCGCCGTACCTCCGGTCGTGACGACGGGGGCGACGGTCTACGTCGTCAAGTCCGGCGACACGATGTCGGGCATCGCGGCCCGATACCAGGTCAGTCTGTCGCGCCTCATCGCCGCCAACACCCTGAAGAACCCCGCCTACATCCGGGTGGGCCAGACGATCATGGTCCCCGGCGTGGGCTCGACCACGAGCAAGCCGGTCACCACCAAGCCCACCACCAAGCCCACGTCCAAGCCCACCACGACGAAGACCCCGAGACCGACAAGCTCGACGCCCGTCCCGGGCTGGACCTACCCGGCGAAGACGCTCGCCACCGCGTCGGCGAGCAAGGCGGCCCTGGCTGCGATCCCCGTGCCGAACCGCACCGACACCGCCGCCCTCATCCGCACGACCGCGCTGCGCCACGGCGTCGACCCCAGGCTCGCCCTCGCCATCGGCTGGCAGGAGTCGGGCTGGAACCAGCGCGCGGTCTCCTACACCAACGCCATCGGCGTCATGCAGATCATGCCCATCTCGGGCACGTGGGGGTCCCAGCTCGCCGGACGCACCCTCAACCTCTACAAGGTCGAGGACAACATCACCGCCGGGGTGCTCATCCTGCGCGCCCTGCAGAACTCGGCCGAGTCGAAGGAGCAGGCCATCGGCGCCTACTACCAGGGCCTCTACTCGATCCGTTCCCGCGGGATGTTCACCGACACGAAGGCCTACGTCACCTCGGTGCTCGCGATCTACGACCGGATGTGACCTCGCCGCGGAGCCTGCACCTCCCCGGGTTCACCAGAAAGGGATCGTAGACTTCCGCGCGTGACGTCCAGCGTGGCGGACGCGCTCGTCGGTCGGTTGATCGACGGGCGCTACCGCATCCTCTCCCACCTCGCGGACGGCGGCATGGCCTCCGTCTACCGCGCGATGGACGCACGCCTCGAGCGCGAGGTCGCGGTGAAGATCATGCGGCCGGGGCTGGCCACCGACCACGTCTTCGTCGAGCGCTTCAGGGCCGAGGCGCGCTCGGCGGCCCGCCTCAGCCACCCCAACGTCGTCGCGGTGTTCGACCAGGGCGAGGACGACGGTGACGTCTTCCTCGCGATGGAGCTCGTCGAGGGCAAGACGCTGCGGGACGTCATCCACGAGGAGGCCCCGCTCACGGCCCGGGAGTCCCTCGCGATCCTCGAGCCGATCCTCGGGGCCCTCCGGGCCGCGCACGCGGCGGGCATCATCCACCGCGACGTCAAGCCGGAGAACGTCATCGTCCGGCGCGACGGCGAGGTCAAGGTCGCCGACTTCGGGCTGGCCCGGGCGATCACCAACCAGACCACGACGAGCCAGACCGGGGTGCTGCTGGGCACGGTGTCCTACCTCTCCCCCGAGCAGGTCGAGCGCGGCACCGCCGACCAGCGCAGCGACGTGTATGCCGCTGGGCTCGTCCTCTTCGAGATGCTCACCGGGCGCAAGGCCGTCACCGGCGACACCCCGATCCAGATCGCCTACAAGCACGTCCACGGTGGGGTGCCTTCCCCCTCGTCCGTCGTCACGGCCGTCCCGGCCGACCTCGACGACCTCGTCGCGAGGGCGACAGCGGTCGAGCCCGACGACCGCTTCGAGTCGGTCGCGGACTTCATCACGACCCTGCGCGCGGTCCGTCGCGGCCTGACCCCGGGCGAGCTCGACCGAAGGGGCGCGGCACCGGCTGCGGACGGTGCCTCGTCGCGTGCCGCCGAGCCCACCCGCGCCAGCACCCCCCGGCAGGGCGAGCTGCCATCCGAGCTGCCGCCCGTCTCCCGACCCGAGCCCAGCCGGGCCCGGCCCGAGCTCAGCCACACCACGGCGATGCCCGTCCGCCAGGCCGCCGCGACCCCGAAGCGGCGCCGCCGGTGGCCCTGGTGGATCGCGGCCCTGCTCGCCGTGCTCGCGGTCGGTGGCGCCGGCTGGTGGTTCACCGACGGACCCGGCGGCACGACCGTCGTCCCCTCGGTCGTCGGCCAGTCGCTCGACCAGGCCGTGGCGGCCCTCGACACCGCCACGCTCCGGTCCGACTCGAGCGAGGCGTTCTCCGAGGACGTCGCCAAGGGACGCGTCATCGACGTCGACCCGGTCGCCGGCACCGAGCTGTCCAAGCAGTCGAGCATCAACGTCCTCGTCTCCAAGGGCCCCGAGCGCTACCAGGTCCCCAAGCTCGTCGGCACGAAGGCGACGAGTGCCCCCGCCGCGCTCGCGAAAGTCAACCTCAAGCCCGGCCCGACGACCACCGCCTACGACGAGTCGGTCAAGGCGGGGCTCGTCATCTCCCAGGACCCCGCGCCCGGCACCTCGGTGCGCCGGGACGTCGCCGTCTCCGTCGTCGTCTCCAAGGGGCGCGAGCCGATCACCGTGCCCACCGTCACCGGTTCGACGGCCGCCGCAGCCGAGTCCGCCGTGACCGACGCCGGCCTGACCTACCGCCGAGCCGACGACGTCAACAGCGACACCGTGCCGGCCGGACGTGTCGTGTCCCAGACCCCCTCGACGGGCACCCTCTTCAAGGGCGACCGGATCACGGTCGTCGTGTCGAAGGGCCCGGTCATGGTGACGGTGCCGGAGGTCGTCGGGATGCCGGTGGCCAAGGCGGAGGCGGCGCTCACGGCCGCCGGGCTCAAGGTCGAGAAGACCTACCCCTTCGGCGACCTCTTCGAAAAACTCGTCCGGGTCCAGAGCATCGACAGCGGAACGTCCGTCCGCAAGGGCAGCACGATCCGCCTCACGATCGTCTGAGCCGACATGCACGACTCGGCGCGCGCGCGCCTCGCCACGATCCTGCTCGTCGGCCTCACCGCCGTGTGGGGCTCGACGTTCTTCCTCATCCGTGACCTGCTCGAGCACCTCCCTGCGGTCGACTTCCTCGCCGTGCGCTTCTCGCTCTCCGCGGTCGTCATGGTGGTGATCTTCTGGCGGCCGCTGCGGGCGCTGAGTCGCCGCGAGGTCCTCATCGGGGCCGGGCTCGGCGGACTCTACGGACTCGCGCAGATCCTCCAGACCCAGGGCCTGGCCACGACGCCCGCCTCCGTCTCGGGCTTCATCACGGGCACCTACGTCGTGCTCACGCCCGTCTTCACCGCGCTCATCCTGCGCGAGCGGGTCCCCGGGTCGACGTGGGCCGCGGTGGGCCTCGCGACGACCGGGCTCGCCCTGCTCGCCCTCAACGGCTTCACCGTCGGTGTCGGTGAGGCGATCACCCTGCTCGCCGCCGCGCTCTACGCCCTGCACATCGTCGGTCTCGGCCGCTACAGCGCCACCTCGATCGCCACCGGCCTATCGGTCGTCCAGATGGTCGTCATCGCCGTCGTCTGCGTCATCGGCGCCCTCCCGGGCGGGATCCAGCTGCCCGACACCCCCGGCCGCTGGGCGTCGGTCCTCTACATGGTCGTCTTCGCGAGCATCCTCGCGATCTGGGTGCAGACCTGGGCCCAGGCCCACATGTCGGGGACCCGTGCCGCGATCGTCATGACGCTGGAGCCCGTCTTCGCCGCCTTCTTCGCCGTGAGCCTCGGCGGCGAGGCGGCCACGTGGCGGATGCTCGTCGGCGGAGGTCTCGTGCTCACCGCGATGTATGCCGTGGAGCTGCTCGCGCACCGCCGCCCCGACGAGCTCCCCGCGGAGGCCCTCCACCACGAGGTGTGAGGATCACCCTCACCTAGGCTGGGGCCAAACCCCCTTCACGACAGCGCCGTTCGACGACAGCCCAGGAGCTCCCGTGCCACGCAACGTCACCGTCAGCCCGACCGACCACGCCGCCCCGGCCTCCCCCGAGGGTTCGCGATGACGGGCCCGGCGCGGATCGGCGTCGTCGGGACGGGGTGGCGGGCCGAGTTCTTCCTCAGGCTCGCCGCGATGCTGCCCGACCAGCTCACCCTCGTCGGAGTCACGACCCGCCGGCCCGAGGCCGCCGCGGAGGTGAGCCGCCGCTGGGGGGTGCCGACCTATCCGACGGCTACCGAGCTCGTCCGGGCGCAGAGCCCCGACCTCGCCCTCAGCGTGGTCACCCCGGACGCGAACGCCGAGGTCGTCACCGACCTCGTCGGGGCCGGGGCGAAGGTCCTCTGCGAGACGCCGCCGGCCCCGGACGCGACCGGGATGCACCGCCTCTGGGAGGCCGTCGGGCACCGCGACGCCGTCCAGGTCGCCGAGCAGTACCTCCTGCTCCCCGGCCACGCGGCGCGACTGGAGCTCGTGCGCCGGGGAGCGATCGGCGAGGTCAGCTCGGTCCACGTGTCGTCCACCCACGGCTACCACGCCGTGTCGATGATGCGCGGGCTGCTCGACGCCGGCGACGGCCCGGCCACGGTGTCAGCCGTGCGGCATACCGGTCCGCTCGTCGACCCCCTCACCCGGGACGGCTGGACCGACGACGACACGGCGAAGCCGGCCGGCACCGTTCTCGCGACCATCGACTTCGGGGACGGCCGCAGCGGTCTCTACGACTTCACCGACAACCAGTGGCACAACCAGCTGCGGCTGCGTCGGATCCTCGTCCGCGGCAGCCACGGTGAGATCTGCGACAACGACGTCGTCCGCCTCACCGCCCCGCGCACCATCCTCCGCTCGCGCCTCGTGCGCTCCCAGCTCGGGCAGGACCTCAACCTCGACGGCCACGACACCGAGCACGTCAGCTTCGACGGGCAGGTGCTATGGCGCAACCCGTTCCTCGGCCTGCGGCTGATGGACGAGGAGATCGCCATCGGGGCGATCCTCACGGCTGCCGCGGCCTGGGCTCGCGACGAGGGGCCCGCGCCCTACCCGCTCGCCCGCGGCTGCCAGGACCACCTCGTCGGCCTCGCCATCGACGAGGCGGTTCGGACGGGAGCGAGGGTGCGCACCGATCCCGGGCCCTGGGCCCGCTGACGACCGGTCCAACGCGTGGCAGCATCAGGGGCATGAGTCCGGCATGAGTCCGGCGTGAGTCCGGCCCGAATCCTGAGCCGGCATGAGTCGGCAGGGCGAGGTCTGCACCCACGGCCACAGCGACGCCGTGCTGCGGTCCCACCGGTGGCGGACGGCCGGGCTCGAGGTCGTCAGCTCCGGTGCCGGCGTCTCGTGCTTCTCCTCCCCGGAGGACGTCGCGTGGTGCTCAGGCGGGGCCCGGGCCCGCCGTGAGCAGGTCGGTGAGCACGTCGATCGCGTGGTCCGTCGCGGCGTCGTCCACGTCGAGGTGCCAGACGAGGCGCACCCCCCGGGGGCTCACGGCATACGACCGCACCCCGCGCGCGAGAGCAGCGGCGACGAAGTCGCCGGACGCCCACCCGGCGGCCGCGACGTCGACGACGAGGATGTTGGTCTCGACCGCCGCGAGGTCGAGCACGCCGGGAGCGGCCTCGGCCAGGGCCGTCGCGGCGCGGCGGGCCCGGTCGTGGTCGTCGGCGAGACGCTCGACGTGGTGGTCGAGAGCCCAGAGTCCGGCTGCGGCGAGGATCCCGGCCTGGCGCATCCCACCCCCGAAGCGCTTGCGCCAGATCCGGCTCTCGGCCATCATCGCGGCCGATCCGAGGAGCACGCTGCCGACCGGCGCGCCCAGGCCCTTGCTCAGGCACACCGAGACGGTGTCGAACTCCCGGCCGTAGTCGCGCAGGGCCACCCCGGTCGCGACGTGCGCGTTCCAGAGCCGGGCCCCGTCGAGGTGCATGGCGACCCCGCGATCGCGGGTCACCGTGCGCGCCCGGCGGATCTCGTCGAGGGACTGGACGGTGCCGCCGCCGAAGTTGTGCGTGTTCTCGACGACGACGAGGGCCGTGCCCACCTGGTAGGGACCGGCCCCGGTGATCATCAGCGCCTCCGCGTCGGCGGCGCGGAACCGTCCGCGTTCGGCGACCCAGGTCCGCGAGGAGATGCCGGAGAAGACGGCGGCCGCGCCGAGCTCGGCCCGCACGACGTGGGCGAGCGAGTCGGAGACGAGCTCGTCACCCGCCTTGGCGTGCAACCGCAGACAGAGCTGGTTGGCCATCGAACCCGACGGCGCGAAGAGGGCGTCCTCGTGACCGAGCAGGTCGGCGACGCGCTCCTCGAGGGCGCGCAGCGTCGGGTCCTCGCCGAAGACGTCGTCACCGACCTCCGCCGAGGCCATCGCGGCCCGCATCCCGTCCGTCGGGCGGGTGAGCGTGTCGCTGAGCAGGTCGGCGCGGACGGCCGGGGCCGCCATCTCAGGCCTGCCCGAGCATCTCGGCGACGAGGAACGCCAGCTCGAGCGACTGCTGGTGGTTCAGGCGCGGGTCGCAGACCGACTCATAGCGCTTCTCGAGGTCGGAGTCGATGATCTTCTCCGCACCGCCGAGGCACTCGGTCACGTCGTTGCCGGTCAGCTCGACGTGGATCCCGCCGGGGACGGTGCCGAGGCTGCGGTGCACCTCGAAGAAGCCCCGGACCTCCTCGACGATGTCCTCGAAGTCGCGCGTCTTGTAGCCGGACGGGGACTCGAAGGTGTTGCCGTGCATCGGGTCGCAGATCCAGGTGACGACCGCGCCCGAGGCGGTGACCTTGTCGACGAGGGCCGGCAGGGCGTCACGGATCGTGCCGGCCCCCATCCGGGTGATGAAGGTGAGCCGGCCGGGGGTGCGCACCGGGTCGACCGTGTCGATGAGGCGCAGCACCTCGTCGATGTCGGCCTTGGGACCGAGCTTGACCCCGATCGGGTTGCTGATTCGCGAGACGAAGTCGATGTGGGCCCCGTCGAGCTGACGGGTCCGCTCGCCGACCCAGACGAAGTGGCCCGACGTGTCGTAGAGACGGCCGGTGCGTGAGTCGATCCGGGTGAGCGGACGCTCGTAGTCGAGCAGCAGCGCCTCGTGGGCGGCGAAGAACTCGACGGTGCGCATCGCGTCGAAGTCCGCGCCGCAGGCGGCCATGAAACGCATCGCCTTGTCGATGTCCTTGGCGATCTTCTCGTAGCGCTGGTTGGCCGCGTTGGCGACGAAGCCGCGGTTCCAGTCGTGCACGTGGCGCAGGTCGGCGAAGCCGCCCGTCGTGAAGGCACGGACGAGGTTGAGCGTCGCGGTGCTGGCGTGGTAACCCCGGACGAGCCGGTCCGGGTCGGGCTGGCGGGCCGTCTCGTGGAAGGCGAAGTCGTTGACCATGTCGCCGCGGAAGGCCGGCAGCGTCACGCCCTCACGGGTCTCGACGGTCGAGCTGCGCGGCTTGGCGTACTGGCCGGCCATCCGGCCGACCTTGACGACGGGCACGGACGCGCCGTAGGTGAGAACGGCCGCCATCTGGAGGATCGTCTTGACCCGGTCGCGGATGTTGTCGGCCGTCGCGGACGCGAAGGTCTCGGCACAGTCGCCGCCCTGGAGGACGAACGCCTCGCCGATCGCGGCGGAGGCCATCCGGTCGCGCAGGATGTCGCACTCCCCGGCGAAGACGAGCGGCGGGTAGGACGCGAGCGTCTCGACCGCCGCGGCCAGGGCCGCGGTGTCGGGCCAGCTCGGCTGCTGGGCGGCGTCGAGCTCCGCGGCGGCCGCGGTGAGCGCGGCGAGGGCCGTCGACCCCGCGAGGTGGTCGACGGGGTCGGGCCCGACATCGGAAGTGGCGGTCCTCGTGTTCACCACGACAGCGTAGGCCCCGCCTCGGCACCCCCCTGACCGGGTCCGCATCCCGAACAGGCCCGCGACGACCCGTCCGGGTCAGCCGTCGCAGCGGTCCGCGGGGTCGATCCCCCGGTCGATCGCGAAGCGCACCAGCTCGACCCGGTTGTGCAGGTGGAGCTTGCCGAGGATGCGCTGCACGTGGTTCTGCACCGTCCGGTGGGAGAGGAACAGGGCGGCCGCGATCTGCTTGTAGCCCATGCCCGTCGCGACGTACCTGAGGACCTCGGTCTCGCGACCCGTCAGCTCCGGGACCTCCCGCTCCCCTCCCGCGGACCGGACCCGACGGAACTCGCCGAGCACGAGGCCGGCCAGTCCCGGCGTGAAGACCGGCTCTCCCGCGGCCGTCGAGCGCACGGCCGCGAGGAACTCCTCCCGACCGGCTGACTTCACGAGGTAGCCGAGGGCCCCGGCCTTGATGGCGTCGAGGACGTCCTGGTGGTCACCGCTCGCGGACAGGATGAGCACCCGTGACGGCACGTCGGCGGCGGCGAGGGCCGCACACACCTGGGCCCCCGTGAGCTGGGGCAGGTGCAGGTCGAGGACGAGCACGTCGGGCCGGGTGGCCCGGGTGCGGGCCACCGCGGCCGGCCCGTCGGCCGCGGTACCGACCACCTCGAATCCCGCCTCGGCGAGGTCGCGCGCGACCGCGTCGCGCCACATCGGGTGGTCGTCGGCGACCAGCACCCGGGTCGGCGCCGCTCCGGCCGACTGCGTCCCGGTTTCCGTGGGAGCGGCGGGGCGGCCCGTCACCGGCGGGTCACCGGCATGCGGAGCTCGACCGTGGTGCCCCCGGCCGGGCCGGCCGTCACCGATGCGGATCCGCCAAGGTCCTGCAACCGACCGCGGATGCTCGAGGCGACCCCGAGCCGGCCCTGCCCGACGGCCTCCGCGAGGCGGCCGGCGGTCACCCCGACCCCGCTGTCGCGGACCGTCACCGCCACCTCGTGGCCGTCGTCGTCGATCAGGACCCAGGCTCGCGCCCCGGCTCCGGCGTGCTCGCGCACGTTCTCGAGCGCCGCCTCGACCGCGGCGGTCAGCTCCTCGCAGACCCGCCGTGGCAGCAGGACCGGCTGCGCGGGGGTGACGAGAGAGACCTCCTCGGTCTCCACGTGACGCAGCCGGGCCCGGAGGTCAGCGTCCCGGGACAGGACCCCGTCGACCCCGTCGACCCCGTCGGCCCTGTCGAGGTCGGCCCCGCTGACGAGGCTGCGCAGGATCCGCTCCTGCTCGCCCGCCATCGCCCCGAGCTGCGCGGTCTCACCCCCGACGTCCCTGGCCCGTCGGTGGATGAAGGCGAGGGTCTGCAGCACGCCGTCGTGGACGGTGCGCGCCAACCGGTCCCGCTCGGCCCGGGCCGCGTCGAGCCGGATGGCCTCGGCGAGCGCGGCATGGCTCGACCGGGCGAGGTCCACGCAGTAGCCCACGCACCCGCCGAGGAGCAGCCCGAAGATCGAGTTGCTCACCGTGTTGGCCGTCGGGGTCCCGACCTCGAGGAAGGCGCTGGCCCCCACGGCGGCCCCGGCGGCAAGCCCTCCCCGCCAGCCGCGGAGGATCGCGAAGCCGACGACGGCCGCCGACGGCCAGATCGACGGCAGGGTGCGAGCGCCCCCGGTGATCACCTCGGCGTCGTCGACGAGCCGCGTCGAGAGGATGGCCGCGCAGCCGAGGGCGAGCTCGACGGCATACGCCGGGAGGGTGCGCATCGGCCGCACGGTCTGCAGGAGGGTCCACGCCGCGAGGACTCCGATGACCGCGGCGGCGGCGGCCAGGTGGGCGACCTCGGCGTGCCGGGCCCAGAGCGACCAGCAGGCGTAGGCCAGCGTGAGGCAGCGGAAGACGTCGACGGCGCGCCAGAGGCCACGCACGACAGCATGGGTGTCGCCGCTCCCGGCCTCGGCTGGCGGGGTCGCCGGGGTGGGCACGGCTCAGGACGCCGCTTCGGCGGCCCCGCCGCCCTCGCCGTCGGCGTCATCGGCCGCGTCATCGCCGCGTCGTCGGTGAGAACCGGCTTGCCCTCGGCTGCATCGAGGGCCGCCTCGAGCTCCGGCGCCGCGGCCCCCGGCTTCGCGGCCTCCTGCAGCTCGCGCGCCTTGGCGCGGGCCGCTGCGAGGAGTCGGTCCTTCATCGAGGTCGCGTACATGTCGACGTACTCCTGGCCGGAGAGCACCATCAGCTCGTACATGACCTCGTCGGTGATCGAGCGCAGGACGAAGCGGTCGTCCTCCATCCCCTCGTAGCGGGAGAAGTCGAGCGGCGTGCCGACCCGGACCCCGATCCGCATGATCCGCGGGATGACCTTGCCGGTGGGCTGGGCCTTGTCGGTGCCGATCATCGCGACGGGGATGACCGGGACGCCCGCCTCGAGGGCCATCCGGGCCACGCCGGTGCGCCCGCGGTAGAGGCGGCCGTCGGGCGAGCGGGTCCCCTCGGGGTAGATGCCGAGCAGGTCGCCGCGGCCGAGGACGCGCAAACCGGAGCTGAGCGCGGCGTTGCTCGCCTTGCCGCCGGAGCGGTCGACGGGCAGCTGGCCGATCCCCTTGAAGAAGGCGGCGGTGAGCCGGCCCTTGATGCCGCGCCCGGTGAAGTAGTCGCTCTTCGCGAGGAAGGTGACCCGTCGCGAGACGACGAGCGGCAGGAAGATCGAGTCGGAGAAGGACAGGTGGTTCGAGGCGAAGATCGCCGCGCCCTCCTCGGGGATGTTCTCCTCACCGTCCACCCACGGGCGGAACAGCAGCCTGAGGATCGGGCCGAGAACAATCGTCTTCAGAACCCAGTAGAACAACTCTGTCCACCTCCACCTGTGGTGCCCCGCACTCTAGGGCACTCGCGCTCGCGATCACCGCCGTGGGAGGATCGGTGGGTCCACCGCGTCGTCGCCAGGAGATCATCGTGCCGGTTCGTCCCGACGTCGTCCCCACCGCTCCAGCGGGTGGCGCCGTCCCGGTGCTCCCCCTGCACGACGTCACCGTATCGTCCCCGCGAAGGCGTGTGCGGCCGGCCGACCCGGCCATCTCGTCGGCCGTCCGGCCATGAACGAGCGCGACCTCGACGCCGAGTTCGCCCGGATCGTCGCCGGGTGGGAAGACACCGCGCCGGACCCGACGGCGAACCCGACGGCGAACCCATTGTCCGGGGACGGCACGGGAGCGTCCGACGAGGCGTCGGGGACGGCCACCGACCGCACCGCCGCCCAGGGCAACGACGGCCTTGACGCCGGAACAGGCGCCGGAACAGGCGCCGGAACCGACCCGGGGACGCACCCAGGTCCCGCGCTGCCGATGGAACCCCCACCGACGGGGGCGCTCGGGGTCCCCATCGCGCCGACGACCGCTCACGTGTGGCGCGGGTCGCCCGGGCGTCGCGACGACGCCGAGGCGGTCATCGCCCGCGCGCCGACCACGGACGACGACCGGTCGGGAGCCGACGACGACCACTTCGTGCCGCCGTCGAACCCCGACCTGCCGACGGCCGAGGACGACCCGATGTTCTGGGCCATCGTCGTCGGTCTCGGGGGTGGACCGCTCCTGCTCCTCTACCTGCTCTTCTTCGACCGCGACGGCAGCAGCTGGTGGGTCGTGACCGCCGTGGGCATGACCGTCGTCGGTTTCGTCCTCATGGTCCTGCGCGGAGGGACCGAGCGCGACCCGACCGACGACGGCACCCGCGTCTGACCCGGCCGCGACCTAGACGGGCGTGCCGCCCCCGCCGGACCGCACGTCGAGGTCGACCCAGACGGGCCGATGGTCCGAGGCCGCGACGAGGTCTTCCTCGGCGAGCGGCACCCGGTCCGGATCGGGACGCGCCCGGAGTCCGGGGCTGCCGAGGACGAGGTCGAGGCGCTGGTCGGGCGACCGCGCCGGGAAGGTCGGTTCGTCCGGTGAGAGGATCCGGAGTGATCCCGTGAGCAGCTCCCGGGCCCGCCCGCCCGGCCCCTCGTTGAGGTCGCCCGCCACCACGACGCGGCTCCCTCGCCCACCGGCGCCCGCCCCGCGAGGTCGGCCAGCAGGCGGCGCGTATGCCGTTCCCGTTCCTCTGCCCGCAGGCTGAGGTGGATGCTCACGACGGTGAGCGGCGGCGAGCCCGGGAGGCTGAGGTCGTGAGCGGCATACCCCCGCATCCGGTCGGGGAAGCGGACGGGCAGCCGGGTCGTCGTCGCCGCGTGCACCCGAACCCTGGGGGCGGTGAGGACGGCGGTTCCGCCGCTCCCCCGACGGCGCCGCGACCAGAGCAGGCCACACTCCCGGGCGAAGGGCGGCAGGCGCACCTCGGTCGTGAGGCGGCGCGGCACCTCCTGGAGGCAGAGCACGTCGGGGGCCACCGCGCGGACGACCCGCGCGGCGGCGTGGCGGTCGTCGAGGAAGTCGCGCAGGTTGTAGCTCATCACCCGCAGGACGTGGTCGGAACGGGCGCCGACCGCGCCGGTCATCCGCTGACGCGGGCGAGCTCCGCGGCGCCGATGAGACCCGCGTCGCTGCCGAGGACCGCGCGCACGATGCCCGCCTCGGGACGGTAGCCGCGCCCGGTCAGCTGGCGTCGGAAGGCCTCGCGGGCTGGGCCGATGAGCATCTCGTCGGCCGCACTGACCCCGCCGCCGACGACGAAGAGCCCGGGGTCGAACGCCGCCGCGAGGTTGGCCATCCCGATGCCGAGCCAGCGACCGATGTCGGCGAGCAGCTCGCGGGCCGTGAGGTCGCCGTCGCGGGCCGCCTCCGTGATGAACGGGCCGGTGAGCGCCGAGGGGTCACCACCGAGACGGGTCAGCAGGTCTGCCACGACCGGCGACCCGGCCTCGATCATCGAGCGCGCCTCGCGGACGAGGGCGTTGCCGCTGGCGTACTGCTCCCAGCAGCCACGGTTGCCGCACTCGCAGCGGGCACCGTTGGGGACGATCTGCATGTGCCCGAACTCGCCGGCGATCCCGTGCCGGCCGCGCTGGACCCGGCCGTCGATGATCAGGCCCCCGCCGATGCCGGTGCCGAGGGTGATCATCACGACGTGCGACTCTCCCCGGGCCGCCCCGAACGTCGCCTCGGCCCAGGCGGCGGCGTTCGCGTCGTTGTCGACGGTGATCGGCAGGGCGATCCGTTGTGCGAGCGCGTCCCGCAGCGGCTCGTTGCGCCAGGACAGGTGCGGGGCGAAGACGACGGTCGCGCGGTCGACGGCCACGAAGCCCGCCGCGCCGATGCCGACGGCGGAGACCTGCTCGCGACCCACCATGCCGAGCAGGTCCTCGACCGAGGCGACGATCGTGTCCTCGACGACGGACGGGGAGGTGGACCGGTGCGGGGTGTCCCGGCGGGTCCGGTGGATGATGACCCCGTCCTCGTCGACGACGCCGCCGGCCACCTTCGTGCCGCCGATGTCGATCCCGATCGCGAGTCGCCGGGTCATGAGGCTGCTCCCGACGTGTCGGTGGAGTCGGTGCTGCCGGTGTCCGGCTCGGTCTCGTCGGGGCGGCCCCGTTGGGCGGAGGCGAGGTCGCGCAGCGCCGTCGCCGCGAAGAGCGCGAAGTCCGCGACCCGCTCGATCGTCTCGGGGTTGACCCGCTGGACCAACCCGATCAGCTGGCAGACGGGGCAGTATCGGCACGCCTGGGGGGGCTGCCCGCCGCACGTGCACTCGTGGGCGGCCTCGCTCGGCCTCCCGTCGTGGTCACCGTGCGCGCCGTGACCGCTGTGGCCGCCGCCCTGGCCGGACCCGTTCTCGTCGGCACCGGGCCGGCGGTCGGTGCCCGGGCCCCAGCCCCCGCGCTGGGAGAGCAGGTCGACGAGCAGGGCGGCCTCCTGGGCCACCGACCGCCCGGGTGGCGCGGTCTGCTGGCGCAGATCCTCGCCCTCGCCCTCGCCGTCGGCCACGCCGGTCATGCCTCGACGCGCTTCTTCAGTTCCTTCAGGGCGGTGTCGACGATGACCCTCTCCGCCTTGCGCTTGAGCAGGCCGATCATCGGGATCTTGACGTCGACGGCGAGCCGGTAGGTGACCCGGGTCCCGGGGCCGTCCGCGGCGAGCGTGTACGAGCCGTTCATCGCCTTGAGGACGGTGGCCGACACGAGGGTCCACGACACGACACCGGTCCCGTCCTCGACGACGTCCCACTCGTAGTCGAGCACGTACGTGTCCTTGATCGCACCGGCATCGAGGGTGAACTGCACCTGGTCCGCCCAGCCGTCCCCGTCCTCCGCGACGATCGAGACCTGCTTCACCTCGGCGGCCCACTGCGGGTAGGCCTCGAAGTCGGCGATGACGTCGAGGACGACGCCGGGCTCGGCGGCGATGACGATGGTGGACTCGGTGCGATCGGCCATGGGCGGAAGGCTATCGCCTCGCCCACGCGGGATGCTCGGGTCCCGCACGCCCCGATGGGAGGGGATCCGCCGGCGCTGTCACCGCGGCCGCCGGAGGTGCGAGGATGACGGCGTACGCCCCACCTCGACCTCCACAGGAGCAAGCGTGAAGGACAACGTCGTCGCACCCCTCGCCCCGGTCACGACGGAAGGCAGCCTCGGCGACCTCGTCGTCCGCAATGCCGCGGAGGCGCCGAACGAGGTCGCCTTCTCGCGGAAGGTGGCCAGCGGGTCGTGGTCGCACGTGACGTGGGCCCAGTTCGGGGAGGACGTCGCCGCCGTCGCCAAGGGACTCATCGCTGCGGGTCTCGAGCCCGGCGACCGGGTCGGCCTGATGTCCTGCACGCGCTACGAGTGGACCCTCGTCGACTTCGCGGTGTGGACTGCGGGCGGCGTCGTCGTGCCGATCTACGAGACCTCCTCGGCGGCGCAGGTGGAGTGGATCCTGTCCGACTCCGGTGCCTCGATGGCCTTCGTCGAGAGCGATCGGCACCGCAAGACGGTGGCGCAGGTCCGCGAGGCCGCCCCCTCCCTGGGACGGGTGCTCCAGTTCGACGGCTCGGACCTGGACGAGCTGCGGGCCGCCGGTGCCGAGGTCGACGACGCCGATCTCGACGCGCGGCGCGCCGGGCTCGACCGGACCTCGCTCGCGACGATCATCTACACCTCCGGCACGACGGGCCGGCCCAAGGGGTGTCAGCTGACCCACGGCAACTTCGTCGACCTCGTCGAGAACGCGATCGAGGAGCTCGGGGCCGTCGTGCTGAGCAAGGGCGCCGCCACGCTGCTCTTCCTCCCGCTGGCGCACGTCTTCGCCCGGTTCATCGAGGTCCTCTGCGTGGCGGGTCGGGCCCGGATGGGGCACTCGTCCGACATCAAGACCCTCCTCGACGACTTCGCCGGGTTCAAGCCGACCTTCATCCTCGCCGTCCCCCGGGTCTTCGAGAAGATCTACAACTCCTCCGAGGCGAAGGCCGAGGCGGACGGCAGGGGCAAGATCTTCCTCCGCGCCGCCACCGTGGCCACCGCGTGGAGCCAGGCCCTCGACGACGGCGGACCCCGGCTCGGCCTGCGCCTGCAGCACGCGGTGTTCGACAAGCTCGTCTACGGCAAGCTGCGGGCGGCGATGGGCGGTGAGGTGCGGTATGCCGTGTCGGGCGGCGGCCCGCTCGGCACCCGCCTCGGTCACTTCTACCGCGGGATCGGGGTGGTCATCCTCGAGGGCTACGGCCTCACCGAGACCACCGCGCCGGCCACGGTCAACACCCCCGACAAGGTCAAGATCGGCACGGTCGGGCCGCCGCTGCCGGGCACGAGCATCCGGATCGCCGACGACGGGGAGATCCTCATCCAGGGCGTCGGGGTCTTCGCCTGCTACCACGACAACGACGCGGCGACCCGTGAGTGCATCGTCGACGGCTGGTTCCACACCGGCGACCTCGGCTCGCTCGACGAGGACGGTTACCTCAAGATCACCGGCCGCAAGAAGGAGATCCTCGTGACCGCGGGCGGCAAGAACGTCGCACCGGCGGTGCTCGAGGACCGGCTCCGGGCCCACCCTCTCGTGTCCCAGTGCATCGTCGTCGGCGACCTCAAGCCGTTCATCGCGGCCCTGGTGACCATCGACGAGGAGATGTGGCCGAGCTGGGCGTCGAACCACGGCCTCGAGGGAGTCTCCTTCGAGCAGGCCGGGAGCAACCCGAAGGTGCTCGAGGCGATCCAGCACGCGGTCGACCGGGCCAACGAGGCGGTGTCGAAGGCCGAGTCGATCCGCAGGTTCGCCGTCCTGCCCGGTGACTTCACCGAGGCCAACGGCTACCTCACCCCCTCGCTCAAGCTGAAGCGCAACGTCGTGATGAAGGACTTCGCCGAGGACGTGGAGGCCCTCTACGGGTGACCGCGGGTCTGACGGGTCGGTGGCCGCGTCGGTCGACCCCCGTCTGGCGTCACCCCAGGAGCGCCGCGATCCGTGTGCGCCACCGCTGCACGAGGACGGCGCGTGCCATGGACGTGACCGTGACGAGGGCGGTATCGAGACGGGTGTCGGCGTCGGACAGGGCGGCAGCGGTGCCACCACCGGCTCCGGGAGCCGCCACCTCGGTGTAGACCCGCACCAGGTCGGCCTGCCCTCTCGTGTCGGCAAGGGTCCGGACCGCGAGCAGGGAGGCGGCGTAGGCCCCGGCGAGGTCAGCTCCCGCGGTGAAGTCGGCGCCGCCGGGGAGGGTCTTCGGCAGTCCCGCCGCCGTGAACCGGCGCAGGGCCGGTTCAGCGACCACTGACTCGGCCAGGTCGACGCGCCGGTAGGCAACGTACTCGGCGAACCCCTCGGACAACCACAACGGTACGGGGCGGGTCGTGGTGGCGCGCACCGATGCGTGGGTCAGCTCGTGGGTCATCACCACGCGCCGGCCCTGCTCGGTCAGGGAGTCCCAGGCCCCGGGCACGAGGACGATCCGGTCGGCACCCGCCGGCTCTCCCCCCTCGAGGGGTCCGTCGGTGACGCCGGCCACGCCCGCGAGGCCGCTCACGTCCTCGCCGAGCATCCGCCCCGCCGCCGCGTCGTCACCCGGAGCGACCCAGACGGCCGAGACGGAGGAGCCCCAGACCGCGGTGACGTCACGACGGGCGAGGCGCGCGAGGCTCGCGATCTGGTCGGCCCGGTCGGCTCCGACGGCGAGGACGAGCGCGTCGGGGGTGCGGCGCACGACGAGACCGTCGAGGTCCCAGGGCTGGGGGCGCGTAGCGGGCCCCCACGAGGTGACCTGCACGGTGTCGTGCACGGTGTGGTGAACGGTGGCCGGGTCCGACGGGGCGCTTGCTGAGGCGACCGGGTCGCCCGAAAGTCTCAGGTTAGCGTTGACGTCGAAGGATCGGAGAGCTCGGTCGTGTCCGGCGATCCGGTAGGTGGCGAGGGCGTGGACGCTCCACCCCTCGGCGTCGTGGCTGGTCTCGGTCACGGCACCCAGCCGCAGGTCCGTCACGCCGATGCGGCGCATCCGGTCGAACACCGCGCGTTGCTCCACCCGCAGGGCTGCGCCGTCCACGGGTGCGAGCCAGGCTGCGAGATCGCCGTCCTGCGCGGCGCGAAGACGGTCGGCGAGGGCGGTCTCGGCCGCTTCGGCCCGCCCGACGGCCGCGCCGTCTGCTGCCTGCGCCGCGGGGGCAGGAGACGTAGCCACCGGCCCTGCGGTCGTGCAGCCGGAGGCCAGGAGGGCTCCGAGCGCCACGGAGGCAGCCACGGTCGCGCATCGACGTCCGGACCGTGCCGGCGCCCCGTGACGGATCCTCCGAGAGCGTGGCACGTCGCCATGGTGACACGCCCGCGTCGGCAGGCAACGTCTGCAGGCAGGGTCAGCCCGCAGCTCGCTGGCCCGCCGGTCGGGACCGCGTGTGCTCCCCCGTGCCCCGGTCGTGGTCCGGAACCGCCCGGAGAGAGTTCGCGGTCTCCACCGTCACCAGACCGGCACCGAGGAAGGCTGACACGGCACGCCGCTCGGCACGGTCAAGGGGCAGCCCGGGGCGGTGGTCGTCCGGTTGTTCCTCACTCCACGTGGAGTGCAGTCGTGGGACGGGGACCGACACGGGCAACGGCGCGAGAGCCGTCACCATGCAGTCCGCGCAGTGCACGTCCCGGACCGGGCAGGTCTGGCAGTCGACGAGCATCATCGTGGTCCACCCTTCTCTTCTCGTCCTGGTATGTCGCCTGTCTTCTGTCCCCGCTGACGCTAGGAGCGACCACCGACACTGCCCTCCCCCACCGATCAAGCCGCAGATCAGTCCGCACCCGGTGTCGCCCTGACGACCCCCCACGCAGACTGATCCGCAGACTGACCCGGAATCCACGCCCTGCCCGATCAAGCCGCAGATCAGTCCGCACCCGGTGCTGCCCTGACGACCCCCCACGCAGACTGATCCGCAGACTGACCCGGAATCCACGCCCTGCCCGATCAAGCCGCAGATCAGTCCGCACCCGGTGTCGCCCTGACGACCCCCCACGCAGACTGATCCGCAGACTGATCCGGCTGCCCGGCCGTGAGCGCGCTGGGCAGCCGCCGCGCCTTCCGGGCGTTGTCGGTCCTGCGGCATACGGTCGGCTCATGCAGGCCATCCAGACCACGTTCGACGACCTCGGCACCCCGCTCGCCGAGGTCACGTTCGTCGTCGTCGACCTCGAGTCGACCGGTGGCAGCCCGGCGCAGTGCGGCATCACCGAGATCGGTGCCGTCAAGGTCCGCGGAGGCGACGTGCTCGGCGAGTTCCAAACCCTCGTCAACCCCGCCGAGCCGATCCCCCCGTTCATCTCGGTCCTCACCGGCATCACCAACGCGATGGTCGCCGACTCCCCGAGGATCGAGAGCGCGCTCCCGGCGTTCCTCGAGTTCGCCACCGGCAGTGTGCTCGTCGCGCACAACGCGGGATTCGACATCAGCTTCCTCAAGGCGGCCGCCAAGCGCACCAGCACCCCCTGGCCCAGCTTCGACGTCCTCGACACGCTGACCCTCGCCCGACAGCTCGTCAGCCGCGACGAGACGCCCAACCACAAGCTCGGCTCCCTCGCCCAGGTCTTCGGGGCGCGCACCACGCCCGACCACCGCGCCCTGCACGACGCCCAGGCGACCGTCGACGTGCTGCACGGCCTCATCGAGCGCGTCGGCAGCCTCGGTGTCCACACGCTCGAAGAGCTCTCGAGCTACACCTCGCGGGTCACCCCCAGCCAGCGGCGCAAGCGCTTCCTCGCCGACCCGCTGCCCAACCTCCCCGGGGTCTACCTCTTCAAGGACGGCAGCGGCCGGGTCCTCTACGTCGGGACGAGCCGCGACATCCGCACCCGGGTGCGGACCTACTTCACCGCGTCCGAGCAGCGCAGCCGGATGGCCGAGATGGTGCGGCTGTCCCAGGCCGTCCACCCCGTGGTCTGCCAGACCCCCCTGGAGGCCCAGGTCCGCGAGCTGCGTCTGATCGACGAGCACCAGCCCCGGTTCAACCGCAAGTCCAAGGACGGGCGCAAGCAGAGCTGGGTCAAGCTCACCAACGAGCGCTTCCCCCGCCTGTCAATCGTCCGCCAGGTCCGCGACGACGGGGCGCACTACATCGGCCCGTTCCGCCACCGGGCGTCGGCGCAGGCCGCCGTCGACGCCGTCCACGAGGTCGTCCCGCTGCGCCAGTGCACCCAGCGACTCACGGGCAGCCAGCAGGCCTGCGCCCTCGCCGACCTCGGCCGGTGTGGGGCGCCGTGCACCGGAGCCCAGTCCGAGGACGACTACTCCCTCGTCGCGAGCCGGTGCGCGGCCCTCTTCGGAGGCGACGCCCGCTCGGAGGCCGACCGGCTCCACGCCCGGCTGGAGGAGCTGGCGGAGCAGGAGCGCTTCGAGGACGCCGCCAGGGTCCGCGACCGCTTCCTCCAGCTCGTCCGGGGCGCGGCGCGGGCCCAACGCCTCGCTCCCCTGACCGGCTCCCCCGAGGTCGTCGCGGCCCGCCCCCACGACACGGGTGGCTGGGAGCTCGTCTCGATCCGGCACGGACGCCTCGCCGGGACCAGCGTCAGCCCCCGCGGCGCCGACCCGATGGTCCACGTCCGCACCATGCAGGCGACCGCCGAGGTCGTCCCAGCCCCCGACCCGGGCACGACCGCGGCCCTCACCGAGGAGACCGAGATCCTGCTGCGCTGGCTCGAGGGCCCGGGGGTGCGCATCGTCGAGCTCGACGGGACCTGGACCTGCCCCGTCGGCGGCGCCGGCGCGGTCCGCCACCGGCTCGAGCCCGCCGTCGCCTCCGCGCACGAGGCGATCGGCTTCGACCGCGACGCCCTCACGGTCGGCTCCTCATCAGGCGGGTCGGCCGGACGCTCCGGCCGGTACGCACGGGCCGCCCGCGCCTCGCGGAGCGCCACGCCCGAAGCCTCCGCCGCTTCCACGACCTCCGCTGCCCGGGGACTGCGCCCGGTCGGATGACGCCCGATAGGCTGCAAACGTGATCACCGCCATCGTCATGATCAGCTGCGAGGTCGACCGGATCCCTGAGGTGGCCGAGGCCATCGCGAACATCCCGGCCGTGTCCGAGGTCTACTCGGTCACGGGTGACTCCGACCTCATCGCCATGGTCCGCGTCCATGCCCACGACGAGTTCGCCGACGTCATCGCCGACCGGCTCAACAAGGTCGAGGGCGTCGTGGGGACGTCGACGCACATCGCGTTCCGCACCTACTCCGCGCACGACCTCGAGGCAGCCTTCAGCCTCGGCCTCGACGGCGAGTAGCCACCGCGGCTCGAGATCGGGCCGAACCTTCTCGACCGGTCGGTCAGCGACCGCGCGTCGCCGCGATCCAGCGGTCGACGAGCGCGCTGGCCGCCCCGGAGTCGATCGCCTGCTCGGCCCGATCCATCCCGGCTCGCACGTCGGCGTGGAAGCCGACGGACTCATCAGCACGATCCGAGCGATCCGAGGGGTCCGAGGGATCCGAGGGATTGGCGCCCGAGGCTGAGTCCGGCTCGGTCAGGGCGAGGGCGATGCCTGCGTTGAGCACGACAGCGTCCCGCACGGCTCCCCTCGCCCCGGCGAACACGTCGGTCACGACCCCGGCGTTGTGGGCGGCATCACCGCCGCGGAGCGCCTCGATCGGCTGCAGCTCGACCCCGAGCCGGGTCGGGTCGAGGGAGCGGTCGGCCACCTGGCCGCGACGGACCCACCAGACCCGGGTCGTCGTCGACACCGTCACCTCGTCGAGCCCGTCATCGCCGCGGAAGACGGCGGCGTCCTTGCCCCGGGAGGCGAAGACACCCGCCAGCAGCGGGGCCATCCGGGCATCGGCGCAGCCGACAGCGGCATACGTGGGCTGGGCGGGGTTCGTAAGCGGACCGAGGAAGTTGAAGGCCGTCCCGACGCCGAGGTCACGGCGCGCGACGGCGGCGTGCCGCATCGAGGGGTGGAAGGTCTGCGCGAAGCAGAAGGTGATGCCGGCCTCGAGAGCCACGGCGGCGACCCGGTCCGGCGGCAGCGTGAGGTCGATCCCCAGCGCCTCGAGCACGTCGGCCGACCCCGACGACGAGGACGCCGCCCGGTTGCCGTGCTTGACGATGCGCACCCCGGCCGCCGCGGCGACCATGGAGGCCATCGTGGAGATGTTGACGGTGTGGGCCCGGTCACCGCCCGTCCCGACGATGTCGAGACTCGGACCGGGGACCTCGATGCGGTTCGCGTGGGCGAGCATCTGCTCCGCGAGCCCCTCCATCTCGGCGACGCTCTCACCCTTGGCCCGCAGGCCGACGAGCAGCCCCGAGACCTGGGCCGGGCTGGCTTCGCCCGCCATGATCTGGCCCATCGCCCACTGCGTCGCGGACCGATCGAGGTCGCGGCCCGCGATGAGGTCGGTGAGCAGCGTCGGCCAGGTGAGGACCCGGTCGCTCGCCATGCTCAGGCGCTGGGGACGGCCGCGCGCGCCAGCGTCGCGACCGCCGACGTCAACGCGATCGGGTCGAGCGGGTGCGGCACCGCGAGGTCGGCCTGCGACCACGCCGCCAGCCAGCTGTCCTGCGGACGGCCGGTGAGCACGATGATGGGCGGGCAGTCGAAGATCTCGTTCTTCAGCTGCTTGGCCAGACCCAGCCCGCCGACCTTCGCGGCCTCGCCGTCGAGCACGAGGATGTCGAAGCGGTCCGCGTCCACGGAGGACACGACGGCGTCGGCGGTGGCGCACTCGAGCCAGCGCACCACTTCGACGTCCTTGGCGGGCCGCCGGCCGACCGCGGCGCGCACCGCGTCGCGGGTCGTGAAGTCGTCGCTGTAGAGCAGGATGCTCACCCGGTGCGGCACGGAACGTCCGGCGCTCACCGGACCCGTCGCGAGATCGGTGGACGTCCCGGTGGTGGCGCTGTCGTTCGAGGCGGTCATGCGGCGATGCTACCGGTCGCCGCCCCTCCCCCCGCAGCGACCTCGCCGTGGGTGGGCGAGCGGGAGCGAGACGGCCCGAGCCCCCCTCGAACGACGCCCGAGGACGCCCGACCACCGTCCGACGAGGCCTCCGCGAGCGTGACTCCGTGTCGGAATCATCACGAAACCTTCGACAGCCAGGTGCCAAACGGGGGGTCGCTCGCACACCGCGGAGGGATTGTGGGAATAATGGCCAACGTGGCGACAGCATCAGCAGTTCCTTCCAGCACCGCAACGAGTCCCGTCAGCCGAGCACCTCTGGCGACTCGTCCCAACATGGTTGCCGTGGGCACCATCGTCTGGCTCTCCAGCGAGCTCATGTTCTTCGCGGGTCTCTTCGCGGTCTACTTCCAGCTCCGCTCGGTCCGGACCGAGCTCTGGGCGGAGCAGACGGCCAAGCTCAACATCACCTTCGCGAGTATCAACGCGCTCGTGCTCGTGACCTCGTCCGTCTGGTGCCAGCTCGGCGTCTGGAAGGCCGAGCGCGGCCAGAAGGCCCGCACCGGCTCCCTGCTCGACGTCAAGCACTGGGGCATGCGCGAGTGGTACGTGCTCACCTACCTCTTCGGCGCGTTCTTCATCGCCGGCCAGGTCTTCGAGTACGCCGAGCTCTTCAGCGAGGGCGTGTCGCTCAGCTCCGACGCCTACGGCTCGGTCTTCTACATGGCGACCGGCTTCCACGGCCTGCACGTCACGGGCGGGCTCATCGCCTTCCTGCTGATCATCGCCCGCACCTTCACGACTCGGCGCTACACGCACGCCAACGCCACCGGCGCGGTCGTCACCTCCTACTACTGGCACTTCGTCGACGTCGTGTGGATCGCCCTGTTCGCCACGATCTACATCCTTCGATGACCGCCCGCAGCACCACCCCCGTGACCGCACACCTCACCACCATGGACGACAGGACCTCATCGTGAACGCCCTCGCCGCACGCCGACGACACCCCGCCGCGATCGCGCTGCTGATCCTCGTCGGTCTGCTCGTCACCGGTGGTGCCTACGCCTTCCTCTCGCCCAAGGACGCCAATGCCGCGACCTCCGTGAGCGCGGACGCGGTCGCCGACGGCAAGAACCTCTTCCTCGCCAACTGCGCGAGCTGTCACGGCACCAACGCGCAGGGCAGCTCCGCGGGCCCGTCGCTCGTCGGCGTGGGTGCCGCGGCGGTCGACTTCCAGGTCGGGACGGGCCGTATGCCGCTCGCCGGACCCAACGTTCAGGCCCCGCGCAACGACATGGCCAAGATCAAGTTCGACGAGACCGAGATCTCGGCGATGGCGGCATACGTCGCCTCGCTCGGTGCCGGCCCCGCCATCCCGGCTGCCGAGTTCACCACCCCCCTCGCCCCGGGCAGCCAGGTCGAGAACGGGCAGACCCTCACCAACAGCCAGCGGATCGCCCGCGGCGGCGAGATCTTCCGCGTCAACTGCGCCATGTGCCACAACTTCGCCGGAGCCGGCGGCGCGCTGAGTCGAGGGAAATACGCCCCGGCCCTGACTGGTGTCACGGGGACACACATCTACGAGGCAATGGTGACCGGCCCCCAGTCCATGCCGGTGTTCAACGACCAGAACATCGCCCCGGAGTCGAAGCAGGAAGTCATCTCGTACCTCAACGCGATCAACAAACAGACCAACGTCGGCGGGATGACGCTCGGCAACCTCGGCCCGGTGTCCGAGGGCATGTTCGTCTGGGTCTTCGCGCTCAGCATCCTCATCGGGATCTCCGTCTGGCTCGGGAAGAAGGCCGCATGAGCGCCCGCCACCAGCCGCCCGCGGACCCGACCGACGACAGGACCCCGAACTGATGAACGAGCACGAGAGCACGGCCCCTGAGCCGGGCGACGCGCTGGCGCCGGCCTCGGCCGACGGCACGGTCGTCAGGAGCGGGGAGTCCCTCCCCGACCGCTTCGAGAACCCGGGCCTGCCGCCACACATCCACCGCGCCGCGGACGAGGACCCCGAGGCGGCCAAGCGCGCCGAGCGCCAGGTCGCCACGATGTTCGGCCTGTCGATGCTGGCCACCCTCATCTTCCTCGTCGGCTACTTCGCCATCCCCGACGACGCGACCTTCTTCTTCCCCGGTCTCGGCGAGGCCAAGACGCTCAACGTCGTGCTCGGCCTCTCGATGGGCGTCGCGCTCTTCCTCATCGGCATCGGCGCCGTCCACTGGGCCAAGACCCTGATGTCCGACGTCGAGGTGACCGAGGAGCGGCACACCCTCGCCTCCGACAGCGCGGCACGGGCCAAGGCGGTCACCGTCGTGACTGACGGCGGCGAGAACGCCCAGCTCGGCCGGCGCCCGCTGATCAAGTACTCCGTCGGCGGGGCCCTGGGCCTCTTCGCCCTCCCCTTCGTCCTGCAGGTCGCCGGCTCCCTCGGGCCGACGAACGTCGAGGAGCTCAAGACGACGATCTGGGACCCGAAGGAGAACAACGGCGGCAAGCCGATTCGTCTCATGCGCGACCCGGAGATGACGCCCATCAAGTTCGAGGACGTCACCAACGGCTCCGTTTTCCACGTCATGCCGGAGACCCTTCAGCAGTACATCGAGCTGGGCCACGGGGTGCTCGAGGCGAAGGCCAAGGCGGCCGTCATCCTGATCCGCCTCGACCCGAGCCTCATCCAGGTGCAGAAGGAGAAGGACTGGGGCGTCGAGGGCGTCGTCGCCTACTCGAAGATCTGCACCCACGTCGGCTGCGCCGTCGGGCTCTACGAGCAGCAGACCCACCATCTGCTCTGTCCGTGCCACCAGTCGACCTTCGACCTGACCGACGACTGCGCCGTCATCTTCGGTCCGGCCAACCGGCCGCTGCCGCAACTCAAGATCACCGTTGACGCCGAGGGTTACCTCGTCGCCCCGCAGGGCTTCGAGGAGCCCGTCGGACCGAGCTTCTGGGAGCGTGCACGATGAGCACGAGTGAAGACACCCGCCCCGCTGAGGGGCTGCGTGACACCGACCAGCAGGTCGAGCAGGAGCGCGCCGACACCAAACCCCTCGGCGGTATCGCCGGCTGGGTCGATGACCGTACCGGTGGCGCGAAAGGAGTCTCCTTCCTGCTGAAGAAGGTCTTCCCCGACCACTGGTCGTTCATGCTCGGCGAGATCGCCATGTACTCGATGATCATCTGCCTGCTCACCGGCGTTTTCCTCACCTTCTGGTACGTGCCGAGCGCGACGCCCGTCGTCTACGACGGTTCCTACGTGCCCCTGCAGGGCGTCATCGTGTCCGACGCCTACCGGTCCTCCGTCGACATCTCCTTCGACATCCGTGGCGGGCTGCTGATCCGGCAGATCCACCACTGGGCCGCCCTCGTCTTCGCGATGGCCGTCCTCGTGCACATGGCCCGCGTCTTCTTCACCGGCGCCTTCCGCAAGCCCCGTGAGATCAACTGGGTCATCGGCACGATCCTGTCGATGCTCACCATCGTCGAGGGCTTTGCGGGCTACTCGCTCCCCGATGACCTGCTCTCGGGCACCGGCCTCCGCGCCGCCGAGGGCTTCATGCGCTCGATCCCGATCGTCGGGTCCTACGTCTCCTACTTCGTCTTCGGCGGGGCCTTCCCGGGCGAGGCGATCATCCCCCGGTTGTATGCCGTCCACGTCCTGCTCCTGCCGGCGATCCTCGTCGGGCTCTTCACGGCCCACATCGTGCTCGTCGCGGTGCACAAGCACACCCAGTACCCCGGACCGGGCAAGACGAACAGCAACGTCGTCGGCTTCCCGATGATGCCGGTCTACATCGCCAAGGCCGGCGGGTTCTTCTTCATCGTCTTCGGCGTCATCGCCCTCATCTCGGCGGTGGTGACGATCAACCCGATCTGGGCCTACGGGCCGTACGACCCGTCGCCCATCACCGCCGGCGCCCAGCCCGACTGGTACATGGGCTTCGCCGATGGTGCCCTGCGGCTTCTGCCCGGCTGGCTCGAGTTCACGACGTTTGGGTTCACCTGGAGCTTCAACGTCTTCATCGGGGCGATCCTGCTGATCCCTGCCATGTACACGATGATCGGTGTCTACCCGTTCCTCGAGGCTTGGGTGACCGGCGACAAGCGTGAGCACCACCTGCTCGACCGCCCGCGTGACCGCCCGACCCGCACCGGCATCGGCGTCGCCGCCATGACCTTCTACATCGTGCTCTTCTTCGCGTCCGGCAACGACATCATGGCAATCAAGCTCCATCTGTCGATCAACGACCTGACACGGCTGTTCCAGACACTCGTCTTCATCGGGCCGCCGATCGCCTTCTGGATCACGAAGCGGATCTGCCTCAGCCTCCAGCGCGCAGACCGTCAGAAGGTGCTGCACGGCCGCGAGACGGGCACGATCTGGCGCTCGGCCGACGGTGGCTTCGAGGAGATCCACGCGCCGCTGTCGGAGTACGAGCGCTGGCCGCTGGTCCAGCACGAGTCGCCGCAGCCGCTCGCGATCACGACGGAGAAGGACGCCAACGGCGTCGACAGCCCGCTGGCCCGCAAGGACCGGCTCCGGGCCAAGGTGTCGCACTTCTACTTCTCCGACCGCGTTGCTCCCCCGACGCCGGCCGAGGTCGAGGCGGCCCACCACGAGCACGACGACCACGGTCCCGCCCTCACCGGCGAGCACGAGGCCATCGAGGCTCCGCCGGCTGGTGACGGCTCCGAGACCGGTGCCGCCAGCCGCGAGACGATCAAGGCCGACAAGCTGCGCTGACCGCGCGCCCGCTCGGCTGTTGAGGCCGGTCCCCGTCACGGGGGCCGGCCTCAGCCCTGTTCGGGCTGCGCTCGTGCCGGCTCGTGTCACGCACCTGACAGACTCGGGTCGTGCAGCACCTCACCGAGGCCGAGTTCGACCAGATCGTGGCGGAGGCCCTCGACTCCATCCCAGCGGGCCTCGCAGCCGCGATGGACAACGTCGTGATCCTCGTCGAGCAGCAGGCCCCCGAGGACGACCCGGACCTGCTCGGGGTCTACGAGGGCACGCCCCTGACCGACCGGGACGGCTGGTGGGATGCAGGCGCCCTGCCCGACCGGATCACGATCTTCCGTGACCCGCTCGAGGCGATGTGCCACTCCCCCGAGCAGCTGCGTGAGGAGATCACGATCACCGTCGTCCACGAGATCGCACACCACTTCGGCATCGACGACGATCGCCTCCACGCCCTCGGCTGGGGCTGAGGCGCCCCGGAAGGTCGGGTACCAAGCGTGAGTGCGCAGAGAGCGGCATACCGGCGCTCTGAGGGGCGACTTCGGCCCGATCTGCCGGTGAACGCGCCCGAGTACGTGCCTGAGTACGTGCCGGTGCCTGGTGTGAGGGCAGCACCAGACGCCGACTGATCTGCAGACTGATCCGTGGCCAGGGATCAACGGGCGGATCAGTCTGCATGCGGGGTCCTCAGGGGCAGCTGCAGGGGCGAGTTGCTCCGCCAGGTCAAAGGGCGCCGGCGTCAATCTGCGGATCAGTCTGCATCCGGGGTCGCCAGGACAGCACCAGACGCCGACTGATCTGCAGACTGATCCGTGGCCAGGGATCAACGGGCGGATCAGTCTGCATGCGGGATCCTCAGGGGCAGCTGCGGGGGCGAGTTGCTCTGCCAGGTGACGGGCGCCGGCGTCAATCTGCGGATCAGTCTGCATCCGGGGTCGCCAGGACAGCACCAGACGCCGACTGATCTGCAGACTGATCCGTGGCCAGGGATCAACTGGCGGATCAGTCTGCATGCGGGGTCCCCAGGGGCAGCTGCAGGGGCGAGTTGCTCCGCCAGGTCAAAGGGCGCCGGCGTCAATCTGCGGATCAGTCTGCATCCGGGGTCGCCAGGGCAGCACCAGACGCCGACTGATCTGCAGACTGATCCGTGGCCAGGGATCAACGGGCGGATCAGTCTGCATGCGGGGTCGTCGGGGCAGCACCAGACGCCGACTGATCATCCGAGCTGGTCCAGACACACGGACGGGGCCGGTCACCGCGCTGGTGACCGGCCCCGTCGGGCACGAAGTGGGGACCGCCTCAGATGGCGTGCTCGCCGGAGAAGGACTCGAAGACCCACAGGATGAGGGCGACGACGCCGAAGAAGGCGCCGATGATGAAGAGCCACCAGCCGACAGCGAGCCCGGTGAACATCACCGCGGCCGCCATCGCGAGCCACAGCGGGGTCCACGACTTCGCGACGAAGTAGCCGAAGTCACCCTCGGTCTCGGAGATCTCACCGTCGAGGTTGTCCTCCGGGCGGAGCGGCAGGCTGCGACCGGTCATCCAGAAGAAGAAGGCGACGAGCGCGAACAGGCCGGCGCTGAGGGTCAACGCCGTGACGCCGATCGGCTCGGACCACTTCGACCAGAAGCCGTAGAGCAGCACGACTGGAACGAAGAAGGCGAACAGGTAGCTGAAGAGCTTGGTCTCGAGGCGCATCGGTCAGTCCTTGGTCTGGTGCTCGGGCGAACGCTCGCGTTCCCGTTGGGCGGCGGCCCTCACCTCGGAGAGGGTGCTCTGATCGGCGACCGGTCCCCCGCCGGCACCCGCCATGACCTCGGGGTGGTGCAGGTCGAAGGCGGGACGCTCGGAGCGGATCCGGGGCAGCGACGTGAAGTTGTGCCGCGGCGGCGGGCAGGAGGTGGCCCACTCGAGCGAGGCGCCGTAGCCCCACGGGTCGTCGGACTTGACGAGGGGCGCCTTGTGCCACGTCTTCCACACGTTGTAGACGAAGGGGATCGTCGACGCCCCGAGCAGGAACGCCCCGCAGGTCGAGACGATGTTGGCCGCCTGGAACCCTTCCTCGGGCAGGTAGTCCGCGTAGCGACGGGCCATGCCGTCGACGCCGAGCCAGTGCTGGATGAGGAAGGTGGTGTGGAACCCGACGAACAGCATCCAGAAGTGGATCTTGCCGAGGCGCTCGTCGAGCATCCGCCCGGTCAGCTTCGGCCACCAGAAGTAGTAGCCGGCGAACATCGCGAACACGACCGTGCCGAAGACGGTGTAGTGGAAGTGCGCGACGACGAAGTAGCTGTCGGACAGGTGGAAGTCGAGCGCCGGGCTCGACAGGACGATGCCGGTGAGGCCACCGAAGAGGAAGGTCACGAGGAAGCCCATCGCCCAGAGCATCGGCGTGTCCATCGACACCTTGCCGCCCCACATCGTGCCGATCCAGTTGAAGAACTTCACCCCGGTCGGCACCGCGATGAGCATCGTCATCACCGCGAAGAACGGGAGGAGCACCTGACCGGTGACGTACATGTGGTGGGCCCACACCGTGGCCGAGAGGGCCGCGATCGCGATCGTCGCGAAGACGAGGGTCTTGTAGCCGAAGATCGGCTTGCGCGAGAAGACGGGGATGACCTCGCTGATGATGCCGAAGAACGGCAGCGCGATGATGTAGACCTCCGGGTGGCCGAAGAACCAGAAGAGGTGCTGCCAGAGGATGACCCCACCGTTCTCGGCGTCGAAGATGTGCATCCCGAAGCGTCGGTCGCCGCCGAGCGCGAAGAGCGCCGCGGTGAGCACGGGGAAGGCCATCAGCACGAGGATCGAGGTGACGAGGATCGTCCAGGTGAACATCGGCATCCGGAACATCGTCATGCCCGGTGCACGCATGCTGACGATCGTCGTGATGAAGTTGACCGACCCGAGGATCGTGCCGAAACCGGCCAGCGCCAGGCCGAAGACCCACAGGTCACCGCCGAGGCCAGGGCTGTAGCTGACGTCGGAGAGCGGGGCGTAGGCGAACCAGCCGAAGGCGGCTGCACCCGTCGGCGTGAGGAAGCCCGCGGAGGCGATCAGGCCCCCGAAGAGGTAGAGCCAGTAGGCGAACATGTTGAGGCGCGGGAACGCGACGTCGGGCGCACCGATCTGCAGCGGCATGATCGCGTTGGCGAACCCGGCGAACAGCGGCGTCGCGAAGAGGAGCAGCATGATCGTGCCGTGCATCGTGAACAGCTGGTTGTACTGCTCCGGGTTGTCGACGATCTGCAGGCCGGGGGCGGCCAGCTCGGCGCGGATGAGCAGCGCCATGACGCCACCGATGAGGAAGAAGATGAACGAGGTGATGAAGTAGAGGTTGCCGATCACCTTGTGGTCGGTCGTGGTGACCCACTTGACGAAGGTCTGGCCCTTGAGCCTGCGCCGCGGCGCGGGCTGGCCGACACCGGTGGGCTCGGGGGCTCCCGGGGCGCCGGCGGGACGGTTGGCGGTAGCGGTCGACATCAGTTGCTCCCAGTGAGGGCAGGGGCGGGAACCTTGGCGGCGTCCTCGGGTACGAGGGACTCACGGCTGGCATCGACGGGGATCTGGCCCGTCTGGCCGATCGAGGCCAGGCGCGACATCTCCTGGTCGTACTCGTTCTGCGGGACGACCTTGACCATGAAGAGCATCTCGGAGTGGTAGGCCCCGCAGAGCTCGGCGCACTTGCCCTGGAACGTCCCGGTCTGGCTCGGCACGATCTGGAGCTTGTTCGTCTTGCCCGGGATGATGTCGAGCTTGGTCAAGAACGACGGCACCCAGAAGCTGTGGATGACGTCGCGGGAGTTGAGGACGAACTCGACCCGCTTGTTCACCGGCAGGTACAGCACGGGCATCGTGGCCCGCTTGCCGGTGGTCCCGTCGAGGTTGGTCTGCACGCCGGTCTCGTAGACGTCGGAGTCGACGTAGTTGAAGTCCCAGCTCCACTGCTTGGCGACGACGCTGACGGTCACGTCGGGCTTCTTGCTCGTGTCGGTCAGCGCGGACTCGTCACGCGCCGTGTAGTAGAAGAACACGGCGACCATGAAGACGGGGATGATCGTGTAGAGCATCTCGACGGGCACGTTGTAGCGCAGCTGGACCGGAAGCGCCTCGTCACCCTTCTTGCGCCGGAAGCGGATCGCCGCGTAGAGCATGAGCCCCCACGTGATCGCGCCGACGGCGAGGACGGCGATCCAGGTTCCGACCCAGAGGTCGGTGACCCGCTTGCCGCTGTCGGAGACCGCGTCGGGGAGGTAGCCGTCGGACAGCTGACCCTGACAGCCAGCCAGGGCCAGGGCGCTCAGCGCCACCAGCCCGCCGAGGCGCAGGCCGCGCCGTCGATGGGGCCGCGCTCCCACCGCCGCGGAGGCAGAGGGGGTCTCGTCGTGCTCAGGCACCAGGTGCACCTTTCGTTCCGTCCTCAGGTCGCGCATGGCGTTCCCCTCGAGCGTGTTCGGTCCGTCGGTTCGGGCACGGAATGCCCACTCCCAGACCTTACCGCCTGCCCCAACGCGTGTCCGGTAGGGGGCGGCTAACGTTGGACAGTGAACAGTCACCCCCCGGGCCCGGCGCCACGGCGCCTGCTCGACGCCGCGAGCGGCCCGCTCCACCCGGTGGCCCGGGACACGCTGCTCGCCGCCCTCGAGGCGGGCTGGGCCGACCCGGCGCGGCTGCACGCCGAGGGCCGACGTGCGCGGGCACTGCTCGACCGGGCCCGCGAGGTCGTCGCGACCGGACTCGGGGTCCGCCCGCCCGAGGTGAGCTTCCTGTCGAACGGCTCGGTCGCGCTGCTCCGCGCCGTCGAGGGGACCCGGTATGCCGCCCGCCGCCACGGGGCGCGCCTCGTGGCCTCAGCGGTCGAGCACTCCGCGGTGCTCGTCCCGGCCCGCGGACGCGCGTCGCGGACCGACGACCCCGACCAGCTCGACGAGGTCCGCGTCGACGCGGACGGACGGGTCGACCTCGAGGCGTGGCGAGTGGCCGTCGGCCGGCCGGGGACGGTCGCGGCCGCCCTCCAGAGCGCCAACGGCGAGGTGGGCACGCGGCAGCCCCTCGCCGCGGCCCGGGCGGCGTGTCGCGAGCACGGGGTGCCCCTCGTCGTCGACGCGACGGCGTCACTCGGTCGTGACCGCGTCCCGACCGACCACGACGTGCTCGTCGGTGACGCGCGCTCCTGGGGCGGGCCGCCCCTGGGCGTCCTCGTCGTCCGGGAGGGCACCCGCTGGCAGTGGGCGGACGCCCGGGCCGACGTCGAGCACGGGCGGTCCGAGACGACCCCGTGGGTCCCGCTCGCCCTCGCGGCGGCCGAGGCGTGGCAGCAGACAGCCGCCACGCGCGACACCGACGCAGCGGCGTGCCGGGGACTCGTCGACTCGATCCGCACCGCCGCCGGCCGCGTCGAGGACACCGAGGTCGTCGGGGACGCCGCCGACCGACTCCCCCACGTCGTCACCTTCTCCGCCCTCTACGCCGACGGCGAGTCCCTCGTCGGGGGCTTCGACCGGTCGGGGTTCGCCGTCGCCAGCGGGTCGGCCTGCACGTCGAGCACGCTCGAGCCGAGCCACGTCCTCGCCGCGATGGGGCGCCTGACGCACGGCAACGTCCGGGTCACCCTCCCACTCGAGGCCGTCAGCCCCGGCCGGACCGACGACGTCGCCGCCTTCTGCGCCGCCATCGGACCCACCGTCGCGGCCACCCGACGCGAGCTGGGGGCCGGCGACCTGTGAGCGGCGACCCGGCCGACAGGCCCTCCGTCCCCGAGGACGGACTCGACCCGGGCAGCGGGTTCGCCGTGCTGGACGCCCGCGGGCTGCGCTGCCCCCTGCCCGTCATCCACCTCGCCCGGCTCGTCCACGACGACGGGAGCGCGCGGGGTGTCACCGTGTGGGCAACCGACCCCGCGGCGGCCCACGACCTGCCCGCCTGGTGCCGGATGCGGGGTCACCGCTTTGTCGGGAGCCGTCCGGGAGGCGGGCACACGGCATACGACATCGAGGTCGTCAGCGCCACGGACGCGGCAGCGGCACCCTGAGCGCCCGCGTGAGCAGCTCACGGTAGGTCGCCCGGGAGACCTCGGTGACGCCGAGCGTCGCGAGGTGGTCGGTGCGCCACTGGACGTCGATGAGTCGGTCGGGCTCGTCGTCGGAGAGCAGCGCATGGAGGCCGACGAGGGCCACCTTGGAGGCGTCCCGCACGGTGTGGAACATCGACTCCCCGGCGAAGAGGCCGCCGATGGCCACCCCGTAGAGGCCGCCGACGAGCCGGTCGTCCTGCCAGGTCTCGATCGAGTGCGCCCAGCCCGCGGCGTGCAGCTCCGCGTAGGCGTCGGTGACCTCCGTCGTGATCCACCGGCCCTCACGGTCCGGGTCGGCACAGCCGGCCACGACGTCGTCGAACGCCGTGTCGACCCGGACCTCGAAGTGCCTGGCCGCCTTGCGCAGCGACCGGCTCACCCGCAGGTCACCGAGGCGCAGCACCCCACGCGGGTCCGGTGACCACCACCCGATCGGGGGCGCGCCGTGCTCCCCCACCCCCATCGGAAAGACGCCGACGGAGTATGCCGCGTGCAACGTCGCCACCTCGAGGTCGGCCCCCAGCCCGACGAGGTCCTCACCGGGCTGGGCCCGGTCGAGGGCGAAGTCCCACGGTGTGGGTGGGGGCGTCTCGGGCACGGCGCCGCCGGTCAGGGACGCGGGCAGGAGATGTGCGGCGCGATCTCGTCGGCTGCCTCGGCCCCGTAGGCGTCCGCGAGCCGCTCGAGGAAGCGGGACGTGGACAGGACGTACTCCTGGGTGCCGACCGTCTCGATGACGTAGGTCGCGAGCATCGAGCCGAGCTCGGCGCAGCGCTGGTGCGGCAGGCCCGAGGCCAGGCCGGTGAGGAAGCCGGAGCGGAAGGCGTCGCCGACGCCGGTCGGGTCGGCCTTGCGGACCTCCCGCGCGATACCGACCTCGATCGGCTCCTCGCCACGGGCCCGGACGGTGACCCCGTCCTTGCCCCGCGTCTTGACCTGGACCCGCACCCGGTCGGCCAGCTCCTCCTCGGTCCAGCCGGTCTTCTGGCAGGCGAGGTGGCTCTCGTACTCGTTGGTGAAGAGGTACTCGGCGCCGTCGATGAGGCGGGCGATGGTCGGGCCGTCGCAGAAGGCGAGCTGCTGGGAAGGATCCGCGGCGAAGGGCAGGCCCCGCTTGCGGCACTCGTCGGAGTGGCGCAGCATCCCCTCGGGGTCGTTCGCCCCGATGACGACGAGGTCGAGACCACCGACGCGCGCTGCGACAGGCGCGAGCTCGATGTCGCGGGCCTCGGTCATGGCCCCTGCGTAGAAGGTGGCGATCTGGGCCATGTCGCGGTCGGTCGTGCAGATGAAGCGCGCGGTGTGCTGGGACTCGGAGTAGTGCACCGAGGCGCAGTCGACGCCGTGCCGCTCGAGCCAGCTGCGGTAGTCGGCGAAGTCCTGCCCGACCGCACCGACGAGGATCGGCGACTGGCCGAGGTTGGCCATCCCGAAGGCGATGTTGGCCGCCACTCCCCCGCGCCGGACCTGGAGGTCCTCGGTGAGGAAGGACAACGAGATCTTGTCGAGCTGCTCGACGACGAGGGACTCGGCGAAGAGACCGTCGAAGGTCATCAGGTGGTCGGTGGCGATGGATCCGGTGATGGCGATGCGCACAGCGAGAAACCTATCCCGTCCCCCCGCCGGGCACCGCGAAGGGCCCGACCACGGGTGGTCGGGCCCTTCGTCGTCAGCGTCCGGCCCGGACGCCGGGTGTGCTCAGCTGAAGGAGTCGCCGCAGGCGCAGCTGCTGCCGGCGTTGGGGTTGTCGATGGTGAACCCCTGCTTCTCGATCGTGTCGGCGAAGTCGATGGTCGCGCCCTCGAGGTAGGGCGAGCTCATCCGGTCGACGACGACCTCGACACCGTCGAAGTCGCGGGTCAGGTCACCGTCGAGGGTGCGCTCGTCGAAGTAGAGCTGGTAGATCAGGCCGGAGCAGCCACCGGGCTGCACGCCGACCCGGAGGCGGAGGTCGTCACGACCCTCCTGCTCGAGCAGGCTCTTGACCTTGGTCGCGGCGACATCCGTGAGGACGACGCCGTGGGCCGGGGTCTCGGTCTCTGCCGGAGCCGCCGTCTCGGAGGCGGAAACGTTCGTCTCAACACTCATCGTGTGTGTCCTTACCGTCGTGGTGCGTGGGTCGGTCGTGACAACCCGTGCCGTGTCGGTTCTGTTCCCGACCCGCCAATGGTACGACGCCGAGCCGATGGGACCGGCATCCCACCCCGACGGGGCCGTCCGCACGGGGTCAGGGACGTGGCGTGGCGGGCGGCGGCGACCACGTCCGGGCGACCCTCGCGGCCCGGGCGGCGAGGGTCGCAACCGGGTCGGCCATCGACCCGGGCACCTGCGCGGGACGCTCGGCCACGGCATACACCCCGGAGAGGCCGGCGGTCATCGCCTCTCGGCGGCCGACGAGGGCCTGCCCGGCGATGACGAGGGCCGGCACCGCGACCTCGCTCGCGGCGGCGGCGACCCCGACGACGACCTTGCCGCGCAGCGACTGCCAGTCGAAGCAACCCTCCCCCGTCACCACCAGGTCCGCGGCGGCGACGAGGGCACCGAAGCCGACCGCCCCGAGCACCGCCTCCACACCGGAGACGCGCCGGGCCCCGAGCAGCAGCAGCCCGTAACCCATCCCCCCGGCGGCGCCGGCGCCGGGCTCGCGCTCCGGACGGATCGCGGACCCGGTCAGGAGGTCCGTGGCCGGTGGTCTCACCCGGGCGACGACGCTCGCGAAGTGGCCGAGGGCGCCCTCGAGACGCTGGGCGTCCTCGTCGGAAGCACCCTTCTGCGCGGCGAAGACCGCGCTCGCACCCTTGAGCCCGAGCAGCGGCGAGTCGACGTCGGAGGCGATGACGAGGTCGACTCCGGCGAGGCGCGACCGGGCCTCGTCGAGCCCGGCGACGTCGGCCGCCTCGGTGATCCCCAGCGCGAGGCCTCCGCGCCCGAGCCGCTCGGGGTCGCCGACCCCAAGGGCGGCGAGGAGGCCGGCGCCGGCGTCGTTGGTCCCCGAGCCGCCGAGCCCGACGACGACGCGGGTGGCCCCGGCCTCGACCGCGGTGGCGATGAGCCGGCCGACCCCGAGTGTGCTCGTCCGGGTCGGGTCCCGCTCGTCGGGCGCCAGCAGGTGCAGCCCGGCGGCCTGGGCCGACTCGACGTAGGCCGTGCGCCGTTCGCCGTCCTCGACGAGCAGGATCGTCGCCGGCACGTCGCGTCCCAGCGGGTCGGTCGTCACCGTGGCGAGGACCTCACCCGGGAGGCTGCTCGCGAGCACGTCGACGAAGCCGGGCCCGCCGTCCGAGAGCGGCACCTGCGACAGGGTGTCGTGGGGCGCGGCGGCGGCCCAGCCCTGGGCGATGGCCGCGGCCGCCTGGGCCGCGGTGAGGGAGCCGGTGAAGCAGTCCGGGGCGATGAGCACGTGCACCCCCGAATCATGTCACCGCCCGTCGGCGCGCCCCCGCTCAGCGCGCGGACACCCTCCCGGCGGAGCGAGCGGCATACGATCGGGCCATGACGACCGACACCGCCGCGGCCCCCGCACCGCTCCCCCTGCTCGTCCTCGGGCGCGGCACCGACCTGCACACCGAGAAGGGTGTCGAGTGCCCCGGCGAGCTCCCGGCCGCGTCCGACCCCGGGCTCGTCGAGCGGGCCCGGGCGGCCAAGGCGGCCCTCGGTGACCGGGTGTTCGTGCTCGGCCACCACTACCAGCGAGACGAGGTCATCGAGTTCGCGGACGTGACCGGCGACTCGTTCAAGCTCGCGCGCGACGCGGCCGCCCGCCCCGACGCCCCGTGGATCGTCTTCTGCGGCGTCCACTTCATGGCGGAGTCGGCCGACATCCTCACCGGCGACGACCAGACCGTGATCCTCCCCGATCTCGCGGCCGGATGCTCGATGGCCGACATGGCCGCGATCGCCCAGGTCGAGGACTGCTGGGAGCAGCTGGACGCAGCCGGCGTGGCCGACCGCACGGTCCCGGTCACCTACATGAACTCCTCCGCAGCCATCAAGGCCTTCACCGGACGGCACGGCGGCACGATCTGCACCTCGTCCAACGCCCGGGCCGCCCTCGACTGGGCCTTCGACGAGGTCGGCGGGATGGGGGGCGACGGCAAGGTGCTCTTCCTGCCCGACCAGCACCTCGGGCGCAACACCGCGGTCCGCGAGCTCGGCCTCACCCTCGACGACTGCGTCGTGTGGGACCCGCACCGCCCCGGCGGCGGCCTCACCGCCGAAGAGCTCGACCGAGCGCGGATGATCCTGTGGCGCGGGCACTGCTCCGTGCACGGCCGGTTCTCGGTCGACGCCGTCGAGACCGCCCGCCGCGAGATCCCCGGGGTCAAGGTCATCGTCCACCCGGAGTGTCAGTACGAGGTCGTCGAGCTCGCCGACGAGGTCGGCTCGACGGAGAAGATCATCCAGACGGTCGGCGCGGCCCCTGCCGGCACGAAGTGGGTCGTCGGCACCGAGCTCAACCTCGTGCGCCGGCTCGGCCAGATGTTCCCCGAGCAGGAGATCGCCTTCCTCGAGAAGAACGTCTGCTACTGCTCGACGATGAACCGGATCGACCTGCCGCACCTCGTGTGGGCGCTCGAGTCGCTCGTCGAGGGCCGGGTCGTCAACCCGATCCACGTCGACGAGACGGTCTCTGCCGAGGCGCGCAGCGCCCTCGATCGGATGCTCGCGCTCCCGGGCACGACCCACAAGGACTGACCCGACGCACCCGGGTATGCCGCTGGGCTGAGGGCGACCGGGTGCGCTTGGTTGCGTTTGGGTGCGCTCAGCCGCGCCGGGCGCCCATCCGCGCGAGGAAGATCGCCTCCGCGGTGCAGACCCGCGCGAACTCGCCGAGGTCGAGGGACTCGTCGGCGCCGTGGGCCCGCGAGTCGGGGTCCTCCACACCGGTGACGAGGATGGCGGCGTCGGGGAACTTCTCGGCAAAAGAGGCGACGAACGGGATCGACCCGCCGACCCCGATGTCGACCGGGTCCGTGCCCCACGCATCGGCGAACGAGGACCGAGCCGCGTCGTAGACCGGCCCGTCGGCGTTCGCCGCGAAGCCCGGTCCGTGCTCCTCGAGGTCGACCTGGACCTGGGCGCCCCAGGGTGCATGGGCGAGCAGGTGCTCACGGAGCAGCTCGTACGCGGCGGCCGGGTCCTGGGTGGGTGCGACGCGCATCGAGACCTTGGCGCGCGCGGACGCCGCGAGGGTGTTGGAGGCCTTGTCCACGGAGGTGACGTCGATGCCGATCGTGGTGAGGGCCGGCCTGGTCCAGAGCCGACTGAGGATCGAGCCGGACCCGATGAGCGAGACGCCGTCGAGCAGGCCGGACTCGGAGCGGAAGCGGGCCTCGTCGTAGTCGAGGTCGGCGGCCTCGCTCGAGTTCATCCCCTCGACGGCGACGTTGCCCTCGTCGTCGTGGAGCGACGCGAGCAGCCGGACCAGGGCGGTGACGGCGTCGGGCGCCGCACCGCCATACATCCCGGAGTGGACGGAGTGGTCGAGGGTGCGGACGGTGACGACCGCCCTCACCCCGCCGCGCAGCGTCGTCGTCAGCGCCGGGGTGCCGACCTCCCAGTTCGTCGAGTCGGCGAGGATGATCGCGTCGGCCGCGAGCTTGTCGCCGTGCCGCTCGAGGATCGTCTCGAGGGAGGGCGAGCCGGACTCCTCCTCGCCCTCGACGAAGATCGTCAGGCCGACCGGGAGGGCGCCGCGGTGCGCCCGGAGCGCGGCGACGTGGGCCATCACGCCGGCCTTGTCGTCGGCGGCGCCGCGGCCGAAGAGCCGCCCGTCGCGCTCGGTCGGCTCGAACGGCGCGCTGTGCCAGTCGGCGTCGTCGCCGGGCGGCTGCACGTCGTGGTGCGCGTAGAGGGTGACGGTCGGGGCACCTTCGGGGCCGTCGAGGTGTCCGATCACGGCGGGCCTACCGCCCTCGCGGACGATCTCGACCTCCAGCCCCTCGCCCCGCAGCAGCTCGGCCACGGCCTCGGCGCTCGCGTCCACGTGGCTCTGGTCGAACGATGACGCCGAGACGCTCGGGATCCGCACGAGCGCCTCGAGGTCGGCGCGGACCTGCGGCATGAGGTCGACGACGCGCGCGCGGATCTCGTCGAGCTGGGCGGGAGTCAGGGTGTCGTCGCTCATCCCAGCACCATATCGAGCGGCTCCCGGGACGAGCGCCGACGGCAACCCCGCGGTCGCGGCGGGACAGGTTCGCAGGCGTGGGACGCGGTGACGTCGCGGCAGCTCGGCTGGCCGGCATTCGAGGTCTGGGAAGGGGCTGGGAAGGGGCTCGGAGGGGGCTCGGAAGGGGCTCGGAAGGGGTATGCCGTGAGCGCCGTCATCGACCGCGCCCTCCCCCCGCTCGCTGCCGGACCCCTGCTCGTCGCCTCCCAGATCCGGGACCCGCTGCTCGTCGCGCTGGCGACGGTGCTGCAGCGACTGCCCTGGCTGCTCTTCGGGCTCGTCGCCGGGGTACTCGCGGACCGGCTCGACCGTCGCCGCATCGTCATCGGCGTCAACCTCGCCCGGGTGGCGGCTGCTACCGATGCTCGTGGACCGCCGCGACCTCGGTGTCGGCACCGCCCGGATCATGGCCGGCTTCATCACCGTCAAGCAGCCCGTCGGGCCGCCGCTCGGCACGGGTCTTTACGGGTGGCTCGCGTCCCACGTCAGCCTCGGCAACATCATGCGCGGTGGGCTCGCCATCGAGACGCTCACGCACCACGCGCTCGCGCTGACGACGACCCCGTGGGTGGCAGTACTCGTCATGGTCGTCCTCGGCGTCCACGCCTTCGTCTGGGGGACGACGGCGACGACCGTGCGCTCGCCGAGGGTGACGATTCAGGGACCGCGCCCGCGACCGCCTAGAGTGGGGCCGTGTTCGGACGCAAGAAGACCCTCAACGACGAGCTGGCCATCCCCGAGACCACGGAGCGGGTCGGCGCCAAGAACCGCCCCACGCCCAAGCGGCGTGACCAGGAGGCGGCCAACAAGCGCCCCCTCATCGTCACCGACCGCAAGGCTGCCGGGAAGGTCGACAAGGCCGCCCGCCGCGAGGCGATGGCCAAGCAGCGCCAGGGCATGATGACTGGTGACGACCGCTACCTCCCGGCCCGTGACAAGGGGCCCCGCCGCCGCTTCATCCGCGACTCGGTCGACGCCCGCTGGAACCTGGGCGAGTTCATGCTGCCGGTGATGCTCCTCGTGCTGCTGCTCAGCTTCGTGAAAACGAGTTGGGCGCTGCTGCTCGTCTTCGTCCTCGTCTACGGCCTCATCATCATCGCCATCGGTGACGCGGTCTGGATGTGGCGCAAGACCCGGCGCAAGGTCGATGACAAGTTCGGAACCGCGGAGAAGGGCGACGCCTGGTATGCCGTCGTGCGCGCCTTCCAGATGCGGCGCACCCGGATGCCCAAGCCGCTCGTCGCCCGCGGCGAGTACCCCAGCTGACGCAGCATCGCGACCCGTCCCACGACCCCCGTGACCGCCCGCCCCACCGCGCGCCAGTTGGCGCCGAGCCACCGGCCAGAGCTGGCCGACGCCGCCGACCGTCTGCTGCTCGACGAGTCCGCGTCGACGCGCGCTGAGCTGTCCGACGGCACACTCGTCGTCATCGGGGACGTCGCCGGGGGCCTGACGCTCGGCAGCGCCGACGCGGGGGCGCGCGGCATCCGCGTCCACCAGGACCCGCTCACGGCCGAGCGGGCCCTCGAGGGCCACGCGGTGGAGCATGGTCACTCCGACGCCTTCACCTCGCACGGGCTCGACCCATCCCTCGTCGAGGGGGCCCGCGTCGTGCTGCTCCGACTCCCCCGCTCACTCGAGGAGCTGCGTGACGTCGCCGGACTCGTCGCGCAGCACGCCCATCCCGAGGTGGTCGTCTTCGCCGGCGGCCGGATCAAGCACATGACGACGACGATGAACGAGGTCCTGCGCGAGTTCTTCGGACGGGTCGACGTGACGCATGCCCGGCAGAAGTCACGCGTCCTCGTCGCCCGGCAACCGTCGGGCGGCGGCGAGCCGCGGCCCCGCGCGGAGGACCACCCCGGCCTGCTCACCGTCCGCGCCCTCGGCGGGGTCTTCGCCGGCACCGCGATCGACATCGGCACCCGCTTCCTGCTCGACCACCTGCCGGACGAGCTGCCCCATGAGGTCATCGACCTGGCCTGCGGCACGGGCGTCGTCGCGACGGTGCTCGCCCTGCGGCATCCGGGCATCCGGGTCCACGCCAGCGACGAGTCGGCCGCCGCGGTGGCCTCGGCCCGGGCGACGGCCGCAGCGAACGGCGTCGCGGACCGGGTCACCGTCGTGCGCGACGACGCCTTGTCATCGCTTCCGGCGGGCAGCGCGCGGTTCGTCGCGCTCAACCCGCCGTTCCACAGCGGATCGAGCGTCGACGCGAGCATCGCCCCGCACCTGTTCGCCGACGTCGCCCGCGTGCTCGAGCCCGGTGGCGAGCTGTGGACCGTCTGGAACTCGCACCTGCTCCACCGGGCCACCCTCACCCGCCTCGTCGGACCGACCCGGCAGGTCGCCCGCAACGCGAAGTTCGTCGTGACCGCCTCGATCGCCCGCTGACCCCGAGCAGCCCTCAACGCAGACTGATCCGCAGACAGATCCAGCACCCGATCAAGCTGCAGATCAGTCGGCACGAGATGTCGCCAGGACAGCACCAGACGCAGACTGATCCGCAGACAGATCCAGCACCCGATCAAGCTGCAGATCAGTCGGCACGAGATGTCGCCAGGACAGCACCAGAGGCAGACTGATCCGCAGACTGATCCGGCGAGGCTCGGGCTAGTCGGTGAGGTCGGCGAAGGCGAGCGGCTCGCGCGTCACGGCATACGTCGCGAAATAGAGCCGGGCGATCGACCCGTCCGGGGCGCGGACCACCTCGAGCACCTCGCCGCGTTCGCGACCGGCCACGGCTCGGAAGCGGTCGGGGCCCTCGGCGGCATACCGCGTCTCGGTGAGCGCCTGGTCCTCGGCGAGGTACGACCACAGCTCACCGCCGCGGACGAAGAAGGTGATCGGTGAGCCCTCGGCCCACCACGCGCCGAGCAGCGGCGCCAGGGCCGGCTCGGGCCGCTCGGGCGCCCACGGGCTCACGGCTGCCGGCTCGGCGTCGATGACCGCCTCGACGAGGTCGGCCGCGAGGCGCATCGACAGCGCCCCGGACGTGGCGTTGGCGAAGACGACCGCGCCGACCCCCTCGGGTCGCCGGACGCCGAGGCCGGTGAGGAAGCCGGGCATCGCCCCGCCATGGCCGACGTGGACGCGGTCGCCACGGCGGGTCATCCCGAACCCGAGGCCGTAGGCGCCCGACCAGCCGTCGGGGTCCGTCATGATGATCGGTCGACACATCTCGTCGACCGTCTCGGCGGCCAGGACCCGGCCGTCAGGACGGGCGAGCCAGGCGGCGTAGCGGGACAGGTCGGCGACGCTCGACCAGAGGCCACCGAAGGGCGCCGTCGCGCGCAGCTCGAAGAGCGGCTCCTCGCGGGCGGTGCGCGCGTAGGGGTCGATCTGGTAGCCACGCGCCCGGTCGGCGGCGGGAGTGAGCCCGGTGCGAGCCATCCCGAGCGGGTCGAGCACCCGCTCCCGGACGACGTCCTCCCAGTCACGGCCCGTCACGCGCTCGACGACCTGACCGAGCAGGCCGTAGGCGAGGTTCGAGTAGTGGAAGGCGTGGTGGGCCGGCAGCACCTGCTCCGCCTGCTCAGCGCCGGACAGCAGGGCCTCACGGTCGGGCGCCACGAGGCTCTCCCAGATGTTGCCGACCGGCTCACGCTGCAGACCCGAGGCGTGAGCGAGCATCTGCCGCAGGGGAACCCGCCCGTGCCGGGTGCCGGGCACGTAGGTCTCCATCGTGTCGTCGAGCGACAGCAGGCCGTCGTCGCGCAGGGCCATGACGACCAGCGCCGTGAAGGTCTTGGTGACCGACCCGATCATGAACTGGGTGTCGTCGTCGGCCGGGGCCGCCGGACCGGTGGGCCCGGCAAGCCGGGCAGAACCGACGTGGTCGGACCACACGAGGTGACCGTCACGGACGACGCCGACACTCACGCCCGGCGCCCGCCAGGAACGCTGCGCCTGCGCAACGCGGACCCCCAGGTCGCGCTGGAGCCCGTCGGAGAGGGGCGCCCGGTCGCCGGACCGCTCCCCCGTCACTCCGTGGCCCGCAGGCTCATCGGCCCGTAGACGTCCACGTCGTTCTCCCGGAGGGTCACGGCCTCGACACCGGCGTCGAGCAGCTCGCGCCACGAGTCACCGAGGTAGCTCTCGGCGTCACTCTGCGTCGGGAAGCCCGCCGTCGGGATCGACTCCCCCTCGACCGGCTCGCCGCGGGCGTCGAGGAACAACCAGGTCCAGTCAGCGCTCATGCTCGCCACCCTAACCGGGCGGTGCGACCGACGGACGTTTGACGTGGCAGACCCCGACGTGTCACGGTTCGCAGTACCCGATGGACGTAGGGGCAAGCCGGTGTGATCCCGGCGCTGACCCGCAACCGTGATGCACCGTGAGCTCTCTCGCGCTGCCAGCCGGAAAACCCGCGCCCGTTCGGCTCCCTTGTCAGTCTGTCGTGGAATGCGGACCGGAGTCACCTTGCGGGCGGCTGTTGCCGTGCCCTCGGTGTCCGCCCGCGAGGAGGAACGCCGTGCTCACCCGTCCCACCAGCCCCGCCCGCCGCAGGCGGGTCCGAGGCTTGCTCGCCACCCTCGTGGCCCTCGCCCTCGCCGTGCTCACCATCGCGCCCGCGCAGGCCGCGGCATACCGCTACTGGGGCTTCTACCAGTTGACCGACGGGGCCTGGGCCTACGCCCAGAAGGGCCCGGACCAGACGACGCCCGAGGACGGGACGGTCGAGGGCTGGCGCTACGCCATCGGTGACGAGTCCTCCTCGCGCCTGCCCCGCGCCGTCCTCACCTTCGACGAGCTCTGCGCGAGCACCCCTGCGCAGGACGGCAAGAAACGGGTCGGCCTCGTCATCGACTACGGCCGGAGCGCCGACTCCGCCGGCAGCGCGACGCCGCCTGCGCCGACCGCGAGCTGCGCGGTCGTGGCGACCGATGGGACGAGCTCGGACGTGCTCGCCACCGCCGGTCAGCTCCGCGTCGAGGGCGGCCTCGTCTGCGCCGTCGCCGGCTACCCGGCCGCCGACTGCGGTGGTGAGGTGAAGGAGGTCAGCCGGGAGGCTGCCGCCCCCGACACGGCCATCCAGATCGCGGTCCCCGGCGCCGCCTCGACGCCGACCACGACGCCCACGCCGACCACGACGACCGAGGCCAGCCCCTCGGCCACCGCGACCGCACCGGCCGTCGACGATCCCGCCACCACGGCGGCCGACACGTCGTCGGGCACGAGCTGGGCGGCATACGTCCTCGCGGTGCTCGTCCTGCTCGCCCTCATCGCCGCCCTCGTGCTGCGCTCGCGCCGCGCGTCCACCGGGCGCTGAGCCGCCCCGATGCGTGGCCGTGAGCGCCTTCAGCACCCCGCAGCCTGGTGGCTGTGGGGGCTGGGGCTTGCCACGGCGGCCTCCCGCACGACCAACCCGGTGCTCCTGCTCCTCGTCATCGGCGTCTGCGCGCTCGTCGTGACGGAGCGGCGCGACCCCGCGGTTGCCAACCCGCTCGGTGCCTTCCTCGTGCTCGGCGCCGTCATCATCGCCTTCCGGGTCGTGATGACGGTCATCCTCGGCAACGGCGTCCACGGCTCGACCGTTCTCTTCACTTTGCCACGAATCCCCTTGCCCGAGTGGGCCGCCGGAGTGCGGCTCGGTGGCCCGGTCACACTCGAGTCACTGCTGTATGCCGTGTACGACGCGTTGCGTCTCACCGCGATCCTCGCCTGCATCGGCGCCGCCAACGCCCTCGCCAGCCCGCGGCGCCTGCTCCGCTACCTGCCCGCCACCCTCTACGACGTGGGCACCGCGGTCGTCGTCGGTCTGACGTTCGCCCCGCAGCTGCTCGCGGACGCCCGCACGGTCCGGTCGGCCCGGGCGCTGCGCGGCCGTGACGGCCACGGCCTGCGCGAGACGGCGCGTCTCGCGGTCCCCGTGCTCGAGACGGCCTTCGAACGCTCGCTCGGTCTCGCCGCCTCGATGGAGTCGCGCGGCTACGGGCGGGCGATCCACTCGAGCGCGACGACCCGGCGCCGAGCCTCGGCTCTCGCACTGCTCGGGCTGCTCGGTGTGCTCGGCGGCCTTTACGGCCTGCTCGACGCCTCGGTGGGCGGCGCCCTCGGTCTCCCCCTGCTGCTGCTCGGCGTGCTCCTCGCCGGCGCCAGCCTCGCGATCGGTGCCTCGACCGACAGCCGGTCAGGCCACCGACACGACCGCTGGGAGTGGACCGAGACGGTGACCGTCGTCGCCGGGGCCGTCCCGGCGACCGTCCTCGTGGTCGCGGCGGTGCAGGCCTGGCCCGGCATCGTCCCGGTCCAGGACGCGTCGCTCCCGGCCCTCCCCCTCGCGTGCGTCCTCGCGATCCTCGTCGCCGCGGTCCCGGCCGTGCTCACCCCCCTGCCCAGGAGGTCCGCGTCGTGATCACCTTCGACCACGTGTCCGTGCGCTACGACGGGACGACCACGCCGGCGCTGCACGACGTCAACCTCGAGATCCCCGAGGGCGAGCTCGTCCTCGTCGTCGGGCCCACCGGCAGCGGCAAGTCGACGCTGCTGCGCACCATCAACGGCCTCGTGCCGCACTTCAGCGGGGGGACGCTGAGCGGCCGGGTCGTCGTCGACGGCCTCGACACCGCCGCGCACCGGCCGCGTGACCTCGCGACGGTCGTCGGGCTCGTCGAGCAGAACCCGTCGTCGACCTTCGTCACCGACGTCGTCGAGGACGAGGTGGCCTACGGGATGGAGACGATGGGGCTCGACCCCACCGCGATCCGTCGCCGGGTCGAGGAGACGCTCGACCTGTTCGGTCTGACCCCGCTGCGCGGGCGGGCCCTGACCGCCCTGTCCGGCGGGCAGCAGCAGCGCGTCGCCATCGCGGCCCTGTTCGCCGCCGGCCCCCGCATCCTCGTCCTCGACGAGCCGACCTCGGCGCTCGACCCCGTGGCCGCGGAGGAGGTGCTCGCCTCGCTGCACCGCATCGTGCACGACCTGGGGGTCACGGTCGTGCTCGCCGAGCACCGTCTCGAGCGCGTCATCCACCACGCCGACCGGGTCGTCCTCGTCGCCGACGGGCACACGTCCGGCCTGCTCGAGCCGGCCGAGGCGATGCTCGTCTCCCAGATCTTCCCTCCCGTCGTCGGCCTGTCCCGCCTCGCAGGCTGGTCACCCACCCCCCTGTCGATCCGGGACGCCCGGCGCCGCGTCGGCGCGCTCCGTGACCGGCTGGCCACCACCGAGCCGACGTCGCCCTCGAGCCTGCGGAGGGTCGGACCTCGCGACGCGATCACGGCGACAGGCGTCCGGGTCGCCCGGGCCGGCCGGATCGTGCTCGACGGTATCGACCTCTCGGTCGCCGCCGGCTCCGTCACGATCCTGATGGGGCGCAACGGCGCCGGCAAGTCGACCCTGCTCGGGGCCCTCGCCGCCCAGCACCCGCTCTCGTCCGGGTGCATCCGGCTGGGACTCGACGGGCCGGACGGGCTCGACCCCCACGCGGTCGCTGCCCGGGAGCGCGTCCGTACCGTCGGTCTCGTCCCCCAGGAGCCCGAGCTGCTGCTCTACGCCGACACCGTCGCCGCTGAGTGCGTCGCCGCCGACGCCGACTTCGGGGCGGTGCCGGGCACGGCCGCCCGGCTCCTCGCCCGGATCTCGGGGGGCATCGAGCCGACGCGCCACCCGCGCGACCTCTCGGAGGGCCAGCGGCTCGAGCTCGCCCTCGCGGTGATCCTCGCCGGTTCACCGCAGGTGCTCCTCCTCGACGAGCCGACCCGTGGCCTCGACTACGGAGCGAAGCGTCGCCTCGCGGAGGTCCTCACCGGGCTCGCCGCTGACGGCACGACCGTCCTGATCGCCACCCACGACGTCGAGCTCGCCGCCGAGGTGGCGGACCGCGTCGTCATCCTCGCCGACGGGGAGGTCGTCATCGACGGCCCGGCCCGGCAGGTGCTCGCCTCCTCCCCGGCCTTCGCGCCCCAGGTGACGAAGGTGCTGCTCCCCCAGACCTGGCTGACGGTCGCCGAGGTCGAGTCGGCCCTCGAGCTCACCGCATGAGCACCGTGACGCCTCCTCGGCGACGGGTGATCCCGCTGCGCTGGCCGTCCGTCCTCGCGCTCGTCGCGGTGGGCATCGTCGGTCTCGCCGCCTTCCTCTGGCCCTTCTTCGCCTCCGCCGAGTTCGCCAGCTCCCACGGCAACGACGCCCCGTGGCTCTTCGCCTGCTTGCTCGCTCTGCTCAGCGTCGTCTCGCTGGCAGAGGTCACCTCCGGCCGGCTCGATGCGAAGACGGTGGCGGTCCTCGGCGTCGCCGCGGCTGCCGGTGGGGCGATGCGGGTGCTCAGTGCCGGCACGGCAGGGCTCGAGCCGATGTTCTTCATCGTCATCGTCGCCGGCCGCGTGCTCGGCCCCGGGGTCGGCCTCGTCTCCGGCTCGCTGGCGCTGACGGTGGGCGCCCTGCTCACCGGTGGCGTGGGTCCGTGGCTCCCCTTCCAGATGATCTGCGCCGGCGCGGTCGGCCTCGGCGCCGGCCTGCTGCCCGTCCGCGGCGGCGCCCGCGCCGAGCGCTGGGTCGTCGCCGGATACGCCCTGCTCTCCGGCCTCGCCTACGGCCTCGCGATGAACCTCTGGTTCTGGCCGTTCCTCGGCGCCAACGCACCCACCGGGATGGGCTTCGTCCCGGGTGAGCCCGCGGCCGCGAACCTCGCTCACTACGGCGTGTTCTACCTGACGACCTCGCTCGGCTGGGACCTGCCCCGCGGGGTCCTCAACGCCCTGCTCGTCCTCATCGCCGGACCGGCCATCCTCCGCGTCTTCCGCCGGGCGGCCCGGCGCGCGGCCTTCGACGCCGAGGTGCGCTTCGAGCCGGCCGCCCCGGGCACGGCAGCGAACCAGAGGCCGACGAGCCCGACCAGCCCGCCGGGCCCCCGGTGAGCTCCCTGCGGCGCGGCCCGGTGCTCGTGACGGGCCCGGTGCGCAGCGGCAAGAGCCGGCACGCCGAGCACCTCGTCATGGCGGTCCTCGACCCGAACGACGGCGTGTGGGAGACCACGCCCACCGTCACCTACGTCGCGACCGGACGCCGAGCCGAACCCGACGACCCTGAGTGGTCCCGACGGGTCGCGGAGCACGTGGCCCGCCGCCCCGACGGGTGGCGCACGGTCGAGACCGCGGACGTCGCCGGGGCCTTACGAACGGCGACCGGCCCGGTGCTCGTCGACTGCCTCGGCACGTGGCTCACCGCCGTGGTCGACGCGGCCGGCTGGGGCGACCTCGACGTCGCACGTGGCGTGGTGCGTGCCGCCACGACCGAGCTGGTCGAGGCGGTCGCCACCACCACCCTGCCGCTCGTCCTCGTGACCAACGAGGTCGGCTGGTCGGTCGTGCCGACGACCGACTCGGGCCGCTTCTTCCAGGACGAGCTCGGCCGGCTCAACGCCGCGGTGTCTCGCGTCGTCGCGCACGTGCACCTCGTCGTGGCCGGGCGCGTGCTCGACCTCAGCGACGCGCCCCTCGTCGACCCGGACCGGCCCGGTGGGTGACGCCTGGCGCCTCGCGGCGGGCACGTTCACCGCCCTACGGGTGACACCGCCCTCGCGCGTCGACCGGCAGGTGGCGGGCCGGGCGATGCTCCTCGCGCCCGTCACGGCACTGCCGGCCGTGCTCGTCTGGGTCGCGCTCGGCGCCCTGGCCGTGGCTGGTGCCCTGCCGGCTGCCGTGACGGCGGTCCTCGCCCTCGTCGTCACCGCGCTCATCTCACGAGGACTGCACCTCGACGGACTCGCCGACACGGCAGACGGTCTCACCTCCGGTCACGACCCGGAGCGTTCCCTCCAGGTGATGCGTCGCGGCGACACCGGCCCAGCCGGCGCCGCGTCCCTGGTCCTCGTCCTGATGCTCCAGGCTGCCTGTCTCGCAGCCCTGTTCACCGACGCGACCGGCGTCGCCCTGGCGGCGGTCGCCCTGCTCACCAGCCGCGTCGCCCCCGCCGTCGCGTGCCGTCGCAACGTGCCCCCGGCACGGCCGGGAGGTCTCGGCGCCGCCGTGGCCCAGTCGGTTCCACCCGTCGCGGTGGTCACCGTGGTCGCCGGCCTCCTCATCGTCGGCACCGTCGCCGGGCTCGCCGTCGGAGGGCCGGGGTATGCCGCCGGGCTCGTCGTCGTGGTCGGTGCGGCGGGCGCGTGGCTCGCCGTGCGGCATACCGTGCGGCGACTCGGCGGCCTCACGGGCGACGTCATCGGCGCTGCCATCGAGCTGTCACTGGCTGGCGCGCTCGTGGCCGCATCCGTCGCACTCCGGGCCTGAGCGGAGCCGGCGACGCGCCTCCGAGTCAGCGCAGCAGGCTCAGCGGGTGACGAGGCGGCGGACCGGGGCCGGCAGGCGGCCACGCCAGCCGGGGTCGGACACGGTGGACCGGACCTCTGCGATGCGCGCCGCACGGGCCCGCTCCACGGCCGTCTCGGGCAGGGCCGGCCACGGCTCCTCGCGCCCGGTGGCCAGGGCGAGCAGCAGGTCGGCCAGCTCGGGGTTGAGCGCGAGGACCGGACCGTGCAACCGCGTCCCGACGAGCGTCCCGGAGACGACACCATCGGCGGGGGCGTCGGAGCGGTCGCCCGCCCCGCGCTCGAGGCCAGCGAGGGCAACGGTGCCCGGGTGCCGCTCGGTGAGCACGTCGTTGGACTCCCAGCCGATGAGCGGGGGGAGCCCGAGCCTCTCGTTGGGCCGCGTCACGGCAGTCCCCGTCACGGAGGCCGCGTGACGCACCGTGACGGGTGCGAGCCCGAGACCGTCGTGCTCCCCACCCTCCGGGTCGACGAAGGAGAGGGCGAGCGCGTCGAGCCCCGCCCCGACGGCGAGCATGGCCGCGCGACCGGACCGCACCCGGTTCACGACGTCGGTGGCGCCGACCAGGTCGACGAGGTCGCGCACGCCGGCGCGTCCGTTGCCCCCGACGAGGTAGACGTCCGAATCCTTCACATGGTCGGGCTTGTTGGCCGCGAGCAGCTGCACGTCGAGGTCGCGCCGCGCGCCCCGACGACGCAGGGCCACGGCGTTCGCCTCGTCACCCGCCGCCACGGTCGTCAGCGGGAACAGGGTCGTCACCACGAGCACACGGCTCACGACGTGCCCCCTCTCAGCTGCCTGGAGAGTCGTCGGAAGGCCGGGTAGTTGCAGGCCACGAGGACGTCACCGATTGGCAGCCCCTCGACGGCGGAGGCGATGTCGGGCAGCACCCTCGTACCGACGCCGGCCGCGTCGATGACCGCCACGGCGTCGGCGGACCGGCCTCCGGTGACCCGCACCTCCCGGCCCTCGAGGCGCTCGAAGGGCGACTCCCACATCGTGGCGGTGTCCTTGGGTCCGAAGGGGTCGACCGCCACGACGAGCGGCTGGCCCGTCGTGAGCGCGACGTCGATCGCCTCGACCCAACCGGCCGGGTTCTTCAGCATGAGCAGGCGGACGCAGTGGTCCCCCACCGGCAACGGCGCGTAGCGGCCGTCGACGTCGGACACCGCGCGGACCCGCTCGGCCGCGGCGGCGAGGTCGACACCGAGGGCGTCCGCGGCTGCGAGGGCGAAGGCCCCGCCGACCGGGCCGGTCCGACCCGGGACGGTGACGTCCAGGGGCAGCTCGGTCTCGCCGTGGGCGACGGCCCAGGTGCCGTCGTCGGCGTGCACGACGCTCCACTGCGGGTCCTGACGGCGCCGCCCGCAGTCGGGGCACGACCACGTCTCGCCCTCCCAGACGTGCTCGCCGCCGCAGGCCGGGCACAGCTGGGCGTCCTGTCGCCAGAAGAGCCCCCCGCTCACCGCGACGACGTTCGGGGCGTCCTCGAAGGCCCAGGAGACGAGCGGGTCGTCGACGTTGATGATCGTCGCGCAGTCCGCGGGCAGGGCGGCCGCCGTCCGTCGCCAGTGCTCGAGCGTGCTCGCCAGGGACACCCCCCGGGTGTACTCACGGGAGGAGTTGAGCACGACGAGGGCGGCCGGTCGCGTGCCCTCGACGACCGACCGGAGGTAGACCTCGTCGACCTCGAGAGCGGCGACGGGGCTGCGGCGGTCTGCCGCCAGCGCGGTGACGATCCCGTCGGTCATGTTGGCCCCGGTCGCGTTGGTGACGACCTGGTTGCCCGCACCGAGGGCGGCCGCGACGAGGGCCGTGACGGTGCTCTTGCCGTTCGTCCCCGTGACGAGCACGCTGCGCCGGTCGGCGGTCACCGACGCGAGCACCGCGGGGTCGAGACGGAGAGCGAGACGGCCCCCGATCATGCTTCCCGAGCCGCGCCCGAGCGCTTGGGAGAGCGAGCCTGCGGCCCGTCCTGCTCCCAGCGCCAGTCGTGACCTGAGGGGATCGCGCGCCTGCACCACCGGATAGCCTTCCATCGGGACCTGAGTCGGGACGTGAGCGGCCAGGGCGCCCCACGACATGCAGGAGCGTAGTCGCTCAGCCGTCCGCGGCCGGGTAGGAGAGGAGTCAGCTGGTGCGTGCCGCCGACGTGGGCATCGAGATCGGGACCGGTCGCGCCGGCCCGCACAACGCGATCACCGACGTCGCCGGCGTCAAGGTCGGCTACTGCACGATCGTCGAGGGCGAGGGTGACCTCGCCGTCGGTCACGGCCCGGTCCGCACCGGGGTGACCGTCGTGCTGCCGCACGGGGGCCGCCCGTCGACCGAACCCGTCTTCGCCGGACATCACCGCCTCAACGGCTTCGGCGAGCTCACCGGTCTCGAGTGGCTGCACGAGTCCGGGATGCTCTCGAGCCCGATCGCGCTGACCAACACCGACAGCGTCGGGACCGTCCGTGACTCCCTCATCGCCCGCGAGGTCGCGGTGCCCGGGCGGATGCCGATCATGTTGCCCGTCGTCGGGGAGACGTGGGACGGCATCCTCAACGACATCAGCGGCCAGCACGTCACCCGCGAGCACGTCAACGACGCCTTCGAGGACGCGCGATCCGGACCGATCGCGGAGGGCAACGTCGGCGGGGGCACGGGCGCCCAGTGCTACGGGTTCAAGGGCGGCACCGGCACCGCGTCGCGCGTCGTCGACCTCGGCGATCGGCACTTCACCATCGGTGTCCTCGTCCAGGCCAACCACGGGGACCGGAAGCACTTCGAGGTCAACGGGGTCCCCGTCGGTCACGTGCTGACCAAGAAGGTCGTCCCCACGCCCCGGATGTCGCAGATCACCGCTGTGCCCCCGGGCACCGGATCCGTCCTCGCTGTCGTCGCGACCGACGCCCCCCTGCTCCCCCACCAGCTCAACCGGCTCGCCCAGCGGGCCGGTCTCGGCATCGCCAAGTTCGGCGCCCGCGGCGACAACTACTCCGGTGACCTCATGATCGCCTTCTCGACCGCCGCGCACGGGCTGCCCGACCAGGGCCCGGGTGCCCGGACCGAGATCGCCCTGCCCGTCGACATGCTCGCCCTCGAGTACTTCGACGCCCTCTTCGGCGCCGTCATCGAGGCCACCGCCGAGGCGATCCTCAACGCGATGCTCCAGGCCGAGACGATGACCGGCCGCGACGGCCTGACCCTGCACGCGCTCGGTGGTGAGCGCCTGGGGGAGATCCTCGACCGCTACCACCGGCGCCAGTTCGCCATCCGCTGACCCCGTCGAGTGGGCACTTTCACCCGCCGAGTCGTGGAAGAAAGTGCCCACTCGACGGGTGGGGGGCAGGGGTATGCCGCTCAGGGCTGGCGGGTCTGGACCTGCACGAAGGGCGGCTTGACGACGGTGGCCTCCACGGCCCGGCCGCGCACGTCGATCTGGACGCTCGACCCGTCGGCGACGTCCGGGGCGAGCAGGGCGAGCGCGATCCCCTGACGGAGGGTCGGCGAGAAGGTGCCGGAGGTGACCTCGCCGACCTGGTCACCGTCGAGCACGACGGCGCAGTGCGCGCGCGGGATCCCCCGCCCGGTGACGAGCAGGCCCCGCATCAGCCGGGTTGGCGAGGCCTTCTCGGCCACGAGGGCCTCCTTGCCCCAGAAGGCGTCCTTCTTCCACCCGACGGCCCAGCCGGAGCGGGCCTGCACCGGTGAGATCTCCAGCGAGAGGTCCTGCCCGTGCAGCGGGTAGCCCATCTCGGTGCGGAGGGTGTCGCGGGCACCGAGGCCGCACGGCATACCGCCCCACGGCTCCATCGCCTCGACGAGCGCGTCCCACAGGGCGGGCGCGTCGTCCCACCGGGGGACGAGCTCGTAGCCGCGCTCCCCGGTGTAGCCGGTGCGACAGACGATGACCGGGCGGCCCCGCCAGTCGGCCTCGACGAACGACATGTAGTCGTGGCCGGTCGGTAGACCGAGGGCGTCGAGCACCTCGTCGCTGCGAGCGCCCTGGACCGCGATGACCCCGTAGGCGTCGTGGAGGTCGGTGACCTCGATGCCCTCCGGAGCGGCGGCAGCGAGCCGGCGCACGACCTCGGCGGTGTTGGCGGCGTTGGGGATGAGGAAGACCTCGTCGTCCGCGACGAGGTAGGCGATGAGGTCGTCCACGACACCGCCGGACTCGTCGCAGCACAGCGTGTACTGGGCCGAGCCGGGAGTGATCCGGCGCAGGTCGTTGGTGAGGCAGGCGTTGACGAAGTCCGCGGCCCCGGGTCCGCGAACGGACGCCTTGCCGAGGTGGCTCACGTCGAACATGCCGACGCGCTCACGGACCGCGGTGTGCTCGGCGACGACGCCCCCGCCGGGGTACTCGATCGGCATGTCCCAACCGCCGAAGTCAGCCATCTTGGCCCCGAGGGCCACGTGCCGGTCGTGGAGGGGGGAGGTCCTGCCGGACGTCGTCGTCGTCATGACGGCCAACCTATCGCGCCGGATCGGGGTCGATATCATCGAATGCCGCCACCGCGGCACCGCCGGCGGTGGGCCCCGCGCCCCCGACCGACGCACCCCCACGAAGGAGACCCACGTGGCCAACCTGACCCTCTCCACCCGCTCCGCCGGGGACACCTCCGGCGACGCCCTCGTCGTCGCCATCGTCCCCGCGGGCTCCAGCGCCGACCTCGCCCCGGGTCACGGACTGCCCAAGAAGACGGTCTCGCACCTCACGTCGGTCATCGCCGACCTCGAGCTGTCGGCCAAGCCCGGGGAAGTGACGACGGTCGCCGCCGTCCCCGACGTGGCGGCCCGCGTGCTCGTGCTCGTCGGTGTCGGCGCGCTCGGCGCCGAGCCCGACGCCGCCGCGCTGGAGAACGTCCGCACGGGCATCGGCGCCGCAGTGCGCGGTCTCGGCAAGAAGGCCAAGGCCGTCGTCGTCGTCCCCGGTTCGACGACCGCGCTCGTCGCAGCAGCCGCCGAGGGCGCCGCCCTCGGTGCGTATGCCGTGTCCAAGGCCGGCACGACGAGCACCGACGCCCTCGAGGAGATCGTCCTCGTCGGCCCGGCCGACTCCGCCTCGCGCAAGGCCGTCAAGCGTGCGGCAGCCCTCGGCGACGCCGTGGCCTACACCCGCGACCTCGTCAACCTCGCGCCCAACCTGCTCTACCCGCAGAGCTTCGTCGAGTCGCTCGAGGCGAAGATCAAGGGCAGCAAGGTCAAGCTCAAGAGCTACGACATGAAGGCGCTCAAGGCTGGTGGCTTCGGTGGCACGGTCGGGGTCGGCCAGGGCTCGGTCAACGACCCGCGGATCGCGGTGCTCAGCTATTCCCCGTCGCGCCCCAAGGCGACCATCGCGTTCGTCGGCAAGGGCATCACCTTCGACTCCGGCGGCCTGTGCATCAAGCCGGCCAACGGGATGCTCACGATGAAGTGCGACATGGCCGGTGCCGCGGCGGTCGCGGGAGCCGTCCTCGCCATCGCCGAGCTCGGCCTGCCGATCGCCGTCACCGGCTACCTCGGTCTCGCCGAGAACATGCCGAGCGGCACCGCCCAGCGCCCCAGCGACGTCGTGACGATGCGCGGTGGCAAGACCGTCGAGGTGCTCAACACCGACGCCGAGGGTCGCATGGTCCTCGCCGACTGCATCGCGCTCGCGAGCGAGAGCACGCCGGACGCCATCGTCGACGTCGCGACGCTCACCGGCGCCCAGGTCGTCGCCCTGGCCAACACGGCCGCCGTCATGTCCAACGACGACGCCTTCCGGACGCGCGTCCTCGACGCCGCCGAGGCCGTCGGCGAGGCGATGTGGCCGATGCCGCTGTCGGCGGACCTGCGCCCCAGCCTCGACTCGATCAACGCCGACCTCGCCCACAAGGGCGGCACCGAGGGCGGCATGCTCACCGCGGGCATCTTCCTCGGTGAGTTCGTCGGCGAGGGCATCCCGTGGGGCCACGTCGACATCGCCGGGCCCGCCTTCAACGACAAGGCGCCGACGGGTTACTGGCCCAAGGGCGGCACCGGCTTCTCGGTGCGCACCCTCGTCGGTCTCGCGGAGTCCTACGTCTGACCCGGTCCGACCCCGTCTGACAGCACGAAGGCCACCCCGCACCGGGGTGGCCTTCGTGCGTGTCGGCCGGCTCAGCCGCCGGACTTGCGCCGGAACATCTGCTGGGACTTGGCCGGTCCGTGGGCGCCGCTGACCTTCGTGCGGTCGTGGTCGTCGGACACGTCCTTGCCGCCGTGGGCGTGCTTCTTGTCGAGGGCCGCTCGGAACTTGGCCTTCATGTCCTCGGTGGGACCGTTTGCGCCATCCTGCTGTGACATCTGGAACCTCCTGGTGGCCCGCGAACAACCCGGGTCGGTGCGGACGGGAACGGCCCCACCCTGTCACCCGGGTGCCGGGCGCGCCACCGAGATGCTCGGGGCAGGCGTGGCGTGCCGGTATGCCGCTGGGCCGGGCTACGCGTCGCCGCGGCGCTTGCGGGAGTTCCACTCCCGCATCCGGTTGGGGTAGCCGGTGTGGTTGACGTCGTAGGCGGGGACGCCGAGCTTCTTGCTCAGGCCGAAGGCGTTCTTCGGGGTGCCGACCGCGCGGCGGGTCCACTCGCCGTCCCAGGCGATGAGCACAACCGTGGTCGTCGTCACGGACGTCGCGGGCTCCACGTAGGCCTCCACGCCGCGGTGCGTCGCCACGAACGTCTTGAGGTGCTCCTCGACGGCCTTGCGGTCGATCTCCATCTCGGGACCGTCGGACCGCAGCGACCGCTCGAGGTCACTGCCATCGGTGCCGCGCCTGCGACGAGAGAACCAGCCCATGGCCGCACTTTACGTGGGTCGCTGCATCGCGAGGACCGCCGGACCGGCCGACGCGCCCGCCCTGCTTGTGACGCGGCCCTCGATCAATGACAAGATGCTCTTGCACTTGCGACCCCAACTTCCCCGCACGAAGGAGCCTCCTCCATGTCGGCTGATGCCGCGGACGACTACGACGTCGTCATCCTCGGCGGAGGGTCGGGCGGGTACGCCTGCGCCCTGAGGTCGGCCGAGCTGGGCCTGAGCGTCGCCCTCGTCGAGAAGGGCAAGCTCGGTGGCACCTGTCTGCACCAGGGCTGCATCCCGACCAAGGCCCTGCTCCACGCCGGCGAGGTCGCCGACGTCGCCCGCGACGGCGCACACATCGGGGTCATGACCACGCTCGAGTCGATCGACATGCCTGCGGTCAACCGCTACAAGGACGGGGTCGTCGCCCGGCTGCACAAGGGCCTGCAGGGCCTCGTCACGGCCGCGAAGATCACCTACGTCGAGGGCGCCGGGGTGCTCGACGGACCGAGCACCGTCCGCGTCGGCGACCGACGGCTCACCGGGCGCAACATCGTGCTCGCCACCGGCAGCGAAGCCCGGACCCTGCCCGGCCTCGAGGTGGGCGGGCGGATCGCCACGAGCGAGCAGGCGCTCACCCTCGAGGTCGTCCCCGACCGGGTCGTCGTCCTCGGCGGGGGCGTCATCGGGTGCGAGTTCGCCTCGATCTACAAGAGCTTCGGCTCCGAGGTCACCATCATTGAGGCGCTCCCCCGGCTCGTCGCGGCCGAGGACGAGGCCATCAGCAAGCAGCTCGAACGCTCCTTCCGCAAGCGCAAGATCGCCTTCCGCACCGGCGTCCGCTTCGCCGGCGCCGAGCAGTCCGGTGACGTCGTCACCGTGTCGCTCGAGACGGGCGACACCATCGACGCCGACCTGCTCCTCGTCGCCGTGGGCCGCGGCCCGGTGACGAGGGATCTCGGCTTCGAGGAGGCGGGCGTGCGCCTTGACCGCGGCTTCGTCACCACCGACGCGCGGCTCCGCACCGGGGTCGAGGGCGTCTACGCCGTCGGTGACATCGTGCCCGGGCTGCAGCTCGCGCACCGGGGCTTCGCGCAGGGCATCTTCGTCGCCGAGGAGATCGCCGGGCTCGATCCGGCCACCATCGACGAGACGGGCATCCCCCGGGTCACCTACTGCGATCCCGAGATCGCGAGTGTCGGCCTCACCGAGGCCCAGGCCCGCGACCAGCACGACGACGTCGAGACCTACGAGTACAACCTCGGCGGCAACGGCAAGTCGCAGATCCTCGGGACGCAGGGCTTCATCAAGCTCGTCCGGCGCGCCGACGGGCCCGTCATCGGCATCCACATGATCGGCGCCCGGATGGGCGAGCAGATCGGCGAGGCGCAGCTCATCGTGGGCTGGGAGGCCCACCCCGAGGACGTCGCCGGTCTCATCCACGCACACCCCACACAGAACGAGGCCCTGGGCGAGGCACACTTGGCCCTCGCCGGGAAACCGCTGCACGCACACGCTTGAGCCAGAAACTGGGAAGAGGAGAGAACATCTCATGTCAGAACGCGTGACCATGCCGGCCCTGGGTGAGTCTGTCACCGAGGGGACCGTCACCCGCTGGCTGAAGAACGTCGGCGATCAGGTCGAGGTCGACGAGCCGCTGCTCGAGGTCTCGACGGACAAGGTCGACACCGAGATCCCGTCGCCCGTCGCCGGGACGCTCCAGGAGATCCTCGTCCAGGAGGACGACACCGTCCCCGTCGGCGCCGACCTCGCGGTCATCGGCGACGGTGCGCCCGCTGGCGGCGGTGACGACGCCGACGACTCGGCCGAGACCGACGAGCCGGAGCCGGAGCCGGAGGCCCCGAGCACCGAGCAGGACGAGCAGCCCGGGACGAGCGAGCCGGAGACGGCCGAGGCAAAGCCGACGAAGGACGACGCGTCCGAGACGGGATCCTCCGGTGGCTCGGGTGGCTCGGGTGGTGGCGAGACCGTCGTGATGCCGGCGCTCGGCGAGTCCGTGACCGAGGGCACCGTGACCCGGTGGCTCAAGGCCGAGGGCGACGACGTCGCGGTCGACGAGCCGCTGCTCGAGGTCTCGACCGACAAGGTCGACACCGAGATCCCGTCCCCGTATGCCGGCACCCTGACCAAGATCCTCGTCCAGGAGGACGACACCGTCCCGGTGGGCGGCGAGCTCGCCGTGATCGGCGGCGACACCGGCTCCGCGGCGTCCCAGAGCGCACCTGAATCCGAGGCGCCGAAGGCCGAGCCATCGAAGGCCGAGCCGTCGAAGGCCGAGGAGGCGCCCGCCCAGGAGAAGCCGGAGAAGGCCACCGACGCGGCCGACGCCGAGGTCAAGGACGAGAAGAACTCCGAGCCGAAGCCTGAGTCCAAGCCGGAGTCCAAGCCTGAGCCGAAGGCGACCGCCTCGTCCGCGCCCTCCACGGACTCGTCTGACGCCGCGGCCTACGTCACGCCGCTCGTGCGCAAGCTCGCCGCCCAGCACGACATCGACCTGGGCTCGGTCACCGGCACCGGCGTCGGCGGACGGATCCGCAAGCAGGACGTCCTCGACGCGGCGGAGGCGGCCAAGGCCCCGGCCGAGCCGGAGGCTCCCGCCGCGCCGGCCCCGAGCGAGAAGCCGGCCGAGCAGCCCGATGCGTCCTCGTCCACCCCGGCCGTCTCCCCCAAGCGGGGGACGCGGGAGAAGATGACGCGGCTGCGCAAGGTCATCGCGTCCCGGATGGTCGAGTCGCTGCAGGTCTCGGCCCAGCTGACGACCGTCGTGGAGGTCGACCTCACCAAGGTCGCCCGTCTCCGGGCCCGGGCCAAGTCCGACTTCGAGGCACGCGAGGGCACCAAGCTGTCCTTCCTGCCCTTCCTGGCGCTCGCTGCGACGGAGGCACTCAAGGCCCACCCGAACGTCAACGCCAGCGTCGAGGGCGAGGAGATCGTCTACCACTCCGACGAGAACCTCGCGATCGCCGTCGACACGGAGAAGGGTCTGCTCGTCCCCGTCGTCAAGAACGCCGGCGACCTCAACATCGCCGGCCTGGCCCGGGCGATCGCCGACCTCGCGGCGCGGACCCGCAGCAACAAGATCGCCCCCGACGACCTCGCGGGCGGCACGTTCACCATCACCAACACCGGGAGCCGGGGTGCGCTCTTCGACACCCCGATCATCAACCAGCCGCAGGTGGCGATCCTCGGCACGGGCGCCATCGTCAAGCGGCCCGTCGTCGTCCTCGACGCCGACGGCGGCGAGACGATCGCGATCCGGTCGATGATGTACCTGGCGCTGTCCTACGACCACCGCATCGTCGACGGGGCGGACGCAGCGCGCTTCCTCGCCACGATGAAGGCCCGCCTCGAGGAGGGACGCTTCGAGGCGTCCCTCGGTCTCTGACGGGAGCGCGCTCGACATGACGAAGCGCGTCGCCATCACCGGCTCGTCCGGCCTGATCGGCGGCGCGCTCGGTCGTGCGCTGACCGCCCGGGGTGACACCGTCCTGCGCGTCGTCCGGCGCCAGACCTCCTCGCCCGCCGAGGTCGAGTGGGACCCGTCAGCGGGTCGGCTCGACCCGGCGTCACTCGACGAGGTCGACGCCGTCGTCAACCTCGCCGGGGTGGGCATCGGCGACAAGCGCTGGGACGACGAGCACAAGCACGCTGTCGAACAGTCGCGGCTCGACTCCACGTGGACCGTCTCCCGGGCCCTCGCCGACGTGCACGAGCGGACCGGCCGCTCCATCCGGCTCGTCAACGCCTCGGCCGTGGGCTACTACGGCGATCGCGGGGACGAGATCCTCGTCGAGCAGAGCGCGCCGGGCACCGACTTCCTCTCCGGGGTCGTGACCCGGTGGGAGGCTGCGGCCGATCCCGCCCGCGCCGCCGGGCTCCCGGTGGCCGTCGCACGCACCGGGCTCGTCATGGCGCCGGGCTCGGGCGCCTTCAAGCCCCTGCTGTTGCTGGCGCGCGTCGGTCTCGGCGGTCCGCTGGGGTCGGGCCGGGAGTGGTGGCCGTGGATCACCCTCCTCGACGTGGTCAACGCCCTCCTCCACCTCGTCGACCACCCCGAGATCACCGGTCCGGTCAACCTCGTCGCGCCCGGCGACGCCCGCCAGGGTGACATCGCGCGCGAGCTCGGTCGGGCGCTGACCCGTCCGGCCCTGCTGCCCACGCCACGGATCGCGCTGCGCGTCATCGTGGGTGAGTTCGCCGACTCGATCCTGGCCAGCCAGCGGGTCGAGCCGCAGGTGCTGCTCGACCACGGCTTCACCTTCGAGCACCCGGACCTCGCCGCCGCGGTCAGCTGGCTGGTGCGGCGCTGATCGAGCCGATCCGCCACTGGCCGAGTGCTCCCGGTCCGTCGCGGCGCAGCGTGAGGTCCAGTGCCCGCCCAGGATCGGCCGCACGCGTCACCCGGTCTCCCCCGTCGGTGACCTCGGCGTGGGCCGTCCAGCCGACCGTGGCCCGGACCGTCGCGACCGTGGTCCCCACGTCGATCGGGACGGCCGACACGACCTCGGCGCGCAGTCCCTCCCACCGCAGCCCAGCCGACCTCAGTCGCCCGATGAGGTCGGCGTCGGCGGCACACGCCTCACCGTCCGGGACGCAGTAACCCTCCAGCGCACCTGGGTCTCGGCCGACGAGTGCGTCCACGCGACGCCCCGACAGCGCCTCGACCAGCTCGACCGTTCGCCCGCCGGGAGCCGACGAGTCCGTCAGGACGCCGCCCGACACCTCGGTCGGTCTCGGTGGCACGGCCGTCGGTCCGCGGGTGCCCCCGCCCCCTGAAAAGACGGAGGCTGAAGGTGAAGGTGAGACTCTCAACGGACCCGGCAGCGGTGCAGTCGTGGGGGTGGCGCCAATCGCACCCGTCGCACCCGTCGGCCCCGTCGGCCCCGTGGGCCCCATGACACCCGTCGAGCCGGACGCCGATGGCCCCAGCCCGAGGGCGAGGGCGACGGCGACCCCCAGGACGGCGAGGCCAGCGGTCACGAGGGCGATGCCCCGGGCTCGCGGCCCGGTCCGTGCCGCTCCATCGACCAGCATGCTCCACCAGGGGGTCCGGGCCCGCCGGCCTGAGGGCCCGTCGGCCTCGCGCGCGGCCCCCGCGCGAATCCGGTGGGTCAGCGCCGACGCGGCGTCCGGGCCGACGACGACGTCGACCGGCTCGGCCGGGACCGCCGCATAGAATCGGTCGGCCACCTCGCCCGCCGTCGGTCGCCGACGAGGGTCGGGGTCGATGCACCGGCCGATGACCTCCGCGAGCTCGGGACCGACGTGGCTCTCGACCGTCGCCGGGTCGAGGCGGAGGTCGGTGTCCGGCGCGCCGTTGCCGGTGAGGCAGAACCACGCGACGGCCCCGAGTGCGTACACGTCTGCCGGCCGTCCCGGGTCCGAGCCGAGCCGTACCTCGGGTGCGATGAAGCCCGTCGTGCCACCGACGAGGCGGGCGGCCGAGGCCATCAGTCGAGCCGAGCCGAGGTCGAGAAGGACGGGGCGCCCGTCGGCGGTCAGCCGCACGTTGCCCGCCGACACGTCACCGTGGATGCCGCCCGCCGCATGCAGCGTCGACAGGGCGCCGGCGATCGGGGTGACCACGGTGACGGTCTCACCGGGTCGCAGCGCACCCCGCGCCCGGACGACCGACCGGAGCGGCTCTCCGTCGACGAGGTCGAAGACGAGCGCGATGCCCTCGGGGTCGATCGCGACGACGTCACGCAGGCCGACGAGATGGTCGTGGCGCACCGCCATCAGCACGTGCCGCTCGACGTCTGCCTGTCGACGCTCAGCCGCATCGAGGGCGGTGTGCGGCACCTTGACCGCGACCGGCCGGCCGGTTGCGTCCCTGGCTGCCCAGACGACTCCGGTCGCGCCGGCGCCGATGATGCGCTCGAGCCGGTGCCCGGGGACCTGCGGAGGGTGGGTGTCGCTCACCACCCCATCGTGGCGAGCGGACCCATCCGGCTGCTGGGTTCATCCACAGGGCAGCGCCGGCACGTTCTGACCTCCGACCTGCTCAGACCGCGAGCGCCCGGGAGTCGGCCGACCCGGCCAGGGGGACGGACCCGGTGCTCACGCCCGGCCCGGTGGGAGTGGCGCTCTGGGTGGCGTTCGGCGACGGCACGAGGACGGAGACCGCACGTGCCCGGGGCCTCGACGTGAGGTGGACCCCGGCAAGCATGCAGCGCACCGAACCGCCCGCGAGCTCGATCGTCGGCACGTCGAGCACGAGCATCCGGCACGACCGCTCGATCGTGGCCCGCTGGTCTGCGGTCAGGCTCGACGCCGCCCGCGAGGACAGCGCGAGGATGCGGCCCTCGGGCGTGGACAGCTCGATCGCGTTCCCGGCGAAGTCCCGCACCTGTCCCTCGGTGAGGTCGATGACGACCCGCCCGGGGGCCGCGAGGGCCTCGGCGACCTCCTCGCGGCGGGCCTGGTCCCGGATCAGGTCGAGCCCGACGAGTGCGAAGCGGGTGGCGATCCCCATCAGCACGTTCGTGTGGTAGATCGGGACCCCGGACTCGTCGGTGGCCTCGAACACCATCGGCTCGTAGCCGAACTGGCTGCAGAAGCGCTCGAGGACGATGGGGTTCGCGCGGTGGGAGCGGGCGGCATACGCCACCCGGGTGACGTGGTCGAGGACCATCGCGCCGGTCCCCTCGAGGAACGCCCCGTCGTGCTCGAGCCCCGAGTAGTCGACGACCTCCTGGACCCGGTAGCGCGCCTTGAGGGTCTCGACGATGTCGGTCCGCCGCTCGGTGCGCCGGCTCGGGGAGTACATCGGGTAGACCGCGACCCGACCACCGGCGTGGGTGGAGAACCAGTTGTTGGGGAACACGCTGTCGCAGCGGGTGGCGTCCTCGTCGTCGAACAGGTGCACGGTGACACCCGCCTCGCCCAGAGCGGCCGCGGCCCGCGTCACCTCGTCGTAGGCGGCCTGCGCGACGTCGGCGGCGGACCGGTCGACGTCGTCGGACTGGAAGGTGTTGTCGGCGGCCGTCGCCGGGTTCGGCGTGAAGTGTCGGGGACGGACGAGGACGACGGCCCCCGGCGCCTGCACGCTCACCGTCAGGCGCTGACTTCGGCGGCCGCCGGGGCCGCCGCACGGACGAGCGAGAAGAGGTCCTTGGGGTCGGCGGGGTCGGCGATGAGGTCGATCTCGTCGAAGTGCCGGGTGCCCGCGACCGCGTCGCGCAGGTAGCGCAGGGCGGAGAAGTCCTCGATGGCGAAGCCCACCGAGTCGAAGACGGTGACCTGCTTGGCGCTCGTGCGGCCGGCCGCGGCGCCGGTGAGGACCTGCCACAGCTCGGTGACCGGGAAATCGGGCTCGAGACGCTGGATCTCGCCCTCGACGCGTGTCTGCTGGGCCAGCTCGACGAAGACGGCGGCGCGGCGCAGGATCGCCGGGTCGAGCTCGGTCTTGCCGGGGCAGTCCCCACCGATGGCGTTGACGTGGACGCCCGCGGCGACCATGTCGTCGGTCAGGACGATCGCGTCGGCCTTGTCGGCCGTGCACGTCGTGATGACGTCGGCGCCCCTGGTGGCCTCGGCGGCACTCGACGCGACGACGACGTCGAAGCCGAGCGGCTCGACGTTGGCGACGAACTTGGCCATCGCGGCCGGGTCCGTGTCCCAGATGCGCAACCGCTCGATGCCGAGCACGGCACGGAAGGCGAGGGCCTGGAACTCCGACTGGCTCCCGGTGCCGATCAGCGCCATCGTCGCCGAGTCGGGCCGGGCGAGGGCGCGGGCTGCCAAGGCGGAGGCGGCGGCGGTGCGCAGCGCGGTGAGCACCGTCATCTCGGAGACGAAAGTGGGGTAGCCGTTGTGGACGTCGGCGAGGACACCGAAGGCGGTGACGGTCTGGAAGCCGCGGGCCGGGTTGGCGGGGTGACCGTTGACGTACTTGAACGCATAGCTCTCGCCGTCGCACGTCGGCATCAGCTCGATGACCCCGTCACGGGAGTGGCTCGCGATCCGCGGGGTGAGCTCGAAGCTCTCCCACCGACGGAAGTCAGCCTCCTCGTAGGAGACGAGCTCGGTGAGGACCTGCTCGAGGTCGCTCTCCGCGGCCCAAGCGGTGATGTGACGGACATCGACGAAGCGCACCATTGAGCGCCTCCTTCCAGAAGGGGGGTGTGGGGCAACGGTAAGACCGCCCACTCTGCACCCACAATGACCAAACGGATCGATTGTGTGCACTCTGGTGGACAGTGTGACCAGGTATGCCGGACACTTTGGTCATGCTAGATCTCGACGACCTCGACCGGCGCCTCATCTCCGCACTCCGGGCCGACGGCCGGGAGCCAGTCAGCACCCTCGCGCGGCGTCTCGGGGTGACGCGGGCGACGGTGAACAGCAGGTTGCGGCGCCTGCTCGACACCGGCACCATCCTCGGCTTCTCGGTGCGGGTCCGGGCCGACCGGGACCCCGACACGGTCCGCGCGATCTCCCTCATCGAGGTCCAGGGCCGCTCGACGCAGCAGGCCATCGCCGCGCTGCGCGGCCTGCCCGAGGTGCACGCCCTGCACAGCACCAACGGGGCCTGGGACCTCGTCGCCGAGCTGCGGACCGCCTCCCTCGAGGACTTCGACCGGGTAATGGGCCGGATTCGCTCCATCGACGGCGTCGTCAACAGCGAGACGAGCCTGTTGCTGCGGTCGATGCAGGTCTGAGGGCGGTGGCAGGATCGGTGGTGTCGGCGGCAGTGGCCGCCGGACCACCGACCCGAGGAGAGACCGATGATCTTCATCACCGCGAAGTTCCAGATCAAGGCCGAGGACGCCGACGCGTGGCCGGAGATCTCTCGCACGTTCACCGAGGCGACCCGCGCCGAGGAGGGCTGCCTCTGGTTCGCCTGGTCCCGCAGCGTCGAGGACTCCGACGAGTACGTGCTCATCGAGGCGTTCCGTGACGACGAGGCCGGGGCCGCGCACGTCCAGAGCGACCACTTCCGGACGGCCACGCAGACGCTGCCCGCGCACCTCGTGCGCACCCCGGAGATCGTCAACGCCACGATCCCCGGCACCACGTGGTCCGAGCTCGGCGAGATGGCCGTCACCTCGTCCTGAGCCGAACGGCCGGCGCACAGCGCCGGCTATGGGAGCCGGCCCAGCGGCATACGTCGTGCTGGCCGGGATCTGTGTGCTAGCGGGCGTCGACCCGGGTGACGGTGGCGCGTGGACCCTTACGCGGCGTCGGAGCGCCCGGCACCGGAGCCGAGCGCCGCACGCAGGCGTGCCGCTTCGGCCTCCGCCGCGGTGGCTCGGGCCTCTGCCTCGGCCCAGGACCGCGGTGGGGTCTCGGGGGCGCCGGCCCGGGCCTCGACCCTCGGGTCGGCCGGGCCGAGCGACTCGCCGGGGTCGGCCGGGGTGGCGAGGGGGCCGGCGGGCACGTCGTGGCGCATCTCGTCGACCTCGGACTTGAAGATCCGGGCCGAGCGGCCGAGGCTGCGAGCCATGTCGGGCATCTTCTTCCACCCGAACATCAGCACGAAGGCGATGACGATGATGCTGAGCTCCGGCCATCCGAGATCGGCCACGACGTCCTCCTGGGCGGCTGTCGACGGCGCGGCGCGCCCTCCGTCCTCGCACGGTAGGGGCGCGCCGTGTGAACAGCCGGGGAGCATCCTGTGAGTTCGATGCGGGGCAGGCCTGACCCGGGGTCAGGCCTCCACGGGCGCGCCTGCGGCGCGGTCTCGACCGGGCAGCACCCGAGCCGTCCACCGGCGTGCGCGGTCGTGCGCGATCGCCGCCCGGGCGGCGTTGGAGCCACACGCCCCGTGCACTCCCCCGCCGGGATGCGCCGCTGCCGAACCGAGGTAGAGGCCCTTCACCGGCGTCTCGGCCCGCCCCAGGCCGGGGACCGGCCGGAAGACCAGCTGCTGCTGCAGCGCCGCAGTCCCCCCGTTGAGCGAGCCACCGACGAGGTTCTCGTCGAGGCCGTGCAGGTCGGTCGGGCCGAGGACCCGGCGGTCGAGGACGCGGTCACCGAACCCGGGGGCCTGCTCCTCGATCCGTTCCTGCACGCGGTCAGCCATCCGGTCGGCGGCCTCCCGGGTCCACGCGCCGGGCTCGATGGGACCACCGCCCCCACCGAACATCGAGTCGCGTCGGATGGTCCGGGGCACGTGCGTGTAGGCCCACAGCGACTCGGCGCCCTCGGGGGCGCGGGAGGGGTCGGTGGTCGCCATCTGGCCGACGAGGACGAGGCCACGGTCGGGGATGGTCCCGGCGGCCGTGTCGGCCCCGGCGAAGGCGAGAGCCTCGACGGACGGGGTGAGGTGCACCGTTCCGGGGCTCCGGTGCGGCGCTCCGGTCCACGGCACGGGACCGGCGAGGGCCCAGTCCACCTTGACGGTGCCCGGGTCCCACTCGAAGCGGGCCATCCGCGAGCGCACGACGTCCGGCAGCTTCGACCAGGGGACGAGCTGACCGTAGAGCGCCGTCGCGGCGACGTCCGCGACGACGGCACGGGTGCACCGGATCTCGTCACCGTCGTCGGTGCGGACCCCCACGGCGCGGTTCCCGTCGATGACGACCTCGGCGACCCGGCAGGAGGTGCGGATCCGTCCCCCGGCCGCCTCGAGTCGCGACCCCATGGCCGCAGCCAGCTGCCCCGCTCCTCCTCGCGGCACGGGGAAGCCGTGCTGCTGGCCCAGCATCACGAGGAGCAGGCCCATCAGGCCCGACCCCGGGGAGTCCACCGGGATGTCCGCGTGGGCGGCGTTGCCCGACAGCAGCAGCTGCGGTCCCGGCCCACGGAAGAGCTCCGCGCCGAGGGCCCGTGACGGCAGCAGCATCCGCCGGACGAGGTCGAGGCCGCCCGCGCGGACCACCTTGGCCGCGAGCGGCGTGCCGTGCCGCACCGGGGGGAACGGGGTCAACAGCGAGCCGATCAGCGGCTCGGAGATGCGGCACCACAACCGGTAGAGCTCGAGCCAGGCGGCGCCGTCGCCGGGGCACAGCTCGTCGAGACCCGCGGCGGTTTCGTCGGGGTCGTGGTGCAGCACCGCCCACCGTCCCTCGCCGAGGGCGTGGCCGACGACGGACGGGGCGTGAAGCCACTCGAGCCCGTGCTGCTCCAGCCCGAGGCCCTGGATCGTCGGTGACGCGGCGGCCAAGGGGTAGAACGAGCTGAACGTGTCGTGGACGAAACCATCGCGCACGGCCGAGTCACTCGCCACCGCGCCACCGATCCGGGGCTGCGCCTCGAGGACGAGCACGTCCCAGCCGGCGTCGGCGAGCAGGTTCGCCGCGACGAGTCCGTTGGGTCCGCTGCCGATGACGATGGCATCTGGGTCTGGCACGGGATTCCCCTGTTCGCAGTCGGGTTCAGGCTGATGTCGGCGGTGCTGCAGTGTCGTTCGGCTGTTCGGTCGTTCGGTCGTTCGGTCGTTCGGCTGTTCAGGCGCTCTCGGCCCCCGCGGCCGAGGTCCTCTGGCGACGTCCGGCCTCGTGCTGTCGCCCTTCGGCCAGCCGCCCGAGTCGTCGCAGCGACTCGCGGTTGCGGGGGACGATGACCGCCTGTCGTACCGGCCTGGGGATCGAGGCGCCCGGTCCGGCCACGGCGTCCTCGAGGATCGTCACGACGCAGGTCTCGTCGGTCTCCTGCTCGATCTCGACGGTCACCTTCGCCTTGCCCATGGGCCAGCCGCGCGCCTCCATCGCGAGACGCACGCCCGGCTCTGACTCGAGCACCAGCGTCGAGTCCTCGAGGGTCAGCGGCCACCCGCCGACGGAGTGGTGGATGCGACGGTTGACGCGCGGCCACCCGTCGTCGACCCCCCGCACCGTGGACGTGCCGACCACCCAGTGGCAGTAGGACCAGCCATCCTCGAGCACCGCCCAGACCACGTCGGCCGGGGCGTCGACCCGCCGGCTCACCCGGCTGACGTTCTCGGGACTCGTGGGGTCCTCGGACCGGCTCGCGGGGTCCGAGGCCTCCGGCGACCGGGAGGACTCGGCCGACACCGAGGCGTCGGGCCTTCCGACGCCGGTCGCGGCGCTCGTCCACCCGGGCGCCGTCGTGCCCTGTCCGGGGGCCGGGTCGTCGGAGTGCGTGTAGCCCCCGCGCAGGGCCTCGAGGCCAGGCACGGGAGAGAGCACGTTGCCCGGGGTCGGCCCGGACGTCTCGCGGGAGAGCCCGCCGAGGCGCATGAGCGGTGTGACGATGCGGTCGAAGACCGGCGGCAGCACCCGGAAGCCGAAGACGACGAGCGGGTTGGCGATGCCGACGCCGCGGTCCCGCTCCGGGTTGTCGATGGCCGCGACGACGGCCGCGGCGACCTGCTCCGGAGTCGAGACGGGCGGGGGCGGGCTACCGTGCACCCCGAGGTAGGTGCCGCCCTGCCGGTAGACGGGGGTGTCGACCCCGCCGGGGGAGATCAGGCTGATGTCGATGTCGGGGGTCTCCCGCGCCTCGATCTGGAGGGTGCGGACGAGCCCGTGCACGGCCCACTTCGAGGTGACGTAGGAGCTCATGAACGGCGTCGCGATCTTGCCCAGGAGCGACCCGACGAAGACGAGGGAGCCGCGCTCGCCATGTCGACGGAAGTGGGCCAGCGCCGCCCGTGCCACGTGGATCGTGCCGTGCAGCGTCGTCTCCGTGGCACCCCGGAACACCTCCGAGGGGACGTCCTCGAAGCGCCCGTAGGCCAGGCTCGCGGCCGAGTGGACCACCGCGTCGAGCCCGCCGAGGCCCTCGACGGCAGTCGCGAAGGCCGCCTCGACCGCCGCCTCGTCACCGACGTCCGCGGACGTGACCACCGCGCGCACGCCGTGCCGGCGGCACTCCTGCGCAACCTGCTCGAGCACCTCCTCGGAGCGGGAGAGCAGCGCCACGTCCCAGCCCTGCTCCGCGAGCAACAGGGCCGTCGCCCGGCCGATCCCGCTGGAGGCACCCGTGACGAGCGCGCGCGATCCCCCTGCCGTGCTGCTTCGTCGACGACCTGTGTCCATCGTGTCCATGCTGCTCCCTGCGCCTTGGTCGTCGGTTTCCTCAACCACTGCATACCCACCCGGTCCGCCGATCGGGACCCGGCGTGAACACCTCGACGACCCGGTTGTCCCGCGAGCTGGTCCGGGCCGCGTCGATGACGGCGAGGACGTGGACGGCGTCGCGGGGGTCCACGGGCATCAGCGGCTGCGGGACGTCCGTGGCGAGCGCGGCCGCGACGCCTCGGTAGAAGTCGGCCTGGTCCGCGTCCGTGACGACCGGCCCGCGCTCCCGCTCGTCCCCGCGCACGACCCAGCCGACGGCGTCGCCGTCGTTCTCGAACTCGGTGAAGGCGCTGACGTCGTCGAACTGTCGGCCGATGACGAAGGCGCCGGCCGAGCCGCTGACCCGGGCGCGGGGCCCGGGAGCACCGTTGACGCCGCTGGCCATGAGATGGCTGACGACGCCGGAGGTGTGCCGGCACGCGAGGAAGGTGTCGTCCTCGGCCACCGTCGTGCGGGCGTCGAGCTCGGCATACACCGACACCACGTCGCCGTGCAGGATGACCGCCTGGTCGACGAGGTGGGTGTGCAGGTCGAGCAGCAGCCCGCCGCCCTCCCCCGGGCCGACCTGCTCGCGCCAGCGCTGCTTCGGCACCGGGCGCCAGCGGTCCCACCGGTAGTCGGCGCGCCAGATCTCCCCGACGAGCCGGTCGTCGCGCACGGCCAGCAGGGCGGCCAGCTCGGGGTCGAAGCGCCGGTTGTTGAAGACGGTGAGCGGGACCCCGTGGTGGGCGGCGAGATCGACGACCCCGAGGGCGCTGCTCGCGTCGACGCCGAGCGGCTTGTCGACGACGAGGGGCACCCCGGCCGCGATGACCTGCTCCGCCTGCTCGACGTGAACCCCGCTCGGGGACGCGAGCACGACGAGACCGAGGCCCTCGACCGCGAGGAGTGCCTCGAGGTCGGGGACGACCTGCGTCCCGGGGTGGTGCGCGCGCACCTGCTCGGCCCGGGTCGCGTCGGAGGTCGAGACCGCGGCGAGCTCGAGCCCCGCCCGGACGATGAGGGGGGCGTGGATCCCCCGGCCGGCGGAGCCGTAGCCGACGAGACCGACACGGACGGGTCGCGACGAGGAGGGGGATGACATGGGCAAAAGCGTATGCCGCCCCGCCGCGTACGCTGGCGGCATGCGCTTCGTCCACCTCGGCCTCGACCCCGACTTCGTCGACTACGAGCAGGCCTGGCAGGTCCAGCGCGAGACCCACGCGAAGGTGGCGTCCGGTGAGGAGCCCGACACCGTCTACCTGCTCGAGCACGCCCCGGTCTACACCGCGGGCAAGCGCACCGAGCCGCAGGAGCGCCCCAACGACGGCACCCCCGTCGTCGACGTCGACCGCGGGGGCAAGATCACCTGGCACGGTCCCGGCCAGATCACCGGCTACCCCATCGTGCGCCTGCCGGCCCCGATCGACGTCGTCGGCTACGTGCGCCACCTCGAGGAGATGATGATCCGGGTCTGTGCCGACTTCGGCGTCGAGGCCGGTCGCGTCGCCGGCGAGAGCGGGACCTGGGTTGCCGAGGACGACCGCGGCCCGCGCCGCAAGATCGGCGCCATCGGGATCCGGGTGAGCCGACAGGTGGCCATGCACGGCTTCGCGCTCAACTGCGACCCCGACCTGTCGTGGGGAGAGGTCATCATCCCCTGCGGCATCGTCGGCGCGGGCGTCACCTCGCTCTCCTTCGAGCTCGGCCGGGACGTGCCCGTCACCGAGGTGCTCCCCCACGTCGAGAAGCATCTCGCCGACATCCTCCCCACCCTGCAACCCAACCGGCGCGCCCTGACCTGATCGAGCCCGAAGGCAGGCCCGGTCCCCTACGCTGACGGCCACCACTCGGTGCCGTCAGGGGAGAAGAATGGACGTTGCAGTCAGGACCGTCGGTCTGCGCAAGAGCTATCTCGGTCGGGGTGGGCGGCGGGTCGCCGTCCAGGGCCTGACCATGACCGTCCCGCTCGGGGGTGTCCACGGCTTCCTCGGCCCCAACGGGTCCGGCAAGACGACGACGATCCGGATGCTGCTCGGGCTGATCCGGCCCGACTCGGGCACGGCGGAGATCTTCGGTCACGAGACGCCGAAGGACCTGCCCGCCGTCATCGACCGGGTCGGCGCGATCGTCGAGTCACCGAAGTTCTTCCCCCCCTTCACCGGCCGGCAGAACCTCCGTCTGCTCGCCGACGCCATCGGCACGCCGAGCGGGCGGGTCGACGAGGTCCTGGAGGCGACCCACCTCGGTGACCGTGGCCGGGACCGCTACGCCGGCTACTCCCTCGGTATGAAGCAGCGGCTCGCCATCGCCGCGACGCTCTTGAAGGACCCCGACCTGCTCATCTTCGACGAGCCGACCAACGGGCTCGACCCGGCCGGCATCCGTGAGGTCCGCGACACGATGCGATCGCTCGGCGCCCAGGGCAAGACGGTCCTCGTCAGCTCGCACATCCTCGCGGAGGTGGAGCAGGTCGCCGAGACCGTCTCGATCATCGGCCACGGTGCGCTGCTCGCCGAGGGCCCCGTCTCCGACATCCTCGGCAGCGGCGGGGCGGCCCGGGTGCGCGTCGCGGTCGCGAGTCCCGAGCGGGCTCGCCAGGTGCTCGAGGAGCAGGGGTATGCCGTGGAGCCCGAGGGCGGTGAGCCGCCGCGCCTGCTCGTGACGAGTGATGACCCGGCGGCCATCACCCGGGCGCTGGCCGGGCACGGTCTTTACGTCAGCGAGCTCGCCCCGATCCGCCAGGACCTCGAGACGGCGTTCCTCGCGCTCACCGACGAGCAGGGCCTGGGCTCCGAGTCGGACCGGATGGCCGGCGGACGAGGGGAAGGCGCGGCATGAGCGACCACACCCTCGTCTCCCCCGACACCCGGGCCCGCTCGGCGACGCGGCCGCGCGGGACGTCCTTCGCCGGCCTCGTCGGCGTCGAGCTGCGCCGCCTCTGGTGGCGCCGGATGTCCAAGGTCGCCCTGCTCGGTGTCGTCCTCTTCACCGGTCTGTCGGTCTTCACCGTCTACCAGGCGACGAGCCCGGAGACGCTGGCGCAGCAGCTCGACAGCTACAACACCCAGGTCGCGCAGTTCCCGCAGATGGTCAAGGAGTGCCGGCAGGCTCAGGCCGACGCCCGGGCGGGCGGTGAGGCCACCGCCGACTTCGGCTGCGACCAGATGGCAGAGCAGCAAATGAGCCCGGCCGACTTCGGCCTCGTGGAGCCGGCTGTCCCGGCGATCGTGACGACGCTGTCCAAGGCCGGGGTCTACGTCTACGGTTTCCTCGCCTTCCTCCTCGGCGCGAGCTTCGTCGGCGCGGAGTTCGCCGCCGGCTCGATGGGCAACTGGCTCACCTTCCAACCCCGCCGGATGCGGGTCGCCGCCTCCAAGCTGGTCGCCGCGGCCGGCGGCGGTCTCGGCATCGCTGCCGTCGGACTGGCCCTGTCGACGCTCGGCGCCTTCCTCGTGACGTCGATCAACCGCCCCGGCGCCGACGCGCCGAAGCTGCCCCCGATGTCGGTCGACACGGGAGACCCGGTGAGCCAGGTCGTGCTGCGCTGCGTCGCCCTCGTCGTCCTCGGCGGTCTCGGCGGCGCCGTGGTCGGCCTCATCATGCGGCACACCGCGGCTGTCCTCGGGCTCGTCGTCGGCTGGGCCGTGCTCGTCGAGGGCGCCCTCGCATCCCTGCTCTTCGACGGGGCCCTCCAGCCGTGGCTCGTGCAGATCAACCTCAGGGCCTTCCTCGAGAAGGGCGCCGTCTACTACCGCACGGTCTGCGACGCCACCGGGTGCCAGAGCAAGGAGGTGCCGGTCAGCTACACCCACAGCTGGGTCTACCTCATCGTCTTCACCGTCGCCCTCACGCTCATCTCGCTCTGGTCCTTCCGGCGCCGTGACGTGACGTGAGGGTCACCGACAACGAGAGTGGGCCGCATACCGCTCGGCCTCGCCCGTCCACGGCGTCTCGGTGTGCCGGGGTCGCGGCGTAGGGTTGCCCCAGCACTGACTCACACCCGAGGAGCTCCCCTGTGACTGTCGCACCCGACGGTCGGCGCATGCTGCGCGTCGAGGCACGCAACGCCGAAACCCCCATCGAGCGCAAGCCCGAGTGGATCCGCACCACCGCGAAGATGGGGCCCGAGTACACCGCCCTGCACGCGATGGTGAAGACCGAGGGGCTGCACACGGTGTGCCAGGAGGCCGCCTGCCCCAACATCTTCGAGTGCTGGGAGGACAAGGAGGCGACCTTCCTCATCGGTGGCGACGTGTGCACCCGCCGCTGCGACTTCTGCGACATCGCCACCGGACGTCCGACGACCCTCGACCTCGACGAGCCGCGCCGCGTGGCGGAGTCCGTCGCTCGGATGGGTCTGCGCTACTCCACCGTCACCGGCGTCGCCCGCGACGACCAGCCCGACGGGGCGGCGGGGCTCTATGCCGAGACGATCCGCCAGATCCACCTGCTCAACCCCAACACGGGTGTCGAGATCCTGCCCCCCGACTTCGGGGCCAGGCCCGAGCTCGTCAGCCAGGTCTTCGACGCCCGCCCCGAGGTCTTCGCCCACAACCTCGAGACGGTGCCGCGCATCTTCAAGCGGATCCGCCCCGCCTTCACGTACGAGAAGTCGCTTCGGGTGCTGAGTATGGCCCGCGAGGCCGAGCTCGTGACGAAGTCCAACCTCATCCTCGGGATGGGCGAGACCGACGACGAGATCGAGGAGGCCATCGGCGACCTGCACCACGCCGGCTGCGACATCCTCACGATCACCCAGTACCTCCGCCCCTCCAAGCTGCACCACCCGATCGACCGCTGGGTCAAGCCGGAGGAGTTCGTGCACTGGTCCGGGGTCGCCGAGGAGATGGGGTTCAAGGGCGTCATGGCCGGCCCGCTCGTCCGCTCGTCCTACCGCGCGGGCCGGCTGTGGGCGACCGCGATGCGCAAGTGGGGACGCGAGATCCCGGCCCACCTCGACCACCTCGCCCAGGCGGCGGAGTCACCGGCGCGGCAGGAGGCCGCGTCGTTGGTGGCCCGCACCCAGAGCGCCGTATCCTGATCGGCATGGCACGCAACAAGGACGGCGACACCGCAGCGGCGGGCAAGGCACCGAAGGCACCGAAGGCACCGAAGGTCAAGAAGCAGGGTCGCCTCTCGCAGATCCTCGAGGTCTACAAGGCGGCGAAGGTCGCCGACCCGACGATCGGGTGGTGGATGCTGCTGTCCTTCCTCGTCGTCTTCGCGGTCTTCCTCGTCGCCGGTCTGATCATCGGTTTCTGGCCCTTCTTCGCCATCACCGGCGTGATGTTCGGCATCCTCGCCGCGACGATCGTGATGAGCCGTCGGGCCGAGCGCGCGGCCTACTCCCAGATCGAGGGCCAGGCCGGCGCCGCGGGCGCCGCCCTCACCTCGATCCGCCGCGGGTGGTTCACCGACCGCGAGCCGGTCGCCGCCGACGTCGCCCGTCCCGGCGACATGGCCTCCGCCGCGATGGTCTACCGGGCCCTCGGCCGTCCCGGCGTCGTCCTCGTCGGCGAGGGCCCCACCGCGCGGGTCCAGAAGCTGCTCGCCGCGGAGAAGAAGCGCGTCGAGCGCGTGGCCCCCGGCGTGCCGGTGACGACGATGCGCGTCGGCCAGGGCGAGGGCGAGACCCCGCTGCCCAAGCTCGCGAGCAAGGTCCAGCGACTCAAGCCCCAGATCACCAAGGACGAGATGTCCCTCGTCAACAAGCGGCTCAAGGCCCTCGGCGGCATCCGTCCGCCGCTGCCCGGCGGCGTCGACCCGATGCGCGCCCGGATGGACCGCAAGGCCCTTCGCGGCAAGTAGGCCTGCAAGCCCCGGGCCCGACCGCGGATGAAAGTGCCCACTCGACCTGAGTCGAGTGGGCACTTTCTTTCGGGCAATCGCGGATGAAACTGCCCACTCGAGGGGGGTCTAGCGGGTGCGCACGATGACGGTGTTCGGCACCTTGTCGTGCAGGCCGCGACCGTCCTGGTCCCAGACGACGGCGGGCAGGAAGAGGCAGAGCAGGGCCGTGCGCGCCAGCGTCTGCAGCGGTCGGACCCGGCCCCCGTCGAGCGCGCGGACCTGCAGGCCGAGCGCCCGGTGACCGATCGTCGAGCCGATGGTGCCGACGAGGAGCAGGTTCATCACGGCGAAGACGCCGAGGGTCACGAAAGTCTGCCCGCCCGCCGGCGGCGGGTCGGTGAAGGGCAGCGGGACGCCGAACAGGCCGCGCGAGATGAGCAGCGAGAGCACCCAGTCGATGACGACCGCCCCGAGCCGGGGACCGAAGCCGGCGACCGCACCCGGCCCGCTGGGCGGCATACCGAGTCCCCTCCCCCGCCATCCGCCCGGCTCCGCGCCGGTCGTGCGGGCTCGCGGCCCCTCGAGCCATGATCCGAAGTCCTTGCGGTCCACCACGGGACCAGCCAACCACGCCGATCGGCCCGGTCCCACCCCGGTCACCGAGTGGTCTGCGCGTAACACGCGAGAAACAGACGGGTCATGGCCGAGAAACCCTGGGCCGCTAGGGTCGGAACCGACAACACGAGGTCGTTGCCCCCTTCCTGCATGCCGGGCCGGGTCGCGCCCTCGCCCCACATCAGGAGGTTGGATGTTCCGCTCAGCTGACGAGGTCCTCAGCTACATCAAGGACGAGGACGTCAAGTTCGTCGACATTCGGTTCTGTGACCTGCCCGGCGTCATGCAGCACTTCAACGTGCCCGCCGAGTCGGTGGACGAGGACTTCTTCTCGGTCGGCCAGATGTTCGACGGATCCTCGATCCGCGGCTTCCAGGCCATCCACGAGTCCGACATGAAGCTCGTGCCGGACCCCGCGACCGCGTTCATCGACCCCTACCGCGCCGAGAAGACGCTGGTCATGAACTTCTCCATCCTCGACCCCTTCACCGACGAGCGCTACAGCCGCGACCCGCGCAACATCGCCTCGAAGGCCGAGGAGTACCTCAAGTCCACCGGCATCGCCGACACCGCCTACTTCGGCGCCGAGGCGGAGTTCTACATCTTCGACGACGTCCGCTTCGAGACCAAGGCGAACGCGAGCTACTACTACATCGACTCCGTCGAGGCCGCGTGGAACACCGGCCGCGAGGAGGAGGGTGGCAACCAGGGTTACAAGACCCGCTACAAGGGTGGCTACTTCCCCGTCTCGCCGGTCGACCACTTCGCCGACTTCCGCGACAAGATCTGCCTCGAGCTGAAGGAGGTCGGTCTCAACGTCGAGCGCAGCCACCACGAGGTCGGCACGGCCGGTCAGATGGAGATCAACTACCGGTTCAACACGCTGCTCCACTCAGGCGACGACCTGATGAAGTTCAAGTACGTCGTCAAGAACCGCGCCTGGGCCGAGGGTCACAGCGCCACGTTCATGCCGAAGCCGATCTTCGGTGACAACGGCTCGGGCATGCACACCCACCAGTCCCTGTGGAAGGACGGCGAGCCGCTCTTCTACGACGAGCGCGGCTACGGCGGTCTGTCGGACCTCGCCCGCTGGTACATCGGGGGCCTGCTCAGGCACGCCCCGTCGCTGCTCGCCTTCACCAACCCGACGGTGAACTCCTACCACCGCCTGGTGCCCGGCTACGAGGCCCCGGTCAACCTGGTCTACTCCGCCCGCAACCGATCGGCGTGCGTCCGGATCCCGATCACCGGGACGTCGGCCAAGGCCAAGCGCATCGAGTTCCGCGTGCCGGACCCGTCGGCCAACCCCTACCTGTGCTTCGCGGCGCAGCTGATGGCCGGCCTCGACGGGATCAAGAACCGGATCGAGCCCCCGGAGCCGGTCGACAAGGACCTCTACGAGCTGCCGCCCGAGGAGCACGCGGCGATCGAGCAGGTCCCCGGCTCCCTGCCGGCCGTCCTCGACGCGCTCGAGGCCGACCACGAGTACCTGCTCGAGGGTGGGGTCTTCACCGAGGACCTCGTCGCTACGTGGATCGAGTACAAGCGCAAGAACGAGGTGGACCCGATCCGCTTCCGTCCGCACCCGCACGAGTTCGAGATGTACTACGACATCTGACCGAGGGAGCTCCTCGCTCCGTCAGTAGCGTGCCGACCACGGCGGCTGACCTGCTCGACGTCCATCGACGTCGGGCAGCGTCGGCCGCCGTTGTCGTGTCGGCCCGGTGGCGCAGGACCGACCGAGCGCGTGCTGAAGCCCGGATACGACTTCGGTGACCTTCACGCAGGCTTCACACGCTCGCACGGCGAGGCCTCACACGCGTGCAGTCAACTGGAAGCAAGGCCCCAGACGGAGCCTCGGCCCACGGGCCTCGTTGACGGGAGATCACCATGAACACCAACCAGATCCGAGCACACGTCACCACTCGGCGCAGCGTCGCCGCCATCCTCGCGGGGCTGACGCTCACCGGCACCCTCGGCGTCGCGATGGCCCAGAACGGCGAGGCTGCACCGTCGGCGGGCTCCACCGTCGTGGCCGCCCAGACCACGAGTGACGCCGCCACGCTTGCCTTCAACCGCGAGGAGGAGCGGATGGCGCGTGACCTTTATCAGGCGCTGGCGGAAAAGTACGACGGCGCGGCCCCGTTCGCGATGATCACCCGGAGCGAGCAGACGCACTGGACGAGGATCGGCGACCTGCTCACGGCTCACGGGATCATCGACCCCTCGGCCGGACTCGCGGTCGGGACCTATGCCGACCCTGCCATCCAGTCGCTCTACGACGGCTGGCTCGCCCGCGGCGTCACCTCGCTCGACGAGGCCTACCGGGTGGGGATCGAGCTGGAGCAACGGGACATCGCCGACCTCGCCACCGCGATCGGCTCCACCACCCTGGCGGACGCCCGTCAGGTGCTGACGCGCCTGCGCGTCGCCTCCGAGCGGCACCTCGCGGCCTTCGAGGCGGCGGCCTCCGGCCAGACTCTCGGCTCCGGTAGGACGGGCACGACGGGCTCTCCGGGCGGGATGGGCCCTGGCGCAGGCCGTCAGGGCCGGTCCGACACTCCGACAACCGGTTCCGAAGGTCGCGGCTCGCGCCGTGGCGCGGGGGCGGGCGGCGGTGACGGCACCTGCCAGATCGGCTGATCCGTGGGTCGAGCCACCCTCGGCGCCACGTCAGCGCTGCAACGGGAGACGCACCGTGAACGTTGCACCCCTCCCCGCGCCGGCCGACGTGGCCACGAGGGTGCCACCCTGTGCCTCGACGAGGGCCCGGGCGATGGTCAGCCCGATCCCGCTGCCGCGCCCGGGACTCGCGCCGGGGACCGCGGCCGGGTGCTCGATGCGGACGAACCGCTCGAAGACCCGCTCGAGGTCCGCCGCGTCGATGCCGACGCCGGTGTCGACCACCTCGGCCACGGCCAGCTGACCCTCACGTCTCAGCCGCACGGTCACGCTGCCCCCCGCCGGGGTCGCCCGGATTGCGTTACCGACGAGGTTGGTCACGACCTGGGCGAGGCGGTCCGGGTCGGCCCGGACCAGGAGCGGGTCACGGGTCGACGCGCCCTGCTCCGACGGCTCGACGCCGAGGGTGAGGCCGGCGTCGCGGGCCTGGGGTTCGAGGCGCGCAGAGGCCGATCGCACGATGAGCCCGAGGTCGACGGATTCCAGGTCGAGCGACGCCGCCCCCTCCGCCACCCGGGACAACGCCGACAGGTCGTCGACGAGCCGCCCCAGCCGGCTCACCTCGGCCTCGACGGAGCCGAGCTGCTCGGCCGTCGTCGGAACAACCCCGTCGACCATCCCCTCGAGGTTGGCGTGGACGACCGTCAGCGGAGTGCGCATCTCGTGGGCGACCTCGGCGATCAACCGCGTTCGGCGCGTCTCCGTGGTGGCCAGGGCCCCGGCGAGAGTGTTGACGTCGCCGGCGAGCTCGGCCAGCTCCCGCTCCTCGGGGACCGGGACGACCACGTCGTAACGCCCGGTCGCGAGCCTCCGCGCCGCCGCCCGGATCGCGACGATCGGCCGGAGCAGGCGCCTCGAGGCGATCACCCCGAATGCCGCTGCCACCGCGATGCCCACGAGCGCGCCCACGAGCAGCGCCCGGTTGACCGCGTCCCCGACCTGCGTGCGGAGGGCCCCGGTGGTCGCCGGGTCCATCTGGCCCTGACGGCCCCCCATCTGGGCGCCCAGGCGCAGGCTCTCGTCGAAGATCGCCGGGGCGAGCTGGCGGACGACGAGGAAGGTCACGCTCGCGCCGACGAGAGCGACGAGCAGGTGCGACAGGATGAGTCGGGTCACGAGCCGGTTCACCGGGCACCTCCGGTCGCCGGCAACAGGAACTTGTAACCGACCCCCCGGATGGTTCCGATGACGGACGGCCGGGTCGCGTCGTCGCCCACCGCCCTGCGCATGCTGGCGACATGCACGTCGACGACCCGCTCGTCACCGTAGAAGTCGTAACCCCAGACCTTCTCGAGCAGCTGGGCTCGCGAGTACACGCGGCCGGGGTTGCTCGCGAGGGCCACGAGGAGGTCGAACTCCAGGCTCGAGAGCTCGACCGGGGACCACCCCTCTGGCGCCTTCCGCAGGATCTCCCGGCGGCCGAGGTCGATGACGAGGCGGTCGAAGCGCAGCACTTCCTCGGGTTCACTCGCAGCGCCCGTCGCGACAGACGAGACCGGCTCCCCCGGTCCCGCCCCGGAGACGGGCGGGCGGGCCCGCCGCAGCACCGAGTGGACCCGGGCCACCACCTCACGCGGGCTGAAGGGCTTCGTCACGTAGTCGTCCGCCCCGACGCGCAGACCGATGATCGTGTCCAGCTCCTCGGCTCGCGCGGTCACGAGGATGACCGGCAGGTCACGGTGCGCTCGGATGCGCCGCAGGACCTCGAGCCCGTCGACGTCCGGCAGCCCGATGTCGAGCAGCACCAGTGCCGTCCGGTCGTCCGGCGCCGTCACCGCGGAGACGGCGGCCTCCCCCGTCCCGGCCTCGAGCACCTCGAACCCGTCCGCCTCGAGGTAGGCCCGGAGCACCGCACAGATCTTCGGCTCGTCGTCGACGACGAGGATGCGGTCGGCCATCGGACTATCCGGGCCGCCCGCTCACCGCGGGCCGTCGAGCGCCGCGAAGGCGGCCACGAGGCGCTGCCGGGCATCTGCCGAGACCGTCGCGAGGGCAGGGCTGTCGGACAGGCCCATCATCGCGTCCGGGTCGAAGGCCTCGACGAGGCACGTCTGCTCGTCGAGCGCGCGCACGACGACGTTGCACGGCAGCACCGACGCGATCGACGGGTCGACCCGGATCGCCTCGTAGGCCAGCGGGGGCCGGCACGCCCCAAGGATCACCTGGGGGTCGATGTCGACGTCGAGCTTCTCCTTGAGGACCGCCTTCAGGTCGATCTCCGTCAGGATGCCGAAACCCTGGTCCTTGAGGGCTGCGCGCACCGCCGTGACGGTGTCGTCGTAGGTGTCGGTGACCGTGGTCGTGATCGTGAAGCTGCTCATCGGGTCGTCCTCGCGTGTCGTGGGGTCACCGTCGACCGGACAGCTCGGGTCGACCTGCTGACCCCGTGGGGTCCCAGTCCACCACGCGAGCAGCCGCTCATGGGCCGGGTTCTGCGAAGCCGACGGGACCGCCCAGCTGCGCCAGTGGCGCCGGCGGACGTGGGGCGCCGGTGCGCGGCGAGTCTCGCCGGGAGAGAATCGTCGAGTGAGCGAGACCACCACGGCTGCCAACGGCGGCGACACACCCCAGCCGCCGACCACTGAGGGGTCCACCCCGAAGACACCACCGTCGGCCCCCGATCCTCGCCGGTGGAAGGCGTTGACGGTCTGTCTCGTCGCCGGCTTCATGACGCTGCTCGACGTCAGCATCGTCAACGTCGCGCTCCCGTCCATCCAGACCGGCATCGACGCGACGCCGAGCGACCTCCAGTGGGTCGTCTCCGGATACGCCCTCACGTTCGGCCTGACCCTCGTGCCCGCCGGGCGGATCGGCGACGCGATCGGCCGACGGACCGTGTTCATCATCGGGGTGCTCCTCTTCGGTCTCTCGAGCCTTGCCTGCGGCCTCGCCCCGACGGCGTTGCTGCTCGTCGTGGCCCGACTCGTGCAGGGTGCCGCAGGCGGCATCCTCAACCCCCAGGTCTCCGGCCTCATCCAGGAGCTGTTCACCGGCAAGGAGCGCGGGCGGGCGTTCGGGATGCTCGGCACGACGATCGGCCTGTCCACCGCCATCGGACCGATCGTCGGCGGCACCATCATCAGCGTGCTCGGGGTCGAGGTCGGGTGGCGCTGGATCTTCTTCGTCAACCTCCCGGTCGCCATCGGCGCCGTCGTGCTGGCCCGGCTCTGGCTGCCCGCACCGCCGGCGCGCTCCAGCCGATCCCGCCTCGACCTCGATCCCGTCGGGGTGGTCCTGCTCGGGCTCGCCGTGCTCGCGCTGCTGCTGCCCCTCGTCGAGACCGGTCGAGGCAGCCAGCCGTCCGTGCCCTGGTGGATCGCGCTCGTCGGCGCGGCCGTCGTCGTCGCCTTCTGGGCGTGGGAGCGCGCCTACACGAGCCGGGGTCGCAGCCCGCTGGTCAACCTTGACCTCTTCTCCGTGCCGGGATACCCCTCGGGGGCGGCGGTCGGGGCGCTCTACTTCGCAGGGTTCACGGGCATCTTCTTCGTGCTCACCATCTACTTCCAGGAGTCGCTCGGCTACACCCCCCTGCTCGCCGGCCTCGCCATCACACCCTTCGCGGCGGGGTCAGCCGTGACCGCGACGGTCGGTGGACGCCTCGTCAACCGCTTCGGGCGCGCGCTCGTCACCGTCGGCCTGCTCACGGTGCTGCTCTCCCTCGTCGTCGTCGACGTCGTGCTCGGGGTCGTCACCGGCTCGGTCACCGGCTGGGCCCTCGCCGCGCCGCTGCTCGTGGCCGGCCTCGGCAGCGGCCTCGTCATCTCACCGAACGTGACGCTCACCCTGGCTGCCATCCCGGTCGAGCGGGCGGGCACGGCCGGTGGGCTGCTCCAGACCGGCCAGCGCATCGGCACGGCTGCGGGCATCGCCCTCATCGGGGCGGTCTACTTCGCCCACACGACACCCTCCGGCGAGGGCGCGGCCGTCGCGCTCCGGGTGGCTGCCGTCATCGTGGCCGTGGCCCTCGTCGCCAGCGTCGCGGATCTCCGCGCGCGGCGCCGCCGCGACTGAATCGCCGACGGCTCCACCCGACGCGGAGGGGCCGATCCAGCAGAGGGTTCAGGCTGTGGTATTAAAGCGACAAATGGGTTAAAGTGCCGCAGCCCGTCTTCCTCCGAATCCCGGTCCCCACCGGACGTTCGGGGGCGCCGGGATCACCATGCCGCCGCGCCCAGTCCCGGGCCGGTGGACCGTCCCGTCCCAGGGAGTTCCACGCATGCCCCGCACCTCTGCGATCTCACGCCTGCGCTCCACCAGCATCCTCGCCGCCGCTGCCCTCGCCCTCAGCCTGCTCTCGTTCGTCGCGCCGTCGGCCGAGGCGGCCACCGTTCCCGTTCCCCCGACCCCCACCGGCCTCCCATCTGCAGTCGAGGGCCTGTCCCCCTACGTGCCGGCCACCGCCTGCGAGGCCGTGACCCGTCCGGGCGCGCTCAAGCTCGCCCAGCTGCTCAAGACGACCTACGGCGCCACCTACGGCCTCTCGCGCAGCTGCGGCGGGGTGTCGAGCCCCTCGTCCGAGCACTACGACGGCCGGGCCATCGACTCCTTCTTCAACGTGCGCAACACCGCCGAGAGGGCCGAGGCCACCGCGCTCATCTCGTGGCTGCTCGCGACCGACAAGGCGGGCAACCGTTACGCCAACGCGCGCCGGCTCGGCATCATGTACATCATCTGGAACAACAAGATGTGGAGCTCCTACCGGTCCTCGGAGGGCTGGCGCGCCTACAGCACCTGCGCCGCGACCCCCTCCACCTCGTACGACACCGCCTGCCACCGCAACCACGTCCACCTCAGCCTGTCGTGGGAGGGCGCGATGGGGCGCACCTCGTACTGGACCAAGCGGGTCGCTCCGGTCGACTACGGTCCGTGCCGGACGAAGGACCTCAACTGGGCCTTCGGGTACATGGGAGCGCGGGCCACGCCCTGTCCCCGCTACGCCACGGTGACGGCGCCCGCCGGCGCCAGCACCCGGCTCAAGTCGCTCGTCCCGCGCTCGGGCATACAGCTGCGTGCCGGCATGTCCGGCTCGGCCGTCACCGTCCTGCAGCAGGCGCTCGGGGTCTCCCCCGCCACCGGCTACTTCGGCCCGATCACCACGGCCAAGCTCAAGGCCTGGCAGAAGGCCCACGGCCTCGGCGTGAACGGGGTCACGTGGAACTCCACCTGGCACGGCCTGCTCGTCCAGAACGGCATGCGCTGGAGCTGACCCACTCCCCTCCCGCACGGACCCGGCTCGCGCCCGGCACCCTCGGTGCCGGGCGCGAGCCGTCTCGACGAGGGGACGGGCCGGCTCACCCGGGCTCAACTCGGGCTCAACTCGGGCTCAACTCGGGCTCACTCGGGCTGGATCGAGGCCTCGGTGCGCCTGGCCGCGTCGGGGGCGTCGTCCGGGCGGGGCGGATGGGCGGGGCGATCGGGGACGCGTGCGGCATACGCCCGGGCGACCTCGGCCTGCACCTGCTGGTGGGGCCAGGTGACTGCCACACCACCCAGGGCGATGAGCGTGACGGCCGCGCTCAGCGCAACGCCGACCAGGGGGTCGTTGGTGTGCCCGCCGAGCCACCCGGCGACGAGGAACGACACTCCCGCCGCCGCGACCGAGACCGAGCCGGCCAGGCTGAAGATCCGCCCGCGCAGCTCCGGCCGGGTGACGAGGGCGAAGGTCGCCTGGAGCGGCACCATGAAGGCCTGCATCGTGCCGCTGAGGAAGAAGAGGGCGGCCACGACGATGATCGGCGGGTGCAGCGCGGTGAGCAGCAGCGGCAGCGGCATGACCAGCGCGAGGGGGATGATCGACCGGTTCTGGATGTGCACGTCGAAGCGCCCGATGACGAGGATCCCGAACACGGCACCGACGATCGGGGAGGCCATCAGCACACCGCCCCACCCGTTCTGTCCGGCGATCGGGATCGCGAGGGCCTCCGGCGCCGCGATCCCGAGGGTGGCCACCGCGCTCAGGGCGACGAGCCGCGCGAGGACGGGGTGCCGGACGAGGTCACCCGTCGCCGACGCGAGGTCTGACACGAACCCGCGCAGCCCCTTGCCGCGGGTGCCTCGCACCGCTCGCACCGGCACGACGAGCAGCACGACGAAGGCCGCGACGAGGAAGCTGGCGAGGTCGACGAGCAGCCCGGCCCGGTGGCCGACGACGGCGATCAGGCTCCCCCCGATCGCGAGGCCGATGGCCTGGTTGAACTGCTCGGAGATCGCGGCGAGGCCGACGGCACGGGAGTAGAGGTGCTTGTCGTCCTCGAAGAGGTCGGTGAGCAGCACCATGTTCGAGGCCGTCGACGCACCCCCGATGAGCTCGAGCAGGAACAGCGCGAGGAAGATCCAGACGAGACTGGCGTGGAGCACGACGAGCCACAGGAGGACCACGACGCAGGCTCCGCGCGACAGGTGGGACCAGATGAGGACCCACTTGTAGGGGAAGCGGTCGACGACCGGCCCCACGAGACTGCGCCCGAAGAAGGTGGGGATCAGGCTGACCGCGAGGGTGGTCGCCGTCGCGAGGGGTGAGCCGGTCCGCTGGAAGACGACAGCCGCGATGGTGACGCGCGCGATGTAGTCCCCCCACAGCGACAGCGCTCCGGCCAGGAAGAACGGCAGGTACCGCGGCACCTTGAAGACTTCGAGGTAGGAGGGCGGCCTGCCGCCCGCGCCCTCGCTCTGGTTCACGGGATGACGCTACCCCGAGGAGGGTGGTCGTAAAAGTTGAAATCAGAAGTTTGTCTGGATCGGCGGGCCACCCGCCTCCACAGCTGGGCGAGGACCGTCGCCTCACCCGCGGGCCGCCCGATGATCCGCCCCACCCCCTCGGCATCCCGCAGGTCGCTCGGGACGCTGTCGACGGGCCTGCCCCGCCAGAGGACGCCGGCATTGCGGATCATCGAGCCCAGCCGCCACGCCTCCCGAAGGACCTTCGCGTCCTCGGCTTCGAGGATCCCTGCCTCCGCCAGGCTGTCGAGCGCGGCGAGCGTCCCGGTGACCCTCAGCCCCGGCACGTGGTGGGCGTGCTGGAGCTGGAGCAGCTGGACGGTCCACTCGACGTCGGTCAGGCCTCCGCGGCCGAGCTTGATGTGGGCCCGGGGGTCGGCACCGCGAGGCAGCCGCTCGGACTCGATCCGCGCCTTCATCGTCCGGATGTCGCGCTGCTGGGTCGCGGTGAGTCCCTCGGCAGGCCACCGCAGCGGGTCGATCAGCTCGAGGAAGGCCGCGCCGAGGTCGGCGGGCCCCGCGATGGGGGTCGCCCGCAGCAGGGCCTGGAACTCCCACGTCAGCGCCCAGCGCTCGTAGTAGGTGCGGTAGGAGTCGAGGCTGCGCACGAGGGGCCCGGCCTTGCCCTCGGGACGGAGGTCGGCGTCGAGACCGATCTGCGGGTCGGGCCCGGGGCCGGACAGCAGCTTCTTGACCTCCTGCACGACCGCGGTGGCCCGCACCTGGACGTCGCCCTCGTCGGCTCCGGGGTGCGGGCGGTGCACGAACATGACGTCCGCGTCGGAGGCGTACCCGAGCTCGCCGCCGCCGAGGCTGCCCATCCCGACGACGAGGATCTCGCCCCCGAGGGGCTGGCCGTCGCGCTGCTCGGCATCGGCGATGACGGTGTCGAGCGTCACCTGGATGAGCGCGGCGGTGAGGTCGGTGAGAGCCCGGCCCACCCCGTGCAGGTCGATCTCCCCGACGAGGTCGGCCATCACGATCCGGAGCAGCTCGTGCCGACGCAGGGCCCGGATCGCCGTGACGGCCTCGGCGGCCTCGTCGCGGCGCCCGGCGGCCGAGCTCATCGTCGCGACGAGGGCCTCGCGGGTGCGCGGTACGAGCCCGGCCGGGTCCCCGAGGATGGACACGCTCTCGGGCGAGCGGACGAGCAGGTCGGCGGCATACCGGCTGCGCGCGAGGCAGTGGGCGAGCCGGTCGGCTGCCCGACCCTCGTCGCGCAGCATCTTGAGGTACCAGTGCGTCGTGCCCAGCTCGTCGGAGACCCGACGGAAGGACAGCAGCCCCGCGTCGGGGTCCGCCTCGTCGGCGAACCAGCCGAGCATGACAGGCAGGAGGGTGCGCTGGATCGCGGCCCGCCGGGTCACCCCGGCCGTCAGCGCCTCGAGGTGACGCATCGCGCCCGCGGGGTCGCGGAAGCCGAGCGCGGCGAGGCGCTGGCGGGCCGCTTCGGGGCTGAGCCGGGCCTCGGTGGGGGTCAGCCGCGCGGCCGCCGCGAGGAGGGGACGGTAGAAGAGCCGCTCGTGGATGCGTCGCACCTCACGGGCGATCGCCTGCCGGTCGGCGACGACGGCCTTCGCAGGCGTCGTGCGGTGGCCCATCGAACGGCCGAGCCGGCGCAGGTCGGCCTCGGACTCCGGCATGAGGTGGGTCCGCCGCAGCCGGTGCAGCTGGATCCGGTGCTCGAGGCAGCGCAGGTGCCGGTAGGCGTGGTCGAGCGCCTCGGCGTCGTCCCGGCCGACGTACCCTCCCTTGGCAAGGGCCGAGAGGGCCTCGAGCGTCGTGGCCGAACGCAGCCGCGGGTCGGTGCGGCCGTGGACGAGCTGGAGCAGCTGGACGCTGAACTCGACGTCACGCAGGCCGCCCGGACCGAGCTTGAGCTGGCGGGCCGCCTCGTTGGCGGGCACGTTCTGCTCGACCCTGCGGCGCATCGCCTGGCAGTCCTCGACGAAGTGGTCGCGGCTCGCCGCCTCCCAGACGAAGGGGGAGATCTCCGCCTTGTACCGCAGGCCGAGGTCCCGGTCACCGGCCGAGACCCACGCCTTGAGCAGTGCCTGGAACTCCCACGTCTTGGCCCACCGAACGTAGTAGGCCTTGTGACTGCTCACGGTCCGCACGAGCGGCCCCTGCTTGCCCTCGGGTCGCAGGGCGGGGTCGACGGGCCACAGGCTCCCCTCCGCGCTCGGCTGGGAGCAGGCCCGCATCGTCGAGGTCGCGAGGGTGGTGCCGATCCGGATCGCGACCTCCTCCTCGACGCCCTCGGCCGGCTCGACGACGAAGATGACGTCGACGTCGCTGACGTAGTTGAGCTCGCCGCCGCCGGTCTTGCCCATCCCGATGATCGCGAGGCGGCACTGCTCGTGGCCCGGGCCATACTCCTCCCGGGCGATCGCCAGGGCGGCCTCGAGTGCGCCCTCGGCGAGCTCGGCCAGCGCCTCGCCGACCATCGGCATGATGGTGAGCGGGTCGGCGGCCGTGACGTCGAGCGCGGCGATCCGCAGCAGACCCCGCCGGTACTCGATCCGCAGCACGTCGAGCGCGCTCCGGCCGGCCCGCCCGGTGGTGACGGCCGCCACGAGCTCGTCACGGACCTCCTGCGCGGCGTGCCGTTCGGCCCGGGCCGCATCGACCCACTGCTCCGGGTGGCGCACGAGGTGGTCGACGAGGGCCGTCGAGACGCCGAGGACCCCGAGGACGCGCCGGCGCCCGACCCCGTCCGCGCACAGCAGGCTGACGAGCGCCGCCGTGCCCGACTCGGCATCGGGGGCGCCTGACGTCCGGGCCGCGAGCGACTCCATCATCCGGACCAACCCGAGCAGGGCCTGGTCGGGGTCGGCCGTGTCCCCCACGGCCGCGAGCAGGTCGTCGGGGCAGCCGTGCTCGGGGTCGAGCAGCGGGGCGAGGGCGCGGTCCGCGAGCAGGCCGGCGGCCCGGGCGGGGTCGGCGAAGCCGAGCCGCGCGAGCGTGCCGGTCTGGGTCGAGGTGCGGGCGGTCATCCGGTCAGAGGCGCGGGAGATAGCGCTCGATCTCGAAGTGGCTGACCTCGCGGCGGTAGTCCTGCCACTCCTGGCGCTTGTTGCGCAGGAAGAAGTCGAAGACGTGCTCGCCGAGGATGTCGGCGACGAGCTCGCTCTGCTCCATCACCTCGAGGGCGCGGCCGAGCGAGGAGGGCAGCGGGTTGATCCCCATCGCTCGACGCTCGGAGTCGGTCAGGCTCCACACGTCGTCCTCGGTCTCGGGCGGCAGCTCGTAGCCCTCCTCGATGCCCTTGAGGCCGGCGCCGAGCAGGACCGCAAAGGCGAGGTAGGGGTTGCAGGCGGCGTCGAGCGAGCGGACCTCCACCCGCGTCGACTGGCCCTTGTTCGGCTTGTGCATCGGGACGCGGATGAGCGCCGAACGGTTGTTGTGCCCCCACGTGAGGTGGGCCGGGGCCTCTCCCCCACCCCAGAGCCGCTTGTAGGAGTTGACCCACTGGTTGGTCACGGCCGCGGTCTCGGCGCCGTGCCGCAGCAGCCCGGCGACGAACTGCCGCCCGACCTTGCTCAGCTGGTAGGGCGCCCCCGCCTCGTAGAAGGCGTTGGTGTCACCCTCGAAGAGCGAGAGGTGGGTGTGCATCCCCGACCCGGGGTGGTCCGCGAACGGCTTCGGCATGAAGGTCGCGTAGATGCCCTGGCTGAGCGCGACCTCCTTGATGACGGTGCGGAAGGTCTGGATGTTGTCGGCGGTGCTCAGCGCGTCGGCATACCTCAGGTCGATCTCGTTCTGTCCCGGGCCCGTCTCGTGGTGGCTGAACTCCACCGAGATGCCCATGTTCTCGAGCATCGTGATCGCGGCCCGGCGGAAGTCGTGGCCGGTGCCGTGCGGGACGTGGTCGAAGTAGCCGGCGTCGTCGATGGGCACGGGCCGTCCTGAGGCGTCCCGATCCTGGTGGAGCAGGTAGAACTCGATCTCGGGGTGGGTGTAGAAGGTGAACCCGAGCTCGGCGGCCTTGTCGAGGGAGCGCTGGAGCACGTGGCGCGGGTCCGCGAAGCTCGGCGCCCCGTCGGGCAGCTGGAGGTCACAGAACATCCGGGCCGTGCCGGGCGGGTCACCGCGCCACGGGAGGATCTGGAAGGTCGAGGGGTCGGGCTTGGCGAGCATGTCGGCCTCGTAGATGCGGGCGAAGCCTTCGATCGCCGAACCGTCGAAGCCGATCCCCTCGGCGAAGGCGCCCTCGAGCTCGGCGGGCGCCACGGCCACGGACTTCAGCGTGCCGAGCACGTCCGTGAACCAGAGTCGGACGAATCGGATGTCGCGCTCTTCGATCGTGCGGAGCACGAACTCTTCCTGACGGTTCATGTGTCGATCCTGCCGCATCGCTGTTTCGCGGGTGTAAAGGGACGCGCCGCCGGACGGGAGCCGGGTGCGGCGTCTCGTCCCCGGGCGACGGTATGCCGCCCAGCGCGGGCCCGCTCGACGGCACACCGCCGCCCGTGGCGGGGCCCGCCGACAACGGGGCGGGCCCCCGGGGAGATCCCCGGGGGCCCGCTCGTCGTGCTGTCGTGCCGTGGTGCTGTCGTGCTGTGGTGCTGTCGTCCCGGGTGGGGACTACTTCTTGGTCGTGACGCGAACCGTCATGTTCTCGTGGTTCTTGCCCGACGTCTTCTGGACCGTCATCTTGACGCCCATGCCGGCGACGGCCGTGGAGCCCCACGGGTTCGTCGAGTCCCAGTAGCGCAGCGGGTCGCTGTCGTCGAACGTCGGGATCCCCGGCGCCGACTTCAGGGTGACCCCGTAGCCGTTGCGGTGGAAGGTCACCATGTCGGTGCGCTCCCGACCGAAGGTCGCGTCGAAGGGCTGACGACGGTTGCCGAGCAGCGCTCCGTCCGGGAACTTGATCGCCTTGGGGCGAGCGTCGACCGGCAGGACGAGACCGGAGCCGGGGTGGGCAGAGGTGTTGTTGTTGGTCTGCTCACCGTTGCTGAACCAGACGAGGAGCCCGTTCTGGTAGGGGAACTTCTCGACCCAGTTCGGACGGGTGTTGCCCCAGCCGAAGTTGTACGGACCGGTCTTGAGGCCCTTGTCGTAGTTGCTGTAGACGCGGTTCTCGGCGTAGTAGACGTCCTGCACCTGGCGGGAGGTCGTGCCGCTCGAGATGCTGAACGAGCTGGCGGTCCAGCCGTTGGCACCGGACTCGACATCATCGACCGGGCCGGCGACGCCGTCCTTGGTCAGGGTGATGTCGTCGAGGTAGGCCTCGCTCTCGACGCCACCGTCGGTGGCGACGCGGAAGCGGAACATGACCGACTGGCCGGCCCACGCGGACAGGTCCCAGGTCTTCTGGGTCCAGCCGAAGACGCCGTTGACCGGGGCACCGGTCGGGGCCCAGGTCGAGCCGCCATCCGTGCTGACCTCGCCGTACAGGAAGTCGTAGTCCACCTCGAGGTTGCCCTGGACGAAGGCCGAGATCGAGGCCGACTTCGCCGACGTCAGGTCGACCGTCTTGGCGAGCGTCGCGGTGAGGTCGTTGCCGTAGCCGCTCCACCACTCCGCCTTGCCCGAGTGGGGCGTGTTGCGGACCGTCGTGACGGTGCGCTCCGGCAGCGGGACGACGATGGCCTGCGGCTTGACGCCGTAGCTGTTCTCGTCCTTGCTCTTCTTGTCGACGACGACCTTGTCGGCCGGGCCGAGGTTGATCGTCTTGTTCTTGCCGTAGTCGACCGTCGCGTAGTCGAGCCAGCCGAGCTGGAGCTTCTCCCACGGGCCCATGTAGCCCGGCTTGGAGCCGATCTCGGTCTTGCTCTGGGACAACCACGAGCCAGAGCTCATGAGGGTCCAGAAGCCCGTGCTGTTGTCGCCACCGGCGGTGTCGTAGAGGTCGGGCAGGCCGAGGTCGTGGCCGAACTCGTGGGTGAACACGCCGAGGCCGCCGTTCTCGGGCTCCGTGGTGTAGTCACCGATCCACATGCCGCTGTTGCCGAGCGGCACACCGCCGAGCTTGTTGAACGTCGGGCCGGAGACGCCGGCCTGGTTGGAGTAGGCGTACCAGCGGTGGCTCCAGATGGCGTCCGTGCCCTGGGCGCCGCCGCCGGCCTCCTCGCCCTCACCGGCGTGGATCGCCTGGAAGTGGTCGATGTAGCCGTCGGGCTCGTTGAAGTTGCCGTCGTGGTCGTAGTCGTAGCGGTCGACCTTGTCGAACTGCTTGAGGTACGTCGCGACCTGGGCGTCGGTCTTGCCGGCCTTCTTCTGGGCGTTGTACCAGGCCGTCGCGGTGTCCTTGATGTAGTTCCAGTAGCCGTTGGACTGCGGCACCGAGTTCGAGCCGTAGCGCGCCTCGTTGTAGGGGACCTGCACCCAGTCGGACACGTCACCGTTGGCGACGAAGCGGCCGTTGCTCTGCTTGAGGTAGAAGTCGCGGAACGAGTCGGTCTTGCCGAACATGAGGTCCATGTAGTGGGCCCGGTCGAAGTTCGGCAGCCAGTAGGTCGAGTTGTCGTCCGTCGCGCTCTTGTCCCACTTGCGGTCAGGCTGCGGGATGGTGTTGTGGACGGGGCCGGCGGCGGCCGACTGCCCAGCGACGGTGCCCGTGCCGAAGTCGGTGAGGACGGTGAAGATGTCCTCCTCACGGTCGACCGGGTAGTTGATGTACTTCGACTTCTGCTTCTTGCCGTGCCGGTCCTTGGCCGAGCTCTTGACCTCGATGACCCGGTTGCCGTTGATCACCTTGGTCGAGGCCTCGCCCTTGACGAGCTGCTCGACGGCATCGGCTCGGGCCGCCGACTGCGCCGAGGCGAGCGGGTTCGGCAGGTTGTCGGACTTCGACGCCTGCGCCGCAGCAGGGTCACCGCTCACGGGGATCTTGCTCGCCGGCGTTGCCTGAGCCTGAATCGGGGCGGTGAGACCGGTGACGACGAGCGCCCCCACGGCCAACCCCGACACAGCACTCCAATGACGCTTGTTCAAAGTGTGTCCTCCTGTGTGAGTGCGCCGATCGGCGCCTCGCGTATCCGAACACAGTTGCGGCACAAAATGGGGGCTGGTCCTGTTTCTTTAACAAATACTTACCAATTGGGTGGTCCTCGGCGGAAGATCGTGCCCCCCGCGGTGTCTGAGCGGGACCTCCTCGGCGTGGGGAGGCCGGTCTATGCTCGGGCCCATGGCTGACGACGCGACCCCTGCCACGGGTGAGCAGCCCAGCCCCTACGGCAGCGGGTCACCGTCGTCCGGAGCGGTGGGTGCGCCCGGCGCTCCGGGCTCGATGCGACGGGTCCGGATCCCCCACCTGCACGCGCTCAAGGCGGAGGGGCGCCGCTGGGCCATGCTGACGGCATACGACATGTATGCCGCCGAGATCTTCGACGAGGCCGGAATCCCCGTGCTGCTCGTCGGCGACTCCGCCGGCAACAACGTCCTCGGCCACGAGACGACGGTGCCGGTGACGCTCGACGAGATGATCCCGCTCGTGCGCGCCGTCAGCCGGGCGGCCCGGCGCGCGATGGTCGTCGCCGACCTGCCCTTCGGCTCCTACGGTGGCTCGCCGCAGCAGGGCTTCGACAGTGCCGTGCGGCTGATGAAGGAGGGCCTCGCCCACGCGGTGAAGCTCGAGGGCGGCCGGCCGATGGTCCCGCTCGTGCGGCTGCTCACGGATGCCGGCATCCCCGTCATGGCCCACCTCGGCTTCACGCCGCAGAGTGAGCACCAGCTCGGTGGCTACCGCGTCCAGGGCCGGGGCGACGCCGGGGACGCCCTCGTGGCGGACGCCCTTGCCCTCGAGGCGGCGGGTGCCTTCGCCGTCGTGCTCGAGATGGTGCCGGCCCCCGTCGCCGAGCGGGTGACCCGGGAGCTGGCGATCCCCACCGTCGGCATCGGCGCGGGCCCGGGCACGGACGCGCAGGTCCTCGTCTGGAGCGACTTCGCCGGCCTGCGCGCCGGCCGCACCCCCCGCTTCGTCAAGCAGTACGCCGACCTGCGCGGCACCCTCACCGAGGCGGCCCGCGCCTACGCCGCCGAGGTCGAGTCGGGAGCCTTCCCGGCGGCCGAGCACAGCTTCGACCGCTAGGGCGAGCGGCCCGGGTCAGTCCTCGAGCTCCTCGTCGTCGTCCAGCGACGCGGAGCCGGTCTGGTTCCAGGCGCGGTCCTCGGCGTCCCACTTGTCGGTGTTGGCGTGGGCGCGGTCCAGCGCCGCGCGGGCCTCGGCCTCGGTCGCGTAGGGGCCGAGCACCTGCTCGCCCCGGCTGCGGTGGTCATCGTCCTCGACCTTGCCCGTGTCGACGTTGTACCAGAAGCTCATCGTCGTGCCTCCCTGCTCGCGGATCCGGTGGGCCCCGCCCGCCGTGGGCCGGCGTCCCGCGCCGACCCTAGACTCCACCGTATGCCGCTCACGTACGCCAGCGTGGCCCCCCACGCGCTCAGTCCGCGCCGACCGGTCCCGGCCTCGATCGACCGACCGCACTACGTCGGGGTGGCCGACCCCCGCGAGGACGGTGACCTGCGCATCAAGGACGCCGAGACGATCGAGAAGATGCGACGGGCGGGACGGATCGCGGCCCGCGCAATGGTTGCCGCGTCCGAGCGGATCGCGCCCGGCGTGACGACCGACGAGCTCGACGCCGTCGCCCACGAGTACCTGCTCGACCACGGTGCCTACCCGTCCCCGCTCGGTTACAAGGCCTTCCCGAAGTCCGTCTGCACGAGTGTCAACGAGGTCATCTGCCACGGCATCCCCGACGCCCGGCCGCTCGACGACGGCGACATCGTCAACATCGACGTCACGGCATACGTCGACGGTGTCCACGGCGACACCGACGCGACCTACCTCGTCGGCGAGGTCGACGAGCCGTCGCGGCTCCTCGTCGAACGCACCCACGAGGCGATGATGCGGGGCATCCGCGCGGCCCGGCCGGGCCGCGAGATCAACGTCATCGGGCGGGTCATCGAGAGCTACGCCAAGCGCTTCGGCTACGGCGTGGTGCGCGACTTCACCGGGCACGGCATCGGCCTCGAGTTCCACTCCGGGCTCATCGTGCCGCACTACGACGCCGCCCCTCAGTACGACACCGTCATCGAGGTGGGGATGACCTTCACCGTCGAGCCGATGCTCAACCTCGGCGGCGCCGGGTGGGAGATGTGGGACGACCGCTGGACCGTCGTCACGAAGGACCGTTCGCGGTCGGCCCAGTTCGAGCACACCATCCTCGTGACCGAGAGCGGCAACGAGATCCTCACGCAGCCGTGACCCACCTCCCTTAGGGTCATGACGAGCGCGACGGTGCGCTGCACGAGCAGCGCGCCCACCGGCCGACGCCGGACTCCACCCGACCGACCGGACACACCGGCGAGACCAGGAAGCAGGGACCATGGGCAAGAAGGGCACGCCCCTCGGCATCGACATCGGCGGCAGCGGCATCAAGGGCGCACCCGTCGACCTCAAGAAGGGTGACCTCGCCGAGAGCCGGCTGAAGATCCTCACGCCGAAGCCCGCGACACCGGACGCCGTGGCCGCGGTGGTCGACGAGATCGTCGACCACTTCGCCGAGCAGACCGGCGACTCCCCGATCGGGGTCACCGTCCCCGCGGTCGTCATCCGGGGCACGGTCCTGTCGGCCGCGAACATCGACGCGGCGTGGATGAACCTCGACGCGGAGAAGCTCATCCAGGAGCACACCGGTCGGGCCGTCACGGTCCTCAACGACGCCGACGCCGCCGGGCTCGCCGAGATGTACTACGGCGCGGCCCGTGGCGTCGACGGTCTCGTCATCCTCACGACGCTCGGCACCGGGATCGGCACCGCCCTGATCCACAACGGGGTCCTCGTCCCCAACTCCGAGCTCGGTCACCTCGAGATCGACGGCTACGACGCGGAGGACCGCGCCGCCTCCTCGGTCAAGGACGCCGAGGGCCTGTCGTGGTCGGACTACGCCGACCGGCTCCAGACCTACTACGACACGATCGAGAAGCTCTTCTCACCCGACCTCATCATCGTCGGCGGCGGCATCAGCAAGGACTCGGAGAAGTTCCTGCCCAGGCTGCGCCTGCGCTGCCCCATCGTCCCGGCCCAGCTGCGCAACCAGGCCGGCATCGTCGGAGCCGCACGTCTCGCGGTCGACAGCGCCGCCTGACCGGGCTCACCCGGCCCACCCGATGGCCGGCCGGTCGAGGTGTCAGAAGGTTCCCGACTCGCCGTCGCGCAGGTCGTGGACCGTGAGATCGGAGACCCCGGAGAAGGACTCGAGGTGACCGGCATACATCCGGCGTCCGATGTCGGACAACAGGGCGTCGTGGATCGGGACGAGGACCTTCGGGGCGATCCGGCCGACGAAGGCGATGGAGTCGCGGCTCGCCGCCCACGGCGCGTTGAGCGGGTGGGCGAGGACGTCGACCTCACCGGGCTCCGCGTCATAGGCGTCGCCGGGGTGGAAGAGGGTCGGCTCGCCGGTGGCGCGGAGCACGAGACCGACGTTCGGGATCGTCGGCATCGCCTCGTGGTTGAAGGCGTGCAGCTCCCCCACCGGCGACACGGTGACGTCACCGATCGCGAAGTCCTCGCCCTGAGCGGTGGGAACGGCGGTGAGCCCCTCGCCCCTCAGCTTCTCCGCGGTGAGCGGATCCGTGTGCACGGCCGCGGACGGGTTGGCCCGCAACAGCGCCGATGCCGCGTCGGGGTCGAAATGGTCCGGGTGGTTGTGGGTGACGAGCACGGCGTCGAGGCCGCGGAGGTCGGCGAAACCGCTCGAGAACGTCCCGGGGTCAATGAGCAGTCTCCGCTCCGCGACCTCGACGAGCAGGCAAGAATGACCGAGATGAGTGACACGCATCCACCCACACAACCACCTTTGCCCAGTGGCGACCACCCCCGCCCTCGCCGCGATGCGGTCGCTCCTGCCACCGTTTGCGTCGTCCGGGCTACGAAGGCTGCGGGCGCGGGAGCGTTCTGCCGCCGTTGTGGTCGCCCGGGCTACGAAAGGTGCGGTGGGGTCATCGCCTGACGGTTTGCCGCTGGGCCGGCTCCCCGCGCGGGGAGCCGGCCCAGCGGCATACCTCGTCAGTCGTGACGACTCAGGCGTCGATGCTCGAGAGGTCGCCGTACCGCTCACCCGAGACCGCGTCACGGGGAACGGCGGCCTCGAGCGCGGCGAGGTCGTCGGCATCGAGGCTGAAGTCGGCCGCGCCGACGTTCTCCTCGAGGTAGCGCACCCGCTTGGTGCCGGGGATCGGCACGACGTCGGGGCCCTGGGCCAGCACCCACGCGAGGGCGAGCTGTCCGGCGGTCGCGCTCTTGGTCTCGGCGAGCTCGCGGACCTTGGCGACGAGAGCGAGGTTGCTCTCGAGGGCGGCGCCCTGGAAGCGGGGGAAGTACGCGGTGCGGCGGGAGTCACCGTCCTCGAGGTCGGACTCCGCGGTGATCGCGCCGGTGAGGATGCCGCGCCCCAGCGGCGAGTAGGGCACGAGACCGATGCCGAGCTCGCGGAGCGTGGGCAGGATCTCGTCCTCCACGTGGCGGGTGAAGAGGCTGTATTCGGTCTGGAGGGCGGTGATCGGGTGCACCGCGTGGGCCCGGCGGATCGTCTCGACCGAGGCCTCGGACAGGCCGAGGTGGCGCACCTTGCCGGCCGCGACGAGCTCGGCCATCGCCCCGACGGTCTCCTCGATCGGGACCGTCTTGTCGACGCGGTGCTGGTAGTAGAGGTCGAGGTGGTCGACGCCGAGACGCTGGAGGGAGGCGTCCGCGGCGCGATGGACGTAGTCGGGCCGACCGTTGATGCCGAGGCGGGTGCCGTCCTCGGCGCGCTCGTTGCCGAACTTCGTGGCGAGCACGACCTCGTCACGCCGGCCGGTGATGGCCTTGCCGACGAGCTTCTCGTTGGTGAAGGGCCCGTACATGTCCGCCGTGTCGAGGAAGGTGACGCCGAGCTCGAGCGCGCGGTGGATCGTCGCGATCGCCTCACCCTCGTCGCCGGTGCCGTAGAACTCCGACATCCCCATGCAGCCCAGACCGAGGGCGGAGACGGTGAGCGGCTCGGCCGTGCCGAGGGTGCGTGTGGGAAGGATGGCGTCTGTGGTCATGACCCCAGTCAAGACCTTCCTCTCGGCGGCTCGTCGGCCGGGTCCGTCGCCCGGCGTCCCGCGCGACGCCCTGACCTGCTGGCCGCATCCCCGACGCCGCCGCTGTACGGGCCTGCGGAGGGCGGCCGGACCTGCGCGGGGGTCACCGGAGAGCGGCATACCCCGCGACGGTCCGCTGGGCCCCGCTCAGCCCGACGACGACCGCCCACCCGATGGCGATCGGGCCGGCCTGCGCAGGAAGGACGAGCCACAGGCTGTGCACGACGATCGTCTCCGCACCCTCCGCGAGCCCGCCGAGGAAGCTGAGCGAGCGTCCGTCGTCGATCTGCCTGCCGCTGCGCTCGGCGATCGACGAGAAGGCGAGGAAGGCCGTCCCGTTGACGTAGTACGCGAGCAGGACGAGCAGAAAGGGCCACCAGGGGGCGCCCTCGGCGCGAGTCGCCCCGACGGCGACCCCGACCACCGTAGATCCGTAGACGACGAAATCGGCCATGATGTCGAGGAAACCGCCTGCAGCAGAGGCGGACCCGGCGGCAGCCTGCGTCACACCGGGCTTGGCTCGGTGTCGGGCGAGGGCGCCGTCGAGCCCGTCGATCGCGCGCGAGACCAGCCACAGCACGAGCGCGAGGTTCCACACCGTCGCAGCCGCGGCGAGGGCGCTGCCCAGTCCGATGACGAGACCCGCCGCGGTGAGCCGGTTCGGTGAGACCCACGCGACGTCGACGGCAGCAGCCGCCCGCTCGAGGGGACCGGCGAGGCGGCGGCGCAGGACCGCGTCGAACATGCTCACCGGCTCCGTTCGTCGAGCACCGCGTGCGTGTGGGGGTCGACGGGCCTCATCCTGAGCGCCAGTTGTCCGAGCGTCGCACGCAGTCCCATGTCAGCCTCTCGTCTGCCCCACCGCCCTGGACCCCCGGCCGCCAGGACGGGTAGGTCGCCACCGGACAGGAGCGCTCCACCGCGAGAGCCTGAGCGAACGGTATCCCGCAGGCGCCGCCGGCGCGCGATGGGTGCTCAGCCCACCCTGCTGACGACGCGGGCGTCGTCTGACCGACCGCTCGGTGGGTTGTCGTCGAGCATGCTCGTGAGCCGCTCGCCCTCGACGTCGAGGTCCGGCAGGAGCCGGTCGAGCCACCGGGGCAGCCACCACGCCCGGTCACCGAGCAGGGACAGCACGGCGGGCACGAGGGTCATGCGCACGAGGAAGGCGTCGACGAAAACACCCACTGCGAGGGCGAAGCCGATCGACTTGATGACCGGCTCGTCCGCCGTGACGAAGCCGCTGAAGACACCGACCATGATGACTGCGGCCGCGGTGACGACCCGGGCGCCGTGGCGGAACCCCAGCGCGATGGACTCGTGGGCGGACGCACCGTGCACGTGCTCCTCCCGCATCCGGGTCACGAGGAAGACCTCGTAGTCCATCGCCAGACCGAAGAGGATCCCGACGAGCAGGATCGGTAGGAAGCTGATGATCGGACCGGTCGCGCCGACGCCGAGCAGGTCTGCGGCCCAACCGTCCTGGAACACGAGGACGACGGCGCCGAATGCCGCGGCCACGCTGAGCAGGAAGCCGACGACGGCCTTGAGCGGCACGAGGAGGCTGCGGAAGACGAGCATGAGCAGCAGGAACGCGAGGCCGACGACGACCCCGAGGTAGGGCCCGAGCGCGCCGGCCAGCTTCTCGGAGACGTCGATGCCGACGGCCGTGGTGCCGGTGACGTACACCTCGGCGCCCGTGTCGCTGCGCCACGTCGCGGCGTCCGCGCGGATGCCGCCCACAAGGTCCTCGGTGGCGACGTCCGCGGGTCCGCTGGCGGGGATGACCGAGTAGATCGCGGTGGTGCCGCTGGGGTCCTGCTGCGGCGGGGTGACGGCCACGACCCCTGGCACGGCCGCCAGGTCGGTGGCGATGGTCTGGGTGGCCGTCGTCGGGTCCGGGGCGGTGGCCAGGTCGGCCACGATGATGAGGGGGCCGTTGAAACCGGGGCCGAACCCCGCGGCGAGCGCGTCGTAGGCGCGTCGCTGGGTCGTGTCCACGGAGGCCGTGCCGTCGGACGGCAGGGCCAGGCGCAGGTCGAGGGCGGGCACGGCCACGGCGCCGAGTGCAGCGACGGTGACGACGAGCGCCACGACCCGGTGCCGGAGCACCCCACGCGCCCAGCGCTCCCCGAAAGGCGCCTTGACCATGCGATGGCGTCCCGCACCCGCACCGCCGTCGCTCTCGGCGTCGCGCGAGGCCAGGCCCCGTCGACCGAGCACCTTGAGGCCGAGGAATCCGAGCAGGGCGGGCAGCAGGGTCAACGCGATGAGGACGGAGAAGAGGACCGTCGCGGCGGCGGCGAGACCCATCTGGGTCAGGAACGGGATCCCGACGACGGACAGGGCGGCGAGGGCGATGACGACGGTGGCCCCGGCGAAGACGACGGCGGAGCCGGCGGTCCCGACGGCACGCCCGATGGCCTCCTGCGGGCTGCGCCGCTGGAGCAGCTCGTGCCGGTAGCGCGAGACGATGAACAAGGCGTAGTCGATGCCGACGGCGAGGCCGAGCATCAGGGCGAGCGACGACGTCGTCGAGCTCAGCTCGACGAAACCGCTGGCGACCTCGATCCCGAGGAAGCCGAGACCGACGCCGATGACGGCCGTGAGCAACGGCAGCCCGGCGGCGACGAAGGAGCCGAAGGTGATGACGAGCACGAGTGCAGCGACGAGCAGCCCGATGCCCTCGCTCGCGCTCTGGGCCGGCGCGACCTGGGTCGCATCACCGCCCACCTCGACGCCGACCCCGGCCGCCTCGGCCGACCGGGTGGCGGCCAGCAGTGCCGCACGGTCCGCGTCGGTGAGGTCGGTCGCCTTGACGGCATACGTCACGGTCGAGAAGGCGGTGCCCCCGTCCCGCGAGACCGACCGGGTGGCATAGGGGTCGGTGGCGGATCGCACGTGGGGCAGCGAGCCCAGCGACGCGACCGTGCCCTCGACCACCTTCGTCGCAGCCGGGTCCGTGAGGGTCGAGCCGTCGTCCGCGATGAAGACGACCCGCGCCGTCGCCACCTCGGCGTTGGCGCCGGTGCGCTCGGTCAGCAGGTCGAGCGCCCGTTGCGACTCGGTCCCCGGGATGGAGAACGCGTTGCTCGTCGGGCCCGACAGGGTGAGCGCGCCGGCGCCGACCCCGCCGAGGACGAGCGCCCAGAGGAGCAGGACGATACCGCGGCGGCGGAAGGACCACCGCCCGACACGGTAGAGGAAGGCAGCCACGAGGGGCCTCTCGAGAGTGATGGGGTCCGGGCGGCGTCGGCCGGAAAGACCCCTCCAAGTTAGTCGAATGGCTAGGTGAGAGCAAGCCGATCGGCTAGCTCCGGTGTAGCGTGACGGCGACGTCGGTCACCAGCCCGACACCGCGGCCCAGGAGGCGACCATGGCGCGACCGCTCGCACCCCGCGGAACGGCCCGGGCTCGCGTCCTTGCGGCGGCCCTCGACCTCTTCGCCGAGTACGGCGTGAGCGGCACCTCGCTCCAGATGATCGCCGACCACCTCGGCGTCACCAAGGCAGCCGTCTACTACCAGTTCAAGGCCAAGGAGGAGATCGTCCTGGCCGTCCTCGCGCCGGCGTTCGAGACCCTCCATGCGATCACCGGCGACGACGGCGGTGCGCCCTGGACGCCGTCCGCCGCCGAGGCTGCCATGGCCGGGCTCGTCGACCTGATGATCGAGGAGCGGCAGGTCTACGCCACGCTCTTCCGCGACCCGGACGCGGTGCGCATCGTGCACGCCCACCCCGAGTTCCAGCTCCTCACCGAGCGCCTTGGCCAGCTGCTCCTCGGGCCGCAGCCGTCGACCCGACGCCGGATCGGGGTCTCGCTCCTCGGCGGTGGACTCGCCCAGGTGGGCATGGACCCGATGCTTGCCGACATCGGCGACGTCGACCTGCGCGCGGAGGTCACCCGGATCGGGAGCAGGCTGCTCGAGCCGACGTGAGTGCGGCGGGGTCACACCCCCGCCCCACCGCTCACCCCGGAGACGACGTCGGGCCGACCATCGCGGACGCGGCCGGTCGTCCCGCTCGCCGCGGGCTCAGTCTTCGGCTCCACGTGCCGCACGCGCCGCCCGTGCGGCCCGTGCGGCCGCCACGCGCGCGTCCCGCTCACGCTTGAGCTGCATCTTGGGATCCTGTGCCGACCCGAGCTCGGCCGGCCCGAAGATGGTCAGGCCGACCAGCCGCAGCCGGAAGGCGACGCGGTAGCCGATCGAGAGACCGTCATGGGACCTGCGGCTCGACACGATCTGGCTCCATTCGTTAGTGCACTAACTGTTAGGGTCCACACTATGCCACGGTCGACGAGTGAGGTGCCATGACCAGCCGACGGCCCACCCCGGCGAGCAACCCTCGTGCGGGAGCCGGCACCCCGGACGACCTGCTCCAGCTCGACCGTCAGGTGTGCTTCGCGCTCGCCGTCGCCACGCGCAACGTCATCGCCCTCTACCGGCCGGTGCTCGAGCCGCTCGGGCTCACCCATCCCCAGTACCTCGTCATGCTGGCGCTGTGGGAGCGCTCGCCGCTCAGCGTCCGCGAGATCGGTCACCTCATCAGCCTCGAGCCGGCCACCCTGTCGCCGTTGCTCAAGCGGCTCGAGTGCGCCGGTCTGGTGACCCGCGACCGGGACCCGCGTGACGACCGGGCGCTGGCGATCACCCTCACCGAGGGAGGGCTGGCCCTGCGCGAGCGCGCCCTCGAGGTCCCCCCGCAGATCATCGCGACCCTCGGTATGCCGGTCGGGGAGCTCCAGGCGCTGCACGCCTCCCTGACCCGCGTCATCGAGGCCACCACGCCCTGACCGCTGAGCTCGTCAGTCCGTCGGCGTCCCCTGGTGGTGGAACAGCTGCCAACCCCTGACCGGGTCGTGACGCCAGAGCGAGGTCCGGTGCGTCCGTCGGCCACCAGCCGTCGCGGTGTACTTCACCATCACGACGCCGTCAGCGACGAGCCGGCCCCGGAGCCTCTCCACGGTGATCTCATCCGCGTCCTCGGCATCCTCGGCGGTGACCCTGGCCACCCGTTCAGCGGTGCCCGCCTTCGTGAGCTCACCGCCGGAACGGCCGAACTCGTGGAAGTCGTCCGCGAGGAACGCATCGAGTGCGGCGGGGTCGAGGCGGCACGGACGCGACAGGGTCACCCGCTCGGCGGCGATCGCCGCCGCGACCTGCGCGCCGTCGACCCGCGCGTGGGCCTCCTCGGGCTGTCCCGCCGTCATGAACGGATCTTGGCACGGCCCTGCCGGGCCCGGCGCGAAGGCGCCCGAACCGGGGTCCACCTGGGGCACCATGGACCAGGCAAGACCGGGAGCACGAGGGGGCGGCATGACCGATGACTCCACCACCCGCACCAGGGTGACGTTCGAGCGCTGCGATCACGTCCGGGGCCCGTTCCTGCACGGGACGAGGGTCGCGCTCGAGCCGGGCACCGAGCTCGCGCCCGGGCACGGCTCGCACTTCCGGCCGGGACGCGCGCTGGCCCACATCTACTTCACCGCGCTCGAGGAAACCGCCGCCTGGGGCGCCGAGCTGGCCACGGCCCTCTCGGGCGAGTCCGGGCGCGGGCACGTCTACGTCGTGGAGCCCATGGGTCCTTTCGAGGACGACCCCAACGTCACGGACAAGCGATTTCCCGGCAACCCGACCCAGTCCTACCGCAGTCGCGACCCACTGCGGGTCGTCGGCGAGCTGGAGCAGTGGCAGGGGCACGCACCCGAGGTGCTGCGGGGGATGCTCGACCGACTCGCGCAGCTGCGTGCAGCCGGGCTCGACATCATCGAGGACTGAGGCCGGCGGACGGAACCGGGGTGCGTTGCCACGACGTGGAAAGCGTGCAAGGTGCAGGCCAGAGGCCTAGAAGTGGATGAGTCGGCCGATACGCCGGGTTCTGTTCCGCACCGCCGTTACCGACGTGGTGCAGCGACGGCCATCCATCTGGGCCGACCATTGCTGGCCGGCTCGAGCGTCCTACCCGCGCACTCGACCGGGCCGGTCTCCACGGTGCCCGAGGGCACCGAACATGCACTGTCTGGACTTGCTCCGGGTGGGGTTTACCGAGCCGGTCCAGTCACCTGGACCGCTGGTGGTCTCTTACACCACCGTTTCACCCTTACCGGCTGCCGAAGCGGCCGGCGGTCTGTTTTCTGTGGCACTGTCCCGCGGGTCACCCCGGGTGGCTGTTGGCCACCACCCTGCCCTGTGGAGCCCGGACGTTCCTCGGCAGGACCGAGGTCCTGACGCGACCGTCTGGCCGACTCATCCACGGCCCAGCATAGGGGCGTATGCCGGGTGCTGCCGACCCGCCGGCGCAGCGGCATACCGCGTGGGTTCACTCCCCCGCGGCCGGCTCTGCGCTTGCCTTCGTCGCGACGTAGACGCCGTTGGCGGAGGTGCCGCCGGTCAAGGGGTTGGCGAAGGTCACCTCGTGGCCCTCGGCCGACCCGAAGACCTCGGCGAGCAGCGCGGTGAAGTCAGGCTCCGGGACCTCGTCCGACCAGAGCGCGAAGACGCCGCCCGGGTGCAGGCGGTCTGCGAGGCGCTCGAGGCCGGCCCGCTCGTAGAGGTCGGCGTGGCTCGGGTGGAGGACATGGTGCGGCGTGTGGTCGACGTCGAGGAGCACGGCGTGCAGGCGTTGCGGCGCGTCGCCGAAGCTGTCACCCGCACGGGCGAGGGCGAAGAAGTCGCCCTCGAGCAGCCGCGTCCTCGGGTCGGTCGTCAGGCCTGCGGTGTCCGGCAGGAGCTGGCGCTCGTGCCACGTGATGACCGGGGCCAGCGCCTCGACGACGGTCACGGTGCCCACCCGGTCGTCCTCGAGCGTCGCCACCGCCGTGTAGCCGAGACCCAGTCCCCCGACGACGACGTCGAGCCGCTCGCCCTCGGCGGCTTCGACAGCCGCCAGACCGAGCCGGGCGAGCTCGACCTCGGCCACGGTGAACAGGCTCGACATGAGGAACTCCTCGCCGAGCTTCACCTCGTAGACCTCGACCTGGAGCGTCGGCTCGACCCGACGTCGGAGGCTGACCGTGCCCAGGGCCGTCGGCTGCCAGTCGATCTCCTGGAGTCGCTTGCTCACGTCGTCACCCGAAGATCGGGCCGAGGCTGCCGTCCGGCAGGTCGCGCTCCACCGACGCCATGCGCCACTTGTCGACGAAGGCGGCGATGTGCACCCCGTCGCCGCGGGTGAAGGCCTCGCATCCCGGGCGGCTGTCGACGGCCTGCATGGCCTCCGCCGTGACGGCGCGAGCGACGCCGTAGGGCAGCACCTCGAGCCGGATCGCCGAGCCGAACTCGTGCTCCATCCGGTGCTTCGCGACGTCGAACTGCATCGGGCCGACGGCCGCGAGGACGGGGGCCTGGGCGCCGCGCCGGTCGGACTGGAGCACCTGGACGACGCCCTCCTCCCCCAGCTGCTCGATGCCGCGGCGGAACTGCTTCTGCTTGCCGCTCACGGCCGCTCGGGCAACGGCGAAGTGCTCCGGGGCGAAGAGCGGGATGCGGGGGAAGGCGACACTCTCGTCGGCGAAGAGGGTGTCACCGACCCGCAGGGCGTTCGCGTTGACGAGACCGATGACGTCACCGGGGAAGGCCTCGTCGACGGTCGTCCGGTCCCGGCCGAAGACGCTCTGGGCGTACTTCGTCGCGAAGGGGCGGCCGGTGTCACCGTGGGTGAGGACCATGCCGCGGCTGAAGCGGCCCGAGCAGACGCGCATGAAGGCGAGCCGGTCGCGGTGGGCCTTGTCCATGCCGGCCTGGATCTTGAAGACGAAGCCCGAGAACGGCGCCGCCACCTCGCGGGGCGCCCCGGAGCGGTCCGGGCGGGCGCCCGGAGCCGGCGCGAGCTCGACCAGCGTGTCGAGCAGCTGGCGCACTCCGAAGTTGAGGACCGCCGAGCCGAAGAGCACGGGCGAGGCCGCGCCGGAGAGGAAGAGCTCCATGTCGAACTCATGGCCCGACGAGCGGAGCAGGTCGAGCTCCTCGACGGCCTGCTCGAAGACGGCGCCCTGGGTGCGCAGCGCCTCCTCGGCAGTATGCCGTGTCGTGATCGCCTCGGTCGCGCCGCCCGGGGTGCGGGTGAACTCCACGAACTCACCGGTGGCACCGTCGACGACGCCGCGGAAGTCCCCGGCGACACCGACGGGCCAGGTCAGCGGCATCGGGTGCAGGTCGATCCGATTGGTCAGCTCGTCCATGATGGCGAGCGCGTCGAGCCCGGGCCGGTCCCACTTGTTGATGACCGTGATGACCGGCACCCCGCGGACGCGGCAGACCTCGAAGAGCTTGAGTGTCTGCGGCTCGATCCCCTTGGCCGCGTCGACGAGCATGACGGCGGCGTCGACGGCCGCGAGCACCCGGTAGGTGTCCTCGGAGAAGTCGGCGTGGCCGGGGGTGTCGAGCAGGTTGACGACCGTGCCGGCATACGCGAACTGGAGGACGGCGGAGGTGATCGAGATGCCGCGGTCCTTCTCCATCTCCATCCAGTCGGAGACGACGCCCTTGCGGGCTCCCTTGCCGTGCACGGCCCCGGCCTCGCCGATCGCGTGCGCGTGCAGCGCGAGGGCCTCGGTGAGGGTCGACTTGCCGGCGTCGGGGTGGGAGATGACGGCGAAGGTGCGCCGTCGGGCGGCCTGCTCGGTCACCTCCCGCGCCTCGGGGTCGAGGCGTCTGGTCGGCGGCTGGGCCGCCGCGAGGTCACGGTCGGTGGTCGATGCGCTCATCTGAGTGGTCCTCCAGTCATCGCCCACGAGTCTCCCACCGGACCCCGCGATCCACCGCATCCGCACCCCCGCCCTCCCCCGGTTCGATGTATCTCCGCACCCCGGGGAGCGCGGAGATACATCGAACCGGGGAAGACTCAGGTGAGGACGCGGAGCGCGACCGTGCCGGTCTCGACCGAGGCCGAGTCGACCCGCACCCGGACGGTCGTGCCGGCTTCCGCCCTGCCCGACGCCCGCGCGACCACCGCGACCTCGATCAGCTGAACGACGACCCCCTTGTCGGACGTGTCGACGACGACCCCGGTCAGGTCCGACCCGACGTGCCCGAGCAGCTCGGCGGCCTCGACGGCGTCGGTGCAGGCCCGCTCGACGGCGCGGGTCCGACGGTCGGATGCCCCCATCAGGTCCGGCAGGGTGGGCAGCGCGGTCCGCACCCACGTGGGCACCTCTTCGCCGCTCGCCAGGGCTTCGCACACGACGAGCCCGAAGCGGTCGACGAGCCGGCGCAGCGGGGCGGTCACGTGCGCATACGGGCTCGCGACGGCCGCGTGGAGCGGCTGGTCCGGCGCGGCCCCCTCGAACGGCGTGTAGCCCGCACCTCGGAAGAGGGAGGTCGCCTCGTGGATGAGCGCCAGGTGCTTGGGGTCGGTCCGGTCGAGGGTCCGCAGGAACGCGCCGTAGCGCATCTCCGTCGGCCACGGCACGCCCAACGCGGCCGCCTGGCGGTGGAACTGCCGCACGGCTCGGTCATCCGGTGGTGGCATCGTCCGCAGGACGCCGATGCGGCCAGCGATCATCATCTCGGCCGCGCCCATTCCCGTGAGGAGCGAGACCTGCGCGTTCCAGTCCTCGGCCTCGACGACCGGCCGGAAGGAGACGCTGAAGCCGCCGCCCTCACCGTCCGACGGGGGCGTGTCCTCCTCGATCTCCTGCTCCGGCATCGGCAGTGACGCACCGCCCCGCGCCTGCTCGAGAGCGACGCGCTGGCGGCCGACCTCCCGCAGCACCATCAGGCAGTCCTCGGCCGTCCCGGCGTCGACGGCGGCCTGCACCTCGTCGTAGTCGTAGCGTCGGACGCTGCGCACCATCGCGCGGTAGACGGTGACGGCGCTCGACTCCCCCGCGGCATCGAGCGTGATGTCCCAGACGAAGGCCGGACGGACCTGGTCGGGCAGCAGGCTGGCCGCCCCCTCACTCAGCTCGGTCGGGTGCAGCGGGACCCGGGTGTCGGGGCAGTAGACGGTCTGCCCCCGGCGTCGGGCCTCCTCGTCGACGGCGCCGCCGGGGCGCACGAAGGCCGGCACGTCGGCGATGGCGTAGCGCACCCGATACCCCTCGCCCTGCCGCTCGAGGAAGAGCGCCTGGTCGAGGTCCATCGAGCCGGCCGGGTCGACCGTGACGAACGGGACCGCGGTCTCGTCACGCTCCGGCAGCTCCACGTCACCAGCCGCAGCGACCGCCTCGGCGACGACCTCGGATGGGAAGTGCTCGGGGATCTCTTGCTCCCGGCGGATCTCGGCGAAGCGCGCAGTGAGGGCGGCACCGACCCCGCCCTGCGTCGCTCCGGTGCGGTAGACGATCCTGCGCTGGGCCATGGCGACACCCTACGCACGCCGGCTCCCGGATCGGTCCCTAGAGTGTGGCCGTGCTCATCCTGCTCCCCCCGTCCGAGGGCAAGACCCCGGCCCGCCGGGGCCGGGCGCTCGACCTCGGCTCGCTGTCGTTCCCGCAGCTGGCTGACCAGCGCGCGGCGGTCGTGGACGCGGTCGGCGCCGCCAGCACCGAGCCCGACGCCCACGCGGTCCTCGGCGTGAACCCCAACCTCGTCACCGAGATGGAGCGCAACACCCGCCTGCGGACCGCTCCCACCGCCCCCGCTGTCTCCGTCTACACCGGCGTGCTCTACCAGGCCCTCGGTTACGCCACCCTCGACACGGCCGCCCGCCGCCGCGCCCACCGGCAGGTCGCCATCGTGTCGGCGATGTTCGGGCTGCTCCGCCTCACCGACCGGATCCCCGCCTACCGCCTCGACGTCTGCGCCACGCTGCCCGACGTGGGCTACCTCGCCCGCGAGTGGCGGCCCCACCTCGCCCGCGCGCTCGAGGTCGCCGTGCGACCGACGGAGGTCGTCGTCGACTGCCGGTCGAGCACGTATGCCGGACTGTGGCGTCCCACGGGCGCACTGGCCGAGCGGTGGGTGCAGGTGGCCGTGCCGGGGGCCTCGCACATGGCCAAGCACACCCGCGGGCTCGTCACCCGGGAGCTCGTCCGGGCCGACGCGCCGCGCACTCCGGTCGCGCTCGCCGAGCAGCTCGCCGAGCGCTTCGACGTCGAGCTGGCCGAGCCGCCGAAGCCGGGCCGGCCCTGGGTCCTCTCCGTGCGCGAGCCGGCCGGGGCACCGTGACGGCCAGCCCGTGATCGACCTGGGCCTTCTCCTGGAGCGGGTCGGCCCGATCCTCGTCTTCCTCCTCGCGATCACCGTCGTGGCCGAGATCTGCGACCTCGTCGGCCTCTTCGACGAGGCCGCCCACCACGCTGCCCGTGCTGCCCGGGGCCGGGTCGCCGTCCTCTGGCTGCTCGTCGTCGCTCTGGCCGTCGTCTGCACGACCGTGCTGAGCCTCGACACGACCGCAGTCCTGCTCACGCCCGTGGCGGTCGTCGTCGCCGGCCAGGTCGGCGCTCCCCCGCTGCCGTTCGCGATGACGACGCTGTGGCTGGCCAACACGGCGTCGTTGCTGCTACCGGTGTCCAACCTCACCAACCTGCTCGCACTGCACCCGTTCACCGCCGCGGGCGTCGACGGGCACGACTACATCGTCCTCATGGCCGCCCCCGCGGTCGCCTCGGTCGCCGCGACCGTCGCGGTCCTCTGGCTGCTGCACCACCGTGACCTCGGCGGACGGTTCACGACGCCCCCGCGCGCCGAGCCGCACGACCGCCCGCTGATGCTCGTGGCGGCTGTCGTCTGCCTCGTGCTCGCCGTCGCGTTCGTCTCCGGGGTGCAGCCGGCCATCGCCGCCGTCGGCGGGGCTGCGGTCCTCGCCGCTGCGACGGCGTGGCGGGCCCCCGAGCTGCTGCGCAAGGTGAGCCTCCCGTGGCTCACCGTCATCGGCGTCGCCGTTCTCTTCGTCCTCGTCGACATCGCGCTGAGCCTCGGGCTCGAGGCGTGGCTGCGCGGCGTCGTAGGGACGGGGACCGCCCTACCGGACCTGTTGCGGGTCAGTGGGATCGGGGCGCTCAGCTCCAACGGGCTCAACAACCTGCCCGCCTACCTCGCCCTCGAGCCGACGGTCGCCGCGCCGCCCGTGCGGCTCGCGGCCCTCCTCGTCGGGGTCAACGCCGGTCCTCTCGTCACCCTGTGGGGATCGGTCGCGACGCTCCTCTGGGCCCAGCGCTGCCGGTCCGCCGGTCTCGCGGTCGACCTGCGGCGCCTCGCCCTCACCGGTGCGGCGTGTGCCGCGGCCGCCGTGACGTCGGCGACCGTCGTCCTCTCCCTGACCGTCTGACCGCCACCCTCCCCCCCGGCATACCGTCCCCCCCATTCCGTCGAGTGGGCACTTTCGCCCGGGCGAAAGTGCCCACTCGACGGGGTGGGGTGGCATGCCGAGGTGGGCTGGGGGCGAAAGTGCCCACTCGACGTGGTCAGCCGAGGGCGCGGGTGAGGTCCTCGAGCAGGTCCTGCACGTCCTCGAGGCCGACCGAGACGCGGAGCACGCCGTCGGTGATCCCCACCGCCGCGCGGGCCTCGGCCGTGAGGCGTCGGTGCGTCGTCGTGGCCGGGTGGGTCACCATCGACTTCGAGTCGCCGAGGTTGTTGGAGATGTCGATGATCTCGAGCGCGTTCATGACCGCGAACGCCTCGTCCTTGCCGCCCTCGACCTCGAAGGTGACGACGGTGCCGGCGGCCTCCATCTGCCTCAGGGCGAGCTCGTGCTGGGGGTGCGACTCGAGGAAGGGGTGCACGACGCGGCGCACGCGCGGGTCGCCCTCGAGCGTGCGGGCCACGGTGAGGGCGCTCCGGGCCATCCGCTCGACCCGCAGCGCCATCGTCTCGAGCCCCTTGACGAGCACCCAGGCGTTGAAGGGCGACATCGAGGGCCCCGTGTGTCGCATGAGGTTCTGCACCGGCCCGTCGATGAACTCGTTCGGACCGAGCACCGCCCCACCGAGGACGCGTCCCTGACCGTCGATGTGCTTGGTCGCGGAGTAGATGACGATGTCCGCTCCGTGCTCGAGGGGGTGGGAGAAGACCGGGGTGCCGAAGACGTTGTCGACGACGACGCTGGCCCCGGCGGCGTGGGCCAGCTCGCTCACCGCGGCGATGTCGACGAGCTCCTGCATCGGGTTGCTCGGCGTCTCGAAGAAGACGGCCGTCGTGGGCACCGAGAGCGCCTCGCGCCAGGCGTCGAGGTCGGTGCCGTCGACGAAGACCGCCTCAACACCCCACCGCGGCAGGATCTCGTCGAGGATGACGAAGCACGACCCGAAGAGCGCGCGGGAGGCCACGACGCGGTCACCCGAACCGAGCAGCGCCGACAGGGCGACGAAGACGGCGGACATGCCCGACCCCGTCGCGAAGCAGGCCTCGGCCCCTTCGAGCCGGCGCAGCCGCTCCTCGAACATCGCGACCGTCGGGTTGCCGTAGCGCGAGTAGATGAAGCGATCGACGTCACCCTTGAACGCGGCCTCGGCGTCCTGGGCAGTCTCGTAGACGAAGCCGGAGGTGAGGTACATCGCCTCGGCCGTCTCCTGGAAACCGCTGCGGGACAAGCCCCCTCGAACTGCGACCGTGTCCTTGCGCCAGGTCCGGTCCTCGCTCATGCCTGCACCCACGGCGTGAGGGCAGCCCTGGCCGCGGCGGGAGTCACGTCACCGGCATACGTCATGGGCACAACTCTGGCACGCACGCGCTCAGGTGAGGTGGGCGGTCCGGTTGGTGAAAGCGACGCTCGCGACGCCGTCCTCCCACACCTCGACGCCGGTGAGGCTGCCCGGAGCCGTGGCCAGCCGCCAGAAGGCCCCAGCTCCGAGGCCGAGCACCTCTGAGAGCACCGTGAGCACGCCGCGCCGGCTCGTCACGACGACAACCGTGCCGCCGGTGGCGACGACGTCGGCGTATGCCGCACGCACCGTCGCGTCGGGCCCCTCGCTCCCGGGTGCGGCCGCCCACGACCGGTCGGTCGCCACGGACGACGAGGGCAGGTCGAGGACTTCGGCCAGCTCGGTCGCCGCGTCCCCCCCGTCGGAGAGGAAGCGCACATCGCCGCCGACCAGACCGCGCACGGCACCGGCCAGCCGCTCGACGGCGTCGCGCGAGCTGTCCTCGAGCTGCTGGACGAGGAGCAGCCGCAAGGGGTTTCGCGGCGGGCCGGGGGTCGCCTCGCTCGTGCTGGTGGCGCGCTCGGCGTCGTGGTCAGCCTCGTCGGCTCCACCGGAGAGCGCCGGGTCGAGGACCCGGTGCACCGAGTGGCCGTCCATCGCCTCGTTGCTCAGCGCGTCGGCGTCCTTGTTCCTCGCCCGAGGGATCCACTCGAAGTCGACCGTGCCACCGCCGTCGGAGAGCTCGGAGCACAGCTCGCGGGCCTCGAGGGCAAGGCGACGCATGTCCTCGTGCTTGATCTTCCAGCGACCGGCCATCTGCTCGACGACGAGCTTGGAGTCCATCTTCACGTGCACGGCCGCAGCGGCGTCGATGTCAATCGCCGCGCGGAGCCCGGCGATCAGCCCGGAGTACTCGGCGACGTTGTTGCTCGCCCTGCCGAGCGGCTCGGCCAGCTCGACGAGGACGGCGCCGCTCGCCGCGTCGCGCACGAGGGCGCCCCAGCCGGCGACCCCGGGGTTGCCCCGCGAGCCGCCGTCCGCCTCGACGACGAGCCGGCGGCCCGGGGTCCGGGCCGCCGGGCTCACAGGCCGGACTCGCCGGTGCGGATCATGATGCGCCGGCACTCCTCGCAGCGCACGACCTCGTCCTCGGGGGCCTGACGGATCCGGCTGAGGTCGACGTTGCCGAGCTCGAGCCGGCACCCGCCGCAACGCCGGTGCATGATGACCGCGGCCGCCAGGCCCCCGCTGGAGGCCCGGATCTTCTCGTAGAGGGCGACGAGGTCGTCACCGACCCCGGCGACGATGTCGGCCCGGCCCGCGCCGACCTTGACCGCCTCGGCGTCGAGCTCCTTGACGGCCTCGGCGCGCTCGGCCTCGAGGGCCCGCAGCCGGGAGACGACCTCGGCCCGGCGCTCGTCCAGCTCGGTCGAGCGCGCCGTGAGGGCCTCGCTGCGCTCCATCACCTCGAGCTCGACGTCCTCGAGCTCGGACTGGCGCCGGGCGAGCGAGGTCAGCTCGTGCTGGAGGGCCTGGAGGTCCTTGGCCGTGCCCACCCCGGCATCGAGCCGCGACTGGTTGCGCGCCGCGCGGTCGCGGACGAGCTGGACGTCCTGGTCGGACTTGCTCAGCTCGCGCTGCGCGTCGTCGGCAGCCGTGCGGGCGTTGACGATGTCGACGTCGAGCCCGGCGAGCTCGTCCTCCAGGGCCGCGATCGGCTTGCTCTGTGGCAGGTTCGCCGTCGCGTGCCGGATCTGGTCGAGGCGGGTGTCGATCGCCTGCAGGTCGAGCAGGCGCCACTGGCGGGACGGGTCGGCTTTCAGGACACACCTCCGGGGGGTGTTGGAGCGGAGTTGGCACCGACCACGAAGGTCCATGGCTCGGTGCGCAGGGTGGAGATCATCGACTCGACCCTAGCCGCTGGAAGCGAACCCTCCGCCAGCCTGGCAAGGAGCCGGTCCCGGACGCTGCGCAGCCACAGCGACTCCGTCGCCCAGTGGCCGGCGTCGATGAGGTACGGCGGGCCGCCCCGGGCCTCCTCGCGGGCCTCGAGGACCGGGTGGTGGCGCAGGTCGGCCGTGACGTAGACGTCGGCGCCGCACGCCCGCACGTCGTCGAAGCGGTCATCGCCCGAGCCGCCCATGACAGCGACCCTGCGCACGGTCGCGTGCGGGTCGCCGCTGACCCGGATGCCGCCCGCCGTGGCCGGCAGGGCGGCCGCGACGACGTCGGCGAACTGCGCCAGCGTCACGGGCTCGGCCAGCTCACCGACGCGCCCGGCGGCATGCGGGCTCGGGCCGCCGTCCGGCAGGCGCTCGACGGACAGGCCGCGCTGGCCGGTGAGGCCGAAGGCCTCGGCGAGCACGGAGGAGACGCCCGGCTCGGCGACGTCGGCGTTGGTGTGGGCGACGTAGAGCGCGACTCCGGCCCGGACGAGGGCGGTGACCGAGCTGCCCTTCGCCGTTGCGGTCGAGACGGAGTGGACCCCCTTGAGCAGCAGCGGGTGGTGGGTCACGAGCAGGTCGGCGCCCCACTGCGCTGCCTCGGCGATGACGTCGAGGGTCGGGTCGAGGGCGAAGAGGACGCGCCGGACCGGCTGGTCGAGGTCACCGGCGACGAGGCCCACCCGGTCCCAGTCCATCGCGGTGTCCGGGGGGTAGAGGCCCTCGAGGGCGGCGACGACGTCGCGAAGGGTGAGCTCATCCACGTGGGCCCGGCCGGGCTCGAACCGACGACACCCGCGGTGTAAACGCGGTGCTCTACCAACTGAGCTACAGGCCCCAACCACGCCGCCGGCTCGGGCCGGCGACGGCACGTCAGCCTAACGGGTGGGACGCCTCGTCGGTGGCCCCGCGCAGGGCGGCCAGGGCCGCCCGGTAAGCGCCGAAGTCACGCTGCTCCCCGGGCCCGTTGACCACCGACCACACGACGAGGCCCTCCCGGTCGATGAGGAAGGTGCCGCGCAGCGGGGCGCCCTGCTCGTCGTTGAAGACGCCGTAGGACCGGGTGACGTCGCCGTGCGGCCAGAAGTCGGACAGGAGCGGGAAGAAGTGGCCCTCGGCGTCGGCCCACGTGCGCAGCGAGTAGACCGGGTCGCACGAGACGGTGAAGACCTGGATGTCGTCGGACTGGAAGTCCTCGAGTCCGTCGCGGATCTCGCGCAGCTCCCCCGTGCAGATGCCGGAGAAGGCGAAGGGGTAGAAGAGGACGACCGCGATCTTGTTGCCGCGGACCGAGGACAGGCTGACGTCGGCCCCGTGCTGGTCCGGGAGCGTGAAGTCGGGGGCGGTCTCACCGACCCCGACCGGTGTCGTCCGGGGCGCGGCGCTGGCGGTGGTCGCAGGCGTCATGAGGCGAAGTGTGCCAGTCCTCGCCGGACCGCGTCAGCGCCGGGCGCCCTTCGGGGGCATCAACCGGTTCGCCGCCCAGTCCGCAGCAACGTTCACCTGACCCGCCGCCTGCAGGCCGGTCGTGGACGCGGCCTCCTCGACGTCGCTCGCCTGGACGTGGCCGGGGCGTCCGGCCTTCGGCGTCACCAGCACGAGGAAGCCCTGGTCGAAGAGCTTGGTCAGCCCGTCGACGAGCAGGTCGACGAGGTCGTCGTCGCCGTCGCGGTACCAGATCAGCACACCGTCGGCGCCGTCGTTGAAGTCCTCGTCCTCGAGCTCGTTGCCGACGACATCCTCGACGGCGAACCGCAGGTCGTCATCGACGTCGTCGTCGTACCCGAACTCCTGGATGACCTGGCCCTTGGCAAACCCGAGCTTGCTGAGAGACGCCGCTCCCGCGGTCGTGCTCACTGTCACCGATCCCTTTCGTGTGAGTGCCCGCTCCGTCAGACGGTGCGCGGCGGCCCGATCGGACCCGCCGCCTCAGACGCTACCGTGCAGACCCCGTCCCGCGGGGCAGCGCACGCGGTTCGGACGACCGAAGTGAGTCTCGACCCCGGTGTGACGAGGCTCGCCAATGGGTAGAGGATGGGAGGAGGCAGTGTGCCGGCCGACCGGTCGGGGACACCGCGACTCGACGAGAAAGGACCCACGACGTGGCATCCGAGGCCGGACCGATCCTCAACGGCATCCCCAACCAGCTCCCGGACACCGATCCGGAGGAGACGCTCGAATGGCTCGAGTCCCTCGACGCGGTCCTCGACGAGCAGGGCCGCACCCGGGCGCGCTACATCATGCTGCGCCTGCTCGAGCGGGCCCGCGCCCAGCAGGTCGGCGTCCCATCGCTGACCGCGACCGACTACATCAACACGATTCCGCCCGAGCGTGAGCCGTGGTTCCCCGGCGACGAGGACGTCGAGCGCGAGTTCCGTCGCTACATCCGCTGGAACGCCGCGATCATGGTCCACCGCGCCCAGCGCCCCGGCATCGGCGTCGGCGGCCACCTCTCGAGCTACGCCTCCGCGGCGACGCTCTACGAGGTCGGGATGAACCACTTCTTCCGCGGCAAGGACCACCCCGGCGGCGGCGACCACGTCTACTTCCAGGGCCACGCCTCCCCCGGGATGTACGCGCGCTCCTTCCTCGAGGGCGAGCTCTCCGAGGAGCAGCTCGACGGCTTCCGCCAGGAGAAGAGCCACCTCGTCGACGGCACGGTCAAGGCGGTGCCGTCCTACCCGCACCCCCGCCTGCTGCCCGAGTACTGGGAGTTCCCGACGGTCTCGATGGGCCTCGGCCCGATGAACGCCATCTACCAGGCCCAGTTCGACAAGTACCTCCTCAACCGCGGCATCAAGGACACGAGCGACCAGCACACCTGGGCGTTCCTCGGCGACGGTGAGATGGACGAGCCCGAGTCGCGTGGTCTGCTGCAGCTCGCGGCCAACGAGGAGCTCGACAACCTCACCTTCGTCGTCAACTGCAACCTCCAGCGCCTCGACGGCCCGGTGCGCGGCAACGGCAAGATCATCCAGGAGCTCGAGGCCTTCTTCCGCGGCGCGGGCTGGAACGTCATCAAGGCCGTCTGGGGGCGCGGGTGGGACCCGCTGCTCGCCGGCGACCGCGACGCCTCGCTCGTGCACATCATGAACCAGACGAGCGACGGCGACTACCAGACCTTCCGGGCCAACGACGGCGCCTACCTGCGCGAGCACTTCTTCGGTCGCGACCCCCGCACCCTCAAGATGGTCGAGAAGTGGACCGACGAGCAGATCTGGTGGGACCTCAAGCGCGGCGGCCACGACTACCGCAAGGTGTATGCGGCATACCGCGCGGCGATGGAGCACACCGGCCAGCCGACCGTGGTCCTCGCCAAGACGATCAAGGGCTACGGCCTCGGCTCGCACTTCGCCGGCCGCAACGCGACCCACCAGATGAAGAAGATGACGCTGGCGGACCTCAAGGACTTCCGCGACAGCCTCCGGATCCCGATCACGGACGAGCAGCTCGAGGCCGACCCCTACATGCCGCCCTACTACAACCCCGGGCCGGACCACCCCGTCATCAAGTACTCCATCGAGCGCCGCCAGCGCCTCGGCGGCACGCTGCCCAGCCGCCGGGTCAGCTACGAGCCGCTCAAGCTCCCCGGTGACGAGGCCTACGCCCAGGTCAAGAAGGGCTCCGGCAAGCAGGAGGTCGCCACGACGATGGCGTTCGTCCGCCTGCTCAAGGACCTGCTGCGCGACAAGGAGTTCGGCCCGCGCATCGTGCCGATCATCCCCGACGAGGCCCGCACCTTCGGGATGGACGCGTTCTTCCCGACGATCAAGATCTACAACCCCCACGGGCAGAACTACACCCCGGTCGACGACGAGCTGATGCTCGCCTACCGCGAGTCCACGGGCGGCCAGATCCTCCACCTCGGTATCAACGAGGCGGGCTCGATGGCGGCCTTCACCGCCGCGGGCACGTCCTACGCGACGCACGGCCACCCGATGGTGCCGATCTACGTCTTCTACTCGATGTTCGGCTTCCAGCGCACCGGTGACTCGATCTGGGCGGCCGCCGACCAGATGACCCGCGGGTTCCTCATCGGCGCGACGGCGGGCCGCACCACCCTCACCGGCGAGGGCCTCCAGCATGCCGACGGTCACAGCCCGCTGCTCGCCTCGACGAACCCCGCCGTGGTGCACTACGACCCGGCCTACGCCTACGAGACCGCGCACATCATGCAGGACGGCCTGCGCCGGATGTACGGCGAGGGCTTCACCGAGTCCGAGCGCAACCTCATCTACTACCTCACCGTCTACAACGAGCCGATCGTCCAGCCGGCCGAGCCCAAGGACGTCGACGTCGAGGGGATCCTGCGCGGCATGCACCGGATCGCCGTCGCCGACACCGAGGGCCTGCCGGCCGATGCTCCCCGTGCCCAGCTGCTCGGCTCGGGCGTCGGGGTGCCGTGGGCGCTCGAGGCCCAGCAGCTGCTCGCCGACGACTGGGGCGTGGCCGCCGACGTCTGGTCGGTGACCTCGTGGAACGAGCTGCGTCGCGACGGCCTCGCCGCCGACGAGCAGGCGTTCCTGCGACCGGAGCAGGACGTGCACGTCCCGTGGGTCACCCAGTGCCTCCAGGACACCGAGGGTCCCGTCGTCGCCGTGTCGGACTACATGCGCGCCGTCCAGGACCAGATCCAGCCCTGGGTGCCCGGCACGTTCGCGGCGCTCGGAGCGGACGGCTTCGGCTTCTCCGACACTCGTCCGGCGGCGCGCCGCTTCTTCCACATCGACGGGCCCTCGCTCGCGGTGCGGACGCTGCAGGCGCTCGCGAAGGACGGCAAGGTCGACGCCGGCGTGCCCGTCGAGGCGGCCAAGAAGTACCGCCTCGACGACGTCACCGCCGGCACCTCCGGCAACGCGGGCGGCGAGAGCTGACCGCCTGACCCACCGCACGATCCCTGCGTATGCCGCTGGGCCCGCTCCCGTCCGGGACCGGGCCCAGCGGCATACCCGGGACACGACCACCCCCACGGGGACCCCGACCCGGCCAATTGGATACCTATGCATCGTCATGCATATACTTGCACCATGTCCAAGGTCCTCACCTCCCTTCCCGTCGGCGAGCGCGTCGGCATCGCCTTCTCCGGAGGCCTCGACACCTCCGTGGCCGTCGCCTGGATGCGCGAGAAGGGGGCCGTCCCCTGCACCTACACCGCCGACCTCGGGCAGCACGACGAGCCGGACATCGACTCCGTGCCGGGCCGGGCCGGGCAGTACGGCGCCGACATCTCGCGCCTCGTCGACTGCAAGGGCGCCCTCGTCGAGGAGGGCCTGTCGGCCATCTCGACCGGCGCCTTCCACATCCGCAGCGGCGGCAAGACCTACTTCAACACCACTCCCCTGGGCCGGGTCGTCACCGGAACCCTGCTCGTGCGGGCCATGCAGGAGGACGGCGTCTCGATCTGGGGCGACGGGTCGACCTTCAAGGGCAACGACATCGAGCGCTTCTACCGCTACGGGCTGCTCGCCAACCCGCACCTGCGCATCTACAAGCCGTGGCTCGACGCCGACTTCGTCAGCGAGCTCGGCGGCCGCCAGGAGATGTCCGAGTGGCTGACCGCCCGCGACCTGCCCTACCGGGCGAGCGCCGAGCGGGCCTACTCGACCGACGCGAACATCTGGGGCGCGACGCACGAGGCGAAAACCCTCGAGTTCCTCGGCGAGTCGATGGAGGTCGTCGAGCCGATCATGGGCGTCCGCTTCTGGGACCCCACCGTCGCGATCGAGACCGAGGACGTCACCGTCCGCTGGGAGCGCGGCCGGCCCGTCGCGATCAACGGTCGGGAGTTCGACGACGCCGTCGCGCTCGTCGACGAGGCCAACCGGATCGGTGGCCGACACGGCCTCGGCATGAGCGACCAGATCGAGAACCGGATCATCGAGGCCAAGTCGCGCGGCATCTACGAGGCCCCGGCGATGGCCCTGCTCCACCTCACCTACGAGCGGCTCCTCGCCGCGATCCACAACGAGGACACGATCGCGAACTACCACGCGGAGGGCCGGCGCCTCGGCCGCCTCCTCTACGAGGGCCGATGGCTCGACCCGCAGGCCCTGATGATCCGCGAGTCGCTCCAGCGATGGGTCGCCTCCGCCGTCACGGGTGAGGTCACCGTCCGACTGCGCCGCGGCGACGACTGGTCGATCGTCAACACGTCCGGTCCCGCCTTCTCCTACCACCCCGAGAAGCTCTCGATGGAGCGCACCGAGCACGCCGCCTTCGGTCCGGTCGACCGGATCGGCCAGCTGACGATGCGCAACCTCGACATCGCCGACTCCCGCGCCAAGCTCGAGCTGTATGCCGCCCAGGGCCTGCTCGGCTCGGACGCGGTCGACCTGATGGGCGAGCTCACCCCCGGGGGTGCCGAGGCGATCGCGGCGAACCCTGCCGCCGTCGGGGTCGATGCGGAGGACGACATGCTCGACCGCGCCGCGATGGAGTTCGGCACCGACTGAGGACCCATGTCCACCCCCCGGGCGCGGGCGCGCGGGTCAAGTGGGTACGAGATGCGCATGAGTGAGACCGACAAGATCACAGTCCAGCGCACCATCGACGCCTCTGCGGCCGACCTGTTCGACGTCCTGTCGAACCCGAAGCGGCACGTCGAGCTCGACAACTCGGGCTTCGTCCGCTCCGAGGAGAAGACGAACCGGATCCAGGCGGTCGGCGACGTCTTCCGGATGAACATGGAGGGCGACCACATGGGCGGGGAGTACCAGACCGACAACACCGTGACCGGGTTCGACCCGAACTCCCTCATCGCGTGGAAGACCGCCCCGGCCGACACCGACCCCCCCGGCTGGGAGTGGGTCTGGGAGCTCGAGGCCCAGGGCCCCGACTCGACCCTCGTGACGCACACCTACGACTGGAGCAAGGTCACCGACAAGGAGCTGCTCCAGAAGGTCGGCTTCCCGCTCGTCAAGAAGGAGGACCTGGAGGCAACGCTCGGCAACCTCGCGGCCGCCGTCGCGAGCTGACCTCCCGCTCCCCCAGCGCGACACAGCACGACCCAGGACGACATAGCACGACACAGCACGACACGGCACGACACGGCCGTATGCCGCACCCAACCCCCGGGCCCGCACCCTCACCGGTGCACGGCCGGGGGGTTTCGTGCGTCGGTGTCATCGGTGACCAGCCCGAGGTGAGCCACGCCACTTTGTGAGCGGCATACAAACTGGGCAGGTGACGGGCCTACGCTGGGCGGGTGAGCCCCCGGCCCCCGCAGATCCCGAGCACCGCGACGACACGTGCCGTCGAGCGCAGCGCCGGGGAGCTGACGACGCTCGCCGCGCAGCGGATGGAGGAGACGCTGCGGTGGTACCGCCGGCTGTCGGCCGAGGAACGCTCTCAGGTGCGGCTCGTCGCGCAGGAGGGGATCGCGCAGTTCATCGCGTGGTTCCGCCACGAGGAGGGCACGGAGCCCTCGGCGCTCTCGATCTTCGCCAACGCGCCTGAGGAGCTGACCCGGACGGTGAGCCTGCGCCAGACCCTCGATCTCGTGCGCGTCGTCGTCGACGTCGTCGAGTCCCGCGTCGAGAGCCTCGCCGGGCCCGGGGACGAGCAGCTGCTCCGCGAGTCGGTCCTGCGCTTCTCCCGGGAGATCGCCTTCGCCGCCGCCGAGGTCTACGCCGGGGCGGCCGAGGCACGCGGAGCGTGGGACGCCCGGCTCGAGGCGCTCGTCGTCGACGCCGTGCTCCGCGGTGAGGCCGACGACTCCATGCAGTCCCGCGCGACGGCCCTCGGATGGGGGGAGGTCGCCCACGTCACCTTCGTCGTCGGTACCACGCCCGTCACCGACGGCGGCCCCGCCGCCGCCGTCGACGCCCTGCGTCGGGCCGTGCAGCACCGCGGCCACGAGGCACTGGCCATCGTCCAGCGCTCGCGCCTGATCGCCATCATCGGGGGGACGGAGGACCCGCTCGCCGTGGTCGAGGACGTGGCCGACCAGTTCGGGAACGGCCCGATCGTCGTCGGTCCGACCGTGCCGCACCTCTTCGCGGCGGGTCGCTCGGCCCGAGCCGCCCTCAGCGGCCTCGCTGCCGCCCCGGCCTGGCCCGCGGCGCCCCGGATCCTCGAGGCCGACGCCGTCCTGCCCGAGCGTGCCCTCGCCGGCGACCTGCCCGCCCGGCGGGCGCTCATCGACCGGATCCACCGGCCCCTCACGCGCGTGGCCGGGGCCGCACTGCTCGACACCGCGACGGCTTACCTCGAGGAGGGCGGCTCGCTCGAGGCGACCGCCCGCGCCCTGTTCGTGCACCCCAACACGGTGCGCTACCGGATCGGGCGGATCGGCGACCTCACCGGCTACGACCTCACCACCCCACGGGAGGGCTGGGCGGTGCGGATCGCCCTCACTCTGGGGCGGCTCGACGCGTCGGAGCGGTCGGCCAACCGATCCGCCCGACGCGCGGACCCACTCCCTTCCGGTCGGCCCACCCGCCTGCCGATGTTGGAGGTTTCCTCCAACCTATCGGCGTCGACTTCGTGACTATCGGTGGCGGGGTCCTCACGAGTAACCGGGGAGAGTAGGAACCGTGCTAGCCATCGTGTGCCCCGGACAGGGTTCCCAGACGCCCGGATTCCTCGCCCCCTGGCTCGAGCTGCCGGGTCTCGCCGACCGGCTGAGCTGGCTCGGTGCGGTCGCCGGCATCGACCTCGTCGCCCACGGCACGGAGTCCGACGCCGCGACGATCAAGGACACGGCCGTGGCCCAGCCCCTCATCGTGGCCGCCGGGCTCGTGTCCCTGCTGTCGCTCTTCGAGCAGCCGTCCGAGGGCTTCCGGGCCGTCTCGGTCGGGGCCGGGCACTCGGTCGGCGAGATCACCGCGGCCGCCGCGACGGGTGTCCTGTCCGCCGAGCAGGCCATGGTGTTCGTCCGGGAGCGTGGCCGGGCCATGGCCGAGGCCAGTGCCGTCACGCCGACCGGGATGGCCGCCGTCCTCGGCGGCGACCCCGACGAGGTGCTGGCGACCCTCGAGCGCCACGGGCTGACTCCGGCCAACATCAACGGCGCCGGTCAGGTCGTCGCCGCCGGCACGATGGAGCAGATCGAGGCCCTCAAGGCGGATCCCCCCACCAAGGCGCGGGTCATCCCGCTGCAGGTCGCCGGCGCGTTCCACACGACGCACATGGCCCCGGCGGTCGACCTGCTCGCCGGCTACGCCCGGGCGATCTCCACCCACGACACCCGCACGACCCTGCTGTCCAACGCCGACGGCACCGTCGTCCACGCAGGGCCCGCCGTGCTCGGCCGGCTCGTCAGTCAGGTGAGCAACCCGGTGCGGTGGGACCTCTGCATGCGCACGATGACCGACATGGGCGTCACCGGCCTGATCGAGATCCCCCCGGCCGGCACGCTCGTCGGCCTGGCCAAGCGTGCGATGCCCGGGGTCGAGACCCTCGCCCTCAGGACCCCCGACGACCTCGAGGCTGCCCGCCGGATGGTGCGCGAGCACGCCGCCGTCGACGCCGGGCTCTCCGAGGACCCCCGCGTCCAGGCCCGCGCCTGGCGCCTCGTCGTCAGCCCCTCGACGGGGCAGGTCCGCACCGGAGCTGCCACCCCCGGCACCGACCTCGCCCCCGGCGCGGTCGTCGCCCACGTCGACACCCAGCACGAGACCCATGACGTCGTGGCACACCGCGGCGGTCAGGTCATCGAATGGCTCGTGGAGGACGGCGACCCCGTCTCCCCGGGCCAGCCCCTCCTCCGTCTCCACCCGATCTCCCGAGAAGGCACTCTGTGACCAGCGAGAGCACCTCCCCTCCCCGCGCCCCGAAGGGCACCGGCACGCTCGCCGCGCTCGAGGGCAACCGCCATTCCCGCATGATGGGCGTCGGCGCCTACCGGCCCGAGCGGGTCGTGATGAACTCCGAGATCGTCGACAAGATCGACTCGAGCGACGAGTGGATCCGAGAGCGCTCGGGGATCGTCAGTCGGCACTTCGCGGCGCCCGACGAGAGCGTCATCGACATGGCCGAGGTGGCCGCCCGAGGGGCCCTGGAGCAGGCCGGGATCACCCCGGAGCAGGTTGGCTTCGTCCTCGTGGCGACGGTCACGCACCCCTACCAGACGCCGGCCGCCGCCCCCGAGCTCGCCGCCCGCCTGGGTTCGACCGCCCCGGCCATCGACATCTCGGCCGCGTGCGCGGGCTACTGCTACGGCGTCGCCATGGCGAGCGACATGGTCAAGGCCGGCTCGGTCGACTACGTCCTCGTCATCGGGGTCGAGAAGCTCTCCGACTTCACCGACCCCTACGACCGCGGCAGCGCCTTCATCTTCGGGGACGGCGCCGGAGCCTGCGTCATCGGACCGAGCGACACCCCCGGCATCGGACCGACGGTGTGGGGGTCCGACGGCGTGCAGCGTGACGCCATCTCGCAGCGCTACGCCTGGACCGACGTCCGCGAGTCGTGGCAGGACGCACAGGCCGACCGGGCGGTCTGGCCCGCCATCGGGATGGCCGGGCAGACGGTCTTCCGCTGGGCCGTGTGGGGCATGGCCCCGGTCGCCCAGCAGGCCATCGACAGGGCCGGGATCACCGCCGACGACCTCGACGCGTTCATCCCGCACCAGGCCAACATCCGGATCATCGACGCGATGGCGAAGCAGCTCAAGCTGCCGGCCGACATCCCGATCGCCCGCGACATCGTCACGACGGCCAACACCTCCGCTGCGAGCGTCCCGCTCGCGACGACGAGGATGCTCGCGGAGGGTGAGGCCCCGAGCGGTGGCCTTGCGCTCCAGATCGGCTTCGGTGCAGGCCTCGTGTATGCCGCTCAGGTCGTCATCCTCCCCTAGCTCCCGCCGGTCCCGACGGGTCATTCGGGGCCAACGGTCGGGCGCCCGGCGACGGGCGACCGACCGAGCCAGACCACCAGCACCACCCACCACCACACAAGGAGCAGACAGATGGCTCAGTCCGAGCAGGAGATCCTCGAGGGTCTCGCGGAGATCGTCAACGAGGAGACCGGCCTCGACACCGGCGACGTGGAGATGGACAAGTCCTTCACGGAGGACCTCGACATCGACTCCCTCTCGATGATGACGATCGTCGTCAACGCGGAGGAGAAGTTCGGCGTGCGCATTCCCGACGACGAGGTCAAGAACCTCAAGACGGTTCGCGACGCAGTGACCTTCATCCACAACGCCCAGGCCTGACGGCCCCGTCGTCCTGTGACCGGCGCCCGGCCAGCGCCGGGTGCCGGTCACCCGGGACGACCCCCAGCGGCATACGCACCGCGCTGACGCGTCACCTGCGACACCGATCGGACCCGCACGAAGCGGACCACACCCGGCGCGACCCGAACCGCAACGACCCACCACCACGCTTACGACCCTGAGGAGCACGTCACCATGACGTCCATTCGCGACCGCCGTGTCGTCGTCACCGGTCTCGGTGCCACGACTCCCGTCGGAGGCACCGTCCCCGAGACGTGGGAGGCCATCCTCGCCGGGCGCTCGGGCGCCCGACCGATGGAGTACGACTGGGTCGCCAAGTACGAGCTGCCCGTCACCTTCGCCGCGACGATCAAGACCCCGCCCGGTGAGGTGCTCACCAAGGTGGAGACCCGCCGCCTCGACCCGTCGAGCCAGTACGCGCTCATCGCGTCACGTGAGGCGTGGGCCGACGCAGGGGCGCCCGAGGTCGACCCGGAACGCATCGGCGTCGTCATCGGCTCCGGCATCGGCGGCGTGTGGACCCTCCTCGACCAGTGGGACAACCTGCGCGAGAAAGGGCCTCGGCGCGTCTACCCGCTCGCGGTCCCGATGCTCATGCCGAACGGGCCGGCCGCTGCGGTGTCACTCGACATCGGCGCCCGGGCGGGCGCCCACACCCCCGTCAGCGCGTGCGCCTCCGGAGCCGAGGGGATGGGCTACGCCATCGACATGATCCGCACCGGCCGGGCCGACATCGTCATCGCGGGCGGCACCGAGGCGGCCGTGCACGCGCTCCCGATCGCCGGATTCGCCGCGATGCAGGCGCTCTCGACCCGCAACGACGAGCCTGAGAAGGCTTCCCGTCCCTACGACACGGGCCGTGACGGCTTCGTCCTCGGTGAGGGCTCCGCGGTGATCGTCCTCGAGTCCGAGGAGCACGCGAAAGCTCGCGGTGCCCGCATCTACGCCGAGCTCGCGAGCGTCGGCATGTCGGCCGACGCCCACCACATCACCGCTCCCGAGCCGAACGGGTCGGGAGCGTCGAGGGCCATGCGCTCGGCCGTGGAGCGTGCGGACCTCGCGCTGTCCGACATCATCCACATCAACGCGCACGCGACGTCGACCCCGGTCGGCGACGTGGCCGAGTACAACGCGATCAAGCGAGCCTTCGGTGACCACACCGACAACATCGCGATCACCGCGACGAAGTCGATGACCGGCCACCTGCTCGGCGCCGCCGGGGCGCTCGAGGCGGTCTTCTCGATCCTGTCGGTCTACCACCGCGTGGTGCCCGCGACGATCAACCTCGACGACCAGGACCCGGCGATCCCGCTCGACGTCGTCACGGGCGAGAACCTGGCCCTGCCCGACGGCGACATCGCCGTGCTGAACAACTCCTTCGGCTTCGGCGGGCACAATGTGGCGCTCGCGATCCGGAGCATCTGACAACCGAACGACGACCAGCGACCTACCGACCGCTCGAGCAAGCGACTGACCGTTCGAGCAAGCGACCGACCGGCCAACCGAACATCTGGCTGACTGGCTGGCTGGCGCCTCCGACCCGATCGACCGTCCCGGTGCCGAGCTAACCGGTCCGGGCACGCTCAGACATGATTCGTGGGCGCTCGAGCGACCGGTCTCGTGGAGGGGCGTCGCCGTCATCGCCCGCGGATGCGTCCGAGGTCGTGCCGCGGTGGTGACCGAAGTGGGTGTGCCACTGCTGCCAGGTGTGCCACGTGACTGCGGCCGGGGTGATGGTGGCGGTGAGGTGGCGTTGGTGGACGTGGGAGTGGTGGCGTCGGCAGAGCAGTGCGAGGTTGCTCAGGGCGGTGACGCCGCCGTCCGCCCAGTGGGTCACGTGGTGGGCGTCGGTCCAGGTCGCGGGGGCGGTGCAGCCGGGGAAGGTGCAGCCGCGGTCGCGCAGCCACAGTGCGGTGCGGATCGCCGGGGTCACCAACCGACGAGACCGGCCGACGTCCAGTGGCTGGCTCTCAGATCCGAGCACGACGGGGATGATCTCTGCGTCGCAGGCGAGGCGGCGCGCGGTCGCGGGTGAGAGGACTTCCCCTGACTGGCAGACCCCGCCTGCCGTGGCACGCCCTCCTGCGCGGCCGGCCTTCGTTCCGCCGCTGCCGCCCGAGCTGGCGCCCAGGCCGCACAAGGCGTCCTGGAGGGCCTTGTGGTCGATGGTGACGACGATCTTGGCCTTGTCGGTGGTCGGGGCGGCGCCGGGCGCGGAGACGCCGCGGGCCACGATCTCGACCAGGGCGTCGGCGCGGCGTTGGTGCGCGGGGCGCGGGTCGGGCTCGATGAGGTGGCCGTGCTGGTCAGTGAGCGGGGCGGGGGCGGCGAGCGGGTCGATGGCCGAGCGCAGGACCGCGGCGCCTTCGGGGTCGAGCACGCCGGTGAGGTTGACCATGCCCGTGTGGTTGGGTCGGGAGAACCACAGCCCGCGGGCGCTGGCCCGCGCCGCGTCGAGCCGGTCCAGGTCCTTCGGCGGGGTGAGCTGGTCGGCCTCGAGGCGACACGCCCGGGCCAGCTCCTCCGGGCGCAGCGACCGGGCTCGCGCGAGGAGCCGGTCCACGGCCTGCTCGAGGTCGGCCGGGTCCGCGACCTTCGCCAGCCGGGCGTGCAGCTCGATGACCTGGGCCGCCTTGCCCACGGTGACCTTCTCCTCGGCGAGGTCCTCACCCAGACCCCGCCAGCAGGTCGCGGTGAGCGCCGCCGCGGTGACGACGATGGCTCGGGCAGCGGCCGCGGTCAGCGTCGGGTCCAGCGACCGCAGCCAGTCGACCCGCGACAACCCGCCCGGGGAGGGCACGCCGCGCGACTCGAGCTCGGTCACGACCCGCAGGAGCATCGCTTCCTTGGCCTGCTGGAGCGCTCCGAGCCGGTCGACGGCCTCGATCAGGTCGTCCTCGGCGCAGCAGGACAAGGGCGCCCGCCAGGCCTCGATGACCTGGGTCAGGAACGACACGGTCGGAGCCAGCCGGGCATCGGGGTTCTCCCCCTCACTCACCTGCTCACACCCCTGCTCACCGGCCCGCTCACCGGCCCGCTCACCGGCTCCCGTGGCGTGCTGGCGTGACTCGAGATCGGCAAGCCGCTGCCGAAGCTCCTCGATCACCGCACCCCTGCTGGCCATGCAACAACACTACGAGCGACCACCGACACTCCCCCCTCACTGGGGAGCGGCCGGCTCACGCCAAGAGCGGGTTCGCCACCTCGAGCCGGTCGTGCTCGACGAGCCACCGCACCGACTCCAGCACGGCCATGTCGGGCTGGTACCGCGGCGCGTAGCCGAGGGCCGCCCGCGCCTTGTCGATGGAGACGTAATGGCTGCGGCTCAGGTGCTCCCAGCTGCAGTCGGCATGCTCGTCGGTGGTGCCGGCGCGGAACTCATCCCATGACACCGGCCGCAGCTCGACGTCCTGGCCGAACCACGAAGCCGCCTCGTGCAGGTAGCCGCGCACGGTGAGGGCCGACGGGGCGACGACGTCGAAGTCCTCGCCCGCCGCCGCATCACGGTGCGTGACTGCCGCCTCGAACGCCTGGGCGACGTCGCCGGCGTGCACGTGGTGCATCAGCTCGGCCCCGATGCCGGGGACCTCGATCGTCCCCCCGGCCGAGACCTTCCGCCAGACGGAGGGGTCCACGTTGCCGAGCGGACCGATGGGCTCCCACCCCGGACCCACGATGTGGCCGGGGTGCAGCGAGGTGGTGACGAGACCGCCGCCCCGCGTCTCTTCCTGCAGCAACTGGGCGATCGCGGTCTTCGCAATGCCGTACTCCCCTACCGGCGGTGACCCATTGGCCTCGGTCACCGGAAGCCGCAGGCTCGGGCCGTGGCGCCAGATGGAACCGCAGTGCACGAGATGGCCGGTATGACCGCGGAGCCCCTCGACGAGCGCGGTGGCTGACTCGGGTGTGAAGCAGACGAGATCGATGACGGCGTCGGCCCCGAGATCGGCGATGCGACGCGCAAACGTCCCCGCCCGGTCCTCGGCTTCACGATCAGCCGTGACCTCCCGGACCTCGTCGAGGATCGGGTCCTCGACATAGCTGGACCGTTGCCCCCGGCTGACGCTGACCACCTCGTGCCCGGCCCGGACCAGACGGGGGACGAGAAAGCTGCCGATGTGCCCTGTTCCTCCGATGACGACGATGCGCATGACCTCCACCCTAGGCAGGACGCCCGGGAGCCCAGCAGCGGGTGGCCCCATTCACCGAGCTCGACGTCGGCCCGCTCCCCGACGAGGAGCACGTCGTGCTGGCCGACCCCGGTGGCGACGAGTTCTGCGTCATCCCCGCCGGCAGCTCTTCCTCGAGGGTTGCGGCAGCACTTCGACCTCGTCACCGCCACCGTCGTCACGGAGGTGGCGCGTCTGCTCGGCCTCGGCGCGACCCGTGCCCGCCCGGGCGTGACCCCAGGAAGCGGGCGCGGGGTCCGGCTGCTCGACCCGGACGGCAACGAGTTCGAGGTCTTGCCGGCTGACCACCACCCGGCTGAGGGTCACCGCGCGACGCCGTGAGCGGCATACCTGCTGGGGAGCGGCATGACGCAAGCCCGGACGCACGAACCGTCCGGGCTCTCGCCATCCTCGCTCCCCGCGGGATGGGCGAGGAAGTCGTGGTCAGCCGACCTTGTGCAGCCAGCGCACCGGTGCGCCGTCGCCGGCGTAGCGGAACGGCTCGAGCTCCTCGTCCCACGGGACGCCGAGCAGCAGGTCGATCTCGGCCTGGAGGGCGAGCACGTCGCCGCGGGTGCGCGCGATGGCCTCGCGCAGCCGGTCCTCCTGGATGACGGCGTCACCGGAGACGGACGTCATCGTGTGGTGGATCCCGAGGGTGGGTGTGTGCGACCAGCGCGCGCCATCGCTGATGACGGACGGGTCCTCGGTCACCTCGTAGCGCAGACCGTCCCAGCCGCGCAGGCCGCTCGCCAGCTGGGCTCCCGTCCCGACGGGGCCGGTCCACGACAGCTCGGTGCGCAGGCTCCGGCGCTCAGCCGGCTGCGCGATCCAGTCGAGGGTGACGGGGCGGCCGAGGACTCCCTCGATCGCCCACGTGATGTGAGGGCAGAGCGCTGCTGGGGTTCCGTGGATGAACACGACCCCCCGAGTGACAGTGCGCGAGACGGCACCAGACATCCTGACCTCCTGTGCGTGAGGGACGTCTTCCCCAACGACCTCTGCACATGGCGTTCCGGCTGCGGTGTTCTCGGCGTATGCCGTGGTGCTCCACCGTGGAGCACGGACCCATTGTGCACCACTGACCACACGAGCACCAGAGGTCTCAGTGGCCTCTTTTGGGTGGATTTGGGCGACGCCTCATTCGGCCAGCGGAGTCTCACCCGGGAAGAGGTAGACGCCGTCGTCGCGCACCTCGACGCGGTGCGCGGCCACCGGCTCGGTCGCCGGGAGGCACTGCGGCACCCCCGTCTTGAGGCAGAAGCGGGACGCGTGCAGGGGGCACTCGACCTCGCCCTCCTCGACCCACCCGTCCGCGAGGGACGCCTGGCCGTGGGAGCACGTGTCGTCGAGGGCGAACCACGTGCCGTCGTCATCCCGGAAGAGCGAGATCGGCTCCTCCGTCTGGGTCAGGTCGGTGGGCAGCACGAGCGCGTCGCCCGGCTCGATGTCGTCCAGTGCGGCTGCGAGGATGCCGTCGCTCATGCCTTTTCGGCCTCTCCATGATGGGGCTGGTGGGACCGGCTGGTGCCGGGGTCCTGAGCGTACGCACACGCAACCGGCGCCCCGACGGCGGTCGCTAGACTCCGTGGCGCCGAGCGGGTGAACCCGCCCGGTCCGGGGCAGTAGCTCAGCCGGTTAGAGCAGCGGACTCATAATCCGTCGGTCCAGGGTTCAAGCCCCTGCTGCCCCACCATGGCGTTTGCGCAGTTCAGTGGAGGGTCTGCGAATGGATCGCACTGTGCCATCAGGGGGCCTCAGGGGTCTTGTGGCCCAGGTGTGGCAGTCACCGCCCTGCAAGCCCGTCGCAGTGCGGACCGCAGCGCTGACCCCGGATCAGGTGTTGGCGTCGATGACGGCAGCGGTGCTGCGGTACTCGAACCCGTTCACGCGGCCAGGACCCGAGCCACGATGGTCCCCGCACCGCTGCCGCGGCCGATCCTCGCCGCAACTCTCGCCGCCTTCGCAGCTGCCCCCAGCAGACGAGGACCGAGGTCACGGGGCCACCCCGAGCTCCTCCTCCTCGACCGCGGCCTCGTGCCTGGACTGCTCGATGTGCTCAAGGACGATCTCGGTGCTCAGGCAGACCTTGTTGGCGATGACGTAGACGAGCACCGACAGGGCCGCCAGGATCAGCGCGGACCACTCGAAGTTGAGCACGCCCAGGTTTCCAGCGCCTACGGACTTCTCTGGGAAGTTGCCCAGGTAGGAGATCACGGCGAGTCCTCCCAGCCACGGGACCAACCAGGCGAAGCCCTGCCAGAAGTGGAACGCGCCCTGTCGAACCCCGCCGAAGAGCTTGAAGATGCCAAGCAGCACAAATCCCAGCAGCACCGTGACATAGAGCTTCCACCCGGTCAGCCAGCCGGACCAGTACACGATGAGGTTGGAGGCCCAGAAGGCCAGGATCGGGATCACATGACCGCCGGGCAGCCGGAACGGCCGTGGATGATCCGGGACCTGCTTGCGGAGAGCGGCCAGCACCAGTGGACCGGATGCGAAGGAGAGCACCGTTGCCGAGGTGATGAAGCCGACCAGCTGTTGCCAGCTCGGGAAGGGCAGGAACACGATCAGGCCCACCACGAAGGTCACGATCAGACTGAACAGTGGCACCCCTCGGTCGGTCGTGCTCGCCAGACGCTGCGGGGCGTTGCCGTTGCGGGCCATGGCGTAGGACAAGCGCGAGGTCAGGGTGGTGTAGATGAGCCCGGTGTCACCGGGTGAGATGATCGCGTCGATGTAGAGCAGCACGGCCAGCCAGCCCAGCCCGAGTGCGGTGGCCACGGCGGCCAACGGACCGAAGCTGTTCTTGAAGTCGAGGTTGGCCCAAGCGTCAGCCCCCTTCAACAGGCTCGGATCCAAGGCCCCGATGAAGGCGATCTGCAAGGCAATGTAGATGACCGCCGTGATCAGCACCGACCCGATGACAGCGATGGGCACGTTCTTCTTGGGGTTGTCGGTCTCCCCGGCCAACTCGACGCCCTGACGGAAGCCGAGATAGGAGAACACGATGCCCGAGGTAGCGATCGCGCTGAAGACACCGTGCCAGCCCTGGGGCCTGAAGCCGTGGTCAGTGAAGTTTGCGCCATTGAACGAGGCGAAGAAGAACGCCACGATCACCAGCACAATGATGAAGAGCTTCCACCCCACCAATACGTTGTTGATGCGCGCGAACCAGCGGATACCGAAGTAGTTGATCACCACGAACAGCGCCATCAAGACCACGGCGGCGGCGTAACCCAAACCGGTCAGGGTGTACACCGTCTGGCCTGCGGTCTGCTGCTGGACTGTGAAGGGGGCGTACTTGGTGGCGTACTGCAGCGCCGCCAGCACCTCGATCGGCGCTGTCGTGCTGGCACCGACCCACGTGATCCAGCCCGTGGTGTAGCTCGCGAAGGAGCCGAAGGACAAGTGCGGGTAGCGGATCACTCCCCCCGACAGCGGGAACATCACCCCCAGTTCGGCGTACACCAGGGCAATGGCCAGAACCATCACGGCACCAAGTGCCCACGAGATCACGGCCGCGGGACCGGCCTCCTTCGAGGCGTTGAGGGCTCCGAACAGCCAGCCGGATCCGATGATCGAGCCGATGCTCGCGAACAGCAGCCCCACGATTCCGATGTGGCGCTTGAGTTGGGGCTGCTCGGTCGGGGACGTGTCGGTGTCGCTCGTCATGAGAGTTACCTTTCGCCGAGGCCGGGGCCGTGGGGTTGCAAACTCGCTCCAAAACCCTTAACGAATACTCCTATTCCGGGACATGAGCAAGTGGACGTGGTTCCTCCTCCGAGACGATGCGGACCGAGAGCAGGTCCAGGCAGATCAGACACCGCCTCCCGTTTCACGGCCGAGGCTGGGGCGGCCCACCGCACGCCACGCCGCCGCCCATCGAGTTGTCGTGGACCCCCACGCCACGGCCGCTGTTGCCTCCATCTCGGCCGCCATCGGAACACCAGCGACGGCCTGAGAGGTCCGTCCGCCGCCCGGCCAATCCGGATGAGCAGGGCGCAAGACCCTAGACACGACCTCACATCGTGGGCAAGGATCGAGTCAACCGGCCGATGGAGGTGTGGGATGCACGGACGGGTCATCACGGTCGGCGTGGACGGCTCCAAGGCGTCGAAGGCGGCGGTGCAGTTCGCGCTCGAAGAGGCAAAGCTGCGAGGTGCGACAGTTCGCGCGGTGACCGCCTGGGAGGCGGACACCGCCTACGCGGCTCGCGGCTTCCCCCTGCTGGACGAGGAGCGCGCTTCCCACGTGAAGTCTGCGACCACGGTGCAGGACAGGGCGATCGAGCTCGCCCTGCAGACGGTTGAGGACGCCCCTTCAATCGAGCGCATGATCGTGCGCGGGCGACCCGGTCAAGCGTTGGTGGAGCTGTCTGCTGACGCCAGCCTGCTGGTCGTCGGCACCGAGCACAAGGGCGCTCTCAAACGCGTCGTGGTCGGTTCGACCAGCAACCATTGCGCCAAGTACTCACGAGTCCCCGTGGTGGTGGTTCCGTTTGTCGACCCCGAGCTCTACCCGGGCGAGGACTAGTTCCCGCAGATCACGGTTGGCTTGGAACGTGGCGGGCCGCGAGACGGGTGGCAGCGAACGGCCGCTGAGCGGCATGAGCTTGCGACGGGATCGGGACATGCCCGAGCGCCACTCCGCCCGGGCTGCCGTCCCGCTCACACCCGTTCGACGCGGTCGGCCTGTGGTCCTCGATCGCTCTGTCGCACCTGGTACCGCACCCGATCGCCCTGGTGCAGCGCCTCGGCGCCTCTAAGAACCGACACGTGCACGAACAGGTCCGGGCCCCCAGCGTCCGGGGCGATGAAGCCGAACCCCCGCTCCGCGTCGTAGCGCGCGACCACTCCCTCGCCTCCGCGCACCGGGATGTCGGATGCCTCCCGGTGCCCCGACCGCGGGCGGGTCGCCGACCTCCCGGGTGCGCCGCGCCGTGTCGAGCTGCGCGCGAGGCGCACGTCGCGAGCCTGCGGGCCCTTCTCGCTCACCACGATGTCGTACGTCACCCGGTCCCCCTCGCCCAGCTCGGCGAGCCCGTCGGCCAGCTCCCGGACATGGACGAAGACATCGGGGCCACCCGACTCGGGGGTGATGAACCCGAAGCCCTTGTCCCCGTCGTACCAGGAAACGGTGCCGTCCGCCCCGTCGGATGCCACAGCCCGCTGGGCGGCCTGGGCTCCCAAGGGCAGCAGATGCTCAGCCTGCGGTCCCTTCTCCCCGTCGACGACGAGGAACGCCACCCGCTGCCCCTCCGACACCACGCCGCCCCCCACGATGGCCGAACTGTGCACGAAGATCTCGGCACCACCGCCGTCGGGCGTGATGAAGCCGTACCCTTTGGCGGGCTCGTACCAGGAGACGGTGCCGAGCAGGCCCAGCGCAGTATCGCCGGCCTGGTCGGCCGTGACCCGGACGCGGCGTGCCTGCGGACCGCGGTCCCCCTCGCCGATCTCGAACTCGACCACCTGCCCCTCCCGGAGCAGCTTCATCGCGTCGTCGCTGACGATCTCGGACGCATGCACGTACAGGTCCTGTGCCTCCTGCCCGAGGGCGATGAAGCCGAACCCCCGGTCGGCATCGAACCAACGGACGGTTCCCTCGGTCACGGCTGACTCCTTGTCGAAGCTACGGTCGGTATCCCCCAGTGTCCCCGACGGGACCGCGACAAGCGCCCGGCGCCCGACAGTGCTCGCACCATCGTGGCACGTGCCCGACTGCGACATCCACGGCACCCAGCGCTGGGCGCCAACGGCAGGGTCGGGCGCCCCGTCCGAAGAGCGGCAAACCGGACGAGGCGCAGACCTTGGTGAATTCCGTTCGGGCCAAGCCTCTCGCCGGGCAGGCAGACGACCTGGCCGCGGCCCCGGAACCGGAGTACCCAGAGCCGGCATTCGGCTGCGCCGCGGACACCATCGAGCTGCCGGGTCGTGGCGTTCGTCCGTCACTACCCCACACTGCGCAGGCCCGCGTCGATCTGCGCCAGACCCTGGGAGTCGGCGGGCTCGGCACTGGGCTGTTCGAGGTCGGTCTACCGAAGGAGTTCCCCAGAACGTTCGAGTTCGAGGTCGACGCCTCCTGACTCGCTGGGGCGCGGGGGGACGACGAGGACCGGGCAGACGGCGGCCCGCAGTACCGCTCTGGCGGTACTTCCCAGGTGGGCGCCGAACACCCCGGGGGCCCCCCTCCGGACCAGCACCACGAGCTCAGCGTCCTGTGCGGCCGCCAGGATGGCCCGGCTGGGCCGGTCGTGCACGACGTGCACAGCCAGAGTGACGTCGGGGTGCGCGTCGCGCAGGTCTTCCAGTTCGTGTTCCACGAGCCGCGTTCCGTGTTGCACCCACTCTGCGTCGTGGGTGCGCGCTTCGATGATGTTGGTGTATGCGTCCGGTAGCTCCCAGGCGTGCACCACCTCGAGGCTCGCACCGGTAGCGGCGGCGTGGGCGAACGCCGCCTCCAAGAGCTCAGCGGAGTGCTCGGCGGCGCGAAAACCAACGACGACCCGCCCGGGTTCTGGCTTCGGTCGCCAGCTGTCGGGGACCACGGCCGTCGGCACGGTGGCCCGGGCAGCCACCGCTGCCGTGGTCGCCCCGAAGAGCAGGCGCTCGAAGCCTTTCCGGGTCTCCCGCCCGAGCACCAACAGCGTGCCACGGTCCGCGACGCGCGGCAGCACGGAGACACGAGATCCGCTCTCGAGCACGGTAGTGATCGTCAGGTCCGGCGCGAGCTTCTCGGCCTCCTCTCGGGCCGCGCTCAACAAGCTCCGACCTGTTTCATCGATCTGTTCGGGGAGGGAGGGGTCACTGGGCGACGTCGCCTCGTACCGAGGTCCCACGTGCACCAGACTCAGGTCACAGTGCCGCTGCCTTGCCTGCTGCACCGCGTACCGCAACGCTCCCGCGCTGCCGGGAGTCCCGTCGATCCCGACGACCACCGAGCCGGTGTCCTTGTCGACCATGCCGTCCCACCTCACCTTGCTCCCTCGTCCAGTCTGGACGGGCCAGCGGATCGAAGGACAGGGACCATGGTCCCGGTCGGCGAGAATCTCGTGGACACAGCCAACCCGACGTGGCTGGCGCGCCCACCGGTGGGTCGAGCCCGGGTCGGTGGTGGGTGGCGTTGATGGCCGCGACGACAGGGCGGGTCAGCCAGTACGAAGCGCCCCGGCGATCGTGACGCTCAGCTCCGGCGCTCCGGCGCTCCGGCGCCCCGGCGACGCGTCGTCCGTCAGCCCGGAGCAGGACCATCGGCCCTGTTCGTTGGGTGCCTCGTCGACCGACGATGCAGGGAGGGCAGGGAGGCGAGACCACCCGACGGTTCGCCCCGACCTGTTGTACCCGAACGGAGTAGCCATGAGCGTCATCGAGAGGACGACGAGCGAGCCTCTCGTCGTCGAACTGCACGACGGAGACCGGTCGATGGCCGCGCTCCTCGGGGGAAAGGGCGCGGGGCTGGCGGAGATGACCCGGCTCGGACTGCCGGTGCCGCCGGGCTTCATCATCACCACCGAGGCCTGCCGCGCCTATCTGGCGAGCGGCGGCGAGCCCGACGGCCTGTGGAGTCGCGTCGAGGAGGAGTTGGTGGCGCTCGAGGAGCGCACCGGCCTTCGGCTCGGCGATCCGCTGAGCCCGCTCCTGCTCTCCGTGCGCTCGGGAGCCCGATTCTCCATGCCCGGCATGATGGAGACCATCCTCGACATCGGCCTGACCGACGAGGTCGCGACCGCCCTGGCTCGACGCGGCGAGGCGCACTTCGCCTGGGACTGCTACCGCCGGCTGGCCCAGATGTACGGTCGCACCGTCCTCGGCATCGACGGACGGCTCTTTGACGACCAGCTGACGGCCATGCGACGTGCCACCGGCGTGGAGACGGACGCCGAGCTCGACGCACACGCTCTCGAGCTGCTCACGGACAGCTTCCGCGGGGTCATCCGCGACCAGACGGGCCGCGACGTGCCGCAAGACGGGCGGGAGCAGCTGCACGCGGCCGTGCTCGCGGTCTTCAGGTCCTGGAACGGCGACCGGGCCCGCCTCTATCGACGCCACGAGCGCATCGCCGACGACCTGGGTACCGCGGTCAACGTCGTGCAGATGGTCTTCGGCAACCGAGGAGGGGACTCCGGAAGCGGGGTCTGCTTCACCCGCGACCCCGTGAGCGGCGCTCCGGGCGCCTTCGGTGACTACCTGCCGGACGCCCAGGGTGAGGACGTCGTCAGCGGCGTGCGCAGCCCGCTCGACCTGTCCGCGCTCCGGGCGCGCGACCCCGAGCTGCACCGGCAGCTGAGCGAGCACCTGCGCACCCTGGAAGCGCACTACCGCGACCTCTGTGACGTCGAGTTCACGGTCGAGCGGGGCCGGCTGTGGATCCTCCAGACCCGGCTCGGCAAGCGCAGCCCGGCAGCCGCCTTCCGCATCGCCGCGGCCCTCGTCGACGACGGGGTCATCGACCTCGACGAGGCGCTGACCCGCGTCGACGGCACGCAGCTGCAGACCCTTCTCCACCCGACCTTCATCCGCGACACGTCGGCCGCGACTTTGGCCCATGGTCTCGCCGCGAGCCCGGGCGCCGCAACCGGCCAGCTCGTCCTTGACGCCGCCACCGCCGTCGCGCGCGCCGCCCTCGGCCACCGCGTGGTGCTGGTCCGCCCCGAGACCAGTCCCGACGACTTCGGCGGTCTCGTTGCCGCCCAAGCCGTCGTCACGGCCCGGGGCGGCCTCACGTCTCACGCGGCGGTGGTCGCACGCGGTCTCGGCCGCACCTGCGTGACCGGCGTCGAGGGACTCGTCATCGACCTCCGTGACCGCACCGCGACCTTCCCCAGCGGGCGGGTGCTGCACGAGGGGTCGCTCCTGTCGGTCGACGGAACGACCGGCGACGTCTTTGCGGGGCAACGCGACATCGAGCAGAGCGCCGTCGCGACGGCGATCCAGGGTGATGCGCCGTCGGACGCCGACCCCGTGGTCAGCGCCGTGCTGCGCCTGCTCTCCCACGCTGACAAACGACGTCGCCTCAAGGTGCTCGCCAACGCCGAGATCCCCGAGGAAGCACGAACAGCACGGCGATACGGTGCCGAGGGCATAGGACTGTGCCGTACCGAGCACATGCTGCTCGGCTCACGCCGGCAGCTCGTGGAGCGGGTCGTGCTCGACAACGACCGCGAGGGAGCGCTCCAACAGATCGAGGAGCTCGCCCTGCGCGAGCTCAGCGCGTTGCTCGTCGAGATGGAGGGGTTGCCCGTCGTCGTCCGGCTGCTCGATCCACCGCTGCACGAGTTCCTGCCCGATCTCGTCGAGCTGTCGGTCCACGCCGCGCTCGAGGCGGAGCGCGGCACCGAGGACCCCGACACGACACGCCGCCTCGCTGCGGTGCGCCGCTGGCACGAGTCCAACCCGATGCTCGGGCTGCGCGGCGTGCGCCTGCTGACCGTGCTGCCCCAGATCATCGACGTGCAGGTGCGCGCGCTGGCCGAGGCGACCCTTCGGCTGCGTGCGGAGGGCCGCCGGGTCAACCCCGAGCTCATGGTGCCGCTCGTCGCCGATGTCGCAGAGCTCGTCATGGCGCGGGAGCGCATCGACCGCGTCATGGCCGAGGTGGCGCAGGCCCACGGCACCGAGCTGCACCTGCCCGTCGGGGTCATGGTCGAGCTGCCCCGGGCTGCACTCACGGCCGCGACGCTCGCCGGCGAGGCGGACTTCTTCTCGTTCGGCACGAACGACCTGACCCAGACGAGCTGGGGCATGTCGCGCGACGACGCCGAGGGCGGGTTCCTCACCGCCTATCGCCAGGCCGGCATCCTCACGACGAACCCCTTCGAGACCATCGACGAGGTCGGGGTCGGGGCGCTGGTGCGTCTGGCCGCCATCGACGGCCGTCGCGCGCGACCCGACCTGGGTCTCGGGGCATGCGGCGAGCACGCCGGTGATCCACGGTCCACGGCGTTCTTTCACGCGGCAGGCATCGACTACCTCTCCTGCTCGCCCGCACGCATCCCCGTCGTCCGCCTGCAGGCCGGGCGCGAGGCCGTGCTCGCCGAGGGGGGCACGGCCACCGCTGACACCCGCTGAGCAGGCCTGAGCAGGCCCGAGCAGGCGGGCCTCACGCACCGTGCGGGGGCCTGCCCCTCGGGTGCGTGGCGGCATACACCGCGGCCTGCGTTCGGCGCTCCATGCCCATCTTCGCCAGCACCGTCGAGACGTAGTTCTTCACCGTCTTCTCGGCAAGGCCCAGGTGCTCGCCGATCTGGCGGTTCGTCAGCCCGTCGGCGATGAGGTCGAGGATGCGGCGCTCGGTCGGGGACAGGGACCGCAGCCTGGGATCGGTCTCGGCGCGCGCGGACCAACCGGCCCGTAAGGCCCGTACCTGTGGTTGGTCGGCGAGGGCGTCGCCGCTGGCGACTCGGTGGATGGCCTCGACGATGCCTTCCCCCGACAGCGCCTTGAGCAGATATCCGGACGCCCCAGCGAGCACCGATGCGACGAGGGCCTGCTCATCGTCGTAGGACGTGAGGATGAGCACCCGGATGCTCGGGTCGACCGACCGGATGTCGCGGCAGACGTCCATGCCCGACCCGTCGGGCAGTCGCGCGTCGAGGACGGCCACGTCCGGACGCAGGGCGGGGATGCGCCGCGTTGCCTCGACGGCAGACCCGGACTCCCCCACGAGGACGAGATCGCTGGTGGCCTCGATGAGGTCCCGCAGGCCTCGTCGCACGATCTCGTGGTCGTCCAGGACGAAGACCCTGATGCTCATCGGTTGCTCCTGTCGTCGTCCCTCGTCGGCGCGGGCACGTGCCAGCACAGTCGCGTGCCGCCACGCTCGCCGGGCTCGACAACCAGGCTCCCCCCTGCGGCCTCGGCGCGTGCATGCAGGTTGACCAGCCCGCTGCGAGCCTGGTGTCCCTCCATGCCCACGCCGTCGTCGACGACCTCGACCTCGACGGCTCGACCGACCGACACCCTGACCCAGGCCGACGACGCGTGGGCGTGACGCGCGACGTTGGCCAGCCCCTCACGCACGACCGACTCGACGTCGGCGCTCACCAGTGGCGACAGGGTGGGCGGCCAGGTCCCCTCGATGGTGACCTGCGGCGCGAAGCCCAGGCTCACGACATACGACTGGGCGATCTCGGCGACTCGAGCCGGGACGGCGGTCGAGGGGTGGGGCGTGTGCAGCCCGAAGATCGCCTGTCGGATCTCCGTGATCGCGGTGTCGAGCTCGGCCACGGCGGCGTTGAGCCGGGAGTGCACAACCGGGTGCTGGGCGAGGGGGGTCGTCGACTGGAGGGAGAGCCCGGTCGCGAAGAGCCGTTGGACGACGTTGTCGTGCATGTCGCGGGCAATTCGCTCGCGGTCCTCGAGGATGGCGATCCGGGCGCGGTCGACCTGCGACCGCGCTGCAGTCAACGCGACTCCCGCCTGCAGGGCGAAGGCGACCTGGTCGGGAAGGGACTCCCGGGCCACTCGCTCCTCGCCCGGCCCCCATCCGGTGAGCAGCAGTCCGACCGACGACGATCCGGCGGCGAGCGGCACGACGGCGACCGGGGCCTCGTCGTCGAGATCAAGCAGCCGTCGGGCCTCGAGGGCAGGCCATGTGCACGGGTCGGGGGGCTCCCCGGGCACGTGGAGGACTGGCTGCCGCATACCGAGGGCGTCGTCCCAGCACGCTCCGAGCAGGAGGGTCCCCCGGGGGGCGTGGCCACCGTTGCCAGCCGCATCCAGCCGCGAGACGGCCCGCACCTCGAGCCGTCCGGCGGTATCGGGTAGCGCGACCGCGACGGACCGGGCGGCGCTGCTGTCGAGGACCCGTCCCACCATCAGCTCGAGTGAGGCCTCCTCGTCGTCGGCCTCGAGCAAGGACTGGGCGAGCTCACTCGTCGCCTGTGACCAGCGCTGCCGTGAGAGGCTGCGCTCGTAGAGTCTCGCGTTGTCGATCGCGACGGCGGCAGCCGCGGCGAGCGAGACGACGAGGGCCTCGTCGTCGTCGGTGAAGTCGGACCCGTCCAGCTTCTCCGTGAGGTAGAGGTTTCCGAAGACGTCCTGACGCAGGCGGAGCGGCACGCCGAGGAAGGTGCGCATGACGGGGTGGTGCTCGGGAAAGCCTGCCGAGTCGGGGTGGCTGGTGAGGTCGTGGAGCCGCCGCGGGCGGGGGTCGCGGATCAGCAGGCCCAGCACCCCGCGGCCGGTGGGCAGAGCCCCGAGGCCCTGACGCTCCTCGTCGCTCAGGCCGTGCGTGAAGAAGCCCGTGAGCGTGCGACCGTCAGGGGCGAGCACGCCGAGCGCTCCGTATCGGGCCCCGACGAGCTCACACGCCGCCCTGGTGACCCGATGGAGCACGCCCGCCAGGTCGAGATCGGCACTGAAGGGCACCAGCGCATCGAGCAGGGACCTGAGGTCAGGCTGATCCATGCGTCGATCGTAGGCAGCAGGACGGTCCCCGCGGCCCGAACCGCGCACCGGGTTCGCGAGCGCGATCCGATCGCACCGGGACCTTGGACCCTCGCGGGCCATCGTCGGAGGTGCTGACATGGAGGGATCGCGGGAGCGCTGGGACAGCGCCCACCGACCCGTCCCGGTCCGGTGGACGACCCCGCGCACACCGAGGGAGGTAGCCATGCGAGCACGAATGGGTGACCGCATCATCCTGGCCGCAGAGCACATCGACCAGCCGACGAGGGACGGCGAGGTGCTCGAGGTCAGAGGCGCCGACGGTGGGCCGCCGTACCTCGTTCGATGGTCCGACGGGCACACCGGGCTGATCTTCCCCGGGCCGGGGGCGGTGCTGCGTCTGGGCGCCGCCGATGACGCCGCGGCGCCGGCCCACCCGGACCGGGGCCGAGATACAGGATCGTCAGCACCCCCCGCCCACGGTCGCGAGTGGAACGTGCGCGTGTCGATCCTCGGGGCGGGCGAGGACACCCGGGCGAGCGTCGTGCTCATCGCCGACGCACTGACCCCGTTGTCGGCGCGGGGCGAGAGCCATCGGTCCGCCGGAGACGACGACGAGGCCACCATCGGTGACGAGGTCGCCGTTGCCAGAGCGCTTCGGCACCTCGCGGACCGCCTGGTCGAGACAGCCGAGCACGCGATCGAGGCCCGCACGGGCGAGCCGGCGCACGTCCGCCGGACGTGACGCTCCCAGCCACTGGAGGTTGCCATGAACGCCCCGACCGAGGCCCGCGTCGGCGCGCCGTCCCTGACCTTCTGCGGAGCGGCCGGCACCGTGACGGGAAGCAAGTTCCTCCTCGGGACCACCCGGGGCCGTCTGCTCGTCGACTGTGGGCTCTACCAGGGTGAGAAACGGTGGCGTGAACGCAACTGGGAGGACTTCCTCGTGCCGCCCGCCACGATCGACGCGGTGGCCCTCACACACGCCCACCTCGACCACTGCGGCTACCTGCCGGCGCTCGTGCGGCGCGGCTTCACCGGTCCCGCGCTGACGACGGCGGGCACAGCGGCCCTCGCCGCGGTGATCTTGCGCGACAGCGCCCACCTGCAGGAGGAGGAGGCGCAGGGAGCGCGTCGCTATGGGTGGTCACGACACGACCCCCCGCTCCCCCTCTACGACATCGGTGACGCCGAGCGCGCGATCGCGGCTCTGCGACCCGTCCGGCCGGGGGTGCCCACCGAACTCGTCGACGCGACGGACGGGCGGGGACTCGTCGACCGGTCCGTATGCGTCGCGCCGGGTTCGGGTGCCACGCTGACCTTCGTGCGTGCCGGCCACATCCTCGGCTCCTCGAGCGTGCTCGTCGAGGCCGACGGCTTCAGCGTGCTCTTCTCCGGCGACCTCGGCCGGCCCGACCACCCGGTGCTGCAGCCGCGAGCGAGGCCACCGGCTGCCCGCACGGTCGTCATCGAGTCGACATACGGCGACCGCGCGCACCCCGAGGTCGACCCCGAGCACCACGTCATGGCCGACGCGATCCGTCGCACCATCGGTCGCGGCGGCACGGTCGTCATCCCGGCCTTCGCGGTCGACCGCACCGAGATCGTCCTGCTCACCATCGCCGACCTCATCGAGCGACGCGTCATCCCCGACGTGCCGGTCTGGGTGGACAGCCCGATGGCCCTCGCGGCGCTCGACATCTACCGAGACCCGGCATACGCGGCCGAGATCCGCCCCGAAGCGCTCGATCGGTTGCGCCGGTTGAGCGGCCTGCGCTCCGCTCATACGGCGGAGGAGTCGATGCGGCTCAACACCCCCGGCACGCCGTGCATCATCGTGTCCGCGTCGGGCATGGCGACCGGGGGTCGCGTCATCCACCACCTACGGCACCTCCTGCCGCAGGCGCGCAACTGCGTGATGCTCACCGGCTACCAGGCGGTCGGAACCCGCGGGCGGGACCTGCAGGAGGGCGCCCGCCAGGTCAAGATCACCGGGCACTACGTGCCGGTGAGGGCCGAGATCGTCTCGTTGGACGACTTCTCCGTCCACGCCGACGCCAACGAGCTCCTCGCGTGGCTGGGCGAGCTGCCGGAGCCACCCTCGACCGTGCACGTCGTCCACGGGGAGCCAGCGGCCGCTCACGCCCTGGCGGAGGTGGTTCGTGAGCGGTTCGACTGTGCTGTCTCGGTGCCGCGCTACGGCGAGCGAGTGCTGCTGGACTGAGGTCCGATGGGCGAGGGCCTGTGCAGCCGGCCCGAGAAGTGGTGTCCTTGGATCAGCAGCACGGAGAGAAGGAGGTATGCCATGGAGGCACGGGTGGGTGACCGCATCACGATGGCGGGCGAGCACGTGGGTCAGCGCCCGCGGGAGGGCACGATCCGGGAGGTCAAGGGCGAGGCGGGTGGGCCGCCCTATGTCGTGGAGTGGGCCGACGGCCACACCGGGCTGATCGATCCCGGACCCGGCTCAGTCCTGCGCTGCGAGCACGTCGACGCAGCCGAGACGGCCGAGACGGTTTAGGGCCCGCGGATACACGGGTCGGCACCGTCACCCGGTCCCCGAGCCCGGCCCGATGGGCCCGGCCTCGCTCACGGTGCCCACCAACCGGTCCCGGACGCCGGCTGGACCGAGGTGCTGCGCGCCTCCCGGGGTCCGTCGGTCGACAACCGGGCGACGCACCTGCGGCGAGGTGTCCGCGAGGGCGCTCCGGCGGCCACCCGCACCACCTGAGGTCCGAGTCAGCGGCCGCGGCGTGTTCCGCGAGCGAGGAACGCCGTCGCCAGGGTGATCGTGCGCAGCTGGTCGGCGTCGTCGTCGTCGATCCGGAAGCCGGCCCGTTTGCCGAGCTGCTCGACGAGCTCGACGAAGTCGAGGGAGTCGAGCTCGAAGGTCTCGCGCAGGTCGGCGTCGTCACTGACGGTGTCGAGACTCGCATCGGGGACGATCTCGCGCAGGCTCGCCTCGAGGATGCTCCTCGGCGTGGTCTGGTCAGGCGTCGGCCCGGACGTGGTAGTCATGCTCGTCATAGCTCCTCTGGTGACTGCAGCAGGCGGTCGATGGTCCTGAGCAGGCGCGATCCGGTCGCGCCGTCGGTGGCCCGGTGGTCCCCCGCGAGCGTCATCGTGACGAGCGGTCGCACCCCGAGAAGCCCGTCGACGGCCCACGGCCGCTGCGCGACGGCCCCGAAGCCGACCAACGCCACCTGAGGCGGGTAGATCACGCCGAGCACGCTGTCGACACCCTGGTCGCCGAGGTTCGAGACGGTGATGCTCGGGGGCAGCAGATCGGACCCGTGCAGACGTCCGCTGCGCGCACGACGCGTCAGCACCTTGATCCGGGCCATCATCTCCCCGACGGAGAGCCGATCGGCACCCCCGATCGAGGGCACGAGCAGCCCCCCGCTGCGCAACGACAGGACGAGCCCGAGGTCGACGTCATCAGCGCCGTGGAAGGCGCCATCGATCCAGTGTCCGTTGAGCTCGGGCACGGTCCGGGCGGCGCGGGCCGTCGCGGCGAGGAGCAGCACGGCGGGCACGAGCCGCTCCGACATCTCCAGCTCGCGGTTGCGCTCCTTCATCCACTGCAGGCTGTGCCACAGGTCGATGGTGAGGCTCAGGTGATAGTGCGGGATCTCCTGCCAGGACAGGGTCATCAGTGCCGCGATGCTCCGTCTCATGCCGCTCTCGGGCTGCGGTGACGGCGTCACCGGCGAGTCCGGCGACGCCCCCTCGACTCCGACCGTGCGGGCGGCCGGAGGCGACCCCGGAGTCGGGATCGGCAGCTTGTGGTCGACGGCCCGTCGGACGTCCTCAGCCCGGATGCCGCCGCCCGACCCGGAACCATCCACGAGCGCCAGGTCGAGGCCCTTCTCTGCCGCGAGCCGCCGCGCGAGAGGCGAGACGCGTACCCGGGTCTCCGACGGCGCGACCCGCGGCAGCGTGGCCCCTTTCGGCACGGGTGTCCTGACCACGGCGGCCCGTTCCACGTCCTGACGGGTCAGGGCCCCGTTGCGGCCGCTGCCGTGCAGCAGCGTCGGGTCGACACCCAGCTCGTGAGCCAGGTGACGCAGCACCGGCGACACCGACGGTCGGGCCATCGTCCGTGGTGCCACCGGCGGCGTCGTGGTGGCCGCCGCCCCGGGGGTGAGAGGCGAGGCAAGGGCGGGCGGGGCGGGGGGCGCCGCCTCGGTGCCTGCTCCGAGCAGGGCGAGAGCCTCCCCTACCGGCACGGTCTGACCCTCCTCGACGAGGAGCTGGGTGACCGTGCCGCTCTCGAAGCACTCGACCTCGATCGTCGCCTTGGGCGTCTCGACCACGGCGACGATGTCGCCGCGGCGAACTCGGTCACCGACCTTGACGAGCCATTCGATGAGTACTCCCTGCTCCATGTCGGCGCCGAGCGAGGGCATCCGAAACTCACCCATGGACACCCACCGCCCGTCTGGCCGCGGCAGCGATGCCCTCGGCCTGCGGGAGGGCGGCCTGCTCCAGGTGGCGTGCGTAGGGCACGGGCACCTCGGCGGCACAGACCCTCTCGATCGGCGCGTCGAGCTCGTAGAAGGCCTGCTCGACGATCCGTGCCGACACCTCGGCGGCCAGGCTCCCGGTGCGCCAGGCCTCGTCGACGACGACGACCCGATGGGTGCGTGTGACGGAACCCATGATGGCCGCGTCGTCGAGCGGGCGGAGCACGCGAAGGTCGATCACTTCGGCTGAGATCCCCTCGGGTGCCAGCAGGTCCGCAGCCGCGAGTGCTCTGCCCAGACACCCGGCATACGCGATGAGGGTGACGTCGGAGCCGGCCCGACGGACGGCCGCGCGCTCGATGTCGACCGGCTCGGGCTTGCGCGGCAGCGTCCCCGACAGGTTGTAGAGCGAGCCGTGCTCGAAGATCACGACGGGGTCGGGGTCCTCGATCGCCGCACCGAGCATGCCCCGGGCGTCCTCGAGCGTGGCCGGGGCGAGCACCCGGATGCCCGGGATCGACGCGTACCACCCCTCGAGGCTGTGTGAGTGCTGCGCCGCAAGCTGTCGCCCGGCTCCGGTGGTCATGCGGATGACGAGAGGCACGGAGAGCTGGCCGCCCGACATGTGACGCAACGTCGCGGCGTTGTTCACGATCTGGTCGAGCGCGAGCAGGCTGAAGTTGACGGTCATGATCTCGACGATGGGGCGCAGGCCGCGCAGGGCGGCGCCGATCCCCGCGCCGGTGAAGGCGGACTCCGAGAGCGGCGTGTCGCGGATACGCTCCTCGCCGAACTCCTCGAGCAGACCGAGGCTCACGGCGAACGACCCTCCGTAGCGCCCGACGTCCTCGCCCATCAGGAAGACCCGGGGGTCTCGTGCCAGGGCCTCCCGGTGGGCCTCGCGGAGCGCCTCACGATACGTCGTCGTGACCAGGGTCGGATCCGGTGCGGAGCCCGTCTCCCTCTGCACCGCCGACGCCGACGCGTGGGCCGCCTTCGCCGTGGTCGCACCGGTCCCGCTCATGTCGTCCTCCCACCCGCCGGCGCATCAGCGGCGTCCGTCGTGACGTAGCGAAGGAGGTCGGCGACCGGCTCCACCGGCGCGGCGTCGGCCGTCGCCACGGCGGCCGTGATCTCAGCGTCCACCTCGGACTCCACCCGGGCCCGCCAGTGCTCGATCTCGGCGGGGGTCAGCAGCCCGTCGGCGACGAGCCGCGCGGCGAGCGACGGGATGGGGTCGGACTCCTTCCACCTGTCGATCTCCGCCTTGTCGCGGTAGCGGTCGGGGTCGTACATCGAGTGCGCGCGGAAGCGGTAGGTCCGCAGTTCGAGGAAGCACGGCTGCCCGCTGTCGCGCACGTACTCGAGGGCGCGCGTTGTCGCCTCGCGGACGGCGATGACGTCCATCCCGTCGACCGTCCACGCCACCATCCCGTATGCCGCCGCCCTCATCGCGAGCTCGGTGACGGCGTGTTCCCGGGCGAGCGCCGTCCCCATGGCGTAGCGGTTGTTCTCGCAGCAGAACAGCACCGGCAGGTGCCAGAGAGCGGCGAGGTTGGCGCTCTCGTGGAACTCGCCCTCGGCGAAGGCGCCGTCGCCGAAGAGGCAGACGGTGACAGCCGGGTCGCCCGTCAGGTGGTCGGCCAGGGCGAGCCCGGTTGCCACGGGCAGCCCGCCGGCGACGATCGCGTTGCCGCCGTAGAACCGTCGGCTCGCGTCGAAGAGGTGCATGGACCCTCCGCGGCCACCGCTGCATCCCGTCGCCTTGCCGAACATCTCCGCCAGGATCGCGGACATCGGTAGACCGCGGGCGAGGGCATGCCCGTGCTCGCGGTAGGTGGACACGACTGCGTCGTCATCGCGTAGCGCTCCCACCACCCCGACGGCGACCGCCTCCTCGCCGATGCAGAGGTGGAGGAACCCGCGGATCTTCGTCGTGCTGTAGAGCTCGGCGCACTTCTCCTCGAATCGTCGGATCCGGATCATTTCGCGCAGGAGCCCGGTGAACAGCTCGAGGAACGGCTCAGCTGTCATGACGACGCCTCCCGGGTCGGTGTCTCCACCGTCGAGAGGTCACCCTCCGGCAGGCCGAGCTCGCGGGCCTTGAGGAGGCGGCGCATCACCTTGCCGCTGCGGGTGTGGGGCAGGGCCTGGTCGAAGGCGATCTCGCGCGGCGCGACCGAGCCGAGCCGGTGGCGGCCGAAGGTGAGGAGCTCACGGGCCAGGGCAGGGCTCGGCTCGTGGCCGACCTTGAGCGTGACGAAGGCCTTGACGATCTCCCCGGCGAGCGGGTCCGGCTTGCCGATGACCCCCACCTCGGCGACCGCCGGGTGCTCCATGAGGGCACTCTCGACCTCGAACGGGCCGATGAGGTGGCCGGCGGACTTGATGACGTCGTCAGCGCGACCGATGAACCACACGTAACCGTCGGCGTCGATCCGCGCGAGGTCGCCGCTGAGGTACCAGCCGTCGGCGAAGGCCCGAGCGTAGCGGTCGGGGTCGTTGAGGTAGGCCCTGAACATCGACGGCCACCCGGGCCACAGCGCCAGCTCACCGACCGCCTCAGGATCGGTGAGCACCTGTACGTGCCCGTCGACGACCGCCGCGCGCCCATCGGCGCCCTGCGCGAGCACGGCGACGTCGATCCCGGGGACCGGGCGCCCCATCGAGCCCGGGTGCACCGGCATACCGGGGAAGTTGCTCACCATGATGGCGCCGGTCTCGGTCTGCCACCACGTATCGTGCACCGGGGTACCGAAGGCCTCGAGACCCCACACGACGGCCTCCGGGTTGAGTGGTTCACCGACGCTGACGACATGGCGCAGGGCCGGGAACGAGAACTCGTGGGCGAGGTCGGCGCCGGCCCGCATGAGCATCCGCAGGGCGGTCGGCGCCGTGTAGAAGACCGTGACACGCTCGTCCTGCAGGATCCGATACCAGCGACGGGCGTGGAAGTCGGCGGCGTCGGTCACGACCGTGACGCCGCAGCTCAGCGGGCCGAGGATGCCGTAGGACGTGCCGGTGACCCAGCCGGGGTCGGCCGTGCACCAGTAGATGTCACCGGGGCGCAGGTCGAGTGCGAACTCAGCCGTCACGTGGTGGGCGAGGATCGCCTCGTGCACGTGGACGGCGCCCTTGGGCTTGCCTGTCGTGCCGCTGGTGAAGTGGAGCAGCGCGGGGTCGTCGGGACGTGTCGGCGCCACGATGGTCACCGTCGGGTCGTATGCCGCCGCACCGTCCGTGAGCAGCCGGGACCACGGGGTCGTGCCCGGCGGACACCCCCGCTCGTCGGAGTCGGTGATGATGACGTGCTCGAGGTCGTGGAGGGCGGCCCGGTGGGGCGCAACCTTGCGGGTGTAGGACAGCGTGTCGGTGACGAGCACCCGCGCACTGCCGAGCGTGAGTCGCTCGCGAACAGGCTCCGGGCCGAACGCCGGGAAGAGCGGGCAGTAGACGCCGCCGATCTTGAGGGCTCCGAGCACGGTGAGGTAGAGCTCGGGCGTCCGGGGCAGCAGGGTGCACACGACGTCGCCCGGCTGCACTCCGAGCCGGCGGAGGGCGACGGCGGTGAGGTCGCTCTGGAACCGCAGCTGCGCATAGGTCAGCTCGAGGGCCGGCCCCGTCTCATGGAGGAAGCGAATCGCGGCAACGTCCGCCAGGGGCCCGTCGGCGTGTCGGTCGACAGCTTCGCGGGCCATGTTGAGCCGCCCGGCTCCGTCGACGGTGAGCCAGCGCCGGGCGTGCTCCCAGGAGAAGGTGCGCCGTCGGCTCGCGTAGTCACCGATCAGCGGCGACAGGGTCGGGACGTACTCGATGGTGCGCCGGTCTCCGACGCTGCGCTCAGCCGCGAACCTCGCCATGAGACGACGATGCTCCGCCTCCGTCCCGGCGGGCAGGGACCAATGGCCCTGTTTCGCCGCTCGGTCAGGACGTGGACTGGGGGGGTGCCGCTGACGAGGCGCGGTGCGTTTCAACGAGGAGGAAGCATGAGCATCAACACCCCCGGCAAGGCCACGGAGCGTCGCGAACGGTCCCATTGGGCCGAGCTGTCACCGTGGACGGACCTGGCTCCGTGGGCCACGCGGATGCAGGACCTGATGGAGCAGATGTGGGTGCCGGCCATGGCGGCCAGCGACTTCGCGCCCGGAGGCGAGCTCCGCGAGACGGACGACACGTTCACCCTCGAGCTCGACGTGCCCGGCGTCGTCAAGGAGGACATCGCCATCGACTTCTCCGGCCGTCGTCTCAGCGTGCGCGGCACGAAGACGACGGAGAAGCAGGGCCAGGGCGCCCTCCGTCATTCGACGCGGACCTCGGGCAGCTTCACCTACGAGGCCATCCTCCCCGTCCCCGTGGACGAGGCCTCCGTGACGGCGTCCCTCTCCGACGGGGTGCTCCTCGTGACGATGCCCAAGGCCACCGAGGCCAAGACGACGCATGTCGAGATCAGCTGATCGCCATGTCCGAGACCACCGCCACCATGCACGCCATCCGCTACCACGGTCCCGGCCAGAAGGCGTGGGAAGAGGTGTCCAAGCCCGTCATCGAGGCCGACACCGACGCCATCGTCAAGGTCGACACCGTCACCATCTGCGGCACCGACCTCCACATCCTCAAGGGTGACGTCGCCGCGGTCACCGACGGCCGGATCCTCGGCCACGAGGCGGTCGGAACCGTCGAGCGGGTCGGCGCCGGCGTCAAGAACGTCAAGGTCGGCGACCACGTGCTCGTCTCCTGCATCACCGCCTGCGGTTCCTGCCGCTACTGCCGTGACGGTAGCTACGGTCAGTGCATCGGCGGCGGGGGTTGGATCCTCGGGCACAAGATCGACGGCACCCAGGCGGAGTACGTCCGGGTCCCCTTCGCGGACACCTCGACGTATGCCGTCCCCCACAGCGTGACTGACGAGGAAGTACTCATGCTCGCCGACATCGGGCCCACGGGCTACGAGGTCGGTGTGCTCAACGGCCGGGTCCGTCCCGGTGACGTCGTAGCGGTGGTGGGCGCCGGCCCGGTCGGGCTCTCCGCCATCATGGGTGCCAAGCTCTTCAGTCCGGCGCACGTCGTGGCCATCGACCTGGCCGATGCCCGACTCGACGCGGCCAAGCAGTTCGGGGCCGACATCACGGTGAACCCCTCCCGCGAGGACGCCGTCGCGATCGTCCGTGACCTCACCGAAGGCCTCGGCGCCGACGTCGCCATCGAGGCGGTGGGGGTGGCTGCCACGTTCGAGCAGTGCACCACGCTCATCCGCCCGGGTGGGACGGTCGCCAATGTGGGAGTCCACGGCGGCCCGGCCACCCTCCACCTGGAGGACCTCTGGATCAGGAACGTCACCATCACGACGGGACTCGTCGACACCTACTCGACGCCAACCCTGCTCCGCCTGCTCGAGACTCACCAGATCGACCTGGCCCGATTCGTGACGCACCGTTTCGCCATGGGCGACTTCATGCAGGCCTACGACACCTTCGCCGACGCGGCGCAGACGCGCGCCCTCAAGGTCGTGCTCACGGCCTGACGTCGCGAACCGAGCGCCGGGCAACGCACGGACAACCGTGAAACTGACGCACGTGGGAGCCGCACGGCTCTCGTGTACCGGCGACTCGCAGCGGCGGGGTCGACCCCCGGGGGGGTGGGGTCGACCCGGGGGGGTGGGCCCCACGTTCTCGGCCTCGCCGCGGCGCAGGATGGTTTCGTCGAGCTCACCGGCTCTCGCTGACCGACCGTCCCCCGGTTCAGACGTCGTCGGAGCGGGTGCGGCCGGCCAGGTGGGCGAGCAGGGCCGGGTCGGTCGAGGAGAAGCGCTCGACCTCTTCGCCGGCGTCACACCGGCACAGTGAGACGAGGGCGCTCCGCTCACTGTGGGCGAGCACCTGCCAGACCCCGCCGGCGACCTCCCACCGGGTCACCCGCAGCAGGTCCTCCGAGATGCCGTGGGCCATCGAGCCGGGTCCCGCGGTCACGGCATCTTGACGACGGTGAGGAGGACGGCGGCGTCCTCGAGCGCCAGGAGTGCGTGCCGCTCGCGCGGGATGATGACGTGGTCGCCCTCGATCCCGTCCCAGCGTTGGTCACCGCTGGTGAGCCGGACCGTTCCCCTGAGCACCTGGAGAGTGGCCTCCCCCGGACTGGCGTGCTCGGCGAGCTCGTGCCCGGCGAGCAGGGCTATGACCGTCTCTCGCAGGGCCCGGTCCTGCCCTCCATGGATGGTCACGGCGGACCGTCCACTCTGCTCCTGACGTGCCAGCGCGAGGGCCTCGTCGACCCACCGCCCGATCGAGAACGACTCCATCGCCGCACCACCTCCGGCCTCGACACTACGCCCTGGACCGTAGCAGGTCCGAATCTCTCAGCACGGCAGGGCATCTCGTCGTTGCGGCACGCTCACACCACCACGCTCATCGGTGGATCGCGCCTTAGCTCTGCGCGGCCGGTCCCCAACCGTCGTTGCGACATGCGGAGACCAGTTGGTCCCGTCGCTCGAGGTAGTCATCGAGACCGAGGGCGAAGGGTGAACCGCTGGCGGTGTCCAGACCGAGGTTCGCGGCGTGGCGCGTCATCACGGTGGCGTGCTCGTGCGGCGCAACGTCAGACGTCCCGCTGACGTCCTTGATGCCGGCGAAACTGTCGAGGGCCGAGTCGAGAAGGGCGGCCAGGCCCGGCCCCGGCCGTTGGACCGGGGGTTTTTGTGCCAGCAGGAAGACCGAATCTGCCAACGCGAGGGTGGCGACGGCCGGCGACGCCTCCTTGCGTCGGGTGTGGAAGTAGCGCAGCACGGGGTAGGTCAGCTGCTGCTCGGCCGTCTCCGTCAACGACGACGCGACCGTCGTCAGGTAGTCGTGCATCGACTCACGCGGCTCCTCCAACCGCAGGCGGGCAACCATCTGGGACGGCCCGTCCCCGAGGCCGAACACCGAGAGCGCGTAGGTGCGGCGTCGAACGGCGGCGCCGACGACGGCAATCACGTAGGACAGTGAGCAGGTCAGCACGATCGCGCCCGCCAGGGAAACCGACGTCGTCAGCAGCGTCCAGGGCCAGCCAGACGGAACGAAGTCGCCGAATCCGAGACCCGAAACGGTCACCGGCACGAAGTAGGCCGTCTGCATGAGGTCCGCCGGGAGACGGGTCGAGTTCGACACGATTGAGCCAGGGTGAGTGGCGAGGATCAGCCAGGCTCCGAGGACGAGACCGGCATACCAGAAGAGGACGGTGAGGAGCACCATCACGGGACCGACGAGCGTGAGCATCGCATGTGCGGGGCGCCGCTCGTGCAGGGCGAGCACACCGCGCCAGAGCGCGGCCGTCCAGAGCCTGGTCGCGGGGCCGGCCGTGTGTCCTCCGAGGATGGTGAGGAAGACGTCCAGCGCTGTCACCAGGAGGAGGCCGAGACCCACAAGGGTCCAGAACAGCGGCATCGGTCGTCCAATCTGAAGGTGACGCGCGGTCGACGCGTGATGTCGAAGGGCACCCTTCCGGCCATGACTGACACCACAGTACGGGCTCGTCGCAGGACCATCGGCCTTGCCTCGTGACCGGCCTGCCCGGTCGCCGGGTATGACCAGAGCACGTTCCCACGAACCGAAAGGATCACCCGTGTCCACGTCGTCGACCGATGCCATCGTGCTGCTCAAGGACGATCACACGCAGATTCGTAAGCTCTTCCGTGAGTTTCAGAAGTCCGGGACGACCAGTGCCCGCAAGGGCCGTCTGGTCGAGCAGATGATCGAGCTGCTGACGGTGCACACCTCCATCGAGAACGAGGTCATGTACCCCCGAGTCCGTGAGCTGCTCCCCGACCTCGAGGACGACATCCTCGAGTCCTACGAGGAGCACCACGTCGCTGATGTGCTGGTCATGGAGCTGTACACGATGACCCCCGAGGACGAACGGTTCGAGGCGAAGACCTCGGTGCTGATCGAGAACGTGACGCACCACATGGACGAAGAGGAGCATGACTGGTTCCCCAAGGTCCGAGGGGGGCTGGGCCGCAAGCAGCTTCAGGATCTGGGCGAGCAGCTCATCGAGGCGCGCAAGGGCGCCCCCCGCCAGCCCGCCACACCTGGAGCCCTGAAGAAGACCATCGATGCAGTGCTGTCCTGACCCGCTACGACGACGAGAGAGCTGACCCGATGACCAGCCCGATGAGCTTGCCCGTGGACGCGACGACCGTGGCCCAGCAGACGTCAGCATCGCCCGACCAGGTCTGGGCCGTACTGGCCGACGGGTGGGCCTACACGACGTGGGTCGTCGGCGCCAGCCGGGTCCGGGCCGTCGAGCCCGACTGGCCCAAGGTGGGCCAGCGGATCCATCACTCCTTCGGCATCTGGCCCGTCCTGTTGAACGACACCACCGAGGTGCTGGAGGTGACCGAGCTGGAGTCACTGGTACTCCAGGCCCGCGGGTGGCCCCTCGGCGAGTCCACGGTTCACATCGAGGTGCAGCCGTGGCAGAGCGGAACACTCATCCGGATCCGAGAGGACGCGGTGTCCGGACCGGGGACCCTCGTGCCCAAGCCGCTGCGCCAGTACGCGATCCATCCCCGCAACCGTGAGAGCCTGCGCCGCCTGGCCTACCTCGCTGAAGGCAGACCAGCGAGCTGACCCGGCTTGCCTGTCTCCCCCTCCGAAGCCCTTCGCCGGGTCCGCCGGTCGCGGTATGCCGGCCGGCGTGCGGCCCGGGGGCACGGACACGGGTCCACGGACACGGGTCCACGGACACGGGTCCACGGCTGTGGCTTCGCGGTTCTCGGCGGGTAACAGGACTGTCATGGAGCCTCTCACGGAGACCAGCGCAGCGCTTCGGCGGTTGTCCCGACACGGGGATGACGGGCTTGCCCGGTTGGTGACCCGGATGACGAACGAGGCGGCCGCGCTCGTGCCTGACCTGATCGGTCTGAGCCTGGGCCTGAGGGCCGAGGACATCGTGCTCACGTTCGTGGCCACCGACCCCCGGATCGCGGGGTTGGACGCGGTCCAGTACGTCGACGACGGCCCCTGCGTGGAGGCGGCTCGCGCCGGGGAGACCGTGGAGATCGACGACGTGTCCCTTCTCGATGAACGGACGTGGCAGATGTTCGCCCAGGCTGGTGCCGCGGCCGGAGTCATGAGCACCCTCTCCCTGCCGATCCTGGAGGAGGGCTGGGTCACCGGCGGGGTGAACTTCTACGGCTCGCGGATCGGCACCTTCCGGCAGCACAGTGAGGACCTTGCGCGGATCTTCGGAGCGTGGCTGCCGGGCGCGGTCACCAACGCCGACCTGTCCTTCAGCACTCGGTCAGAAGCGCTCAAAGCACCGGACAAGCTCAAGAACCTCGACACCGTCGAGGCTGCCGTCACCGTGCTGATGGACGCCCACGGGGTCAGCGCCGACGTGGCCCGCTCGCACCTGGCGCAGGCCGCGGCCCGCGCCGGGGTCGCCGAGGTGTCGCTTGCCCTGCTCATCCTGCTCGACCGCCCCTGACGCGTCGGCACGACGTGGGCGGCGTCCGCGGTTGACCTCGAACCGGTGAGACGGGGTTACGGTGAGCGCGCACACACGTGGATCCGGTCCGCGCTCGCTGACACCGGCACGATCGAGCTGACGGATCCCTGGTGAACGCGACCCGCGTCAGCGGCCCGTTCCGGCACCGGCTCGAGCACCTCAGCCCGGCACCGCTCGCCGGCCGGGCGACTCCGGTGGCGTTCCCCGTCAAGACTTGATCTGTTCCAGATAAAGCGGCAGTGTGGGAGGCATGGGCACAGGAGCCCGCTCCGACGCCTCCGCGGCGGCCCTCTCACGTGCCTCTCCCCCCACACAGAAGGACGTCCCCGTGTCTGAGCTCCACGAAACCAACGCCGAAGTCGGCGAGATGAACGAGCCCCAAGCAGCGACGTGCCCCGTCGCGCACGACCGGTCCGTGCGGCCCACGGGCACGAGCAACCGCGAGTGGTGGCCCAACCGGCTCAACCTCAAGGTCCTCGCCAAGAACCCGGCTGTCGCAAACCCCCTGGGCGCGGAATTCGACTACGCCGCAGCCTTCTCCACGCTTGACCTGGCCGAGGTCAAGGCTGACATCGCCGCGGTCCTCACCGACTCGCAGGACTGGTGGCCCGCCGACTTCGGCAACTACGGCCCCTTCATGATTCGGATGGCGTGGCACAGCGCCGGCACCTACCGGGTCCAGGACGGCCGGGGCGGAGCCGGTGCGGGCCAACAGCGCTTCGCACCGCTCAACTCCTGGCCAGACAACGGCAACCTCGACAAGGCCCGGCGCCTGCTGTGGCCGGTCAAGAAGAAGTACGGACAGAGCCTGTCCTGGGCCGACCTGATCGTCCTCACCGGCAACGTCGCCCTCGAGACGATGGGCCTGCCGACCTTCGGCTACGGCGGCGGCCGCACGGACGTCTGGGAGCCCGACGACGACGTCTACTGGGGCTCGGAGGCCGAGTGGCTCGGCGACGAGGCCCGCTACACGGGCGAGCGCGACCTCGAGAACCCGCTCGCCGCGGTCCAGATGGGCCTGATCTACGTCAACCCGGAGGGCCCGGGCGGCCACCCCGACCCGCTCGCCGCGGCGCACGACATCCGCGAGACCTTCGCCCGGATGGCGATGAACGACGAGGAGACCGTCGCCCTCATCGCCGGCGGTCACACGTTCGGCAAGACCCACGGGGCGGCCGACCCGCTCGTGCACGTCGGCTCCGAGCCGGAAGGCGCCTCGCTCGAGGAGCAGGGCCTCGGCTGGAAGAACTCGTTCGGCACCGGCAAGGGCAAGGACGCGATCACCTCCGGCCTCGAGGTCACGTGGACGTCGACCCCGACCCAGTGGGACAACGGATTCTTCGACAACCTCTTCGGCTACGAGTGGGAGCTGTCGGCGAGCCCGGCCGGTGCAAACCAGTGGGTAGCCAAGGACGGCGCCGGCGCCGGCACGATCCCCGCCCCCGACGCGGACGGCCCCGGTCGGGCCCCGACGATGCTGACCACCGACCTGGCCCTGCGCCTCGATCCTGCCTACGAGCGGATCTCGCGTCGCTTCCACGACAACCCCGCGGAGTTCGCCGACACCTTCGCCCGGGCCTGGTTCAAGCTGACCCACCGCGACATGGGTCCCGTCGTGCGCTACCTCGGGCCCGAGGTCCCGCAGGAGGAGCTGCTCTGGCAGGACCCGCTGCCTGACGCCGCGGGCGAGCCGATCACCACGGACGACGTGGCGGCCCTCAAGCAGCGGATCCGCGAGGTCGACCTCGGCGTCCCCGAGCTCGTCAAGGCCGCCTGGGCTGCTGCGTCCACCTTCCGCAGCAGCGACAAGCGCGGCGGCGTGAACGGCGCGCGGGTTCGCCTCGAGCCGCAGAGTGGTTGGGACGTCAACGACCCGGCCGAGCTCGCCACGGTGCTGCGCGCACTCGAGGGCATCCAGACCGCCTTCAACGACACCAGTCACCGCCGCGTCTCGCTGGCCGACCTCATCGTGCTCGCCGGAAACGTCGCGGTCGAGCAGGCAGCCGCGGCCGGTGGCGTCACCGTCGAGGTCCCGTTCCGCCCGGGCCGCGTGGACGCCTCCCAGGAGCAGACCGACGTGGAGTCGTTCGCCTTCCTCGAGCCGCGCCACGACGGATTCCGCAACCACCTCGGCAAGAGCGGCGACGTCCCGGCCGAGTTCCTCCTCGTCGACCGCGCCAACCTGCTCGGGCTCTCCGCACCGCAGATGACGGTCCTCGTCGGCGGGCTGCGCGTCCTCGGGGCGAACAGCGGCGGGTCGAGCGTCGGTGTCCTCACCGACCGTCCCGGCACCCTGAGCACCGACTTCTTCGTCAACCTGCTCGAGCTCGGCACGACGTGGACCCCGACCTCCGACGCGTCCGACGCGTTCACGGCCACGGACTCTTCCGGCAACCAGAGGTGGACCGGCAGCCGGGTCGACCTGCTCTTCGGGTCGAACTCGGAGCTGCGGGCGCTCGCCGAGGTCTACGCCAGCGACGACGCCGCCGAGAAGTTCGTGCACGACTTCGTCGCCGCCTGGACCCAGGTCATGGAGGCGGACCGCTTCGACCTGGACTGACCACGAGGACCGCTGCGCATCGGCTTCGCTCGTGGCCCCGGCCCCCCGGCCGGGGCCACGAGCGGGCCGGTGGCAGGATCGACCGTATGGAATACACGAGACTGGGTAGCTCAGGACTCACCGTCAGCCGGATCGCCCTCGGCTGCATGAGTTTCGGGGACAGCGAGCGCGGCAACCACAGCTGGTCGCTCAGCGAGGACGAGAGCGGTCCGTTCTTCGCACAGGCCGTCGAGCACGGCATCACCTTCTGGGACACGGCCAACGTCTACAGCCACGGCTCCTCCGAGGAGATCGTCGGCCGCGCGATCGACACCTACAGCCGCCGCGAGGATGTCGTGCTCGCTACGAAGGTCCATGGCGAGATGCACGCTGGTCCGGGCGGTTCCGGCCTGTCCCGCAAGGCGATCATGGAGCAGGTCGACGCCTCGCTCACCCGCCTCGGCACCGACTACGTCGATCTCTACCAGATCCACCGCTTCGACCCGGCGACCCCGGTCGAGGAGACGATGCAGGCGCTGCACGACGTCGTCCAGGCCGGCAAGGCCCGCTACATCGGAGCCTCGTCGATGTGGGCCTGGCAGTTCGCGGCGATGCAGCACGCCGCCGACCTCGGTGGCTGGACCCGGTTCATCTCGATGCAGGACCAGTACAGCCTCATGCAGCGCGAGGAGGAGCGGGAGATGTTCGGCCTGCTCGCCGACCAGGGCGTCGGCAGTATGCCGTGGAGCCCCCTCGCGCGCGGTCGCCTCGCCCGCCCGTGGGGCACGACGACGAACCGGTCCGGCACGGACGCGTTCGGCGAGACCCTCTTCAACGAGCGCGACAAGCCGATCGCGGACGCCGTCCAGCAGGTCGCCGAGGCACGCGGCGTGCCGATGGCCTCGGTCGCCCTCGCCTGGGTGCTGCGCAACCCCGTCGTCGACGCCCCGATCATCGGCGCGACGAAGAGCCGCCACCTCACCGACGCGGTCGCGGCCCTCGACATCACCCTGACCGACGACGAGGTCGCCGCGCTCGAGGCGCCCTACACCCCGCGGGAGCCGGCCGGCTTCTGAACCGCGTCTACTCCTCGTCTACTCCTCGTCGACGGTGAGGTCGACCATCAGCTCGGCGGCGAGCTGCTCGAGGTCGGCCCGGAGCGCGGACGGGTCGGCCTCGGTGCCGACCCGGACGACGATGTGCGCCTCGAAGAGCCGTCCGCCGGCCATCGGCGCGTCCCGGCTGCCGGTCGTCATCTCCTCGATGCTCAGCTCGTGCCGGTGCAGCACTCCCGACACCTCCCGCACGATGCCGGGACGGTCCGTGCCGAGCAGGTCGATCCGGAGCTGCCGGGGCGGGCCCTGCTGCGGCGCATCAGTGCCCGGGTGGGCCGCGACGTCCATCAGGCCGTCGAGCTCGCGTAGGGCGGCGACCAGTGCGTCAGACCGGTCCGTGGCCACGGACACCACGACGACGCCGGCGAACTGCCCTGCCAGCTCGGTCATCTGGCTGTGCTCCCAGTTCCCGCCATGGGTGGAGACGACGTCCGCGAGGGAGGCGACGAGGCCGGCGCGGTCGTCGCCGATGACGGTGAGCACGAGGCGTGACATGGCAAGCAGCGTAGCGCCGCCCGTTGCGCGCACGTCCCCACCGAGCCTGCTCACCGGCATACGGCCGCAATCTCCTTCGTGTCTACTCGCGGGTCGGGCTCGATGCGTGGAAGGCTGCACGGAGGATGCCCTGCCCCGGACCCCACCGGGTCGGGGGCGACGAGAGGAAGAGCTGCTCGATGATCTCGCGGATCGCGATCGTCAACCGTGGAGAGGCCGCGATGCGGCTCATCCACGCCGTGCGTGACCTCAACGCCAGCACCGGCCCGGGAGGGCACAAGATCGAGACGGTCGCCCTGCACACCGAGGGCGAGCGCCGGGCCATGTTCGTCCGCGAGAGCGACGATGCCTACGACCTCGGTCCCGCGGCGGCCCGCCCCTACCTCGACCACGCGGTGCTCGAGCGCGCGCTCGTCGAGTCCGGCGCGGACGCCGCCTGGGTCGGCTGGGGCTTCGTCGCCGAGGACCCGTCCTTCGCCGAGCTCTGTGGACGCCTCGGCGTCACCTTCATCGGACCGAGCCCCGAGGCGATGCGACAGCTCGGCGACAAGATCGGCTCCAAGCTCATCGCCGAGGAGGTCGGGGTCCCCGTCGCACCGTGGTCGCGCGGCGAGGTCGCCACCCTCGAGGGCGCCAAGGAGGCGGCCGCCTCGATCGGCTACCCGCTCATGCTCAAGGCCACCGCCGGCGGTGGCGGGCGCGGCATCCGCGTCGTGGCCTCCGACGCCGACCTCGCCGACGCCTACGAGCGCACCCGCGACGAGGCGGAGCGCGCGTTCGGCTCCGGCGTCGTCTTCCTCGAGCGCCTCGTGACCGGCGCCCGCCACATCGAGGTCCAGGTCATCGCCGACGGGCAGGGCACCGCGTGGGCGATCGGCGTGCGCGACTGCTCCGTCCAGCGCCGCAACCAGAAGGTCATCGAGGAGTCCTCCTCCCCCGTGCTCAGCCCCGAGCAGGCCGACGAGGTGCGCACCAGCGCCGAGCGCCTCGCCGTCGCCGTGGGGTATGCCGGTGCCGGCACCGTCGAGTTCCTCTACCACCCGGGCGACCGGTTCTTCGCCTTCCTCGAGGTCAACACCCGGCTCCAGGTCGAGCACCCGATCACCGAGCTCGTCACCGACACCGACCTCGTCAAGCTCCAGATCCACGTCGCCGACGGCGGCCGCCTCGACGACCTGCCCGGCGGTCGCCCGACCGAGCGCGGCCACGCCGTCGAGGCCCGGCTCAACGCCGAGGACCCCGATCGCGACTTCGCGCCGTCGCCCGGCCGCATCTCCCTGCTCAACTTCCCGTCCGGCCCCGGCATCCGCGTCGACACCGGAGTCGAGGAGGGCGACTCGATCCCCGCCGACTTCGACTCGATGATCGCCAAGATCATCGCCTACGGCCGCGACCGCGACGAGGCCCTAGCCCGGCTGCGCCGCGCCCTCGGCGAGACGACCGTCGTCATCGACGGCGGCTCGACGAACAAGAGCTTCATCCTCGATCTGCTCGACCAGCCGGAGATCATCGACGGCACCGCCGACACCGGCTGGATCGACCGGGTGCGCTCCGAGGGGCGCCTCGTCCTGCACCGCCACTCGGGCATCGCCCTCGTCGCCGCGGGCATCGAGGGTTACGAGGACGCGGAGGCCATCGAGCGGGCCCGCCTGCTCGAGTCCGCCCGCGGTGGTCGGCCGCAGGCCCAGCACAGCGTCGGCCGCGCGATCGACCTCAAGCTGCGCGGCACGGCATACAAGGTGACCGTGCTGCGCACCGCCTCCCAGAGCTACCGCGTGACGATCGCCAACGGCGCCACCCAGCACGTCGACGCGACGATGGACCGGATCGACGAGTATGCCGCTCGCATCACCGTCGAGGGCCGCACCCACCGGCTCGTCACCGCCACCCACGGCCCCGTCCACCTCGTCGAGGTCGACGGCGTCACCCACCGCGTCTCGCGCGACGAGGGGGGCGTCATGCGCTCCCCCGCGCCCGCGCTCGTCGTGGCGGCCCCGGTGCCGGTCGGCGGGGAGGTCGCGGCCGGCGCGCCGGTCCTCGTCCTCGAGTCGATGAAGATGGAGACGGTGCTCCCGGCTCCCTTCGCCGCCCGGGTGCGCGAGCTGCTCGTCGCCGTCGGCAGCCAGGTCGAGACGGGCGCGCCGCTCGTCCGCCTCGAGCCCACCGGTGACGAGGCGGAGGCCGCTGAGGCCGCGCCGACCGACGCGGTCGACCTGGACCTGCCCGACTCCGACGACGGCGCCGCAACAGCGAGGCAGCGCGCCCGCCGCGCCATCGAGGCGCTCTCGGCCGGAGTTCTCGGCTACGACACCCAGGTCGCGGGCGACCGCAACCTCCTCGCCACCTACCTCAAGGCACGACAGGAGCTCTCGAGCGAGAGCGCGGTTCCGCTCGACGCGGAGATCCGCATCCTCGAGCTGATCACCGACTTCGCCGAGCTGAGCCGCAACCGCCCCGCCGCCGAGGAGCGCCACACCGAGCTGCTCGTGCACAGCCCCCGCGAGCACTTCCACTCCTACCTGCAGAGCCTCGACGTCGACCGGGCCGGACTCCCGCAGGACTTCCGCGACAAGCTCGCACGCGTGCTCCAGCACTACGGCGTCGGCGACTTCGACCGCACCCCCGAGCTCGAGCAGGCCGTCTTCCGCGTCTTCCTCGCGCAGCAGCGCTCGGCCCCCGAGGTCCAGGTGGCGATCGCGCTGCTCCAGCGCTGGCTCGAGGAGCCGGTGCCCGAGGCCCCACTCGACCACACCGCACGCGAGGTGCTCGACGGCCTCGTGCTCGCCACCCAGCTGCGCTTCCCCGTCATCGGCGACCTCGCCCGCAGCGTGCGCTTCCGGTGGTTCGACCAGCCCCTCGTCGACCGGCAGCGCCGCAGCGTCCTCGCCGGGGTGGCCGACCGCGTCGCCCAGCTCGCCCTCGAGCCGACCTCCGCGGAGGATGCCGAGCGGATCGACGCCCTCGCGGCCATCCCCGAGCAGATCGTCGGTTTCCTCGCCGACCGCCTGCACGACACGGCGCCCGACGCCCTGCCCGAGCACGAGCCGATGCTCGAGGTGCTCATCCGGCGCCACTACCGCGAGCACGAGCTGCACGACCTGCGCCGGTTCCGCGCCGCCGGTCGCCCGTTCGCCGTGGCCGACTACACGGTCGGCGAACGGCCGACGCACCTCGTCTCGACGATCGGGTCGGTCTCCGAGCTGACGCCCGGCAGCTCCCTGGTGGAGGCCGTCACCGGTGAGGTGACGGGTCGAGCCGACGGCCTGCAGGCGGTCGTCGACCTCTACCTGCGCTGGCCGGAGCAGCCCGCGTCGCACGACGAGGCCAGTGCCGAGCTGTCGTCCCTGCTCGCCGAGCTGCCGGTCAGCCGCGAGGTGCGCCGCGTCGCCGTCGCCGTCAGCGCCGGCACCGGGCGCCCCGTCGACTACTTCACCTTCCGGCCCGTCGACGACGGGCTCATCGAGGACACCCTCGTCCGCGGCGTGCACCCGATGGTCGGCCGACGCCTCAACCTGTGGCGCCTCACCGCCTTCGACGTGACCCGGCTCGACGCCCCGGAGGACGTGCTCCTCTACGAGTGCGTCGCGCGTGACAACCCCGACGACCGTCGCCTCGTCGCCCTCGCCCAGGTGCGCCAAATCGTCGTCGTCCGTGACGACGCGGGCAAGGTCTCCGGGTTGCCGCACGTCGAACGCGCCGTCGCCAACTGCCTCGCCGCGATCCGACGGGTGCGGGCCAGCCGGGGCCACCGCGCCTCCAAGCTCGACATGAACCACGTCTGGATCCAGATCTGGCCGACCATCGAGGCCGACCTCACCCAGCTCACCGCGCTCCAGAGCCGGATCGCGCCGATCACCGCCGGTGCCGGGATCGAGGAGGTCCTCGTCCAGGCCAGCGTTGCCGGGGCCCCCGGTGAGGCACCGCTGCGGGTCGCGGGCCGCTTCTCCTACCAGCCCGGCTCCGGAGTCGTCGCCACGGTCGGCGAGCCGCCGTCGGAGGCGCTCAAGCCGCTCGACGACTACGCGTCCAAGGTCGTTCGGGCCCGCCGGCGCGGTCTCGTCTACCCCTACGAGCTCCAGTCGATGATCGCCGGACCGGGCGGGACCGTCGTCGAGCACGACCTCGACGAGTCGGGTCGCCTCGTGCCCGTCGACCGGGCCCCCGGGCTCAACACGGCGGGCATCATCGTCGCCGTCGTCACCTCCGTCACCGACCGTCACGCGGCGCCCGTCACCCGGGTGGCCCTCAGCGGGGACCCGCTGCGCTCCCTCGGCTCGGTGGCCGAGGCGGAGTGCGCCCGCGTCATCGCGGCGATCGACCTCGCCGACGAGATGGGAGTGCCCGTCGAGTGGTACGCCCTGTCTGCCGGCGCCCGGATCTCGATGGACTCCGGCACGGAGAACATGGACTGGGTCGCCAAGGCGCTCAAGCGGATCATCGAGTTCACCCAGGCCGGGCACGAGATCAACGTCGTCGTCGCCGGCATCAACGTCGGCGCCCAGCCCTACTGGAACGCCGAGGCGACGATGCTCATGCACACCAAGGGCATCCTCGTGATGACCCCGGACAGTGCCATGGTCCTCACCGGCAAGCAGTCGCTCGACTTCTCCGGCGGAGTCTCGGCCGAGGACAACTTCGGCATCGGCGGCTACGACCGCGTGATGGGCCCCAACGGTCAGGCGCAGTACTGGGCCAAGGACCTCGCGGGAGCCCGGGCCATCCTGATGGCGCACTACGACCACGCCTACGTCGTCCCTGGCGAAGGGGGCCCGCGCCGGGTCGCCACGACCGACCCGTCCGACCGCGACGTGACGACCTACCCGCACGAGATGCCCGACTCCGGCTTCACGACGGTCGGCGACATCTTCTCGGCCGCGACCAACCCCGACCGCAAGAAGGCGTTCGACATCCGCACGGTGATGCGGGCCGTGGCCGACCAGGACCACGAGCCGCTCGAGCGCTGGGCCGGCATGACCGACGCCGAGACCGCCGTCGTCCAGGACGCGCACCTCGGCGGAATTCCGGTGAGCCTCATCGGGATCGAGTCGAGGTCGGTGGCCCGTCGCGGCTTCCCGCCCACCGACGGCCCCGACACCTACACCTCGGGCACGCTCTTTCCCCGCTCCTCCAAGAAGGTGGCCCGGGCCATCAACGCGGCGAGTGGCAACCGCCCCCTCGTCGTGCTGGCCAACCTCTCCGGCTTCGACGGCTCCCCCGAGTCGATGCGCAACCTCCAGCTCGAGTACGGCGCGGAGATCGGTCGGGCCATCGTCAACTTCGACGGACCGATCGTCTTCACCGTCGTCTCGCGCTACCACGGCGGTGCGTTCGTCGTGTTCTCCAAGGCCCTCAACCCCCGGATGACCGTGCTCGCCGTCGAGGGCTCGTTCGCCTCGGTCATCGGCGGCGCCCCCGCCGCGGCCGTCGTGTTCGCCCGCGACGTCGACGCACGCACGTCGGCCGACCCCCGCGTCGCCGAGCTCGAGTCCGCGCTGGGGTCCACGTCCGGGGTGGAGCGGGCCCGGGTGGCAGCCGAGCTGGCCGAGCTCCGTCAGGCGGTGCGCTCGGAGAAGCTGGGTCAGGTCGCGGCGGAGTTCGACGGCGTGCACAGCATCCACCGGGCCGTGTCGGTCGGGTCGGTCGACGCGGTGATCCAGGCCGACCAGATCCGTCCTCGGATCATCGCCGCGATCGAGGCCGGCCTCGGGATCTGAGCGGGCGAGCGCCAAGCCCCTTTCCGCCGTGCCGGCGAGGTCGGTTCTCGAAGGTCCGACGTGGGTCGGGCACTGGCCGATGCTCGAGAGCACCTTTTGCCGGAGGCTCCTCCGCCCCGGGTGAGCCCGTCCCGGGCCGGGAATCCCCACGCCACCCCCGGGTGAAAGTGCCCACTCGACGGACAGTCGAGTGGGCACTTTCACCCGCTCCGACCCGAGCCGCACCCGCCACGGCAGCCCCATCGGTCACCGCATCGTCCCCTCCTCCCGAAAGGGATGAAGAGGCATGAGAACGGTGTGGCGAAAGTGGCCCGCGTTCCCATCGCCAGACCTATGCTGGGGCCACGGCAGACGCCGTGGCACGGGGGGCGTGCCTCGGCACCCGCCGCTGAGCCCGCAGTGCCGACTCCACATGATCACCCGCGGTGACCCGCGATGACGACGACCAGCCTCAGGGGGGTGGCCAGACGGTGCACGACCAGAGCGAGCACGCCGCGGATCCCGTGGTGCTCAACGTCCGGCTCCGCGGTCGGCTCCTGCCGTTCGCGACGGTGCTGCTCGTCGGAGGGCTCTTCCCCTTCCTCGGTGGCAGCGCCGACGCCGGCAGCCGCACCGTCGTACTGGCCGCGGGGTCACCGAGCCCCGCGGCCGACTCGGCCGCCGCCGATGCCGCCAGCGCGGTGGCCGACGCCGCCGCCGCCGTCGCCAGGGCCCGCGACGGGATCTTCGAGGCCGCCGCCTTCACCCCCGGGGCCCCGTCGTCGAAGGCCGTCCCCGCCGGCGCCGCGCTCGACGCCGGAATCGGCGGTGGCAGCCTCTTCGTCTTCCCCGTCATCTCGATGACCCCCGACGCCGCGCCCGGGGTCGAGCTGACCCCGGCCGTGCTCCGCTCGGACGTGCTCTCGTCCGGCTTCATCCGCCCGGTGCCCGGCCCCGAGTCCTCCGGCTTCGGGCCGCGGATCCACCCTTTGCTCGGGCGCCCCATGTTCCACACCGGCATCGACCTCATGTCGACGTGCGCGACCCCGGTCCACGCCGCCGCCGACGGGACCGTTGTCTATGCCCGGGTCTCAGCGTCCTGGGGTCTGCGCACGATCATCGCCCACTCCCCCACGCTCAAGACGGCCTACGGACACCAGTCGCAGTTCCTCGTCAAGGAGGGCGACGTCGTCAAGCAGGGCCAGGTCATCGGCCTCGTCGGCACGACCGGCTGGTCGACCGGCTGCCACCTGCACTTCGACGTCATCGTCAACGACCGCTACGTCGACCCCGCGCCCTACCTCGGAATGGGCGGCGGTCACGGCGGTTCGGCGCCCTATGCCGCCACCCCCGGTTTCGTCGTCAGAGGCTCGACCTCGCTGCAGCGCACCGCCACCGGCGTCACGCGCACTCCCGCAACCCCGGCTGCCCCGGCTGTCCCCGACGGTGACGTCGAGGTCTCCGATGCCTCCCCCGGTTCGACACCCCAGCCGGCGCGGCCGGTCCCGACCGTCAGCACCCCCGCCCCCGCCGGGACACCCGTTGCCACGTCGACCACTGCCACCTCGACCGGCGCCGCGACGTCGCACCCCACCTCCACCACGTCGGCCGCCGCGACCGCCGTGGCGACGACCACGCCGTCCACCACGACTCCGTCAACCACGGTTCCGAGCACGACAGGTCAGACGACGCTGCCGACCAGCACGACGCCCAGCACGACGCCCAGCACGACGGTGGTGACGACGCCGGCACGACCGACCTCGACGACGCCGACCGCCGCGACGACCACCACCGCCGCGACGACCACGCCGTCCACCGGGGCGCCGACGACGGTCCCGTCCGTCACCGTTACGACGACGGCCGGCCCCGGCCCGACGACCCCGGTCACGCTGCCCACCACGTTGCCCACCACGCTCCCGACCACCCTGCCGGTCAGTCTGCCCCTCACGGCGACGACGACGGCGGACCCCACCGCGACGGCGTTGTCGACGGCCGCGACCGAGGTCGCGACGACCGGAGTCACGACGACGGCGACGCTGCCCTCGGAGGCCCAGTCGACCACCGCCGCCGAGGGCGCGACCGGCTCCTGACGGGTCGCGCCACACGCCGGCTACCGCGCAGGTCTTCGCTCACGATTCGGAGTCGCTCTCCCGCAATCCTCGTGTGCGCGCACGTCAGCCGATAGGTTTCCGGGATGGACGACGTGAATTCCGAGCAGGTCGACCTGTCGAAAGACGGTCGCACACCCGAGCAGCGCGAGCCGATGGTGGTCATCGAGGACGTCAACAAGCACTTCGGCGATCTCCACGTGCTCCAGGACATCAACCTCACCGTCGGCCGGGGTGAGGTCGTCGTCGTCCTCGGTCCGTCCGGCTCCGGCAAGTCGACCCTCTGTCGGGCGATCAACCGGCTCGAGACGATCGAGGGCGGCACCATCACCATCGACGGCAAGGTGCTTCCCGACGAGGGCAAGCCCCTCGCCGAGCTACGCGCCGACGTGGGCATGGTGTTCCAGTCGTTCAACCTCTTCGCCCACAAGACGATCAAGGAGAACGTCACACTGGGGCCGATCAAGGTGCGCAAGACGTCCAAGTCCGACGCCGACAAGCAGGCCGGCGTGCTGCTCGAGCGGGTCGGCGTCCAGGCGCAGGCCGACAAGTACCCCGCCCAGCTCTCCGGCGGCCAGCAGCAGCGCGTCGCCATCGCCCGGTCGCTCGCGATGGGCCCCAAGGTCATGCTCTTCGACGAGCCGACCTCGGCCCTCGACCCCGAGATGGTCAACGAGGTCCTCGACGTCATGGTCGGGCTCGCCAAGGAGGGGATGACGATGATCGTCGTCACGCACGAGATGGGCTTCGCCCGCAAGGCCGCCGACCGCGTCGTCTTCATGGACGGCGGGCAGATCGTCGAGGTCGCCACCCCCGAGGAGTTCTTCACCAGCCCGAAGAGCAGCCGAGCGAAGGACTTCCTCGGCAAGATCCTCACCCACTGACCTACCGCAGGGAGAGCGGCATACGACCGTGTGCCGTGACGCAACTCAGGAGGAAAACCCATGAACGTACGACGAATCGGCGTGGCGACCGCAGCCACCGCCCTTGCCCTGTCACTCGCCGCCTGCGGCTCGAGTGACAGCGGGGGCGGCGCTGGCAGCAGCGGCGGTGGCGATGGCGCGGGCCTGAAGATCGGCATCAAGTTCGACCAGCCCGGCCTCGGCCTGAAGAAGGGCAGCGAATTCACCGGCATGGACGTCGATGTCGCCAAGTACGTCGCCAAGGCGCTCGGCACCGACGCCGGCAACATCACGTGGGTCCAGGCCCCGAGCGCGCAACGCGAGACGCTCATCTCGACGGGACAGGTCGACATGGTCGTCGCGACCTACTCGATCACCGATGCCCGCAAGGAGAAGGTCAGCTTCGCCGGCCCCTACTTCATCGCCGGCCAGGACCTGCTCGTCAGGTCCGACAACACCGACATCACCGGGCCCGACAGCCTCGACGGCAAGAAGCTCTGCTCGGTCACCGGCTCCACCTCGGCGCAGAACGTGAAGAAGAAGGTGCCCGGGGTCAACCTCCAGGAGTTCGGCACCTACTCCGAGTGCGTCGCCGCTCTCGCTTCAGGCTCCATCGACGCGCTGACGACGGACGACACGATCCTCGCCGGTTACGCCTCGCAGGACCAGTACAAGGGCAAGCTCAAGGTCGTCGGCAACCCGTTCTCCACGGAGAACTACGGCATCGGCATCAAGAAGGGCGACACCGCCATGTGCCAGAAGATCACCGACGCGATCAAGACGATGATCTCGGACGGCTCCTGGCAGAAGGCCGTCGACGACAACCTCGGCGCGGCGGGCTACAAGCCCGGCAAGGACAACCCCCCCACCCCGGCCCCCTGCGCCTGACCCGGACCGCCGCTCGCGGGATGCCGGCAGCCTCGGCTGCCGGCATCCCGCGGACCGGCTCACCACGAGAGGTGACGCATGGGCGACATCCTGAGCAAGTACGACATCCTGGGCGCCTTCTGGGTGACCATCCAACTCTCCGTGCTGTCCGCCATCGGCGCGCTGGTCCTCGGAACGGTCATCGCGGTGCTTCGCGTGTCTCCCGTCCGGATCCTGCGCCTGCTCGGCACGAGCTACGTCAACGTCTTCCGCAACACCCCGCTGACCCTGCTGATGGTGTTCAGCATCCTCGGCGTCTCCTTCATCCTCGGGGTCAACCTCAGCCAGGACCTCAACCGCAACGCCTACCTGTGGGCCGTCATCATGCTGTCGATCTACCACGCGGCGTTCGTGTGTGAGGCGCTGCGCAGTGGCGTCAACACGGTGCCCGCCGGACAGGCCGAGGCCGCCCGATCCATCGGGCTCACCTTCAACCAGGCGCTCACCGAGGTGCTGCTGCCGCAGGCGTTCCGCGGCGCGATCGCCCCCCTGGGCTCGGTCCTGATCGCCCTGATCAAGAACACGACGGTCGCGGCGGTCATCCTCGGCACCTCGGAGGCCGCCGGCCTGCTGGCGCAGATCACCGAGAACGAGGGAGCGAGCCTGCCGACCTTCTTCCTCTTCGCGCTCGGGTTCGTCATCCTCACGCTCCCGCTCGGCGTCCTGTTCACCCACCTCTCCCAGCGCCTGGCGGTGACGCGATGAGCTCCGAGATCGTCCTGTTCGATGCGCCCGGCCCCAGGGCCCGGCGTCGGCACGCCATCCTCACCGTCATCGGGGTGGTCATCGCCGTCGGCGTCGCCTTCCTCGTGATCCGCAAGATGGGCGAGTCCAACCAGCTCCAGGGCTACATGTGGAAGCCCTTCGTCGCAGATCCGGAGGTCTGGACGCAGTACCTCCTGCCGGGCCTGTGGGGGACGCTCAAGGCCGCGGCGCTCTCCGTCGTCTTCGCCGGCATCTTCGGCATCGTCTTCGGGATGGGACGGCTGTCGACCAACCGGTGGGTCAGCGGGTTGTGCGGCGCCGTCGTGGAGTTCTTCCGCTCCGTCCCGGTGCTGCTCATGATGGTCTTCGCCTACTTCGGCTACTTCGCGACGAGCAACCTCGTCAACGCCCAGACGGCGCCCCTGGCCTCGGTCGTGCTCGCCCTCACCCTCTACAACGGGTCCGTCATCGCCGAGCTGGTGCGGTCCGGTGTCTTCAGCCTGCCCAAAGGCCAGAGCGAGGCCGGGCTCTCGATCGGGCTCTCCCCCGGCCAGACCCTCCGTTCGATCCAGCTGCCTCAGGCGCTCACGGCCATGCTCCCGGCGCTCGTCGGGCAGCTCGTCGTCGTGCTCAAGGACAGCGCGCTCGGCGTCGTCATCACCTATCCCGAGCTGCTCAACGCGGCGAAGACGATGGGTTCGGCCTACGCGAACACCGTGCCGGCGTACCTCGTCGCCGCGGTCATCTTCATCCTGATGAACTACTCCCTGACCAAGCTGGCCGCGGCCGTCGAGGGCTGGCTCAAGCGTCGCGGCGGCGCCTCTCACAAGGGCGTGCCGGCCGGCGCCACCGACGCTGGCGTCCCTGACGCCGGCGTCTTCGACGCGGGCACCCGCGCGGGCTGACCGAGCTCACGACCGTCGTCCCCCGTCGCCTCGGCGGGGGACGACGAAGGCCCCGACACGCCGTGTCGGGGCCTTCGTCGTGCTTGCTCCCCCGATTGGACTCGAACCAATAACCTGCCGGTTAACAGCCGGCTGCTCTGCCAATTGAGCTACAGGGGATCGCTGCCGGGCAACCATAGCAAAGGGTTCGGGCCCGCGCTAAATCGCCCCGACGCCCTCGTGTCGGCGCCGGCGCGAGGGCTCACAGACCCACCTCGGAGCGGAGCCGCGCGAGCATCGCGGCCGCCTCCGCGGCCACCCGCGGATCCGTCAGGTCGGCGCCCTTGCCGGGCACCACCTGCTCGACGAGACCCCCGGACGCGAGGTCCTGACGGATCACGACGCGCACCGTCCGGCGCCGCTCGGTGCGGAACTCGTCGGCGAGCACGACGCTCGCCTGGAGGCGCTCACGCAAGGTCTGCTGGAGCAGGGACGGGTCGCGCAGGGTCCACCGGGACGGCTCGCTCCGGTCGACCCACGTCACCGTGAGCCGAGCCGACTCGGACTCCCACGTCCCGGCCTCGGCCAGGTGCCACGGCCGGCTCCAGACGAGCTGACCCGACCCGTCGACGTGGGCGAGGTGGTGGGTCGTTGCGACGACGTGAGCGCCGCTGTCACCGTCGCGCCCCCACGCGAGCACCCGCTCCCCCGGGCCGAGCGGCACGACGGACCGCACCGCGTCGTCGAGTCCGTCGAGCCGGCGCCGGTCGAAGAGTCCCATCAGCCCATCCCTGCCTTGATCGTGGCCAGCTCCCGCTGCAGGACCTGCAGCGAGGTCGCGAGCTCGCGGGACCGGTGGGGGTCCGGGGTCTCGGCGTGGTCGAGGCGGCGCATCTCGCTCATCGCGTCGGCGATCCGCCGCGTCAGCGCGATGGTGCGGACCCGGGCGAAGAGCTCGTCGACGTAGCGCGACGTGGGCAGACCCGTCATCGGGTCCATCCTCGTCGGCAACGAGTCGACCGCGAGCTCGCTCACGAGACCGGCCACCGCCGAGGGTGCGGCCTCGGTGACGGTTGCCATCCAGCTGCGGGCGTTCCCCCGGTCTGAGCTGCCCTGCGCGATCCGTAGCCCGTCGAAGACGGCCCGGTGTGCGGGGGCCGCGAAGGACTCCGGGGTGAGCAGGTCGATCGCGTCGGGGGCGAGCACGGTCGGGAACTGCAGGAGCACCTGGAGCAGCTGCCGCTCAGCCATGACGACCGGGTCGCGCCGGTCCGGCATCGGCAGCGCCGGGTCCTGGTCACCGGGGTGAGGCTCGACCGACTCGTCAGACCCACGTCCGCGACCACCTCGATCACCACGGTCGTTCCGGTCGTCGTCGACCTGGAGACGGCCCGCGCGGCCCACCTCGGTCGACAGGGCGTCGACCTCGACCCCGATCATGCCGGACACCTCGCGCACGTAGGCCGGCTGCAGCGACTGGTCCCGGATGGCCCCGATGATCGGCGCGACCGCCCGCATCGCCTGCACCCGGCCCTCGACGGTCGACAGGTCGAAGCGGTTGATCGTCGTCCGCACCGCGAACTCGAACATCGGCACGGCGTCCTCGATGAGCGCCTGGACGGCGGGCTCACCCCCGGCCTGGCGCAGCTCGCACGGGTCCTTGCCCGAGGGCTCGACGGCGACGAACGACTGCGACGCCCACTTCTGGTCGTCGGCGAAGGCACGCATGGCCGCCTTCTGCCCGGCCTTGTCACCGTCGAAGGTGAAGATCACCTTGGCGGGCGCGAGGCCCGCCTCGTCGCGCATCAGGCGGCGGAGCAGCTTGATGTGCTCGGCCCCGAAGGAGGTGCCACACGTCGCCACCGCCGTCTCGACTCCGGCGAGGTGGCAGGCCATGACGTCGGTGTAGCCCTCGACGATGACCGCCTGGCGGCCGCCGGAGATCTGCTTCTTGGCGAGGTCGAGGCCGTAGAGCACGTTGGACTTCTTGTAGATGGGCGTCTCGGAGGTGTTGAGGTACTTCGCCTCGATCCGGTCGTCGTCGAAGATCCGGCGCGCCCCGAAGCCGATCGTGTCCCCGGTGATGTCGCGGATCGGCCAGACGAGGCGGCTGCGGAAGCGGTCGTAGAGCCCTCGCGAGCCGCGCCCGGCCAGTCCCCCGGTCACCATCTCGTCGTCGCTGAAGCCCTTGTCCCGCAGGTGGCGGACGAGGTCCTCCCCGCCGCGGGGAGCGAAGCCGATCCCGAAGTGGCGGGCCACCTCGCTGTTGAAGTCGCGGGCGCGCATGAAGTCGCGGGCCTGCCGAGCCGCCGGCTGCTGGAGCAGCGCCTCGGCATAGAACTCCTGCGCGACCCGGTGGGCCTCGATGAGGCGCGACCGACGACCCAGGCCCTCCTCCCGCGGGCGGGACCCACCGTCCTCGTAGCGCAGCTCCATCCCGAGCTTCTGCGCGAGGCGCTCGACCGACTCGGAGAAGGTGAGGTGCTCGATCTTCTGGACGAACGAGATGACGTCGCCGCCCTCGTCGCACCCGAAGCAGTGCCAGGCGCCCACGGCGGGGCGGATGTTGAACGAGGGGGTCCGCTCGTCGTGGAAGGGACACAGCCCCTTCATCGAGCCGGGCCCGGCGGAGCGGAGGTTGACGTGCTCGCGCACGACGTCCTCGAGCGAGGTCCTGTCCTTGACCGCCGCGATGTCCTCGCTCTTGATGAGCCCCGCCATGTGCCTCCTGTCGCTGCCCCAGAGTCTAGGTCGTGGACCGGCCCGGCCGGGTCAGCGGTCCCACTGCCGGTGGAGGACGAGCGCCCGCACGTCGGTCAGGGAGGCGACCTGGTCCACGACCACCCTCAGCCGACCGTTGTCGTCCTCGGCCGCGCGGAAGTCGGCGCGGAGGTCGGGGTCGAGCAGCTCCTCGGGCGCGGCGGCATACCCCGCGGCGAGCGCGCGCACGACCTCGCGCTGCTCCGCCATCACGGCGAGCCGTTCCTGCGTCGTCATCACGAAGTGGTTGGCGACGGCCTTGAGCACCGAGCACTCGGCCCGCAGCCCGTCGGGGACGACGAGGTCAGCGCCGAAGCGGGTCAGCTCGCCGGGGCCGTGCCGCTCGCGGGTGGCCTGCTCGACGACGAGGACGAAGTGGCCGATGAGCCGGCTCGTCATGTCCTTGAGCCCCGCGAGCGACCCGCGCGAACCGTCGTATGCCGCCGGCAGCACTCCCGAGTCGAGCAACCGCTCCAGCGCGGCCCCCAGGGCGTCAGCCCCGAGGTCGGGGGCGTAGGTGCGTCCGGCCACCTCGAGGACCGCCGCCATGTCTCCGGCGGAGTGCAGCACGCGGGGGTCGAGCCAGCCCGAGGCGATGGCGTCCTCCACGTCGTGGACCGAGTAGGCGACGTCGTCTGACCAGTCCATCACCTCCGCCTCGAGGCACCTCCGACCCGGTTCGGCACCCTCACGAACCCATTCGAAAGCAGAACGATCCGATGGGTAGACGCCGAACTTCCCTGTGGCATAGGGGGCTTCGCCACGCGCCCACGGATACTTCGTCGTGGCGTCCAGACTGGCCCGGGTGAGGTTGAGGCCGGCGGAGGAGCCGTCAACGTGAAATCGCTTGGCCTCCAGACGAGTCAGCATTCGCAGGGTCTGGGCGTTGCCCTCGAAGCCGCCGATGCCCGCCGCGATCTCGTCGAGAACGGTCTCGCCGTTGTGACCGAAGGGCGGGTGCCCGAGGTCGTGGGAGAGGCACGCCGTGTCGACGACGTCGGCGCTGCACCCGAGGGCCGCCCCGAACTCCCGACCGATCTGCGCCACCTCGAGCGAGTGCGTCAGCCGGTTGCGGACGAAGTCGTCGTGGCCGGGCGCGAGCACCTGGGTCTTGGCCGCGAGCCGGCGCAGCCCGGCGGAGTGGACGACCCGGGCCCGGTCCCGGGCGAAGTCGTCACGGTCGGCCCGCTTCTGGGCAGGATCCTCCGCGACCCAGCGCTCACGGTCCCGACCCTCGTAGCCCACACCGGAACTCTATGCGGGAGCCGGCTCGCCGGGCCGGAGGGGAGCATACTGAGCCATGGAGCCGACCAGGCTTCCAACCGAGGGAGCTCGCCATGGGCGACAAGTCACCGAAGTCACACATGTCCACCAAGGCCAAAACGCTCAAGGAGAAGCGTGCCGACAAGCACGCGAAGAGCGCGGCCAAGGACCACACCGAGATCATCGCGCCGAAGAGCAAGCGCTGACGGATCCCGTCGGTCAGCCGAGCTCGGCCCGGGCGCGACGCACCCAGGCCGGCTCGGCGCCGTAGCGCTGCGACGGGATGAGCCGCAGCGCCGCGCAGTCCTCGACGAGCTGGGCCATCCGCGACTCGCGGGTGGCCTCCCGCTTGGCGGTGACGACCCAGCTCGTCGCGAGCCTGCGGTAGGACGGCGTCGCCGCGTCCCAGAACGCCGAGGCCGCAGGATCGGCGCGCAGCAGCGACTCGTAGCCGTCGGGCCAGGCGTGGTCGCGGGACTCGTAGGAGTAGATGCCCGACCGGTCCTCCCGGCGCCTCGCGAAGGCAGCGAGGCCCGCCGGTCGCATCCGCCCCTCGGCCGTCAGCTCCGCCACGGCGGCGATGTTGATGGCGCTCCAGTTGCTGCCCGGCTTGCGCGGGGTCCAGCGCTGTCGGCGGGTGTCCTCGTCGATCCCCTGGGTCTTCGAGTCGATCCAGCCGAAGCAGAGCGCCTCCCGGACCGCGTCCTCCCACCGCAGCCCCAGCGGCCGGACGTGCTGCTTGTTCAGGCCCATCCACAGCTCGGTCGCGGTCTCGTGCTGGGCCTCGAGCCAGCCCCGGAAGTCCGCGGCGTCGTCGAAGAAGGTCGCCGGCCGCTCGTCCGATCCGCCCTCACGCATCCTCCGATGATGCCAGCCGTCACCCGTACGCTCACGGGAACGGCCCGGGCTGGGAGGATCAGCGGGTGACCCACCCGAGCTCCGACACCGACCGGATCGCCCTCGCCGCCCTCGACAACGCCCGCTGGTGCGATGCGGTCTGCCGCAGCCACGGTGTCGTCGGCGTCACCGATGCGCTGGCGTGGACCAGCCCGCTGCGGACCCCGCCCTACTACCCCGACGTCGTGACCCTCTCCCCCGACGCCGAGGAGTACGCCCTGCTCGCACGGGTCGACGCGAGCGACGGGTGCTCGGTCAAGGACAGCTTCGCCTCGCTCGACCTGTCGATGGAGGACTTCGCCCGGCTGGTGGAGGGCGAGTGGCTCTGGCACGACCGCCCGGCCGCTCCCGGCGGGGACGGTCGGCGCTGGTCGCGGGTCACCACGGCCGAGTCGATGCGCGCCTGGGTGACCGCCTGGTCGCCAGACCCCGAGGACGAGCGGATCCTGCCGCCCTCGCTCCTCGACGAGCCCGGTGTCGTCGTGCTCTCGGGCAGCGACGAACGGGGCGTCGTCGTCGCGGGGGCCGTGCTGACCGTCGGCGACACGGTTGCCGGGCTCGGCAACCTCTTCAGCCGCGACGGTGACGTGGCCGCCACGTGGCACGGAGCCGTCGCCGCCGCGCGGGAGGTCGTGGGCGGCATACCCCTGGTCGGATGGGAGGCCGGGGCGTCGCTCGCTGCGGCCGACGCTGCCGGGTGCGAGCGGATCGGGCCACTCACGGTGTGGATCCGCTAGCGGTGGTCAGCCCCCGCTGACACTCAGCTCGGCCTGGGCGATGGTGTGCCGGTGCTCCTCGGACAGCTCGCGCGACTCGAGCCAGTGCTCCGGGAGCGCGACCTTCCGTGACGACCCCGCCCGGCCGCGCTGTCCCTCGGCGGCCTCGCCCGGCCACGGGGCGTCGGCGTCGAGGGTGGAGATGAGCGCGTCGAGGGCGGCGAGCGAGTCGACGAGGGCGAGCGAGTGGCGCACGGTCGAACCGGCCGGGAAGCCCTTGAGGTACCAGGCGATGTGCTTGCGGATGTCGCGGCAGGCGCGCTCCTCGTCGCCGTAGAAGTCGCAGAGGTATGCCGTGTGCGTCCGCATCGTGGCCGTCACCTCACCGAGCGTCGGGGTCACGCGCACCGACGAGCCGGCGAAGGCCGCGGCGAGGTCGGTGAACAGCCACGGGCGACCGAGGCAGCCACGGCCGACGACGACCCCGTCGCACCCGGTCTCTGCGACCATCCGCAACGCGTCCTCGGCCGACCAGATGTCGCCGTTGCCGAGGACGGGGACGGTCGTCACGGTCTGCTTGAGGAGGCGGATCGCCTCCCAGTCGGCGGTGCCGGAGTAGGCCTGCGATGCCGTCCGGCCGTGCAGGGCGACCGCGGCGACGCCCTCCTGCTCCGCCGCGAGCGCCGCGTCGAGGTAGGTGAGGTGGGTGTCGTCGATCCCCTTGCGCATCTTGACGGTCACCGGGATGTCGCGCCTGGCGCCCTCCTCGACGACAGCGCCGACGATGGCCCGGAAGAGGTCCTTCTTCCACGGCAGCGCCGAGCCGCCACCCTTGCGGGTCACCTTGGGGACGGGGCAGCCGAAGTTGAGGTCGATGTGGTCGGTCCGGTCCTCGGTGACGAGCATCCGGGCGGCCGCGCGGGCCGTCGCGGGGTCGACGCTGTAGAGCTGGATCGAGCGCGGGTCCTCCTCCGGGTCGTGCTCGATGAGGCGCATCGACTCGGGGGTCCGCTCGACGAGGGCGCGCGAGGTGATCATCTCGCTGACGTAGAGGCTCGTCGCGCCGGATGCCCCGCCGAGCGCCTTGCCCTCGTTGCCCGACTCGCGGCACAGGCGCCGAAAGGCACGGTTGGTGATGCCGGCCATCGGGGCGAGGACGACGGGCGACTCGATGACGTGGCGCCCGATCCGCAGCGGGGGCAGCACGGCGCCCGTGGTGGTCGGGGTCTCGGTCAACAGGTCGGTCACGTCTCGATCATCGCAAATCAGCCGCACTCCACCGAATCGACGAAGCGCAGCACCGCCTCCGCGAACGCCTCCGGCTGGTCGAGGTTGGACAGGTGCCCGGCGCGGGGCACGACCGCGACCCGGACGTCGGACCCGGCGCGTACGAACGTCTTCGTCCCGAGCCGGAACTGGTCGAACTGCCCGTTGAGCAGCAGGACCGGGCAGGTGAGGTCGCGCAGCATCGAGGGGCGGCAGTGAGTCATCACCTCGTCCCAGGCGGCGGCCGTTGGGGTGAAGTAGTAGCCGCCGGCGATGACCTGGTCGACCCGCTCCGGCGGATAGAGCCGGTGCAGGACCCGGTCGTTGACCCGCGTCATCCGGGCCGGGCCGATGCGGTCCGTGAGTCGGGCGACGCCGCGGTAGAGCGCCGCCCCCGCACCGGTCGGGGTCGTGCTGCAGTCGGCCAGGACGAGGCCCCCGAGCGCGGATGGGTGGCGAGCGGCATACGCCATGGCCGCGTAGCCGCCGAGCGAGTGGCCGACGAGCACCGGGCCCTCGTGCGTGCGGACGGCCTCGTCGATCACTTCGGTGCACCGCTCGAGGGTGAACTCCTCGTCGGCCCGGGCGCCGTGGCCCGGCAGGTCGACGAGGCTGACCCCGACCCGGCCGCGCAGCAGCGGCAGCTGGGGCGCCCACTGGGCGCTCGACAGGCGGGAGCCGTGCACGAGGACGAGGTGGGCAGCCACAGCCCGAGGATGCCACGATGGCGACGTGACCCACCTGATCAGCGCCAGCCAGCTCGCCGAGGAGCTCGAGGAGCTCGTCGTCATCGACGTGCGGTGGACCCTGTCCGTCGGCACCCCCTCGCCCGGTCGCGATGACTACCTCGCCGGTCACGTGCCGGGGGCGTTCTTCGTCGACCTCGACACCGAGCTCGCCGCACCACCCGGTGACGGAGGGCGCCACCCGCTGCCCGACCCGGGCGTCGTCGAGTCCGCGCTGCGCCGCTGCGGTGTCGAGTCCGACAGCCGGGTCGTCGTCTACGACGGGCGCGACTCGTTCGCCGCGGCCCGGGCCTGGTGGGTGCTGCGCTGGGTCGGGGTCTCCGACGTGCGCGTGCTCGACGGCGGGTATGCCGCATGGCTGGCCGCCGGCCTGCCCGTCGGCACCGAGGAGCCGGACGACGCGGACGGTGACGTCGCTGCGGTGGCCGGGTGGCTGCCGACGACCGACGCCGCCGGGATCGCGGACCTCGCGCGGGACGGTCTGGTCCTCGACGCACGCGCGCCGGAGCGGTATGCCGGTGAGACCGAGCCGCTCGACCCGGTGGCCGGGCACATCCCGGGCGCCGTCAACAGCCCGACGTCGGCCTGGCTCGCGGCCGACGGGACCTTCCGGACCGACCTCGCCGAGCACTGGGCACAGGTCCGCGCCGGGCACGAGGACGAGCCGGTCGCGGTCTACTGCGGGTCCGGCGTCACGGCGGCCCACCACCTGCTCGCCCTGGCCGAGCTCGGCGTCGAGGGTGCGCTCTACCCCGGCTCGTGGAGCGAGTGGGTCCGCGACCCGTCGCGGCCGGTCGCGACGGGTCCGAACCCCGGCTGAGGCCCCGACCGGGCCGGGGTGCTGCAGGCTTTGGGCCCTCAGGGGGGCCCAAAGCCTGCATCCCTGATGCGGACGGCGCAGCCCGGGGCGTGACAGGGCCTGGCCCGGCCGGTCCAGCCCCGGCTGCGGAAGATCGCCTCGAGCTCGACGGCGAAGGCGCACTGCCCGCCGCAGACATCGGGCCAGAAGCCGCGGATCGTCAGCCAGGACCCGGCTGCGTTGCGCCGGTCGCGGCGGCCGTCCCGCTGCTGGGCCCGCCAGCCGGCATGCCCGGCCCGGCCGTCGATCTCGACGATGACGAGCAGGTCCCGATAGGTGTTGTCGCGGGCCGTCGAGCCGGGGCCGGGTTGCTGCATGACCCCGACCGGCAGGCCGTGGGCGCGCTCGACGTCCCGGACGTAGCGTCGTTCGGCGCTGCTCTCGACGCCACCGGCCACGTCGCCGAGGATCTCGAGGAGCAGGCTACGGCCGGGTTGGCTCGGTCGCTCCCCCAGCGCGGCCTCGAGCCGCCGGGGCGTGGTGAGCCCCTGCTGGCACGCGCGCGCGATCAGGGCGACGATCTCGTCGACCGATGCGTGCTCCACCAGGTCGAGCACGGTGTGCTCCACCGTCGTCCGGTGGGGCCAGGCGGTCTCGTGGGTGCGCTCGACGGCGTGCCGCCGACGACGGACGACCACCCCGGGGATCGGGTCGGGCATGCGCGTCGGTGGCACGGTGATCTCCAACCCTTCACCCGGCGACCGGAGCAGCCCCCAGGCGTGCCCGGCGCTGCGCCCCGACAAGGCCGAGGGCAGGCCCACGCTGAGCAGCGCTGCCACCGCCGTGGTCGTCCAGTCGTCGCGCCCGGGGACGGTGAGGTAGACACCGGCATGCAGCCGGACCCAGCGGCCCGAGTCGACCCGGCACCGGATCGCCTTGAGGCTCATGCCGGCCGCCACGGCCTGGCGCCGCGTGAGGAGGCCACCCTGTCCCTTGACGAGCGCGTCGAGTCGTCGGTCGTGCACGCCCTCAGCCTGCTACCACCCCCGGCCGACTCGGGCGGATCGTCCACAGCCTGCGTCGGGCCAGTGCAGGCTTTGCCCCCCCTGGGGGCTCAAACCCTGCACCACCCCGGGTTACGGCGTCAGTATGCCGCCGAGCTCGGTGAGCTCGGCGGCATACGTCTCGTGCGCGGTGGAGGGGTCAGCAGCCGACGAGGTGCTGCGCGAGGTAGCCCTCGACCTTGTCGAGCGAGACCCGCTCCTGGGCCATCGAGTCGCGCTCGCGGATCGTCACGGCGTCGTCCTCGAGGGTGTCGAAGTCGACGGTGATGCAGAACGGCGTGCCGATCTCGTCCTGCCGGCGGTAGCGCTTGCCGATCGCGCCGGCGTCGTCGAAGTCGATGTTCCAGTGTCGACGCAACCGGGTCGCGAGGTCGCGCGCCTTGGGCGAGAGGTCCGCGTTGCGCGACAGCGGCAGGACGGCGGCCTTGACCGGCGAGAGGCGCGGGTCGAGACGCAGCACGACGCGCTTGTCGACACCGCCCTTGGTGTTGGGGGCCTCGTCCTCGTGGTAGGCGTCGACGAGGAAGGTCATCAGCGACCGCGAGAGTCCGGCCGCCGGCTCGATGACGTACGGGGTGTAGCGCTCCCCCGTCGTCTGGTCGAAGTAGACGAGGTCGGTGCCCGAGTGCGTCGAGTGGGTCGAGAGGTCGAAGTCGGTGCGGTTGGCCACGCCCTCGAGCTCGCCCCACTCGGACCCGGCGAAGTTGAAGCGGTACTCGATGTCGACGGTGCGCGTCGAGTAGTGCGAGAGCTTGTCCTGGGCGTGCTCGTAGTGGCGCAGGTTGTCGGGGTTGATGCCGAGGTCGGTGTACCAGCGGGTGCGCTCGTCGATCCAGTACTGGTGCCACTCGGCGTCCTCACCCGGCTTGACGAAGAACTCCATCTCCATCTGCTCGAACTCGCGGGTGCGGAAGATGAAGTTGCCGGGGGTGATCTCGTTGCGGAAGCTCTTGCCGGTCTGGGCGATGCCGAACGGCGGCTTCTTGCGCGAGGACTGCATGACGTTGTTGAAGTTGACGAAGATGCCCTGCGCCGTCTCGGGACGGAGGTAGGCCAGGCCCGACTCGTCCTCGATGACACCGAGGTAGGTCTTGAGCATCATGTTGAACTCGCGCGGCTCGGTCCAGTGCCCCTTGGTGCCGCAGTCGGGGCAGGTGAGGTCGGTGAGCGGCACGGTGTCGGGGTCCTCGATGCCCTTCTTTGCGGCGAGGGCCTCCTGCAGGTGGTCCTGGCGCTTGCGCTTGTGGCAGTTGAGGCACTCGATGAGCGGGTCGGTGAAGGTGCCGACGTGGCCCGAGGCGACCCACGTCTCGCGGGGCAGGATGATCGAGGAGTCGAGGCCGACGACGTCGTCACGGCTCGTCACCATCGCCTTCCACCACTGGCGGCGGATGTTCTCCTTGAGCTCCACGCCGAGGGGGCCGTAGTCCCACGCCGATCGCGTGCCTCCGTAGATCTCACCGCTCGGGAAGACGAAGCCCCTGCGCTTGCAGAGGCTGACGACGGTGTCCACGGTGGATGTCTGCTTGGCCATGCGGCCTAGGTTATCGGCCCGCACGGGCTGCTCCCGCCACGCCTCGCGGGACCGGCCGGCCCCCTCGCGCACGTGGCCTAGGCTCTCGGACGTGGCCCTTGGTTTCCGCTCCCGTGTCGAGCACGCGTCCGCTCCCCTCGCGACGCGGCTCAATGCCGTCCCGCGGCCGGTCTCGCTCGGCGTGCTCGTCGTCGTGCTCGCCGTCGGCATCTTCGCCCCGTCGCCGTGGAGCGGGATCGCCTTCCTGCTCGTCGCGCTCTTCGTCGGCTGGCTGCTCTTCCTCACCTGGCAGCGGCTCACCCTGCCCGAGCGGCTGATGCGCCTCGCGGTCCTCGTCCTCGCCGTCGCGGTGGCCGTCGTCGAGATCGTTCCGCGGGGCTGAGCGACCTCCCGTTTTGACAATGATTCTCATTGTGAGAATGATTGTCATCATGACTCGTCCCGCCACCTTCCTGCGCGCCGTCGTCGCAGCCACGGCCCTGTCCCTGCTCGCCGCCGGCTGCAGCGGGTCGAGCACCTCCGCCGACGCCACCCCGACGATCGTCACGTCCTTCTACCCGCTCCAGTTCGTCACGGAGGCGATCGCCGGCGACACGGCGAAGGTGACCGTGCTGACCAAGCCCGGGGCAGAGCCGCACGAGCTCGAGCTCGCGGCGCAGGACCTCGCCGGCATGACCAAGGCCGAGCTCGTCGTCTACGCCGACGGGTTCCAACCCGCCGTCGACGACGCCGTCAGCGAGGTCGTGTCGCCCTCGAAGGCGCTCGACGTCGCCGACTCGGCCCGGCTCACCCTGACAGCGGCCGAGGAGGACCACACGGGCGAGACCGCGGCGCAGCACGCCGACCACTCCCACGGCGGGCTCGACCCGCACTTCTGGCTCGACCCGCAGCGCTACGCCTCCGTCGCGAAGGCGATCGGTGCCCGGCTCGCCGCCGACGACCCCGCCAACGCGGCCACCTACCGGGCCAACACGAGCTCCTTCGTGGCCAGGCTCACCGCGCTGGACACCGAGCTCGAGCAGGGCCTGGCCTCGTGCACGAGCAGGCAGCTCGTGACGAGCCACGCAGCCTTTGCCTACTTCTCGGCGCGCTACGGTTTCGAGCAGCACAGCATCTCGGGCATCTCCCCCGAGGCCGAGCCCAGCGCGATGGCCCTCAAGGAGATCTCCGACCTCGTCCGCACCGACGGGATCACGACGATCTACCAGGAGACACTCGTCGAGCCGCACTTCGCCGAGACGGTGGCCGGCTCGACCGGCGCGACGCTCGCCACCCTCGACCCGATCGAGGGGATCAGCGAGACCTCGGCCGGGTCGGACTACTTTGAGATCATGCGCAGCAACCTCGCGGTCCTCGAGAAGGGGCAGGGCTGCTCGTGAGCGACGCCACCCGTCCGGTCGGGACCACGACCACCACCGCGCCCACCACCGAGCCCACCACCGAGCCCGTGATCGAGCTGGTGGACGTGAGCCTCGGCTACGGCGACCGCCCGGTGCTCGTCGGGGCGAACCTGACGATCCGCCGCGGTGAGATCGTCGCGGTCGTCGGCCCCAACGGGTCCGGCAAGTCCACCCTGATGAAAGGGGTGCTCGGCCTCAACGAGATCACGGCAGGGTCGGTGACTCTCTTCGGGGTGCCGAGCGAGAGCTTCCACGACCGCGCCCGGATCGGCTACGTGCCCCAGCGGCACACCCTCTCGGCCTCGGTGCGGGCCACCGCCGAGGAGATCGTCTCGACGGGACGGCTGCCCCGGCTCGGCTGGCTCGGGCGGCTCCGTGCCACAGACCGCCAGATCATCGCCCGGGCCCTCGAGGTCGTCGGGCTCGGTGACCGCGCGGCCACCGAGGTGAGCACCCTCTCGGGTGGTCAGCAGCGGCGCGTCCTCATCGCCCGGGCGCTCGCCGGCCAGCCGGACGTCCTCATCATGGACGAGCCCACCGCCGGGGTCGACGCCGCCAGCCAGCACGTCCTGTCCGACGTCCTCGCGCGCCTCGTCGAGCGTGACGTCACGATGGTCATCGTCACCCACGAGCTGGGCGCCCTCGAGCGGCTGCTGACCCGCATCGTCGTCGTCGACGCCGGGCGGATCCGTTTCGACGGGTCACCGGATCGGTATGCCGCACAGCGCCACTCGGTGCACCACGACCACGACAGCCACCACCACGACCACGAGCTCGAGCACGACGACGCCGGGTCGGTGCCGCGCGGACCGCTCGACCCAGCGGAAGGACGACCATGATCGACATGCTCTCGATCGACTTCATGCAGCGGGCGCTCGTCGCCGCGCTCCTCGTCGGGACCGTCGCCCCGATGGTCGGCATCTTCCTCGTCCAGCGCCGCCTCTCGCTCATCGGTGACGGGATGGGTCACGTCGCCCTCGCCGGTGTCGCCATCGGTCTGGTGACCGGTCAGGCGCCGGTGCTCGCCGCGCTCGTCGCCGCCGTCCTCGCGGCCGTCGTCATCGAGCTGCTCCGGGCCCGCGGGCGCACCAACGGTGACGTCGCCCTCGCCGTCATCTTCTACGGCGGGATCGCGGCCGGCGTCGTCATCATCAGCAAGGCCCCCGACGGCACGCCGGCCAACCTGATGAAGTACCTCTTCGGCTCGATCCTGACGACCCAGACCTCCGACCTGTGGATCTTCGCGCTGCTCGCCGTGCTCATCGCGGCGACGACCTGGGCGCTGCGCCCACGGCTCTTCGCCGTCGCCAACGACGAGGAGTACGCCCGCGCGGTGGGCATCCCGGTGCTCCCGCTCAACCTCGTCCTCGCCGTCCTCACCGCAACGACCGTCGTCGTCGCGATGCGCGTCGTCGGGCTGCTGCTCATCAGCGCGCTGATGATCGTGCCCAACGCGGCGGCGCAGCTGATCTCGCGCAGCTTCAGCAGCGGGCTCCGGTGGGCCGTCGCCTTCGGGCTCGTCTCCGCGGTCGGCGGGGTCGCCCTGTCCTACCCGCTCAACACCCCGTCGGGCGGCACGATCGTGCTCCTGTCGGTCGGCATCTTCGTCGTCGTCGCGATCATCACCGCCGTCACTGCGCAGCTGGCCAACCGGGCGCACGACGTCGCCGAGCGGCACGAGCACGAGCACGGGGAGGAGTGCGGCCACCCGGTGGTGACGCACGGCGACCACGTGGACTACGTGCACGACGGCCACCGGCACGCACCGCACCAGGGCCACTACGACGAGCACTACGACGAGCACGGCGGCGCGCAGGAGTCCCCATCAGGCCTCGAGCCCACGGCGTCCCCGTCGCCCACGGAGGTGCCCCGATGAGCGCGCCGCCCCGCCGACCGACCCGCCAGCAGGCGGCGGTGGCGACCCTGCTCGAGCAGTCCGAGGAGTTCACCTCCGCCCAGACGCTCCACGCCCGGCTCCGGGATGCGGGTGAGGGCATCGGCCTCGCCACCGTCTACCGGGCCCTCCAGGGCATGGTCGACGCCGGGACGGTCGACGTGCTGCGCACCGACGAGGGCGAGGCGGTCTACCGCGTCTGCTCGACCCACCACCACCACCACCTCGTCTGCCGGTCGTGCGGCCGGACGGTCGAGGTCGAGGGCCCGGCCGTGGAGAAGTGGGCCGACGCCGTCGCCGCCGACCACGGCTTCTCCGCCGTCACCCACACGCTCGAGATCTTCGGGACCTGCGCGGCCTGCGCCCGCCGCGACTCCTGACCGACCGGCCCGTCGTCGCGTGAGGACGGGCGTCAGGTGGGGGCGTCGGTCGGGGTGTCGACGGCGCCGCCGTAGCGACGGTCGCGAGCGGCATACTCCTCGATCGCGGCCCAGAGGTCGCGCCGGTCGTAGTCGGGCCACAGCTGGTCCTGGAAGACCATCTCGGCGTAGGCCGACTGCCACAGCAGGAAGTTGCTCGTCCGCTGCTCGCCCGAGGAGCGGACGAAGAGGTCGACGTCGGGCATGGTGGGCTCGTCGAGGTAGCGCACGATCGTCTTCTCGTCGACGGACCCCGGCCGCAGGCGACCGGCCTTGACGTCGTGGGCGATCCGCTGGACGGCGTCGGCGATCTCGGCCCGCCCGCCGTAGTTGACGCAGAAGTAGAGGGTGAGGCCGGTGTTGTCCTTGGTCAGCTCCTGCGCGACCTCGAGCTCCTTGATGACCGAGCGCCACAGGCGCGGCGTGCGCCCGACCCAGCGCATCCGCACGCCCCACTCGTTGAGCTGGTCACGGCGCCGGCGGATGACGTCGCGGTTGAAGCCCATCAGGAAGCGGACCTCCTCGGGAGAGCGGCGCCAGTTCTCCGTGGAGAAGGCGTAGGCCGACAGGTGCGTCACCCCGACCTCGATCGCGCCGGCAACGACGTCGAGCAGCGATGCCTCCCCCGCCTCGTGACCCCGGGTGCGCGGCAGGCCGCGGGCGTTGGCCCAGCGCCCGTTGCCATCCATCACGATGGCGACGTGCTTCGGCAGGATCTCCTCGGGGATCGAGGGAGGGGTCGCGCCGCTCGGGTGCGGGAAGGGCCTGATCATGGTCTGGGGGCGTCCTCTGGCCTCAGGTGCGTTCGACGAGTCGCAACGATCTCACGCCGCGCTCGATGTGCCACTGGAGGAAGGCGGCCACCATCCCGTTGCCCTGGCGCCGGTGCCGCGGGTCGCTGTCGTCGGCGACCGCCCAGTCGCCGGTGAGCAGGGCCGCCAACAGCTCGAAGGTCTCCGGGGCGGGGGCGCTCGAGCCGGGCGGGCGGCAGCCCGAGCACACCGCTCCCCCGGCCTGCACGTTGAAGGCCCGGTGCGGCCCGGGCGCGCCGCAGCGCGCACAGTCGTGGAAGCTCGGGGCCCACCCGGCGACGGCGAGCGACCGCAGCAGGAAGGCGTCGAGGACGAGGCCCGGGTCGTGCGCCCCCTCGGCGAGCGAGTGGAGCGCCCCGGCGAGGAGGAGGAACTGCTGGGTCTGCGGCTCGTGCTCCTCGGTGAGCTGGAGCGAGGTCTCGAGCATCACCGTGGCCGAGGTCCACGCCGCGTAGTCGCGCGAGATGGCGTCGCCGTAGGGCGCAAGCATCTCGACCTGGGTGACGGTGTCGAGGTTGCGCCCCTCGTAGCACTGCACGTCGACGACCATGCCGGGCTCGAGGCGGGACCCGAACCGGGACTTCGTGCGCCGCACGCCCTTGGCGACCGCGCGCACCCGGCCGCGCGTGCGCGTCAGCAGGGTGATGATGCGGTCGGCCTCGCCCAGCTTGTGGGTGCGCAGGACGATCGCCTCGTCGCGGTAGAGCGGCATGCACCCATTGTCCCCCGCGACGACGCCCCGCCGGCACCGCACGCGCCGGGCGGGTCCTCGTGGTGCCGTGCGGTGTCATCGGCGCCAGAACACGTGTTCGAGGATGGGGTAGCGTGGCGCCATGGACCTCGCTCTGCAGGGCTCGCTGCTCGACCTCGGCGACGCGATGACGCTCCAGGACCTCCGTCCGGGCATCCGCCGGACCGTGCTCGGTCACGGCGCCTGGGTCGACGTGCGACCGGGGTGGCTGTCGAGCGGCGACGAGCTGTTCGCCACCCTGCTGCGCGACGTGCCGTGGCACGCCGAGCGGCGCCAGATGTATGACTCGGTGGTCGCGGTCCCGCGCCTGACGAAGTTCTACGCCGGAGGTGAGACCCTGCCCCACCCCCTCCTCGCCGAGGCGCGCCATGCCCTCGGCGCCCACTACCGCGACGAGCTCGGCGAGCCCTTCGTCACCGCCGGGCTGTGCCTCTACCGGGACGGCAGCGACAGCGTCGCCTGGCACGGCGACCGCGTCGGCCGCTCGCGCGACAGCGACACGATGGTCGCCATCCTGTCCCTCGGGTCCTCCCGCACCCTGACCTTGCGCCCGCGCGACGGGAGCCCGGCGCCGGGCGCCGCAACGACAAAGAGCTTGCGCTTCCCGCTCGCCCATGGTGACCTCGTCGTGATGGGTGGCTCCTGCCAACGCACGTGGGACCACGCCGTCCCCAAGACCTCAGCGCCGGTCGGCCCGCGCATCTCCGTGCAGTTCCGGGTCGCCGGCGTGCGCTGACAGGAGCACGACGTATGCCGCCCACCCCGGACCTCGATGCCACGCCCCTCCCCTTCGTCGACCACCTCGAGCGCGAGTCCGCGCTCTTCCGCGCGGCCATCGCCGCCGCTCCTGCCGCGGCCCGGGTGCCCACCTGCCCCGACTGGGACGCGGACGACCTGCTCTGGCACCTCGCCGACGTGCAGTGGTTCTGGGGCGAGATCGCGCAGCGCCGGCTCACCTCGGTCGGGGACGTCCGGGCGCTCGTCCGGGTCGAGCGGCCGACGGACCGAGCCGGCCTGCTCGACCACTTCGACACCTCGACCGAGCGGCTCGTCCGGGTTCTGCGCGAGCTGCCCGCCGACACCGAGCTGTGGATGTGGGCCGACGACCACAGCGCGGGCTACATCGCCCGGCGCCAGGCGCACGAGGCGCTCGTCCACCGCCTCGACGCCGAGCTCACGGCGGGGCCGACGGCAGGGACCCGGCACGACGTCGACCCGGCGCTGGCCGCCGACGGCGTCGACGAGGCCCTCACGGTGATGCGCGGGCACGAGCCGGACCCCAGCGAGCCCGACCTGCTCGACGCGCCGGTCTGTGGCCCCGTCACCGTCTCGGCCGTCGACGTCATGCACTCCTGGACCGTCACCCCGGTCCGGGTGACCGGCCGTGACTCGGACGGCGACGAGCATGACCTCGTGCGGTTCCGCCCCGGCGCCCATGGTGAGCCCGGGCGGGCCGTCGCCGAGATCAGTGGCTCGGCCGCCGACCTCGACGCCTGGCTGTGGAACCGGCCGATGACCGGCACCCTCGAGCGGTCGGGCGACGCCGCGGCCCTGGCGGCCCTCGAGGCGGTCGTCACCGGGCCGATCGACTGACCGTCCCGCCGACTCGCCGGCGCCGCGGCGCACTGCGGTGGACGGTCGCAGCCAGCGCCACGACGACCGGGACGAAGGTGAACAGATAGCGCGATCGGCCCTGGAAGAGCAGGGTGAAGGCGGCGATACCGAGGACCGTCAGGGCCAGCAGCACCGTCTCCCGGCGGGGTCGGGCCCGCAGCAGGCCGAGTCCGGCGACGAGCAGCACCGCGACCCAGAGCCCTTGGGTGACGTCGGCCCGCCAGCGGTAGAGGGCACCGTGGAAGCCCTGCACGGCGTTGACCGCCTCCATCACCGGGCCCTCGACGGTGATCCGCTCGGGCAAGGAGTCGGGCCCCTCACCCCAGGCCCAGAACATGCCGTCCCCCCAGTTCCAGACGAGCTTGTTGCCGTAGAACGCCAGGGTGCCGCCGGGTCCCCGCTCTGCCCAGCGGTCGGCGACGTAGCGCCGCGCGTAGTCCCGAGCCTCGGCCGTCGGCCGACCGTCGATCGCGTCGACCATCGCGCGGCTGTAGGTCCCGTAGTTGACGACGCCGCCGGCGCCCACCTGCCGGTCCATCCCGTTGGCGAACCACCACGCCAGCGGCGGGCTCGCGCCGGCACGGATCCGGGCCGTGTCCACCCCGGCGGCCGGCACCGCGGCGGCGGTGAACCCGGCGGCCAGCGCCACGAAGAGCCCGACGGCGAGGGCGGCCGCGGCCAGCCTGCCCACCCGGCGCCGCGTCTCGAGCCCGCGCCCCGCAGCACTGAGCAGCATCACCAGGGCGACCGCGACGATGGCGACCGCAGGGGTCGTCTTGACGACGTGCGCCACGGCGATCGCTGCGACCCCGCTGCAGCCCAGCCCGACCCGCCCCGCACCCGGGCGGCGGCGCCAGGCCGCGCAGACGAGGGCCAACCCGCCGACGAGGAAGGGCATCGCGTAGAGGTCGGTGTAGGGGACGCTCATCCAGGGGCTGAGTCCGACGAGCACGAGGGTGACGACCTGCGCACCCAGCGCCGGACCGCGACCGGCCACCGGCGCGACGAGGGTGTGGACGGCATACAGGGTGACCGCGACGCAGACGGCGCTGGCCACGATGAGGAGCTCGTCGGCGCGCAGACCCAGCGTCGTGGCCACGCCCACCCCGAGCCGGTCGATCGCGAGCAGCGGGATCGTGTTGGGGAACAGCGACAGGTAGTCGTAGTCACCCGGCCGCAGGCCGACCCCGGACTGGACGCGCACCGCGAGGTCGAGCACGACCCTCGCGTCCCAGCCGAAGCGGTAGCGCATCACCACGCCGAGAGCGCCGGAGACGACTCCCCCGGCCACCGACACGACGAGCGGCACCCACCGACCGCGCAGTCTCGCCGGGACGCGCAGCGTCAAGGCCGCCCCGAGGGCCACGACGACCGTGGGGACGACGACGAACCAGTCGTAGCCGATGTTGGCCCGTCGGGGCGCGACGAGCGCGACCATCGCGACGACGACGAGCGAGACCCCGGTCAGCCTGAGCAGGGCCCTGCCGGCCGGGGTCTCCATGGACGCCGACGCTACCTCAGGCGTCGCGCACGGCCCGGTTGACCGCCGACACGACCGCCTTGAGCGAGGCGGTGACGATGGACGGGTCGACGCCCACGCCCCAGAGAACGCGCTCGCCGACCGCGCACTCGACATAGGCCGCGGCCCGGGCGTCGCCGCCGGCGGACAGTGCGTGCTCGGCGTAGTCGAGCACCCGGACGTCCGGGGTGCCTTCGATCGTGGAGATGCCGTCGATGAAGGCCGCGATCGGCCCGTTGCCGCGTCCGGTGACGGTGACGCCGTCGCCGTGGTCGCGGATGCTCGCCTCGATGGTGCTCACCCCGTCGACCGTCGAGTCGGTGACGACCTTGACGAGCTCGAAGCGGCCCCACTGACGGCCCTCGGCAGGCAGGTACTCGTCCTGGAAGCGGGTCCACAGCTCGGCCGGGGACACCTCGCCGCCGTCCTGGTCGACCCCGCGCTGGACGACGCCGGAGAACTCGATCTGCAGCCGGCGCGGCAGGTCCATCTGGTGCTCCGACTTCATGATGTAGGCGACGCCACCCTTGCCGGACTGGCTGTTGACGCGCACGACGGCCTCGTAGGAGCGGCCCAGGTCGTGCGGGTCGACGGGCAGGTAGGGCACGCCCCAGTAGAGGTCGTCGACCTCGGCGCCCTTGCCTCTGGCCTCCTCCGACATCGCCTCGAAGCCCTTCTTGATCGCGTCCTGGTGCGAGCCGCTGAAGGCGGTGAAGACGAGGTCGCCGCCGTAGGGGTGACGCTCCCCCACCGGCAGCTGGTTGCAGTACTCGACCGTGCGACGGATCTCGTCGATGTCGCTGAAGTCGATCTGCGGGTCGACGCCCTGGCTGAAGAGGTTCATCCCGAGCGTGACGAGGTCGACGTTGCCGGTGCGCTCTCCGTTGCCGAAGAGGCAGCCCTCGATGCGGTCCGCGCCGGCGAGATAGCCGAGCTCGGCCGCCGCGACACCCGTGCCACGGTCGTTGTGGGGGTGGAGCGAGACGATGACGGACTCCCGTCGGTCGAGGTGGCGGACCATCCACTCGATCGAGTCGGCGTAGACGTTGGGGGTGATCATCTCGACGGTGGCCGGCAGGTTGATGATCATCTTGTGGTCCGGTGTCGGATCCAGCACGTCGATGACGGCGTTGCAGATGCGCATCGCGAAGTCGGGCTCGGTGCCGGTGTAGGACTCCGGCGAGTACTCGTAGTAGATCTGGGTGTCGGGGATCGTCTCCTCGAGCTTCTTGATGAGGCGCGCACCCTGGACGGCGATGTCGATGATGCCGTCCTGGTCGAGCCCGAAGACGACCCGCCGCTGGAGGATCGAGGTCGAGTTGTAGAAGTGGACGATTGCCTGCTGGGCCCCGCGGATCGCGTCGAAGGTGCGCTCGATGAGGTGGTCGCGGCACTGCGTCAGCACCTGGATCGTCACGTCGCCGGGGATGTGCCCACCCTCGATGAGCTCGCGGCAGAAGTCGAAGTCGGTCTGGCTCGCGGAGGGAAAGCCGACCTCGATCTCCTTGTAGCCCATCTTGACGAGGAGCTGGAACATGCGCAGCTTGCGCTCGGAGTTCATCGGGTCGATGAGGGCCTGGTTGCCGTCTCGCAGGTCGACCGCGCACCAGCGCGGCGCCGCCTCGATGCGCTTCGTCGGCCAGGTGCGATCGGGCAGCTCGAACGGGATCTGCTCGTGGAAGGGCTGGTACTTGTGGAACGGCATGCCCGACGTCTGCTGGGGGTGGATCATCGCTGTCTGCTCTCGTCTCTGGTTCGCTCGAGTGTCCGGCCGGACACGAGGAACTCCGCGACGAGGTGGGCCGGGGTCAGGCCTCGCCGCGGCAGAGAAGCAGGAGGCTCACCGCACGCACGCGTTCACCGTATGCCGCGGGGCTCGCGGCGTCCACCACCCGGGCAGCGTGCCCGGATCCTGAGACGCGCGTCTCGTCACCCGAAGGGCATCCCGTCCGGTCCCATCTGTGCCGCGAGCCCGCGCGTGCCGGGTGGGTCGGTGACCCCGAAGCCCACGTCGTCGCGCTCGGTCCCGAACGCGGCCCATCCACCCTCGAAGTCGGCTGGTAGCGGCGGCCCGCCCGCTTCCCGCTGCACCCGGGCCTCGTCGGGACCGCGACCGAGCGAGCGCCAGACCCGGGCCTCGGCCGCCACGACGTCGAGGTCGGTCCAGGCCCGGGCCTCGGCGGGCGAGAACCCGGCCTGGACCCAGCGGCACCGGGCCCGCGGCTCGATTCCGGCCGCGTCGAAGGCCCGTGCCTCCTGGGGTGTCAGCATCGGGTCGGCAAGTGTGAGCTCGCGTGCCTCCGCGGCCTCGAACCCCGCATCGCGCCAGCGCAGGGCTCGCGGCAGGTCGTCGGCATCCCAGTCGGCGATCTGCTCGACGGTCAGGCCCGCCTCGAGCCACCTCCTCACCTCCGACGGGGGGCGTTCGCACATCACGCTGGCGAGCCGCCCCACCGGCGCATCGGCCGGGATCCCTGCTCCGCGCCACGCAGTGATGCGGGACACGTCGTCGGCTCGGGGTTCACCGCCCATGGTCACGGCGTGGCACCACTGCGGCACGGTCGAGGCCGGGATCCCAGCCCCACCCTCGGACAGGGAGGTGGTGAGCACGGCCAGGTCGGTGGGTCGCAACCCGAGCTCGACCCACTGGTGGATGCCGGCCCCGAACTGCCCTTCGGCCCTCCAGGCCCGTGCGGCGTCGGCCTGCCGGCCGCTCCACCGCGCCCAGAGGGCGTCCTCCCCCGCGGCGAGAACCTGCTCGGCGGCCCGCATCATCCCGACCGCGTCCCAGCCGAGGCCGTCGGTGTCGCGCACCTGCCGGATCGCGAGCAGGAGGCTGCCGGCACCGATCCCGGGCCACGGAGACCGCACCAGCCACAACCGCCCGGGCGGGGGCGCCGACAGCCCCGCCGACCGAGCGGTCCGGATCAGCTCCCAGTGCTCGCGCTCCGCACTGCGCATCTCGGGCTCGATGAACGTCTCACCCGGGCCGTAGGAGCACACCCCGAAGGCGGGGATCCGGTCGTGCACCCAGCACCGGTGCTCCGGTGGCCACGCGGCCGGGAGCAGCCCTGTCTCCGTGTCCAACCGGGCGGTCGGCAGCGGCTCCCACCCCTCGCGGACGAGCGCCGCGACCTCAGGCAGGTCGCGGGCGCCCGGACGCCCGGAAGGCGACGGATCGGGACACGGGATGCGGTCGCCGTCGGAAAGGGCCTGCGCGATGGCGGCCAGAGCAGCCGGCAGCGGCTGCAGGTCCTCGTCCGCCACGGCGGGTGGGTCGTCGCGACCCCACGCGTCGGCGTTCGCCGGCGCGTCGGTCACGGGGCCGGTGCGGGGTCCGCGTCGGGAGCGGCAGGAGCCTCGGTCGGGGCGTCCTCGCGGGCGTCGGCGATCTGCTCCTCGGGCCGCGGGGGCACCGTCTGGTCCTCTTCGAGGACCTCCAGCTCGTGGTCGGGTGTGTGCGTCATGGGGGCCTCCTCCGGTCAAGTTTAGGCCTGCAAGGTATGGGTTTCTGATAGATGTCGCGAAAGTGCTCCTCGAGTGTTTCGTCCTGTGCCACGATCCCGCCGTGTCCACACCGAGCACCCCCGATGCGCAGCCACCCCGGCCATCGCGCCTCGCACCCACGCCGCCGGGACCCGGCGCCGCGACCGAAGAGCTGCTGCCGCTTGCGCCTGCCCACCTGCCACCACCCCCGTCCGACGCGCGTCCGGTGGGAGCGTTCCCACCTCCGGCGTTCCCGCCGGACCCCCGGCGGGCGTCCGGCACCAACGGCCTCGCGGTCGCCGCGCTCTGCCTCGGTCTCGCCTTCTTCATCCCTCTCGCCTCGGTCGTCGCCGTCGTCCTGGGCGTCGTCGCCCTGAGCCAGCTGCGCACCGACGGCCAGCGAGGACGCGGGATGGCGATCGGCGGGATCGTCCTCGGCGCGTTGGGGATCATCGCGTGGGCGTCCCTCGTCGTCTCCCTCCTGCTCTCCGGGCCCGACCGCGACCCGAAAACGGGCGCGGTCGCGCCCTCGAGCCAGGCCTACGTCGACGAGCTCGCCGACGGGGACTGCTTCGACGACGACCCGGCCGACGCGGAGTCCGACTTCGTCACCACCGTCGCCTGCTCGTCCCCCCACGACGCCCAGGTCATCGGGTCGGTCGACCTCCCCGGCACCGACTGGCCCGGTGAGGACGGCGTCATCAAGCTCACGGACAAGGCGTGCGGTGACGCGGTCGGGGCCGTCGTCAGCGACGCACAGATCGACCACCTCGACATCGCCTACCTCTACCCCGACACGGAGTTCGCCTGGCGCAGCGACCAGCGGGCGATCTGCATCGTCCACGGCCTGACCGACAAGGTCACCGGATCGGCGCTCCGGTGAGCTGCGGCCCGACGTCGGGGCCCCTGCGCCCCCAGAAGAAGCCGTGCCCCCGTCAGCAGCCGAAGCACCACCTGTGCGTCGGGAAGCGACGACCGTCCTGGACCGCCCTCCGCTGCTGGACGAACTAACCGGCGCTCGAACGTCCGCGACGGCGGGCGTCTGAGCGGCTCAGAAACCGAGGCGCTGCATCTGCTTCGGGTCGCGCTGCCAGTCCTTGGCGATCTTCACGTGCAGGTCGAGGTAGACCCGCTGCCCGAGCAGGGCCTCGATCGCCGCACGGGAGTTCGTGCCGACCTCCCGCAGGCGCGAGCCACCGCGGCCGATGATGATCGCCTTCTGGCTCGAGCGCTCGACGAAGACGTTGACCCGGATGTCGAGCAACGGGCTGTCGTCCGGACGGTCGGCCCGCGGCGTCATCTCCTCGACCACGACGGCCAGCGAGTGCGGCATCTCATCACGCACGCCTTCGAGCGCGGCCTCGCGGACGAGCTCGGCGATCATGATGATCTCCGGCTCGTCGGTGAGCACCCCGTCGGGGTAGAGCTGGGGCGAGGTCGGCAGATAGGACGCGAGCACGTCGCGCACCTCCTCCACCTGCGCCCCGGAGACGGCCGAGCACGGGACGATCGCGTCCCAGTCGCCGAGGCGGTCGATCGCCATGAGGTGCTCCGCAACCCGGTCACGGCCGACGGCATCGGTCTTCGTCGCGATGGCGACGACGGGCCGGCGGCGCACCGAGCGCAACTCGGTCAGCTCGTTGGCGATGTAGGTGTCTCCCGGCCCGATGCGCTGGTCGGCCGGCAGGCAGAAGCCGATGACGTCCACCTCGAGCAGGGTCTCGCGGACGAGGTCGTTGAGCCGCTGCCCGAGCAGGGTGCGCGGCTTGTGCAGGCCCGGGGTGTCGACGAGGATCAGCTGCGCCTCGTCGGTCGTCGCGACGCCGCGGATCGTGTGCCGGGTCGTCTGGGGCTTCGAGCTCGTGATCGCCACCTTCTGACCCACGAGTGCGTTGGTCAGGGTCGACTTGCCGGCGTTGGGCCGCCCGACGAGGCAGGCGAAGCCCGCCCGGTAGGCCGGGGTGTCCATCGTGGGGTCCGGTTGCCCGTGCCGTCCGTTGCCTGCTGCCGAGCCGGGTTCAGTGCCCATGCGCGTCCTCCCTCTCGGTCTCCATGTCGTCAGTGTCCTCCGGTTGCGCGCGGTGCACGATCACCGAGGCGACGCGGTGGCGGCGACCGGCCATCCGCTCGGCGGTGAGCGTGAGCCCGTCGATGGTCGCGGTGGACCCGACGATCGGGACGCGCCCGGTCAGCTTGCTGAGCAGGCCGCCGACGGTGTCGACGTCCTCCTCCTCGATCGTCATGTCGAACAGCTCGGCGAGGTCGTCGATGTCGAGCGAGGCCGGCACCCGCAGGGTCCCGTCCTCGAGCGGCTCGATCCCCGGCGCCTCGCGGTCGTGCTCGTCGGAGATCTCGCCGACGATCTCCTCGATGATGTCCTCGATCGTGATGATGCCGGCGGTGCCGCCGTACTCGTCGACGACGATCGCGAAGTGGTTCTGCTCGCGCTGCATCTCTCGCAGCAGGTCGTCGACCGGCTTGCTCTCCGGGATGAAGTGCATCGGGCGCATCACCTCGGCAGCCGGGTGGCGCGCATCCTCCGGCGCCGCCGTGAGCCGCCGCGCGACGTCCTTGAAGTAGAGCAGCCCCCGCACGTCGTCGGTGTCCTCGCCGACGACAGGGATCCGGGAGAACCCCGACCGGAGGAAGAGTGACATCGCGCTGCGGAGCGACTTGTCGTGGTCGAGCACGACCATGTCGGTGCGGGGCACCATGACCGCGCGGGCCAGGGTGTCACCGAGCTCGAAGACCGAGTGGATCATCTCGCGCTCGTCGTCCTCGATGACCTCGGAGTCACCGGCCAGGTCGACGAGGTCGCGCAGCTCGGACTCGGTCTGGAACGGGCCGTCGCGATAGCCGCGACCCGGCGTGACGGCGTTGCCGAGCACGACGAGCAGCCGCGCCACAGGACCGAGGACCTTGCGCAGCCCGACGGCGAAGGGCGCGCTCCACAGCGCGACCGTGTCGAAGTTCTGCCGGCCCAGGGTGCGCGGCGAGACGCCGACGACAACGAAGGAGACGAGCGCCATGATCGCGACGCTGATGAGCAGGGCCCGCAAGGTCGACTCGACGAAGCCCGCGACCGCGAGGGTGACGAGCACCGCGGTCGTCGCCTCGGCGACGACGCGGAGGAAGGCGATCACGGCGAGGTATGCCGGTGAGTCGCCGACCACGGTCATCAGCGACCTGGCCCCGGAGCGTCCCTCGTCGAACAGCTCCTGGGCACGGACCCGCGACATGCGGAAGAGCGCGGCCTCGGAGGCCGAGAGCAGGAAAGCCATGACGATGCTGACCAGGGCGGGTAGGGCGAATTGCGGGAACATCTGCTGCGGTGTCCCTCAGGCGGTCGGTCGGTTGCGGGTCGCGAGGAAGGTCAGCAGCAGCTGGCGCTGCAGCTCGAACATCTCGCGTTCCTCGTCGGCCTCGGCGTGGTCGTAGCCGAGCAGGTGCAGGATGCCGTGCGTCGTGAGCAGCAGCAGTTCCTCCATCGGGGCGTGCCCGGCCTCGCGGGCCTGGGTCGTCGCGACGGCGGGGCACAGCACGATGTCGCCGAGGGTGCCCTCCTCCGGCTCCTGGCCCTCGCGCCCGGGCCGCAGCTCGTCCATCGGGAAGCTCATCACGTCGGTCGGACCGGGCAGGTCCATCCACTGGACGTGGAGCACCTCCATGGCCTCCTCGTCGACGAGCTTGATGCAGAGGTCGGCCTGGGCGTGAACCCGCATCTGTTCCATCACGTAGCGCGCACAGGACAGCAGCTCGAGCTCGTCGACCTCGTGGTCGGTCTCGTTGAGCACGTCGATGCTCACGCGCCGGCCTCCTCGCGGCGGGCCGGCCGCGGGCGGTGGCGGCCGTCGTCGTGACGCGGACCGCGGCCCTCCTTGCGCTCGGCGCGCTCAGTGGTCCGTGCGTCGTCGCGCTCGTAGGCGTCGACGATGGCGCTGACGAGGCGGTGCCGGACGACGTCCTGGCTCGTCAGCTCGGCGAAGTGGACGTCCTCGACCCCGTCGAGGATGTCGCGCACGACGCGCAGCCCCGACCGGGTGCCACCCGGCAGGTCGACCTGGGTGATGTCGCCGGTCACGACCATCTTCGAGCCGAACCCGAGCCGGGTGAGGAACATCTTCATCTGCTCGCTCGAGGTGTTCTGGGCCTCGTCGAGGATGATGAACGCGTCGTTGAGAGTGCGGCCGCGCATGTAGGCCAGGGGCGCCACCTCGATCGTGCCGGAGGCCATCAGCCGCGGGATGGTCTCGGGCGAGACCATGTCGTGCAGGGCGTCGTAGAGGGGGCGCAGGTAGGGGTCGATCTTGTCGTTGAGGGTCCCGGGCAGGAAGCCGAGCCGCTCCCCCGCCTCGACGGCGGGACGGGTCAGGATGATCCGGCTGACCTGCTTGGCCTGCAGCGCCGCGACCGCCTTGGCCATCGCGAGGTAGGTCTTGCCCGTGCCGGCCGGGCCGATCCCGAAGACGACGGTGTGCTGGTCGATCGCGTCGACGTAGCGCTTCTGGTTGAGCGTCTTGGGGCGGATCGTGCGGCCCCGGTTGCTCACGATGTTCATCGTCAGGACGTCGGCGGGGCGCTCGACCGTCTGGCTGCGGAGCATCGCGATCGACCGCTCCACGGCGTCGCGGTTGAGCGGGTGCCCGCCCTCGACGATCTCGAGGAGCTCGTCGAGCAGCGCGTCGATGAGGGTGAGCTCTCCGGCGGGTCCGGCGAAGGTCATCTCGTTGCCACGCACGTGCACGTCGACGAGCGGGAACTGCCGCTCCATCGTGCGGAGCAGCTCGTCACGGGGACCGAGCAGCGTCACCATCTGGGTCTGCGGGGGCACCGAACGGCTGAGGACCGGCGTCGCCGGCACGGCGTCGGGGCCGGTCGGCCCGGGCACCACCGTCGGTGCGGGGGGCGGGGTGGTGGCAGACGTTGAGCGGTCGGCGTTCACGGGGTCGCTGGCGCGATCATCGGCATCATTCATCGTGCCACCGAGTCTACGTGGCGGAGCCGCTCGACCTCACCACGAAGTCGGCGAGATGGCGGCTCTGGCGCACCCGCGACTCCTCGTGGACGTACATCATGTGGCCCGCCGGGTAGTAGGCGCGCTCGATCCGGTCGAGCGCCTCCGCCGGCAGCCGGAGGTGGGCGAAGACGTCCTCGGCGGCGAAGTAGGGCGTCGCGCCGTCATACCAGCCGTAGGCGACGTGGACCCGCAGGTGCGGGTTCTGCCGCATCGCCCGCTCGAGCTGGGGCGAGACGTCGACCGGACGGCCCTCGAAGTCCTTGAACGACCACGGGTGGACCCGCGAGGTGATCTGCTCGTAGTGCAGGTCGCTCGCGTAACCGAGCTCGGCCCGCACGTAGTGGTTCCAGGCCGCGGCGTAGGGCCCGGTGATCGCGTCGTGGGACACGTCGGCGTCCATGTTCTCGGCGAGGGCACTGCCGGCCGGTCCGGTGAACCGGGCGTCGAGACGGCCGACACTGAGACGCTCGTCCCGGAGCAGCTCGGTGAAGAAGCGCCAGTGCTCGATCCGCAGGTCGGCGCGGTCGACGTAGTCCTCGGTGAGACCGCTGAGGCGCGCCACCGTCGCGACCGCCTCGGCCCGCTCCTGGACACCGAGCCGGTTGCCGCGGGTCAGGGCCCACGGGTAGTCGCGAGCGGCATACGCCTCGGCCTCGGCGAGCACGTCCTCGAGGGAGCGTTCGCCGTGCTTGCCGTGGTGGTGCGCGATCGCGGCGTACGTCGGCAGGTAGAGGGCGTGCGCCCGGTCGTTGCGCTGCTTCTCGAAGTCGATCGACCCGAGGTCGAGGACGCTCGAGATCAGGATGAGACCGTTGACGAAGAGCCCGTAGCGCTCCTGCAGGTGCGCAACGAGGGCCGCTCCGCGCAGCGTTCCGTAGGACTCCCCCGCAACGAACTTCGGCGACATCCACCGCTGGTGGCGTGAGGTCCAGAGCCGGACCAGCGCCGCGACCGACTCGATGTCCTTCTCGTAGCCGTGGTAGTCACCCGGGGTGCCCCCCTCGACGGCTCGCGACCACCCGGTCGACATCGGGTCGATGAAGACGAGGTCGCTCACCGTCAGCAGTGACTCGACGTTGTCGACGAGGTCGTAGGGCGGCGGCCGCAGGTCACCCGCGTCGCCCATCTCGACCCGCCGCGGGCCGAGCAGACCCAGGTGCAGCCAGACGCTCGAGCTGCCCGGGCCGCCGTTGAAGGCGAAGGTCACCGGGCGGGTGTGCGGGTCGGCGTCGTCGAGCGTGTAGCTCGTGAGCGAGATCTCGGCCCGGGCCGGGTTGCCGCCGAAGGTGCCCTTCTCGTGGTCCTCCTCCCGCAGCACGACCCGACCGGTCGTCGCGGTGTAGGCGAGCTCGCCCTCACCGACGTGCAGGACGTGCCGGGTGGTCACGAGGTCGTCGGTGGGCTCGGCCGCCACCGTCGACGGAGCCTTCGCGGCGTCGGAGGTGTGCGGCTTCGGGTCCTCGGTCGACACGCTCAGCGCTCCGCGAACGTCGTGCCGCCGAGCACGTGGACGTGTGCGTGGAAGACCGTCTGCCCGGCGTCGGCCCCCGTGTTGACCATGAGGCGGTGGTGCTCGGGGACGCCCTCGAGGCGGGCGACCTCGGCGACGAGGGCGAACACGGCGGCGAGGTCCTCGGTCGAGCTCGCGGCGAGAGCGCCGACGGTCGGCTCGTGGCGGCGCGGCACGACGAGCACGTGCACCGGCGCGGCGGGGTTGATGTCACGGAAGGCGACGGCCCGCTCGTTCTGCGCGACGAGGTCGGTGGGGAGCCCGCCGGAGACGATCCGGCAGAAAAGGCAGTCGTCGGGGGTCTGCTGCGTCATGACGACACCCTAGGCATGTCAACCGACCGGTGCAGCCGCGCGTCATGTGGACGTGAGAACGTGGGGTGTGGCGACACACGAGCAGGCCGGGCCCGGGCGCACCGGGCCCCCGCCGCCGGTGACGAGCCTGCCCACCTCAGCGGACGCGGCCGTCACCGAGCTGTATGCCGCTCACTGGCAGCGCCTCGTGCGGCTTGCCTGGCTGCTCCTGCACGACCAGCTCGCCGCCGAGGACGTCGTCCAGGACGCGTTCGTCGCCACGCACCGCAACTGGCGCTCGATCCGGGAGAGCGGCCGAGCCGTCGGCTACCTGCAGGTGGCCGTCCTCAACGGGTGCCGCTCGGTGCAGCGGCACGCCGTCGTCGTCGACCGCGACAACGCCCGCCGGGCCGCCGCCGCCGACGCGCCGGGACGGGAGCACGCCAGCAGCGCCGAGCACGGAGCGCTCCGGGCGGCCGAGCGGGCCGAGATGATGCGGGTGCTCCGTGCGCTGCCCCAGCGCCAACGTGAGGTGCTCGTGCTGCGCTACTACGCCGACCTCTCCGAGGCCCAGATCGCGGCAGCCCTCGAGATCTCGACGGGGTCGGTCAAGGCGCACGCCCACCGGGGCCTGCACGCGCTGCGGCGGCTCGTTCCCGGTGCGGCCCACCCCGAGACCAGCCACCCGCCGCAGCCGGGCGCCGGATCCGACGCCGACGACACGCGTCGGATCGGGCGCACTGCCGAGAACGACACGCCACACCACGACGCACGGGAGACCCCATGACCAGCGACGAGCGGCCACCCACCGGGCCCGAGGACGCCGGCGAGCCGACCGCGCCGTTCCGCCTCCCCGACGCCAATGACTCCACGGACGGCGCGGACGGCGCGGATGACGCGCTCGACCCGTCGGCAGGGCCTCGCCGGCCCGCGACACCGGACCCCACCTTCGGCGACGAGGCGGATCCCGGCCTCGGCGTGAGCGGCGTGGAGTCCGACCTGCGCGCCTCGATGGCTGCCGAGGCCGACTCGATCACACCCGGCGACCGGCTCGGCGCGATCCTGGCCGCCGGGGCCGCCGGGGGATCGGCGAGCGGGGCCCCGGCTCGTGCCGCCTCCGCCCGCCGTGGCTGGCTGCTGCCCGCCGCTGCCGCCGCCGGGGTCGCCGTCGTCATCGCCGGGTCGTTCTGGCTCACCAACCGGCCGACCGAGCAGCCGCCCTTCGTCGCCGCCACCACGGCCCTCCCCACGTCGCCCTCGACCCCGACCACCCCGACGAGCGACGCCGGGCCCTCCACGGTGCCGACGATCACACCGAGCCGCCCCACCCCGACGGTGCCCCCACCGGCCGTCGTCACGACCACGGTGGCGCCCCCCGCCACGACCACGGTGGCTCCGACGACGAGTGCCGCGCCCACGACGACGACCCCGCCGCCGACGACGACCGCACCGACGACCCCGGCAGCACCGACGACGACGGCCACGCCCCCGGTGACCAGCGTCGTGCTGCCCGTCTACCACCTCGGACCGGTGACCCCGAAGTCCGCCACCCTGCGCCTCTTCCGCGAGTTCGCCACGGGGGAGGTCGCCACGCCCGTCACCCCCGACGCCCGCGGGCTCGTGGCCCTCGCTGCCGCGATGGGCCCGGCTCCGGACGGCTCGTCCTACCTCGACCCGTGGTCCTCGGTCACGCCGCTCGCGGTCACCGTCGGTCCCGACGGGATCACGGTGCGCCTCTCGGCCGGGCTGACGGGAGTCTCCGACGGCACGGCGCGGCTGGCCGTGCAGCAGCTCGTCTGGACGGTCCAGGGCGCCGTCGGCAAAGGCCTGCTGCCCGTCACCTTCGAGCTCGCCGACCAGGGCGCCGCGGTGGCGCCCGGCCAGCCCACGGCCCGCACCTACAGCCAGCCCACCGGTGACGCGGTCCTCGACGACGTCTCACCCGTCTGGGTCGACAACCCCACCCGGGGGGGCACCGTCGCAGCCGGCCCGGTCACCGTCACGGGGCTCGCGAGCACCTTCGAGGCGGCGATCTCGTGGCAGCTGCTCTCCGGCGGCAAACCGGTCCAGTCCGGGACGGCGACCGCCGATGCCGCGGCCCCGGCGAGGGGGGCCTATAGCTTCGACACCAAGCCGGTTGCGGCGGGGGACTACGTGATCCGGGTCTGGGCGACGAGCGCAAAGGACGGCTCCGTGACCGCGGAGCAGCGGATCCCCTTCACCGTGGGCTGACCCACCGAGATCGCGAGAGGAGCACGGCGAGTGCCGCCGGGCCTGCGGACGACGACCGGAGGATGGTCGACCCGAGGCGCACCGGCTGCGCCCCCGCACCCGTCAGGGCGTCCAGCTCTCGGTCGCTGATGCCCCCCTCGGGGCCGACGACGACGAGGACGTCCCCGTCCTCGGGCAGCTCGACCCGCGACAACGGCTCCGTGGCGGTCTCGTGCAGGACGAGCACGAGCGCCGCCTCCCGGACCCGCGCGACGAGAGCGGTCAAGGACACCGGGTCGGCGGTGAGCGGCATCCGGGCCCGGCGGGACTGCTTCGTCGCCCGCGTCACGACGGCCACCCACCGGGCGAGCGAGCGGGCGACCCGGTCCGGCCGCCAGACGACGACGGAGCGCTCCGCCTGCCACGGGACGACCTCGTCGACGCCGAGCTCGGTCGCGGCCTCGATCGCCTGCTCGTCCCGGTCGCCCTTCGCGAGCGCCTGGACGAGGACGAAGCGGGGGGCGTCCGCCGGCTCGTCGTGCACCTCGACGACCCGGCCGACCACGGATCCGCGCTCGACCCCCTCGGCCACGAGCAGGGCCCTCCGGCCGGAGCCGTCGGCGACGAGATAGGGCTCACCGACGCGGATCCGCACGACCGTGGCGGCGTGTCTCCCCTCCTCACCGTCGAGCAGGAGCACGGTGCCGGGCTCCGCCCCCGCGAGGGTCTCCACGGGGGCGAGGAAGAGCTGGTGCGTCACGAGCGGGTCACCGGTGCCTCACTTCTCCTTGAAGGCGTCCCGGATCTTGCCGAAGAGCCCCTTGTTGGGGGTGAGCCGACCCTCGGGTCGGTCCTCGCCGCGGAGCACGGCGAACTGGCGCAGCAGCTCCTCCTGCTCCTCGGTGAGGCGGGTCGGCGTCTGCACGTTGGCGTGCACGAGCAGGTCGCCGCGGCCACCGTGACGCAGGTGGGTGACGCCGAGGCCGCGCATCGTCATCACGTCGCCCGCCTGGGTGCCCGAGCGGATCTCCAGGTCCTGCATGCCGTCGAAGGTCGACAGCTTGAAGGAGGTGCCCAGCGCCGCGGCGGCCATCGGCAGCTCGACGGTGCAGTGCAGGTCGTCACCGCGCCGGGTGTAGGTGTCGTGGTTCTGCACCCGGATCTCGACGTAGAGGTCGGCGGCCGGACCGTTGCCCGGGCCGACCTCGCCCTCGCCGGTGAGCTGGATGCGAGTGCCGGTGTCGACGCCGGCGGGCACCTTGAGCTTGATGCTGCGGCGGGTGCGGACCCGACCGTCGCCCGAGCACTCGTGGCACGGGTCGGTGAGCGTGGCCCCGTAGCCCTGGCAGTTGACGCAGGGCCGCGAGGTCATCACCTGACCGAGGAAGCTGCGCTGGACCTGCTGCACCTCCCCGCTGCCCTTGCAGATCACACAGGTCTGGCGGCCGGTGCCCGGCTGGGCCCCGTCGCCCTTGCAGGTGGAGCAGCCCACGGCGGTGTCGAGGGTCAGCTCCTCCTCCGAGCCGAAGACGGCCTTGGCGAGATCGATGTCGAGCCGGACGAGCGCGTCCTGGCCCCGCTGGACCCGCGAGCGCGGCCCGCGGCTGCCCCCCGCCGAGCCGGCGCCGAAGAAGGCGTCCATGACGTCGTTGAAGGAGAAGCCCTGGCCCGTGCCGAAACCGGCGCCACCGCCGCTCGCGTACGGGTCGGCGCCACGGTCGAAGGAGGCCCGCTTCTCGGCGTCGCCGAGCACGTCGTAGGCCTGCGAGATCCGCTTGAACTCCTCCTCGGCCTCGGGGCCAGGGTTCACGTCGGGGTGGAGGCGCCGGGCGAGCCGGCGATAGGCCTTCTTGATCTGCTCCTGGCTGGCGTCACGGGAGACTTCGAGGACGGCGTAGTAGTCGTTCAAGCGGCTGATCCTGTCGGTGCGGTGCGTGGTCTGGACGGGGTGGGCCCGGGCGTCGGTGTCCGGGTCGCGATGTTCGGTCAATCGGTGTTCGGTGCTGCGGTTGGTGCGTGAGGGCGTCAGGTCGGGGTCGTGTCGTCGAGCATCTCGGACACGTAGCGGGCCACCGCGCGGACCGAGGCCATCGTCGTGGCGTAGTCCATCCGGGTCGGTCCGAGGACACCGAGGCTCGCCACCCGTTCGGGCCCGGTTCCATAACCCATCGAGACGAGCGAGGTGCTCTGCAGCCCGGAGACGGGGTTTTCCGACCCGATCCGCACGGACACGAGCTCGGGGTCGTCGCCGAGCTGACCGAGCAGGCGCAGCAGCACGACGTGCTCCTCGATCGCCTCGAGGATCGGGCCGATGGTGCGCGGGAAGTCGGCGACGGAGCGGGCGAGGTTGGCCTGCCCGGCCAGCACGACGCGCTCCTCGCGCTCCTCGACGAGAGCGTCGCCGAGCGCCGAGACGACGGCGGCCATGGCGGCGCGGTCGGGTTCGGAGGTGTCGGCGGCGAGCTGGTGCAGCCGGGTCGCGGCCGTCGTGAACGGCACGCCGCCGGCGACCTCGTTGATCCGGGAGCGGAGCGTGGCGACGAGCGCCTCGCCCTCCTCGTCAGCGAGGACCCGTCCGGTGTCGACGACCCGCTGCTCGACCCGACCGGTGTTGACGATGAGCACGATCATCAAATGGCTCGAGCCGATCGGCACGAGCTCGATGTGGCGCACGGTCGAGCGGGTGAGCGACGGGTACTGGACGACGGCGAGCTGGCGGGTCAGGCCCGCAAGGAGTCGCACGGTGCGGTCGACGACGTCGTCGAGGTCGACGGCCCCCTCGAGGAACTGCGCGATCGCCCGACGCTCGCTCTGGCTGAGCGGCTTGACGGCGCTGAGCCGGTCGACGAAGACGCGGTAGCCGGCGTCGGTCGGGACGCGTCCCGCCGAGGTGTGTGGGGCGTGGATCAGCCCCTCCTCCTCGAGCAGCGCCATGTCGTTGCGCACGGTGGCGGCGCTGACGCCGAGCTGGTGGCGCTCGACGAGGGCCCTGCTGCCCACCGGCTCGGAGGTCTGGACGTAGTCCTGGACGATGGCCCGGAGCACCCGGAGCCGCCGGTCGTCGTTCATCAGGTCCTCCTTCCGCCCGCCTCGTGGTCGCTGCGTCCTGTCTTGGCACTCACGTCATTCGAGTGCCAAGTCTATGTCGTGTTCCTCCGCAACGCCGACTCCGTGCACGGTATGCCGCTCGCGCACGGCCGGGCGTCGACGGCGTGGCAGGGCCGGCGCACGTGGCTCGGCGGCATACGCTCGGGCACCGTGTCCCCGATGCTCCCGCCCTCCTCCCCCGCCGACCGCTACGGCCCCGACGTCCTCTCCGGCGACTGGAAGGCTCCGCGCGGCGGACGCTCGACGCCCGTGCCCGCGGAGCGGGACCTCGTCGTCGAGGAGGTCGAGACCGGCTGGGTCGGCGCGGTCGTCCGCGTCGAGAAGGCCGGGGGGATGCACGTCGTGCACCTCGAGGACCGGCACGGGCGGACCCGGGCCTTCCCGCTCGGGCCGGGGTTCCACGTCGATGGCAGACCGGTCACCCTGACACCGCCGACGGCCGCCGCGCACGCCGCGGTCGCGGCCGCCCGCAGCGCCGAGTCCCGCACCGCGAGCGGCTCCGTCGCCGTGCAGGGTGCGCGGGCGCGGGTCGCGAGCGGGTCCCGGATCTACGTCGAGGGCCGCCACGACGCCGAGCTCGTGGAGAAGGTGTGGGGTGACGACCTGCGGGTCGAGGGCGTCGTCGTCGAGCTGATGGACGGCGTCGACGACCTCGCCGGGATCATCGCCGACTTCGGGCCCGGTCCGAGACGTCGGATGGGGGTGCTCGTCGACCACCTCGTGCCCGGCACGAAGGAGGCCCGGATCGTCGCGCAGGCCCGCTCCCTGCCGGGTCTCACCGCGCACGTCAAGGTGCTCGGTCACCCCTACGTCGACGTCTGGCAGTCCGTCCGGCCCCAGCGCCTCGGTTGGGAGCGGTGGCCGGTCATCCCCCGGGGCACGTCGTGGAAGCACGGCATCTGCGCCGAGCTCGGCTGGCCCCACGCGACCCAGACCGACATCGCCCTGGCCTGGAAGCGCATCCTCGGCACGGTCCGCAGCTATGCCGACCTCGAGCCGACCCTGCTGGCGAGCGTCGAGGAGCTCATCGACTTCGTGACCGAGCCCGGCACCTGAGGCGTCGCCGCGCCAGGTGCCGGGTCCCCTCGGGTCAGGTCACTTCAGGACGTAGCCCTGCACGTCGACGACGAGGTCGGCCGTCGCGCTCGTCCACAGCCGGACCGCGCCGTCGGACCCGACCTTGACGAGCACGGAGTTCGCGATCGTCTGGCCTTCCCCGAAGTTGAGGATCGAGGCGTTCGGACGGGTCGTGCGGGACGGGTAGGCGCTCAGGAAGCCGCCACTCGACTGCCGCGTGGAGACGACGGTGAGCATGACCGACTCCACCCCGGCGGCCGGGACCCCGGCGCGCCCCGTGACGGGGAGCAGGATCGAGCTGCCCCCGGCGACTTTGGAGGACTGTCGGGTGTCGAGCACCCGCGTCGGGGTGAGCCCCACGAAGTCCGCCGCGGACGGGTAGTAGCCGGCGACGTCGACGACGAGGTCGGTCTCCTGCGAGGCGAAGACGCTCACCTTGCCGTTGAGCCCGACGTCGGAGACGACGAGACCCGCGACGGTCTGGCCGGGCGTGAAGTTGAGGCTCGAGGACGGCGGCGGCGTGCCGGTCGAGGTCGCCGGCCACACCGTCAGCCACCCGGTCGTCGACGGTTTGACGGCCGTGACGTTGAGCACGACCGACGACGCGCCCTTGGCCGGGACCCCACCGGCACCGACGACGGCGATGTCGCGTCGCGTGCCGGCCGGGATGCGGGACCTCGTGGTCCCGAGCCCGTAGCGCGAGTCGGCGAGACGGGTCGGCGCGACCGTCTGGAGGTAGCCTGCCGACGTGTAGTAGCCGGAGACGTCGACGACGAGGTGGGTGGCCTGCGAGGCGTAGATGTCGACCGCCCCCGTGTCACCGACCTTGGCGACGACCTGGTTGGCAATGGTCGATCCCTTCTCGTAGTTCAGGGACGACACGACCGGGCGGTCCGTGCCCGTCGGGTAGAGGCTGAGGAAGCCGGAACCTGCCGGGGTGACGGCCGTCACGTTGAGCACGACCGCTCCGACGCCCCGCGTCGGGAGGCCGGCTCGCCCGGCGACCTGGAGGCTCACCTTGCCCCCCGCGGGCACGACCGCCCGGGCAGCACCGAGGCCGGCTCGGGTGTCGAGCAACCGGGTCGGGGCGAGCGCCTGGTAGTCAGCCGGCGTCGCGACCGGTGCGCCGACGTCCTTGAGGTGGATGAAGCCCTGCGGCCAGCGACCACCGCCGCGGGTCACCCGACGCCAGCGGAAGTCACCGCCCCAGTTGTCCTCGGAGATGAGGATCTCGTCGGGCGAGATGACCTTCTCGACGTAGGCGACGTGGCCCGTCGACGAGAACGAGGTGTCCCACCAGGCCACCGACCCGACGGCCGGCGCGGAGTCGGTCTGGGACGGGAAGGACGGTCCCCAGTTGAAGGCGTTGCCCGACAGGCTCGACGGCTTGGTGTTGGGCAGGCCGTTCTGGACGAGGCGGTAGGCGACGTAGTTGGTGCAGTTGTGGCCGGTGCTCTGGCGCCAGAAGGTGTTGTACATGACGCCCTGGTAGCCCGCCTCGCTGTAGCCGGAGGACGTGCATGAGGCGAAGCCCGTGCAGAGGACGATCCACTCCCGCGACCCGACCCACTGTGGGGAGGCGAACGGGTACGGGGACGGGGCCGGGTCGGCCGCCTGGGCCGGAGCCGCGACGGCGACCCCGAAGAAGAGCAACACCACCGCGGACATCACGAGCGCGAGTCTGCGGAAGCGGGTGGGCATGGTCTCAGTTGCGTGTGTGTTCACGGTTCTCCCCGGTGGCGTTCATGGTCATCGTGGGAGAATCTAGGACAAGATGCTCAGTTCGGACAGCGAAACACGAATATTTTTCTGTCTCTTGCGTGTCGCGCTGGAACACGCTTCACTCTGGTGACGATAATTCGCCCTTTGTCGAGCGCCAGCCGCCCGTGCCGCCGGGTGCCGCCGCGTGGCGCCGGGTGGCGTCGTCAGGACGTGAGCAGCCGGTGGACCACCGTGTCGGCGAGCAGCCGCCCGCGCCGGGTCAGCACGACCCGTCCCAGCCTCACCGCCGCCGGTCCGTCGAGCAGGCCCTCGGCGATGAGTCCGGCGACCGCGGCCCGTCCGGGCGGCGCCAGCGTCGCGACCGGCAGCCCGTCGGCGAGCCTCGTGCCCAGCAGGACCCGCTCGTCGTAGCGCTGCTCGTCGGTGAGGGTCTCGCGGGCAGCCGCGGGTGAGGTCCCGGAGGCGAGGCGGGCGGCATACGCACTCGGGTGCTTCACGTTCCACCACCGCACCCCGCCGACGTGGCTGTGGGCGCCCGGGCCGATGCCCCACCAGCTGGTGCCCGCCCAGTAGGCGATGTTGTGGCGGCACCGGAGGTCCTTGCCGCGGGCCCAGTTGCTCACCTCGTACCACCCGTAGCCGGCTGCGGACAGCAGCTCGTCGGCGAGCTCGTACTTGTCGGCCTCGTCGTCGTCCTCCGGCGCGGGGACCAGGCCCCGTCGCACCTGGGCGGCCAGCTTGGTCCCGTCCTCGACGACGAGCGCATAGGCCGAGATGTGGTCGGGCTCGAGGGCGATGGCCGCCTCGAGGCTCTGGCGCCAGTCGCCCTGCGACTCCCCCGGCGTGCCGTAGATGAGGTCGACGCTCACCTGCAGACCCGCGGCTCTGGCACCGGCGACGGCCCGGGCGACGTTGTCCGGGTCATGAGTGCGCTCGAGCGTCCGGAGCACGTGCGGGACCGCCGACTGCATGCCCACGGACACCCGGGTGAAGCCACCCGCCGCCAGCTCAGCGAGGGACTCGGGGGTGACGGAGTCCGGGTTGGCCTCGGTCGTCACCTCGGCGTCGTCGGTCAGACCGAAGCGCGCACGGATGCCGTCGAGCACCCGCACGAGGTCGCCCGACCTCAGCATCGTCGGAGTGCCACCACCGACGAACACCGTTGACACCAGGGGCGCTTCGCCCCCCAACACGGCAGCGGCGAGGTCAAGCTCGAGCAGGGCTGCGTCGGCGTAGGTCTCGACGCCGATCGAGGCACCGGGCCCGCCGAGCTCGGTGAGCGTGTAGGTGTTGAAGTCGCAGTAGCCGCAGCGCACCGTGCAGAAGGGGACGTGGACGTAGATCCCGAGGTCGGTCGTGTCGAGCCCGGACAGGGCCGTCGACGGGAGCTCGCCGGAGGACGGGGCGGGGTCGCCGTCGGGGAGGGCGGAGGGCGGCATACCCTGATTGTCTCAGCCCGCGACCCGACGCCGGCGCGCGGGAGGCGACCGACCCGGGCCGGTCCCCGCCATCACCTAGGCTCGATGACGTGCACCAACCCAACTGGATCGAGCTCGCCGGCGTCGTCAACATGCGTGACCTCGGGGGCGCCCCGACCGAGGACGGCGACGTCGTGCGCCCGCGGCGGCTGCTGCGTTCGGACAACCTGCAGGACCTGCCCGCGGCCTCGGTGCGCCTGCTCGTCGAGACCTACGGCGTCACGGACGTCGTCGACCTGCGCACCCACGTCGAGCTCGCTCGAGAGGGCGACGGGCCGCTGCGTGCCGTCGGGTCCGTGCGCCACCACCACCTCACGCTCTACCGCGAGGACTCCACCGAGACAGGCATCCCCGCGGGCGAGCGGGCCCTGCCCTGGGAGGCCCAGGAGCGGCGCGAAGGCATCGGGGTCGACCCCCTGCAGCCGGTCGAGCCCCGGGTGAGGAAGGACCACGACGAGTTCTGGACCGACCACTACCTGTCCTACCTCGCCGATCGACCCGACTCGGTCGTCGCCGCCCTCGGCGCGATCGCAGGGGCCGAGGGAGCCGCCGTCGTGCACTGCGCCGCCGGCAAGGACCGCACCGGAACCGTCGTCGGTCTCGCTCTCAAGACCGTCGGGGTGCCGGACGACGTCGTGATGGCCGACTTCGCCGCGTCCGCCGAGCGGATCGAAGCGATCATGGCGCGGCTGCGCACCAAGGCTGCCTACGCCTCCGACCTCGAGCACAAGACCACGACCCAGCAGGCCCCGCGTGCCGACACGATGCGGCTGCTGCTCGCCGCTCTCGAGACCCGCTACGGCGGGGTGCACGGGTGGCTCGGCGAGCAGGGATGGACGCCGGCCGACACCGACCGGCTGCGGCGAAAGCTGCTGTCGGACTGAGACGGTCACCGTGGCGGCGTCACCAAGGCGAGGGCGTCGGCGAGCGATCCCCGGCCGGACAGGACCGGGGATGCGCCGGCCGGGCGCGCACCGGCCGGGCCGTCCGCCGAGGTCGTCGCCTGACGGGTGAGGGCTCGGTCCATCGTCTCGATGCTCTGCTGCGACAGGACCCAGCCCAGCGGGGCGGTGACCGCCGGGACCGTCGACTGGTGCACGACGAAGGCGCCGTGGCGACGCCATCCGTCGACGGCGGCCCGGATCGGCTCGACCTCGGCGCCCCCGGGCAGCACGGACCGCGCCGAGACGAGGCGCTCGGCCTCGCGCAGCAGCGCCGGGGTGTCGACGAGGGCGGACGCCGCCCGGCTCGACGTCCGCAGGGGCACGAGCAGCTCGGGGGTGCGCTGGGGCGGGTCGACGCGCAGGTCGGTGCCCGTGCCGTTGTCGAGGTAGACGACGACGGGGACCACGAGCGAGGGTGACGGCGAGGCCAGCGCCTCGACGTTGTGGCGCTGGACCTCGACGAGCCAGCCGGGGGCGAGGTCGACCAGGGTCCCCAGACCCGAGTTCTCGACGTAGCCGCCGTCGACGAACTGCTGCCCGATCTGGCCCCCGCACGGTCCCGCGACCCCGCTGGGGGTCACGAACGGGAAGCGCGAGGCGAGCATCGCCCCGGTCGCCGCCGTCATCGGGCCCAGGCACAGGTCGTCGTCCCCGCCCTCCCCGGGCGCGACGGGACGCATCAGGTCGATGAGGTCGAGCGTGTGCCCGGCGGGCGCCGAGGCGGCGTCGCACTCGGCGCCGGGACCGGAGCCGAGCGAGAGCTGGCTGACCCACATGCGGCAACCGTCGGAGACCCGCGTCGAGTTGAGCACGAGCGCCCCCGTCCGGCTCCGGGACGCGTCCGTCGGGTCCGACGGCAGGAACGGACCGGACAGCCCCGCGTCGTCCGCCCAGACCTTCTCCATCAGGGCGCCCCGGTCGCGCCAGACGGGCTGGCTCGCGTCCGTGACCTCCCAGGCCGGTCGGCCGAAGACGGGCAGCCCGGTGACGGCGTAGAGCAGGTCGCGCACGAAGAGGCCCGCCGTGGCCTGGCCCAGCGCGTCGGGTGCGGACATCCTGACGACCCGGTCGCGCGCGGACGACTCGCCGGCGAACCGGGCCACGGTCAGGCCGACGGCGCCGCCGCTCGCCCCACCGGCGAGCAGGGGCCGGGAGCACGTGACCGGGGCGCCCGCCCGCCAGTCCACCCCATCCCCCGTGGCGGCTGCGGCGCCGCTCAGCAGGTCGACGGCGGCGGCCGACCAGTAGGCCGCCCGGATGCCGCCGCCCTCCGCGGCGATGAGGAACATCGGTCGCAACGTCACGGTGCGGCCGCCCACCGTCGTGGCCCGACCACACCCCGACGTGGCGGCCTCCCAGTCGCGGAAGGCGGTGGCGAGGTCCGGTCGCTGCGGAAGGGTGGCCACGACCCGTCCCGGGGCCGGTGGTGCGACGAGCCCCTGCAGACCGTGGATGTCCGCGTCGTCGCCGAGGGTGGAGGTGAGGGCGAGGGCCGCGAGGATGACAGTCGTGACCGGCACCGACGGGCTGTTGATGGGGGCGAACCAGAACACCTCCGGGCTGAGCCGCTGCTCGAGGACCACGACGATGCCACCGATCACGAGGCACGCGGCCAGCAGCGCCGCCATGGCGGTGGCGATGACCCCGGCGTGGCGAGCGAACCACTCGGGCTCGAGTCCGATGAGCAGGAGCAGCCCGACCCCGGCGGCAAGCACCCCCAGGCGTACCAGGGGCGAGGCGGTCGTCGTGACCGAGGGGGACATGGTGCTCCGCACGCGGTCCACCACACCGCTACCCAGGGCAGGCGCCCCCGGGACCCAGGTGAGCGCATCGGTCACGAGGCGCATGACCGGCCACGCGGCGACCGCTCCCCCGGCCCCGACCACCCAGGCGAGGACCGCCGAGCCCATGGAGGTGCCCGGCACGGTGGCCCCGAGGGCGATCACGGCAGTGAACGACCGCACCAGCCCGAGGCCCGCGATGACCAGTGCCGTCGTCGCCACGACGTCCCCCGCACGGAGCACGATCTCCCTGGTCGAGGGGTCGAGCTGGGTGAACTCGGGCTTCGGGAACCAGGGAGACCCGGTGGTCGCGCTGCCGGCCTGACGAACCCGGATCCCCCACGAGAGAAGGGCGATCGCGACCGGCACCCCGACGAAGATGACGAGCGGCCACCACACCAGTCCGGGGGCGTGCGTCAGGGTCGCCGACCCGCGCACGAGCATGATGACCCAGCCGATGAAGGCGAGGGCAGGTGCGATGACCGCCAGCCACAGTCGGGCGCGTTGACCGTCGGTCGGACCCACGGGCGGGGGGTTCCAGGCGGTGGTGGACCGCAGCCGTCCGAGCAGGAGCAGGCCCGCGGCCACGAGCGACATGGCGACCCCGGCCGCCGCCGCGTGGCCCCACCCATCGAGCATCCAGCGGCGTTGCACGTCGGGCAGCTGGTCGAGCAGGTCGCTCCCCGGCAGGACACCGAGGACGGCGATGGGCAGCACCGCGAGCACGGAGAACCGGTGCCGGAAGATCGCGACAGCCCAGCGTCGCAGAGCTGCCCGGTAGCCGGGGCTCGACCGCCACCGGGTCACGACGACGACGACCACAGCGACGAGGGAGGCCGTCTTGAGGACCGTCGCGGACCACAGCAGCCAGGTGAGCCACTCGGCGGGCGGGCTCGATCCCCGCACGACGACGAGGGCGACGAGGTCCTCCAGCAGGTCGAACGAGCCCATCACCGTGATCGCGATGGCCAGTGCGGTCCAGGACGTCAGCTTCGCCGTCCACGCCGCCCAGACGTAGGTCACGATGAAGACGAGGTCGACGACGAGGTACGCCGTCAGCCAGGCCGCGCGGGCACTGCCGAGGTCACCGGTGAAGACGGCCAGCCACCCCTCTCGCGAGGGGCTCCCCAGGCCCATCAGGTCATCGGCCGAGTAGGCCCGCCCCGTGGTGTCGAGCACCTCGCCCGTGAGCCGGCTCAGCTCGGACATCACGAGCAGCAGAACGACGAGGAAGGACGAGACCGTCCCGACTCTGACTCGCATGCGCGTTGGGCTGTCCAAGGTCGCTCCCGTGGGCGGGGAAACAGGTCGAGCGCTACCAGAGTCGCGGTAAATGCTCCGACGAGCCCACGTTTTCGGGAAACCGGTGTCGCTCAGCCGGCGTAGGTCCCGAAGCTCCAGGAGTTGCCCTCGGGGTCGCTGACCGAGAAGCCGCGCGAGCCGTAGTCGGTCTCCTCCATCGTGCGGACGACGGGCGCCCTCAGCCGCTGGGCCGCCTCCCAGACGGTGTCGGGGTCGTCGACGACGACGTAGACGACGGCCGTGCCGCGAGGCGTGCCGAACGTGTCGTCGGCCTTCCCTCGGGTGTGCACCATGACGCGGCCCCCTTCGGGCCAGAGCATCTCGCTGTGTCGCACCTCCCCCTCGGACTCGCCCGGCACGAGGATGCCGTCCTCGAAGCCGAGGTCGTGCAGCCACGCCCGCGCGGCGTGGGCGTCGTCATAGCTGATGCCGACCCAGACGTTGTGGTCGGTGCGGGTCTCGGCGCTGGTCTCGGCGCTGGTCTCGGTGGTGGTCTCGGTGCTGGTGTCTGTGGGCTCCATCCGCCCAGCATCGCCGCTCGGCGGCGCGGTGTCTTGGACGAATGCGCGGCGGGCACCCTCACCTGCCGGCCGTGGGAGGTGAGACCGCGTAGCCGGGCACGCGACCTCACCTCGGCCCGGCGGCATGGAGAGGGTCCTCGGTGCGCCACCGGCTCGGCGCCGTGCCCGCGAGGGCCCTCCAGTCCCGGTCCATGTGGGCGTGGTCGGACCACCCGCACCGGGTCGCCACGTCCGCGAGCGACGAGGCGCCGGTGGCGACGAGCGGCACGGACCGCTCGAACCGGCGCACCACCGCGGCTGCCTTCGGCGTCACCCCGAGCTCGGCACCGAAGCGGGTCTGGAGCCGGCGGCGGGACCAGCCGACCCGCTCGGCAACCGCACCGATGGGCAGCGCTCCCCCGCTCGTGCCGATGAGCCGCCACGCCTCGGCGACCTCCGGCTCGGGGCCGCGCCCGGCGCCGCCGGTGCGCAGCAGACGGACCAGCACGTCCTCGAGGAGCGCGAATCGTCCCTGCCACGAGTCGATCTCGTGCAGCCGGTCGCGCAGGTGCCGCGCCTGCGGGCCGAGGACGTCCGCGAGCTCGTGGGAGGTGCCGGCCAGGTCAGCCGCAGGGCAGCCGAGCAGGGCGCGCACGGCCAGCGGCCGCAGGGCGAGCTGGACGCCGTGCTGGGAGCCGTCGTGGTGGATCCAGGTCGGCGTGTTCGCGAGGCCGGCAACGACGGACCCGAACGCACGCGGGGGCCCGACGACGGGGTCCGAGAGGGTCAGTGGCTCCTCAAGGGGGATGACGAGCGTCACCGTCGTGGACGGCATACCGACGTGGACACCGGCCGCGAAGCCGGTGAGCCGGTAGCCCACGGCGCGCTCCACCAGCGCGGCCAGCCGCAGGGACGGCCGGTGCTCGTGGTGGGGCGCGAGGTCGCTCACCCCACCACGGTAGCCCCGGGCGCTGCTACTTCTTGGGCTTCTCACCGTCGCTGCTGAGGGCGGCGACGAACGCCTCCTGGGGGACCTCGACGCGGCCGACCATCTTCATCCGCTTCTTGCCCTCCTTCTGCTTCTCGAGGAGCTTGCGCTTGCGGCTGATGTCACCGCCGTAGCACTTGGCGAGGACGTCCTTGCGGATCGCGCGGATGTTCTCGCGGGCGATGATCCGCGACCCGATGGCGGCCTGGATCGGCACCTCGAACTGTTGGCGCGGGATGAGGTTCTTCAGCTTGCCGGCCATCATCACGCCGTAGGCGTAGGCCTTGTCCTTGTGGACGATCGACGAGAAGGCGTCGACCGTCTCGCCCTGCAGGAGGATCTCGACCTTGACGAGGTCGGCGACCTGGTCACCGTCGGGCTCGTAGTCGAGCGAGGCGTAGCCGCGGGTGCGGGACTTCAGCTGGTCGAAGAAGTCGAAGACGATCTCGGCGAGCGGCAGCGTGTAGCGCATCTCGACCCGCTCCTCCGAGAGGTAGTCCATGCCGCGCAGGTTGCCGCGCTTCTGCTGGCACAGCTCCATGATCGCGCCGACGAACTCGGTGGGAGCAAGGATGGTGGCCCGGACGATCGGCTCGCTCACCGCGGTGATCTTGCCGTCGGGGTATTCGCTGGGGTTCGTCACGTGCACCTCCTTGCCGTCGTCGAGCGTGACGTCGTAGACGACGTTCGGCTGGGTCGAGATGAGGTCGAGGTCGAACTCGCGCTCGAGCCGCTCGCGGACGATCTCGAGGTGGAGCAGGCCGAGGAAGCCGACGCGGAAGCCGAAGCCGAGCGCGGCCGACGTCTCCGGCTCGTAGACGAGGGCGGCATCGTTGAGCTTGAGCTTGTCGAGCGCCTCGCGCAGGTCCGGGTAGTCGGACCCGTCGATCGGGTAGAGCCCGGAGAAGACCATCGGCTTGGGGTCGCGGTAGCCGCCGAGGTCCTGCGTCGCCGGCTTGCTCGCGTTGGTGACGGTGTCGCCGACCCGCGACTGGCGCACGTCCTTGACGCCGGTGATGAGGTAGCCGACCTCGCCGACGCCGAGCCCCTTGGACGGGACGGGCTCGGGGCTGATGACGCCGATCTCGAGCAGCTCGTGGGTCGCCCGCGTCGACATCATGACGATCTTCTCGCGCGGGTTGAGGTTGCCGTCGACGACGCGGACGTAGGTGACGACGCCGCGGTAGGTGTCGTAGACGGAGTCGAAGATCATCGCGCGGGCGGGCGCGTTCGGGTCGCCGACGGGGGCGGGGAGCTTGTCGATGATGGTGTCGAGGAGCGCCTCGACGCCGGCGCCGGTCTTGCCGGAGACCTGCAGGCAGTCCTCGGGCTCGCACCCGATGAGCTTGGCCAGCTCCTCGGCATACTTCTCGGGCTGGGCGGCCGGGAGGTCGATCTTGTTGAGCACCGGGATGATCGCGAGGTCGTTCTCCATCGCGAGGTAGAGGTTGGCGAGGGTCTGCGCCTCGATCCCCTGCGCGGCGTCGACGAGCAGCACGGCCCCCTCGCATGCCGCGAGCGAGCGGGACACCTCGTAGGTGAAGTCGACGTGGCCGGGGGTGTCGATCATGTTGAGGCAGTACACCACCTGGTCGGAGGCTTCGCCGCGCCCCTTCCCGCCGTGAACGGGTTCCTTCGTCACGTCCGTGGCCCACGGCATCCGCACGGCCTGGCTCTTGATCGTGATGCCGCGCTCGCGCTCGATGTCCATCCGGTCGAGGTACTGCGCCCGCATCGCGCGCGCGTCGACGACACCGGTGAGCTGGAGCATCCGGTCCGCCAGGGTCGACTTGCCGTGGTCGATGTGGGCGATGATGCAGAAGTTGCGGATCAGCTCGGGCGGCGTCGCGTGGGGGGCGAGCACGGTGCGGGCCATGGGCGACACGGTGGGGCGAACCTCGCAGAGGGACGGGGACAGGACACGACAGTCTCCCACGTTCGCGCGGTATGCCGGTCACCCCCTCGGCGCTCCCCACCCCGCCGCGGTGCCGCACGGTGCCGCACGATGACCACACGGTGTCGCACAATGTTGCGCATGCGCGCCCAACCGATGCAGACCCTCCCCCTCGCCTCGGGCTCCCATCTGCCGATGCGACGCGCGGTCCGCCATCCCCAGGAGCTCCTCGTCCTCGTCGTCGCGATCCTCACCTCGCTCGTGCTGCTCGGGGTGGCCCTCACCGAGGTGCTCGCAGCCATCGCCGAGGAGCGGGACCCCGACATCTACGCGATCGCCCTGCTCGCCGCGCCGATCATCGTCTGGTTCGGCCGGGGCCAGCTCTGGGCCCAGCAGCGGCTCCAGGGGATCAAGCTCTCGCCGGCCCAGTTCCCCGAGGCCTACGACATGCTCATCGACGCATCGGCGCGGTCCGGCCTGACCTTCGTGCCCGACGCCTACGTCGTGCTCGGCAACGGGATGATCAACGCGGCCGCCTCGGGACACGGCTTCCGGCGCTTCGTCTTCATCAACAGCGACCTGCTCGAGGTCGGCGGCGCCGCGCGGGAGCCGGCAGCGCTCCGCTTCGTCATCGCCCACGAGGTCGGCCACATCGCCGCCGGCCACACGAGCTACTGGCGCATCCTTGCCACGATCGCCTCGCAGTACCTTCCCGGGGTGGGCACCACCCTCAGCCGGGCCCAGGAGTACACCGCCGACAACTACGGCCACGCGCTCGTGCCCGAGGGTGCCCGCTCCGCGATGGCGACCCTGGCCGGCGGGAAGTACCTCGTGCGCTCCGTCGACGTCGACGCGATGGCCGACCGGGCCGTCACCGAGCCGGGCTTCTTCGTCTGGGTCACCAATGCCGCCTCGACCCACCCGTCGCTGATCTGGCGGATGCACGCCCTACGCGACCGCCGCACCGCCGGACGGCTGCTCTGGCGGCCGAAGACCTCGTGGGACTGGTCGTTGCCCGCCGCACCCGGCAGCCACGGTCTGCCGGCCCTCGTCGGCCTCGCCGCCGCTCCGGAGCCGGAGGCCGTGGCCCGACCCGTCGTCGCAGCCGCCCCCGAGCCCGCGCGGTCGGACCTTCGGCTCGACCCCGCCCGGGACTGGACCCCGCCCCGCACCTGACCCGCGGATGCGCGTCCGACCCCACTCGCGCCAGGCCCTCGACCGTAGGGCCCGGCGGCTAGGTTGATGACCGTGCCCACCACCTTCGAGCGCGTGCTCTCGCGCCTTCGCCGCCTGCTGAGTCCGACAGCCCGCCCGACCACCCGTCGCCAACCGGCGCCCCGCGCGCCGGGACGCCCTTCCGCCTATCCGGGGGACGCCACGACGTTGCCCGACACGGCCTACGCCCCCAAGCCGGACGGCAAGCCGGACCCCGGTGAGATCGTCTGGACGTGGGTGCCCTACGAGGAGGACCACAGCCAGGGCAAGGACCGCCCGGTGCTCGTCATCGGGCGGGAGCGCTCATGGCTGGTCGCCCTCCAGCTGACGAGCAAGGACCACGACGGCGGCTCCCGTCAGGAGAGCCGAGCCGGTCGGCAGTGGGTCGACATCGGATCGGGCCCCTGGGACCGCCATGGCCGTCCGAGCGAGGTGCGGGTCAACCGACTGATCAGAGTCGCCCCGTCCAGCGTGCGACGTGAAGGCGCCGTGCTCCCCCGGGCCCGCTACGACGAGGTCATCGCGACCGCGCGCCGCCACTACCGCTGAGGCCGGACGACGACGGGCCCGTCACCGTGAGGTGACGGGCCCGCTCGGGGAGGCTGGGTTGCTCAGAGAGCAGCGGCCTTCTTGGCCATGGCCGACTTCTTGTTGGCGGCCTGGTTCTCGTGGATGACGCCCTTGCTGACGGCCTTGTCCAGCTTCTTCGAAGCGGTCTTGAGGGCGTCGGCTGCTGCGTCCTTGTCACCGGATGCAGCGGCGTCGCGGAACTTGCGCTGCCAGGTGCGGAGCTCGCTCTTGACGGCCCGGTTGCGGTCAGTCCGCTTCGCGTTCGTCTTGATGCGCTTGAGCTGCGACTTGATGTTTGCCACGTTGAGGTTTCTTTCTTGGTCGGAGACGGTTGCCGTTGAGAGGGCGGCGAAGCAGCTCGGGACCGGGAGTGGGGACACCCTGCGTGAGCTGCTCCGGATGGAGCCTGCATGCGCGCACGACCTGAGCGCGCACGCAAGGATCAAAGTTACCAGCGAGGTCACGTGGCGACCAAACCGAGCCGGCCGTCAACGAGCCCCCCGCGCCCTGGTGACGGTGAGGATCGCGCGCTCGACGGCATACACCGGGTCGCGTCCGCCGCCCTTGACCTCGAAGTCGGCCGCCGCCACCGCCTGGATCGCGACGGCGAGCCCGTCGGGACTCCAGTGGCCGACCGAGCGCCGGGCCTTGTCGATCTGCCACGGCGCCATCCCGAGGCTCTTGGCCAGCTGACCCGAGCTGCCCCGCCCGGCGGCGCCCACCTTGACGAGCTGGCGCAGCTGCGAGGCGAGGACCGCGACGATCGGCACGGGGTCCAGACCGGTGGCGATGGCGTGTCGGAGCAGACGCAGCGCCTCCCCCGCCTGTCCGGCGACGGCCGCGTCGGCGACCCGGAAGCCGGTCGCCTCGACCTTGCCCCCGTGGTAGGTGTCGACCATCGCGTCCGTGACGGTGCCCTCGGTGTCGGCCACGAGCTGCGAGCAGGCCGAGGCGAGCTCACGCAGGTCCTTGCCGACCGCCTCGACGAGGGCCCGGATCCCTTCGCTGCTGATGCTGCGCCGGGCCCGCGCGAACTCCTTCGCGACGAAGTCGGACTTGTCGCGGTCGGACTTGATCGCCGGGCAGTCGACGACGTGGGCCCCGAGCTTCTTCATCGTGTCGATCACCTTCTTGCCCTTCATGCCGCCGCCGTGGGCCACGACGAGCGTGACGTCGGGGGTCGGGTCGGCGAGGAGGGCGAGCACGTCGAGCTGCAGGTCGTCGGAGGCCTCGTGCAGGTCGCGGACGACGAGGCACTTCTCGCCGCCGAAGAGCGACGGGCTGGCGTGCACGAGCAGCGAGCCGGACTCGTAGGTGGCGGCGTCGAGCCGGATCACCTCGACGTCACCCGCCCGGGCCGCGGCGAGCTCGGCGTCGATGGCTCGCTCGACGAGGACGCCCTCGGGTCCACTGACGAGCGTGAGGGGATGGTGGGTGCCCGTCGTCATGGGCACAGCCTGTCACGCAGGTGCGACACCCCGCCCCCGACCACACCCCCGCCCCCCCGTCGAGTGCGCAGTTTCACCCGCCACGTCGCGACCAAGCATCGGGTGAAAGTGCCCACTCGACCCGGGTTGGTCGTCGAGTGGGCAGTTTCACCCGCGACGACGTGAGACCGCCCGCGCCTCACTCGAAGAGCGCACCGCTCGCCAGGGTGAGGTCGAGCTGCTCGATCCGTGCGCTGATGGTCTCCTCGGGGAGCTCGAAGTGCTCGACGAGCTCGTCGAGCTGCATGCCGGCCTCGGCGGCGTCGCGCAGCTCCTCGTCCTGCTCGTCACTCCACGCGTGCCCGGAGGTCACGGCGCTGCGGCTCGAGTCGGCGACGGGCGGGGGGCCGGCGACCGGCCGCGGGTGCTCGGTCCCGTCGGCCGCGGCTCGCGCCCCGGTGAGCGAGCGCAGCTTCGGCTCCTCCACGGGCACCGGGGGCGGCGCCGTCTCGTCGAGACGGGCCAGCGCCGCGAGGACCATCGCCCGGTCGGTCGTCGGCCAGAAGGGCGGCAGCGAGCGCTGGAGGAAGCCGGCATATCGCGCCGTCATCATCCGGGAGTCGAGGAAGGCCACCACGCCCCGGTCGTCGCCGCGACGGACGAGGCGGCCGGCGCCCTGGGCGAGCCGCAGGGCGGCGTGGGTGGCCGAGACCGCCATGAAGCCGTTGCCGCCCATCCGGGCGATCGCCTGAGAGCGGGCCGAGGCGAGCGGGTCGTCGGGTCGTGGGAAGGGGATCCGGTCGATGATGACGAGCTGACAGGAGGAGCCGGGCACGTCGACGCCCTGCCAGAGGGTGAGGGTGCCGAAGAGGCAGGTGCGCGGGTCGCGGGCAAACTGCCGCACGAGCGTCGTGATCTGGTCCTCGCCCTGGCAGAGCACCGGGATGTCGTCACCGAACCGAGCCCGCATCACCTCCGCGGCGCCCTGGGCGGCGCGCATCGAGGAGAAGAGCCCCAGGGTGCGTCCCCCGGCGGCCCGGACGAGCTGCTCGATCTCGTCGAGGCTCTCGTTGCTCGCGCCGTCGCGCCCGGGCGGCGGCAGGTGGGATGCGACGTAGGCGATGGCCTGCTTCGGGTAGTCGAAGGGGCTGCCGACGTCGAGCCCCTGCCAGGCGGGCGCACCGTCCCCGCGCAGGCCGATCGTTCCGGCCACCGCATCGAAGGTGCCGCCGAGCTCGAGGGTCGCCGAGGTCAGCACGACGGTGCGGTCGGCGAAGACCTTGTCGCGCACGAGCATCGCGACGCTCATCGGCGCGACCCGCAGCACCGGGCCGCGGCGCTGGTCGTGGCTCAGCCAGACGACGTCGAGCTCGCGCTCCTCGAGGATCCGCTCGGCGTTCTCGTGGACCTCGTCGACCGAGGCCCGCGCGACCTGCCGGGCCCCGTCCGCGTCCTCCCCCGGTGCGGGCTTGAGGTCGCTCTGCACGGCCCGGGCCGTGTCGCGGATCCGGGCGAGCGCCATCGCGACCGAGTCGGGGATCCCCAGCATCCGACCGTCCTCGAGCGGCTCGAGCGCCCCGGAGAGCAGCTCGGACGCCTCATCGAGCGCGGCGGAGCTCTCCGAGAGCCGGCCGGCGCGCTTGGCCGCAGCGGCGACCATCGGCCCGGTGAGCTCGTCGGTGATCGTCGCGGTGACGCGGTCGACGAGCTCGTGCGCCTCGTCGACGACGAGCAGGTCGTGCTCGGGCAGCATCTGGCGACCCTCGAAGGAGTCGATCGCCATGAAGGAGTGGTTCGTGACGATGACGTCGACGTCCTTGGCGGCCTCCCGGGCCCGCTCGACGAAGCACTCGGTGACCACCGGGCACTTGCTGCCCATGCACTCGTGCGCGGACACGGACACCTGGCGCCATGCGCGCTCCGAGACACCGGGCACGAGCTCGTCCCGGTCGCCCGACTCGGTCGAGTCGGCCCACTCGCGCACGCGCACGACCTCGGCGCCGAGACGACCGGCGGTCGCGTCGACCTGGCTCACCCCGAACAGGCCCTCCTCCTCGTCGGGGAAGCCGCCCTCGAGCTTGTGCGCGCAGACGTAGTTGCGCCGCCCCTTGACGAGCGCGTAGGTCGGTCGGCGCCCGAGCAGCGGGGTCAGTGCCTCGGCGACCCGGGGCATGTCGCGGTCGACGATCTGGGCCTGGAGTGCCAGCGTCGCCGTCGCGACGACAGCCGGCTGCCCCGACCGGAACGCGTGTGCGACCGCGGGCACGAGGTAGGCAAGCGACTTGCCGGTGCCGGTGCCCGCCTGCACGAGGAGGTGCTCGTCGGCGTCGATCGCGTGGGCGACCGCCTTGGCCATCTCCACCTGACCGGGCCGCTCGGATCCCCCGACTCCCGACACCGCGGCGTGGATGAGGTCCTCGAGCGGGGGTGGTGAAGCCATGGCCACAGCGTATGCCGCTCGCCCCCCTCCCCCGTGCCGCGCGCCCACAGCCCCGGGTTGTCCCAGGGGTTGCCCCCGGCCGTGTGCGGTGCCACGTTGTGCGGATGGACGCCACCGCGATGATGACCCGCCAGTCCGAGACGATCGACGCCCGGGCCTGTACCGGGACCTGGTGCGGGTGGGTCCGCGCATGAGCACCTCGTTCCCCAGCGACCTCGAGATCGCGCATGCGGCCACCCTGCGGCCCATCGCACAGGTCGCCGAGGCGCTCGACATCCCCGACGAGCACCTCGAGCCCTACGGCCGTGACGTCGCCAAGGTGGATCTCGCGGTCCTCGACCGCCCCCGCCGGCCGCAGCGGTCCGGTGGGCGCGCTGGCCGCTCAGCGGCATACGTCGTCGTCACGGCGATCACCCCCACGCCGCTCGGTGAGGGCAAGACCACGACCGCGGTGGGGCTCGCCCAGGGACTCGGGCGGCTCGGCGAGCGCGCCGTCGTCGCGCTGCGCCAACCGTCGATGGGCCCGACGTTCGGCATCAAGGGCGGCGCGGCTGGGGGCGGTTACAGCCAGGTGCTGCCGATGGAGCGCCTCAACCTGCACCTCACCGGTGACTTCCATGCGGTGACCGCCGCCCACAACCTGCTCGCCGCGATGGTCGACAACCACCTGCACCACCGAAACTCCCTCGACATCGACGCGCGCGGCGTGACCTGGCGGCGCGTCCTCGACGTCAACGACCGGTCTCTTCGCGACGTCGTCATCGGGCTCGGGGCCCGGCAGGACGGCGTGACGCGGGAGACCGGCTTCGACATCACGGCGGCGAGCGAGGTCATGGTGATCCTCACCCTCGCGACCTCGCTCGGAGACTTGCGAAATCGACTGGGGCGCATCGTCATCGGGACGAACGCGAAGGGGCGGCCCGTCACGGCAGATGACCTGCACGCGGCCGGCGCGATGGCGGTGATCCTCCGGGATGCCTTGTCGCCCAATCTGCTCCAGACCCTGGAGGGTGGCCCGGCGATCGTGCACGGTGGTCCATTCGGCAACATCGCCACCGGCACGTCCTCGGTCACGGCCGACCTCGTGGGGCTGCGCGGCAGCGACTACGTCATCACGGAAGCGGGCTTCGGCGCGGACATGGGGGCCGAGCGCTTCTTCAACGTGAAGTGCCGCGTCAGCGGGCTCGTCCCCGACGTCGCGGTCGTCGTGGCCACGGTGCGCGCTCTCAAGGCCCACTCAGGCCGCTACTCGGTCAAGCCTGGGAAGCCACTGCCTGCGGGCCTGCTCGACGAGAACCCCGCCGACGTGGAGTCAGGAATTCCTAACCTGCGCAAGCACATCGAGATTGTGCAGCGATTCGGGGTGACACCGGTCGTGGCGATCAACGCCTTCCCCGACGACCATGCGTCGGAGCATGCGGTGGTGCAGACGCTCTGCACCGAGCTCGGGGTGCGGTGCGCCGTCACCCGGCACGTTGCCGAGGGTGGTGCGGGAGCCCTCGAGCTGTCGCGGATGGTCATGGACGCCGCCGACGAACCCTCGGACTTCGAGTTCCTCTACCCGCTCGACCTCCCGCTCGTCGACAAGATCGAGACGATCGCCCGGGAGATCTACGGCGCCGACGGGATCGACCTGTCCCCCGCCGCCGCGAAGGGCCTGCGCCGCTACGAGGAGCTTGGCCTCGGCGACCTGCCCGTCGTGATCGCCAAGACCCACCTCTCGATCTCGTCAGACCCGACGCTGCGCGGCGCTCCGACCGGCTGGCGACTGCCGGTGCGGGAGGTGCGGGCTGCCGTCGGCGCCGGCTACGTCTACGCGATCTGCGGCGACATGCGCACGATGCCCGGCCTGCCGACCTCGCCCAACGCAGAGCGGATCGACCTCGCGCCGGACGGCTCGATCACCGGCCTGTCCTGAGCCGCACGATCCCTGTGATGGTCGAGGTTGCACGGCCTGCTGGGACACGCCGCCGGGTAACGCGGTCGTGCTCCCATGCCGACGAGTTCGGCTGCCGGTGAGGTGCGTGATCGCCCAGATCTGCCGATGAGCACGCGTCGATCGCGCTCAGCCGAGGAAGACCCGGATCCCCTCGAGGGCCTTGGTGTCGAGGCGGAACCAGGCCCAGGTGCCCCGACGCTCACGGGTGACGATGCCGGCATCGACGAGGGTCTTGAGGTGGTGGCTGACGGTGGGCTGTGACACCGGGACGGCCTCAGTCATGTCGCAGACGCAAGCCTCCTGGTTCGGGGAGGCGCTGATGATGCTGAGCAGCTGCAAGCGGACCGGGTCGGCGAGAGCTTTCAGCAGGCTTGCGCGTCGCTCGGCCTCTTCGCGCTCGAGGGCAACCACCGGGGGCGAGCCGCAGTCCGAAACCCGTGGCACTCGCTGAGGCGTCGTGCTCAGTGTCGTGATGCTCACCTCGGTCACCTCCCGTTCACTTCCATAGACCAGTCTCAATGTTGACACATGTCGATGCAACTGCCAACGTTGGAGTATCGACCAGTGTCGATCCTGCACCAGACCAGGCCCAGCTTCGAAGGACATCGGTGAACAACGCGCCCAGCCCCAGCACCTCCACCGAGGCCCCGCCGCCCGCCCACGATCCGGTGGTGGCGAAGCTCTCGACTCTCGACCGGTTCCTGCCGGTCTGGATCGGTCTGGCCATGGTGGCCGGCCTGCTGTTGGGGCGGGTCATCCCCGGTCTCGGTAACGGCCTCGCGAAGGTGGAGGTCGACGGGGTCTCCCTCCCGATCGCCCTCGGACTGCTCGTCATGATGTATCCCGTCCTGGCCAAAGTCCGCTACGACCGGCTCGACTCGGTCACGGGCGACAAGCGACTCCTGGTCAGCTCCCTGTTCCTCAACTGGGTGCTCGGGCCGGCGCTGATGTTCGCGCTTGCGTGGATCTTCCTGCCCGACCTGCCGGCCTACCGCACGGGCCTGATCATCGTCGGACTCGCCCGGTGCATCGCCATGGTCATCATCTGGAACGACCTCGCCTGCGGTGACCGCGAGGCCGCCGCCGTGCTCGTCGCGCTCAACTCGATCTTCCAGGTCATCGCCTTCGCCGGGCTCGGCTGGTTCTACCTCTCCGTGCTGCCCGGCTGGCTGGGCCTGACCCAGACCGGCATCGATGCCTCGACGTGGGACATCGCCCGCTCCGTCCTCATCTTCCTCGGCATCCCGCTGCTGGCCGGGTTCCTGTCGCGCCGGATCGGCGAGAGGCGGCGCGGGCGGACCTGGTACGAGAAGACATTCATCCCCCGCATCGGACCCTGGGCGCTCTACGGCCTGCTCTTCACCATCGTCATCCTCTTCGCCCTGCAGGGCGACGCCATCACCTCACGACCCCTCGACGTCGTGCGCATCGCGCTGCCACTCCTCGTCTACTTCGCCGTGATGTGGGGCGGCGGGTTCGGACTCGGCGCAAGCCTCCGTCTGGGCTACGAGCGCACCACGACCCTCGCCTTCACCGCAGCGGGCAACAACTTCGAGCTCGCCATTGCCGTCGCCATCGCCACCTTCGGCGCCGCCTCCGGGCAGGCCCTCGCCGGCGTCGTCGGCCCGCTCATCGAGGTCCCCGCCCTCGTCGCACTCGTCTACGTCAGTCTTGCCCTGCGCAAGCGCTTCCGTTCCGCCCCCGGTAGCCCGGGGGCACCCCTCACCTCGCGAGCAACCGCCAACCCCGCCAAGGGGACCCGCAATGCCTGAGATCCACGTCTACGAGCCCGCGCTCTGCTGCAACACCGGCGTGTGTGGACCCGAGCTCGACGAACGCCTCGTCGTGTTCACCGCCGACCTGGCGCACGTCAACGGGGCGGGCGGCCAGGTGCAGCGCCACAACCTGGCCAACGACCCGCAGGCCTTCGTCACCAACGACGCCGTACGGGACTTCCTCCACCTCGCAGGATCGGCGGGCCTCCCGCTGACGACGGTCGACGGCGTGACCGTGCTGACCGGCGCCTACCCGACCCGGGAGCAGCTGACCCGGTACTCAGCGCTCGCCGAGTCTGCGCAGGACGCACCCTCGGACCGCCCTCTGTTGGCCATGGCCCAAACAGCCCCGGACTCCGGCTGTTGCGCTCCCGAGGCTTCCACGGGTTCGCCCACCCCTTCGACGGGCTGCTGCTGATGCTCTCCCTGCCCTTCCTCGACGCTCCGCCCCGGTTCCTGTTCTTCACCGGCAAGGGCGGCGTCGGCAAGACCTCGCTGGCCTGCGCCACGGCCGTGCACTTGGTAGGGCAGGGCAAGCGGGTACTGCTGACGAGCACCGACCCGGCGTCGAACGTCGGACAGGTGTTCAACGCCACCGTGGGCAACGTGGTCACCCCGGTACCGGGTATCCCGGGTCTGGACGCCCTGGAGATCGACCCGCAGCAGGCAGCCGACGCCTACCGGGCCGCGATCATCGACCCGGTGCGCGACCTCCTGCCGGCCGCCGAGATCTCCGCGATGACCGAGCAGCTCTCCGGAGCCTGCACGACCGAGATCGCCTCCTTCAACGAGTTCACCTCCCTGCTCGCCGACGAGACCGCCACGGCCGCCTACGACCACATCCTCTTCGACACCGCCCCCACCGGACACACCGTCCGACTGCTCCAGCTCCCGGGAGAGTGGACCACCTACCTGTCCGACGGCAAGGGCGACGTGTCATGCCTGGGACCCGTTGCGGGCCTCGACCGGCTGCGGCACGACTACGCCGGCGCACTGGCCGCGCTGACCGACCCCACGACGTACGCGCCTCGTCCTCGTGACGCGCCCGCAACGCTCCTCCATCCGGGAGGCCGCACGCACCTTCGGCGAGCTGCGCGAGCTGGGCATGACGAACGCCCACCTCGTCGTCAACGGCGTCATGCCCCAGGACGCGGACGCGGCCGCCGACGCCGCGGACGACGTCCTCGTAGACGCGGTGACCGGGCGCGAGAGGGAGGCGCTGGACGCCATCCCCGCCGACCTTGCCGCGCTGCCCCGGACGACGATTCCGTTGCTCGCGTTCAACACGGTCGGCGTCCCCTCGCTCCGCGCTCTGCTTGACCCCGACGCGACACCGGCCGCTCCAGCCAGCGACGAGATCGCCTCTCTGCCAGACGGTTTGACCAGCCTTCGTGACCTCGTCGACGACCTCGAGGCGGACGGCCACGGCCTGGTCATGTGCATGGGCAAGGGCGGGGTCGGCAAGACCACCGTCGCCGCCGCAGTCGCCCTCGAGCTCGCCTCCCGCGGCCACGAGGTGCTGCTCACGACCACCGACCCGGCCGCCCACCTGACCGAGACGTTGCAGGCAGAGGTGGAGCACCTCACTGTCGAGCGGATCGACCCGGAACAAGCCATCATCGAGTACCGCGAACGAGTCATGGCGGGCAAGGGCAACGCGCTCGACGACGCCGGCCGCGCCGTCCTCGCCGAGGACCTGAAGTCGCCGTGCACCGACGAGGTCGCCGTCTTCCAGCAGTTCTCCCACGTGGTCTTCCGGGCCCGCAAGCAGTTCGTCGTGCTCGACACCGCGCCGACCGGCCACACCCTCCTCCTGCTCGACGCGACCGGCTCCTACCACCGCGAGATCACCCGCCAGATGAGCGAGGGCACCCGCTTCGTCACCCCGCTGATGCGCCTGCAGGACCAGAGCCAGACCAAGGTCGTCATCGTCACCCTCCCCGAGACCACGCCAGTGCTCGAGGCCCAGGAGCTCCAGGACGACCTCGCCCGCGCCGGCATCACCCCGTGGGCCTGGGTCGTCAATGCCAGCCTCACCGCCTCGGCGCCCACCTCGTCGTTCCTGCGGGCCCGAGCCCACGCCGAAGCCGACCCGCTCGCTCGCGTGAACGAGCTCTGCCGACGCGTGGCCGTGCTGCCGCTGATGGCCCACGAACCGGTCGGCACCGTCGCACTTTCAGAGCTGACCCGACCTGCCATGGAAGGAACCCTGACCGATGCGCACTGACAGGGATGCGGGCTCGCCCGACTACGACCGGATCATCGAGGACCTGACGTACAAGTACGACGGCGTCTTCTCCAAGGAGTCCGTCGCGCAGGCCGTAGCCGAAGCACGCGCCGCCCTCGAGCCCGTCTCGAAAATCCCCACCTACCTGCCGATCCTCACCGCCAGGTACGCCACCCAGCAGCTGACCGCCGCCGCGCAGGCCGAAGGCCGGATCACGAAGCAGGTGCCCGAGCTGCTTTTCATCTGCGTCCACAACGCCGGCCGCTCCCAGATCGCCGCCGCGCTGGCCCAGCACCTGTCCGGCGGCCGGGTCCACGTCCGCTCCGCCGGCTCCGCCCCGGTCGACGAGGTCAACGCCACCGCGATCGCCGTCCTCAAGGAACGCGGCATCGACCTCGCCGAGGCCTACCCCAAGCCGCTGACCAACGACGTGGTGCGTGCCGCCGACGTCGTCATCACGATGGGCTGCGGCGACGCCTGCCCCATCCTGCCGGGCAAGCGGTACGAGGACTGGGACGTCGCCGACCCCGCCGGCCAGCCCCTCGAAACCGTCCGCGACATCCGCGACGACATCCAGGGCCGCGTCACCCGACTGCTCCGCGACCTCGGAATCTGACCTAGCGACGCCGCCTCACCCGCGTCTGCGTGACCCCCCAACCAGAAGCAAGGAGCCACCCCATGAGCAACCAGGCCGACAAGCCCTCCGTCCTGTTCGTCTGCATCCACAACGCCGGCCGCTCCCAGATGGCAGCCGCCTACCTCGCCCACCTCTCCGGCGGCGCCGTAGAGGTGCGCTCGGCCGGGTCCGCCCCCGCCGACCAGGTCAACCCGTCCGCCGTCGCCGCCATGGCCGAGGAGGGCATCGACATCACGGCCGAGACTCCCAAGATCCTGACCACCGAGGCGGTCAAGGAGTCCGACGTCGTCATCACCATGGGGTGCGGCGACACCTGCCCCATCTTCCCCGGCAAGCGCTACGAGGACTGGGACCTCGCCGACCCCGCCGGCAAGGGGGTCGAGGCGGTGCGCCCCATCCGCGACGAGATCCGGCAGCGCATCCTGGGCCTGCTCGAGTTCCTCGAGGTCACACCGGTCTCTGCCTGAGCGCGGCCTCGCCGCAGAACGCGCAGACTTACAGACCCACTGACCGCATCGGCTACGCGACAGAGACGCCGCATCACTGACACCACCGACGTCCGCAACGTCATCATCATCGGCTCGGATCCGGCCGGCTACACGGCCGCCGTCTACGCCGCCCGGGCCAACCTGGCTCAGAACTTCTGCAGACCCGTGGTCCGCGTGTAGCGTTCGACGCGTGTCCAGTAGTGGCCTTCTGCGAACGGACCCGACGTGACGCGGGAGCGCCAGGAATTGAGCCGCCGAGGTCGGTGGATCCTCGCCTGGTCCATCCGTGCGGCTCTGCTGGCCATCGCCGCTGCCGCAGCGGTCGTTGCGTACAGCATCCTCGAGTCCGTCTGGATGGCAGTCGCCGTCGGCTGCTTCACGGCGCTGAACGTGTGGTCGATCTACCTCGTCATGAAGTACCGGGCGCCAGGTCCGGCAGGGATACCGCCCGACGGGTCCGACACACGGCCGGGCGCCTCAGAGCCGGATGAGCAGGTGGCCAGGCGAGCGGCCTACCAGAAGGTCGTACGTGACCTGTTTCCGTTGGCCAGCCGGCCCGACCTCCTGTCCAAGCCATTCGCCGGGGCGGGCGGGGCTTGGCGTCGCAGTGGGCGCCACCCGTCACGTGCCCCGGACGTGGAAGAGAAGCCGACGAGCCCCTGAGCGCCGTGAGACTGTCACCGCGGCACGCCTGAGCAATGATGTTTCGGGCAACACCTGCTCCTTCCAGGTGGTCACGCCCGTCAGGTCAGTCTGCCGGGGCCGTCGTCAGCTCTTCGGGTCGGCGACGTTCCAGTCAGGAGAATCCAGGGCTGCATCGCCGACCTCACCGAGGAGGCCGACCGTGATCGTCGTGGAGCCGTTCGCCGGCGATGTCACGGTCACCTCGAGTCCTGCGGAGTTGGCCCCGACTCCGGTCTCGATCACCACCTTCTCGACCGTCAGCTGGCCCGTGGGAAGGGACGCGACGAGGCTCTTCGTAGCCCTCGAGGCATTCGCGGTGGACGGCGAGGCCAACCCTTCCAGGGCGGCGGCATCCCGCACCACCAGCGCTGAAGTGAGCGCGTCAGAGACCGCCAGGGCCGTTGGGGGGTATCGAGGTCCCGAGAAGCCTCTTGCCCTGACCGGTCGTCGGTGCCTCACCCCGGCCGGGACACCCCCGAGGGACGGCCTTCATGACGCCCCGCGCCCGCCGCGACGGGCCGCTCCAGCCGAACGGGTGGCTGGGGGCGGTGCTCAGCGCTTTCGCCGTTTCCACCAGTCAGACAAAGACGTGAAAGCCTTGACCACCCACGTGAGGTCCCCGCCACCGCTGAGGGACTGGCTACCGAGGAAGTCAGCGTTGGGGTCGGACCGAGCGCGACCGTACTCGGCGTTGCTCTGTCCGGGGAGACGCTTCTCTGATCCGGCCATGGCGTTCCCTTCGTCGCGTGCCCCGACGATACTGCGCTGGGTGCCACCAGGAGGCGGTTGAGCCGCTGCAAGTGGGCGGTCTGCGTTGGCGGGTGAGTCCAGCCCGTATGCCGTGTCGTCGTCCCCTGAACGCGGACGGCCGAATCACGTCGCCATGGAGCGCCGTCCAGAGCAGTGCTGAACGCCGAGTCGACCGCGCTCACGATCGATCGCATCATCAGGCGACCGACACTGCGACGGACAGGACGCCGGTTTCCAGAGCCGCAGGTGGATGCGGAGGGGTGCGTCGAGCGGGCGCCATCTGACAAGCCGGTGACTGGCGCACGCCCCACGGAGGCCCGAGCGGACCTGTTCGGCCCGCGGTCGTGCCGCGCCGTCGGTCGTCGCCGGCAGGAGCTGCACACGACGAAAACTCCTCGGTGTGAACGTCAGGGCGGACGTAGTGTTCTGGACGTGCCCCAGAAGCCCACCGTCACCCTGCGCCCGCGCACCGACGACGACCTCGACCTCCTCTTCGCCATCGCCGCCGACCTCGACACCTGGGAGGAGCGGAACCCGCAGGCGCCGAGACCCCTGACCAGGGAGCAGTTCGACGCCCGGCGGGCAGGCGCTGCTGACGACGACGGTCCCGGGGCCGCGGTCTCCCTCGTGGTCGACGTCGACGGCATCGCTGTAGGTGGCGCGAGCCTCTTCGACCTCGACCTGCTCGCTCGTCACGCCGAGGCGGGAATCACTCTGGAACGGAACGCCCGGGGTCGCGGCATCGGGACGGCCGCGGTCATCCAGCTCGTCGAGTTCGGGTTCGTGCGCCACAACCTGCGCCGCATCCACCTACAGGCGATCTCGTCGAACATCGCCGCGATCCGCGCCTACGAGAAGGCCGGCTTCGTCGTCGAGGGACGGCAGCGCGATCACGCCTGGGTCCGGGGCGCCTACGAGGACATCGTGCGCATGGGAATCCTGCGGTCGGACCCGCGGCCCGCCGTGAGCTGACCCCGGTCAGTCAGCGGAGCGGGCGCCGTCGACGCGCCGAGCCATGGCCACGTCGTCGCGGTAGTCGTCCCCGCCGAGCCACAGCCCCCGCGGGACCCGGCCCACCTCGGTCCACCCCTCGCGGCCGTAGAACCCGCCGAGGCCGAGACCGTCGCGGTAGCTGAGCCGGAGCAGCTCGGCGGCGGGTAACTCCCGACGGGCGATGCCGACCATGCCCGCCAGCAGGATCCGGCCGAGGTTGCGGCCCTGCGCGCCCGGGTGGACCATCAGCCGCTGGAGGTCGGCGACGTGCGCGAGCGGGAAGCCGAGGTCGTGCTGCCAGAAGCCGAGGCCGCGCAGCGTCCCGTCGACGTCACGCAGCAGGCACGGAACGCTGCGGCCCTCGGCCACCCTTGCGAGGTGGAGGTCGAGGGCGGCCCGGACCTCGGCCCGTGAAGCGCCAGGCAGGAACCCGACCGACCCGCCGGCCTCGTTGACCGCGACCCACAGGTCGACGATCTCGTCGGTCACGACCCCGTCGAGGCCATCACCATCCGGCACCTCGACTCTCGGTGCCTCGAGCAGGGTCATCGACCGCGGGGCTCCCGGCTCCGTCCGCTCACCGACGACCGTCAACCCGGCGGCCCGGGCCGTGGCGAGGGACGCGTCGTTGCCGTCGTCGACGACAGCCGTGACGGGCAGGTCGGGTCGGTGCTCGGCCGCCCAAACGACGCATGCCCGCGCGATCTCCCGCCCCAGCCCCTCCCCCAACCGGTGGTGCTCGAGCCGGTAGTAGAGGTTGAACAGCCGCCGGCCCTCGGCCTCCTGCGGACGCAGGCCCGCCCACCCGATGACCGCACCGGAGACGCGGTCGAGCACAGCGGCATACCCGATGCCCTCGGTCTCCCAGCCTCCGACGTTCTCGGCGAGGCGCACGAGGCATTGCTCCGGCGACGGCCTGCTCTCCGGCGCGTGCGCGTAGGTGCGGGGGTCACCGTGGACGCGCGCGTAGTCATCCCGGTCCTCCGGGGTCGGCCGACGCAGGACGAGCCGGGGCGTCGTCAGCCACACCGGCCCCCGTGAGTCGACCACCCAGGGGCTCTCAGCCAGCGACGACGAAGTCGGCCAGGTCGGCCTCGATCGTCGGGGTCACCTTGGCCCGCAAGCGGGTTCCCTCGGCCACGTGCTCGCTGGCGAGCACCTCGCCGTCCTCGTGGATCCGGGAGATGAGGTCGCCGCGCTCGTAGGGGACGAGCACGTCCACCTCGATGTCGGGCTTGGGCAGCTCGGTGGCGATCAGCTCCCGCAGCGCACCGAGGCCCTCACCGGTGCGGGCCGACACGATGATGCAGTGCTTCTCGTGGCGTCGGAGCCGGTCGAGCACCTCGGGGTCGGCGAGGTCGGCCTTGTTGACGACGATGACCTCCTTGATCTGGTCACCACCGACCTCGGCCAGGACCTGGCGCACGGCCGTGATCTGGCCCTCCGGGTCGGGGTGCGACCCGTCGACGACGTGCAGCAGCAGGTCGGACTCGGCCACCTCCTCGAGCGTCGAACGGAAGGCCTCGATGAGCTCGGTCGGCAGCGCCCGGACGAACCCGACCGTGTCAGCGAGCGTGTAGAGGCGGCCGTCGTCGGTCTCGGCCCGACGCACGGTCGGGTCGAGGGTCGCGAAGAGCTGGTTCTCGACGAGCACGCCGGCGCCGGTGAGGCGGTTGAGCAGCGAGGACTTGCCGGCGTTGGTGTAGCCAGCGATGGCGACGCTCGGCACGCCGTGCTGGTGCCGGCTCGACCGCTTGGTGTCGCGGTTGGTCTTCATGTCCTTGATCTCGCGCTTGAGCTTGGCCATCCGCGTGTTGATCCGGCGCCGGTCGAGCTCGATCTTCGTCTCACCCGGGCCACGCGAGCCCATCCCCTGGCCACCGGCCGCCTGGCCGCCGGCCTGACGCGACATCGAGTCACCCCAGCCGCGCAGGCGCGGCAGGAGATACTGCAGCTGGGCGAGCTCGACCTGGGCCTTGCCCTCCCGGCTCTTGGCGTGCTGGGCGAAGATGTCGAGGATGAGTGCGGTCCGGTCGATGACCTTCACCTTGACGACGTCCTCGAGCGCGCGGCGCTGGCTCGGAGCCAGCTCGCTGTCGCAGATGACGGTGTCTGCTCCCTCCTCGACGACGATGTCGCGCAGCTCGATGGCCTTGCCTTTGCCGAGGTAGGTCGCGGGGTCGGGCTTGTGCCGACGCTGGATGACGCCGTCGAGCACCGTCGAGCCGGCGGTCTCCGCCAGCGCGGCGAGCTCGCGCATCGAGTTCTCTGCGTCCTGCGCGGTGCCCTCGGTCCAGACCCCGGCCAGAACGACCCGCTCGAGCCGCAGCTGGCGGTACTCGACCTCGGTGACGTCCTCGAGCTCGGTGGAGAGCCCCGCGACGCGTCGCAGCGCGGCGCGCTCGTCGCGCTCGAGCTGGTCGCCGTCGTAGAGGGCGCGGCCCTGCTCGTCCGTGTCGGACCACCCGAGGTGCTCGAGGTCGTCGACCGCGAGCGCGTCAGCGCGGGTGGCAAAGAGGTTGGTGTGCTTCGGCGTGCCGTTGGCGGCGTCATTCGTGGTGTGGCTCGTCATGTTCTCCCTAGGGTCCCACTTCCTCAACGCCACGATCCACCGGTTTGTGCCCGCACGAGGTCCGTACCCACCCAGACCGCCGTCCCCGCACCGTCCCCGCGCCGTCCCCCGGCATGCCCCGCCGCCCGCTACCGTGGGCGCCGATGAGCGACCACTACTTCTCCGCGAGCCCGGCCTCGCCCGACGAGCGCCGGACGATCCGCGTCCGGCTCGAGGGCCGTGACCTCGACCTGACCACCGCCCGCGGGGTCTACTCCCCCGACCGCCTCGACCCGGGCACGGCCGTCCTGCTCCATGGAGCGCCCGACCCGAGCCCGACCGGAGAGCTGCTCGACCTCGGCTGCGGCTGGGGGCCGATCACGCTCACCCTGGCGCTGCGCTCGCCGGGCGCGCGGGTCTGGGGGGTCGACGTCAACGAGCGCTCCCTCGACCTCTCGCGACGCAATGCCGAGGCGGCGGGAGTCTCGAACGCCACCTTCGTCCGCCCGGAGGACGTGCCGGACGGCCTCCGCTTCGACACGATCTGGAGCAACCCCCCGATCCACGTCGGCAAGGCGGCCCTGCACGAGCTGCTCGAGCGCTGGCTGCCGCGCCTCACCGACGACGGCGTGGCCCACCTCGTCGTCCAGAAGCACCTCGGCTCGGACTCCCTCCAGAAGTGGATCAACGCGCAGGACTGGGGCCTGACCTGCACCCGCCTCTCCTCCGCCAGGGCCTTCCGGATCCTCGACGTCCGCCGCGGCTGACGGCTCGCTGCCCTCAGAGCGGGAAGTCGCCGTCGGCGACGAGCACCGCCGGACCCGCGAGCTCGACGTGCTGGCCGGGCAGCGGGGTAACCGTGAGGCGTCCTCCCGGGACGTCGACCGTCCACGGGGTCTCGTCCTCGATGCCGGACCAGAAGCGGGTGGCGAGGGCTGCCGCCGCCGCCCCCGTGCCGCACGAGCGAGTCTCCCCGACGCCGCGCTCGTGCACCCGCATCGCGATGTGCCCGGGACCGACGGCCCGGACGAACTCCACGTTGGATCCCTCGACGGCGGGCGGGTTGATCTCCGGCGCCTCGGTGAGGTCCATCCCCTCGAGGCTGATCCCCTCGGGCAGCATGACGACGGTGTGCGGGTTGCCGAGGTCGAGGGAGAGCCCGGGCACCGGCTTGCCGTGCCGCGACAGGACCATGACGTCGAAGCCGTCCCGTCGGGCCCCCTCCTCGTCGGCGAGGCGCCACGGCCCGAGGTCGACCGCAAAGCCGTGCTCGGTGACCGTCACCCGCTTGAGCCCGGCCCGGGTCGCGACCGGCACGACGGACCCCGTGGCGAGGCCCTCGCGCAACAGGTAGGCCGCGAAGACCCGGCTGCCGTTGCCGCACATCTCCGCGAGCGAGCCGTCGGCGTTGCGGTAGTCCATGAACCACTCGGCGTCGCCGGCGAGGTCGCGCACCGCGTCGTCGGTCGCGTGCTGCGTGCGGACGACCCGGATCACACCGTCGGCGCCGAGGCCGGCGTGCCGGTCGGTCATCCGCTGGATCTGGAACGGGGTGAGCTCGAGGGACCCCTCGAGGTCGGGGACGAGGACGAAGTCGTTCTCCGTGCCGTGGCCCTTGGTGAATCGCGTCATGACACCCATCCTCGCGTATGCCGCCGAGTCAGCCGCGCGCGCCCGTTCCCGTCGGTGCGGGCCGGCCGGGCGCCGCCCCGACGGCGGCGAGGGCCGTGTCGAGCAGGCGGGACCTCTCGGCGTCGTCGGTCGCGTCGAGCCAGCCGATCCGGGGGTCGGGCCGGAACCAGGACTCCTGTCGGCGCGCGTAGCGACGGGTCGCCGCCACCGTCTCGGCCACCGCCTCGTCGCGGGACAGCGCGCCCTCGAGCACGTCGATCGCCTGGCGGTAGCCGATGGCCCGGCTGGCGGTGACGCCTCCGCGCAGGCCGCGGGGCAGGAGGGTCTCGACCTCGGCGAGGAGGCCGTCCTCCCACATGCGGTCCACCCGGGCGGCGATCCGCTCGGCGAGCACGACGCGATCGACCCGCAACCCGAGCAGGACCGTCGGTTCGAGGAAGCGTCGGCTCGGCATCGTCGCGCTGAACGGGCGCCCCGTGAGCTGAACCACCTCGAGGGCCCGGACGACCCGGCGCACGTTGGCCGGCTGGATCCGGCGGGCGGCCTCCGGGTCGGCGGCTCGCAGACGGGCGAACAGCGCGGCGCCACCGAGGCGCTCGGCCTCGTCCTCCAGGTCTGCTCGCACCGCGGGGTCGGTCGGCGGGATCTCGAGGTGGTCGAGTGCGGCCCGGACGTAGAGGCCGGAGCCGCCGACGAGGACCGGCACGTGACCCCGACCCCGGATCGCGTCGAGGTCGGCCCGCGCCGCCGCCTGGTAGCGGGCGATCGTCGCCTCCTCGGTCACGTCGAGGACGTCGAGCTCGTGGTGGCGGATGCCGCGTCGCTCGGCGACGGGCAGCTTTGCGGTGCCGATGTCCATCCCGCGGTAGAGCTGCATGGCGTCCGCGTTGACGATCTCCCCGCCGAGTCGCTCCGCGAGGTCGAGCGCGAGGTCCGACTTCCCGGTCGCCGTGGGACCGACGACGGCAACGACAGGATGCCGGGGGTGGTCGGTCACCCGGCGAGCTCGCCCTCGTGGTTCTCGTGCTTCTCGTCGACCTCGTCGGCCGGGTCACCGTGGCCGAAGGGGTCCTCGTCGACGCCGGGCAGCCAGAATCCGCCCGGCTTGCCCCACCCGTTGCGCTTGACGGCCTTGCGGGCCTTCTTGCCCTGCCGCTCGTCGAGACGGTCGACGTAGAGCGTGCCGTTGAGGTGGTCGTACTCGTGCTGCATGCACCGCGCGAACCAGCCGGTCGCGTCGAACTCGATGCGGTTGCCATCGAGATCGAAGCCGATGACGTGGGCGCGGTCGGCCCGCTTCAGCGCAAAGGCCTCGCCGGGGACGGAGAGGCAGCCCTCGGTCTCCTCGTCGGGGTTGGGACGCTCCTGGGGGATCCGTGAGGTCGTCACCGTGGGGTTGAGCAGGTGCCCGCTCTCGGGGACCCCGTCGTCGTTGGCCATCTTCCAGACGAAGATTCGCAGGCCCACACCGACCTGGGTGGCCGCGAGCCCGACGCCGTTGGCGGCGTCGTTGGTCTCGACCATGTCGGTGACGAGGGCGCGGACGTCGTCATCGACCTCCGTCACGAGGGCAGCGGCCCGGTGGAGAACGGGCTCACCGGTGATGACGATGGGACGGACAGCCATGTCCCAAGTCAAGCACGTCCGACCGCCGTCGACCGATTCGTGCCGCGTCAGCAGCCACATCCGGCGCGGGATGTGCATGGATGGGGGGGACGCAACCGATCTCGGGAGGAACCAGACATGGGCAACTTCGACGGACTGAGCGACATGGCCCGCAACCTCGCACACGACCACCAGGAGAAGCGTCCCCGGAAGGAGCCCGACGTCGTACAGCTGCCGGGCCACCTCGACTCGACGAGCGTCGAGAAACCGTTGGCGACCGAGGAGACGGCGGGCGAGGGCGAGCGGACCGATGCCGACGACACCCCGGCACCGGGGCCCGGCCGCCCTGCGAGCGGGCCGGAGTAGGGGCTCAGGGCGTCGCGCAGGCGGGAGCGGCGGCAGCCGCCGGGGCGCTCGGCCGCCCGAGGGACGGCATACCGAGGCTGACCGCCGGCTTGCCCGACCCGCTGGGGAGGTCCTGGAGGGCAGCCCACGCGTCGCCACCCGGGGTGCGGCGCACGGCATACCGGCCGCCGTCGAGCCCGGAGTCGGCGACGAGGTGGTGCGGGGCGCCGTAGGTGACATCAACGGTGACCGCGTCGCCGGGACGGGGCGCCTCGCCCCCGTCTGGGACGGCGAAGTGGACGAGGCGGTTGTCCCGGGCCCGACCCGAGAGTCGCTTGGTCTCCGAGTCCTTGCGGCCCTCCGACGGTGCGACGAGCACCTCCACCTCGTGGCCCTCCAGAGCGCGGTTCTCGGCCCAGCTGACCTCCTCCTGGACGGCGATGAGCCGCTCGAAGCGCTCCTGCACGACCGCCTTCGGAATTTGGCCCGGCATCGTCGCAGCCGGCGTGCCGGGACGGATCGAGTACTGGAAGGTGAAGGCGCTGGAGAAGCGGGCCCGGCGAACGACCTCGAGCGTGCCCTGGAAGTCCTCCTCGGTCTCCCCCGGGAAGCCGACGATGATGTCGGTCGTGATCGCCGCCTCCGGGATGTGCTCGCGCACTGAGTCGATGATCCGGAGGAACTTCGAGCTGCGGTAGGAGCGGCGCATCGCCTTGAGCACCGCATCGGAGCCGGACTGGAGCGGCATGTGCAGGCTCGGCATGACGTTGGGCGTCTCGGCCATCGCGACGATGACGTCCTCGGTGAAGGCCGCCGGGTGCGGGCTGGTGAAGCGGACCCGCTCGAGCCCGTCGATCTCGCCGCACGCACGCAGCAGCTTGCCGAAGGCGAGCCGGTCACCGAACTCGACCCCGTAGGTGTTGACGTTCTGGCCGAGCAGGGTCACCTCGACGACGCCCTGCGCCACGAGGGCCTCGATCTCGGCGAGGATCTCGCCGGGACGGCGGTCCTGCTCCTTGCCGCGCAGGCTCGGCACGATGCAGAAGGTGCACGTGTTGTTGCAGCCGACCGAGATCGAGACCCAACCGCTGTAGGCCGAGTCCCGCCGGGTGGGCAGGGTCGACGGGAAGACCTCGAGGCTCTCGAGGATCTCGACCTCCGCGCGGCGGTTGTGCGCCGCCCGGTCGAGCAGAGCCGGGAGCGAGCCGATGTTGTGGGTGCCGAAGACGACGTCGACCCACGGCGCCCGCTCGACGATGAGGCCGCGGTCCTTCTGCGCCATGCAGCCACCCACCGCGATCTGCATGTCCGGGTTCTTCAGCTTCGCCGCCCGCAGCTGGCCGAGGTTGCCGTAGAGCTTGTTGTCGGCGTTCTCGCGCACGGCGCAGGTATTGAAGACGACGACGTCGGCGACGTCGGGCCGGTCCCCGGCGGGCAGGCTCGCGAGGTCGGCGTAGCCGGCCGTCTCGAGCAGCCCGGAGAGGCGCTCGCTGTCGTGGACGTTCATCTGGCAGCCGTGGGTGCGGACGTCGTAGGTCTTCTGGCTGCTGGGGGTCTGTGTGGTCATGGCACGGTCTAGGTTACGGCGTCGCTCGCAGCGAGCGCGCCGGGCGATCCTTCGGGGCGGACGAGCACCGTGGGATGCCGCGCGGAATAGGGGTGTCTTCCGCGGCGTTGACCCCTCCGATTGACAACTCGCCGCGGAGTGGTCCATCCTAATAATTGAAAGTTCAATTTTCTAGACGAAGGAATCATCATGGGTCTGTTCGACCGCTCGAAGAAGGAATCCACCCCCGAGGTCGCCGAGGCCGCGTCGGTCGCCGTGCAGGACATCTCCGGCGACTACGTCATCGACCCGAGCCACAGCGCGATCAGCTTCACCGCCCGTCACGCCATGGTCACCAAGGTCCGCGGCAACTTCGGCACCTACGAGGGCACGGCGCACGTCGACGCGAGCAACCCGGCGGCCTCGTCGGTCACCGTCACCATCCAGACGGCCAGCGTCACGACCGGCAACGAGCAGCGCGACGGCCACCTCAAGACCCCCGACTTCTTCGACATCGAGAACTACCCCGAGGCGACGTTCGTCTCGACCTCCGTCGAGCGCGACGGCACCGACTGGGAGATCACCGGTGACCTCACCATCAACGGCGTGACCAAGTCGGTCACCATCCCGTTCGAGGAGACTGGCTCGGCGAGGGACCCCTTCGGCAACACCCGCGTCGGCTTCGAGGGAGCGACGACGATCGACCGCACGGAGTGGAACCTCAGCTTCAACGCCGCGCTCGAGACCGGCGGCGTCCTCGTCAGCGAGAAGGTCAAGCTCGAGTTCGACATCTCCGCCATTGCGCAGGTCCCCGCCGAGGCCTGAGTCCTCGCCGCGCGGCGCCGCACGGCGCCGGATGAACCACAGAGCACGGCACCGAGGGGGACCGGACCGGTCCCCCTCGGCGCTGTCCCGGCTCACTTCGTCACCGGCCGTCAGTCGCGCTGGTGCTCCTCGGCCGCGTCGAGTGCGTCCCGGATCACCGGCCAGGCGATCTCGCCCGAGTAGCCCTTCCGGGCCAGCATCCCCGCGAGGCGGCGCGCCTGGACGTTGCGCTCGAGGCCGTGCATCGTGCGCATCTTCTTCGCCGCGAGCTGTTCGGCGCGGACCCGCTCGTCCCCGGCGCCCACCTGCGACAGGGCGCCCGTCGCGATCTCGGGGTCGATCCCGTGCTTGCGCAGCTCGTGGGCCAGGGCCGTGCGAGCCAGCCCACGGTCCGACTGCTTCGACCGGACGAACATCTCTGCGTAGGCCTCGTCGTCGATGAGGCCCACCGCGGTGAAGCGGTCGAGCACCCGAGCGGCGACCGCGTCGTCGCAGCCCTTCTGTCGGAGCTTCTTCTCCAACTGGGCCCGGCTCCGCGGCGCCATGCTCAGCTGCCGCAGTACGACCCCACGGGCCACCGCCTCGGGGTCCTCCGTCCCGCCCGGCCAGCTGAGCCCAGCCGTGGGCGCGGCCTCGTCGGCCCCGCCCTCGGGCTCGTCGGCGACGGTCAGAGCCGGTTCGATCAAGGGCCCGTCGTCTCGAACGGGGTCGGCCGAAGCCGCCGCCGAGGCGCCACCGACCGGATGGTCGCCGGCGCCGTCAGGTTCGGCCGGGCCGCCGGGCCGGAGCCCGGCGACCTCCTCGGCCTCGGCCAGCGCGGCCGCGGCCCGTGCGAGTCGCGCTGACCGGTCGTCGTCACCGGACGTCATGATCAGAAGTCGACGGGGACGTCCGCGACCTCGGCCGGCTGGTCGACCCTCGGTCCGACCCCGAGCTTCTCCTTGACCTTCTTCTCGATCTCGTCGGCGAGGTCGGGGTTGTCCTTGAGGAAGTTGCGGGCATTCTCCTTGCCCTGACCGAGCTGGTCGCCCTCGTAGGTGTACCAGGCGCCGGCCTTGCGGACGAAGCCGTGCTCGACGCCCATGTCGATGAGGCCGCCCTCACGGGAGATCCCGTGGCCGTAGAGGATGTCGAACTCGGCCTGCTTGAACGGCGGGCTGACCTTGTTCTTGACGACCTTGACGCGGGTGCGGTTGCCGACCGGGTCGGTGCCGTCCTTGAGCGTCTCGATGCGGCGCACGTCGAGGCGGACCGAGGCGTAGAACTTCAGCGCCTTGCCACCCGTCGTCGTCTCGGGCGAGCCGAACATGACACCGATCTTCTCGCGGAGCTGGTTGATGAAGATCGCCGTCGTGCCGGTGTTGTTGATGGCGCCGGTGAGCTTGCGCAGCGCCTGGGACATCAGGCGCGCCTGCAGACCCACGTGGCTGTCGCCCATCTCGCCCTCGATCTCGGCGCGGGGCACGAGCGCGGCCACCGAGTCGATGACGATGACGTCGATCGCGCCGGAGCGGATCAGCATGTCGGCGATCTCGAGGGCCTGCTCACCCGTGTCGGGCTGGGAGACGAGCAGGGCGTCGGTGTCGACGCCGAGGGCCTTCGCGTAGTCGGGGTCGAGCGCGTGCTCGGCGTCGATGAAGGCGGCGATGCCGCCGGCCTTCTGCGCGTTGGCGACCGCGTGGAGCGCGACCGTCGTCTTACCGGAGGACTCCGGGCCGTAGATCTCGACGATGCGCCCGCGGGGCAGGCCACCGATGCCGAGCGCGACGTCGAGGGCGATCGACCCGGTGGGAATCACCTCGATCGGCGGACGGATGTCGTCACCGAGGCGCATCACCGCACCTTTGCCGTGGGCCTTCTCGATCAGACCCATCACCGAGGCGAGTGCCTTGTCCTTGTCCTTCGTCTGCATGGATGCCATCGATCCACCACCTGTCTGCCGTCTGCGCTGCGGTCGTCTCTCTGCGACCCGCCAGCCGCACGGCTCGTGCCGGGCTCTGCTGTCGGGTCAGACGTTAGGCGGGGGCACCGACACCGGCTTGTCACCACGAGACGGCCTGTGGACGGTGTGTGTCCGGGCCCCACCTGTGGATCAAGAGTACCGAACAGATGTTCGATGCCAGCATCGACACGCCGCGCCGCGCTGCGACCCGCGACGACGTGCCTCAGCGCAGGTCGGCGAGGGCGCCGGAGAAGGCCGCCTCGGCCTCGTCGGAGAAGACCCAGAAGCGGACCCGCTCGACCCCCGCGTGGTCCTCGAGGGCCGAGACGACCGCCGCCATCGCCACCCCGGCCGCCGCGGCGACCGGGTAGCCGTAGACGCCGCACGAGATCGCGGGGAAGGAGAGGACCCGGACGCCGTGGGCATCCGCGAGCTCGATGCTCCGGCGGTGGCAGGACGCGAGCAGCTCGGCCTCTCCCGCCGACCCTCCGCGCCACACCGGGCCGACGGTGTGGATGACGTGCGCGACCGGCAACCGCCCGGCGCCGGTGATGACGGCGTCGCCGGTGGCGCAGCCCCCGATCCCCCGGCACTCCTCGAGCAGGGCCGGGCCCGCGGCGCGGTGGATGGCCCCGTCGACCCCGCCCCCGCCGAGGAGGGAGCCGTTGGCGGCGTTGACGATGGCGTCGGCCTCCACGTCCCGGGTCAGGTCACCCCGGTGCACCGAAACATCGGCGGCGCGCCGACGACCGCCCCTCCCGTCCATCTCATCCATCCGCTCCGTCCCGCCCATCCGTCCTCAGCCCCGGCCGCTCTGGCCGGCCTGCCCGCCCTGGGCGCCACGGGCGACCCGGGTGTTGCGGCCGAGCCAGCGCTCCCGAGGGACCGCCAGGTCGACGCAGACCGCCTCCCAGACGGCCCGGGGCGGCTCCCCCGCGTCGAGCGCCTCGAGGACGGTCCGGTTACCCAGCTCACCGAGCACGTGGTCGCGCGCGAGCGAGCCGGCATACGCCGCCCCGAACTCGTCGTCCATCAACATCCAGAAATGACTCATGCGCACCCCCGAAGTGTGTCACCCGCGGAGCCGCACCGGCGCTCAACCGGTCGTGGCCCAGCCGGCGATGCCGAGGCCCGCGCCATCGGGTAGGCGAATCTCGTTGCGCGCGTAGGAGACTCCGCCGGTCACCGGTGAGGTGGTCGACCACCACGCGGCGTCGAGGTCGCTCACCGTGGTCGTCGGCACGGCCGCGACGAGCGCGGCGGCGGCGCCGACCCCGACGTGGCTCTCCATCATCGACCCGACGATCGTGCCGAGTCCCTCCTCGTGCGCCCGACGCAGCAGGTCCCGCCCCAGCGTCAGCGACCCGCACTTCGCGAGCTTGACGTTGACGAGGTCGGCCGCGCCGAGTCGGATGATCCGCTCGAGGTCGTGCCGGCCGTAACAGCTCTCGTCGGCCATGATCGGCAGGCCGACCCGCTCGCGGACCCACGCCATCCCCTCGACGTCCTCGGCGACGAGCGGCTGCTCGACGAACTCGACGCCGAGGTCACCGTCCTCCAGGGCCCGGATGACGGTGACGGCCTCCTCCCGGGTCCAGCCCTGGTTGGCGTCGAGCCGGATCGTCACGTCGGGCCCGACCGCCGCCCGCACCCCCGCCACCCGAGCGACGTCGGTGGCGGCGTCGGTGCCGACCTTCATCTTCAGGGTGGTGAACCCGTCGGCCACCCGGTCGCGCGCGGTCTGCGCGAGGGCCTCGGGGTCTCCGGCCGACAGGGTGACGTCCGTCGTGAGGGTCGTCGGTGGGGCCGGCTTCGCCAGGTCCGCCGGTATGCCGCCCTCCCCCGCCCTCAGCAGCGCGGCCACCGACGTCCCCTCGGCCTGTGCGAGCAGGTCGTGCAGGGCCGCGTCGAGCGCGGCCTTGGCGCCGAAGTTGCGGGCGACCGCCCGCTGGACGAGCCCCGCGGCGGCCGCGAGGTCGTCCCGGTCGTCGAGCGGGTGCCCGACGAGCAGGGGGGCGAGCATCGTCTCGACGCAGGCCGTCGCCCCGGCGAGTGACTCCCCCGTCACCTGCCAGACCTGCGGGGCCTCCCCCCAGCCGGTGCGCCCGTCGCTGTCGAGCACCGTCACGACGACGGTGTCGACCGTCGTGGTGCGCCGCAGCGCCGTGACGAACGGGGTGTGCAGCGGCACCGACGACGTCGTCGTGCGGACCGCCTCGACCCGCGTCATGCGGGCTCCTCCACCCGAGCCGACCAGAGGTCGCGGGCCACCGAGGCGACGAGCGCCGCGGCCGCCTCCTCCTCGAGGTCGATCGTCGTGCAGACCGCGATGACCGACGCCGGCGCGGCAGTCGGACGGACGAGGCAGACGTCGTGCGAGACCCCCGTGACCCAGCCGGACTTGCTCGCCGTCGGCATCCCCTCCGGCAGGCCGGCCGGGACCTGGTCCCGGTGCAGCTGCCGCGCCAGCACCTGCTCGACGGGGACACAGACCGCCGCGCCACCGAGGGCGGGGTCCCGCCGACCCACCGCCGACATGAGGAGGCCGAGGTCGGCCGCCGTCACCGTGTTGGTCACGCCCGCCTCCCGCGCGACGGCGTCCTCGATGCCGCGACCGACGACGGTCTTGGGCGAGCAGCCGGCCGCAGCGAGGACCGCAGCCACCTCCTCGAGACCGACCCGGTCGAGCAGCAGGTTCGTCGCGAGGTTGCCCGAGCGGGTGATCGCGTGCTCGACGAGCTCGGTGACGGTCCGGGTCCCCCCCAGGGCCGCCCACGTCTCGGGATCCTGGTCGTCGTCCTCGTCCATCGCGAAGCTCGACCCGTCGGCCACGGACGCGAAGCGGTTGTGCACCGCGACCCGGTCGGCGGGGTCGAGCTCGCCGCGCACCGCCTGGCGCTGCGCCGCGACCACGAGGGGCAGCTTCATCGTCGAGGCCGCGTAGTGACCGCGGTGGGCGTCGTGCTCGAAGAGCACCGTCCCGTCGAGGTCACCCCACCACACCGACACCGCCTCGGCCCGGCCGCCATCCCCGCCAGAGCGATCCGCGCCAGAGGTGTGCCGGCCGAGCGCGTCGAGGCGTACTCGGAGGGCGTCGAGGACGTGGGCGTGAAGCGTGATCGGGTCCACCGCCGCAGCGTATCGGCGCCGCAGCGCGCGCGGACCGGGCGGGGTCAGACGGCGGGGTCAGACGGCGGGGTCAGGCGGCGGCAACGGCGTCGGCCACCGGGACGCGCAGGGGCACGGGAGCAGCGAGGCCCTCGGACTCGGCCATCCGGCTCGAGACGTCGATGAGCACTTGCGAGAGGGGCAGCTCCAGCGCGCCGCAGATCGAGGCCAGCAGCTCGGAGGAGGCTTCCTTCTCGCCGCGCTCGACCTCGCTGAGGTAGCCGAGGGAGACCGATGCGGTGGCGGACACCTCACGCAGCGTCCGGCCCTGGGCCCGTCGGCGCTCGCGGAGGACGTCGCCGAGCTCGCGTCGCAGCAGGGTCATGCCGTCCTCCTCCAGTCGTCGTCATGAGCCGGGTCGGGCTCGGCGTGGTGCGTCGGTCCCCACCGTACCCCCCAGCACCGTCGAGGTGGCAGCGGTTTGGTGCTCCCGGCGGGTCTGCTCGAGGGTGAGGGCCACGAGGGCGAGCACCGTGGCCGTGCGCACCTCACCCCGTCCCCCCGTCAACCGCAGGTCGGCGGTCCGTGTTCCCGACGGCCCCGCCACCGCCACGTGCACGGTGCCGGCGGGCTTCCCCTCCGACGGGCCCGGCCCGGCGACCCCCGTCGTCGCCAGCCCCCACGTGCTGCCGAGGCGGTCGCGGACGCCCTCGGCCATCGCCGCGGCCACCCGCGGGTCGACGGTGCCTCGCTGCGCGATGAGGTCGGCGGCGACTCCGAGCAGCGTGACCTTGAGGTCGGCGGCATACGACACGACGCCACCACGCAACACCAGTGAGGCGCCCGGGACGTCGGCGATCGTCGCCGCGACGAGGCCCGCGGTGAGGGACTCGGCGCAGGCGAGCGTCTCGCCTGCCTCGGTGAGCTCGGTGACGAGGGCCACGACGTCGTCGCGCGGGGCCGACACGGTCAGTCCCGGTGCCCCGACCGGCGGGCCGTCCGGCGCCGACGGGTGCGCTCGCTCGTCTCGCGCAGCCGCACGGCCTTGAAGACGTAGTCCACGCCGCTCGCGACCGTCACCACGAAGGCGGCGGCGAGGACGGCGTAGGAGGCCCAGCGCCACACGTCGGCGAGCGGCAGCACCCAGAGCGGGAAGGTCAGTGCGGCGAGCGACACGGTCTGGAGCATCGTCTTGAGCTTGCCGCCCCGCCCGGCCGGCATGACTCCGTGCCGGATGACGAGGAAGCGCATCAGGGTGATCCCGAACTCCCGCACGAGGATCACGACGGTGACCCACCACCAGATCGACCCGAGCAGCGAGAGCCCGATGAAGGCCATGCCGGTGAGGGCCTTGTCGGCGATCGGGTCGGCGACCTTGCCGAAGTTCGTGATCTGGCCCCGGCTGCGGGCGAGCTTGCCGTCGAGGCCGTCGGTGACGGCAGCGATGACGAAGACGGCCCACGCCGCGGTGCGCCACCACGGCTGCGCCCCGTCGGCGTGGAGCAGGAGGGCGCCGTAGACGGGGACGAGCAGGATCCGCAGGACGGTGAGGGCGTTCGGCACGTTCCACGCGGTCGGCGGCGGCGCCGGACCCTCACCTTCGTGCGGGCTCATCGCGGCTCCGCGACGAGGTCGATTCCCTCGGTGTCGACGACGAGCACGCTGACGATGTCGCCGACGGCGGGGACGGGCCCGCCCTCGGGCACCCGGATGACCGTCGAGCCGTCGACGTCCGGGCCCTGGAAGGGGGCCCGACCGGAGACGGTGCCGTCGTCGTCGACCTCCTCGACGAGGACCTCGACGAGCTCGCCGACCCGCTCCTCGGCGCGCTGCGCCGTGAGCTCCTCGACGAGGCGGGTCATCCGGTCGACGCGCTCGTCGATGACCTCGGGAGCGAGCTTGGCGGCATACGTCTCCGCCTCGGTGCCGTCCTCGTCGGAGTATCCGAAGACGCCGACGACGTCGAGGCGCGCCTCGGTGAGGAAGGCCTCGAGCTCGTCGACGTCGTCCTCGGTCTCCCCCGGGAAGCCGACGATGACGTTGCAGCGAATCCCGGCCGTCGGTGAGGAGGCGCGCACCCGGGCGAGCAGGTCGAGGAAGGCGGCGCGGGAGCCGAAGCGGCGCATCGATCGGAGCAGCGGCTCGGAGGCGTGCTGGAAGGAGATGTCGTAGTAGGGCACGACGCCGGGCGTCCGCGCCATCGCCGTGAGCAGGCCGGGGCGGATCTCGGCGGGCTGGAGGTAGGAGACGCGCACCCACTCGATGCCCTCGATGGCGGTCAGCTCCGGCAGCAGCTTCTCGAGGAGCCCGAGGTCGCCGAGGTCCTTGCCGTAGGAGGTGGAGTTCTCCGAGACGAGGAACAGCTCCTTGACGCCCCGCTCGGCGAGCCACCGTGCCTCGGCCACGACGTCGGTCGGCCGGCGGGACACGAACGCTCCGCGAAACATCGGGATCGCGCAGAAGGAGCAGCGGCGGTCACAGCCCGAGGCGATCTTGAGCGGCGCCCACGGGCGCCCGTCGAGGCGGGCCCGCACGACGCGGGGGCCGGTGGCCGGCACGGGGACGCCCTCGGCGACGGCGTCGGCGAGGCTGTCGCCGTGGCCGGGGACGGCGACCCGGGTCGCCTCCTCCTGGCGCGCGGCGGGCGTGAGCGGCAGCAGCCGGCGGCGGTCGCCCGGCGTGTGGCTCGCGACGTGGCCGCCGGCGAGAATCGTCTGGAGGTGGGTCGACATGTCGCGGTAGGAGTCGAAACCGAGCACCGCGTCGGCCTCGGGCAGCTGGTCGGCGAGCTGCTCGCCGTAGCGCTCGGCGAGGCACCCGACGGCGACGACCTTCTGGGTCCGGCCGGTCCCGCCCTTGAGGTCGGAGGCCTCGAGCAGCGCGTCGATGGAGTCCTTCTTGGCCTGCTCGACGAAGCCGCACGTGTTGACGACGGCGACGTCGGCCTCGGCCGCGTCGTCGACGAGCCGCCAGCCCTCGGCGAGCAACCGCCCCGCGAGCTCCTCCGAGTCGACCTCGTTCCGGGTGCACCCGAGGGTGACGAGGGCGACACTCTTGTCCGGCGGGGTCATGCGCCCACTCTAGAGGTCGGGTGTTCAATGGCCGACATGCACGACGCCACCCCACACCTCGAGCGTGCCCACGCCGTCCTGGCCCGTCACCCGCTCGTCGACGGGCACAACGACCTGCTCTGGGAGGCGCGCGCCCAGACGGCCTACGACTTCGACCGCCTCGACATCTCGAGGCCGCTCACGACGACCCACACCGACCTGCCGCGCCTGCGGGCCGGTGGGGTCGGTGCGCAGTTCTGGTCGGTCTTCGTCCCGAGCACCCTCCCGGAGGGGGACGCCGTCCTCGCCACCCTCGAGCAGGTGGACGGTGTCCACCGGATGGTCGAGACGTATGCCGCTGACCTCGCCCTCGCGACGACCGCGGACGAGGTCGAGGCCGCGAACGCCTCGGGCCGGATCGCCTCGCTCCTCGGCGCGGAGGGTGGTCACTCGATCGGGTCGTCGCTCGCGGTGCTCCGGCAGCTGCACGCCCTCGGTGTCCGCTACCTGACGCTGACCCACAACGACAACACGCCGTGGTCCGACTCGGCGACCGACGTCGCGCGCGCCGGCGGGCTCACGGCATTCGGGCGCGAGGTCGTCCGGGAGATGAACCGGCTGGGGATGATGGTCGACCTCAGCCACGTCGCCGCATCGACGATGCGTGACGCGCTGGCGACCACGGAGGCGCCGGTCATCTTCAGCCACTCCTCGGCCCGCGCCCTGTGCGACGTGCCCCGCAACGTGCCCGACGACGTGCTCGCGTCCCTCCCCGGCAACGGCGGCGTCGTCATGGTGACCTTCGTGCCGGAGTTCGTCTCCCCCGAGACGGCCCGCTGGCGCGAGGAGGCCGTGGCCGCAGCAGAGCTGGCCGGGGTGAGCGGCAGCGACTTCGTCGCCTTCCTCGACTTCTCGACCCGGTGGCAGCGTGAGCACCCGAAGCCGGACGCGTCGATCGCGCAGGTGGTCGCGCACGTCGAGCACGTGCGTGACGTCGCCGGCATCGACCACGTCGGGCTCGGCGGGGACTACGACGGAACCGACACCTTCCCGGTCGGGCTCGAGGACGTCTCGGGCTACCCGCGGCTCGTCGCGGCCCTCGCGGAGCGCGGCTGGTCCGACGACGAGCTCGGCCGGCTCGTGCGAGGCAACACGCTGCGCGTCATGCGCGAGGTCGAGGCCGTGGCCCGCGAGCTGGCCGTGACGAGGTCACCGAGCGTGGCCACGATCGGCGAGCTCGACGGCGCAGGACCGTCGTCAACCCCGACGGATCCCGGGCTCAGGCCTGGGAGCGGAACCGGGCGATGGTGAGACCGACGAGCCGCGCCACGACGAGCGCGACGTAGAGCATCCCCATGATCTGCTGGAGCAGCACGAACGACCGCACGTGCGGGGTGATCGCGTAGATGTCCGACAGCCCCGTGCCGGTCATGTTGGCGATCGAGAGGTAGAGCAGCTCGAACCAGGTCCGCTCGCCGCCGCCCGCCTCGCCGTGGATGGTGAACGAGTTGGGCCAGATGAACTGGAGGGCGAGGTAGAGGTAGGCGTAGCCCCACGCGACGACGGTGAAGGTGGCCCCGGTCGCGTAGAGCTCGTCCCGGGTCACCCAGTTGTCGGCGAACATGTACCGGATCAGCCCGTAGGCCGTGTAGAAGTAGAAGAGGCTGTGCAGGATCGCCGAGACGAAGATGAGCGTGTCACTCTCCGCGTAGACGGCCTCGAGGATGGTGAAGACGACGAGCGGGATGCCGAGGACGATGGCCACCCAGGTCAGCGCCGGCGTGGCCCGCGCGGCGCGCACCGCGAGGAAGAGGACGAGCAGGCCGAAGACTCCGAAGAGGGCCCGAGCGTAGGGCCGGTAGGGCCCGACGACCGAGCTGTCGAAGTACGGGTAGATGATGATGCCCGCCAGCTGCACGATGAGCAGCAGCGCACAGGGCGTCTCACGGATCTTGCGACGGAGGCGGTCCCACCGGTTCGGTGGCCCGGCCCGACGCGGCATCGACGGCCACAGCTCCAACGAGGCGCTCATCCGCCGGACTCTAGCCCGATGGGCGTCAAGAAGTCATCAAGGCGCGTGAGGACGCCGTCAACGGGCGCCGACGCCGACCGCGGGCGCCGTAGGAACGTCCCATGGCCGCATACATCGTCCTCTACGTCACCGGGCTCGCACTGCTCGGCTACCTTGTCCACGTCCTTCTCCACCCGGACCGTTTCTGATGGGCGACACCGTGAGCGGTGTGCTCACCATCGGTCTTCTCGTCGCCGCGCTCGCCGCAGCCCACGTCCCCCTCGGCGGCTGGCTGGCCCGAGTCTTCACCGACGCCAGGCACTGGCGCGTGGAGCGTCTCGTCTACCGGCTCTGCAGAATCGACCCCGCCTCGGAGCAGCGCTGGACGACGTATGCCGTCGCCGTGCTCGGCTTCTCCGTGGTCGGCATCGTCCTGCTCTTCGCGCTCATCGTGCTGCAGGGCGTGCTGCCGCTCGCATGGGGCGCCGCGATGCACCCGGACACAGCCCTCAACACGGCCGTGTCGTTCGTGACCAACACCAACTGGCAGTCGTATGCCGGTGAGTCGGGCGTCTCCCCCCTCGTGCAGACCCTCGGTCTGGCGGTGCAGAACTTCGTCTCGCCCGCGGTGGGCCTCGCCGTGGCCGTCGCGCTCGTGCGCGGCATCGCCCGGTCAGCCGGGTCGGAGATCGGCAACTTCTGGGTCGACCTCGTGCGCGGCATTGTCCGGGTCCTGCTCCCCCTGGCCTTCGTGGCGGCGCTCGTCCTGCTGCTGGGCGGCGTCATCCAGAACCTCACGGCGCCGACGACCGTCACGACCCTTTCCGGGGGGTCGCAGGTGGTCCAGGGCGGCCTGGTCGCCTCCCAGGAGGCGATCAAGGAGCTCGGGACCAACGGCGGCGGCTACTTCAACGCCAACTCCTCCCACCCCTTCGAGAACCCGAACGCGGTCACCAACCTCGTCGAGATCTTCCTCCTGCTCGTCATCCCGTTCTCCCTGCCCCGCACCTACGGCATCCTCGTCGGCGACCGTCGGCAGGGCTGGACCGTGCTCGCCTTCATGGCGACCCTGTGGGGGCTCATGGTCGCGGCCGTCACGTGGGCCGAGGTGAGCGCGGCATCCGGCCCGCTCGGCGGGCTGGAGGGCAAGGAGCTGCGCTTCGGCACCTGGCCGTCCGCCCTCTTCGCTGCGAGCACGACCGGCACCTCCACCGGTGCCGTGAACTCGATGCACGAGAGCTTCAGCCCCCTCGGCGGCGGCGGTGTCCTCTTCTCGATGCTCCTCGGCGAGGTCTCTCCCGGCGGTGTCGGGTCGGGGCTCTACGGCGCCCTGCTCCTCGCGATCCTCACGGTCTTCATCTCGGGGCTCATGGTCGGGCGCACGCCCGAGCTGCTCGGCAAGCAGGTGGGCCGTCGGGAGATCACCCTCACCGCGCTCGCCCTGCTCGTCATGCCGGCTCTGGTGCTCGTCTTCACCGGCATCGGCATGGTCGCGCCACTCGTCTCGTCGCAGATGCTCGCGTCCGGGCCGCACGGCCTCACCGAGGTGATGTACGCCTACGCCTCTGCGGCCAACAACAACGGCAGCGCCTTCGCCGGCTTCTCGGCGGACGCCCCATACCCGAATCTCACGCTCGCCCTGTGCATGGCTCTCGGCCGGTTCCTGCCGATCGTCCTCGTGCTTGCCCTCGCCGGCTCACTCGCGGCGCAGCGCCGTCGGCCGGTGAACGCCGGCACACTTCCCACCCACACACCCACGTTCGCGGGCCTCTTCGTCGGGGTGGCGGTCATCGTCACCGGACTCACGTTCTTCCCGGCCCTCGCCCTCGGACCTCTCGCGGAGGCACTGTCATGACCCCGTCGGTCACCCCGTCCCGGACGACGCCCCAGTCGTCCACCACCGAACCGGAGGGGCCCGGGGCCCCGGACTCCCCCGTAACCGGGGCGCCATCGGACTCGTCGGCACGGGAGCTCATCCGTCCCAGCAAGGCAAATGTGTCGCTCGGGACCCTGGCGCGCCAGCTCGTCGCGACGTTCCCCGAAGCGGTCCGCAAGCTCGACCCGCGCCACGCGTGGCGCAGCCCCGTCGTCTTCGTCGTGTGGGTCGGCTCCCTGCTGACCACGGGCGTCGCCGTCGCCGACCCGTCGTGGTTCGCCTGGAGCATCACGCTGTGGCTCTGGGCCACCGTCCTGTTCGCCAACATGGCCGAGGCTGTCGCCGAGGGGCGCGGCAAGGCCCAGGCGGCGACGCTGCGCGCCACCCGAACCACCACGACCGCGCAGCGACGTCGGGCCGACGGCCCCCTCGAGACGGTCGCTGCATCCGACCTCACGATTGGCGACGTCGTCGTCGTGCGGCCCGGAGAGGTCATCCCCGGCGACGGTGACGTCGTCGAGGGCATGGCCACCGTCGACGAGTCGGCCATCACGGGCGAGTCCGCACCCGTGATCCGCGAGTCGGGGGGCGACCGCTCGGCCGTCACCGGCGGCACCACGGTGCTCTCCGACGGCATCACCGTGCGCATCACGACCAAGCCCGGTGAGACCTTCATCGACCGGATGATCGCCCTTGTCGAGGGCGCCGCCCGGCAGAAGACGCCGAACGAGGTCGCCCTCACCATCCTGCTCACGACACTGACGATCATCTTCGTGCTCGCCGTCATGGCGATCCAGCCGCTCGCGATCTACTCGGGCCAGGAGCAGTCGGTCGTCGTGCTCGTGGCGCTGCTCGTGTGCCTCATCCCGACGACGATCGGTGCCCTGCTCTCGGCCATCGGCATCGCCGGTATGGACCGGCTCGTGCAGCACAACGTCCTCGCGATGTCGGGACGGGCCGTCGAGGCCGCCGGTGATGTGTCGACGCTGCTGCTCGACAAGACCGGCACCATCACCTACGGCAACCGGCGCGCGACCGAGCTGCTCGCCGTCCCCGGCACCGGCGCCGCCGGGACGGCAGAGATGACCGAGGCGGCATACCTCTCCTCGCTGGCCGACGAGACCCCCGAGGGGCGCTCTATCGTCGAGCTGGCGGCGAATGGGCTCGCCGACGAGACGCGTAAACGCTTCAACGGTGTGCGGCGCGAGGGCGCGACGTTCGTCGAGTTCACCGCCCAGACCCGCATGTCCGGCGTCGACCTGACCGACGGCACCTCCGTGCGCAAGGGCGCGTCCGACGCCGTCTGCCGCTGGGTCGGTGACCAGGGCGGTGGCGTGCCGCAGGGCGTGCTGACGATCGTCAACGCCATCGCCAGCTCGGGTGGGACCCCCCTCGTCGTCGCCTCATCCAGTCCTTCGGAGCAGTCTCGCGTGCTCGGCGTCGTGCACCTCAAGGACGTCGTCAAGCCCGGTATGAAGGAGCGCTTCGCCCAGCTGCGCGCCATGGGCATCCGCACCGTCATGATCACGGGTGACAACCCGCTGACGGCGAAGTCGATCGCGGCCGAGGCCGGCGTCGACGACTTCCTCGCCGAAGCGACTCCCGAGGACAAGATGGCGCTCATCAGGAAGGAGCAGGAGGGTGGTCGCCTGGTCGCCATGACCGGGGACGGCACCAACGACGCGCCAGCCCTCGCGCAGTCCGACGTCGGCGTCGCGATGAACACCGGCACGTCGGCGGCCAAGGAAGCGGCCAACATGGTCGACCTCGACAGCGACCCGACGAAGCTCATCGACATCGTCTCGATCGGCAAGCAGCTGCTCATCACCCGAGGCGCCCTGACGACCTTCTCGATCGCGAACGACATCGCGAAGTACTTCGCGATCATCCCGGCGATGTTCGTCGTGCTCTTCCCCGGTCTCGACGCGCTCAACATCATGGGTCTGTCGACGCCGAAGTCGGCGATGCTCTCGGCCGTCATCTTCAACGCGCTCATCATTGTTGCGCTGATCCCCCTGTCGCTGAGAGGTGTTCGCTACCGGCCCGCCGGCAGCACGGCCCTGCTACGACGCAACATCCTCGTCTACGGCGTCGGCGGCGTCATCGCCCCGTTCATCGGCATCAAGCTGATCGACCTCGTCGTGAGCCACCTCCCCGGAATGATGTGAAACCTGTGAACAACGTCATCAAGCAGTCCCTTGCGGGCCTCCGGGCCATGCTCGTCCTCACCGTCCTTCTCGGTCTGCTCTACCCCGCCGTGGTGTGGGGCGCCGGCCAGGTCGTGGCCCGCGACCAGGCCGCCGGGTCGCTGGTATCGGTCGGCGGCAAGGTCGTCGGCTCCAGCCTCATCGGCCAGCAGTGGCAGGGTGCGGAGTGGTTCCAGTCCCGTCCGTCGGCCACCGACTACGCCGGCGACACGAGCGGTGGCACCAACCTCGGCCCCGGGCCCGACCTCAACGCGGAGGTCGCCAAGCGGGCCTCGTCCTCAGGGCTCGACGCGGGCAGCGCCCCCGCCGACGCCCTCACGGCGTCGAGCAGCGGCCTCGACCCGCACATCTCACCGGCGTATGCAGCTGCGCAGGTCGAGCGCGTCGCCTCCGCCCGCGGCCTGGACGTGGCGCAGGTGCGGTCGCTCGTCGCCGACCAGACCGCAGGGCGTGCGGCCGGCTTCCTGGGGCAGCCCAGGGTCAACGTCCTCGAGCTAAACCTCGCCCTCGCGCGCCTTGCGGCACCGAGCGCGGGGTGACCTGAGAGGATCACCGGATGGGGCGGGGCTCGCTGCGGATCTACCTCGGTGCAGCGCCGGGAGTCGGCAAGACCGTCGCCATGCTCGACGAAGCGCACCGTCGCCTCGAGCGGGGCACCGACGTCGTCGTCGGCTACGTCGAGACCCACGGTCGACCCCACACCGCGGCGCTCACCGAGGGCCTGGAGGTCCTGCCCCGCCACGAAGTGGACTACCGCGGCAGCCGGCTGACCGAGCTCGACGTCGCGGCTGTGCTGGTCCGCCGCCCCGACGTCGTGCTCGTCGACGAGCTCGCCCACAGCAACGTCCGCGACCCGGCCCAGGAGCGGGGCCACGACAAGCGCTGGCAGGACGTCGAGGAGATCCTCGAGGCCGGCATCGACGTCCTCTCCACCGTCAACATCCAGCACCTCGAGTCGCTCAACGACGTCGTCGAGTCGATCACCGGCATCCGCCAGCAGGAGACCGTCCCCGACGAGGTCGTGCGCCGCGCCGACCAGGTGCAGCTCGTCGACATGTCGCCCGAGGCGCTGCGCCGCCGGATGGCGCACGGCAACATCTACGGACCCGACAAGGTCGACGCGGCGCTGGCCAACTACTTCCGCATCGGCAACCTCTCGGCGCTTCGCGAGATCGCTCTGCTGTGGCTCGCCGACCGGGTCGACGAAACGCTCGAGCGTTACCGCGCCGACCGGGGCATCCGCGACAAGTGGCCCGCGCGCGAGCGCGTCGTCGTGGCGCTCACCGGCGGGCCCGGGAGCGAGACCCTCCTGCGCCGGGGGGCCCGGATCGCCACCCGGGCAGCCGGCGGAGACCTCATCGCCTGCCACGTCCGGTCCGCCGAGGGTCTGACGTCGACCGACCCGGCGGTACTCTCACGGCTGCGCAAGCTTGCCCGCGACTTGGGCGCCGATTTCCACGACGTGTCGGGGCACGACATCGCCGAGGCCATCCTCGACCACGCGCACGGCGTCAACGCGACCCAAATCGTCGTCGGGGTGAGCCGCCGAGGTCGGTGGCAGCAGATCCTGCGACCGAGCATCGCCTCGGAGGTCGCCGACGGGTCGGGAGACATCGACGTGCACCTCGTCACGCACGAGGGCTCCAAGGTGGGCCGCCGACGCTCGCGGTCCACCGGCCTGCCTACCCGTCGGGTCGTCGCCGGGTTGGTGCTCGCCGTGATCGCCCTCGTCGTCCTCACCGGCGTGCTGGTCGCGACACGCGAGGGACACACCCTGTCGCTCGACCTGCTGCTCTACCTGGCCCTGACTGTCGCCTGCGCTCTCATCGGCGGCATCTGGCCCGCACTCTTCTGCGCCGTCGTCGGCTCGCTCGTCGTCAACTGGTTCTTCACCGAGCCTCGCGGCACCCTGACGATCAGCGACCCACCGAACGCCCTGGCCCTCGCCGTCTTCGTGCTCGTGGCGATGGCAGTCTCGTCCGTCGTCAACGTCGCCGCCCGACGCACCGAGCAGGCCGTCTCGGCCGAGCGGGAGTCATCCGCCCTCGCCACCATGAGCCGCGACCTCCTTGCGGAGCCCCGCCCTCTGCCAGCCCTGCTCGACCGTGCCCGGGACGACCTCGGCATGCGGGCTGCCGTGCTCAGCGAGTCGCACGACGACGGGCCGCCCAGGATCGTCGCCTCGACCGACAGCCTGCTGCCGCCCGGGAGCGTCCTGCCGCCCGGCGTCACCTGGGTGGTCGACGTCACGGTCGACGACGGGGTGCACCTTCTGCTCGACGGTCCACCGATGGCCGCCGAAGACCAGCGGGTCGTCAACGCGTACGCCGCCCACGCCGCGATCCTGCACGGACGCGAGCAGCTCATCCGGGCCGCCCGTGAGGCCGCCGGTCTCGCCCGCGACAACGCCGCCCGGACGACCCTGCTCGCCGCGGTCTCCCACGACCTACGTACACCCCTGTCGAGCATCAAGGCCGCCGTCTCGACACTGCGCCAGGCCGCCCTCGAGCTGCCCCCCGAGGACGAGGCGGAGCTGCTCGAGTCGATCGAGGAGAGCGCCGACCGCCTCGACGCCCTCATCGGCAACCTGCTGGACCTCTCGCGCCTCGAGACCGGAGCGGTACGACCCCACCACCACTCGATCGACCTGCTCGACGCCGTGGTGTCGACGGTGCGCACCACCTCCGCCCCCGAGCGGGTCGAGATCGCCCTCGAGCCCGACCTGCCACTCGTCCGGGCCGACCTCGGGCTGCTCGACCGTGTGCTGGCCAACATCGTCGAGAACGCCTTGCGGCACAGCGGCGACGCCGACGTCCGCGTCACCGCCGGCTGCATCGGGGACACGGTGCAGCTGCGCGTCATCGACCGTGGACCGGGCGTGGCCGACCACGACAAGGAGCGGATCTTCGCCGCCTTCCAGCGAGCCGGCGACAGGCCGCAGGGCGACGGCCTCGGCCTGGGCCTCGCGGTCGCCCGCGGGCTGATGACCGTCATGGGAGGCTCACTCGTGCCCGAGGACACCCCCGGCGGTGGCCTCACCATGGTCATCGAGCTACCGCTGACCCCGGCTGCCGCTCACCCCACGGCTCAGGAGGACCCGTGACACGAGTGCTCGTCGTCGACGACGACCCGCGCCTGCAGCGCACCCTCGCCATCGCCCTGCGGGCGCACGGCAACGAGGTCGTCACGGCGGGTGACGGTCGCACGGCGGTGCAGTCGGTCCTCGAGGACGCCCCCGACGTCGTCATCCTCGACCTCGGCCTGCCCGACCTCGACGGCACCGAGGTGCTGCGCCGCATCCGGGCCGCCTCGGTCGTCCCGGTGATCGTGCTGTCGGCCCGGCACGAGCCCGACGACAAGATCGAGGCGCTCGACCTCGGGGCCGACGACTACGTGACGAAGCCCTTCGGCGTCGAGGAACTGCTCGCCCGGGTGCGTGCGGCCGTGCGGCGCGGCGGTGACGTCGGCCGTCGGCTGGGCATCCTCGAGACGAGCCACTTCACCCTCGACTTCGCCGAGCGTCGAGCCGTCGTCGCCGGAGACGTGGTCCGCCTCACGCCCACCGAGTGGCGGCTGCTCGAGGCCCTCTGCCGGGAGCCGGGGCACCTCGTCTCCCGCCAAGACCTGCTCCGTGAGGTCTGGGGTCCCGCCTACGGCCGTGAGTCGAACTACCTGCGCGTCTACGCCAACCAGCTTCGCCGCAAGCTCGAGATCGACCCGGCCGCACCCCGCCACCTCGTCACCGAGCCCGGGCTCGGCTACCGGTTCAACCCCTGACCGGCCGTCAGTCAGGACTCAGTCGCGCTCGCGATAGCCCCGCGCGCCACGGTCGGTGAGGCCCCAGGCGTCCTCCGACTCCTCGTCCTCCTCCTCGACCCGCGGCTCGATGACCCCCGGGGTCCACGCAGCGACGGGGACGTGGGCCGTCTCGTCACCGCGCCGCTCGCTCCGCTCGGCCACGAGGGCGGCGGTCCGCTGGTGCGGCTCGTCGTCCATGGGTGCAGACGACACGGCCGCCGCGGGCGGGGGCTCCTCGCCGACGGCCACGACCTCGTTCTCGTAGGGGGCCGGGACCGTGAGGCCCAGCTCCTCGTCGGTCGGGTCGTTGGGGTGGGCGACGTCATCGCCGCGCAGCAGGGCGAGGGTCTGGTCCAGGTCGTCCGGACGGACGAGGACGTCGCGGGCCTTGCTGCCCTCGCTCGGGCCGACGATGCCGCGCGACTCGAGCAGGTCCATCAACCGCCCGGCCTTGGCGAAGCCGACCCGCAGCTTGCGCTGGAGCATCGAGGTCGACCCGAACTGGGTCGTCACGACGAGCTCGGTCGCCTGGAGCAGGACGTCGAGGTCGTCGCCGATGTCGTCGTCCATCTGCTTCTTCGGGGCCGCGACGGTGACGTCCTCGACGTAGTTGGGCTTGAGCTGGGTCGTGACGAACTTGACGACCTCGTGGATCTCCGACTCGTTGACCCACGCGCCCTGGACACGCATCGGCTTGCTCGCGCCCATCGGCAGGAAGAGCGCGTCACCCTGGCCGATGAGCTTCTCGGCGCCGGGCTGGTCGAGCACGACCCGGGAGTCGGCGAGCGAGCTCGTCGCGAATGCCATCCGGGAGGGCACGTTGGCCTTGATCAGGCCGGTGACGACGTCGACCGACGGGCGCTGGGTGGCGAGCACGAGATGGATGCCGGCGGCGCGCGCCAGCTGCGTGATCCGGACGACCGACTCCTCGACGTCTCGCGGGGCGACCATCATCAGGTCGGCGAGCTCGTCCACGACGACGAGGAGGTAGGGGTAGGTCGTCAGCTGGCGCTCCGAGCCCGGCAGCGGCTTGACCTTGCCCGCGCGGACCGCCTTGTTGAAGTCGTCGATGTGCTTGAAGCCGAAGGCGGCCAGGTCGTCGTAGCGCTGGTCCATCTCCTTGACGACCCACGCGAGGGCCTCCGCGGCCTTCTTCGGGTTGGTGATGATCGGGGTGATCAGGTGCGGGATGCCCTCGTATGCCGTGAGCTCGACCCGCTTGGGGTCGACGAGGATCATCCGGACCTCCTCGGGCGTGGCCCGCATCAGGATCGAGGTGATCATCGAGTTGACGAAGGAGCTCTTGCCCGAGCCGGTCGCGCCCGCGACGAGCAGGTGCGGCATCTTCGCGAGGTTGGCGATGACGTAGGCGCCCTCGACGTCCTTGCCGACACCCATCACCATCGGGTGCTCGTTGCCGCGCGCGGTCTGGCTGCGCAGGACGTCACCGAGCGAGACGTTCTCGCGGTCGAGGTTGGGGATCTCGATGCCGATGGCCGACTTGCCCGGGATCGGGCTGAGGATGCGCACGTCGGCGGAGGCGACGGCATACGCGATGTTCTTCGACAGGGCGGTGACCCGCTCCACCTTCGTGCCCGAGCCGAGCTCCACCTCGTAGCGGGTGACCGTCGGCCCCCGGGTGAAGCCGGTGACGGCGGCGTCGATGTCGAACTGGTCGAAGACCCCGGTGAGCGACTCGACGACGCGGTCGTTGGTCTCGCTCCGGGTCTTGTGGGCCGGCCCCGGGGTGAGCATCGCGTGGTCGGGCAGGTGGTAGGTGACGTCGCCCTCGAGGGAGAGCTGCAGGGCCCGGGCGGGCAGGTCGGTCATCGGCGGCGGGACGAGCTCGGCCTTCGGACCGACGGTCCGCACCGGGGGCGCGCCGTGGGTCTTCGGGTCGGTGGCGTCGACGCCCTTGCGGCCACCGGGCCGCGGGGCGAGGACACCCGGCTCGGTGGGACGCTTCTCCCCCGGGCGTGGCCCCCCGGCCGGGGTGCCCGCGGCGGCGGCAGCCTCGGCGGCCTCCGCATCGGCGCGGACCTGAGCGGCCTGGCGGAACGCCTCGTCGCCGTCACGCTCGGAGAGGTCCACGGCCTCCCGGCGGGCGCGCTTGGCGGGCTTGCCGGCCGGGCGCTCGGGCTCGAAGTCCGCGTCGGCGTCGTGGTGGTCATCGGGGTCGCGCCGCAGCACGAGTGAGCGCAGCTGGCGCAACCGCTCGGGGATCATCGTCACCGGCGTGGCCGTGAGCACGAGCAGCCCGAAGACGCCCAGCAGGAGGAGCAGCGCGAGGGCGCCGTAGCTCGAGATCGCCGCGGCGAGGGGGCTCGAGGCGAGGAAGCCGAGGATGCCGCCGGCGGCACGCATCGGGCCGGCGCCGTCGGGCGGGTTGGGGATCCCGGCGTCGAGGTGGGCCAGGCCGCAGGCGGAGAAGGTGAGGGCGATGAGTCCGACGACGACGCGGTTGGTCGTGCCGTCGTCCTGGGGCGCGCGCATCAGGCGCAGGCCGAGGGCGAGCAGGACGAGCGGCACGGCATACGCCACCCGGCCGAAGGTCCCCGCGACGACGGCGTGGACGACGTCGCCGAAGGTCCCCGAGACTCCCCACCACTCCCGCGCAGCGATGACGACGGCGAGCGCGAGCAGCGAGAAGGCGAGGCCGTCGCGGCGGTGCTCCGGCTCGAGGTCCAACGCGCTGCTGCCGACGCGGCGGACGGCTCCACCGGCGACGTGCGAGACGCCCATCCACGTGGTGCGCACGGCGCGGAGCGGCAGCGGCAGGCCGCCCCCACGCGCCTTGCTCGTGGCCGCGGTCTTGCCGGTCTTGGGGGCCGCGCTGCGGGCCGCGGGCTTGCGCGGAGCGGGTCGGCTCGCGCGGGCAGCGGCGGGACGGGCGGCGGCGGGACGCGAGGAGGCGCCGGCCGATGACGCCGTGGCCCGACCTGATGCGGTCGGGCCGGAGCGTGGGCTGTTGGACGGACGAGTCGCCATGGTTGCACCGTAGTTGACCGTCAGGCTGAACTCACGCGTCACACGCGCAACAGGAGGGTCCGGTCGGCCGCCCGTTCGGAGGCCCCGCCCCGCATGTCCGGACTCGGCCCGGACGGCAGGTGTCTCACATCCCGGGCGTCCGATCCGGAGTGTGGACACGGACGGCGACCGGACCCTATCGTCGGCGCAGGTCATGAGTGCCAGTGACAAGCCCCGGCTCGCTGGTCAGCAACCCTCCTCCGCGGTGGGGTGCTCCGGGTGACGACCCGGCCGTCCCCTGCCGCACTCGCGCAGGGAACGGCAAGCGCGGACCTGCATCCGGTGGGTCCCAGAACCCTGGAGCACTCCCATGTCCGTCCACCCCGTCCACCCCGTCTCCTCATGGCGCTGCGCCGGAGCCCCGGCCGCCCCGCCTAGCCGGCCCCTGCACGTCGCCACCCCCGCTGACGCCACGACGACCGGCCTCCCGACGGTCGTGGGCGCCGGCCTGACGGTGCCGACCCTCGCGGGACCGACCCCCTACGCCAACCTCGACCACGCCGCCTCGACACCCGCCCTGACCGTCGTGCGCGACGCCGTGGACCGCGCCCTCGAGACCTACTCGTCGGTGCACCGGGGCGCCGGCTACGCATCGCGCCTCACGAGCGCGTGGTACGAGCAGGCCCGCGCGGAGGTGGGGCGCTTCGTCGGCGTCCGGGCCGACGACACCGTGGTGTTCACGCGCTCGACGACCGACTCGTGGGCGCTGTTGTCCAAGGCGCTCCCGGACGCGACGACGGTCTTCGTCTTCGGCACCGAGCACCACTCGACCCTGCTGCCCTGGGGCCGCTTGCGGACGGTGCGGCTGCCCGTGCCCCGCACCGTGGCCGAGGCCGTCGACCTGCTCGACGAGGCCCTCGCCGCCCACCCGGCCCCGCACCGGCTCGTCGTCGTCACGGCCGCCTCCAACGTCACCGGTGAGGTGTGGCCCGTCGATCACCTCGCGACCCTGGCACACCGGCACGACGCCCGGATCGCCGTCGATGCCGCACAGCTGTCGGCGCACCGGCCGATCGACCTCGCCGGCTGGGATGCCGACTACGTCGCCTTCTCCGGACACAAGACCTACGCGCCCTACGGGGCCGGGGTGCTCGCGGGCCGCGCCGACTGGCTCGACGCCGGCACGCCCTACCTCGCCGGCGGCGGGGCGACGACGAACGTCACCGCCGACACGACGACCTGGGCGACGGGGGCGGCCCGGCATGAGGGCGGCAGCCCCAACGTCATCGGCGCGGTCGCGCTCGCGGCCGCCTGCGCCACCATCGCGGGTCACCGCGCCGAGATCGAGCGCCACGAGAGCGACCTGCTCGCGGCGCTGCGGGCCGGGCTCTCGCAGGTCGAGGGGGTCGAGGTGCTCTCGATCTTCGGCGAGGCCCACGACCGCGTCGGCGTCGTCGCCTTCACCGTCGCGGGCTGGGACTCCTCGCTGGTCTCCCAGGTGCTCGCGGTCGAGCACGGCATCGGCGTGCGCGACGGCCGGTTCTGCGCCCACGTCCTCGTTGACGAGCTGCTCGACGACCTGGCGGCCGAGCCCTTCGGCGAGCGTCCGGGAACGGCGGTGCGGGCGAGCCTCGGCCTCGGCTCGACCGCGGAGGGCGTCGACCGGCTCGTGAGCGGCATACGTGCCCTCGTGGCGCACGGGACCACGGCGACCTGGACTCGCGGCGAGCGTGGCTGGGTCATCGACGGCGACGACCCCCGCGACGCCGAGGCCGTCCGCCCCTGGTGACCCGGGCTACGAAACGTGCGGCCAAACCGCCTTCTGACCGCACGTTTGGTAACCGGGGCGGCGAAAGCGCGTGTCAGTCGAGGGCGTATGCCGCCCAGACCGCTGCGTGGTCGGTGCCATGCATCGCGACCTGCCCGGCCTCGACGAGGGTGAGGCCGCGGCTGAGCAGGTGGTCGAGCTGGACGTAGGCCGGGAGCCGCTGGCCAACGAAGGGCCACGTGCGCACCCAGCCCTGCCCGGCCGCCCGCTGCGCGTCGACCGCCCCGTCGGCGACGGCCCGGAACCCCGGGTGTCCCGCCGAGGCGTTGAAGTCGCCCGCCATCACGAAGGCCTCGCCGGCGGGCTGGCGTTCGCGCCACCTCTGGAGGGCGAGGAGGCTGACCCGCCACTCCCCCGTCAGGTCCCGCAGCGGCGCCATCGCGTGGACGGCCTTGAGCCGGACCCGTTCGCCGCTGACCGACACCGCCACCTCCGGCTGCCGGTTGGGGGTCTGCTCGATCGACCCGTCGTCGCCGGGGCTGAGGAGGCTGAGGGGGTAGCGCGACCAGACGAGGGTGCCGGTGGGCGAGTCCGCCATCGCCTGTCCCTCACGAGCGGTGAAGTAGGTGTCGGCCCCCTGGGCATCGAGCCGGTCGACCTCGGCCGGAGTGACCTCGGTGAGGACGAGCACGTCGACGGCATGGTCGCGCACCGCCCTCATCAGCTGCTCCGGGTCGGCCTGGCCGATCCTGAGGTTCGCCGCCATCACGGTCAGGTCGTGATCGGCCCCCGGCGTCGTGTGGGCGATGAAGTCCGGCACCGCGACCATCCCGGCGACCACGAGGGCGAGCCCGACCGGCACGAGCATCCACCACCGGCGCAGCAGCAGGGTCGCGAGCAGGACGAGCAGCAGCGCCAGCACGACGAAGGGGCCCGCCGTCTGGAGCACGACGACGGGCCGGCTCGTCACGTCGAGCAGGGACAGCGCCGCGACGAGGCCGAGCCCGACGAGGGCCGCCGCGATGGCGAGGTCGATCGGTCGGCGCATCCTCAGGCCTGCAGGACGACCGGGATGATCATCGGGCGACGACGGATCTTGCCGCCGACCCACGACCCGACGGTGCGCCGGATGATCTGCTGGAGCTGGTGGTCGTCGCGCACCCCGTCGGCGACCGCCTCCTCGATGGCCCGCGGCGACCCGCGGGATGACCTCGTCGAACACGACGGCGTCCTCGACGAAGCCCCGGGCCGTGATCTCCGGGCCGGAGGCGATCGTGCCCGTCGCGGCGTCGAGCACGACGATGCAGGTGAGGAAACCCTCGTCGCGCAGGATCCGACGGTCCTTGAGCAGCTCCTCGTCGGTGCCGCCGATGTTGCTGCCGTCGACGTAGGTGTAGCCGCACGCGATGACCCCGACGACGGAGGCCACGCCATCGACGAGGTCGACGACGACACCGTCCTCGGCGAGCAGCACGCGCTCCTCGGGTACCCCGCTCAGGACTGCGAGCCGGGAGTTGGCATAGAGGTGGCGCCACTCGCCGTGCACGGGTAGCACGTTGCGCGGCCGCACGATGTTGTAGCAGTAGAGCAGCTCACCCGCGCTTGCGTGGCCGGAGACGTGCACCTTCGCGTTGCCCTTGTGGACGACGTCGGCGCCGAGGCGCATGAGGCCGTTGATGACGCGGTAGACGGCGTTCTCGTTGCCGGGGATGAGGCTGCTGGCGAGCAGCACGGTGTCGCCCGGTCCGACGTCGATCCGGTGCTCCCGGTTGGCCATCCGCGACAGGGCCGCCATCGGCTCGCCCTGCGACCCGGTGCAGACGAGGACGATCTCGTCGTCCCGCAGGGCATCGAGGCGCTTGAGGTCGACGAGGATGCCGTCCGGCACGCGGAGGTAGCCGAGCTCGGCCGCGATCCCCATGTTGCGGACCATCGACCGGCCGACCATCGCCACCTTGCGGCCGGCCTTCTCCGCCGCGTCGAGCACCTGCTGGACCCGGTGCACATGGCTGCTGAAGCAGGCCACGATGACCCGGCGCTGGGCGTGCCGGAAGACCTTGTCGATCGCCGGCGCGATCTCGAGCTCGGGCGTGGTGAAGCCGGGGACGTCGGCGTTGGTCGAGTCGGTGAGGAAGAGGTCGACCCCCTCCTCTCCGAGCCGCGCGAAGGCGCGCAGGTCGGTGAGCCGCCCGTCGAGGGGCAGCTGGTCCATCTTGAAGTCACCGGTGTGGAGCAGCGTGCCCGCCTCGGTGCGAACGAAGACGGCGAGCGCGTCGGGGATCGAGTGGTTGACCGCGACGAACTCGAGGTCGAAGACACCGAGCTGCTCGCGCTGGCCCTCGCGCACCGTCATCGTGAACGGCCGGATCCGGTGCTCCTTCAGCTTGGCCTCGACGAGGGCCAGGGTGAGGGTCGAGCCGATGAGCGGGATGTCTTCCTTGAGCCGCAGCAGGTAGGGCACCGCCCCGATGTGGTCCTCGTGGCCGTGGGTCAGCACGATCGCCTCGATGTCGTCGAGCCGGTCGGCGAGCGCGGAGAAGTCGGGGAGGATGAGGTCGACGCCGGGGTGGTTGTCCTCGGGGAAGAGCACCCCGCAGTCGATGACGAGGAGCCGTCCCTTCGTCTCGAGGACGGCCATGTTGCGGCCCACCTCCCCCAGGCCACCGAGGGCGACGACGCGAAGGGCGTTGTCGGGCAGTGGTGGTGGTGCGGGCAGCTCGGGGTGAGGATGGCTCACAGAGGTCCTGTCAGTCGGTGGGGACGGCGCCGGTGACGGCGCTCGGGGCGTCGAGGGCGGCGCGCACCAGCGCGGTCTGCTCCTCGGTCGCGGGCACGAGCGGAAGGCGCACGGCCGCCGAACCGATGAGGCCCTGGTGGGCGAGAGCCGCCTTGGCCATGATCGCGCCCTGGGTGACGTTCATGACCGCGTCGACGGCCGGCGTGAGGGCACGGTGGATCGCACGGGCGTCGTCCCAGCGCCCGTCGAGGACCGCGTCGGCCATCGCGCGGTATGCCGCCGGGCTCACCTGCGAGGTGACGCCGACGAAGCCGACGGCGCCGTTGGCGAAGTGGGTCAGGTTTGCCGCGTCGTCGCCGGAGTACCACTGGAGGTCGGTGCACTCCATCAGCTCGCCGGCCAGCCACAGGTCGGCGCGCGCATCCTTCACGGCGACGATCCGGTCGTGCTCGGCGATGGCGAGGTAGGTCTCTCGGGCGATCGCGATGCCGGAGCGGCCCGGGATGTCGTAGACCATGACCGGGAGGCCGGTCGCGTCGGCGGCGGCAGTGAAGTGCGCGACGAGCCCGGCCTGGGGTGGCTTGTTGTAGTAGGGAGTGACGACGAGCAGCGCGTGGGCGCCGGCCCGCTCCGCCTGCTGGGCGAGCTCGACCGTGTGGGCCGTGGCGTTGGTGCCGACCCCGGCGATGACGACGGCCCGGTCCCCCACCGCCTCGACGACGGCCCGGAGCACCTGCACCTTCTCGGCGTCGGTCGTCGTCGGGGACTCGCCGGTCGTGCCGGAGACGACGAGGCCGTCGTGGCCGGCGTCGACGAGGTGGCTGGCAACCCGCTGGGCGGCGTCGAGGTCGAGGGAGCCGTCCGGGTGCATCGGCGTGACCATCGCCGAGAGGACCCGACCGAGCGGGGGTGCGTCTGCCATGGGGGAAAGGTTAGCGCCGCGGCGTCCGGTCGCCGCCGAGCACTCGCCGGGTGGACGGCCCCCGTCCGCCTGCCCTGCCCTGGGGACGGGGCCGGCGACGGGCCGGGACGAGAAGGACGAGGCGCCACCCGCTCGGGGGTCCGAGTGGCGCCTCGCCACCCCCTCCATCGGCCGGTCGAGGAAGTCGTTACAGCGCCGGTGCCGACCGATCCGCGGCGCCACCGGCCCCTCGGTCCCGCCGCTCCCAGGTGGACCAGACGAGCCCCTCCCCCGGAACGGCGTCGGTCCGCTCCCAGGTCGAGCCGTCGATCGCGGGGAAGGTGACCGACCCCGCCGGCGCGAGGTCGACCTCGGTGACCAGGAGGCGAGCGGCATACGGCATCGCCTCCCGGTAGATCTCACCGCCACCGACGACGAACGCCAGCTCGACCCCGGCGACGAGCCCGAGGGCCTCGCCGAGGGAGTGCGCCGTCTCGACCCCGAGGTGACCCCAGTCGGGCTGACGGGTGACGACGATGCTGCGTCGGCCCGGGAGTGCGCCCATGCTCTCGAAGGTGCGCCGGCCCATCACCATCGGGTGGCCCATCGTCGTGCGCTTGAAGTACCGGAGGTCCTCGGGCAGGTGCCAGGGCATCCCCGAACCGTCGCCGATGACGCCGTTGCGGGCGACGGCGGCGATGAGCACGATCTCCGTCACGGGTGAAACCGGCCCTCAGACAGCGATCGGCGCACGGATGCCCGGGTCGCTCACGTAGTCGACGAGCTCGAAGTCGTCGAGGTCGAAGGCGTCGATCGTCGTCTTCCCCGGGGTGATCTGCATCGTCGGCAACGGGTGCGGCGTGCGCGTGAGCTGGAGCCGGGCCTGGTCGAGGTGGTTGAGGTAGAGGTGCGCGTCACCGAGCGTGTGGACGAACTCCCCCGGCTCGAGGTCGGTCAGCTCCGCGATCATCTGGGTGAGCAGGGCGTAGGAGGCGATGTTGAAGGGCACGCCGAGGAAGATGTCGGCGCTGCGCTGGTAGAGCTGGCAGGACAGCCGCCGGCGACCGCTCGGTCCCGGGGGTGAGACGTAGAACTGGAACATCGTGTGGCACGGCGGCAGGGCCATGTCGTCGACGTCGGCGACGTTCCACGCCGAGACGATGAGCCGGCGCGAGTCGGGGTTGGTGCGGATCTGCTCGATGACCTTCGCGATCTGGTCGACGCGGCGCCCGTCCGGCGTCGGCCAGGAGCGCCACTGGTAGCCGTAGATCGGTCCGAGGTCACCGTCGGGCCCGGCCCACTCGTCCCAGATCGAGATGCCGCGCTCGTGGAGCCAGGCCACGTTGGTCTCGCCCCGGAGGAACCACAGCAGCTCGCCGATGATCGAGCGGAGGTGCAGCTTCTTCGTCGTCACCACGGGGAAGCCGTCTGCGAGGTCGAAGCGCATCTGGTGGCCGAAGACGCTGAGCGTGCCGGTGCCGGTCCGGTCGGACTTCTCCTGGCCGTGGGTCAGGACGTGGTCGAGGAGGTCGAGATACTGCCGCACGCCCGAAGCCTATCCCCGCCCCGCCCGCCCGGCCCTCCCGTGTGCACCCACCGCGGGGCGCACTGCATACCGGCCCGTCAGGCGTCGTAGTCGAGCGTGACCTCATCGGTCACCGGGTGGCTCTGGCACGCCAGGACGATCCCCGCGGCCACCTCCTCCGGCTCGAGCGCGTAGTTGCGGTCCATCCGCACCTCCCCGGCGACGACCCTCGCCCGGCACGTCCCGCACACCCCGCCGGTGCACGAGTAGGGCGCATCGGGGCGGGCCCGCAGCGTCGCCGCGAGCACCGTCTCGTCGCGGGACGGCATCGGGATGACCGTCGTGCGCCCGTCGAGGTTGACGGTCACGGTCGCCTCGGGTGGCGCGGTCTCGTCGACGACGACGCGGCGCGCCGGCGCCGTCCCGTCGTCGACGTGGAAGATCTCGTGGTGGACGTGGCCGGCGTCGACGCCCCGCTCGGCGAGCAGCTCCTGGGCGCCGGTCACCATCGCGAACGGTCCGCAGAGATACCACTCGTCGACCTGGTCGACCGGCACGAGCGTCGCGAAGATCCGCTCGAGCCGGTCCCGGTCGAGGCGGCCGTGGAAGAGCTCGACGTCCTGGGCCTCGCGAGAGAGGACGTGGATGAGGTGGAACCGCCCCGGGAAGCGGTTCTTCAGGTCCTCGAGCTCCTCGAGGAACATGATCGAGCTCGTCCGACGGTTGCCGAGCAGCAGCGTCACCCGCGAGCCCGGCTCCTCCTCCAGGGCCGTCGTGAGCAGGGCGAGGACGGGCGTGATGCCCGACCCTGCAGCGACACCGACATGATGCCGTATGCGGCTGGGCTCGGTCGCGCAGGTGAACGACCCGAGCGGGGTCATCACGTCGACGACGTCGCCGGCGGCAACGGCGGTGTTGAACCACGTCGACATCCGCCCCTCCGGCACCCGGGCGACAGCCACGCGGCGACGGAGACGTTGGCCGACGGCGTTGCGCGACTGGCAGATCGAGTAGGACTGGCGCACGTCCTCCCCGCCGATGGTGGCCCGCACGGTGAGGTGCTGCCCGGCCTCGAAGGCGTAGTCCTCCTCGAGCTCGGGCGGTACGGCGAAGGTCACGGCGACCGCGTCGTCCGTGAGCCGCTCGACGGCGGCCACCTCGAGCGCGTGGAACTGCGCCCGGTGCCGGGCGCGGGTGGTCGGGTTGGTCATGGGGGTCCTAGATCGCCTTGAACTCGTCGAAGGGCTCGCGGCACACGTCGCAGCGCCGAAGTGCCTTGCACGCCGTCGACCCGAAGCGGGCCAGCTCGGTCGTCTCCTCGGAGCCGCACCGCGGGCACGCCACGACGTGCACCGACAGCCGCACGGGGACCGGTCCCGCGCCGTGGTCCGGCACGGGGCCGGGTGGGGCGATACCGAAGCGGCGCAGCGCCTCCCGCCCCTCCTGCGTCATCCAGTCGGTCGTCCAGGCAGGGGCCAGTCGCGTGCGGATCTCGGCGGCATACGACAGCGCTCCGGCCTCGAAGCGGATCCGGTCGGCGATCGCCTCCATCGCCGGGCACCCCGAGTAGGTCGGGGTGATCGTCACGACCACGGTCCGCGCGTCCTCGTCGACCTCGATCCCGCGCAGGATGCCCAGGTCGGCGATCGAGATGACCGGCACCTCCGGGTCGGGGATCCGCGAGATCGACTGGGCCACAGGCGAGTCGAGCTGTATGGCGTTGGGTACGCTCACCAGGTCGCCCCGGGGTGGGACCGCGCGATGTGCTGCATCTCCGCAAGCAGCGAGCCCATCGGCCGCGAGTGCACGCCGTCGCGACCGCCACGGGAGCGCCACCTCGGCGCCTCGGGCATCGTGAGGGTTGCCTGGTCGACGACCTGCTCGACGACGCGGACCACAGCCGACCGGGCCGCGCTGGGGGGCGCCACGAGCGCGCCCGACTCCACGGCCGCCAACGCCGTCGGCTCGTCGTCGAAGAGCTCCTCCACGTAGGGGGCCACCCGGACGAGCGCCTCCTGCATGCGGCGGTGCGACTCGGACGTGCCGTCACCGAGGCGGACGACCCACAGGCTCGCGTGCTCGAGGTGGTAGCGCACCTCCTTGAGCGACTTGGCCGCGATCGCCGCGAGCATCGCGTCGGACCCGGCGGCCAACCGACCGTGCAGCTCACACTGCCAGGCGGAGAACCACAGCAGCCGCGCCATCTCGTCTGCAAAGTCCCCCCGCGGCTGCTCGACGAGGTGGACGTTGCGGAAGGAGCGTTCGTCGCGCTCCATCGCGTAGGCGTCCTCGCCGCGTCCGGTCCCGTCGAGCGACCCGACGTAGGGGTAGAGGCCGCGCGCCTGGCCGAGCAGGTCGAGCGAGATGTTGCCCAGCGCCATGTCCTCCTCGATCTGGGGCGCGTTGGTCATCCACTCGGCGAGACGCTGGGCGTAGACGAGGGCGTCGTCGGCGATCGCGAGCAGGTAGGCCGCGGACGGAGCGGGCTCCGTCCCGGGGGCGGTGGTCGTGTTCGTCGATGGCTCTCCGGCAATCACAGGTACTCGACATCCTCGGGCACGTCGTAGAAGGTCGGGTGCCGGTAGACCTTGTCGGCCGCCGGGTCGAAGAAGGTGTCCTTCTCCTCCGGGCTGCTCGCCGTGATGTCGTCGGCCCGGACGACCCAGAGCGACACCCCCTCCTGGCGCCGGGTGTAGACGTCGCGCGCGTTGCGCAGCGCCATCGTCGCGTCAGGAGCGTGGAGCGACCCGACGTGGACGTGCGAGAGCCCTCGCTTGCCCCGGACGAAGACCTCGTAGAGCGGCCAGCTCGCCTCGACGTGCCGCGCGCTCACGCGGCACTCGTCGCGGACCGCTCGGCCGCCTTGGCGGCATACGCCGTCGCCGCCTCCCGCACCCAGGCACCGTCCTCGTGGGCGGCCCGTCGGTGGCTGATCCGCTCCGCGTTGCACGGCCCGTCACCGCGCAGCACCCGCCAGAACTCGTCCCAGTCGATCGGTCCGAAGTCCCAGTGGCCGCGCTCCTCGTTCCAGCGCAGGTCGGGATCGGGCAGGGTCAGCCCGAGCTTCTGGGCCTGCGGCACCATCATGTCGACGAACTTCTGGCGCAGGTCGTCGTTGGCGAACCGCTTGATCCCCCAGGCCATCGACTGCTCGGTGTGGCCGCCCTTGGCCGCGGCCTCCCCCGTGTCGGGCGGACCGAACATCGCCAGTGCCGGCCACCACCAGCGGTCGGCGGCGTCCTGCGCCATCGCCTGCTGGGCCTCGGTGCCGCGCATCAGGTTCCAGAGGATCTCGAAGCCCTGCCGCTGGTGGAAGCTCTCCTCCTTGCAGACCCGGATCATCGCGCGGGCGTACGGGCCGTAGGAGCACCGGCACAGCGGCACCTGGTTCATGATCGCCGCACCGTCGACGAGCCAGCCGATGGCGCCGCAGTCGGCCCAGGTCAGCGTCGGGTAGTTGAAGATCGAGGAGTACTTCTGCTTGCCGTCGTGCAGCCGGTCGAGCAGCTCCTGCCGGTCGACTCCGAGTGTCTCGGCCGCAGAGTAGAGGTAGAGCCCGTGCCCGGCCTCGTCCTGCACCTTGGCGATGAGGATCGCCTTGCGTCGCAGCGACGGCGCGCGGGTGATCCAGTTGCCCTCGGGCTGCATCCCGATGATCTCGGAGTGGGCGTGCTGGGCGATCTGGCGCACGAGCGTGTCGCGGTAGGTGTCCGGCATCGCGTCCCGCGGCTCGATCCGCTGGTCCGCGGCGATGAGCGCGTCGAAGTCCCCGGCGGCCGCGAGGTCGGCACGTGGCGGCTCGTCGCGCGCCCGCTCCTGCTCGTAGGCCTCCGTCTCGGAGGCGTTGAGCGGGACGTTCGGGTCGATGACGTCGTTGCCATACATGAGTCCAGTATGCGAGATCACCGCCGGGTCGGGCAAAGGTGGTGGTCCTCGGCGCGCCTGAGAGGATGCCGGGGTGGACACTCCGGGACTTCCAGACGCCAGCGCAGCACACGACCACCCGCACGAGCACAACCACGAGCACGACCACAGCCACGAGCACGACCACGACGGAGCGGGCGACCGCGGCCCGGTCGCCGACGCGAGCGTGCGCGTGGCCCGGGTGTCGGACGCCCCGGCCGTCGGGCTCGTCCAGGCGGTCGTCTACCGGGAGGCGTATGCCGCCCACCTCGCCCCCGAGGTGCTCGACCAGTTCGAGCCCCGGGCCTTCACCATCGCCTGGCGCGAGTCGCTGTCCCAGCCACCGACGCCGGATCACCTGCTCCTCGTGGCCTGTGCCGGCGAGCAGGTCGTCGGCTTCGCCGCGGTCGGGCCGTCCGAGGACCCCGACGGCGTGGGTGCGGCGGAGCTGCTCGTCCTCGCCGTCCACCCCGAGGCCCGGCGGCAGGGGCACGGCTCGCGGCTGCTCAACGCCGCCGTCGACACCGCGCGCGGCCGCGGCCGGGCCGAGCTGGCGACGTGGCTGCTCGCCGCCGACGAGGCGACCCGCGCGTTCCTCGAGTCCGCGGGGATGGGCGTGGACGGCGCCCACCGCGAACGGGTCGTCTCCCCCGACGGCGGGACGGCCCGCGAGGTGCGGTTGAGCGCCGTCGTCGCCGGGCCCTGAGTCCCGGCGTGCCCGCGGAGGAAGGGCCGGGCCTGCCATGGGGCGGGGCCCATCGGCGCCGCATCGTGCGTCAGGGAGTCTCGGTGGGGGTTGCCACCGGGGCCTACGGCATCAGCTTCGGCGCGCTGGCCGTGGCTGCCGGTCTCGACGTGTGGCAGGCGTGTGCTCTCTCCCTGCTCATGTTCACCGGCGGCTCGCAGTTCGCTTTCGTCGGGATCATCGGCGCCGGGGGGATCGCGGCCGCGCCGTCGGCGATCGCCACCGCGTCCATGCTCGGCATCCGCAACGGTCTCTATGCCCTCGAGCTGACCCAGCTCCTCGCCGTCCGCGGTGCCCGGCGGGTCGCCGCGGCCCAGCTGACGATCGACGAGTCGACCGCCGTGGCTGTGTCGCAACCCGATCCGCGCAGCTCTCGCCTCGGCTTCTGGGTCGCCGGCCTGAGCGTCTACGGGTTGTGGAACCTCATGACCCTCGCCGGTGCGCTCATCGGCAACACGATCGGCGACCCCCGCACCTACGGTCTCGACGCGGCCGCCGTCGCCGCCTTCACCGCCCTGCTGTGGCCGCGGCTCCGAGACCGCGACGCCGTCGCGATCGCGGTGGTCGGGTCGGTCGTCGCCGCGGCGCTGATGCCCGCGCTGCCGGCCGGCATCCCGGTGATCCTCGCGTCGGGAGCTGCCCTCATCGCGCTGCGGCGGCCCCGGGGGGCGGCATGAGCCTGTGGACGGCCGTTCTCGTCGGCTCCGCGTGCGCCTTCGCGCTCAAGCTCGCCGGCCACCTCGTCCCGGCCCGGCACCTCGAGCACCCGCGGGTGAAACGGGTCACCGCGGCCCTGCCCGTGGCGCTGCTCGCCGCCCTCGTGGCCACCCAGTCACTCGGTGGGCCGGGAGGCACGGTCGTCCTCGACGCGCGGCTCGCCGCGCTCGGGGTCGCGGTCGTCGCGCTCGTGCTCCGGGCGCCGTTCCTCGTCGTCGTGGTCCTCGGCGCCCTCACCGCCGCCGGCCTGCGCGCGGTCGGCTGGGCCTAGGTTGGTCCCCATGAGGGTTGCCCTGTTCGCCACCTGCTTCAACGACACCATGTGGCCCGAGACGCCTCGGGCCGTCGTCACGCTCCTCGAGCGGCTCGGGTGCACCGTCGAGTTCCCCCGTGCCCAGACGTGCTGCGGGCAGATGTTCACCAACACGGGGTATGCCGACGAGGCCGTCCCGCTCGTGCGCTCCTTCGTCGACGTGTTCGGCGCCTACGACGCCGTCGTCGTCCCGTCCGGCTCGTGCACCGGCTCGGTGCGGCAGCAGCACGCCGGGCTCGCCCGTCGCGTCGGTGACGCCGGCCTCGAGCGCGACGTCACCGCCCTGACGCCCCGCGTCCACGAGCTGTCGGAGTTCCTCGTCGACGTGCTCGCGGTGACCGACGTCGGGGCCTACTTCCCGCACCGCGTCACCTACCACCCGACCTGCCACTCGATGCGGATGATCCGGGTCGGCGACCGACCGCTGCGGCTGCTCCAGCAGGTGCGCGGCATCGACCTCGTCACGCTGCCCGCCGCCGAGGAGTGCTGCGGCTTCGGCGGCACGTTCGCGATGAAGAACTCCGACGTGTCGGTCGCGATGGGTGCTGACAAGGCCCGCCACGTCCGCGCGACCGGCGCCGAGGTCGTCGTCGCCGGCGACAACTCGTGCCTGGCCCACATCGGCGGGCTGCTCGATCGCCAGCGCTCCGGGGTGCGCACGATGCACCTCGCCGAGATCCTCGCCTCGACCCAGGAGCACCCCGCATGAGCCGCACCTTCGTCGGGATGCCGGCGTTCCCCGTCGCCGCGAAGGCCGCGCTCGCCGACCCCCAGCTGCGGCGCAACCTCGGTCACGCCACGGCGACGATCCGGGCCAAGCGGTCCGCCGTCGTCGACGAGGTCGCGGACTGGGAGCAGCTGCGCGTCGAGGGCGCCGAGACCAAGGACCGGGTCCTCGCCTCGCTCGACACCTACCTCGTCCAGCTCGAGGAGAAGCTCGTCGAGGCCGGGGCGACGGTCCACTGGGCCCGCGACGCCGACGAGGCCAACGCCGTCGTCATCGAGATCGCCCGCAGCAAGGGCGCCGACGAGGTTGTCAAGGTCAAGTCGATGGCCACCGCGGAGATCGGTCTCAACGAGGCGCTCGAGGCCGCCGGCATCAGCGCCTGGGAGACCGACCTCGCCGAGCTCATCGTCCAGCTCGGGGACGACCTGCCCAGCCACATCCTCGTCCCGGCGATCCACCGCAACCGGTCCGAGGTCCGCGAGATCTTCGCCCGCGAGATGGGGCACGTCGGGGTGCCCGCCCCCGACGACCTCAGCGACGACCCGGCCCGACTCGCGGAGGCGGCCCGGCTCCACCTCCGCGAGAAGTTCCTCCGCGCCAAGGTCGCCGTCTCCGGAGCGAACTTCGCTGTGGCGGAGACCGGCACGCTCGTCGTCGTCGAGTCCGAGGGCAACGGGCGGATGTGCCTCACACTCCCCGAGACGCTCGTGTCCGTCGTCGGGATCGAGAAGCTCGTCCCCACGTGGGAGGACCTGTCGGTCTTCATGGAGCTGCTCCCCCGGTCGTCGACCGGTGAGCGGATGAACCCCTACACCTCGATGTGGACCGGAGTGACGCCGGGCGACGGGCCACAGGAGGTCCACGTCGTCCTCGTCGACAACGGCCGCACCTCGGTGCTCGCCGACGTCGTCGGCCGGCAGGCGCTGCGCTGCATCCGGTGCTCGGCCTGCCTCAACGTCTGCCCCGTCTACGAGCGGGTCGGCGGGCACGCCTACGGCTCGGTCTACCCCGGCCCGATCGGCGCGGTCCTCGGGCCGATGCTCCGAGGGCGGCAGGGAGCGGTGGAGAAGTCGCTGCCCTACGCCTCGACCCTCTGCGGTGCCTGTTTCGACGTCTGCCCGGTCCGGATCGAGATCCCCGAGCTGCTCGTGCACCTGCGGACCCAGGTCGTCGACGACCACCGCTCGCGACCCAGCGCCGAGGGCCTGGCGATGCGGGCCGGCTCGTGGACCTTGAGCGGGGCCAGCCGGCTCGAGAAGGCGCAGAACGCAGCCACGACGACGGGCCGGCTGCTCGGAAGCCGCACCACGCTCGGTCGCCTCCCCTGGCCGCTGACGTCCTGGAGCACGGCCCGGGATGCGCCGGCGCCACCGAAACAGACCTTCCGTCAGTGGTGGCGGGCGGTGGGCCGATCATGAGCGCCGTGACCGCCCGTGACGAGGTGCTGGCCCGCGTGCGCTCCGCCCTCGCCGTCCCCGGCACCCACCATGCCCGCACCGACGCGCCGGAACCGACCGGCGGGCTGGCTCCCCCGGCCGGCCGGGCCGAGGTCCTCGACCTCTTCGAGGAGCGGATCGTCGACTACCGGGCGAGCGTCGAGCGCACCTCACGGGCGGACCTCGACAGCGCCGTCGCCGCGGCACTCACGGCCCGGTCGGTCGCCAGCGTCGTGCTCCCGCAGGGGTTGCCCGAGACCCTGACCACGGCGATCGCCACCGCCGGTGTCACGGTCGTCACGGAGGCGTCGGTGCAGTCCGACGGTCGTCCCGGACCCGCCGCCCTCGATGCCCTCGACGGGGTCGTCACGACGTCGTCGGTCGGGATCGCGACGACCGGCACGATCATCCTCGACCACTCCTCCGGACAAGGGGCCCGGGCGCTCACCCTCGTCCCCGACCTGCACGTGTGCATCGTGGAGGCGGTCCGACGTCGTCACCGGCGTGCCGGAGGCGGTGGGGCGCCTGCGGGACAGCGTCGTCGCCGGCCGGCCCCTGACGTGGGTCAGCGGGCCCAGCGCGACGAGCGACATCGAGCTCGAACGCGTGGAGGGCGTGCACGGTCCGCGCACCCTCCACGTCGTCCTCGTCGTCGACTGACGAGGGCCCGGCGCCATCGGCGCCGGATGCTCAGTCGATGCCGAGGTAGTGCTCGAGGCCGACGGTCAGGCCGGGGTGGTCGGGCACGGCTCGCACGGCGGCGATGACGCCGGACATGAACGACCCCCGGTCGAAGGAGTCGTGCCGCAGCGTCAGCATCTCGCCGGCGCTGCCGAGCAGCACCTCCTGGTGCGCGGTGAGCCCGCGCAGCCGCACCGAGTGCACCGGTATGCCGTTGACCTGGGCCCCGCGCGCGCCGTCGGGGTCCTGGGTCGTCGCGTCGGGCACCGCGGCCGTGCCGGCGGCGGCGCGGGCGTCGCCGATCATCGTCGCGGTCCGGGCCGCCGTGCCGGACGGCGCGTCGACCTTGGCCGGGTGGTGCAGCTCGATCACCTCCACCGACTCGAAGAACGGGGCCGCCTTGGCGGCGAACGACATCATCAACAGCGCGCCGATCGCGAAGTTGGGGGCGATCAGCACGCCGACGGGACTGCCGGTGCGGGAGGGCGGCGCCTCTGCCAGCTGCTCCTGCAGCGCGGCGAGGCGCTCGTCGTCCCAGCCCGTCGTCCCGACGACGACGTGCACACCGCGTGCGACGCAGTGGGCGACGTTGCTGGGCGAGGCGTCGGGGACGGTGAACTCGATGGCTACTTCGGCGCCGCCGAGCTCGCCGAGGTCGTCGCCGGCGTCGAAGTCGCCGACGAGGACGAGGCCGTCCGCGGCCTCGACGGCCCGCATCGCCTCGCTCCCCATCCGGCCCCCTGCGCCGATGACGGCGACCTTGGTGTCGCGGGCCGGCCGCGAGGTGATGTCGCTCACGCGGCCAGCGTAACTCGGTGACGGGGACTCTCGTGATGTGGGCCCACGCTGCACGGACTCGTGCGTCACAAAGTCCGGCTGGGGGCCCGGTGGGTGGCCCACACTGGAAGAGACCCGAGGGAGGGGTCCGTCATGTCAGATCGCCCGAGAACCGTCAGCATCCTGGGCAGGTTGCGCCGCCTTGCCCTCATCCCTCTCGCGGCCGTCGGGCTGACGATCGGTGTCGCCGTCACGCCCAGCGCGCAGGCGGCGGTGCAGGTCGGCAACGACATCTCGTGGCCGCAGTGCCCCTCGACGTTCCCGCCGACGTCGTCGCAGTTCCTCGTCGTCGGCCTGACGAACGGGCTGCCCTTCACCCAGAACCCCTGCGTCGCCACTCAGGTCGGCTGGGCAAAGGCTCGGCCGGTGCCCACCCAGGCGTACACGATGGCGGGATTCCCGACGGCCGCCCAGCTGACGACCTACGGGTCGAAGGGGCCGTGGTCGTCGACCACCCGCGCCGGGCGTCTCTCGAACGTCGGCTACGCCGAGGCGACCAGTGCCGTCGCCGCCGTGCACACGGTCGCCGGCTGGGCCCCGCGGATGATCTGGGTCGACGTCGAGCCGCGGCCGGCGCAGCCGTGGCCGGGCGGTAGCACCCTGAAGCGGGCCGAGAACCGCTACGTCGTCGAGGGGCTGATGCGCGGTCTGCGCGACGCCGGGTTCTCGTACGGGCTCTACTCCTACACCTCGGGCTGGCAGGCGATCGTCGGCACCTGGCGACTGCCCGGGGTGCCCGTCTGGGCGGCATCCGGCACGCTCGACTACCCGAACGAGGCGCTCGACAAGTGCACGCAGCCGAGCTTCTCCGGTGGCCGGGTCTACCTGACGCAGTGGCTCAACGCCGCAAAGACCCTCGACTACGACCAGACGTGTGGGACCTACGCGTTCACGACCCTGCCGATGCCGGCCGCCTCCCTGTCGAACAGCACCGCCGACTTCAGCGGCGACTGGAAGAACGACGTCATCGCCCGCTGGACGACCGGTTATCTGAAGCTCTATGCCGGGAACGGCCGTGGCTCGATCGCCACGGGCGTGCAGATCGGTGCCGGCTGGGGCGTGTTCAGTGCCATCGACACGGTGGGTGACGTCAACAGCGACGGCGCGCAGGACGTGGTCGCCCGCCTCGCCTCCAACGGAGACCTCCTGCTCTACCGGGGGAACGGACGCGGGGGGTGGATCCTGCCGGCGCTCGTTGTCGGGCGCGGGTGGAACCAGTTCAACGCCATCCTCGGCGCCGGTGACCTCACCGGCGACGGCCTCCCTGACCTCGTCGCGCGTCGCACGTCCGACGGGAACCTCTACCTGTACTCCGGCACCGGCACCGGCGGCTGGAGAGCCGCCGTCCTGATCGGGCGTGGATGGAACAGCATGAACACCCTCGTCGGAGTCGGGGACATGAACGGGGACGGAAAGGCCGACCTGCTTGCTCGCGAACGGACCACTGGCTACCTCTGGCTCTACCCGGGAACCGGCTCGGGCGGCGGCTTCACCGCGCGCGTGCGCATCGGGACCGGCTGGAGCGGCATGACGGCGATCATGGGCCCGGGCGACTTCAACGGGGACCGGACCGCCGACGTGCTCGCCCGGGATGCCTCCGGCGTCCTCTGGCTCTACGGCCGCACGGCGACGAACACGTGGCAGCCGCGCCTACTCGTCAGCACGGGCTGGAACATCGTCAACGCGATCTTCTGACCAGGCCACGGCCGATGACGAGCGGCCCGCCACCCCGGCGAGGGGGTGACGGGCCGCTTCGGCGAGCGATCCGAGGATCAGACGGTGGCGTCCGCAGGCGCCCCGTCGGCCGACTCGTCCTCGCCGTCGGCGATGACCGCGGCCAGGCTCAGCTTGCCGCGCGGGTCGATCTCCTTGAGCTCGACCTGGATCTTCTGGCCGATCTTGACGACGTCGTCGACGTTGTCGATCCGCTTGCCGCCGACGAGCTTGCGCACCTCGGAGATGTGCAGCAGGCCGTCCTTGCCGGGCAGCAGGGAGACGAACGCGCCGAACGTCGTCGTCTTGACGACGGTGCCGAGGAAGCGCTCGCCGACCTCGGGCATCTGCGGGTTCGCGATGGCGTTGACCGCCGCGCGAGCCGCCTCGGCCGAGGGGCCGTCGACCGCACCGATGAACACGGTGCCGTCGTCCTCGATCGAGATGTCGGCGCCGGTGTCGTCCTGGATCTGGTTGATCATCTTGCCCTTCGGGCCGATGACCTCACCGATCTTGTCGACGGGGACCTTGACCGTGATGATCCGCGGTGCGTAGGGGCTCATCTCGTCGGGCACGTCGATGGCCTCGGCCATGACGTCGAGGATGTGCAGGCGCGCGTCGCGGGCCTGCGTCAGCGCGCCGGCGAGAACCGAGGCGGGGATGCCGTCGAGCTTCGTGTCCAGCTGGATGGCCGTGACGAAGTTCTTCGTGCCGGCGACCTTGAAGTCCATGTCGCCGAAGGCGTCCTCCGCGCCGAGGATGTCGGTGAGAGCGGCATACCGCGTCTCGCCGTCGACCTCGTCGGACACGAGACCCATCGCGATGCCGGCGACCGGGGCGCGCAGCGGCACACCGGCGTTGAGCAGCGACAGGGTCGAGGCGCAGACCGAGCCCATCGAGGTGGAGCCGTTGGAGCTGAGCGCCTCGGACACCTGACGGATCGCGTAGGGGAACTCCTCGCGGGTCGGCAGGACCGGCATGAGCGCACGCTCGGCCAGGGCGCCGTGACCGATCTCGCGGCGCTTCGGCGAACCGACGCGGCCGGTCTCACCGGTGCTGTAGGGCGGGAAGTTGTAGTTGTGCATGTACCGCTTGCGCGTGACCGGCCCGAGCGTGTCGAGCTGCTGCTCCATCTTGAGCATGTTGAGCGTGGTGACACCCATGATCTGGGTCTCGCCACGCTCGAAGATGGCCGAGCCGTGCGCCCGCGGCAGAACCTCGACCTCGGCGCCGAGGGCGCGGATGTCGGCCAGGCCACGACCGTCGATGCGGACCTCGTCGCGCAGGATGCGCTGGCGGACCAGCTTCTTCTGCAGCGAGCGGAAGGCGGCCGAGACCTCCTTCTCACGCCCCTCGAAGTCACCGGCGAGGCGCTCCTTGACGGAGGACTTGATCTCGTCGAGCTTGTCCTCGCGCTCGGTCTTGCCGGCGATCGCCAGCGCCGACGCGGTCTCCTCGGAGGCCGCGGCCTCGACGGCGGCCATGACGTCGTCCTGGTAGTCGAGGAAGATCGGGAAGTCCTGGACCGGCTTGGCCGCAGCCGCGGCGAGCTCGGCCTGTGCGTCGCAGAGGACCTTGATGAACTTCTTGGACGCCTCGAGACCCTCGGCGACGACCTCTTCGGTCGGAGCGCCCTTGCCCTGGTGGGTCACGAGGTCCCACGTGGCCTCGGTCGACTCGGCCTCGACCATCATGATCGCGACGTCGTCGGAGCCGTCGGAGTTCTTGACGGTGCGACCGGCGACGACCATGTCGAAGACCGAGCGCTCGGCGTCGGAGAAGTTCGGGAAGGCGACCCACTGGCCGTCGATGAGCGCCACGCGGACGCCACCGATCGGGCCGGAGAAGGGCAGACCCGAGATCTGCGTCGACGCGGAGGCCGCGTTGATCGCGAGCACGTCGTACTGGTGGTCCGGGTTGAGCGAGAACACCGAGATGACGACCTGGACCTCGTTGCGCAGACCCTTCTTGAAGGTCGGGCGCAGCGGGCGGTCGATGAGCCGGCAGGTGAGGATGGCCTCGGTCGAGGGACGGCCCTCACGGCGGAAGAAGCTGCCGGGGATCTTGCCGATGGCGTACATGCGCTCTTCGACGTCGACCGTCAGCGGGAAGAAGTCGAACTGGTCCTTCGGCTGCTTGCCGGCGGACGTCGTCGACAGCAGCATCGTGTCGTCGTCGAGGTAGGCAGAGACGGCGCCGCCGGCCTGCTTGGCCAGGCGTCCGGTCTCGAAGCGGATGGTGCGGGTGCCGAAGCTTCCGTTGTCGATGACGGCTTCGGCGGCAGTGATGTCTGGACCCTCCATGTGGGCCCTCGCTTTCTTTTTCTCAAGTGCCCGCGCACATCGTCGTTGTGTGCGTGGTTTCTTCCTTGGCCCCATCCCCTCGGTCGGGGTGGTGGGGCCTATGACGAGAGGCGGCCCCCGCGTGCGCGGTGACCGCCTCTCGTCACGCGATCATCGACGCAGGCCGAGTCGCTTGATCAGCGAGCGGTAGCGCTCGATGTCGGTCGCCTCGAGGTAGCGCAGCATGCGCTTGCGACGACCGACGAGCAGCAGCAGGCCGCGGCGGCTGTGGTGGTCGTGCTTGTGGGCCCGCGAGTGCTCGGTGAGGTCCTTGATGCGCTGCGTCAGCATCGCGATCTGCACCTCGGGGGAGCCGGTGTCGCCCTCGACCGTGGCGTACTCGGTCATGATCTGCTTCTTCACGTCAGCTTCCAATGGCATGGGTGAACCGACTCCTTCTCATCTCGTTGCGCGGTGCTCCAGGGCATGTCCACCTGGGCGCTATCGAATCCGCGGCCGATCACACGGCGTGCTCAGGGTATCAGCGGGCCCGCGGCGGCCCCTAATCGGCCGGGCGAGGTCCCCCGCCACCCCCGGGATGCGCCGGACGGCGTCCTTGTCCACCCTTTTGGGATGGTCTGCACCGCGCGGCGTGTTGCGACGAGGGCTGACGTGGGTAAGGGTGATGCGACTCGGGTCCCCCCACACAAAGGAGAAGCGTCACATGATCGTCCTCGGTCTCATCCTGCTGCTCATCGGCATCTTCGCCAAGATCAGCATCCTCACCACGATCGGCATCATCCTGCTCGTCGTCGGTGCCGTCCTCGCCGTCCTCGGCGCGACCGGTCGCGCCATCGGTGGACGCAAGCACTGGTACTGATCGGCAACCACTGCCGCTCCCGGACGCCCGGCTCCCACAGGGGGCCGGGCGTCCGGCACGTCCGGCGCCGGACGAGTCACCGTCAGCGGGTGAGCAGCCCCGTGACCGCGGCACCGACCGCCTGACGGTCGACCGCGGACGACCACGAGCCACCGTCGAGCACGACCCACACCGCGCGGTCGTCACGGACGAGGAAGAGGGTGCGCGCGCGGCCGGGGCTCGCGTCCGGACTGGCGAGGCTGCCGACGAGGCCGTCCACTCCCCCGAGCCGGCCGGGCCGGCTACCGGAGCAGCGCTGCACCGCCGCGCGCAGCCAGGCCGAGGCTGCCTCCTCGGTCCTGCCGGTCCCGCCGGTCCCGCCGGTCGGGAAGACGAACATGCTGTAGCCGACGATCCGCTCGGGCCCTCGGCCGGGGGCGCCCCGGGACGGGGTCCCGCGGGAGGCGCCCGTGACGAGCCGGTCGAGGCCGAAGGCGAGCACGACGTCCTGCGGGCCCTGGACCGTGAAGGGGAAGCTGACGGTGCAGTCCGGATCGGCCGGGCGCGCCGCCCCGCAGCCCGGCTGGTGGCGCGACCGCGTCTCGGTCGCCCCGAAGGTCGTCCGGGTCAGGTCCGGCCAGAGCAGGTCCGGCCGCACGGGCACCTCGCCGGCGGCGAGGTCACGGGTGACCGCGCAGGTCACGGCCCCGGGCACAGGCGTCATCCCCGATGCGAGCGCCTGCGGAGTCGGAGGCGCCGCGGCCGACCGTCCACTTCCCGGGGCGCTCGCGGCACCCGAACCTCCCGACGCGCCGGCGCTCGTCGCAGGAGCAGCCGACCCGCCCGGCGGCGCCGACGCGAGGACCCTCGCTGCGCCCGCTGCGCCGGCTGCGCCGGGGGCCGGCGACGACGTCGCTGCGGTGCAGCCCACGACGAGTGGCCCCGCGCAGACGAGGGACAGCCACAGCGCCGCCCCGCGGAGCCGGGGCAGCACCGTCAGAAGTTGATCATGTGGCCGGCGATGCCGTGAACGGCTTCCTTGACGGCCTCGCCGAGCGTCGGGTGCGCGAAGACGGTGCGGGACACCTCGTCGGCGGTGAGGTCCCAGGTCTGCGCGAGGTTGAGGACGGGCAGCAGCTCGGTGACGTCGGGTCCGATCATCGCCGCGCCGAGGATCTCGTTGTGCTCGGCGTCGGCGATCACCTTGACGAAGCCGACGGCGTCGCCGAGACCCATTGCCTTGCCGTTGGCCGAGAACGGGAAGGTCGCCGTGCGCACCTCGTGTCCGGCCTCCTTGGCCTGCGCCTCGGAGAGGCCCATCGAGCCGATCTGCGGCTGGCAGAAGGTCGCCCGCGGGATGAAGGTGTAGTCGATGGCCATCGTCTCCGCACCGGCGAGGGTCTCGGCCGCGACGACCCCCATCGCCTCGGCGACGTGGGCGAGCATCAGCTTTGCGGTGACGTCGCCGATGGCGTAGACGTTGGGCACGTTGGTCCGGCAGTACTCGTCGATGGCGATCGCGCCGCGGTCGGTCAGCTCGACGCCGACCGCATCGAGCCCGTAGCCCTCGGTGCGGGGGGCGAATCCGATCGCGGAGAGCAGCCGGTCGGCCTCGAGCACCTGCTCGTCGCCGCCCTTGGCCGGGCTCACCGTGACGCGGACGCCCGACCCGGTGTCCTCGACGGACTCGACCTTGGTGCCGAGCATGACCTTCACGCCGAGCTTCTTGTAGTGCTTGAGCAGCTCCTTGGAGATGTCGGCGTCCTCGGTCGGCACCATCCGGTCGAGGAACTCCACGATCGTCACGTCGACGCCGAAGTTCTTCATCACGTAGGCGAACTCGACGCCGATGGCGCCCGAGCCGGCGATGATGATCGAGCCGGGGAGGTCCTCGTCGAGGATCTGCTCCTCGTAGGTCACGACGTTGTCGCTCAGCTCGACGCCCGGGATCATCCGCGTGACGGCGCCGGTGGCGAGGATGAGGTTGTCGAAGGTGATCGAGCGCTGCTCGCCGCCGTTGAGGGCGACGTCCATGGACGTCGCACCGGTGAGGGTCCCCCAGCCGTCGATCTCCTCGATCTTGTTCTTCTTCATCAGGAAGTGAACGCCCTTGACGATGCCCGCGGACACCTGGCGGCTGCGCTTGAAGGTGGGGCCGTAGGACATCGTGGCCTCGCCCTCGATGCCGAACTTCGCCTTGTCGTGGGTCAGCGTGTGGGACAGCTCGGCGTTCTTGAGCAGCGCCTTGCTCGGGATGCAGCCGACGTTGAGGCAGACACCGCCCCAGTACTGCTTCTCGACCACCGCGACCTTCTTGCCGAGCTGGGCCGCGCGGATCGCCGCAACGTAGCCACCGGGACCGGCACCGAGCACAACGACATCGAAATCAGCCATGCGCACAGCCTATCGGTGAGGTCCGTCCCCGCGTGCGGCGGGAGGCGAAGGGCATCGACGCCGAAATACCGGGTGTCGCTGGCCCCGCTGGGGGCCCGATGGGGAGTAGGTTCCGCGACGCACGGCTTCGAATCTGCACAACGAATTGCCCGAGCCGCTCCGGGCCGAACGACCCGAGCCAGACCAACGGAGGTCCTCGCGTGAGTCCCGCCCCGCACCACCACACGGCGCCACCGGCCAACAAGGGCCTGCTGGCCCTCGCCGCCGTCCTGCTCCTCATCCCGATCGTCGCGCTGATGCTCGTGGGCACCTACGCGAAGGACGGCCCACGCCTCGGCGCCTTCCCCTTCTTCATCTGGTACCAGTTCCTCTGGGTCATCCTCTGCTCCGCACTGACCTACTCGGCCTACCGCATCGTGCTCAAGGCCCGCCCGCACGTCCCGATGACCCCGGACGGGACCGAGTTCCTCGACCCGGGAGACCAGACCGACCCGGGCACCGACGCGTCCGGCCGCACCGACGGGAAGGACCCGCGATGAACGCCCTCGCCACGGTCGCCGACACGAGCGTCAACGGGGTCGCCCTCGCGGTCCTCATCTTCTTCTTCGTCGTCGTCGCCGTCGCGGGCTTCTGGGCCTCGCGCTGGCGTCGGCCGGCGAGCATGGACAGCCTCGAGGAGTGGGGACTCGGCGGCCGCTCCTTCGGGACGTGGATCACGTGGTTCCTGCTCGGCGGCGACCTCTACACGGCCTACACCTTCGTCGCGGTCCCGGCGGCGATGTTCTCGGCCGGAGCGGTGAGCGGCTTCTTCGCCGTGCCGTACACGATCATCCTCTACCCGATCATCTTCATCTTCATGTCGCGGCTGTGGTCGGTCTCGCACCGGCACGGCTACGTCACCCCCGCCGACTTCGTCCAGGGCCGGTCGGGCTCGCGCAGCCTCACGCTCGCGGTCGCCGTCACCGGCTTCCTCGCCACGATGCCCTACATCGCCCTCCAGCTCGTCGGCATCCAGGCCGTCCTCGAGGTGGCGGGTGTGGGCGGCGGCGACAACTGGCTCGCCAAGGACGCGCCGATCTTCATCGCCTTCGTCGTCCTCGCGCTCTACACCTACACCTCGGGCCTGCGCGCGCCGGCGATCATCGCGTTCGTCAAGGACATCCTCATCTACCTCGTCATCATCGTCGCGGTGATCTACCTGCCCTCGAAGGTCGGCGGCTGGTCCACCATCTTCGACGCGGCGCAGGGCAAGATGGAGTCGATCAACGCGGCGACCGGCAAGAAGACCGGTGCCTTCATCCCCGCGACCGGCCAGTACTGGGCCTACGCCACCCTCGCGCTCGGCTCGGCGATGGCGCTGTTCATGTACCCCCACTCGGTCACGGCGACGCTGTCGGCCAAGAGCCGCACGACGATCCGCAAGAACGCCTCGATCCTGCCGGCCTACTCGTTCCTGCTCGGCCTGCTGGCCCTGCTGGGGTGGGTGGCCATCGCGGCGGGCACGAAGCCGATCGGGCTCGACGGCAAGCCGAACCCGCAGCTGGTCGTCCCGCAGCTCTTCGAGGACTTCTTCCCCTCGTGGTTCACCGGGGTCGCCTTCGCCGCCATCGCGATCGGCGCGCTCGTGCCGGCGGCGATCATGTCGATCGCCGCGTCCAACACCTTCACCCGCAACATCTACAAGACGTGGATCAAGCCGGACGCGACACCGAAGCAGGAAGCGAAGGTCTCCAAGCTCACCTCGCTCGTCGTCAAGGCGTTCGCGCTGGTCTTCGTCCTCGCCCTGGACAAGACGAACGCGCTCAACTTCCAGCTGCTCGGCGGCATCTGGATCATGCAGACCTTCCCGTCGGTGGTCTTCTACCTCTACACGCGGTGGTTCCACCGCCGGGCGTTGCTGCTCGGCTGGGCAGCGGGCATGGCCTACGGCAGCATCGCCGCCTACAACGTCATCAACCCGGTGACGAAGGCGCACTTCGGGGGCTCGGTCGCCGAGATCCCCGGCATCGGCGAGATGGGCTACATCGCGCTCACCGCGTTCGCGATCAACCTGCTCGTGGCCGTCGTCGCGACCTTCCTCTTCCGTGCCTTCAAGGCCGCCGAGGGCCACGACGAGACGATCCCCGCCGACTACTTCGCCGACGCCGGTGACCCCCGCGTCGAGAAGCTCGACGTGGGCCCGCACGAGACGACGCCGTCGGCCTGACGAGCGCCCCGGTATGCCGCCGGGCCGGGTCCCACCGGACCCCGCCCGGCGGCATCGTCGCCCCGGGGCAGCCACCGGTCAGTCCCGGGGTCGCTCCCGGGGCAGCGCCGCGATCGCGTCGTCGATGTCGAGGCCGGTGACCTGGAGCAGGTCGACGATGACGGAGCGGATCTGCGCGAGCACCGTCTCGGTCGCGAGGCTGGAGGTTCGCGGCACCTCGCCGCTCAGGACCGCGACCCGGAGCAGGACGGGACGGCCCACGGTCGGTGAGGCGTTCTCGGCGAGGGCCCGGCCGATGACGTCCGTCGCCGCCGCGAGGTCCCGGAGCAGGACGTGGTACTCCTCCGGCATCCGTTCACCCCGTCCGACCGAGACCGTGACCCTTCGCACGAGCACCCGGGTGCTGCGCATGGCCCGGTCGAGTGGCTCCACGAGCTCGGCCATCGACCGCACCCCCGGCGCCTGACCGCGGGCGAAGGGCGAGCTCGACAACACCGACAGCCCCTCGTCGGCCGCCGTCTGGAGCTCGCGCAGCAGCGCCTCGGTCGCGCGGGCGGAGGCGAGCACCGCGGCGGCCTCCTCGATCGCCGTGTCCTCCGCGCTCTCGGCGGCCCGGCGGAGCAGCTCGCTGATCGTGCGGGTGACGCCGGCGGCGGCGACCCGGGGACGGCGCAGCGGCGCCTGGGGCACGACGGTCGCGGCGACGAGGGCGACCCCTCCCCCGATGAGCGCATCCGTCCAGCGCAGGAAGGCCTGCCCGGGGGTGGCCCCGAACGCGGTGATGACGATGCCCTGCACGGCGGACTGCGTGACCAGCAGCTGCCCCCCGTCGAGCAGGATGGCGACGCTCATCGAGACGAGCACGACGGCCGCGATCTGCCATGGCCCGCTGCCGGCGACGTGGACGAACACGTCGGCGATGAGGATGCCGACGGCCACCCCGATGGCGACCTCGAAGACGCGCCGCAGCCGCTGGCCGTAGGACATCCCGAGGCAGACGACGGCGACGATGGGGGCGAAGAACGGTGTGCTGTGACCGAGGACGTCCAACGCGAGCCACCACGCGACGCCCGCGGCGGTCGCGCACTGGAGGAGCAGGAAGCCGCGCGAGCGGACCATCGCGACGCGGGAGCGGGCCGACAGGCGACTGCGGGCCCAGGCCCGGTCGAGGGCCTCGATGACCCGGGCGTCGCTCTTCAGGTAGTCGTCCACGGCGGTCCCCTCACAGACTCTGGTCACAGGTGTAGCGAGACGATGGCGTCGAAGATCCGGCGCACGGCGGGCGCGGCCACCTTCGAGCCCGAGCCGCCCTGGCTGACGACGACGACGACGGCATACCTCGGGCTCGTCGTCGGTCCGTAGCCGGCGAACCACGCGGTCGCCTGCTCACCGTAGACCTCTCCCGTCCCGGTCTTGCCGGCGACCGGATAGCGGTCCTGCGCAAAGCCGGCGAAGGCGGTGCCGGCGGAGCCACCGGGCCGGGTCACGTCGGCCAGGGCGGAGCGGATGTAGTCAGCCACGTCGGCGCGCAGCGGGACCGTGCCCACCCGCTTCGGCGGGAGCGGCGTCACCGTGCCGTCGGGGGCTCGGAAGCCCGCCGCGACCTGGGGCTGCCAGAGCGTGCCACCGTTGGCGAGGGCGGCATAGACGCCGGCCATCTGCACGGGCGTCACGGCGAGGTCACCCTGCCCGATCGAGAAGTTCACGGCGTCACCGGGGCGGTACTGGTAGCCCGTGGCGCAGTTCTCGACCGCGAGGGTGGTGAGATAGGTGGCCCGCTCGGGGTCGCTGCGGGCGACGTCGGGGTAGCCGGTCGTCGCGCGGCGGCACGTGGCGTCCTTGGTCGCCTCCCAGTAGGACAGCTTCCACGCCCGGTCCGGCACGCGTCCAGCGGCCTCACCGGGCAGGTCGATGCCGGTTCGGCGCCCGATCCCGAAGTCGCGGGCCATGTCGACGAACGGGTCGGCTACGTCGACGGGCGCCGTGAGGGCGCCCTGGGCGACCCACGCGTCGTAGGCGAAGCGGTAGAAGACGGTGTCGCACGAGACGACGAGCGTCTTGTGGAGGTCGATCATCCCGTAACCGCGGGACTCGTAGTTGTTGAAGGCCCGGTTGCCGATCGTCAGGCTCGGCGAGCAGTCGTAGCTGCCGGTGAGCGAAGCGCCCGCGTTGACCGCGGCCGGCACGGAGATCACCTTGAACGTCGAGGCGGGTGGGAAGGTCTCCGCCGTCAGCCGCGACCGCAGGGGTGTCCCCGCCGCGGAGTCGGTCAGCGCGGCCAGCTCGGCGCTGCTCACGCCCCCGGTGAACACCCCCGGGTCGTATGCCGGGTAGCTGGCCGCCGCGACGACCGCGCCGTTCGTGACGTCCATGACGACAGCGGCGCCGGAGTCGGCGGCGAACTTCCCGGCGCGGGCGGTGCTCACGGCCTGGGCCAGCGCCGCCTCGGTGCGCTGCTGCAGACGGGAGTCGAGATGGGTCAGCACGTCGCGGCCCGGCACGGGAGGCGTCTGCGAGACGGTCGAGGTGACGATGCCGCGCGGGTCGACGGCGACGACGGTCCGGCCGTTGGATCCGCGCAGGACGGAGTCGTACTGCTGCTCGAGGCCGGAGCGGCCGACGACGTCCTCGGCGTCGACCCGTCCTCCGCTGTCCTTGACCTCTGCAGCGTTCGCGCGGCCCACCCAGCCCAGCACGTGCGGGGCCAGGGCCCGGTCGGGCTCGGGGTAGGTCCTCGCCGCCTCGGCGGCGACGCCCACCCCGGGGTAGCGCTCGGGCCGCTCGAGCAGCGTCACGGCAGCCCGGGCATCGACGCCGGTGGCGACGGGGATCGGCACGTAGGGCGAGCCGTTGAAGCAGGCGGGCGCGTGGGGCGCCCCGACGGTGCCGCAGAGCTTGGTCTTGCCCCAGAGGGCGTCGAACGGCAGACCGAGGGCGTGGGCGACGTCGGTGATCAGGGCCCGGCCGTCGTCGGCGGCATCGGCGAGCACGGCCCGGTCGACCGTCACCGTGGTGCTGAAGGTGTTGGCGACGAGAGGCCGCCCCGCCGCGTCGAGGATGCGACCTCTCAGCGCGTGGTCGGTGACGTCGCGAGTCGTCAGGTCGCGGGCCCGCTCGACGATCTCGGCGCTCTGGACGAGCTGGACCTGACCGAGCCGCCCGACGAGCAGCGCGAAGAGCGACACGAGCAGGGCGAGCACGATCCACGGCGCCGCCCCGGCCCGCGGGCGACGCAGGCGAGCCCGGCTCACCCGAGCCTCCGCCGCACGAGCGCGCCATCGGCCGCGAGCAGCAGGGGCAGCAGGAGCACGCCGGCGGCGACGGTGGCGACGAGCTGGCCGACGCCCTCCGACGGCACGAAGCCGCCCTCGGCCACGATCGCCGCGGCCCACCGCCCGACGAGCACGACGACCGAGGCAGCCGCCAGCGCCGCGAGCGGGCGCAGGAAGGAGCGCGAGGACGTGCGGCGGAAGGCCCCGGCGAGCAGGCCCCCGGCCATCACGACCAGCGGGGTCAGGCCGATCGGGTCGCCCACCGGCGGCACCAGCTCGACGACCCAGCCGGCGGCGAGGCCGAGCAGCGCGCCGTGGACCGGCCCGCGCAGGACGGCGCTCGCCGCGACCCCGATGAGGACGAGGTCGGGCACCCGGTCCGTGCGCAGCCCGAGGCGGGGCAGCAGGGTGGCGCTGAGCAGGGCCGCGACGACGACGTAGGCGGTGCGGCCGAGGCCGAGCAGGGTCACCCTCATCCGGACGCCCCCGCTCCGGAGGTTGCCCGGGGGGTGGCCCGCGCGGTGGGCAGCAGGACCCCGACGACGTCGGCTGCGTCCGGGTCGACGGCGGGCACGACGGTCGCCGTCCGGGTCGCGCCGCCTCGGTCGGGGTCGACGGCGGTCACGGTGCCGACGACGAGCCCGGCGGCATACGGCCGCTCGTCGATGCTGCCGAGGCTGCGCACGATGTCACCGACGGCCGGGGCCCCCGGCTCGACCAGCGAGAGCACGAGCGTGCCGCGGGCCCGCGCGACGTCGCTGCCCGCGCTCGAGGCGGCGACGGTGCCCAGGGTGCCGGCCGTGCCGACCCGCACGCCGACGACCGACCCGGCGCTGCCGAGGGCCTGGACGTCGCAGGTCCACGGGGAGACGGCGACGACCCGGCCCACGAGCCCGTCGGCGGACACCACGGTGACGTCGGTGACGACACCGTCGCGCGACCCGGCGTCGAGGGTGAGGCTGCGTCCGCCGAGGGGGCTGAGGGCCGTCGCGACGACCCGGGCGCCGACGAGGCGGTGGCTCGCCGCCACCTCGGTGCCGAGGAGCCGACGCAGCCCCGTGAGGCCCTCGAGCTCGCGCGACTGGGCGGCGTTGGCCTCGCGGAGTCGGACGTTCTCGGCCGCGAGCCGCGCGAGCTCGTCGGGGGGCGCCCCGGAGAGCGCGCGCTGGACCGGTCCGAAGGCGGCACCGCCGGCGCGTCGCACCCCGTCTGCCCCGGCCCAGCCGGCGAGGTCGGCGACGAGGAGGCCGACCGTCACGGCGACGAGCAGGCCGAGCAACCGGCGGCGGGTGGCGGGGTCCATCACCCGGTCAGGCCCGGTGGTCGCCGACGAGCACGCGCTCGAGGCTGGCGAAGTCGTCGACGCAGCGACCCGCGCCACGCACGACGGCGCGCAGCGGGTCCTCGGCGACCCGGACGGGCACGCCCAGCTCGTGCCGCATCCGCTCGTCGAGGCCGCGCAGCAGCGCCCCACCGCCGGTGAGGGTGATCCCGCGCTCGAGGACGTCACCCGCCAGCTCGGGCGGGCAGACGTCGAGGGTGGCGCGCACGAGCTCGACGATCTGCAGCACCGGGGCCTCGATGGCCCGCCGCACCTCGGCCGAGCCCACCTCGACCGTCTTGGGCAGGCCGGTGACCAGGTCACGCCCGCGCACCCGGGTGGTCAGCTCCTCGCGGAGCGGGAAGACCGAGCCGACGGCGACCTTGATGTCCTCGGCGCTGCGCTCCCCGAGGAGGAGGGAGTACTCGCTCTTGACGTGGCTGACGAGCGCCTCGTCGATCTCGTCGCCCGCGGTGCGCAGCGAGCGGGACGTGACGATCCCGCCGAGGCTGATCACGGCGACGTCGGTGGTGCCGCCGCCGATGTCGACGACCATGCTCGCGGTGGTCTCGTCGACGGGCAGCCCGGCTCCGATCGCGGCGGCCATCGGCTCCTCGATCATGTAGACCCGGCGCGCCCCGCAGCGGGTCGCAGCGTCCTCCAGGGCGCGGCGCTCGACTCCGGTGACCTCGCTCGGGACGCAGAGCACCATCCGCGGCCGGACGAGCCGGGAGGTGCCGACCCGGTCGACGAACCAGCGCAGCATCCGCTCCGTCTCGTCGGCGTCCGAGACGACGCCGTCGCGCAGCGGACGGACCGCGCGGATCGTGCCGGGGGCCCGGCCGAGCATCTCCTTCGCGCGCGAGCCAGCCGCGACGAGCCGGCCGGTGCCGACCTCGACGGCGACGACGGACGGCTCCTCGACGACGACGCCGCGGCCCCGCACGTGGATGAGCGTGTTGGCGGTGCCGAGGTCGATCCCGAGGTCGCGGCCGAGCGTGCGGAAGCGCGGCCGGGTGCTCATGGTGACGATCCTGCCGCGACGACGGTCAGAGGTCCGGGAACCAGATGTCGATCTCGCGCGCGGCGGACTCCGCGGAGTCCGAGCCGTGGACGATGTTCTGCTGGACCTTGGTGCCCCAGTCGCGACCGAGGTCGCCACGGATGCTGCCCGGAGGCGCCTCGGTGGGGTTGGTCGAGCCGGCGAGCGAGCGGAAGCCCTTGATGCAGTCGTCGCCCTCGACGACCACGGCGGTGACCTGGCCGGAGCTCATGAACTCGACGAGGGGCTCGTAGAAGGGCTTGCCCTCGTGCTCCGCGTAGTGGGCGGCGAGCTGCTCACGCGTGGGAGTCAGCACGGCGAGAGCCGCGAGCGTGTAGCCCTTGGACTCGATGCGACGCAGCACCTCCCCGGTGAGGCCGCGCTTGAAACCGTCGGGCTTGACGAGGACGAGGGAGCGTTCGGTGGTCACGCGCCCACCCTAGCGGCCCGCTCCCGGTCGATCTTCGTGCCCTGGACGAGACAGGTGACCCAGAGCGCCGAGAAGATGAGGCCGACCGCGAGCATCATCGGCACGACGAGGGCGCTCGCGAAGGTGGCCACCTGGACGAGCCAGCCCAGGGTGAGACCCCACGGCCGGCGCAGCATGCCGGCCCCGACGACGCAGAGCACCGCCAGTCCCGAGCCCACGAGCAGGTATGCCGTCGAGCGACCTCCGTCGCCACCCGACGCCGCGATGCCGCGGGCGACGAGCGCGCCGAAGAAGACGCAGAGGGACTGGCCGCCGAGCACCGTGGCGAGCATCCGCCAGGTGAACGTGCCGGTCGTGCCGTAGAAGAGCGATGCGGTCACGATGTCCTCAGTAGTCCTCAGTAGTCCTGGCTCGGGTCCCACGAGCGGATGATCGCCCGCGCCTCGGTCGCGCTCGCACCGGTCGCATCGGCGTAGAGGTCGCGAGCGTCGTCGGTGCGACCTGCCGCCACGAGCGAGCTGATCCGGCTGCGGGCCTCATCGGTGAGGCGCCCCTCCGTCCAGGCCGACGCGGCGTCCTTGACCCCCGGGCCCTTGCCGGGCACGAACCAGGAGTCGATGGCACGCTTGGCGTCGGCGAGGGGCGCCCCGGTCGCCTCGCGGTAGATCTTGATGGCGTTGACCTTGTGCCCGGCGCTGATCTCCCGGCTCACCTTGGCTCGCACGCCCTCGGTCACCCCCACGTAGTCGCCCTCCGCGTCGCGGCGTCCGAAGACGCGTCCGTAGAGGACGACGCCCACGGCGATGACCGCGAGGATGAGGACGAGCTTGAACAACGGGTGCATGGCTCCAGCCTACGGGGGGTTGATGGGTGGGACTCGCGAGCGACTGACCAGCGACTGACCAGCGGCGCTGTGCGGCCTCAGACCTCGGTGAGCCCGAGCAGCATCCGGACCTCGGCGGCAGTGATGACCGAGCCGGTGGCGACGACGCCACCGCCCATGCCGTTCTCCTCCGCGAGGGTGATCGCCTGCTCGAGGGCGTCCGGCAGGTGGTCGACGACGGTCACCCGCTCCTCCCCGAAGACCTCGACGGCGAGCTGGCCGAGCCGCGTCGGCGACATCGCGCGCGGTGAGGACGACCGGGTCAGCACGACGTGGTCGAGCGCGGGCTGGAGCACCTCGAGGATCGCGGCGGCATCCTTGTCGGCGACGATCCCGACGAGCCCGACGAGGCGGGTGAAGGCGAAGGCCTCCTCGAGCGCCGCGACGAGCGACCGCGCGCCGGCCGGGTTGTGGGCGGCGTCGACGAGGACGGTCGGGGACCGCCGCACGATCTCCAGCCGTCCCGGCGAGGTCATCGCCGCGGTCGCCGCGAGGACGATGTCGTGCTCGAGCGGCTGGGTGCCGCCGCCGAGGAAGGCCTCGACCGCGGCCACGGCGGTGACGAGGTTGCTCGCCTGGTGCGCCCCGTGGAGCGGGAGGAACAGGTCGGGGTACTCCCCCGCGAGCCCCCTGAGGCTCACCTGCTGCCCGCCAAGGGCGACCTCACGCGCGAGCACGCCGAAGTCGCTGCCCTCGAAGACGATCCGGGCGCCCACCTCCTCGGCGCGGGTCCGCAGCACCTCCGCGGCCAACGGGTCCTGCACGCCCGAGACGGCGAGTGCGTCCGTCTTGATGATGCCGCTCTTCTCGGCGGCGATCTCCTCGACGTCGTCGCCGAGCAGGTGAGTGTGGTCGAGGTCGACGGGGGTGATGACAGCGACCTGGCCGTCGGCGACGTTCGTCGCGTCCCAAGAGCCACCGAGACCGACCTCGACCACCGCGACGTCGACGGGGGCGTCCGCGAACGCGGCGAAGGCGACGGCCACGAGGACCTCGAAGAAGTTCATCCTCCGGCCACCGGACTCGAGCGAGCGAGCGTCGACGAGGTCGATCAGCGGCGCGACCTCGTCATAAGCTGCGACGAACTTCTCGCGCGGGATCGGCTTGCCGGACAGCGTGATCCGCTCCCTGATGTCGTGCAGGTGCGGGGAGGTGAAGCGGCCGGTGGACAGGCCGCTCTCCCGCAGGATGCTGTCGACCATCCGGCTCGTCGACGTCTTGCCGTTGGTGCCGGTGAGGTGGATGACGGGATAGCTGTGCTGCGGGTCCCCCGCGAGCTCCATCACCGCGCGGATCCGGTCGAGCGACGGACCGATGTCGTTCTCCGGGGCGCGGGCGAGGATCTCCTCCTCGACCTCACGCATCCGCCTCATCAACTGGACGGTGCGGGCCGCCTCCTGGGCGGCCCCGTCCGGGCGTCCGTTCACGGCTGCTCCTCCTTCGGGGCCAGGACTCTCGACATCCAGATGCTGTCGGGCAGGACCGAGCCGCCGTCCTCCCGTTCTTGCTCGGTGAAGCCATGCCGCCGGTAGAAGCCGGCGGCCTGCTCGTTGCCGTCGATGTAGGACAGCACCACCTTCTCGTGACCGAGGTCACGGGCCCGCTCCAGGACGGCCTCCATCAGGCGGCTGCCGATGCGCCGGCCGTGGTGACCGGGCAGGACGTAGAGCTTCCAGGCGTAGAACGTGTCGTCCTGCACGCCGAAGGTCGCCATCCCCAGCACCCGGCCGCGCTCCCCCTCGGCGGGGGCGGAGCCGGTGTCCTCGGCCACGAGGGTGCGCCCGGTGCGGATCGAGGCGGTGACGACGTCCTTGGTCCACCACTTGGCCAGACCCATCGCGACGTATTCCGGCCCGGCGATCGGCTCGTAGGTGGCGAGCCAGGTGCGGTGCCCGACGGAGATGACCGCGTCGAGGTCGTTGCCGTCGGCGACCCGGACGACGACCCCGTCGGCCCCGGCGCTCACAGCGCCCCCACGAGGATCGTCGCGGCGTGGCCGTCACCGACGACGACCGCCGTCGTGCGGTCGGACGGCAGGGCGTGCTCGGCGCCTCCCGACGCGAACTGCGCGGCGAGGGTCTCGCTGACGATGAGGTCACGGTGCGCGACCGTCGCGTCGAAGACCTCGGGCACCCCGGTGATGACGAGGCTGATCCGGTCGCTCACGTGCAGCCCGGCGTCGCGCCTGGCCTGCTGGACCGCCCGGACCAGGTCGCGCGCGACGCCCTCCGTCGCCAGGGCGTCGGTGACCACCATGTCGAGCACGACGAAGCCGCCACCCGGCAGCATCGCCGTCGCGCGCGACGCCTCCGCGTCTCCCCCGGCCACGACGGTCTCGAGGGTGAACTCGCCGTCGACGAGCTCGAGCCCGCCCGCCGTGACGACCCCTTCCGGGGTGCTGCTCCAGTCACCGGTCTTGCTGCCCTTGATCGCCCGTTGGACGTCACGTCCGAGGCGCGGCCCCGCGGCCCGGGCGTTGACCGTCAGGCGCTGGCTCACGCCGAAGTCGGCCTCGCTCGCGGTGCTGAGGTCGACGAGGGTGAGCGACTTGACGTTGAGCTCGTCCTGGATGATCGAGCGGAACGGCTCGAGCGCCGCGGGATCGGGGACGACCACGGTCAGCTCGGCCAGCGGCAGGCGGGCCCGCAACCGGCGCGACTTGCGCAGGCTCGACCCCACGGAGCAGACCTCGCGGGCCCGGTCCATCGCGGCGACGAGCGCCCGGTCCTCGGGCAGCGACGAGGCCTGCGGGAAGTCGGTGAGGTGCACCGAGCGCCCGCCGGTGAGCCCGCGCCAGATCTCCTCGCTGACGAGGGGCAGCAGCGGGGCGACCGTCCGGGTCACCGTCTCGAGGGCGGTCCACAGGGTGTCGAAGGCCGCGAGGGACTCCGGCGTCTCGCCGCCCCAGAAGCGGTCGCGGGACCGGCGGATGTACCAGTTGGTGAGCACGTCGAGGAAGCCGCGCATCGTGTCGCAGGCGGCCGCGATCTCGTAGCCGTCGAGCTGCTCCTGCATCTCGCCGACGAAGTCGTGCAGCTTGGCGAGCAGGTAGCGGTCGAGCACGTCGGTCGAGGTCGTCGAGGCGGTGGCCTCGTAGCCCTGACCGCCGCGTGCCGTGTTGGCGTAGAGCGCGAAGAACGACCAGGCGTTCCACAGCGGGATCATCACCTGGCGGACGCCGTCGCGGATGCCCTGCTCGGTGACGACGAGGTTGCCGCCGCGCAGGATCGGGCTGCTCATCAGGAACCAGCGCATGGCGTCGGCGCCGTCGCGGTCGAAGACCTCGGAGACGTCGGGATAGTTGCGCAGCGACTTGCTCATCTTCTGACCGTCGGAGCCGAGGACGATGCCGTGGCTGACGCAGCTCTTGAAGGCGGGCCGGTCGAACAGGGCCGTCGCGAGCACGTGCAGCGTGTAGAACCAGCCGCGGGTCTGCCCGATGTACTCGACGATGAAGTCGCCCGGGAAGTGGTGCTCGAACCAGTCGGCGTTCTCGAACGGGTAGTGCACCTGGGCGAAGCTCATCGAGCCCGAGTCGAACCACACGTCGAGGACGTCCTCGACGCGGCGCATCGTCGAGCGGCCCGTCGGGTCGTCGGGGTTGGGCCGCGTGAGCTGGTCGACGAAGGGCCGATGGAGGTCGGTGACCTCGACCCCGAAGTCCCGCTCGAGGTCGGCGAAGGAGCCGTAGACGTCGATCCGCGGGTATTCGGGGTTGTCCGACTTCCAGACCGGGATCGGGCTGCCCCAGAAACGGTTTCGCGAGATGGACCAGTCACGCGCGTTGGCCAGCCACTTGCCGAACTGGCCGTCGCGGATGTGGGACGGCGTCCACTCGATCTGCTGGTTGAGCTCGAGCATCCGCTCCTTGACCTTCGTCACCTCGACGAACCAGCTCGAGACCGCCATGTAGATGAGCGGCTCGCGGCAGCGCCAGCAGTGTGGGTAGCTGTGGTCGTAGGTCTCGCGGCGCAGCAGCACCGTGCCCGGAGTGACCGAGCCGGTCTCTCCCTCGTGCCGGGTCTCGGCGCGGAGGTGGTCGATGACGTGGGCGTTCGCATCGAAGACGTGCATCCCCTCGTAGTCGGCGACGGGGAAGGTGAACCGGCCGTCGGGCCCGACGGGCACGACCGGGGCGATGCCCGCGGCGTCGGTGACGATCTTGTCCTCCTCACCGAACGCGCCGGCGGTGTGGACCAGCCCGGTGCCGTCCTCCGTCGTGACGAACTCGGCGGGGAAGACGCGGTGGGCGCGCTCGTGACCGAGGTAGTAGTCGAAGGGCGGGGTGAAGGAGCGGCCGAGCAGGTCGGCTCCCTTGAGCCGCTGGACGATCCGGTCCTCGACGGTGGCGGGGTCGACGTCAGCGCCGAAGAGGTCCTTGGCGTAGGCGGCGAGACGAGCCGCCCCGATGACGTACCGCTCGGTCGTGCCGGTGACGTCCGACTCGACGACGACGTAGTCGATGTCGGGGTGGACCATGATGCCGAGGTTGGCCGGGAGGGTCCACGGCGTCGTCGTCCAGACGAGCGCGAGCTCGCCGGTCTCGAGGCGGAGCCCGACCGTCACGGCCGGGTCCTGGCGCATCTTGTAGACGTCGTCGTCCATCCGCAGCTCGTGGTTGGACAGCGGGGTCTGGTCGTTCCAGCAGTAGGGCAGGACGCGGAAGCCCTCGTAGACGAGGCCCTTGTCGTGGAGGGTCTTGAAGGCCCAGATGACCGACTCCATGTAGCCGGGCTCGAGCGTCTTGTAGTCGTGGTCGAAGTCCACCCAGCGGGCCTGGCGGGTGACGTAGTCGCGCCACTCGCCCGTGTACTTGAGCACCGAGCTGCGGCAGGCGTCGTTGAACTCCTCGATGCCGAGGTCGACGATGTCCTGCTTCGTCTTGAGGCCGAGCTGGCGCTGGGCCTCGAGCTCGGCGGGCAGCCCGTGCGTGTCCCAGCCGAACCGGCGCTCGACGCGCCGGCCGCGCATCGTCTGGTAGCGCGGGACGATGTCCTTGACGTAGCCGGTCAGCAGGTGCCCGTAGTGCGGAAGGCCGTTGGCGAAGGGGGGCCCGTCGTAGAAGACGAACTCGTTGTCGCCGTCGGTGCCGGCGTCGCGGCCCTCCACCGATGCCTGGAAGGTGCCGTCCGCCTCCCAGTAGCGCAGCACCCGCTCCTCGATCTGCGGGAAGCGCGGGTTCGACGGCACGCCGTCGCGCTCGCCCTCGGCGGGGGGGTCGGTGGTGACCTTGGGGTAGGTCATGGGGTGTCTCCTGCACGGGTCGTCGGTCGTCTCGTCACCTGCACGAGGACGACGTCACCGCCGCGGTACCACCCCGCTTGCCGCACCCCCCCGCCTCACCGAGGCGAGCGGCATACGACCGCTCTTGATCCCAGGCTGTGACGGGCCCACCCGCCCGGTTCTACTCGGGTCCGCGTGCGGGCACGAAGACCGTTTCTTCCGGGGACTCACCGCTGATGACGGCTCGGACGTCTGTGCGCCCACTGTACGGCAGGAGGACCGCCGCGGTCTCATCGAGCGGTCGGCGCCACGCGTTCCGTGAGCAGCGCGCGCAGGGTCCCACGGATCGTCGCGGTCGCGCCCTCGACGTCGGCACCGAGGTCGTCACGCAGCAGCAGCCACGACGTCCAGCTCGCGGCGAGCATGAGCGACCGGAGCAGCTCGTCGCGGTCGGGGGCGGCGTCCAGCTCCCCGGCGAAGAGCCGCTCGAGCTCCCGCCGGAGCCGCGCGATGTGCAGCTGGCGAGAGCGGACGAGCTCCGGCGACCGGTGCAGGGCGATCATCGAGGACCGCACCGCGGGGGCGAGCCGCTCGAGACGGCGCTGGCGCTGCGCGCAGAAGCGGTCGATCCGCTCGTCGAGCGGGGCGGAGGGGTCGACCGGCTCGACCAGCTCCTCGTCGGCGTCGATCCAGTAGTCGGTCGTCGCGGCACGCAGCCCCTCGACGTCCTTGAAGTTCGTCCACAGCGCGCGCACGGAGACCCCGGCGCGTGCGGCCACCACGGCGGCCGTCGGCTGGAGGTCGCCCTCCCGCAGCAGGGCGGCGTGCGCCTCGACGATCCGCTGCCGGGTGGCGTGGCGCCGTGCCACGCGGCCGTCGACCTGGTCCGTCGCGCCGCCCTCGCCAGCATCCGTCCCGGTCCTGTCCGCCACGTGCTCTGCGCTCACGGCAACAGTATGGACACACTCGGGGTGGTCCGTTGACGGCGTCCGCCGAAACCTGCACTGTGTGTGCATGAACTCTGGACTCCAGGGCGCGTCATCGTCGATGCGCCTGGCGGTCGATGACGTGACGGTGCGTTTCGGCGGTCTGACGGCGCTCGACTCCGTGTCCTTCGACGTGCCCCCGGGCCAGGTGGTGGGGGTCATCGGACCCAACGGGGCGGGCAAGACGACCCTCTTCAACGTCATCTGCGGCTTCATCCGGCCGCAGTCCGGGCGGCTCTCGCTCGACGGGGAGACGGTGACGCCGGTCCCGCACCGGCTCGGCAGCCTCGGGGTCGCGCGCACCCTGCAGGGGCTCGGGCTCTTCGCGGGCATGACGGTCCTCGAGAACGTCCTCGCCGGGACGCGTCACCCGCGGCGCACCTCGGTCGTGGCCGGCCTGCTCGGGCTCCCCCGCCTCGACCGCTACGAGAGCGAGGACCGCGAGCGCGCCCGGATGGTCCTCGCCGAGCTCGGGCTCGCCGACGTCGCCGGCGCCCTGCCCGGCGCCCTCCCCTACGCCATCGCCAAACGGGTCGCCCTCGCCCGTGCCCTCGTGGCCACGCCCCGGCTGCTCCTGCTCGACGAGCCCGCCGGTGGTCTCGGCCGCGAGGACATCGACGAGCTCGGCGACCTCATCCAGCGGCTGCCGCAGCGGTCGGGCGCCTCGGTCGTGCTCGTCGAGCACCACGTCGACCTCGTGATGCGGGTGTGTGACCGCGTCGTCGTGCTCGACTTCGGCAAGGTCATCGGATCGGGGACCCCCGACGAGGTCCGCGCGGACCCGGCCGTCATCGAGGCCTATCTCGGCGCCGAGGTCGGGGAGGGCACGCCGTGAGCGACGCCCTCCTGACGGTGCGCGGCCTCCGGGCCGGCTACGGCAACGCGGCTCCCGTGCTCGTCGACGTCGACCTCGACGTCGCCGAGCGCTCGATCGTCGCGGTGGTCGGGGCCAACGGGGCCGGCAAGACGACGCTGCTGCGGGCGCTGAGCAACGTCATCACCCCGTCCGCCGGCACCGTGCGCTGGGACGGGGAGGACCTCACCGGGGTCCGGACCGAGGACCTCGTCCGGCGTGGCATCGCCCACGTGCCCGAGGGCCGGGGCGTCATCACCGAGCTGACCGTCGAGGAGAACCTCCGCCTCGGACACCTGTGGCGCAAGGACAAGGCGGACGCCCGCCGGGCGACCGACGAGGTCTACGCCCTCTTCGAACCGCTGGCCCGCCGCCGCACGCACGCCGGCCACCAGCTGTCCGGCGGCGAGCGCCAGATGCTGGCGGTGGGTCGGGCTCTCGTCGCCCGGCCCCGGCTGCTCCTGCTCGACGAGCCCTCCCTCGGCCTCGCCCCCCGGGTGACGGCCGGGATCATGGCGCTGCTGCGGACCCTGTGCGACGACACCGGGCTCACCGTGCTGCTCGTGGAGCAGAACGTCCGCAGCGCGCTCGCCGTCGCCGACCAGGGCGTCGTGCTGTCGCTCGGCCGCGTCGTCGTCGACACCGACGCCGCCAGCCTCGCCGGCGACGACGCCCTCCGCCACTCCTACCTGGGGTTCTGACATGGACCGGTTCCTGTTCCTCACCGTCGACGGCCTCGCCCGGGGCGCCGTGTTCGCCGCCTTCGCGCTCGCCCTCGTACTGATCTTCCGCGGCACCCGTGTCGTCAACTTCGCGCAGGGCGCGATGGCCGCGGCGACGACCTACGTCGCCTACAGCGTCACCTCGGCGACGGGGTCCTACTGGCTCGGCCTCGCCGCCGCCGTCGTCGGTGGTCTCCTGCTCGGGGTGCTCGTCGAACGCGGGGTGATGCGCTTCGTCGACCCGTCCTCGCCCCTCAACGCGGTCATCGTCTCGCTCGGGCTCGTCCTGATCATCCAGGCCCTGCTGGGGATCATCTACGGCAACCAGTACCGGGCGATGGAGGTCCCCTTCAGCAGCACCGCCTTCACCCTCGGCGGGGTGTCGCTCCTCTCCCCCTACGACCTTTTCGTCTTCGTCGCCGTGATCGCCGTCATGGCCGCCCTCGGCTACGTCTTCACCCGCACCGACACCGGCCTGCGGATCCGGGCCAGCGCCTTCGCGCCCGACACCTCGCGTCTGCTCGGGGTCCGGGTGAGCCGGATGCTCACCCTGAGCTGGGCGCTCGCCGCGGCCGTCGGCGGCCTGGCGGCCGTCCTGCTCGTGCCCACGGAGCTCGGGGCGCACCCGCACGCCACCGACCTCGTCTTCGTCTACGCCTTCACCGCCGCGGTCATCGGCGGGCTCGACAGCCCCGTGGGCGCCGTCGTCGGTGGCTTGCTCGTCGGGCTCGTCCTGTCACTCGTCGCCGGTTACACGAGCGGCGACATCGCCGTGATCGTCATGCTCGGCGTGCTGCTCACCGTCCTGCTCGTCAGACCGGCCGGCATCTTCGCCGCGGCCCGGGCGCGGGAGGTCTGAGGTGGCCGGCATCCGCACCTACCTGCGTGACCACACGCTGCTGCGCCACCTCGCCTGGGCCCTCGTGGCCGCGCTCGCGCTGCTCGCGGTCACCGCGTCGCTGTCCCCCTTCCGCAACTACCAGCTGGCGACGATGGCCGCCTACCTGTGCGCGACGGTCGGGATGGCCCTGCTCGTCGGCCTCACCGGTCAGCTCTCGCTCGGGCACGGTGCGCTGATGGCGACCGGCGCCTACACCTGCGCGCTGATGTCGAGCCGGCTCTCCGACGCCGAGGTGACCGGCGCCCTGCTGCTGCTCGTCCCGCTCCTCGCCGGGATCGTCGCCGCCGCGGCCGTCGGGGCGCTCGTCGGCATCGCCGGCGCGCGGCTGCACGGGCCCTACCTGGCCGGGCTCACCCTGGCGCTCACGATCTCCGTGCCGGCCGTCGCGACGACGTTCGTCGACGTCCTCGGCGGCGACCAGGGCATCTCCACCGTCGTCGAGCCGGCCCCGGAAGCGCTCGGGGCGACCTTCCCGCTCGAGCAGTGGCAGGCGTGGGTCTGCTGCCTCGCGGCGCTGCTCACCTTCGTCGTCGTCGCCAACCTCGCCTCCGGCCGCTTCGGTCGGGAGATGCGCGCCGTGCGCGACGACGAGGTCGCGGCGCGTCTGTCCGGCATCGACGTCCGGCGCACCAAGGTGCTCGCCTTCGTCGTCAGCGCGGCCACGGCGGGCCTCGCCGGTGGCCTGCTCGCCGTGATCACCCAGGCCGTGTCCCCCGGCGCCTACGGCCTCGAGCTGTCCCTCTTCCTCGTCATGGCCGTCGTCGTCGGCGGTCTCGGGAGCCTCGCCGGCGCCGTCTGGGGCGCGGCCCTGCTCGTCGTGCTGCCCGCCCTCGCCACCGCCGTGACCGACTCGCTCGACGTGTCGCCCGAGCTCGCGGCCAAGCTCGACGGCAACCTCGCGCTCCTCCTCTTCGGTCTCGTCCTCGCCCTCGTCCCGATCCTCATGCCGCGCGGCGTCCACGGGGCGGTCGCGTCGGCGATCGCCCGGCGTTCGCCGCGCCGCCGCAGCAACCCCGTCCCGCCCGCGTCCGCCCCGAGAGCAGAAGCAGCACCGACCACCGAGAAGCAGAAGGATCCACCGGCCTCCCTCGCCGAGGACAGCGCCGTGCCCACCACCAAGAGTTCGGAGTAGTTCAATGGCTGAGCGCACTTCACGTCTCGTCCGTCCCGTCGTGGCCCTCGCCTCCGTGGGCCTCGCCGTCAGCCTCGCCGCCTGTGGTGGCGGGGGCGGCAGCGGGGACACCGGAGGCACCGGTGGCGCGGCCGCCCCGGCTGTGGACACGCCGGGGGTCACCGACACGACGATCACCGTCGGCACCCACCAGCCCCTCACCGGGCCCGCCGCCGCGGGCTACTCGACGATCTCGAAGGCGACGAAGGCCTACTTCGACTACGTCAACTCCAAGGGCGGCGTCTACGGCCGCAAGATCGAGTACACCGTCAAGGACGACGGCTACAACCCGGCCAACACCCAGAAGGTCGTGCGCGAGCTCGTCCTGCAGGACAAGGTCTTCGGGATCCTCAACGGACTCGGCACCCCGACCCACACCGGCGTGCTCGACTTCCTCAAGACCAACAAGGTGCCCGACCTCTTCGTCGCCTCCGGCAGCCTCAACTGGAACCAGCCGACGAAGTACCCCAACACCTTCGGTTTCCAGGCCGACTACACGACGGAGACGAAGATCTCCGGCACCTACATCAAGGAGAACCTCGCGGGCAAGAAGGTCTGCTTCTTCGGCCAGGACGACGACTTCGGCCGCGACGCCCTCAAGGGCCTGACCCTCATCCTCGGGGAGGACGGGGTCGGCGAGCGCCAGACCTACGTCACGTCCAACCCCAACGTCGCCCCCCAGATCGGCAAGTTCAAGGACGCCGGCTGCGAGGTCGTCCAGCTCGCGACCGTGCCGCCCTTCACCGCCCTCGCGATCGGCACGGCGGCCAAGCTCGGCTTCAAGGCGCAGTGGATCAGCACCTCGGTCGGCGCCGACCTGCCCACCCTCAAGGGCGTCCTCGGCGAGGCCGCCCCGCTCCTCGAGGGCGTGCTCGCCACGAACTACCTGCCCTCGAGCTTCGACGCCACCGACCCGTGGACGAAGATCTACATGGACATCAACAAGCAGTTCAACGGTGACGCCCCGTTCACCGGCAACACGGTCTACGGGATGAGCGTCGGCTACCTCTTCGTCGAGGCCCTCCAGGCCAACGGCAAGGACCTCACCCGTGAGTCGATCCAGAAGACGATCGAGTCGGGCAAGCTCAAGGGCTCGGCGATGACGCCGCTGCGCTTCTCCGCCGATGACCACACCGGCTACTCCGGCGCCCGGATGAGCCGCATCGAGGGTGACCAGTCGGTCTACTTCGGGCCGACCTACGTCACAGACGACTCCGACGCCGCGCCGACCGAGTACACCGACGCCCCGGTCACCCCGCCCGCCGACGGCATACCGACGGCCGGCTGACCCGCTCGGCCCGCGCCCGCGTCGTCGCCCCCTGCGACGACGCGGGCGCGGTCGCATCGCCTAGCCTGACGAGATGACTCCCCTGCCGCCCCGGGCCTCGGCACGCGTCGTGACCGACCCCGACGTCAAGCGGACGTATGCCGTCGACGCCGCCTCCGCGGACCGGCCGGCTCCCGCTGACTTCACCGTCGTGCGCGCCAGGGACCGCGCCGACGTCGTCGAGGTGCTCGAGCACGCACAGGCGACGCGGACGCCCGTCGTCCCCCAGGGAGCCCGGACGTCGCGGGCGGCCGGGGCGAGGGCGACGGAGGGCTCGATCGTGCTCAACGTCGAGGCCCTCGACACGATCCATGACGTCGACCCGGTCCAGGGGATCGCTGTCGTCGGGCCGGGCGTCGTCAACGCCACGCTCAAGACCGAGCTGGCCGCCGCCGGGCTCTTCTACGGGCCGGACCCGGCGTCGTGGGAGACGTGCACGATCGGTGGCAACGTCGCGACGAACGCCGGCGGGCTGTGCTGCGTCAAGTACGGCGTGACCGCCGACTGGGTCACTGCCCTCGAGGCGGTCCTGCCCGGCGGCGAGGTGATCCGGACCGGGCGGCGCACGGCCAAGGGGGTCGCCGGATACGACCTCACCGGGCTGTTCGTCGGCTCGGAGGGCACGCTCGGCGTCGTCACCGAGGTCGTCGTGCGGGTCACCCCGGCGCCGGACCCGGCCCTGACGACGCTCGCCGTCTTTGCCTCGCTCGACGACGCGGTGGCCGGCATCGTCGCGCTCCGCCTCGACCGGCACCGGCCCTCGCTGCTCGAGATCCTCGACCGGGCGAGCATCCGGGCGGTCCAGGCCTTCGGCGACTACGGCTTCCCGGCGGACTGTGAGGCGGTGCTGCTCGTGCAGTCCGACCGCCCGGGGCACACGCGGGAGGACGTGGCCCGCTACGCCGACCTGCTGACCGCCGCCGGCGCGACCGAGGTGGCGGTGGCGGACGACGCGCAGGAGGCCGAGGCGCTGCTCGAGGGCCGCCGGGTGATGAGCACGGCCTTCGAGGCGCTCGGGGCTCGGTTGGCCGAGGACGTCTGCGTCCCGGTGCGGCGGCTGGCCGAGTTCGTCCGCGGGGTCGAGGCGATCGCGGCGCGGCATGACGTCCTCATCCCCGCCAGCGGCCACGGGGGTGACGGCAACCTGCACCCCTCGATCGTCCACGACCCGACCGACCCGGCCGCGGTCGAACGGGCGTGGCGGGCCTTCGACGAGGTGCTCCGGCTCGGCCTCGCCCTCGACGGGACGATCACCGGTGAGCACGGCGTCGGCTCGCTCAAGGTGCCCTGGCTCGCCCTCGAGCTCGGCGAGGCCGAGCTGACCCGGCAGCGCCGGCTCAAGGCCGTCTTCGACCCCCTCGGCATCATGAACCCCGGCACGGTCTTCGCTCCTCCCGCCTGACCCGCCCGCTCCCGGCCGGGTCAGCGGAGATCTTCCGGCTCCAGGTGGCGGAAGATCTCCATCGTCTCGGGGGCAACTGACCCGACCCGAGGCGGACCGGCCCCGACGACGCCCCGGGGGGTTTGGCAGGATGGGGCGCATGAGCGAGACGGAGACGACCGGAGCGTGGCTGAGCCGCGACGACCTCGACAACGCCCGGGACCGGTTGCCGATCCTCTACGTCAACGCCGTGCCCGTCCGGGTCGACGACAAGGGCGTCGTCACCCACATCGGCCTGCTCATGCGGGCCGACACCGACGGCGGCATCGGCCAGGAGGTCGTCGGCGGGCGGGTGCTGCACCACGAGCGCATCCGGGACGCACTCGTGCGCCACCTCGAGAACGACCTCGGCCCGATGGCGCTGCCCCGGATCCCGCTCTCGCCCCAGCCGTTCACCGTCGCCGAGTTCTTCCCGACGCCCGGCGTGACACCCTTCCACGACCCTCGCCAGCACGCGGTCTCGCTCGTCTTCGTCGTCGCCGTCGCCGGAGACTGCCGACCCCAGCAGGACGCGCTCGACCTCTCCTGGGTCACCCCGGAGGAGGCCGCGTCGATCGCGGTGCGCGGCGAGATGACCGGGTCGCACGGGGTGCTCGTGCGCCAGGCCCTCGCCCACGTCGGCTACCCCGTCTGATTCAGCCGACTCGGGCAGGGGGTCACGATCGCCGCCTCTGCGGTTGACATGCGTGTGTTTGTGGCTCCATCCGCCGTCATCTGAGCGGCGTGCTGCACGGCACCGGCACCACCGACCGGCGGCATACCCCCGGGGGCGTATGGTCGGCAGGTGCCGAACCCTCACCGATCGACCCGTGCGACCCCGCTGACCAGGGCTGCGGCTGCCCTCGCCGCGGCCGTGGCCCTGCTGACCGGGTGCTCGACCGCGACCGAGCCCCGTGCCCAGACCGGCCGGATGATGGGCGGCAACCAGACCCCGGACCTGTTCTGCGCGGCGCCGACCGGTCTCCCCGGCACGCGGGTGACCGTCACCCTCGCCGACGTGGGCATGACGGGGATGATGATGGGTGACGCGCCGACCGGCGCCCCGATGCAGCTGGTCGCCCAGCCGGCAACCGTGAAGGCCGGGAAGGTGTCGTTCGTCGTGGAGAACCGGGGCTGGCGGCTGCACGAGGTCGTCGTGCTCCCGCTCGCCGAGGATGCGTCTGCGGGTCAGCGCGTCGTCGGGTCCGACGGCAAGGTCGACGAGGCGGGAAGCCTCGGCGAGTCCTCCGCGACGTGCGCCTCGGGATCCGGTGAGGGGATCGCGTCCGGCGCGGTGGGATGGGTCACGGTGACCCTGGCCCCGGGCCACTACGAGCTCGTCTGCAACCTCAAGAACCACTACGCCAACGGGATGTGGCAGGAGCTCGTCGTCACCGGTTGACGACCGGCCGCGACCGGCTCAGTGCTGGTGCTCGAGCAGGCTCTCGCGGCCCGAGCCGAGCACGGTGAGCGGGAGCAGCACCTTGCCGGTCGGCCCGATCTCGATGTCGGTCCCCATCTGGGGGCAGACGCCGCAGTCGAAGCACGGCGTCCAGCGGCAGTCCTCGACCTCGGTCTCGTCGAGGGCGTCCTGCCAGTCCTCCCAGAGCCACTCCTTGTCCAGGCCGGAGTCGAGGTGGTCCCACGGGAGCACCTCGGCCTGGCCACGCTCGCGGGTGGTGAACCAGGCGACGTCGACGGGCAGGTCGGCCAGGGCCGTGTCGGCCGCGGCCATCCACCGGTCGTAGGAGAAGTGCTCGCTCCAGCCGTCGAAGCGGGCGCCGTCACGCCAGACCTGCTCGATGATGCGGCCGACCCGGCGGTCACCGCGCGAGAGCAGTCCCTCGACGATGCCGGGCTTGCCGTCGTGGTAGCGGAACCCGATCGAGCTGCCGTAGCGCTTGTCGGTGCGGATCGCGTCGCGCAGCTTGGCCAGCCGCGCGTCGGTCTCCTCGGCGCCGAGCTGGGAGGTCCACTGGAAGGGGGTGTGCGGCTTCGGGACGAAGCCGCCGATCGAGACCGTGCACCGGATGTCGCGACGGCCGGAGACCTGTCGACCCGTCTCGATGACCTTCTTGGCCAGCTCGGCGATCTGGAGGACGTCCTCGTCGGTCTCGGTCGGCAGGCCGCACATGAAGTAGAGCTTCACCTGTCGCCAGCCCGCCCCGTAGGCGGCGGCGACGGTCTTGATGAGGTCCTCCTCGGACACCATCTTGTTGATCACCTTGCGGATCCGCTCCGAGCCACCCTCGGGGGCGAAGGTCAGGCCCGACCGGCGACCGTTGCGGGTCAGCTCGTTGGCGAGGTCGATGTTGAAGGCGTCGACGCGGGTCGACGGCAGAGAGAGCCCGGTCTGGGTGCCTTCGTAGCGGTCGGCCAGGCCCTTGGTCATCTCGGCGATCTCCGAGTGGTCGGCCGAGCTGAGCGAGAGCAGGCCCACCTCCTCGAACCCCGTTGCGGCGAGACCGCGCTCGATCATCTCGCCGACGCCGGTGATGGAACGCTCGCGCACCGGCCGGGTGATCATGCCCGCCTGGCAGAAGCGGCAGCCGCGGGTACAGCCGCGGAAGATCTCCACCGACATCCGCTCGTGCACCGACTCCGCGAGTGGCACGAGCGGCTGTTTGGGGTAGGGCCACGCGTCGAGGTCCATCACCGTGTGCTTGGACACGCGCCACGGGACGCCACCCGCGTCGGCGGCCGGCGCGACGCGCTGGATCCGGCCGTCGGGCAGGTAGGACACGTCATAGAAGGCGGGGACGTAGACGCCACCGGTGCGGGCCAGGCGCAGCAGCACCTCGCGTCGCCCGCCGGGACGGCCCTGCGCCTTCCACTCCCCCACGATGTCGGTGACGGTCAGCACGGCCTGCTCGCCGTCCCCGACGATGGCGGCGTCGATGAAGTCGGCGACCGGCTCGGGGTTGAAGGCGGCGTGGCCACCGGCGATGACGATCGGGTCCAGCGCGCCGCGGTCGGCGCTGTGCAGCGGGATGCCGGCGAGGTCGAGGGCCGTGAGCATGTTGGTGTAGCCGAGCTCGGTGGAGAAGGAGAGCCCGAACAGGTCGAAGTCGCGCACCGCGCGGTGGCCGTCGACGGTGAACTGCGGCAGGCCCGCCGACCGCAGCTCGGCCTCCATGTCGGGCCACACGGCATACGTCCGCTCGGCGAGGGCGTCGGCCCGCTCGTTGAGGACCTCGTAGAGGATCATGACGCCCTGGTTGGGCACCCCCACCTCGTAGGCGTCGGGATACATCAGCGTCCAGCGCGTCGTCAGGTCCTCGCCCGCGGGGCCGTACCCACCGACGTTCCAGTCCTTGACGGTGGAGTTGAGCTCGCCCCCGACGTACTGGATGGGCTTGTTCACCCGCTCCAGGAGGGGCTCGAGGGCACTGAACAGGGACTCACCGGACATGCGCCCCATCGTAGGTGACGATCACCGCCGAGCCCGTATGCCGCTGGGCCCCGAGCGCGACGAGCGGCCCCCGCGCATGGTCGGGAGCGGTGGTCAGGGGTTGTCGTAGAGGGCCTCGAGCTCGGCGCGGTGCTTGTCGGTGACGACCTTGCGACGCAGCTTCATGCTCGGCGTGAGGTCACCGGCCTCGACCGTGAGGTCGTGGTCGAGGATGGTGAACTTCTTGACCGTCTCCCAGCGGTTGAGGCCGGCGTTGAGCTCGTCGACGTAGTGCTGCACGAGGGCCCGGGCCTGCGGGGAGGCGGCGATCTCGGCATACGACTGTCCGTCCATCCCCGAGGTCGCGGCCCACGCGGTGATCGCGTCGGGGTCGAGCGTGACGAGGGCGGTCGCGTAGTTGTGGCCCGCGCCGTGGACGAGGAACTGGCTGACGAAGGGGCACCGGCCCTTGAAGCGCGCCTCGATCGCCGACGGGGCGATGAACTTGCCGCCGGAGGTCTTGAAGACGTCCTTCTTGCGGTCGGTGACGTAGAGGAAGCCGCGCTCGTCGAGGTGGCCGATGTCGCCGGTGCTGAACCAGCCGTCCTCGGTGAGCACCTCGGCCGTCGCCTCGGGGTTGTTGTGGTAGCCGGTCATGACACCGGGGCCCTTGATGAGGATCTCGCCGTCCTCCTCGGCGATCCGGACCTCGGTGCCGGGCATCGGCCACCCGCACGAGCCGAAGACGTAGGCTCCCGGCTCCGAGCTGCTCACCGTCGTGCCGGAGGAGGTCTCGGTCAGGCCGTAGCCCTCGACGACGAGCAGACCGACGGAGCCGAACCAGCGGGCCACGTCGGAGTTGAGCGGCGCCGAGCCGCTGAGCATGACCCGCATCCGGCCGCCGAAGCGCTCGCGGACCTTGGCGAGGACGAGCCGGTCGGCGAGGGCGTACTGGATCCCGAGCAGGGCCCCCGGCTCCTCGCCGCGCTCGCGGGCGTCGCGCACCTGGGCGCCGACCCCGAGGGCCCAGGTCGACCAGCGCCTTCTTCACCCCGGTCTCCTGCGCGAACATCAGCGCGATCCGGCCGTGGACCTTCTCGAAGATCCGGGGCGGGCCGCACATGAAGGTCGGCTTGACGATCGCGAGGTTCTCGACGATCTTGTCGACCCGCCCGTCGATCGCGGTCGGGAAGCCGAGCTGCAGACCGGTGGCGAGCAGCATCTTGCCGAAGACGTGCGAGAGCGGGAGCCAGAGGTACTGGAGGTCGTCCTTCGTGAGGGTGCCCGACGCCTCGGCCGTCGCGCCCTCGTAGACGACGCTGTCCTGCACGAGCCGCACGCCCTTGGGGCGGCCGGTCGTGCCGGAGGTGTAGATGATGACGGCGAGGCTGTCGGGACGGAGCGCGTCGATCCGCTCGTCGACCGCGGAGGGGCTCGTCGCGAGCAGCGCTCGGCCGCGGGCCGCGAGATCGTCGGTCGTGATCACCCAGCCGTCCTCGCTGCCGGGTCCGGTGAGCGCGATGACCTGGCGCACACCGGGGAGGTCGGCGCGCCGCTCGCTCAGCTTGGCGACCTGGGCCTCGTCCTCGGCGAAGACGATGCCGCTCTCGGAGTCGGCGAGGATGTAGGCGACGTCGTCGGCGATCGTCGTCGGGTAGACCGTCGTCGTCGCCCCGCCGCTGCAGATGATCGCGAGGTCCGCAAGCACCCACTCCACGCGGGTCGTCGACGCGATGGCGACCCGGTCCTCGGGCTGGACCCCGAGGTCGATCAGCCCGGCCGCCCAGGCGCGGACCATCGGCGTCGGTCTCGCGCCAGGTGAGCGTCACCAGCTCGGTGCCGCCGTCAGTCGAAGGACAGGTATGCCGGGGAGTCGGGGGTGCGCGCGACGCGGTCCCGGAAGAGGGCGCCGACACTCGGCGCCCGCTCGTCGAGCACTCGCTGGTTGACGGTGCGGTCGGCCACGGCGTGCAGGGGCATTCGGACTCCTTCGTCGCTGCGGCGGCCCGACCTCGGCGTGGCGGACCGCTGCCCTGCCCGGATGATGCCATTCATCGGAGCCGGGGACCACGATCGCGCCCGGATGGACACCGCACCGTGACCCGTCGGTAACTTATCGTCCGCGCCCGGGTCGCGTCGAGGCGGCGGACACGGCGCCGACGAGCCCGACCGCCAGCCAGGCGGCGATCATCGACGAACCACCGTAGGAGACGAACGGCAGCGGCAGGCCGGTGACGGGCACGAGTCCGAGGTTCATCCCGATGTTCTCGAAGGCCTGCACCCCGAGCCACACCGCCACCCCGGTCGCCACGATCCGGCCGAAGGCGTCCGCACGACCGGCGACGACGGCCGCCCGCGCGACGATGAAACCGATGAGCAGGATGATCCCCAGGGCGCCGACGAACCCCAGCTCCTCGCCCGCGACGGAGAAGACGAAGTCGGTCTCCTGGAAGGGGATCCGACCCGCCTGGGTCTGGCTGCCGTGGAAGAGCCCCTCGCCGTCGAGACCGCCGGAGGCGATCGCGATGCGCACCTGCCGGGTCTGGTAGCCGATCCCCTGCGGGTCGAGGCTGGGGTCGAGGAAGGCGCGCAGGCGGTTGCGCTGGTAGCCGCTGAGGAGGGGGGTGAGGAAGGCCACGGCCACCCCGGCGACCCCTGCGACGACCACCGCGGCGGTCCACAGCCGCGGGGCGCCGGCCGTCGCGATGACGACGACCGCCATCGCGACGAGGACGAGGGCCGACCCGAGGTCGGGCTGGGCGAGCACGAGCAGGACCGGGATGCCGGCGACCACCCAGGCGAGCACGACGTCCCGGTTCCGCTGCGCGAGTCCCCGGTCGGCGCGGTCGGCGAGGAGCATGGCGAGCCCGACGGCCAGGGCGACCTTCATCAGCTCGGACGGCTGGAGGGTGAAGCCGCCGGGCAGCCGGATCCACGAGCGCGACCCGTTGACGGTCGAACCGAGCGGCGAGAGCACGGCGGTCAGGCCCACGACGGCGAGGACGTAGACGGCCGGCGCGATGGCCCGGAGGACCCGCACGTCGAGCCGCGCGACGACGAACGCCCCGACCATGCCGATCGCGACCGAGACGAGCTGCTTGAGGGCGAGCGAGGCCCCGTGGTCCGCCCGCGTCGAGGACCAGATGAGCACGACCCCGACGAGGGAGAGCCCGGCTGCTCCGATGAAGAGTCCGAGGTCGGTCCGCAGCCACGAGCGGCCGCCCGCCCGGGGAGCGGTTACGAGCGGACGATCGAGGAGAGGATCTCGCGGCACCGGGCCACGTCCTCGCGCATCTGCACGACCAGGCTGTCCATCCCGTCGAACTTCAGGGTGGGCCGCAGGTGCTCGACGAACTCCACGGCGACCCGCTCCCCGTAGAGGTCGAGGTCGGTGCGGTCGAGCACGTAGGCCTCGACCCGGCGCTGGGTCCCGTCGAAGGTCGGGTTGGTGCCGACCGAGATCGCGGCCGGCAGGGTGCGGTCCCGGGCGTCCGCCGGCAGGTCGTGGCGCACCAGCCACCCGGCATACACCCCGTCGGCGGGCACGAGGCCCTCGTGGTCCTGGCTGAGGTTCGCCGTCGGGTAGCCGAGCTCGCGGCCGCGGTGGTCACCGTGGACGACCCGCCCCGCGACCTGGTGCGGGCGGCCGAGGATCTCGGCCGCGTGGCTCACCGCGCCGCCGAGCAGCTCGGAGCGCAGCTGGGTCGAGCTCCAGCGGGCGCCCTCACCGATGTCGTCGAGGGCGATCACCGCGAAGCCGTGCACCGCGCCGAGGTCTCGCAGGGTCTGCACGTCACCGGAGTTGCGCACCCCGAAACGGGTGTCCTTGCCGACGACGACCGCGCACGCCCCGAGCGCCTCGACGAAGGTCGCCTCGACGAACTCCTCGGGTGTCTGCTGGGCGTACTCGCGGGTGAAGGCGATGACGAGCACGGCTCCGAGACCGACGTCGGCCAGCGCCTCGAGGCGCTGGTCCACCGACATCACCATCTCGGGGGCGCGGTCCGGGTAGAGCACCGCGATGGGGTGCGGCTCGAAGGTCACGGCGACGGGGGTGGCCCCCCGGTTGGCTGCCTCGCGGACGACCCGGGCGAGCACCTCGCGGTGCCCGCGGTGGACGCCGTCGAAGTTGCCGAGCGTGACGACGGTCGGACCCAGGTCCGCCGGGATGTCGTCGAAACCGTTCCACCGCTGCACGGCGACCACTGTAGTGCTCGCCCGTCCGGGGTCGCGCACCCGCTCAGACGGACGTGGACGGCAGGAAGACGACCCGGGCGCGGGCCTGCGCGCGGGTCTCGTCGAGGACCGCGACGAGGCGACCCTCGGGATCGATCGCGGCGACGACCTCGAGCCGTTCGGGACCGCTGGGGACCCGCTGGCCGAAGCCGATCGTCCGCGCCTCCTGCTCGCTCACCTCGTGGACGGGCAGGGCCGCGCGCGCCGCCTCCGCCAGCGGGATGAGCGGTATGCCGCTGGGCCCCCCGGCGGCGTCGGCGCCCACCGGCTCCGCGTTCGAGCGGGCGATGAGCTCATCGAGGGGGGTCGCCTGCGACAGGGTGAAGTCGCCCACCCGGGTCCGGCGCAGCGCGGTGAGGTGACCGCCGACCCCGAGCCGCTCCCCGAGGTCCCGGGCCAGGGCCCGCACGTAGGTCCCGGACGACACGTCGACCTCGACGTCGACGTCCACGACCTCGAGGCCGGAGCCGTCGTCGAGCTCGACGTGGGCGGGCCGGACCCCGAGCACGGCGAAGCGGCTGACCGTGACCGGGCGGGCCGGCAGGTCGACCTCCTCTCCTTGGCGGACGCGGGCGTAGCTGCGCTCCCCCTTGACCTTGATCGCACTCACCGAGCTGGGCACCTGCTCGATCGCGCCGGTCAGCGTCGCGACGGCCGGGCCGAGGGCCCGCTCGAGCGCGACCGGGTCGGTGACTCCGAGGGCAGCCGTCGTCTCGCCCTCGGCGTCGTCGGTGAGGGTGCGCTGTCCGAGGCGGATCGTCGCGGCATACGACTTGTCACAGCCGACGAGGAAGGTGAGCAGCTTCGTCGCGCGGTCGACCCCGAGCACGAGGACGCCCGTGGCCATCGGGTCGAGGGTGCCGGCGTGCCCGACGCGGCGCGTCCCGCAGATCCGCCGGGCGCGGGCCACGACGTCATGGCTGGTCCAGCCGGCCGGCTTGTCGACGACGAGCAGGCCCCCGGACGCCTCGGCCATCAGGCGTCGACGTCCTTCGTTTCGTCCCTCGTGTCGTCCCTCGTGTCGTCCCTGGGCGCGTCCGCATCGGCGGTCGCCGCCTCGGGTTCGTCCTCAGCCGCGGGCTTCTTGTAGGGGTCGGCGTCGCCGGCGTGCCGGGCGCCGGCAGCGGCCCGGGCAAGCTCCTCGTCGCGCAGGCGGGTCTGGACCACGAGGTCCTCGAGGTGTGCGGCGCCCTCGGGCAGGGCGTCGGCGATGAACTCGATCGAGGGGGTGAGGCGGATCCCGATCCCCTTGCCGACAGCGGAGCGGATCCGGCCCCGGTTGGCGTAGAGGACGGCGGCCGAGGCTGCCCGCTCCTCGTCGGAGCCGAAGACGGTGTAGAAGATCGAGGCGTGCTGGAGGTCGCCGGTGACGCGGGTGTCGGTGATCGTGACGAAGCCGAGCTGCTCGTCCTTGACCTGGTACTCGAGGTACTCCGCGACGATGACCTTGATGCGGTCGGCAACCTTGCGGGCGCGGGCTGGGTCAGCCATGACGGCCTCTCTTCTCGAATCGGGTCGGTCCTCCGGCCGACGAACGTCTCGACCGGACCACCAGCCTAGTCCGCCTCCCGGGCCGGTCCGACGGCCCGGTGACCTGCCCCGTTCTCGTTCGCCGGATCCGTCTGGCGGCTATCGTGTGGCGGATGAACGGGGTGGGGCGGGGCGGGGTGCGGGTCCTGCGCGCCCTCGTCTTCGTCGCCGCGTCGTTGACCCTCACCGTGGCGGCCCACGTCGCCGGCGGGGGGAGCTGGGCGCCGGCCGGCCTCGTCGTGACCGCGGCGCTGGTGTGGCCCGTGGCCCTGCTCGGCTCGGCCTCCCAGCGTCGGGTGGTCCACCTCGCTCCGACCCTGGCCCTCGGCCAGGTGGGGGGTCACCTCGCCCTGTGCGCCTTCCAGGGCTCCGCGCCCGCGAGCCTCTCGCTGTCGTGCGTCACGCACGCCGCCCACGTCCGGCACCCGCTGGCCGGCTGCCCGACCGGGGTCGAGGCCATGCAGATGGCGGGGCTGACCAGCGACGCAGGGGCCATGCTCCTGCCGTCGGCGTCGATGGTGGCGACCCACCTCGTCGCGACCGTGCTGACGGCTCTCGTCCTGGCCCGGGGCGAGCAGGCGCTGTGGCAGGTGCTCGACCTCGTCCTTCCGCACCTCCCTCACCTCCTCCCCCGGCGGCTGACGACCCCGGGCCCCGCCTGGGCGGCCCTGCTGACCGTCGCGACGGGCGGCGTGGCCGTCACCGTCGCCCGGGGGCCCCCGGCCACGGTCGCCTGACGCTCCTCTCCCCGGCCGGTCGCCCGATCCTGTGCGACCCGCTGCTCCCGCAGGGTCTCGTGCCCCAGCGCACCCCCTGCGTCCCCCCGCCTTGCGCCGGGCCCGACACCGTCCCTGATGGGACGCCGTCGCGCATCGGCAGACCCGAAGGACCAGCTATGACGCGCTCTCGCTCTCCCCTGCTCACCCGCACCCTCGTCGCCGCGCTCGCGACCGCGACGCTCGCTCTCGGCCTGGGCGCCTGCGGTTCGGACACCCCGACCACCGGCACTCCCGCGGCCGGCGCCGCGGTCGACGGATCCTCCTCCTCCGGCTCGGCCCTCGTCCTCGACTCCGGCTGGGTCAAGGCGGCGTCCGACATGACGGCCGTGTTCGGCACGGTGCGCAACACCTCCGACCGGGCCGTGACCGTCACCGGTGGCAGCTCGGACGCCGCCGACCGGGTCGAGGTCCACACGATGGTCAAGCAGCCCGATGGCTCCATGAAGATGATGGTCAAGCCGGGCGGGCTCGTGGTGCCCGCCGGCAGCTCCGTCACGCTCGAGCCGGGCGGCGACCACATCATGCTCATCGGCCTCAGCAGTGCGCTCGCCAACGGTGACGACGTCCACCTCACCCTCGACTCCGACCTCGGCGAGCTGGACGAGTGGCACATCCCGGTCCGCTCGTTCGCGGGCGCGGAGGAGACCTATGACGCCGGCCACACCCACGCTACCGACGAGATGTCGATGGGAGCGACGGGCTGATGCCGCCCCTCGGCCGAGGACGGAGCGTCGAGCAGGATGCCGGCCGCCCCGACCCGCGGCGTCGTGCCGTCCTGCTCGGCGGCGTCGGGGCGGTCGCGGGCGCCGGGTTGGCGGCCGGGTGCAGCGCCGCCAACCCGGGCGCCAACACCACCGGGGGCCCGGCGAGCGTGGGGACCGGCGGGTTCGGCGCCCCGGGCCCGGGTCGGACGGTCGCGTTCCGCGGCGAGCACCAGGCGGGCGTGGTCACACCCCCACCCCCCTTCGCCACGGTCATCGGCCTCGCCCTCGCCGAGGGCGCCGACCGGGACACCTGCCGGCGGTTGATGCGCGTCCTCACCGATGATGTCGAGGCGCTGGCGTCGGCGCGCCCTCCGGTGACCGACCTCGAGCCGGAGCTGGCGGAGGTCCCGTCGATGCTCACGGTGACGGTGGGGGTCGGACCGGGGTTCTACGCGGCGGCCGACCTGGGCGCCGACCGCCCCGACTGGCTGCGGCCGTTGCCGCACTTCGCGATCGACCGGCTCGAGGACCGGTGGGGGCAGAGCGACCTCGTCCTGCAGGTGTGTGCGGACTCCCCCGTCGCCGTGGCCCACGCACAGCGCCGCCTCGTCGTCGGAGTCGACCCGCTGGCTCGGCAGGTCTGGGTCCAACGCGGGTTCCGCGAGCCGCTCACCGACCAGCGGCCGGGGCTGCCCTTCCGCAACCTCTTCGGCCAGGTCGACGGCACGGTGCAGCCGGACGTCGCGGGTGACGAGTCGGGCGCGCTGTGGCTCGGGGCGTCCGCACCGAGGGGTCTGGCGGGTGGGACGAGCATGGTCGTGCGGCGCATCGCGATGGACCTCGAGCGCTGGGACCGCGTCGACCGCACCGCCCGGGAGAACGCCATCGGACGCGACCTGCGCACGGGCGCGCCGCTGACGGGCGGGTCGCCATCGGCCCCGCCGGACCTCACGGCGACCGACGCGATCGGCTTCCACGTCATCGACGACGCCTCACACGTCCGTCGAGCCATGGCGACCGAGCCGCACGAGCGGATCCTGCGGCGGCCGTACTCCTTCGACGACGTGCCTGCACCGGGGAGCCGGAGCGACAGCGGTCTGCTGTTCATCTCCTTCCAGGCCGACCCGGTCCGGCAGTACGTGCCGATCCAGCGCCGGCTCGCGGAGGCCGACCTGCTCAACCTCTGGACGACACCGGTGGGCAGTGCCGTGTATGCCGTCCTGCCCGGTCCACGGCCCGGTGAGCATCTGGCGCAGGAGCTGCTCGACTGAGCCGGGATCCGCACACGGCGACGGCGCCGTCCCCCGGTGAGGGGGACGGCGCCGTCGACGCGCAGTGAGCCCTCAGGCTCAGGACCGCGGCTTCTCGCGCATCTCGAACGTCTCGATGACGTCGTCGATCTCGATGTTGTTGAAACCGCCGAGGTTGATACCGCACTCGAACCCGTCACGGACCTCCGTGACGTCGTCCTTGAACCGGCGCAGACCGGCGATGTCGGCCTCACCGATGACGGTGCCACCGCGCACGATGCGCGCCCGGGTGCCGCGTCGGATCTCGCCGGACCGGACGAGCGAGCCCGCCACGTTGCCGAACTTGCTCGACTTGAAGACCTCGCGGACCTCCGCCGTGCCGAGCTGCACCTCTTCGTACTCCGGCTTGAGCATGCCCTTGAGGGCCGACTCGACGTCGTCGATCGCCTGGTAGATGACCGAGTAGAAGCGCATGTCGACGCCCTCCCGGTCGGCCAGCTCGGCGACGCGCTCCGCGGGGCGGACGTTGAAGCCGATGATGATCGCCTCGTCGACCGTGGCGAGGTTGACGTCGTTCTGGGTGATCGCGCCGACGCCACGGTGGATGATCCGCAGGTCGACCTCCTCGCCCACGTCGATCTTGAGCAGGGCGTCCTCGAGCGCCTCGACCGAGCCCGACACGTCACCCTTGAGGATGAGGTTGAGGGTGTCGACCTTGCCCGCGGCGAGAGCCTCGTTGAGGTCCTCGAGCGAGATGCGCTTGCGGCGCTTGGCCAGGCTCGCCGCACGCGTGGCGGCCTCGCGGCGCTCCGCGATCTGGCGGGCCGTACGGTCGTCGGGAGCCACGAGGAACGTGTCCCCGGCGCCGGGTACCGACGTGAGACCGAGCACCATGACCGGACGCGACGGGCCAGCCTGCTCGACGTTGTTGCCGTGCTCGTCGAGCATGGCGCGGACCCGGCCGTAGCCGCTTCCGGCGACGATCGAGTCACCGACGTTGAGCGTGCCCGACTGGACGAGGACCGTGGCGACGGGGCCACGCCCCTTGTCGAGGTGGGCCTCGATGGCGACACCGCGAGCGTCCTTGTCCGGGTTGGCCCGGAGGTCGAGCGCCGCGTCGGCGGTGAGCAGGACGGCCTCGAGCAGCCCGTCGATGTTCGTGCCGGCACGGGCGGAGACGTCGACGAACATCGTGTCGCCGCCGTACTCCTCCGCGATGAGGTTGTACTCGGTCAGCTGCTGGCGGATCTTGGCCGGGTTGGCGTCCGGCTTGTCGATCTTGTTGACGGCCACGACGATCGGCACGTTGGCCGCCTGGGCGTGGTTGAGCGCCTCGATGGTCTGCGGCATGACGCCGTCGTCGGCGGCCACGACGAGGATCGCGATGTCGGTCACCTTGGCACCACGAGCACGCATGGCCGTGAAGGCCTCGTGGCCCGGGGTGTCGATGAAGGTGATCGCACGCTTGTTGCCCTCGTGCGTCGTGGCGACCTGGTAGGCACCGATGTGCTGGGTGATGCCACCGGCCTCGCCCTCGGCGACCTCCTCGGAGCGGATCGCGTCGAGCAGCTTGGTCTTTCCGTGGTCGACGTGACCCATGACGGTCACGACGGGCGGACGGGCCTCGAGCTCGTCGTCGTCCTCGGCCTCGAGCTCGGCGTCCAGGTCGATGTTGAACGACCCGAGCAGCTCGCGCTCCTCGTCCTCCGGCGACACGACCTCGATCTCGTAGCCGAGCTCGGCTCCGAGCAGCGCGAAGGTGTCCTCGTCGAGCGACTGCGTCGCCGTGGCCATCTCACCGAGGTGGAACAGCACGGTGACGAGCGACGCCGGGTTGGCGTTGATCTTGTCGGCGAAGTCGCCGAGCGACGCACCGCGGCGCACCCGCACCGTGGTCTTGCCGTCGCCGCGCGGGACGCTGACGCCACCCAGGCTCGGGGCCTGCATCTGCTCGAACTCCTGGCGCTTGGCGCGCTTGGACTTGCGGCCACGGACGGGACGACCACCACCGCGACCGAAGGCGCCCGCGGTCGCACCACGGCCACCGCCACCACGCGGGCCGCCGCCGAAACCACCACGACCACCCGGAGCTCCACCGGGGCCGCCGCCGGGGCCACCACGGCCACCGGGACCTCCGGGACCACCGCGGCCGGGGCCACCGGCGGGACGCTGGCCGGGCCGACCGACGGTGCTGCGCTCGGGCATCATGCCCGGGCTCGGACGCGCCCCGCCGGGACGCGGGGCGCCACCGGCACCGCCCGCCGCGGGACGGGCAGGAGCCGGACCGCCGGGACGCGGAGCGCCGCCGGCAGCGCCCGGACGACCACCGGCAGCGGGACGCTGCTGGGGACGCGGCATGCCCTGGCTGGGGCTGAACGGGTTGTTGCCGGGACGGGGTGCGTCGCCGCCGCCCGTGCGGGGGGCGCGCGTCTGGCCCATGCCCTGGCTCGACGCGAAGGGGTTGTTGCCCGGACGCGGGGCGCCGGGGCGCGGTGCCGGACGGGGGGACGCGGGGACGCCGGGTCCCTGTTGGCCACCGTCGCGGCTGGACTGCACCCGGGCCGGCGCATCCGCAGAGGCTGCCGGGGCGACGGGCGCGGCCGGAGCCGGTGCGGCCGGAGCCGCAGGCGAGGCCGCCGGAGCAGGAGCTGCCGGAGCAGCGGGTGCCGGGGCAGCTGCGGGAGCCGGGGCCGGCGTGGCTGACGACGCGGGGGTCGAGGCGGCCGGGGCAGCAGGTGCCGCCGGGGCGGGCGCGCTCTTCGGGGCGGCCGGGGCCGCGGCCCGCGGCCCGGGCTTCTGACCGGTCGGGGCGGTGCTCGGCGCGGGAGCGGCCTTCGGGGCGGATCCCCCGGAGCGCAGCTCCGCCGGGAACGTCTCCTTGATCTTGCGGACGACGGGGGGCTCGATGGTCGACGACGCCGACCGGACGAACTCTCCCTGACTCTTCAGGTGCGAGAGCAGAACCTTGCTCTCGACACCGAGCTCCTTGGCGAGCTCATATACACGGACCTTGGCCACGTTTCTCCTGTCTGGGTCCGGCCTGACAGGTAGGGGCCGAACCGTCGTTAAAGCTGGGACTTGCTCATCGCTGAGGACTCATCGGGTGCTCATAGCGTTTCAACCCGCCTTGTGGTTCGTTGACTCTTCTGGTGCATGGTCGGCCGGCAGGCCTTCCACGGTGACGTGCTCGTGCTGCGCCCTGACGTGCTGGCTGAGCGCCGTGACGTCGACCGCGGCCTGCAGGTGCAGGGCTCGTCCGAACGCCTTGCGGCGCACTGCCAGCTCGAGGCAGGCGGGTCTCGGGTGCACCCAGGCTCCACGCCCGGGCAGCCGGTGTCTCGGGTCGGGCCGAAGCAGGACCGGGCCGTGCTGGCCCGGGGAGGCTCCGTCCGTCGCCGCGACGACTCGCAGCAGTGCCGACCAGCTATCCGATCCTCGACACCCCACACACGTGCGGGATGGCTCAGCACGGAGTCCAGTCCGGTCGACCACACACCACTGTACCGCGTGCCGGGCGGGGTGGGTGAACGGGTGGCCCCTCGCGTCGGCCCGAGACGGCCCCGCTCAGCCGGAGGGGGGCCGCTCCACGAGGCGAAGGGCCCGGTGCGGACAGGCCGCGACGACCTCGCCGGCGAGCGCGGCGAGGTCCGCCGGGATGGGGCCGTCGACCACGGGGTAGCCCCACTCGTCGAGGGCGATCCGCTCGGGCAGCAGCTCCGCGCACAGGCCCCGCGCCCGGCAGGCCGGCCAGTCGACCCGCAGCCGGAGCTCGGGCCCGGTCGCCGCGGAGGTCATGCGACGTCCTCGGCCGATGCCCGACAGGGACAGCGACCCGCCAGGTGCGCCTCGACGAGGCCCGGGAGCCCGTGGATGAGCGATGCCACGAGGCGGGTGGTGCCGTCGGGGTGGGCGCAGGCGCCCCGGCCGGCGACGAGGCCGGTCAGCTCGGCGATCCGGGGGCGGGTGTCGGACCCCGGTGCGAGGTCGCGCACCGCGGTGGCGAGTGCCGGCAGCCCGTTGCGGCAGGGTCCGCACCGCCCGGCGGACTCCCCCGCGAGGTATGCCGTGAGCTCGGCCGTCCGTGCCACCGGGCAGCCGCTCGCGCCCAGCGGCAGGACGACCCCCGCGCCGAGGGCCAGGCCGCGCGCCCGGAGCGCGAGCGCCGAGACGGGGAGGGCCGCGAGCTGCGCCCCGGTCGTCCAGGTGCCGTGGTAACCGCCGACGAGACACGCTCCGGCGAGCTGACGGGCGTCGAGGACGTCGGTGAAGGGCACGCCATGCGCAACCTCGACCACCCGGCTCGGTGTGCTGGGTGCCGGCGCGGCCACGGTGAGCAGGGTGGTGCCGGGCTCGGTGTCGGTGCCGTGGGCGGCATACGCCTCGGCACCGACCCGGGCGAGCGCGCCGAGCTGGGCGAAGGTCTCCGCGTTGGACAGCAGGGTGGGCCGGCCGCGGTGGCCGCGGACCGCCTCGGGCTCCCAGGCGGTCACGGGCAGGCCCTCCCGACCGGCGAGCAGCTCGAGCACCGCCCGGCCCTGTCCGGAGACGAAGCGCGGCGCGGCAGCGTGCCGTCGCCACCGAATCCCCCGGTCACTCCGCTCGCGAAGGGCTGCCTCGACCCCGGCGGCCGCGGCGGGGCGGTCGGCGGACGTGACGACGTGCACCTCGCGCGCGGCGAGGGCCCGGGCGGCGAGGACGGCGCCGTCGAGCACCTGGTGCGGGGTCAGGGCGAGCAACACGAGGTCCTTGGCACTGGCCGGCTCGCCCTCGGCAGCGTTGACGACGACCACGGGACGGCGGCCGCGCGCGACCGCCTCGAGCTTGCGGGCGAAGGGGAAGCCCGCCCCGCCCCGGCCCCGCACCGCGGCGGCGCGGGCGAGCTCGAGCAGCGCGGCGAGGGAGAGCTCCGGCAGTGCCCCGAGACGGGCGGCGTGGGCCGACAGCCCGGGCCCCGAGCCGATCCCCGCAAGCAGCAGCGGTCCGGTGCCGACGACGACCTCGCCGAGCGGTCCGACGAGCGATGCGGTCCTCGTCATGCCCGGCTCCCCACGAGCCCGCGCCCGACCCCGACGACGCGGGCCAGACCCGCCACGGCCACGGCCGCCACACAGCTCCACGTCAGCAGCGCGAACCAGGACAGGGCGGTGTCGGTGCCGATTCCCAGCCCGTGCACGACCGACAGGCCCCACGCGGCGTAGCTCGTGAGGTGGACGGCCCGCCACAGCCCTTCGGACAGGTGCGCTCGCAGGAGCGAGGTGACCACGACGAGGACGATGAGGTCGAGCGCGAGCGTGCCGAGCGAGAGGTAGAGCGGTCGGTAGGTGGCCCCCCAGGGGACCAGTGCCTGCCACCAGCGGATGTCGACGTACTCGTCGACGACCGCGGAGACCACGTGCACGACGAGCAGGAGCACCGACGTCCCGGCGAGCGCCCGGTGCAGGCTCTGGGTGACGAACCGCGGCCAGGACGGGTGGAAGCTGCGGCCCGTGGCGAGCACGCCGAGCACGGTGGTGAGGGTCATCAGGACCAGCAGCACGACGCCTGTGCCGCGGCCCAGGTACCAGAGCAGCGGCGATGTCATCGCTCACCTCCGACGGGCGGGTCCTGCTCGACACCCGCCGCCCGCCAGCCCGGTGTGCGCAGGACGGTGCCGTCGGCGTGGACGAGCAGGGCCGCGACCTCGTGGCGCTCCAGCCAGCTCGGCGCGTCGTGGCCGAGCACGAGGGCGGCGGTCGTCGCCGTGTTGGCCGCCACGCAGGTGGGACCGAGCGCCGTCACCGTGACCCAGGGACCCGCGGCCGGCTCTCCCGTCCGCGGGTCGAACACGTGGTGCCACTGCCGGCCGCCGCGCTCCCAGCGCCGCACGGTCGCGGACGAGGTGGCGATCCCACCGTCCTCGACCCGGACAGTGGCGATGCGGCGTCCGGCGTCGACCTCGGCCAGGCTGCGGCCGAGCTCGACGGGCCAGCTCACCGCGGTGTCGGAGCGGCTCTCGGCTGGTTCCGGCGCGGCGGCCCGGACGTCCCCACCGACGCTGACGACCACCGCGGTCGGCAGCAGCCGGCACAGCGCGAGCGCGACGAGGTCCGCGGCATACGCCTTGCCGGTGGCGCCGAGGTCGAGCGAGACCGACGGCGGCACCTCGAGCGTCACGTCGGTGACCCGGACCTCGCGCCAGGACGCCCGGCGCGCCGGCAGCGCGACCGGGGTCGGGTCGTGCGCGGGGACCATCGTGAACGTGCGGTCGTAACCGGCGGCCTCGAGGAGCAGCCCGAGCGTCGGGTCGACGAGCCCGTCGGTCACCTCGGCCGCCTCGAGCGCCGCTCGGACGGCGCCGACGAGCACCGGGGAGACCGCGACGGGACCGGCGGCCCGGTTGGCCCGCGTGAGGTCGCTGTCGCCGCGGAAACGGCTGCACGCCACGTCGACGGCGTCGAGGACGTGCTCGGCGATCGCCCGGGCCGACCCGATCAGGTCGGGGTCGGCGGTCCGCAGGTGGACGTAGGTGCCCAGGGCCCGCCACGACGCCGCACCAGCGAGGACGGGCGCGGCGGGCAGGGGTGGGGCGGAAGCGGTGGCGGGCGGTGCGGCCGGCGACGGCGCGGGCGGGCGGACGACGGCGACCATCATGACCCCGTGCTGGCCACGGGGGGCGCCACGACGGCGGGTCGCGGTGCACGCTTGGCCACGGGCCGGGGAGCGGGAGCTTGGGCCGGCGCTGCGGCCGCCGCGCGCGCCGGCGGGGCCGCCTGGGACGACGCCCGGGTGGTGGTCCGGGCGGCCGTCGACGAACGGGTCGAGGCCGACGCCGGGACCGACGTCGACCCCGACCGCGGGCGGGTGGCGGGTGCCTGGCTCGCCGCCCCGACCGCCCCGACTCTGGCCACGCCGGGTGCCGAGGCCCGGATGACCGGCCCGGGGTCGATGACGGTGCGGTGGGGCCGCTCGCGCTCCACGACGACCGGGTGCGCCTTCGCCCAGGCCACGGCGACGTCGTGGGCGGCGGCGAGGTCGGCGGCCTCCGCGGCGGCGGCATCCACCTGCGCGGCCACGGCCTGCTCGTACGCCGCCGACGCCGCGAGGGCCTTGGCCGCGTCCTTGGTGGCCTTCGCGTGGGTGCTCTCGTTGGCGACGACCGCCGTGGCGAGGCCGACGCCGGCTGCCGCGCTGGCCGCGACCGCGCCGGCGAGCGCCGTCGCCACGCCGCGTGAGCGGTTGCGCTGGGACGGGGTGAGCAGTCGATGCATGGGGGCTCCTCGCCGGGCGGTGGGCCGGCTCGACGCCGGCCTGGGAGGGCCCAGCGTTGCGGGAGCACTGCGAAGAGCACCTCAGGCGAACGTTAAGCAACCCTCATGAATCGGGCACAACCGGCGCGGGCGGTGACGCCGCGGCCGCCTGGGGTCGGTGGCACCGGATGAGCTCGAGACGTCCGGTTTAACCCGTTGTTGACCCTCCCACGAGGTCACCTTGAGGCCGTCTCGGGCAGAGTCTGGCGCGAAGGGCACCCGGCCGTCGTCGGCCGTCGTCACACACTGGAGGCTGGCATGGGACTCACCCGCTCGATCGTCATCGGCTCGATCGTCGGGAGCGCGGCGGCCGGCGGCATCTACGCCGCCGTCGCCGCCCCGGCGACGCCCCCTCAGCCGGCGGCGGTCGCCCGGGTCTCGGCGACGCCCGCGGACCGCGTGGAGCAGGCCCAAGCTGCGGCGCCCGCTCCGGTCCCGGTGTTCACCACCGTCGTGGCAGCGCCGTGCACCGCCCCGGCCGTGCTCGTCGACGAAGTCTGCGTGACCCACGTCCAGGGCCACCCCACGGTGCTCCCCGCCGCCCCGGCCCCGCGCGCCGCGTCCGCCGCCGCGGCGCCGGCATCGGCGGCCGCCCGGCCGGTCACCCCCGCCGCACCGCGAGCCGCGGCGACTGCGGTGGGCCGCCCCACGGGGACGCCGGCCCCCCAGCCCGCCGCCCCTCGGCCCGCTCCCCCCGCGCCGCGGACCGGTGAGGACCAGGGTGAGGACCAGGGTGAGGACCACGGCCGGGAGACCGAGCACGCCGAGGACCACGGCCCGGAGACCGAGCACGCCGAGGACCACGGCCCGGAGACCGAGCACGCCGGCGACCACTCCCCGGCGTCGTCGCGCGCGGCGTCAGGCGCGAACGCCACGCCATGAGGCACCCCGGCGCGTCAGCCGCGCGGGCGCAGCGGGAGGGCGACCTCGACGGCCAGCCCGCCGAGGTCGGAGTGCCCGAGCGACACCGTGCCTCCAGCGCCTTCGGCGATCCGTCGGGCGATGTCGAGGCCGAGCCCCGAGGAGCCGGTGCCGCTCCGGCCACGCTCCACCGAGTCCTCGCGCGCCCCCGGCCCACCATCTGCCACGACGATCAGCACCCTCGGTCCGTCGAACGTCACCGACACGGTCACGGCGGCGCCCTCCGGAGTGTGCGCGAAGACGTTGTCGAGCAGCACGTCGACGACGTCGGCGACGTCCTCCCGCGCGAGAGCCACCGGCGCAGGTGCCGCCGGGGTGCTGATCTCGAAGACACGTCCCTGGTCCTGTGCGAGGGGCTCCCAGAAGGCGGCTCGCGCGCGCACCACCGGAGTGAGGTCGCACCCGGTCGGCAGCGCGGTGCGCAGGGGGCGGCGGGCCTCCCGCACGATGGTGTCGACGCTGCGCTGCAGCTCGTCGACGTGGTGGCGCAGTCGGGACGACACCTCGGGATCGGCGACGAGGTCGGTGTCGAGGCGCAGGGCGGTCACCGGCGTGCGGAGGCGGTGCCCGAGGTCGGCAACGGACTCGCGCTCGGCCGCCACGAGCACGTCGATCCGGTCGGCGAGCTGGTTGAGGGCGCCCGCCAGCTCGACGGTCTCGGGTGGTCCGGTGAGCTCGGCGCGGGTCCCGAGCTCACCCTCACGAATGCGGTGGGCCACCGCCGCGAGATCGGTCACCGGCACGCTGACCCGCCTCCCGAGGCGCAGGGCGATGACGGCCGCTGCCCCGACGAGGAGCAGGCCGAGACCGATGATCGTCGCCCAGGCGGCCGCGACGCCCTGCCGCAGCTCGGCGTCGGTCACCGAGGACTCGACGACCGAGATCCCGGCCTCGGTCTGCACCGGGATGATGATGTCGAGGCCCTCGTCGGTGCGCTCGGTCGACGCCGCCCGGGTGGAGCGGGCGAGCGCCACCTCCGACGTCTCGTCACCGGCCGAGTCGTCCCGGCCGAGGACCCGCCCCGTCGGGGTGTGGACGGCGACGACCATCCCCTGGGCCGTGAACAGGGCGAGTGCCTGGGACAGCACGCTCTCGCTGTCGACGCTCGCGACGAGGGTGGCGACGCTCTGGGCCTGCTGCCGCGCACGGTTGGTGGCTCGGTCCTCGGCCAGGTTGGCAACGAGGACGCAGAGCGGCACGATGAAGGCGATGACGACGGCCGACGTCGTCGCGGCGACGAGCCACGTGATCTGGCGCCGCATCAGGTGGGCTCCCCGGGCGGCGACAGCCGGACGCCCACGCCGCGGATGCTGTGGAGGTAGGACGGATGGGCAGCCGACTCCCCGAGCTTGCGACGCAGCCAGGACAGGTGGACGTCGACGGTGCGCTCACCTCCCCCGTAGACCTGCTGCCACACCTCGGCCAGGATCTCGCGCTTCGTGACGACCTCGCCGGCCCGGCTCGCGAGGAAGAGCAGCAGGTCGAACTCCCGCCGCGAGAGCTCCAGGGCGTTTCCGTCGAGCGCCACCGCCCGGCTGGTGGGGTCGATCTCGAGCCCGCCCACGACGACGCGCTCGTCCGTGGTGCCGGCTCCTCCGCGCCGCAGGACCGCCCGCATCCGGGCCTCGAGCCGGTCGAGCGTGAACGGCTTGGCGACGTAGTCGTCGGCGCCGGCGTCGAGCGCCCGCACGACCGACGCGTCGTCGTCGAGGGCGGTGACAACGATGACCGGGGTGGCGCTCACGGCACGGAGCATCGTCAGCACCCGCTGGCCGTCGACGTCGGGCAGACCGAGGTCGAGCAGGATGAGGTCGGGCTGCTCGTTGAGCGCCTGCTCCAACCCGCCGAGCCCGGTCGCGGCGCTCGTCACCGCGTGACCGCGGCTCGCGAGCGATCGCACGAGCGAGCCCCGGATCGCGGGGTCGTCCTCGATGACGAGCACGTGGGTCACGAAGGTCACCGTACGCCCGGCGGTCGTCCGCAGGCTCGACGGCGGTCCCGGTGAGCGCGCGGAGGCGGCCCGCGGCCCACGGGGCACTGAGAATGCTGCTCGGCTGGGTGGTCGTCGTCGTCGTCACCGCCGTCGTGACGACCTGGGTCGTGACCGGGGTCGGCCAGGACGTGGCGGGTGAGCTCGATCAGTCGTTGCCCACGCTCGCGGCGCTCGCGGCCACGCCACCCGTGGGCGTCGTCACCGAGCCGCCGGCGGCCGCGACGACGCCTACCGGGCCCCCCGGCGGTGCCGCTGCGCCGTCCGTGACCCCGAGCGCGGGCGCAGGGGCCGATGGACCGGTTCGCGGCACTGCGGAACCGTCCGCAACGTCCCTCGTCGCCACCGGGGGCCCAGGTGGCTCAGGTAGCTCGGGCGGCTCAGGTAGCTCGGGCGGCTCGGGCGGCACAGGGCGGTCCACGGACCAGGCCGGGGCGGGCCCGAAGCGGACACCCACGCCGCCCGTGCGGACGGGGTCCCCCGTCCCACCCGCGAGCCATCGGGCCTCGCCTCCGACACCAGCGGCATCCCCGGCACCGACCGGCCCTGTCAAGTCGGCGACGCGGCCACCGGACCCCGCGACCGCCACCTTCTCCGTGCCGGGCGGCACCCTCGCCGTGCGCTGCCGCGACGGTGGGCCCGTGACCCGGTCGGTCACCCCGGCTGACGGGTACAGGTTCGAGGTCGAGGTCGACCGCGAGAAGGCGACCGTCCGGGTGGTCTTCTCGAACGAGTCCCGGGAGGACCACCTCGCGGTGACCTGCCGCGGAGCGGTCCCGGTCCGTACCTCCGCCGGGGACTGAGCGGCGCGGTCCCACCGGCATCCGGCATCGGGCCAAGGCCGACCTTCGACGACCGACCAGTGAAGTCAGTCGGCCGCCGGGTCTGCCGAGACGGCCCCCTCGGGGCGGCGTCCGGCGTCGGTGTCCGGACGGATGTCGATCCGCCAGCCGGTGAGCTTCGCGGCGAGGCGGGCGTTCTGCCCCTCCTTGCCGATAGCGAGGCTGAGCTGGTAGTCGGGGACGATGACCCGGGCCGTCCGGGCCTTGGCGTCGACGATCTCGACCGACTGGACGCGCGCGGGCGACAGGGCGGCGGCGACGAACGCCGCCGGGTCCTCGGCGTAGTCGACGATGTCGATCTTCTCGCCGCGCAGCTCGCTCATCACGGCGCGCACGCGAGCGCCCATCGGGCCGATGCACGCGCCCTTGGCGTTGACGCCGGCCACCCTCGAGTGCACGGCGATCTTCGATCGGTGCCCGGCCTCGCGCGCCAGCGCCGCGATCTCGACGGTGCCGTCGGCGATCTCGGGGACCTCGAAGCGGAACAGGGTGCGCACGAGGTTGGGGTGCGTGCGCGAGAGGCTGACCTGCGGTCCCTTGGGTCCGCGCTTGACGCTGACGACGAAGCAGCGCAGCCGCTCGCCGTGGACGTAGCGCTCACCCGGCACCTGCTCGGCGAGCGGGAGGATCCCCTCGATCGTGCCGAAGTCGACGAGGACGTTGCGTGGGTCCTGGCTCTGCTGGATGACGCCGGAGATGACATCGCCCTCACGGCCCTTGAAGTCACCGAGGATCGCCTCGTCCTCGAGGTCGCGCAGGCGCTGGACGATCACCTGGCGCGCGGTCGAGGCCGCGATGCGGCCGAACCCGGCGGGAGTGTCGTCGAACTCGGGACCGGGCTCCCCGCGCAGGGGGCGCTCGCCCTCCTCGGCGGGAAGCAGGTCACCCTCCTCCCGCGCCCACACGATGACGTGGCCCGTCTTGCGGTCGAGCTCGACGCGGGAGTCGCGGTAGCTGCCGTCGGTGCGGTGATAGGCGACGAGGAGAGCCTGCTCGATGGCCGGGATGAGCACGTCGAGACTGATGTCCCGCTCGCGCTCGAGGCCGCGCAGGGCGGCGAGGTCGATGTCCATCAGTGGTCCTCCTCGGTGGCGGACACGTCGGCGTCCGCGGGGGCGTGGTCGACGGACGGGTCGTCCGCGTCCCGTCCGTCCGTGCTGCTGTCATGGTGGGTGAACTCGACCTGGACGGTGCCGCGCTCGACATCTGCGACGGCGACGGTCACCCGGCGCGCCGGGGTCTTCTTCGTGGGGGGCACGTCGAGCTCGAGCCGGTCGGGGCCGACCTCGACGAGGCGACCGGTGTCGGTGCCGTTGAGGTGGCGAACCTCGATGAGACGCCCGACCTGACGCCGGAACTGGTCGCGGGCGGTGAGGGCGCGACCCACCCCGGGCGAGGACACCTCGAGCACGTAGGGGGCCGAGCCCATCACGTCACTCTCCTCGAGCGCCCCGTCGACCGCACGGCTCGCATCGGCCACGTCGTCGAGCGTGAGGGCGGTGACCCGGCTCGTGCCATCGGAGGGCTCGAGGTCGCTGATGTCACGGTCGACGAGCACCCGCACGAGGCGACGCTTGCCGGCGAGCGAGACGCTCACGTCCTCCACCACGACTCCCAGCGGGGCGAGGGCGGTCTCGAGGACCGCTCTGATCTCCTGGTCGGTGCTCATGGACGGCGCCTCCTGCTCTTCTCGAATGTTCGGGACGTCGTGCAGCGCACGACGGACCGTGTGCCACCACTCTAACGGCGTCGGCGGTGCACCGACGACGCCGAGGCCCGTGCGAGGATCTCGGCATGGACGGCGACACCCGGGGGCGAGAGCCGCACGCCGTAGCCCGTCCCGAGCGCCTGCCCCGCGTGCCGTGGTGGGACGCCCCGGTCTCCCGGCGCGGTGTCGTGGCCGCGGCGACGCTCGGCGCCGTCACCGTGCTCGCCGGCTGCGGAGTGCGCCTCGACCTCCCCCCGGATCCCGCCCCGACGCCGACGCGCCGACCTGCGCCGGACGAGCGCTATCTGCTGTCCGTCATCGCCGACCTGACTGACGTCGTCGCGTCCGAGCGTCGCCTCGTCGACTCCGGTGCGGCCGGGACGGTCGTGCCCACCCTGCTCCCGCTGCACGAGCGCCAGGTCACCGTCCTCGTCGGCAGACTGACCAACGACGGGGTGCCGACGACGGCCATCCCGACGGCAGCCGCACCGGGGACCGGCGCAGCGAGCACCCCGGCTCAGCTGGCCACCCGCCTGGCCGACCTGACAGCCAAGGACTGGACCGAGCTCGCCGCCGCGTCCCCGAGCACCCGCGAGCTCGTCGCGGCGGCCTACGGCACGAGACTCGCGGGTGCCGGGCTGCTCGGGCTCCCGATCACCGCCCCGACCACCCCGACCCCCGCGCGGCCGGCGCTGGTGGAACGGACCGCCCCGCTCGTCTACGCCTTCGAGGTCGTCGCGGCCCAGTCGACGGGGAGGGCCCGCGAGCGGGCCCTCGCGACCCTGTCGGAGCTGCGCCGGCTGCTCGAGGACGTCGCCGGCCTCCCCGGAGCCACGCCCGAGCTCCCCGGCGGCTGGGCGCTCCCCTTCCCGGTCACGACCCCCGACGAGGCCGCCCGGTTGGCCACCCGGACGCTGTCCACGGCAGCCGCCACGGCTACCGACGCGGCCGGGCCGTCCCCCACCGGCGCCACCCTCGAGGACGTCGCGCGCTGGAGCGCCCGGATCCAGGCCCTCGCCACCACGTGGGGTGTGCCCCTCGTGGCCTTCCCGGGGACGGCACGATGACCCGTGACCTCGTGCCGGCGCACTTCGCCCATGCCGTCTCCGCCTACCCCGCCGACGGGTGGAGCTCCGGCGAGGACTGGGTCGTGGGCCTGCCCGGCCTGCTCGCCGACCTGCTCGCCGAGTGGGAGCTCGAGCCGATCGGGCCGTCGCTCTTCGGGGCGTGTGCGATCGCCGTGCCCGTGCGCCTGCTCGGGTCCGGTCGGGACGCGGCGGGGGTGAGCGGCGAGGCGGTGCTCAAGGTCGGCTGGCCGCATCCCGAGGCCGCCACGGAGTCGATCGCCCTCCAGGCCTGGAACGGCCGCGGGGCGGCGCGGCTGCTGCGGGCCGACCCCGCCCGCTTCGCCCTGCTCCTCGAGCGACTCCAGCAGCGCGACCTCACCGGCGTCGACATCGACGAGGCGTGCGAGGTGCTCGGCGGCCTGCTCGCGACCCTGCGTCGACCGGCCCATCCCCGGATCCCCCGCCTCGACGACTGGGCCACCCGCCAGGCGGTCGAGCTGCGCGCGGCCCCACCCGTCATTCCCCGGCGCTACCTCGACCAGGCGTCCGCGCTGGCGAGGGAGCTCGTCACGCGCCGGCCGGCGGACGAGCGCCTGCTCCACACCGACCTGCACTACACGAACGTGCTGGCCGCCTACCGCTCCCCGTGGCTCGCGATCGACCCCAAGCCGATGGCCGGGGACGCCGCCTTCGAGGTGGCACCCGCACTGTGGAACCGCGCCGCCGAGCTCGGCACCGGCGCCCAGATCCGCTGGTCGCTGAGGCGACGGCTCGAGATCATCTGCGAGCGGTCGGGCATCGACGAGGGACGCGCCCGGGCCTGGACGATCGTGCGCGAGGCCGACAACGCGGTCGACCTCGCGGGCGACCCGGGGGCCCGCGACCGGATCAGCCTCGCGGTGATGATCATCAAGGCGATGAACGACTGACGGCTCTGGGCACCTCCTGGCCACCTCTCCGGTGACTTCGCACGACCTCGGACGACGTCGCGTCAAATCGTTTCGATTTCGACGTCGAAACGTTCTACGATCGACACCTCCCCCCCTTCGTCGTTGAAAGGCATTTCCGATGCCTCGCCCTGTCCTGCCCCGTTCCCGCGACCGCGCCGCACTGCCGGCGACCCCGGCCCGCGAGATCGCCCGGATCGCGGTCCCGGTGAGCATGGAGTTCGTCCTCATGCTCGTGCTCAACTTCGTCAACCAGATCGTCGTCGGGGTGCTCGGGGCGACGGCGATCGCCGCGGTCGGCTTCTCCAACAGCCTCACCTTCATCCTCGCGGTGACGCTCGGCTGTCTCGGGACGTCGGTGAGCATCCTCGTGGCCCGGGCCCACGGCGCCGGCCGCCGTGGGGCGCTCGACCACACGGTCACCGCGGCCCTGCTCGTCGCGCTCGGACTCGGCGCCGTCGTGTCCGTCGTGCCGTCGCTGCTCGCCGACCACCTGCTCGGCGCCGTCGGCGCCTCCCCGGCGGTGTCCGCGGTCGGGACGGACTACTTCCGGCTCACCGTCCTCGCGACCCTCCCGGTGATGGTCAGTGCGATCCTCTCGGGTGTGCTGCGCTCGGTCGGCCGTCCGACGAGCCCGATGATCGCGACCCTCGTGACCGTCGTGGCCAACTCGGCCATCGCCTACGCGCTCGTCGTCGGGCTCGGGCCGCTGCCGGCGCTCGGCGTGGCCGGCGCGGGCTGGGCGACGCTCGTCACCGCCGTCGCGAAGTCGCTCATCCTGCTCTCGATGGCCTACGGACCCCGGGGCGTCATCGGCTGGAGCCTGCCGGACTCGCTGCGCCAGTGGCGCGCCGTCGTCGTCCCCCTCTTCGTGCTCGCCCTGCCCCTCGGGGTCACCGAGCTGTTCTGGACCGTCGGCACCTTCCTCTACAACGTCGTCTTCCAGCAGCTCGGCGACGAGGCCCTCGCCGCGGCCCAGATCGTCACGACGCTCGAGGGCGTCTTCATCGTCGGCAGCATCGGGCTGATGAGCGCCACGACGACCCTCGTCGGACGCTCGATCGGCGGGGGCGACGTCGCGGCGGCCGCGGCGTGGGTACGACGGCTCACCAAGGCCGGCCTCGGCACCGCCGTCGTCTTCGGGGTGCTCTTCGCGTCCATGGTGCTGATCCTCGACGTTCTCTACGGCGAGACGAGCCGGGACGTGCGCTTCATGGCGGGGGCCGGCATCCTGCTCAACGCCGCGTTCCAGGTCGTCAAGGTGCGCAACATGATCATCGGCGCGGGCGTGCTACCGAGCGGAAACGACGTCCGCGGCGTCATCCTCGGTGACCTCGTCGGCGCCTTCGTCGTCGGGCTGCCGCTCGCGATCCTGCTCGGGTTGCACACGCCGCTGGGCTTCCTCGGCGTCTTCGTCGCCCGCGTCGTCGAGGAGGTCGCCAAGCTCGCGATCTTCTCCTGGCGGGCCCGGCGGATCCAGTGGCACCGGCTCGTGGCGATCGCCGCCTGACCGCGTCGCCTAGCGTGGGCGGATGACCAACCGCCTTGCCGACGCCACGAGCCCCTATCTGCTGCAGCACCGGGACAACCCGGTCCACTGGCAGGAGTGGGGCGAGACCGCGTTCGCCGAGGCCCGGGCGCGCAACGTCCCCGTCCTGCTGTCGGTCGGGTATGCCGCCTGCCACTGGTGCCACGTCATGGCGCACGAGTCCTTCGAGGACGAGGCCGTGGCCCGTGCCCTCAACGACCGCTTCGTGGCGGTCAAGGTCGACCGCGAGGAGCGCCCCGACATCGACGCCGTCTACATGTCCGCCGTCACCGCGACGACGGGGCACGGCGGCTGGCCGATGACGGTCTTCCTCACCCCCGAGGGCGAGCCGTTCTTCTGCGGCACCTACTTCCCACGCGACCACTTCCTCCGCGTGCTCGAGGCGCTCGACGAGGCGTGGCGCACCCGCGAGAGCGAGGTGCGGGAGTCGGGCACCCACATCGCCACGACGCTCGCCGGTGCCCTCCAGTCGCCTAGCCCGTATGCCGTCCAGCCCGCCGACCTCGAGCGTGCGGTCGCGCAGCTGGCCAGCCCAGTTCGACCGGCGCGCAGGCGGGTTCGGTGGCGCACCGAAGTTCCCACCGTCGATGGTCCTCGAGTTCCTGCTGCGCCACCACGGGCGCACCGGGGACGCGCAAGCCCTGGCGATGGCGAGCCAGACGCTCGCGGCGATGGCACGCAGCGGGATGTACGACCAGGTCGGTGGCGGGTTCGCCCGGTACGCCGTGGACGCCGGGTGGGTCGTGCCGCACTTCGAGAAGATGCTCTACGACAACGCGCTGCTGCTGCGGGTCTACGCCCACTGGTGGCGTGCGACGGGGGAACCGCTGGCGCTCAAGGTGGTCGAGGAGACGGCGGCCTTCCTCCTCACCGACCTGCGCACGGCGGAAGGGGGGTTCGCGTCCTCGCTCGACGCGGACACCGACGGGGTGGAGGGGCTGACCTACGTCTGGACCCCCGCCCAGCTGCAGGCCGTCCTCGGGGCCGAGGACGGCGCTCGGGCGGCGGCCACCTTCCGCGTGACCGACACCGGCAGCTTCGAGCACGGCACGTCGACGATGCAGCTGGTCGCCGGACGCGGACCTCGACTGGGTCGCCGGGGTGCGTGCCGCGGCTGCGGGAGGCTCGTGACCTGCGGTCCGCAACCAGGGCGCGACGACAAGGTCGTCACCTCGTGGAACGGGCTGGCCGTGGCCGCCCTCGCCGAGGCGGGCGCGCTGCTCGACCGCCCGGAGTGGGTGGCGGCCGCGGCCGCGCTGCGCCGAGTTCGTCCTCGACACCCACCTCGTCGACGACCGGCTGAGGCGAGCCTCCCGCACCGGGCAGGTGGGCGCCGCGTCGGCGGTCGCGGACGACCACGGCAACCTCGCCGAGGGGCTGCTCGCGCTGCACCAGGCGACGGGCGAGCCGCGCTGGCTCTCGGCCGCAGAGTCGCTCCTCGAGAGTGCGGTGTCGCTCTTCGCCGCCGAGGACGGGGGCTTCCACGACACCTCCGCGGACGCCGAGCCGCTCTACCTGCGCCCACGCAGCGGCGCCGACAACGCCGAGCCGTCCGGCCAGTCAGCCCTCGCCGGGGCCCTCGTCACGCTCGCGGCGCTCACCGGGTCGACGTCCGCCGCGGAGGCCGGACGCGTCGCCACGGAGGCCGGCGCCGGTCTCGCCGTCCGGGAGCCGAGGTTCGGTGGCTGGACTCTCGCCGTCGCCGAAGCCCTCGCCGACGGACCGCGCCAGGTCGCCGTCGTCGGTGCCGGGCCCGAGGCCTCGGCCCTGGTCCGGGCCGCCCGGGGGTCGACGGCCCCCGGCCTCGTCGTCGTGCACGGGCAGCCGGACGCCGACGGGGTCCCGCTCCTCGCCGAGCGGCCTCTCGTGGAGGGCCAGCCGGCGGCCTACGTCTGCCGGGGCTTCGTCTGCGACCTGCCCGTCACCAGCCCGGACGCCCTCACCGCCCAGCTCGGCACGTCCTGAACGTCGGCTCAGAGGTCGGTGGCCGTGTACTCATGGGCTTGGGAGGCGAAGGCCTCACGGGTGGAGGCGGATCCGACAAAGAGGGCTGTGGCCCAGATGTCGGCCCAGGTGAGGGTCGGACCGCTGACGGTGACGGAGCCGGAACGTCCCACCTGCTCCCCCGTCACCGGATCGTAGAGGTGGGCTCCGCGTGCGGCCGTCCCCGACGTCGCCACGGCCCCCTCGGTCAGGCTGAGCGTGGTGGCGACCCTCGACCGGTCGCGCGGGTCCTCGACACCGACCCGCCAGCTGATCGCATCGGGTCCGCTGCGAGCCAGGTCGGGGTGGGCGCCGACGAGCAGGTCCCCGCCGGCGTTGATGCAGAAGGAGGTTCCGGCCAGCCCGGTGAGGTAGGTCGCGGCGCGGTCGACCGCCCAGCCCTTGACGAGCCCGGTCGGGTCGAAGGCGAGGTCCCCATCGCCGGTGGGGAGCAGGGTGGTGAAGGCCCCGCGCGTGAGCCGCTCCGCCTCGTCCCCGATCTCCAGCGCCCGCGTGACGAGCGGGCTGCACTCCGAGATCGTGATCTCCTCACGGCGCAGCCGCATCAGGTCGGAGTCGCTCCGATAGGTGGAGAAGACGGCATCCATCTCGCGCAGTCCGGCGAAGGCCGCCTCCACGGCGCTCGCCGCGGCGTCACCGGACACGTCCCCGCCCCGCAGGTGGATGCTGACCGGCATACCCATCACCTGCTCGACCCAGGCCCTGCGCTCGGGCGTCGTCGTCACCGGGTCGCTCACAGGTGCGCCTGGTCGATGGCGGACTGGAGCGACTGGGTGTAGCCGTCCCAGGTGACCGTGGCGCCGGAGACGACGTCGATCTGCGCGGACTGGGCAGTGACGGCCTCGCTGTTGTAGATCGGGACGGCCTGGGAGTTGATCCGCTGGTCGTGCCGGTCCTCCATCGGGACCTGGAGCACGTCGACGGCGGTGATCGTGCCGCCGGCGACGGTGATCTGGACCTGGACGTTGCCGTAGCGGGTCATCACGGCGTCCCCGGCGACCGTCGTGGCCGCCGTCGTGTCGGGCGTCGTGTCGCGCGTCGTGGTCGAGTCCGTCGAGCCTGTCGAGGTGCCGGCGGAGGACGTCCCGCCGCCGGCCGACGTCTTCGTGCCGGCCGTGAGCAGCCGGGTCTCGGCGGTGGCCATCGACGTCGAGGACCGGGAGGTGTTGTAGCTGAAGAGCAGGACCAGGACGGTGAGGGTGCTCATGGCCCAGATGGCGATGCGTCGCATGAGGGGTCTCGATTCGCGGTGGTGACGGTCGGGTCAGTAGCTGAAGCGCTCGTGGTGGACGGCGTCGCGGGACACACCGGCGCCGTGAGCCGCGTCGATGACGGTGTCCATCCACGCGGGGTTCCCGCAGACGTAGACGTCGCGCTCGGCGATGTCGGGCACGATCCGCGTCAGGGCCTCCACGTCACCCAGGTCGCCGAGATCGGCCGGCAGCCAGCTCGTGCGGTCGCGGTGACGGTGACCCACGACGGCGACGACCCTGGCACCCTTGGCCCGGGCGATCGTGAGCAGCTCCCCCGCGAGGACGATCTCGGACTGGCTCCGCGCGCGGTAGATCACGACGGTGGAGTCCGGTCCGGCCGGGAGCTCCTCGAGCAGCGCACGCAGGGGCGTGATGCCGATGCCCGCGCCGATGAGCAGGGACTTCTCGCGGCTGGCCACCCCGGTGTGGAGCCGGCCGTAGGGCCCCTCGACGAGGACCCTGGTGCCGGGCCGGAGGTGGGCGAGGCGGCTGCTCGAGTCACCCACCGACTCCGCGGTGATCCGCAGGCTGCGCCCGTCGGGCGCGGCCGAGAGGGAGTAGGGGTTGGCCCGGCTCGATCCCGGCCCGTCGAGGAAGCGCCACTGGAAGAACTGGCCGGCCCTGGCCGGCAGGCGGTGGAGCTTGCGACCGGTGATGACGACGGAGGTGACGGTGGGTGACTCCACGATGACCTCCGACACGACGAGCCGGTGGCGCAGCGAGCGACGCAGGGGCGCGCCCACCCGGTAGAGGAGCACGGACAGCAGGGCCGCCGCGTAGAGGCCCCACCAGAACACGGTGGCGGTGGTGCTCGCGCGGAAGTCGGCACCGGTCCACAGCTGGTGCGGCAGGGCCAGGCCCGCGCCGAGGTAGGCGTAGAGGTGGAGCAGGTGCCAGCTCTCGTAGCGCAGCCGGGACCGTGCCTTGCGCACCGACGTGACGACGACCATGACGAGGGCGATCGACCCGGCCAGCGCGAGCAGGATGCCGGGCGAGTGCAGCACCTCGTCGACGACGGTCGCGAAGACGCCGAGGTCGGTGCCGACGCTGTAGCCCACCATCGTCAACGCGATGTGGGCAAGCATCAGGTTGAACGAGCTGAACCCAACGAGGCGGTGGACCCGGGCGAGCTCGTCCTGGCCCCAGGCCTGCTCGACGAGCGGGATGCGGGCCATGAGCAGCACCTGCAGAAGCATGAGCACCGAGGCGAGCAGGCCGGTGAGGCGCCCGAGGTTGATCAGGCTCTCCCCCGCCGACGTGAAGGCGGTCAGGCCACCTCCGGACACCCAGAGCGCGACGACGAACAGGACGGCCGCCCAGCCGAGGGCGGCCGAGGCGTCACGCCACCACAGGGGCGTGCGGCGGGTGCGGCGGGTGCGGCGGGCGGACGCGGCGACAGGCACGGAGGTTCTCGAGGGGGGCGACCCGGGCAGGCGGGTGCTCTCGGGGAGGACGACGGCGCTCATGGTTGCAACCTTCGAGCCTTTGGCTGTGCACCGGCTGTGCGACGGTGAGCACTGTTGTGTGAACCCTGACGCGGCCGGCGCGGCCGCGCTCAGGGCCGGCCGAGGACCTCGCGGAGGTGCCCGAGGACGGTTGCGTCGCTGGAGCTGCCACCGCCCTCATGGTTGTTGAACGGCCAGACGTCGATCTGCTTCGCCCCCGCGTAGGCGTGGTAGGCCCCGAAGACGGTCGAGGGCTTGCAGATCTCGTCCATCAGCGCCGCCGAGAACCAGGCCGGCGCCGTTGCCCGCGCCGCGAAGTTGACGCCGTCGACGTAGCTCAGCGTGTCGAGCACCTGCTCGACCTTCTCCCGGTGCACGGCCAGGTAGGAGACGATCTCGCCGTAGGGGTTCGTGTCGTGGATCGTGATCGCCCTCGGGAAGTCGCAGAGGAACGGGACGTAGGGCACCACGGCCGCGAGGTCCGGCACGAGTCCCGCGACGGCGAGCGCGATGCCCCCGCCCTGGCTGCCGCCGTGCACGGCGACCCGGGTGGTGTCGACGTCGGGCAGCGATGACAGGGCGTCAACGGCCCGGACGGCGTCGGCGAAGACCCGGCGGTAGTAGTAGGTCTCCGGTGCCTCGATGCCACGGGTCATGAACCCGGGGAACTGCGGACCGCTCGCCCCCTCGTCGGGGGTGTCGCCGCTCGACCAGGCCGATCCCTGGCCGCGGGTGTCGACGAGCAGGTGCGCGAACCCGGCCGAGGACCACAGCAGGTTCTCGATCGCCCGGCCCCGCCCTCCTCCGTAGCCGACGAACTGGACGAGGACGGGCAGGGCGCCCTGCCGCGCCCGGGGCATCCGCAGCCACGCGCGGACGGGCTGACCGGCATACCCGGGGAAGGTCACGTCGTAGACGTCGAGCGTCTCGAGCCCCGCGTCCACGGGCACCGCGGAGACGGCACGCCCCGCCCCGGCAGCCCGGCTCTCCCTCAGGGTCCGCGCCCAGAACTCGTCGAAGTCGGCGGGGCAGACCTGGGAACTGCGGTAGGCCCGCAGCTCGGGCTCGGGCAGGTCGACGAACATGTCACTCCCTCGGGTGGTGGGGTGGCGCGATCAGCTCCACCAGCCGAGCAGGCTACCGCCGATCCTGACGATGAAGGCGACGACGATGACGACGAACACGACCCGGACGAAACCACTTCCTCGCGCCACGGCGGTCCGGGCTCCCACGTAGCCCCCGACGAAGTTCGCCGCGGCGAGGACGAGCCCCACCTTGACGAGGACGAGACCCATCGGGGCGAAGACGGTGAGGGCACCGAGGTTGGTCGCGAAGTTCGCGATCTTCGCCTTCGCGCTGGCCTCGAGAAAGTTGTAGCCGAGCAGTCCCACGAGCGCGAACACCATGAAGGAGCCGGTGCCCGGACCGAGCGCCCCGTCATAGACCCCGATGACGAAGCCGGTCACCATCGCGAGCACGACGTGGGCCGGTCCCTCGAAGCGTCGCAGCGACTCCCGCCCGAGGTCGGGCTTGAAGAGGGTGTAGGCGCCGACCGCGATGAGCAGCACGAGGATGATCGGGTTGAATGCCGACTTGGGGATGTGCAGCCCGATCAGCGCCCCGCCGATGGCTCCGACGTAGGCGACCGCCGCCATCGGCAGCGCGGTGCGCAGATCGGGACGAACCCTGCGGTAGTAGGTGATCGAGCTCGTCGCGGTCCCGAAGATCGAGCCGAACTTGTTCGTCGCGAGCAGCTGCGCCGGGCTCGCGCCGGGCAGCCCGACGAGCAGGGCAGGCAGCTGGATCAACCCCCCTCCCCCGACGACCGCGTCGATCCAGCCTGCGGCGAAGGCCGCCAGCGCGAGGAACGCCAGCGTCGTCAGGGTGGGGTCCGTCACGGACGCGGGACCTCGGCCGTCACCTCGTTGACGACCGCGGCCACGACGTCGTCGACCGCGACCTCGGTGCGCTCGCCGGTGCGACGGTCCTTGATCTCGACGACGCCGTCGGCGAGGCCGCGGCCCACGACGACGATCGTCGGCACGCCGATCAGCTCGGAGTCCTTGAACTTCACGCCCGGGCTGACGCCCTTGCGATCGTCGACGAGGACCGACAGCCCCTGGGTCTCGAGGTCGCGGGCGATCTCCTCGGCCTTGACGTAGAGGGTCTCGTCCTTGCCGGCCGCGACGATGTGCACGTCGACGGGCGCGAGCTCACGCGGCCAGACGATGCCCGAGTCGTCGTGGTTGCCCTCGACGACGCACGCCACCGCGCGGGAGACCCCCACCCCGTAGGAGCCCATCACGACCGTGACGAGCTTGCCGTTCTGGTCGAGCACCTTGAGTCCGAGCGCCTCCGCGTACTTCGTGCCGAGCTGGAAGACGTGGCCCATCTCGATACCGCGCGCGGTATCGAGGGTGTGGTCGCAGTTGGGGCAGGCGTCGCCGACGCGCACGTCCGCGGCCTCGATGGTGCCATCGGCGGTGAAGTCGCGGCCGGCGACGAGGTCGATGACGTGGCGGCCGGGCTCGTTCGCGCCGGTCACCCAGCGGCTGCCTTCGGAGACCCGGGGGTCGAGCAGGTAGCGGATGCCCGTGGACCCCTTCTCCCCCAAGGCTCCCGGGCCGATGTAGCCCTTGACGAGCCCGGGGTGCTCGGCGAAGGCAGCCTCGTCGAAGGCCTCGACCTCGGCCGGCTCGACCTGCGCGCCGAGGCGCTTCTCGTCGACCTCGCGGTCACCGGGCAGCCCGATCGCGACCGGCTCGCGGGTGCCGTCGGGGTGGACGAGCATCACGAGGACGTTCTTGAGGGTGTCGGCGGCGGCCCAGGGCCGGTCCCCGCGGGGGAAGCGCTCGTTGAGCAGGGCGACGAGGCTGTCGATGGTCGGGGTGGCGGGGGTGTCCTCGACGTGCGCGGCCGGCTGTCCCTCGAAGGGGACGGGGTCGGGGGCCGGCACGCGGACGGCCTCGACGTTCGCGGCATACCCGCAGCTCGCGCAGTGGACGTAGGTGTCCTCGCCGACCTCGGCCGTGGCGAGGAACTCCTCGCTCTTGCTGCCGCCCATCGCCCCGGCCATCGCCTCGACGATGACGTAGTGGAAGCCGAGTCGGTTGAAGATGCGCACGTAGGCGTCACGGTGCAGCTGGTAGCTCTTGTCGAGACCGGCCGTGTCGACGTCGAAGGAGTAGCTGTCCTTCATCACGAACTCGCGACCGCGCAGGATGCCCGCGCGCGGACGGGCCTCGTCGCGGTACTTCGTCTGGATCTGGTAGATCGAGAGCGGCAGGTCCTTGTAGGAGGAGTAGAGGTCCTTGACCGTGAGGGTGAACATCTCCTCGTGCGTCGGGCCGAGCAGGTGCTGGGCGCCCTTGCGGTCGGTGACGCGGAAGATGTTGTCGCCGTACTCCGTCCAGCGGCCGGTCGCCTCGAAGGGCTCCTTGGGCAACAGCGCGGGGAAGAGCAGCTCCTGGCTGCCGATGGCGTCCATCTCCTCGCGGACGACCTGCTCGACGTTGCGCAGCACCCGCAGCCCCAGCGGCAGCCAGGCGTAGACGCCCGGGCTCACCCGTCGCACGTAGCCGGCCCGGACGAGGAGGCGGTGGCTCGGGACCTCGGCGTCCACCGGGTCCTCGCGCAGGGTGCGAAGGAACAGGGACGACATGTGCAGGGCCACGAGTGAGCTCCTCGGTGCTGGTCGGTGCTGGTGGGTGCCGGACGTTGGCGCCGGGCGCGGCGGGCGGGATGCCGAGCGACAGGATATCGGGTCCGTGGGAGCGGTCTCCGTGCTCGCCCCCGCGACGGTCACCCGGAGGGCATCGTTATGCGCTTGTGACGCCCATGGTGCGCTGGGAGAGCCGCCGGGGACCGGCGCCAGGGTCCACAATCAGTTCGGGTGGCTCACACCGCAGGTTCGTCCTGCGACGGCGCGGGCCCGACCGGCGGCACGAACAAGGAAGTGGTGGGCGCTCTGATGAGCAACGACGCAGGAGCCACCGGCTCCCGGCAGGACCCGACCGGCTCGTCGCGCGGCGGCCGAGCGACGACCGAGGCCGGCCTCACCATCCTGGAGATGCGCGACATCACCAAGGAGTTCCCCGGCGTCAAGGCGCTGTCGGACGTGACGATGAAGGTGCGTCGCGCCGAGGTCCACGCGATCTGCGGAGAGAACGGCGCGGGCAAGTCGACCCTGATGAAGGTCCTCTCGGGCGTCTACCCTGCCGGCAGCTACGACGGCGAGATCCTCTTCGAGGGCAAGAAGGTCGAGTTCAACAACATCCGTGACAGCGAGCACGCCGGCATCGTCATCATCCACCAGGAGCTCGCGCTCATCCCGGAGCTGTCGATCGCAGAGAACATCTTCCTCGGCAACGAGCAGGCCGCCCGGGGCGTCATCAACTGGACGCACACGAGGGTCAAGGCGAGCGAGCTGCTCGCGCGGGTCGGCCTCTCCGAGGACCCCGACACGAAGATCCGCGAGATCGGCGTCGGCAAGCAGCAGCTCGTCGAGATCGCCAAGGCGCTGTCCAAGGACGTCAAGCTCCTCATCCTCGACGAGCCCACGGCGGCGCTCAACGAGGGCGACTCCCAGCACCTGCTCGACCTCATCGTCGGCCTGCGGGAGCGGGGCGTCACCTGCATCATGATCAGCCACAAGCTCAACGAGATCGAGAAGATCTCCGACGCGATCACGATCATCCGCGACGGCAAGTCCATCGAGACCCTCCGGGTGAAGGAGGACGGCGTCGACGAGAACCGCATCATCCGCGGCATGGTCGGCCGCGACCTCGAGTCGCGATTCCCCGAGCACACCCCCGACCTCGGCGAGACCTTCTTCGAGGTCAAGCACTGGACGGTGCAGCACCCGAGCGTCCCCGACCGGCTCGTCGCCAAGGACAGCAGCTTCTACGTCCGCCGCGGCGAGATCGTCGGCTTCGCGGGCCTGATGGGTGCCGGCCGGACCGAGCTGATGCGGAGTCTCTTCGGCCGCTCCTACGGCACCTGGGTGTCGGGCACGATCGTCAAGGACGGCAAGCAGATCCAGCTCCGCCACGTCTCCGACGCCATCGACCACGGCCTCGCCTACGTCACCGAGGATCGCAAGACCCTGGGTCTCAACCTGCTCGACGACATCAAGCGGACCACCGTCTCGGCGCGCCTGTCCCGCATCACCCACGGCCTCGTCGTCGACTCGCGCGAGGAGTACAACTACGCGGAGTCCTACCGGCAGTCGCTGCGCACCAAGGCACCCACCGTCGACGAGGGCGTGAGCAAGCTGTCCGGCGGCAACCAGCAGAAGGTCGTCCTGGCCAAGTGGCTGTTCACCGAGCCCGACCTGCTCATCCTCGACGAGCCGACCCGCGGCATCGACGTCGGCGCGAAGTTCGAGATCTACGGCATCATCCAGAAGATGGCCGAGGAGGGGAAGGGCGTCATCCTCGTGTCGTCCGAGCTTCCCGAGCTGCTCGGCCTCTCCGACCGGATCTACACGATCAACGAGGGCGCCATCACCGGTGTCCTGGCCAGGGGTGAGGCCGACCAGGAGTCGCTCATGCGTCTGATGACGCGCTCCCACGGCCACGCCGCACCCGCGCCGGCCAGCGCCTGACCATCCACCCACCCCGAGAGACAGCAGGATCGCGAGCCATGGACAAGGTCAAGAAGATCTTTGGCGGAGACACCCGACAGCTGGGAATGATCTTCGCCCTCATCGCCCTGATCATCTTCTTCCAGATCAGGACCGGCGGACTCACGCTGACACCGGACAACGTCATCAACATCTTCCAGGGCAACTCCTACATCCTCGTGCTGGCGATCGGCATGGTCCTGGTCATCATCGCGGGCCACATCGACCTGTCCGTCGGGTCGGTCGCGGCGTTCGTCGGCATCTCCGTCGCCATCGCGATGCGTGACTGGAACCTGCCCTGGTTCGTCGGCATCCTGTTCGGTCTCGCCCTCGGCGCCCTCGTCGGCGCGTGGCAGGGCCTGTGGACCGCCTACGTCGGGATCCCCGCGTTCATCGTGACCCTCTCGGGCATGCTGTTCTTCCGCGGCGCCAACCAGTTCGTCGGCAAGTCCAACACCGTCCCCGTCGATTCCAGCTTCCAGGTCATCGGCGGTGGCTACCTGCCGGAGATCGGGCCCAACACGGGCTACAACAACCTCACGGTCCTCATCGGTCTGCTGCTCTGCGCCGGCGTGATCTACGGCAGCCTCCGCAGCCGCAGCGGTCTGGTCAAGCTCGGCGCCGACGTCGAGGAAGCCTGGATCATGTGGCTGCGCATCGCGCTCATCTGTGGCGCGATCATCGGCGCGACGCTGCTCTTCGGCTCCGGCCGCCCGGGCACGTCCTTCCCGATCTCGGGTCTGATCCTCGCCGTCCTCGTCCTCTTCTACGGCTTCGTATCGACGCGGACGATCATCGGCCGCCACATCTACGCCGTCGGTGGCAACCGGCACGCAGCCGAGCTCTCCGGAGTGCGGAGCAAGCGGGTCAACTTCCTCGTCATGATGAACATGTCGATCCTCGCGGCCCTCGCAGGCATGATCTTCGTCGCCCGCTCCACCGCCTCCGGCCCGTTCGACGGTGTCGGTTGGGAGCTCGACGCCATCGCCGCCGTCTTCATCGGTGGCGCGGCGGTGACCGGCGGTGTCGGCACCGTCGTCGGCTCCATCGTCGGTGGCCTCGTCATGGCCGTCCTCAACAACGGGCTCCAGCTGCTCGGCATCGGCGCCGACGCGACCCAGATGATCAAGGGCCTCGTCCTGCTCATCGCCGTCGCGTTCGACGTCTACAACAAGTCGCAGGGCCGCAGCTCGATCACCGGCCTGCTCATGCGCAACTTCCGCGGTGGCGACAAGAAGGACGACGGCGGCGGCGAGGAGGAGCAGGACGCCAAGACCGAGACCGAGCCCATCGAGGGCGCGATCAGCCGAACCTGACTGCACACCCGAGGATCGGCGCCCGCCGGTCCCAGACAGACCCGCGTCCCGCCTCGGGGCGCGCCAGAAAGGAAAGATTGCAGATGCGTATCCTCACCAAGGTGGTGGGCGTCACCGCCGTCGCCGCCCTCGCGCTGACCGGTTGCGGCCGGAGCACCGACACGACGACGACCCCCCCGGCTGCCGGCTCGACCGGCGCGGCCGCCACCGGTGGCTTCCCGGCCGATGCGCTCATCGGCGTGGCCCTCCCCCAGAAGACCTCGGAGAACTGGGTCCTCGCGGAGAGCCTCTTCAAGGACGGCCTGGCCAAGGCCGGCTTCCAGTCCGACGTCCAGTTCGCCAACGGTGGCGTGTCGGAGCAGCAGAACCAGATCCAGGCCATGGTCACCAAGGGCGCCAAGGTCATCGTCGTCGGGGCCATCGACGGCTCGCAGCTGGGCACCCAGCTCAAGGCCGCCAAGGACTCCGGGGCGATCGTCATCGCCTACGACCGCCTCGTCAAGAACACCGACGCGGTCGACTACTACATCGCCTACGACAACTTCAAGGTCGGTGAGCTCCAGGGTCAGGCCCTGCTCGACGGCATGAAGGCCAAGAAGGCCAACGGGCCGTACAACATCGAGCTGTTCGCCGGGTCCCCCGACGACGCCAACGCGCAGGTCTTCTTCGACGGCGCGATGAAGGTGCTCAAGCCGAAGATCGACGACGGCACGCTCAAGGTCCCCTCGGGCCAGACCGACTTCAACCAGGTCGTCACCCAGGGCTGGAAGGCCGAGAACGCCCAGAAGCGGATGGACACGCTCCTGACGGCCAACTACACGAGCACCACGCTGGACGGCGTCCTGTCGCCCAACGACACGCTCGCGCGCGCGATCCTCACCTCGGTCAAGGCCGCCAACAAGCCGATCCCGGTCGTCACCGGTCAGGACTCCGAGGTCGAGTCGGTCAAGTCGATCATGGCCGGCGAGCAGTACTCCACGATCAACAAGGACACGGGCAACCTCGTGGCCGACACGATCAAGATGATCCAGACCCTCCAGAAGGGTGAGAAGCCGGAGATCAACGACGACAAGTCCTACGACAACGGCGTCAAGGTCGTCCCGGCCTTCCTGCTCCCCCCGGTCATCGTGACCAAGGCCAATGCCGCCGAGGCCTACGCCAACAACCCGACGCTGCTCGCGCTCACCAAGTGACCTGAGCTCGCTCGACGCACCACCGAACGGCCCGCTCCCTCACGGGGGCGGGCCGTTTCGTCGTCCGAGACCCTCGCGCGTCCCGGTTGCCCAGGAGGAGGGGCTAGAGGCCGGCCGCGCGCAGGGCGGCCCGGATCATCGGCAGCTGCAGCGGCAGCCGCGCCAGGGTGGCGACGAAGAAGGCCTTGCGGGTGGGGTCGTCCGGGGTGCGGTCGAGACGACGCTTGGCCTGTGCGCTCATCGTGACGTTGGCGGGCAGCACCGCGACGAGCAGGCCGGCGGAGGCGATGCCCGCCGCTCGACGGGTGCGCGGGACCAGCAGCCCGGCCGCACAGAGGATCTCGGCCACCCCCGATACGAGGACGATCATCCGGGCGGCGGGCAGCGCACGGGGGACGATGGGCTCGAAGATCCCGGGTCGCGCGAGGTGGAGCACCCCGGAGGTGGCGAAGGCGGCCACGAGGCCCAGGCCGCCACGATCCAGTCCCGCGCTGTCGGTCTGCGCCACGCGTCGTGTCATGGGCGCTACCCTACGGCCCGACTCAGAGCAGCACGGTGGCGAAGGTGCCCACCCGGTCGAACCCGACCCGGTCGTAGGTGGCCCGGGCCGCGGCGTTGAAGTCGTTGACGTAGAGCGACACCTCGTCGGCCGCTCCCGACAGCACCTGTTCGACGACCGCCGCCACGGCCGGGACGGCGAGCCCCTGGCCCCGCAGCCGCGGGTGCACCCACACCCCCTGGATCTGCGCGCAGCCGATGGCGAGGGACCCGACGTCTGCCTTGAAGACGACCTCCCCGTCGAGCACCCGGACGAAGGTGTGACCCTGCCGGACCAGCGCCGCGATGCTCGCCCGGTAGCCACGGTCGGACCCGGAGTAGGGCGGGTAGCCGATCTCCTCGGTGAACATGTGGGCCGCGGCCGGGAGCACCAGGGAGACCTCGTCCGGTCTGGCCAGGCGCACGAGGTCGTCGACCGGCACCCCACGGCTCGATGGCAGGGTCGAGGTCGACAGGAGTGGCTGGGAGGTGCGCATGGCGCGCACCGGCCCCCACGACGGGCCCAGCCGTTCCCAGAGGCCCGAGACCTGTTCGGCCGGGCCGAAGAGCGAGGCGCACTGGCGCCGCATCCGTGACACCTTGGTCGCGAGGGCGTCGAGCCCGGCCTCGTCCAGCCCCACCGGCACGATGTTGGCGCTCGCCCAGGCCAGCCCGGTCAGCCGGCCGTCGACGAAGTGACCCAGCACCGAACCGGGGTGGCTGCGCAGGGCGCCCTCCTCGATCCGGGCGGCGACGAAGACGCTGGCCGGTCGGTCGAGGGCACAGAGGGCCAGAGCGGCATCGTGGTCGGCGGCCGTCAACGGTCGCACCGGGAGACGTTGGCGCAGCACACGCACAGCCTGCCTGTCAGCGGGCCCACTGTCATCCCCCCACGCGGGGTGGGGGCTTCAGAGCAGCCGGGGCGCCTCGAGGTCGGTGTTGTCGATCACCCACGTCGCGCGGGCTCGTGGGTCGACGGCGGCCAGGTACAGCCGCTGCCCGCCGACGTACCGACGGTTGGTCGCCGCCTCCGGGTCGGGGTCGTGGCCGTCGCCGAAGCGGGCGTTGCCCCGGGGCACCGAGACCGCGAAGGGCACCTCGAGCCAGACCGTCGCGTCCCAGACCTCGGCGAGCTCCGGTCGCTGGAGGAAGATCCCGTCGATGAGCAGCACCGTGTCGGACCCGACGTCGACCCGCGCCGGACTCACCGGACGGTCGGCCTCGACGTCGTTGACGGCGGGGGTGACCGGCGCCCCGCGCCGGAACGGCTCGATGACGAAGCGACGGAAGGCGCCGTAGTCGTAGGAGTCCTCGTAGAAGGACGCGGGCCCGCGGCCGCGGGCCACGCGCTCGCACCGAGGCCGGTGGAAGCCGTCGATCGTGACACGCAGGACGTCGCGGCCGCCCTCGACGAGCCCGATCGCCGCTGCGAGCTCGTCGGCGAACACGGTCTTGCCCGCGCCATCGAACCCGTCGACGGCCACGGCCACCCGCTCGCCGGGCCGCAGCGCGACGACACGCGTCGCGAGATCGCGCAGGACGGCATACCTCGTCGTCGTGGGGACGGGCGGCCGCACCTCAGCTGACGGAGACGCTCGGCGCGCCTGCCGACACCTCGTCCTCGGGCTCGCCCATCTCCTCGGCGAGGCGCATGGCCTCCTCGATGAGGGTCTCGACGATCTGGCTCTCCGGGACGGTCTTGATGACCTCGCCCTTGACGAAGATCTGGCCCTTGCCGTTGCCCGAGGCGACCCCGAGGTCGGCCTCACGGGCCTCCCCCGGCCCGTTGACGACGCAACCCATCACGGCGACGCGCAGCGGCACCGTCATGCCCTCGAGACCGGCCGTGACCTGGTCGGCGAGGGTGTAGACGTCGACCTGCGCCCGGCCGCACGACGGGCACGAGACGATCTCGAGCTTGCGGGGCTTGAGGCCGAGGCTCTGCAGGATCTGGTTGCCGACCTTGACCTCCTCGACCGGCGGGGCCGAGAGGGAGACGCGGATCGTGTCGCCGATGCCGCGCGAGAGCAGGGCGCCGAAGGCGGTGGCCGACTTGATGGTGCCCTGGAAGGCGGGTCCCGCCTCGGTCACGCCGAGGTGGAGCGGCCAGTCGCCGGCCTCGGCGAGCAGCTCGTAGGCACGAACCATGATGACGGGGTCGTTGTGCTTGACCGAGATCTTGAAGTCGTGGAAGTCGTGCTCCTCGAAGAGGCTCGCCTCCCAGACAGCCGACTCGACGAGCGCCTCGGGCGTCGCCTTGCCGTACTTCTCCATGATCCGCTTGTCGAGGCTGCCCGCGTTGACCCCGATCCGGATGGAGACGCCGGCGTCCTTGGCCGCCCGGGCGATCTCCTTGACCTGGTCGTCGAACTGGCGGATGTTGCCGGGGTTGACGCGGACGGCAGCACACCCGGCGTCGATGGCCGCGTAGACGTACTTCGGCTGGAAGTGGATGTCGGCGATGACGGGTATCTGGCTCTTGCGCGCGATGGCCGGCAAGGCGTCGGCGTCGTCCTGGCTGGGGCACGCGACGCGCACGATGTCGCAGCCCGAGGCCGTCAGCTCGGCGATCTGCTGGAGCGTGGCGTTGATGTCGGTCGTCGGCGTCGTCGTCATCGACTGCACCGAGATCGGGAAGTCGCTGCCGACCCCGACCTTCCCGACCTGGATCTGACGCGTCTTCCGGCGGGGCGAGAGAACCGGGGCGGGGGCGGCGGGCATGCCGAGAGAAACCGTCATGCCCCCATTATGGACCGCTGCGGCGGACGCCCGCCCCGGGCACGGGGTGCGCTAGCGTGCGAGAGCGCCCACGACGACGTGGGGCGACGCCGAGCACCGGGAGAGCCGACCATGACCGACCTTCGAGTCGTTGCCGAGATCATCGCCAAGGACGGGTCGGAGGACGCCATCCGCAGCGCCCTGTCGACCCTCGTCACGGCTACCCGCCAGGAGGAGGGCTGCGTCGCCTACGAGCTGTTCGAGTCGAACGCCAAGCCCGGCACCTTCTTCACGATCGAGACCTGGCGCAGCCAGGCCGACCTCGACGCCCACATGACGAGCGAGCACATCGCGACCGCGTTCGCCGCGGCCGGCGACCACGTCGCGTCGGCGCCATCGATCCACCCGCTCTCCCCCGTCGACTGACGGGGGGTTGCCCCCTCGGGGGGTCAGCCGAAGATGTTGATCGGCTTGACGATGTCGGCATAGATGAGCAGCACCGACATCGTGATCAGCACGAGCGACATCCCGTAGGCGATCGGCAGGCCCTTGGCGACGTCGACGTAGCCGGGGTCGGGCCGGTGGCGCAGCCGCGCCCAGCCCCGCTTGACGGCCTCCCAGGCCGCCCCGGCGACGTGGCCGCCGTCGAGCGGGAGCAACGGGATGAGGTTGAAGACGAAGAGGGCGAGGTTGAGCGAGGCGATGAGCAGCAGCAGCTGCATCACCTTGAGCCAGTTGCCGCCGGCGTCCGCCGGGATGTCCATCGCCGCGACCTCGCCGCCGATGCGGCCGACACCGACGACGGAGATCGGCCCGTTGGGGTCCCGCTGACCCGACCCGAAGGCGGCCTGCATGACTCCGGCCATCTTCTGTGGGATGCGCACGACGATCGAGGCGGTCTCCAGCGTTCGGTCCCAGACGAACCCGGGCGCCTGTGCCAGCGGGGTGCGGACGAGCTCCTGCCCGGGGACCACCCCGAGGTAGCCCATCGACGTGAGCACCGGCGCCCCGTCCTTGGCCACGGGCTTGCCCGCAGCGTCGTAGGTGGCGCGCTCGAGCACGGCCGGGTCGATGCTCAGCGTCGTGTCCGCGTCGCCACGGCGGACCGTGAACGTCATCGAGGCGCCCCCGCTGTCGCGGATCGCGGTGCTGACCTCGTCCCACGTGGTGACCGCTCGGCCGTCGATGGCGACGACGCGGTCGCCCACCTTCAGGCCACCGGTGACGGAGGGCGCCACCGGGTCGGTCGGCAGGCACGCCGGCTGGGGCACCGACAGGGTCGGCGCGGTCGTCGGCACGCACTTGGCGAGCGCGCCCACGGTCGGAGCGACCTGCGGCAGCCCGTAGAGGGTGATCACGCCGGTGAGCAGGACGGCCGCGATGACGAGGTTCACCAGCGGCCCGCCCATCATGATGATGATCTTCTTGCCCGGCGGCAGCTGGTAGAAGAGCCGGCCGTCGTCCTCGGGCCCGATCTCCTCCATCGAGTCCGCGCGCGCCTGGTCGACCATCTGGCTGAAGCGCCCCGTCGACAGCGTCCGCAGCTCACCGGGCCGGTCGCCCTTGCGGGGCGGGAGCATGCCGACCATCCGGACGTAGCCGCCGAGCGGGATCGCCTTGATGCCGTACTCGGTCTCGCCGCGCTTGCGCGACCAGATCGTCGGACCGAAGCCGACCATGTACTGCGTCACCTTGACGCCGAACTTCTTGGCGGGCAGGAGGTGACCGATCTCGTGCAGCGCGATGCTCAGCGCCACCCCGACGACGACCACGAGGACACCCAGGACGAACAACATGGCTCATTGTCACACTGCCAACCTGTGAACTCCCGCCTCGCTGGATCGGTCGATGTATCGGCGCGTTCCCTGGAGCGCTCCGATACATCGACCCGAGGGGTATGCCGCTGTCCCCACCTCCCCCGGCCGGTGCCCGTCGTCCACAGGTGCGTCACGGCGCCCTGCACCGATCGGCCGGTGCCGCCGAGGCTGTCGGGATGGAGCGCAGCCTACGACGCCTGCTCGCGACCGAGCTCGCCCGGGACCGGGACGGCGTCGTCTCGCGGGCCGAGCTGGGCGCCGCCGGCATCGCTCGGCACGACGTCCGCCACGAGGTCGCCGGGGGTCGGTGGCGACGACACGGCCGCCAGACGCTGGCCGTCCACACCGGCCCGCTGTCCACCCTCGCGCGCTGCTGGGCCGCGGTCTTCGAGACTGGTCGGGGAATCGCCGCAATCGACGGGGTGACCGCCCTCCAGCACGCCGGCCTGCGGGGCTACGTCGACGACGACGTCCACGTCTCTGCCGTCCACAACCACAACACCGAGCGCCTCCCGGGGGTCCGGATCCACAAGGTCATCCGCCGGGTCGAGGGCGAGCTCGTGACCGCCGGCCTGCCCCGCACCCGTCCGGAGGTCGCGGCCGTCCGCGCGGCGCACTGGGCGGCCTCGGACCGGCAGGCCGCTCTCCTCCTGCTGATGACCGTGCAGCAACGGCTCACCACGCCGAGGCGGCTCGCGGCGGCGCAGCGACTCGTTCGAGGTCGCACCCGGAGGGCCTTCATCCGCGCCGTGGTGCGCGACATCGCCTTCGGTGCCCAGAGTCTCGGTGAGCTCGACTTCGCGCGCCTCTGTCGCGAGCGCGGCCTGCCTGAGCCGTCCCGACAGGTCGTTCGTGAGACGCCTGCGGGTCGCATCTACCTCGACGTCGGGTGGGCCGATGTCGACCTCGTCGTCGAGGTCGACGGGGCGCAGCACCGGTGGGGGCTGGCCGTGACGGACGACAACCTGCGTCAGAACGACGTCACCCTGACCGGAGACCGGGTGCTGCGCATCGACGTCATCGGTCTTCGCCTGGCGACCGACCGCTTCCTGGCCCAGGTCGCACTCGGCCTGTCCCGCCGCCGCGCCGCCTGACCTCCGCTCCCCCTCCCCCTCCCCCTCCACCCTCCCCCTCCACCCTCTCGGTTCGATGTATCTGCGCGCCCTCTGGGGCGCGCAGATACATCGAACCGGGAAAGCAGGGGGGAGCCGGGAAGAGTCAGGGGGTGGGGACGAGGCGGGCGGCGGCGGCGCGGGCCCAGCGGTCGGCGGCGAGGACGTCGACGAGCGTCAGGTCGGTGGCGGCGGAGGCGGGCTCGGCGGCATACGCCTCGACGACGCGAGCCACGGTGTCGACGATGTCGACGAAACGGAGCCCCCCGTCGAAGAACGCCTGCACCGCCACCTCGTTGGCCGCGTTGTAGACCGCCGGCCAGGTCCCGCGCGCGGCGCCGACCCGCTTGGCGAGCGCCACCGCGGGGAAGGCGTCCTCGTCGAGCGGCTCGAAGTCCCACGAGGCGGCCCGGGTCCAGTCGATCGCGGGCCCGGCGTCGGGGACACGGTCGGGCCAGGCCATCCCGAGGGCGATCGGGACGAGCATCGAGGGGGGTGAGGCCTGGGCGATGGTCGAGCCGTCGGTGAACTCGACCATCGAGTGGATCAGCTGCTGCGGGTGGACGACGACGTCGATCGCCTCGAAGGGGACGCCGAAGAGCAGGTGCGCCTCGATCACCTCGAGTCCCTTGTTGACGAGGGTGGCGGAGTTCGTCGTGATGACCGGGCCCATCGCGAAGTTCGGGTGGGCGAGGGCCTGCTCGACGGTGACCTGCTCGAGGTCGGCGCGCGAGCGTCCCCGGAACGGTCCACCGCTCGCGGTGACGACGAGCCGGCGCACCTCGTCGGCCCGGCCGCCGCGCAGGCACTGGGCGATCGCGGAGTGCTCGGAGTCGACCGGCACGAGCTGGCCCGGCGCCGCCGCGGCCGTGACGAGCGGGCCGCCGATGATGAGCGACTCCTTGTTGGCCAGAGCCAGCGTCGTGCCGGCTCGCAGGGCCGCGAGGGTGGGCTCGAGCCCGATCGCCCCGGTGATCCCGTTGACGACGACGTCGGCGGGGCGCCCCGCGAGGACCGTGCTCGCGTCCGCGCCGACGAGCAGCTCCGGGTCGTATGCCGTGACGCCCGCCGCGTCCGCGGCGCGACCGATCGCCGCGGCCAGGTCGTCCTGCGTGCCGCTCGCCACCGCGACGACGGGCACCCGGAGCGCCACCGCCTGCTCGGCGACGAGGTCGAGGTTGGCGCCGGCGGACAGGCCGACCACCTCGAAGCGGTCGGGGTTGCGCTGCACGAGGCTGATCGCCTGGGTGCCGATCGAGCCGGTGGAGCCGAGCAGGACGACGCGGCGGGGAGACAGAGAAGGAGTCACCCGTGCATCCTCCCGCAGTGCGCTCCTCAGGCGTTCGGCGACACGATGCTGCCCAGCACCCAGACCAGCACGAAGGCCCACCCGCCCGTGAGGCGCCGGCCTCGCGGTGGGCTCGACGACGACCACGGGGCGTAGCCCACCGCGAGGAAGGCCGGGACCCCGAGCACGGCGAAGGGGCTGAGGAGCACCCACAGCCAGGCCCATCGGGTGGCCCGGCGCGGCTCCGCCACCCCGCTCAGCAGGACCACCGTGAGCAGCCACGTGGCGAAGGCGGCCGCCGAGAACCACGACGGCACCTCCCAGCCGAAGATCTCGCCGGTCGACCGTCGCGGCCGGTCGTCGCTCGTGATCCGCACCGCCCCGGCACCCGGGAGCGCGGCGAGGTGGTCGCGCACGTCGCCGACGACCTGGTCGCCGGTCCGCCCGGCGTCCCCGGTCGACACCGCCCGGTCACTGACCTGAAGGACGTCGGTCGCGTGGGTCGTTCCGCCGGCGACCCAGACGACGCGGGCCGTGCCGTAGCCGACCGCCCCCTCCGGCAGCGCGCCGGAGACGGCCACCTCGGTCACCGAGCCGCCCGCGAGCGCCTCGCGCAGGTCAGCCAGCGACCCCGGGTGCGTCGCCACGAGGGGCAGCAGCACCGCGAGCAGCAGGACGGCGGCCGACAGCCCCCAGCGGAGCCGGGCGGCCACCCGCCAGGACCTGCGCACCGGACCGGGCGTGAGCACCGGGGAGACCGTCATGGCCCCGAAACTAGCGGAGACCGGGATCGCACAGGCCGCAACGGCCGCACGGCTTCAGAGCGCGATGCCGACGTACTTCGTCTCGAGGTACTCCTCGATCCCCTCGAAGCCACCCTCGCGCCCGACGCCCGAGGCTTTGACGCCACCGAACGGCGCGGCCGGGTTGGAGACGATGCCCTGGTTGACACCGACCATCCCGAACTCGAGCGCCTCGGAGACCGTGAGGGCCCGGGTGAGGTCGGTGGTGAACAGGTAGGACACGAGGCCGTACTCCGTGTCGTTGGCGAGGCGGACGGCCTCTGCATCGGTGCTGAAGGTCGTGATCGGCGCGACCGGGCCGAAGATCTCCTCGTGGGTGAGGTCGGCATCGGCGGGCACGTCGGTGAGCACGGTGGGCTCGTAGAACCAGCCGACCCCCTTGGGTGCGTTGCCGCCGACGACGACGGTCGCGCCCTTCGCGACGGCGTCGTCGACGAGCGCGGAGACCTTGTCGCGCGACTTCTCGTCGACGAGGGGCCCGACGTCGACGCCCTTCTTCGTGCCCTTGCCGAGGACGAGCGCGCCCATCCGCTTCGCGAGCTTGTCGGAGAACTCCGCCGAGACCGACTCGTGGACGTAGAAGCGGTTGGCAGCGGTGCAGGCCTCCCCCATGTTGCGCATCTTCGCGAGCATCGCGCCCTCGACGGCCTTGTCGACGTCGGCGTCACCGAAGACGAGGAACGGCGCGTTGCCACCGAGCTCCATCGAGACGCGCAGGATGCCCTGGGACGCCTGCTCCATGAGCATCCGGCCGACCGGGGTCGAGCCGGTGAAGGTGAGCTTGCGCAGCCGCGGGTCGCGGATGATCGGCTCCATCACGGCGCCGGTCGTGCTCGTCGTGACGACGTTGAGCACGCCGTCGGGCAGGCCGCACTCCTGGAGCAGGTCAGCGAGGGCGAGCATGGTGAGCGGCGTCTGGCTCGCGGGCTTGACGACCATCGTGCAGCCGGCGGCGAGGGCCGGGCCGATCTTGCGCGTCCCCATCGCGAGCGGGAAGTTCCACGGCGTGATCATCAGGACGGGCCCGACGGGCTGCTTCATCGTCATCAGCCGGGTCTGGCCGTTGGGCGAGACGGCGTACCGGCCACCGATGCGGACGGCCTCCTCGGAGAACCACCGGAAGAACTCGGCGCCGTAGGTGACCTCGCCCCGCGACTCGGCCAGGGTCTTGCCCATCTCGAGCGTCATGAGCATCGCGAACTCGTCGGCGCGGGCCGTGATCTTCTCGAAGGCCTCACGCAGCAGCTCGCCACGGTCGCGCGGGGCCGACGCGGCCCAGCCGGCCTGCGCGGCGACCGCGGCGTCGAGGGCGGCCCTCCCGTCGGCGACGGTGGCGTCGGCGACGTGCGTCAGCACCCGCCCCGTCGCGGGGTCGTCGACCGCGAGCGTGCCGCCCCCGCTCGCCTCCCGCCACGACCCGCCGATGAGCAGCCCCGTGGGGACCGACTCGAGCACTGACTTCTGCGTCACCGTTGCCATGGTCTCAACCTAGCTCTCGCTCCGTGTCGTCCGTCGAGGCGGCCCGCCTCGCGGGGGCCTCAGCGCTCGTCCATCCCCCACCGCGATCCGTAGCCCTCGGGCGTGGGCGCAGCCAGCAGCTCGAGGAAGGGCACCGCGTCGAAGGCCTCGGGGCCGAGCACCCCGGCGCCCGACCACGTGCCCCGAGCCAGCAGCTCCAGGGCGACGACGGGGTTGACCGCGGTCTGCCAGACGACGCACTGGGCGCCGTCGCTCGCCATCGTCTCGGCGTTGTCCACGACGTGGTAGAGGTAGGTCCGCCGCGGCTTCCCGTCCTTGCCGGTGCCCGTGACGAAGAGGCCGGCGCACGTCTTGCCGGTCATCCGCGGCCCGATGCCGGCCGGGTCGGGCAGCGCTGCGGCGACGACGTCGCGAGGCGAGACCTGCACTCCCTTGACGGTGATCGGCTCGGTGCGGTCGAGCCCGAGCGTGTGGAGCACCTTGAGGATGGTGATGAACTCGTCACCGAGGCCGTACTTGAAGGTGACCCGCTTCGCGTCGACCCAGCGCGGCATGAGGAGCACTTCCTCGTGCTCGACGTTGACGCACTCGACCGGCCCGATGCCCTCGGGGAAGTCGAACACCTCCGGCTCGCTGAAGGGCTCGGTCGTGAACCAGCCGCGCCCCTTCTCCCACACGACCGGCGGGTTGAGGCATTCCTCGATCGTCGTCCACATCGAGAAGCTCGGCGCGAAGATCTCGTTGCCGTCCTCGTCGTGCACGACGAGGTTGGCGCCGTCACGGGTGCCGAGCTCGTCGATCTCGGAGAAGAGGTGGTCGGCGGCATACCGCGCGAAGACGTCGGAGAGCCCGGGCTCCACCCCCATCCCGACGAGCGCGAGGCGTCCGTCCTGCTCCCACGCGTCGGCGACGGCGAACTGCTCGTCGCCGAGCATCACCCCGACCTCGGAGTGGGGCGCGGTCGGGTGCGGGCGCGACAGGCTCATCGCCATGTCGAGGTAGTCCGCACCAGCAGCCTTGGCCCCGTTGAAGATCGACATCGTGAACTTCGGGTCCACGGCGTTGAAGACGTGCGTCGCGCCGTGCTCGCGGGCGAGGTCTGCGACAGCCTGCTCGGAGGACGCGTCGACCTGGGCGGCGACGAACCTGGCCTCCTCCCCGCCACCCTCCATTCCGGAATGCCGCTCAGCCACCGCCGCGACCGTGCGCTCGGCCCGCGCGAGGTCGTAGTCGGCGACGACCCAGAGCTCGAAGTAGTCGCGGGCGGCGGCGATCCGCGCGGCGGCGTCACCGACCCCGCCGGAGCCGATCATGAGGACACGCACTGGTCAGACCTTCCTGTTGCGGCGACTCGAGACGAGCTGGCCGGTGATCACGACGGCGAGGGCCACCACGAACATGACCGTGCCGATCACGTTGACCTGCACGGGCGCTCCGCGCTGGGCAGCCCCCCAGACGTACATCGGGAAGGTGATCGAGCTCGGGCTCGCGTTGAAGTTGGTGATGATGTAGTCGTCGAAGCTGAGTGAGAACGCCAGCAGGGCGCCGGCCGCGATCCCCGGCGCCGCGAGCGGCAGCGTGACCCGCAGGAAGGTCTGGAAGGGGTTGGCCCCGAGGTCAGCGGCGGCCTCCTCGAGCTTGGGGTCGAGGGTCGCGACGCGGGCCTTGACCGCGACGACGACGAAGGACACGCAGAACATGATGTGCGCGATGAGGATCGCGCCCCTGCCCGCCGGCAGGCCGATCATCAGGAAGAGGGTGAGCAGGCTCGAGCCCATGACGACCTCGGGCGTGGCCATCGGCATGAAGATGAGCAGGTTCGTCGCCGCACGGCCGCGGAAGCGGTAGCGACCGAGTGCGAAGGCGATCATCGTCCCGAGCGCGGTGGCCGTGAGCGAGGCGATGATGCCGATCTGGAGGCTGAGCCCGACCGAGTCGCAGATGCCCTGGGCGCCGCACGGGTTGGTCCAGGCCTCGGTGGAGAACGTCTCCCACGTGTAGTTGTAGCGGCCCGAGGGCGAGTTGAACGAGAAGATCGCCACGACGAGGTTGGGGATGAGCAGGTAGGCGAGCACGACGAGCGCCGCGAAGGTGAGCAGGTGTCGACGGATCCAGGCCATCAGAGCAGCTCCTCCGTGCCGGCCCGCCGCACGTAGACGGAGACCATCGTGACGATGATGACGAGCAGGACGAACGACAGCGCGGCCGCCAGCGGGTAGTTGAGCACCCGGAGGAACTGCGCGTCGATGACCGAGCCGATCATCGTCGTCTGGGTGTTGCCGAGCAGCTGGGAGTTGATGAAGTCACCCGAGGCGGGGATGAAGGTCAACAGGGTGCCGGCGACAACGCCGGGCAGCGACAGCGGCCAGGTCACCCGTCGGAAGGTCTCGAACGGCGACGCGTAGAGGTCCCCGGCCGCCTCGATGAGGCGGGGGTCGAGCCGCTCGAGGGTCGAGTAGAGCGGCAGGATCATGAAGGGCAGGAAGTTGTAGGTCAGACCCGCGATGACGGCGAACTGCGAGTAGAGCAGCGTGTCGTTGTTGATCAGTCCCACGGAGTTGAGCAGGCTCGTGACCCCGATCTTCTGGGCGAAGGCCGTGACCGGGCCGGTGTCGGCGAGGATCGTCTGCCACGCGAGCGTCCGGATCAGGAAGCTGGTGAAGAACGGCGCGATGACGAGGATGAGCACGATGTTCTTCCACCGGCCGGCCTTCTGCGCGATGAAGTAGGCCAACGGGTAGCCGAGCAGCAGGGCGAGCGCCGTGGCGATGCCGGCGTAGGCGAGCGAGCGGACGAGCTGGGTCCAGTAGGCCGAGAGCGCCTCGCCGTAGATCCCGACGTTGCCGGTGAAGACGTAGCCGTCGTAGACGTCGCCCTCCTGCAGCGACTGCGAGGCCAGGGTGACCATGGGCAGCACGAAGAAGACGAACAGCCACGCGAGGCCCGGGGCGAGCAGCGCGTAGGGGACCCAGTTGCGGCGCCGCCTGGTGACCGGGCCGTCCGGGACGGGCGTCGGGCGGGAGGCCTGCGGCGCGTCCGGGGCGAGCGCGGTCGTCTCAGCCATCGTTGTCGTCCCAGTCCGCGCCGGCCGCCGCGTCCTGGGACGCGTCGAGGGCGAAGCCGTGCTCGGCCGCCCACGAGACGGTGACGTTCTCCCCGACCCGGGGTCGGGCTGAGCCGTCGTTCTGCTGGACGACCGTCAGCTGCTGTCCCCACGGGAGTCGAATGAGGTACTGCGTGGCGACCCCGGTGAAGGACACGTCCCGGACGACGCCGGTGAGCCGGTTCGGGCCGCCGGACTCGCCGAGCCGCAGCTTCTCGGGACGCACCCCGAGCCAGACCTCGTCGCCGCCGTCCGGTAGCTGGTCGCGGACGACCTCGAGGTCGACGTCGTGGACCCTCACCTCGACGATGCCGTCGCGGACCTGCCCCGACGTGCGGGTGGCGCGCAACAGGTTGGACTGACCGAGGAAGTTCGCGACGAAGGTCGAGGTGGGGTTCTCGTAGAGGCTCGCCGGGTCGCCGAGCTGCTCGATCCGACCGGCGTTCATCACCGCGATCGAGTCGGCCATCGTCATGGCCTCCTCCTGGTCGTGCGTCACGTGGATGAAGGTGAGCCCGACCTCCTGCTGGATCCGCTTGAGCTCGATCTGCATCTGGCGGCGCAGCTTGAGGTCGAGCGCGCCGAGCGGCTCGTCGAGCAGCAGCACGTCCGGGCGGTTGACGAGCGCCCGAGCGAGGGCGACGCGCTGCTGCATGCCGCCGGAGAGCTGGCTCGGCTTCTTCGTCGCCACCTTCTCGAGCTGGACGAGCTCGAGGACGTCCTGCGCCTTCTTCTTGTAGTCCTTGTCACCGCGCCGGCGCAGGCCGAAGGACACGTTGTCGACGATCGACATGTGCGGGAAGAGGGCGTAGCTCTGGAAGACGGTGTTGACGTTGCGCTGGTAGGCCTTGGTCCGGGTGATGTCCTGCTCGCCGATGCGGATCGACCCGCCGGTGGGGTCCTCGAGCCCTGCGACCATCCGCAGGGTCGTCGTCTTGCCGCACCCGGACGGCCCGAGCAGGGCGAAGAAGGAGGACTCGGGGATCGTCAGGTCGGTCGGGTGGACGGCCGTGAAGGTGTCGAACGACTTCGTGAGGGCGACGAGCTTGAGGTCGCCGGAGTGCGTGCTGGCCATCAGCCCGCGGTCAACTGGGCGAATGCCGCGTTGTACGTGGTCTCCTCGGCGTTGGTGAGGCCCCGGAAGACCTGGGCGCGCGCCAGCACGTCGGCCGAGGGGATGATCAGCGGGTTGTCGGCGAGCTCGGCGTCGATCTTGACGAGCTCCTCCTTCGTGCCCTTGACCGGCGGGATGTAGTTGACCCACGCCTCGACCTGCGCCATGACGGCCGGGTCGTAGTAGTAGTCGATGAGCGTCTCGGCGTTCTTCTTGTGCTTGGCCAGGGCCGGGATGACGAAGTTGTCGGACCAGAGCGTGAAGCCCTTCTCCGGCAGGACGTACTGGACGTCCTTGTTGTCGAACTGGAGCTGGACGACGTCACCGGTCCAGGCGACACAGGCGGCGATGTCGCCCTTGGTCAGGCCGCCGGTGTAGTCGTTGCCGGTGAACTTCTGGATCTGACCGGCGTCCTTGGCCTTCTGCAGCATCGCGATCGCCGCCTCGAAGTCGGCGTCGGTGAACTTCGAGATGTCCTTGCCCTGCTCCATCATCACGAGCCCGACCGTGTCGCGCATCTCCGACAGGAGGGTGACCTTGCCCTTGAGGGCGGGGTCGGTGAGCAGCTGGGTCATCGACTCGACCTTCTTGCCGCCGGTCGCCTTGAGGTTGTAGGCGATTCCCGCGAAGCCGCTCTGCCACGGCAGCGAGTACTCCCGGCCCGGGTCGAACTCGACGTCCTTGAGGGAGTCCTCGAGGTTGGACACGTTGGGGATGTTGGCCCGGTCGAGCTTCTGCACGTAGCCCTGGCTGATCAGGCGGGAGACCATCCAGTCGGTGCTGCACCAGACGTCGCGGCCGGTGTCGGTGCCGCCGGCGAGGAGCGGACGGACCTTGGCGTAGAACTCGTCGTTGTCGTTGTAGTCCTCGGTGTAGTTGACCTTGATGCCGGTCTGCTTCGTGAAGGCGTCGAGGGTCGGGTGCGACTTCTGGTCGTCGGAGACGTCGATGTACTGGGTCCAGTTCGACCAGTTGACGACCTTCTCGGTGTCGGACATGTCCTTCGCGGCGGCCGCGGTCTTCGCCGAAGCCGTCGCGCCGGAGGCACCCTGGGCGCCCGTCTGGGCGTTCTTCCCGGCGGAGCCGCAGGCGGCGAGGAAGGCGGCCGCGCTGAGTCCGGCGGCACCCATCATGGCGGAGCGACGCGAGACGAGGCCTCGGGCCAGCGCGGCTCGGAAGACGGGATCGTTGTGGTTCGTCATGGGTGATCTCTCCGTGCGGTGGGGCGGGGCGGTGGTCGGGTGGGTCGTGGCTGGCCCGGGTGGGGTCGGTGGGTCAGGACTCGATGTTGGCCATGACGTGCTTGATGCGGGTGTAGTCCTCGAACCCGTACATCGACAGGTCCTTGCCGTAGCCGCTGTGCTTGAAGCCGCCGTGGGGCATCTCGGCGACGACGGGGATGTGCGTGTTGATCCAGACGCAGCCGAAGTCGAGCCGCTTGCTCATCCGCATCGCCTTGCCGAAGTCCTTCGTCCAGACGCTGGAGGCGAGGCCGTACTGCACGTCGTTGGCCCAGGCCAGCGCCTCGGCCTCGTCGGTGAACTGCTGGACGGTGATGACGGGGCCGAAGATCTCGCTCTGGATCTGCTCGTCGCTCTGGCGCAGGCCCGCGAGGACCGTCGGCTCGAAGAAGTAGCCGTCGCCGAGCCCGGTGACCCGGGACCCGCCCGCCTCGATCCGGGCGTGGTCAGGCAGCCGCTCGAGCATGCCGGCGACGTGCGCGACCTGGTTGGGGTTGTTGACCGGCCCGAAGAGCGCATCCGGGTCGTCGGGCATCCCGACCTTGGCCGAGCTCTTCGCATACTCGGCGAGGGCCGCGACGAAGTCGTCGTGGATCCGGGGGCCGGCGAGCACGCGCGTCGCGGCGGTGCAGTCCTGACCGGCGTTGAAGTAGCCGGCCGTGGCGATGCCCTCGACCGCCGCCTCGATGTCGGCGTCATCGAAGACGATGACGGGGGCCTTGCCGCCGAGCTCGAGGTGGACCCGTTTGACGTCCTGCGCTGCACTGCGTGCCACCTGCATGCCGGCCCGCACCGAGCCGGTGATCGAGACCATCGCGGGGGTGTCGTGCTCGACGAGCATCCGGCCGGTCTCGCGGTCACCGGTGATGACGTTGAAGGTCCCCTCGGGGAGGAACTCGGAGGCGAGCTCAGCCAGGAGCAGCGTCGTCTCGGGGGTCGTGTCGGAGGGCTTGAGGACGATCGTGTTGCCGGCGGCGAGCGCGGGGGCGATCTTCCACATCGCCATCATCATCGGGTAGTTCCACGGGGTGACCTGGCCGATGACGCCGATCGGCTCGCGACGGATCCACGAGGTGTGGCCCTTCAGGTACTCCCCCGCGGAGCGACCCTCGAGGACCCGGGCCGCGCCGGCGAAGAACCGCAGCTGGTCGACCATGGGCGGGATCTCCTCGCTCGCCGTGAGGGCGTGCGGCTTACCGGTGTTCTCCCCCTCGAGGCGGATGAAGTCGTCGGCCCGCGACTCGATGGCGTCGGCGAACTTCAGCAGCGCCTGCTGTCGCTCGCTCGGGGTCGTGTCACCCCACGTCTCGAAGGCCTTCGACGCGGCGGCGTAGGCGCGGTCGACGTCGGCCCGCACGCTCACCGGGGCCGTCGCGACGACGACGGCCGTGGCCGGGTTGACGATGTCGCTGGTCGTGTCCGCTGCGGTCTCGACGTAGGTACCGCCGATGAAGTTGCGCAGCTCGCGGGGCGTAGGAGTCATGGCCAGATGTTAAACGCCAGAGTGTTGAATCTGGAAGGGATTCTCACGAAACACTTCGGAATCAGTTGCAAATGAACTTGCCAACCACGTGTTCCACGGTCCACCATCAGGGCATGGTCTCCAAGCGATCCGGCCCTGCGCCGGGCGATCCCCCGTCCCGGACCAGGGTCGCCAAGGGTTCGGTCACCCTCGACGACGTGTCGAAGTCGATCATCGAGCAGCTCCAGCAGGACGGGCGCAAGTCCTACGCCGCGATCGCGGCGGAGGTCGGCCTCTCCGAGGCCGCCGTCCGCCAGCGGGTGCAGCGTCTGCTCGACAGCGACGTCATGCAGATCGTCGCGGTGACGGACCCGCTCCAGGTGGGGTTCCAGCGCCAGGCGATGATCGGAGTGCGGACCTCCGGCGACATGAACCCGGTGGCCGACGCGCTCGCCGCGATGACCGAGGTCTCCTACGTCCTCACGACGGCCGGCAGCTTCGACGTGCTGGCCGAGGTCGTCTGCGAGGACGACGACCACCTGCTCGACCTGCTCTCCACGCGCATCCGGACGATCCCCGGCGTCATCGCCACGGAGACGTTCGTCTACCTGAAACTCAACAAGCAGCTCTACAACTGGGGTACACGATGAGCATCACCAGCAACGAGGTCCACGGCGCCGCCACGGACACCCGGACTCCGGCCGGGACCCGCCACACCGACGCAGCACGGGACCACCTGTGGATGCACTTCACCCGCCACTCGGTCTTCGAGGACAAGGCCACCGGGGGCCTCGGCAGCCCCGTGCCCATCATCACCCGGGGCAAGGGCTGGAACATCTGGGACGACGCCGGCAACGAGTACATCGACGGCCTCTCCGGTCTCTTCGTCGTCCAGGTCGGCCACGGCCGGGAGGAGCTCGCGGAGGCGGCGGCCAAGCAGGCCAGGGAGCTCGCCTTCTTTCCGCTGTGGTCCTACGCCCACCCCAAGGCGATCGAGCTCGCCGAGCGGCTCGCGAGCCACGCCCCCGGCGACCTCAACCGCGTCTTCTTCACCACCGGTGGTGGCGAGGCCGTCGAGAGCGCGTGGAAGCTGGCCAAGCAGTACTTCAAGCTGACCGGCAAGCCGACCAAGCACAAGGTCATCTCGCGGGCGGTCGCCTACCACGGCACGCCGCAGGGCGCCCTGTCGATCACCGGCATCCCGGCCGCGAAGGAGATGTTCGAGCCCCTCGTGCCCGGCGCCCACAAGGTGCCCAACACCAACCAGTACCGCGCTCCGGAACACGTCCGCGACGACGAGAAGGCCTTCGGCCGCTGGGCCGCTGACCGGATCGCCGAGGCCATCGAGTTCGAGGGCCCCGACACCGTCGCGGCCGTCTTCCTCGAGCCCGTGCAGAACTCCGGCGGCTGCTTCCCGCCGCCGGCCGGCTACTTCGAGCGGGTCCGCGAGATCTGCGACGAGTACGACGTCCTGCTCGTCTCCGACGAGGTGATCTGCTCCTTCGGGCGGATCGGGTCGATGTTCGCGTGCGACGACTTCGGCTACGTGCCCGACATCATCACCTGCGCGAAGGGGATGACGAGCGGCTACTCCCCCATCGGCGCGATGATCGCGAGCGACCGCCTCTTCGAGCCGTTCAAGCACGGCACGACCTCGTTCCCGCACGGTTACACCTTCGGCGGCCACCCCGTGTCGGCTGCGGTCGCGATGGCCAACCTCGACATCTTCGAGCGCGAGGGGCTGAGCGACCGGGTCAAGGAGCACGCACCGGCCTTCCGGGCCACCCTGGAGAAGCTGCTCGACCTGCCGCTCGTCGGTGACGTGCGCGGCGCCGGGTACTTCTACGGCATCGAGCTCGTCAAGGACAAGGCGACCCGGGAGACGTTCAACGACGCGGAGAGCGAGCGACTGCTGCGCGGCTTCCTCTCCAGGGCCCTCTTCGAGGCCGGTCTCTACTGCCGCGCCGATGACCGCGGGGACCCCGTCATCCAGCTCGCGCCGCCGCTGATCATGGGGCCGGAGCAGTTCGACGACATCGAGTCGCGCCTGCGCTCGGTGCTCACGGAGGCGGAGAACCACCTCTGAGCCTCTTCGAGGGACGCATGCCGCCCCACCCCGCCAGGGCTCCGACGTGCTCGAGGCGAGCGACGACGGCTGCGGCGATGAGCGAGTGGCCGCTCGCGTCGAGGTGGTCACCGTCGGGGAGCAGTTCGCCGGTCGGGTCACGGGTGCCGGCGGCCCCCTTGAGCGGGCCGTAGGCGTCGACGTAGACGGCGCGGGTGGAGGCCGCCACCTGCTCGACCGTCGCGTTGACCTCCTTGGTCAGGTCGTCGCTGCCGGCGACGAAGTCGTCACCGCGCTGCTGACCCACCTGGCCGTCGACGGTGACGTTCCAGTAGCCGAGCAGCACGATCCGCAGGTCCGGCCGGTGGTCCAGCGCCCGGATCCGTCCGACGATCGCGGTGAGGCTGGAGCCGAGCGCGGAGAGGGTGTCGGCGTAGCACCCCGACGCCGCCGCGGGGAAGCAGCTCGGGTCGGGCACCTTGGCGAGATCGATGTCGTTGGCGCCCACCTCGATGACGACGAGATCCGCGGTGGCGATGTCCGTGCGGGTCGGGGGCTTCGCGAGGTCGGCTTCCACGTTCGCCGTCGTCCACGCGTCGTGGGAGTCGTTGTGCACGACCCAGGAGTGCCCGGTGAGCGGCACCAGCCGCCTGCCGACGAGGTCCACGTAGCTCGTGCAGCCGCACGTCGTCGCCGCGGGGACCGAGTCGCCGAGACCGACGAGGCTCAGGGGTCCGGAGGACGGGGCCGGCGTCCGCGGAGCGACCGACGCCGCTGGGCGCCCCGGGTCGCGTCCGAGACCCCGCTCGACGAGCACGCCGCCCGCGACCGTGAGGAGGACGACGAGCACGGCCGCGGCCGCGATGACGAGGGGTCGCCTCGTCGGGGGCTCAGGCACCGAAGCCCGGCAAGGTCTGGGCGAGCCAGGCCATCGCCGCCGGCACGTGGGGGCTGAAGACCGACTCACGGTGGCCGCCGTGGGCGAGCACGACGGCCGTGACGTCGAGGGGTGGTCGAGCGACGCTGAGGAACTTCGAGGTCGTGGGGAACGAGAGGGAGTCCTCGCGCGAGGTGAGCACCCACAGGGCGACGGGCGGGGGCGTGGAGGCCGCGAGGGAGACGAGGTCGTAGCCACGCAGCGCCGACGCCGACAGCGGGTCGTAGGCCGTGCCGAAGTCGGGCCGGAAGTAGCCCTGCAGGGAGACTGCCGCCCCGAAGACGTCGGGGTGGCGCATCGTCAGCGACACGGCGCACCAGGCGCCGTAGGAGTAACCCACCGTCGCCCACGAGGTGCGGACGGTCGAGACCCGGAAGTGGGCGACCGTCCACCCCGGGAGGTCCCTGGAGAGCCACGTGTCGGTCTGCGGCTGGCCCGGCCCACCGTTGACGCACTCGGTGTCGAGCGAGGCCGGAGTGTCGATCCGGGGCATCACGACGATCGTCGGCGCCATCTTGTGGGCCGCGGTGAGCGCGTCGATGCTGCTGAGGAAGTTGAGGCGGGCGAAGCTCCTCGGCGCGCCGGGGAACCCGTGCAGGCCGATGATGACCGGGTAGCCGCGGGCCGCGTGCGGGTCGTAACCGACCGGGAGCTCGACGAGGACCTGCCCGCCGGAGTGGGATCGGGTGTCGGTGACCGTGTAGGTCTGCAGCCGCGACCCGGGCTGCGGCACCGACGGAAGGGTCGTCGGGGTCCGTAGCGCGTGCAGGCCGGAACCGCTCACCGGGGCGGAGAGGAAGGCCGTGGTCGTCCCGCCCTGGTGCACCTGCACCGACGTGGAGCGGGAGCCGAGCAGGTCGCCCCAGCTGGAGTAGAAGAGGTACTGGTCGTTGAGCAGCGCCCCGCAGAGGGCGACGACGACCACGTTGAGGACGACCACCTGCACGGCCCGGGTGGTGCCCCGCAACACCCGTCCGCCCCAGCGCGGCACCCCGGCCACGAGGGCCCCGAAGAGGAGGACGGCCAGCACGGCGAGCAGCACGACGAGTCCCGATCCGGTCAGCTCCATCAGACCGTCAGCTCCAGGGAGTCCCACGCCGGTTCGGCACTCACCGACTGCGGGCGGTGGGGCCGAACGAAGGGGAAGGTGAGCACGGAGCGGATCGAGGTGTTGGTGAGGAGCATGACGAGCCGGTCGACCCCGATCCCGAGGCCACCGCTCGGTGGCATCCCCGTCTCGAGGGCGCGCAGGAAGTCCTCGTCGAGCTGCATCGCCCCCGGGTCCCCCGCCGCGGCCTTGAGGGACTGCTCGGTGAGCCGCAGCCGTTGGTCGACCGGGTCGGTGAGCTCGCTGTAGGCGGTGCCGATCTCCATCCCCGCGATGACGAGGTCCCAGCGCTCGACGAGCCCCACCTCCGTGCGGTGCGGGTGGGTCAGCGGTGAGGTCTCGACGGGGAAGTCGGTGTAGAAGGTCGGCTCGAGGGTGACCCGCTCGACGAGCTCGGCGTAGAGCTCCTCGATGACCGCCCCGGGGCCCATCTCGGCCCGCACCGGGACGGCGTGCTCCTCGGCGAGACCGAGGAGCACGTCCATGTCGGTGTCGACGGACACACTCGTCCCCACGGCGCGGGAGACGGCCTCGAGGACGGGGACGACCCGCCACGGCCCGGAGACGTCGACGAGGGTGACGCCCTCGGTGCCGCCGCGGAGCTGCGCCGGTGTCGGCAGCGGCAGCACCTCGGCGCCATGGACGGAGAAGGCGGCGTCCTTGACGAGTCGTTCGGCGAGGTGGCGCATCACGGTGTAGTCGGCGTGGGGCTGGTAGACCTCCAGCGAGGTGAACTCGGGGTTGTGGGTGGCGTCGGCGCCCTCGTTGCGGAAGCTGCGGCCGAGCTCGAAGATCGGGCCCATGCCGGCGACGAGCAGTCGCTTGAGGTAGAGCTCGGGGGCGATCCGCAGCGAGAGGTCCGCGGCGTAGGCGTTGCTGTAGGTGCGGAACGGGCGGGCGCTCGCTCCCCCGTGGGTGGTCTGCAGGACCGGCGTCTCGACTTCGAGGAAGCCCGCGTCGGTGAGGTGCCGGCGGATGCCGCTGACGACCGCGGAGCGCTGCCGGAGCAGGTCGAGCGCGCGGGGGTGCACGAGCAGGTCCGTCGAGCGCTGCCGGGCCCGGTCCTGCGGATCCTCGAGCGCGCCGAACGGCACGGGGTGCAGCGACTTCGCCTCCATCCGCCACCCCGTGACGAGGACGCTGGGGCTCCCCGCCCGCGAGGCACCGGTGACCCCGGCTACCCGAACCAGGTCGCCGACGTCGACGACACAGGCGAACGACCGCACGGGGCCCCGACCCGTCCCCGCCGCGTCGAGCAGCAGCTGCACGTCGTGGTGGCCGTCGACGAGCGTGACGAACACGACGGAGCCGTGGTCGCGCAGGGCCTTGACCCGGCCGACGAGCGACACGGCCCGTCCGGTCGTCCAGCTCGCGGCGGCAAGCCGGGCGATGGTCGTCGAGGGGGTCGAGTCGCCCACCGGGTAGGCGTCCATACCGCTCTCGCGCATCCGCGCGAGCGTGGCGAGGCGGTGTTGGAACTGCCCCGACCGTCGGGGCTCGAGCGTGGAGACGTCGACCGCATCGGACTCGTCGATCGCGGTGACCTGGGCCAGGTGCTCGGGGTCGAGCCGGCCACCCTCCCGGACCCGCCGGGTCGGCCACGGGAGGAAGCCCTCGACGACACCCGCTGCGGCGACGACCTGGGGCAGGGACACCGCGTCGTCGTAGCAGAGGAAGCGCGGAGACCAGTCCGGGCCGTACTTCTCGGTGGCGCGGTAGAGGCGCTCGAGCTGCCACAGCCGGTCGAAGACCCCGAGCACCGACGCGTTGAGGCGGGTCAGGGACCGGGAGCCGAGCCGCTCGGCGTCGGTGAACACGCTGCGGAACATGCAGAAGTTCAAGGAGACCCTCGTGATGCCGATCTGGCCGGCCCGGCCGAGCAGCTCGCTCACCATCAGCTCGGTCACGCCGTTGGGGGCGTCGGCCGCTCGGCGCATGATGTCGAGCGAGACCCCTGACCGTCCCCAGGGGACGAAGGACAGGAGCCCGACGAGGTCACCGCCGGGTCCGTGGGCACAGACGTGCAACACCTCGCGGTCCGCGGCGTCCTCCTGCCGGCCGAGCGCCATCGAGAACCCGCGCTCCGGACCTCCGAGCCGCCACCGGTCGGCGGCGCGGGCGAGCTCGGCGAGGGTGTCGGGGTCGAGCTCGTGCTGGCGACGGATCCGGACCGAGACCCCGGCTCGCGTCGCCCGTTTGGCGGCCTGTCGCACCGGCGACAGGGAGGTTCGACGGAGGTCGAAGCGGGTGGGGTCGAGGATGGCCTCGTCCCCGAGCACGAGGACCCGCATCCCGCTCGCGGCGTAGGCCCTGGCGCCCGCCTCGCTGGCGGCGATCACGGCGGGCAGCCAGCCGAACTCCCGGGCCTCGGCGCGCCAGGCCTCGATGGCCCGGGCCCAGCTGTCGGGGTCGCCGATCGGATCCGACGAGGCGAGGGACACTCCGGCGACGACCCGGTAGGTGACCGCAGCGCGGCCGTCGTGGGAGAAGACGGAGGCCCGGTCCCGGCGCGTCGCGAAGTAGCCGAGCGAGTCACGCCCACCGTGCCGCGCGAGCAGGGTGCGCAGCTCGACCTCGCGCCCCGGGGTCCACCGGCTCCCGCGCCGGGACGAGGCGAGGAAGAGGGCCACGGCGGCCAGGATGGTGACGCCCGCACAGAGGGCGACGACCTCGACGACCCACGGCGGGACGAACTCGAGGGACCGCCGGCTGACTCCGCCGAGGGCGGCGATCACCGTGCCGACGACGGCCCTCGCGTAGCTGCGGGGCACCCCGACCGCCCCGAGCAGCAGCCAGGCGACTCCGAAGGTCACCGCCGAGCCGGCGAGCAGGGCGCCGAGCGAGAGCCACCACGAGCCGCGCTGGAGCCGGCCGGTGAAGTGGTGCCGCAGCCGCCAGAGCCAGACGAGCGCAACGACGGCGAGCGCGACGGAGGCGGCGTCGACCACCCGGCCGAGGTCACCGCGGGTCCGCCAGAGCTCGCTCATCGGGAAGAGGCGCCCGGGGATCTGCTCGACGACGCCGAGGTAGAGGCCGAACACCTGGAAGACGGCGACGAGCCAGAGACCGACCCGCTTGCGCCCCATCAGGGCCCGGGTCATCAGGCCGAGGACGACGACCGAGACGAAGGTGGGGGCGACGGGGACGTTGATGACGCCGTAGGCCTGGTCGAGGAGCCCGGGCTCGGGTCCGCGGCGCGCGAAGACGGTGAGCAGGAGTGCGACCACCGTCGCAGACGCGTAGACACCGGTCAGCAGCCTGGCTGGCCGAGCAGACGCGGGCAGTCCTCTCGGTCCGGTCCTCACGCGCTCGAGCATCCACCTCGTGACTGGGAGAGCGCTGGGAGTCTCCTGGGTTCACTCGCCGACGGCGACGGGGGCCTCGGCGTGCGAGGCGAGGGCGATGCTGCCACCGAGTGCCGCCGCGAAACCGAGCGCGGCCACGAGGCTCCAGCCCCCACCGGGTCGCACCGCGTCACCGAGCCAGGCCAGCCCGATCGCTGCCGGCACGACCGTCTCCACGGCGAAGGTCACCGCGGCCACCGTGGTCACCCGACCGCGGGCCAGGGCGACGGCGTAGGCCACCGTCGCGAGGACACCGTGCACGATAAGGGCGAGCAGCACAGGACTCTCCACGGCGCGCCACCACGGGTCGGGGGCGACGAGCACGCGGGCCGCGATGCCGACCCCGGCGAAGCCCAGCCCGGCAGCGACGCTGAGCAGCGCCAGGCCGAGCCGGGACCTCTCCGGCCGGGTCCAGCCGGCGACGAGTACCGCCGCCACGAGCACCGTCGAGGCCGGCACGAGCCATCCCACCGCGCCGGGCCGCCGGGCCGGCCCCTCACTCGCGCTCACGGCCAGGGCGACGAGACCCAGACCGGTGACGACGAGGGCGACGACCTCGCGACGGTTCAACCGCACCCGCAGGACGACGGCCGACAGGACGGCGGTCACGGCCACGCTGGAGGCGATCGCCGACTCGACGACGAAGAGGGGCAGGGTGCGCAGGGCCACCAGGGACGTCAGGAAGCCCACCCCGTCCAGACCCAGCCCGATGCCGTAGAGCCGCCCGAGCCAGAGGCGGCGAGCCCACGGATCGCCCACGGACCCGGCGATCCGCCGCACCCCGACGGCCTGGAGCACGGTCGCGGCCCCGTAGGCCAGCGCTGCGAGCAACGCGGCGGGGACGGCATACGACACCGCGAGATCGTCGCACGCCCCTCGGCCTGGGCGTGTGCCAGGTCGCCTGTCGGGCGGCCTGTCAGGTCGCCTGTCAGGTGGTCGGTCAGGTGGTCGGTCAGGTGGTTGCTGCGCCCAGCTGCGTCACGTCGAGGTCACCCTCGGCGTAACGGCGTCGCAGGACCTTCTTGTCGAACTTGCCGACGCTCGTCTTGGGCACCTCGTCGATGAGAGCCCACCGCTCGGGCACCTGCCAGTGGGCGACCTTGTCCTCGAGGAAGTCGTGCAGTGACTCGACCGTCGTCGCGGTTCCCTCCTTGAGCACGACGGACGCGAGCGGGCGCTCGCCCCACTTCTCGTCGGGGACGCCGACGACGGAGGCCTCGAGGACGTCGGGGTGGGCCATGATCGCGTTCTCCAGGTCGACGGAGCTGATCCACTCGCCACCGGACTTGATGACGTCCTTGGAGCGGTCGGTGAGCACGAGGAACCCGTCGCGCGTCAGGCACCCGACGTCTCCGGTGCGCAGCCAGCCGTCGTCGAACTTGGCCGCCATCTCGTCGAGCTCACCCGGTGACTCGCTGCCGTTGGCGTAGTACGACCCGGTGACCCAGGGGCCGCGAACCTCGAGCTCACCGACGCTCGTGCCGTCCCACGCGAGCGTGGAGCCATCCGGTCCGATGAGCCGGCCGTCGACGCCACAGAGCAGGCGGCCCTGCGACGAGCGATAGGTCCAGTAGGCATCCGACCCCGGCTCGGCGCTGGCCGGGGGAATGGCAAGGGACCCGACCGGCGACATCTCCGTCATCCCCCACCCGTGGATGATCTCGATGCCGTGCCGGTCCTGGAAGTTGCGGATGAGCGCAGGCGGGGCGGCGGATCCACCCACCATGAGGCGGCGGCACGTCGAGACGTCGGCGTCATGGGTGTCGAGGTGGTGCAGCAGGTCGTTCCAGATCGTCGGGACCCCCGCTCCCCCGGTGACCCGCTCGGCGCCGATCATCGTCGCCAGCGGCTCGGCCTGGAGGAACCGGTCGGGCATGACGAGAGAGGCGCCGGTGACCATCGCGGAGTACGGGTAGCCCCAGGCGTTCGCGTGGAACAGCGGAACGACGACGAGCAGCCGGTCGGACTGGGCGAAGGCGAGACCGGCTCCGACCCCGGTGGCGTGGAGGTAGTTGCTGCGGTGGGAGTAGATGACGCCCTTGGGGTTGCCCGTCGTGCCCGAGGTGTAGCACATCGACGAGGCGTCGTTCTCGTCGATGTCCGTGGGCCAGTCGAACTCGGGCGAGCTGGCCGCCAGCAGCTCGGTGAGGTCGTGCACCTGCTCGACGTGGTCCGGAGCCGCGAGCGCAGCCCGTGTCTCGGAGTCGACGGCCCCGTTGACGATGACGTGGCGGACGGCGGGCAGGTGCTCGAGCAGCCGGGCGAACGGCGCCGCGAGCGTGTTGTCGACGAGCACCACCTCGCTGCCACCGTGGCGGGCGACGTAGACGAGCTGCTCGGGGAAGAGCCGGATGTTGAGCGCGTGGAGCACCGCGCCCATCGAGGGGACCGCGAGGTAGGCCATCAAGTGCTCGGTGTTGTTCCACATGAACGTGGCCACCCGCTGGTCACCGGTGATCCCGAGCCCGCGCAGGGCCGAGGCGAACCGGGCCGACATCTCGCCGAGCTCGCGGTAGGACGTGCGCCGTCCGCCCTCGGGGGTCCAGGTGACGACCTCGCTCTCACCGTGGACCGTCGTGCCGTAGCGCAGGAGCGAGGAGATCAGAAGCGGCGTTGCCTGCATGGTGCTCTTCATCTCCGCAGCCTCCCATCCCGGCGCCGCGTTCGCACCCCCTTCGATCCCGCTGACCGGCGCAGAGGCTTCGTGGGCCGGCTGGGCCTACACGCCGGCGAAGGTGTGGAAGAGCGCGGCCACGACGAGGATCACCGGGACCGAGGCGAAGGTGCTGACGAAGATCGCGTCCCGGGCGAGGGCGACCTCGCGGCGGTAGCGGACGGCATACGTGAAGATGTTCTGCGCCGTCGGGAGCGCGGCGATGACGACGACGGCGAAGAGCGCCTTGCCGCGCAGCCCCAGGGCCGACCCGACCCCGAGCGCGACGGCGGGCATGAGCACCACCTTGAGGGCGACGATCGACCCGACGTGCCGGGCCGTCCCCCCGCCGGCGGGACGCGGGCCGCGCCGCAACGAGATGCCGAAGGCGACGAGCATCGACGGCACCGCCATCCCGCCGAGCAGGTCGATCGGAGCGCCGATGGCGCGCGGCAGGGTGATCCCGAAGACGGCGATGAGCAGGCCGATGACGGCGCCGACCGTGATCGGGTTGCGGGTCATCGTCCGCAGCGCCCGACCGACGCGGACGCGCTCCTCCCCGCGCCCGTCGCTGTCGAACAGGGCCATCGCGACCGGCGTGATGACCAGCAGCTGCATGAGCAACGTCGGCGCGACCCAGGCGACGTCACCGAGCACGTAGAGCGAGATCGGCAGGCCGAGGTTGCCCGCGTTGACGTAGGCCGCCGAGAGGCTGCCGATGAGCCGCGTCCCGAGCGAGCCGCCCGCCCACCGCCACCGGGCGAGCGCGAGGTAGACGAGGACGACGACGACGAAGCTCACGAGCGAGGTGACGAGGTTGGCCGAGAGCACGGCGTCGAGCGAGGTCCGCTGCATCACGGTCAGCAGCAGCGCGGGCGAGGCGACGTAGAAGGCGAGCCGCGAGAGGTTGTTCTGGGCGCTCTCGTCGAGGATGCGCAGGTGCGCGAGCAGCCAGCCGACCGCGACGATCACGGCGATCGTCGCGAAGCCTTCCAGGACCCCGACCACGACCTGATCCTGCCAACCCCGGTGGCCGGCCGGGTGCCCGTCCGGCTGCTGGCCGACGTGGGCATGATGACCGCATGGAGATCGAGTCGCTCACCGCCCTGGACGAGTACCTCTCGAGGGCGGCGCCCCTCAGCGGTCTGCGGCTCCAGGACCTCGACCTCTCCGGGCACGGCGCCGCTTTCGCCGCCCGCACCGACCTCAACGGGCTCGTCGTGCTCGGTGGCGTCGTGCCCGTCGACGTCGCGGAGGTGCTCCTGCGCCGCGGTGCGATCGTCTTCCCGGCCATGGCCGACGCCCCCATCGACCCGTGGCGCGGTCTCTACCGCCCCGAGGACCTCTACGACGGGCTCTCCGGCGGGTATGCCGCCACCCCCGATGCCCGCGCGTACGCGTGGTACCGCGACGCCGCCGCCCGGTCCGACGCCTACTGCACCCTCATCCGGGCCATCCACGACGACACGGTCACGGACGAGCTGGACGAGTTCGTGACCGGACGGTCGGTCGTCGGTGTCATGGGCGGCCATGCGCTGCAGCGGGACTCACCCGGCTTCAGGGCGGCTGCTCGACTCGCCCACAGCCTCGCCGGCGACGGCCACCTCGTGGCGACCGGGGGTGGTCCCGGCGCGATGGAGGCCGCCAACCTCGGCGCGTGGTGCCGCACCGAGGACGTCCTCGACCGTGCCCTCACCGAGCTCGCCACCGTCCCGGGCTTCGTCGGCGACGTCACCCGGTGGGCCTCGTCCGCCCTCGACCTTCGCGCGGCGGTCGTCGGGGACGAGCTGCCCACGGCCACCGATGCGCTCGCGCAGGGTGCCCGGTCGCTCGGCATCCCGACGTGGTTCTACGGCCACGAGCCGCCCAACGTGTTCTGCGACGCGGTCGCCAAGTACTTCTCCAACGCCATCCGCGAGGACGGCCTGCTCCACCGGAGCAACGCCGGAGTCGTCCTGGTGCCCGGAGCGGCCGGGACGGTGCAGGAGGTCTTCCAGGCCGCGACCCCGCTCTACTACGCCGCGGCCGACGCACCCCTGCCGCCGCTCGTGCTCGTCGGCCGAGAGCACTGGACCAGCGAGCTCCCCGTCTGGCCGGCGCTGCTGGCCCTCGCCGCCGGACGCCGGATGGAGGGGGCGATCCACCTCGTCGACTCCCTCGACGAGGTGCTCCCGCTCATCGGCCCGGTCCGCCCCTGACGCGCCGAGCCGCGTCGCCTCAGGACGGGCCGCGCAGCACCGGCACCAGCGACGCGAGCACGGCCGGGTCCTCGATCGTCGCCGGCACGGTCGGCGAGCCGCCGTCGGCGAGCTCGCGCATCGTGCGGCGCAGGATCTTGCCCGAGCGCGTCTTGGGCAGGGCCGCGACGATGTCGACCTGGCGCAGGGCGGCGACGGGCCCGACCTCGGAGCGCACGAGCGAGACGAGCTCGGACCGGATCCGCTCGCCGTCGATCTCGACATCGACCCCCGCCTTGAGGACGACGAGGGCCCGTGGCACCTGGCCCTTGAGCTCGTCGTGGACCCCGATGACGGCGCACTCGGCGACGGCCGCGTGGCCGGCGAGCGCCCCCTCGATGGAGCCGGTCGAGAGGCGGTGGCCCGCCACGTTGAGCACGTCGTCGGTGCGACCCATGACGTAGAGGTAGCCGTCCTCGTCGAGGTAGCCGCCGTCGCCGGTGAGGTAGTAGCCCTCGAAGGCCGAGAGGTAGGAGCTGACGTAGCGCTCGTCGTCCTGCCACAGGGTCGGCAGGGTGCCCGGCGGCATCGGCAGCCGCAGGCAGATCGCCCCCTCGACCCCGGGGGCCACCTCCTGACCCAGGGGGTCGAGGACGCGCACGTCGTAGCCGGGCACCGGCACACTCGGCGACCCGGCCTTGATCGGAAGCCGCTCGAGCCCGAGCAGGTTCGAGGCGATCGGCCACCCGGTCTCGGTCTGCCACCAGTTGTCGACGACGGGCACGCGGAGGGAGCGGGAGGCCCACTCGTAGGTGTCGGGGTCGAGCCGCTCACCGGCGAGGAAGAGGGCGCGGAAACCGGTCAGGTCGTGCTCGGCGAGCTTCGAGGCGGTCGAGTCCTCCTTCTTGATGGCCCGGAAGGCGGTCGGCGCGGTGAAGAGTGCGACGACGCCGTACTCGGCGATGACCCGCCAGAAGGCCCCGGCATCCGGGGTCCCCACCGGCTTGCCCTCGTAGAGGACGGTCGTCGCGCCCGTGAGGAGGGGGGCGTAGACGATGTAGGAGTGGCCGACGACCCAGCCGACGTCGCTCGCGGTGAACATCGTCTCGCCGGGCCGCACGTCGTAGATGTTCTCCATCGACCAGCGCAGGGCGACCGCGTAGCCTCCGGTGTCGCGGTAGATCCCCTTCGGCTTCCCCGTCGTGCCCGAGGTGTAGAGGATGTAGAGCGGGTCGGTGGCCGCCACGGCGACGGGCTCGGCGCCGGCGAGCGCCGCCTCCCCCGCCTCGAAGTCGGCCCAGTCGAGGTCCCGCTCGCCCAGCTCGGCGACGAGCTGCTCGCGCTGGAGGACGACGCAGTGCTGCGGCTTGTGATCCGAGCGGCGGATCGCCTCGTCGAGGAACGGCTTGTAGGGCACGACCCGCGACGGCTCGACCCCGCAGGACGCGGAGAGGATCACCGTGGGGGCGGCGTCGTCGATGCGTGCCGCGAGCTCCTGCGGCGCGAACCCGCCGAAGACGACGGAGTGGATGGCTCCGATCCGCGCGCAGGCGAGCATCGCGATGACGGCCTCGGGCACCATCGGCATGTAGATGACGACCCGGTCGCCCTTCTCGACCCCGAGCCCGCGCAGGCCGCCGGCCACGGCGCGCACGCGAGCGAGCAGAGCGGCATACGTGAGGGTCTGTTTCGTGCCGGTGACGGGTGAGTCGTAGTGGATCGCGGCCTGCTCCCCCCGGCCGGCCTCGACGTGGCGGTCGACCGCGTTGGCGCAGACGTTGAGCTCGCCGCCGGTGAACCAGCGGTAGAACGGCGGCCGGTCGTCGTCGAGCACCCGCTCCGGCGGCGTGATCCAGTCGATCCCCGCCGCCGCCGCACCCCAGAACGCGTCCGGGTCGCGCAGGCTGAGTTCGTGGGCTCGTGCGTATGCCGTCGGGCTGGCTCCGTTGCTCATGCCCTCACTGTGCCGCCGAACCCTCCCGCAGACCAGCGTTAGCCCCGTCAGGTGACGGATCTGACACCGGCCCGGGCGGGTCGTAGGGGTCAGGCCGTCGCCGCGGCGAGCTGCCCGCACGCTCCGTCGATGTCCTGGCCACGCGTGTCGCGGATCGTCGTCGGGATGCCGTGGCTGCGCAGCCGCTCGACGAAGTTCTGCTCGACGCCGGGCCGTGACGCCGTCCACTTCGACCCGGGGGTCGGGTTGAGCGGGATCGGGTTGACGTGCACCCAGCCGGCGCCGCGGGCCCGGAGCTTCTCGCCGAGCAGGTCCGCGCGCCAGCCCTGGTCGTTGATGTCCCTGATGAGGGCGTACTCGATCGAGACGCGGCGACCCGTCGCCTCGAAGTAGCGGTGGGCGGCGTCGAGCGCCTCGTCGACCGACCATCGGGTGTTGATCGGGACGAGCTCGTTGCGCAGCTCGTCGTCGGGCGCGTGCAGCGACAGGGCCAGGGTCACCGGGATGCCCTCGGCGGTGAGCTTGTCCATGCCCGGGACGAGCCCGACCGTCGACATGGTGATGCCCCGCGCCGAGAGGCCGAGGCCGTCGGGGGCGGGGTCGGTGAGCCGGCGGATCGCGCCGATCGAGGCCTTGTAGTTGGCGAGGGCCTCCCCCATCCCCATGAAGACGACGTTGCTGACCCGCAGCGGCGACTCGCGGTCGGCGTCGCCGTCACCTCCGGCCAGCTCGCCGCGGCGCAGCGCACGGGCGGCCCAGACGACCTGCTCGACGATCTCGGCGGCGGACATGTTGCGGGTCAGCCCGGCCTGTCCCGTCGCGCAGAAGGGGCAGTTCATCCCGCAGCCGGCCTGGCTCGAGATGCAGATCGTGACCCGCTTGGGGTAGCGCATGAGCACCGACTCGACGATCGCGCCGTCGTGCAGGCGCCACGCGTACTTCATCGTCTGCCCGTCGTCGGCGACCCGCTGGACGATCGGCGTCAGCAGGGTCGGCAGCAGGTCCGTGACGAGGTCGGTGCGGACGGCCTTGGGCAGGTCCGTCATCTCCTCGGGGTCGTCGACGAGGCGCTCGAAGTAGTGCGTCGAGAGCTGCTTCGCACGGAAGCCAGGGTGGCCGAGGCCCGCGACGGCCTCCCTGCGCTCCTCCGGGGAGAGGTCGGCGAGGTGGCGCGGCGGCTTGCCGCGGCGCGGGGCCGTGAAGGTCAGCTGGCCCGGCTGCGGGCGGTCGGCCGTCGGCTCGGCCAGCGCGACCGGCTGGGCGGGCTGCTGGGCGGGCTGCTCGGTCTGCGAAGGAGGAGTGGTCTCGGGGGTCTCAGTCATGGCTCCTCCATTGTCGCAGGCTCCCGGACCTCAGGGCGCGAGTGGCGCCCGCTCCTCGGCGATGCCGTTCCCGCCGTCGACGACGATGACCTGACCGGTGACGTAGGCGGCGCCCGGGGTCGCGAGGAAGGCGATCGCGGCAGCGACCTCGTCGGGCGTGCCCGAGCGCCCGACCGGGGTCCAGCGGCCCTCGACCGCCTCCTCCGGCGTCTGGGACCCGGTCGCGATCCAGCCCGGGGCGACGGCGTTGACCGTCACGCCACGACGTCCCTCGTCGACCGCGAGGGCGCGGGTCAGCCCGACGAGGGCGGCCTTGGCAGCGGCATACGCCACGTCCCCGCGCATCGCCGAGACGGCGCCCGTGGTGCTCGACACCATGACCACGCGCCCGGACCCCGAGGCCTGGAGCAGCGGCAGGGCCGCCCGGGTGACGAGGTAGGCCGTGTCGAGGTTGCGCGCGAGCGAGCGGCGCCAGCGGTCGGGGTCGGTGCCGGCGAGGGCGCCCTCGAGGTAGTCCGGGTCGCTCGCGCTGACCATCCCGGCGTTGTTGACGAGGACGTCGAGCCGTCCGTATGCCGCTCGCGCACGTTCGACGGCGAGGGCTGCCTCCGCCGGCTCGGTGAGGTCTCCCACGGAGCCCGTCGCCGTGACCCCTTCGGCCTCGAGCTCGCTCACGCGCGCGTGGATCCGGTCGGTCGTCGACGCCAGGACGACCCGGGCGCCGAGGCGACCGAGCAGGCGGGCCGTGGCGAAGCCGATCCCGGTGGGGCTACCGGCGCCGGTGACGAGGGCGACGCGGCCGTCGAGGGCGAGGAGTGCGGGCAGGCCGGTCACGGACAGGTCAGGAGCCCGCGGGGGCGAGCAGGGTGAGCACCGCCCAGACGACGGGGGCCACGACGATGAGGGAGTCGAGGCGGTCCATCACGCCGCCGTGCCCGGGAAGGATGTTGGACATGTCCTTGACCCCGAGGTCGCGCTTGATGAGCGACTCCATGAGGTCGCCGACCGTCGCGGCGATGGCGACACCGACGCCGAGCGCCACCCCGATGACCCACTCCTCGCCGAGGAAGAAGCTCACCGTGAGGGACCCGCCGACGACGCAGAGCAGGACCGACCCGCCGAAACCCTCCCAGGACTTCTTCGGGCTGATCGTCGGGGCCATCGGGTGGCGGCCGAGGAGGACCCCGGACGCGTAGCCGCCGACGTCGCTGCACACCCCGATGATGAGGAAGGCGAAGACGCGGGCCACGCCGTCGTCGGCGGAGAGCAGCATCATCGCGAAGCCGGCGAGGAAGGCCGGGTAGGTGGAGATGAAGACGCCGCCGAGCACGTCGCGCGCGGCCCCCTCGAGCGGGCCGGCGCCGCGCCAGACGACGATCACGACGGCGGTGAGGGCCCACGCGAGGACGAGGCCGGACGGCCCGTGCGCGTAGGCGGCCCAGAGCATCGCGACCGACCCGACGACCGAGGGCACGAGCGGCGCACGGACCGCCGCGTTGTGCAGGGCGCCGCGCATCTCCCACGTACCGACGGCCACCGCGAGCATCACGAGGACGAGGAAGGACTCCTTCTGGACGAGGAGCGTCGCGATGATGAGCGCTCCCAGACCCACCCCGACGCCGATGGCGGCGGGCAGGTTGCGGCCGGCCCGGGACTGCTTCGTGACGAGGACCTCCTCCGGCGGGAGGCCGGCGAGGTCGTCGAGCGCGGGGTCGTAGTCGACGGGGGCGTGGACGTCGAGCAGGCCGTCATGGTGCTCGTCGCCGTCGTGCCGGTCGCCGCTGTCGTCATGGTCGCCGCTGTCGTCATGGTCGTGGCGCTCGTCGTGCTCGCCCGGCCCGACCGCGGGGTCGGTGGCCGCGGGCCCCGGTTCGGGGTCGCGGGGCGTGGAGGTGCTCATGGTGGGGTGGAGCGGCGAGGTCACACCTCGAGCAGCTCGACCTCCTTGGCCTTGACGAGCGCGTCGACGAGGTCCGTGTGCTTCTTCGTCAGGGCGTCGAGCTCCTTCTCGGCGCGGGAGCCGTCGTCCTCGCCGACCTCGCCGTCCTTGACGAGCCGGTCGAGGTCGGTCTTGGCCTTGCGCCGGATGTTGCGCACGGAGACGCGGGCATCCTCCGCCTTCTGGCTCGCCAGCTTGGTGTACTCCCGGCGACGCTGCTCGGTCAGCTCGGGCATGACACAGCGGATCTGGTTGCCGTCGTTGCTCGGGTTGACGCCGAGGTCGGAGTCGCGGATCGAGCGCTCGATCTCGTGCATCGCCGACTTGTCGAAGGGGATGACGAGGATGGTGCGCGGCTCGGGGTTCTGGAACGACGCGAGCTGCTGGAGCGGCGTCGGGGCGCCGTAGTACTCGACCGTCAGCTTGTTGAACAGACCCGGGTTGGCGCGGCCGGTGCGGATCCCCGCGAAGTCCTCCTTGAGGACCTCGACGGCCTTGTCCATCTTCTCCTCGGCCTCGAACATCGTCTCGTCGATCATCGCTGTGCTTCCTCGTCCCGTGGGGTGGTGCGGTCGTGGTGGTCGGTGTGCGGTGCCCGGATCCGTCGCGGAGCCGGTCGGGCTCAGGCGTTGGTGACCAGCGTCCCGATCTTCTCACCCAGCAGGGCGCGCGTGATGTTACCGGGGCCCTCCATCCCGAAGACGATCATCGGCAGCTTGTTGTCCATGCAGAGGCTGAAGGCGGCCGCATCGACGACCTTGAGCCCGGCCGAGAGCGCCTCGTCGAAGGTCACCGTCTCGAGCTTCTTCGCGTCGGGGTTGTGCTTGGGGTCGGAGTCGTAGACCCCGTCGACGCCGTTCTTGGCGATGAGCACGGCGTCGCACTTGATCTCGAGGGCGCGCTGGGCGCTCACCGTGTCGGTGGAGAAGAACGGCATACCGGCCCCGGCGCCGAAGATGACGACGCGCTGCTTCTCCAGGTGGCGGATCGCGCGACGCGGGATGTAGGGCTCGGCGACCTGGGTCATCTCGATCGCGGACTGGACCCGCGTCTCGATGCCCTCCTTCTCGAGGAAGTCCTGCAACGCGAGGCAGTTCATCACCGTGCCGAGCATGCCCATGTAGTCGGCGCGGGTGCGGTCCATGCCGCGCTGCTGGAGCTCGGCGCCGCGGAAGAAGTTGCCCCCGCCGATGACGACGGCCACCTCGACGCCCCCGCGCACCGCGTCGGCGACCTGACGGGCGATGCCGTGGACGACGGCGGGATCGAGGCCGATCTTGCCGCCCCCGAAGACCTCTCCGGACAGCTTCAGCAGGACCCGGTGGAAGGGGGTCGTCGGGGCGTCGGTCATGACGGTGGGCCTCCGTGGGTCAGCGTGCAGGCGGTCGGTCGATCCTTCCACACCTCATCGCGCACCACCTCATCGAGGGTGCGCCCCGAGCCGCTCGTGCCGGGCGTATGCCGCTCAGCGGGCCGGCGTGGTCACCGGACCGCTCGCGCCGCCGGCGAGGACGTCGGTGCAGTCGGCGTCGTCAGCCGGCCCGGTGGCGAGGGCCACCCCCGGAAGCGTCTGCCAGGCCGCTCGTGCCTCACTGCGGCCCGCGTTCCACGACAGCCACCCCTGCTCCGCCGCCGGGGAGTGGGCGACGCACCGGGCGAGATCCTCCGGCAGACCGGCGACGATGGCCGGGGTGGCGTCCGCGCCCAGCGATCGGAGGTAGGACGCGTCGAGGCTGCCGGTCGCGACGTAGCGGTCGATGTTGCGGGTGGCCACCCAGGCCTCGGGGTTCGCCAGACCGACCCCCAGCAGGAGCACGGACGCGCTGAGCAGGGCCGCGCGGGGCAGCCACCACCCCGTGAGGCGGATCCCGGCGACGAGGACGAGCAGGACGAGCAGCCCGAGCCAGAGCTCGAACGCGTCGACGAGCACCCGCAGCACGGTGAAGCCGTAGGCCTGCTGGTAGAGGTCCATCCGGTGCAGGGCGGACGCCACGACGACGAGGGTGAGTCCGCCGAGGGCCCCGAGGGCGACCCGCAGGGCCACCCGGTCCCGGGTCGTGGCCCGAGGCGCCTTGCGCGCGGCCACCGCGACGGTGAGCAGGGTGAGCAGGGTCGCGACGGTGAGCTGGCCGAAACCCTGGTGGACGTACTCGGCATACGTCAGGCCCGTCGTCCGCTGCACGTAGTCGTGGCCGCCGAAGAGGGCTGCCGCCTGCGCGACGACGAACGCCAGGTAGAGGGCCACGACCAGGCCCACCGGCACGAGCCACTCCCACGGCCGGGCCACCGGACGGGGCGCGCTGGGCACGACCCGCTCGACCCGCGGCGGGTTGAGCGAGACGTACGCTCCCGCGAGGAGGGCGCCGCCCGCGACGAACCCGACGAAGGACCGGAAGACGAGGCCGTCCCAGGCGAGGTCGGGCACGAACGCCGAGGCCCACGCGCCGAACACGGCGTCACCGGAGGCGAAGAGGCCACCGAAGACGACGAGGGCGACGATCGAGATGGCCGCAGTGCGCGCGACGGGCCAGAGCACCGGGACCCGGCTCGTCGCCGAGATGGTGCGCCCCAGCAGGGGCAGGCCGCGCACGGCCGCCAGCGGCCACGACAGCACACCGGCGGCGACGGAGCTGAGCGCCCGGGCGCCGGTCAGCGCAGTCGTCGTCAGGACGAGACCGAGCAGGACGGCGAGCACGGTCAGCCAGTCGGCGGCGCGCAGCACCGAGAGACCGGCGAGCCCGACGCAGACCACGGTCGTGGCGACCGACCAGCGGGCGAACCTGCGTCGGGAGGTGCGCCAGACGACGCCCCCACCGACGAGCAGCACGAGCAGGAGCGCCACCCCGAGGTCGCGGTAGGGCAGCACGACTCCGGCGAGCAGGCCCACCCCGACGGCCGCGAGGAGCAGTCGCACCTGGGGCCCGAAGCCCTGCTCGGGCCACAGGTCGCCGAAGAGCGAGTCCAGCAGGGGCGCCGGCGCGCTCACGGGACGGGACTGCTCGCGGGTGGTGCCGTGCGGTTCGACGGCGACGGGGGCGGGCATCGGGCTCTCCTGGATCGGTGGTGTCGGGGCGGGGTCGAACGTCTGCGGGGGCTGGGCCTGCTGGGGTCTGAGCGGCAGGACGACGCGCAGCCGGGCGCCGACCTCGCCCGGGGCGGGCAGGTCTGCGGCGATGGAGCCGCCGTGCAGCTCGCAGACCCAGCTCGCGATGGCGAGGCCGATGCCGGTCCCCCCGCCGGCGTCGTCGCCCGAGCCGAAGCGGTCGAAGATGCGTCGCGCGTCCTCGGCGGGGATGCCGCTGCCCTCGTCGGCCACGACGAGCCACCAGTGCCCGGGGCCGTCCGGGCCTGCGCTCACGGTGACCCGCCCGCCGGGAGGGCTGTGTCGATCAGCGTTGTCGAGCAGGTTGGCGAGCACCTGGGCGAGCCGGGCGGGGTCAGCAACAACCTCGAGATCGGGTGGCACGTCGACGACGTGGACGGTCCCACGCCCCGACACCCCGGCCTCCGCGACTGCCCCCTCGACGAGGCCGCGCACGTCGACCGGTCCGAGGGCCAGGGCGGCGCGCCCGCCGTCGACCCGGCTCAGGTCGAGCAGGTCGCCGACGAGCACCCCCAGACGCTCGGCCTGGGCCAAGGCGTTCCGCAGCACGTCGTCGTCCGGACGGACGACGCCGTCGACGAGGTTCTCGAGCAGGGCCTGCTGGGCGGCCAGGGGTGTGCGCAGCTCGTGGGACACCGTGGCAACGAGCTGACGACGCTGCTGGTCGGCACCCGCGAGGTCGGCGGCCATCGTGTTGAAGGCGCGGGCCAGGTCGCCGACCTCGTCAGCCGAGGTCGCCAGGACGCGTCTGGAGTAGTCACCGGTGGCCATCCGCGCTGCTGCGTCGGTCATCGCGCGCAACGGCGACGTCATCCCGCGGGCGAGCCACTGCGTCACCCCGAGCGCCGCTGCGATCGTGACGGGGACGGTCAGCCACGCGGGCACCCCGGCCGAGTCACCGATGCCCGAGACGAGCGCCGCCACGACGATGCTGACGGCGACGAGCAGGCCGAGCTTCGCCTTGATCGACCGGATGCCGTCGAGTGGGCGGTCGGAGCTCATTCCGACGTCCCCGACGTCCCCGACGACGCGGGCTCGAGTGCGTAGCCGACCCCGTGCACCGTCCGGACGCGGTCGGACCCCACCTTGGACCTCAGAGCCCTGACGTGGCTGTCGAGGGTGCGGGTGCCGCGGGCGTCGGCCCACCCCCACACCTCGCGCATGAGGTCGTCGCGCAGGCGAACGGCGCCGGGGTCGGCGGCGAGTGCCAGCACGAGGTCGAACTCCAGCGGAGTGAGGTGGACCTCCGCGCCCGCCACCCGGACTCGTCGGGTGGCCCGGTCGACGACGAGGTCGCCGACGGCGGACACGGCCGGCTGGTCGCTCGCGAGGTTGCGCGCTCGCTCGACGCGCCGCAGCAGGGCGCGGCTGCGCGCCACCACCTCGCGCATCCGGAAGGGCTTGGTCACGTAGTCGTCGGCGCCGACCCCCAGCCCGACGAGCAGGTCGGTCTCGTCGGCACGGGCCGTCAGCATGAGCACCGGCACGGGCCGCTCCGCCTGGATGCGTCGGCAGACCTCGAGTCCGTCGAAGCCGGGGAGCATGAGATCGAGGATGACGAGATCGGGCGCGTGGTCTGCGTGCGCCTGCACCGCCCCCGGTCCGTCAAACGCCTGGACGACGCGGAAGCCCTCTGCGACGAACCGATCCGTCAGGGCCTGGTTGATCGTCAGGTCATCCTCGACGACGAGCAGCGTCCCCTCGGACGCCGTGCTCGACCGTGCCGTGCTGCTTCCCTGGCTCATGTCGTCGAGCCTAGGAGTGGCCCGCTGCGGGAGGCGCGTGCGACGTGTGCAGATGATGTGAAGACCGTTGCGGCCGTCTCATGCGACGGCTGCAACGGTCACCTCGACCTCGACCTCGGCCTCAGATGAAGAGCAGCTGGGCGCCTGCGGTCATCTCGATGAAGTCGGAGGCCGAGATGATGCCCTCGACGTCGTCACGCAGGTCCTCCTCCGTCAGGTGGTTCATGTCCGCAGACAGTCGGCACGCCCACAGGTGACCGCCCGACGCGACGATCTGGTCGAGGAAGTCGGGCACCTCGGGGATGTCGAGCTCGGCGATGGCCTTCTTCAGCTGTGACGTGGCGAGGTGGGTCATCCCCGGGACGCCACCGAGGCCTTGGGGCAGGTGCATCGCGGTGTTGCCGAGCAGCGTCGCCTTGAGGCTGCTCTGGGTCTTGAGGTTGATCATGTCGAAGCCCCAGAAGGTGAAGAAGAGGTGGGTCTCGATCCCCTCCCCCAGGGCCGCGTTGCCCATGATCAGCCCCGGGTAGGCCATGTCGAGCGTCCCCTTGCTGCAGATGATGGCCAGCTTGCGCCCCTCCTCGGCCGGGGTGTCGAAGGACGGGACGAACGGTGTCTCGGTCTGGGTGTCGGTCATGGCGTACTCCTGGGTCTGGTGGGTGGGACGTGCGGAGGGGGCGGAGCCGGGGAGGGACCCCCCGACTCAGACGCACCCCTTCGGCTTGGGCACCCCGGCGACGTAGGCCATCTTCTTGGCCGGCTTGCCGGGGAAGAGGGTGAACAGCGCCTTGACCGGCATACCCGTGTGCAGGCTGACGCGGCGCAGCGTCGGGGTCTCGCCCTGGGCCTTGTAGTCCTCGCGGAGGTACTTGACGAGCTTCCAGGAGTCTTCGGTCATCTCGACGCCGATGAGCCGGGCGAACTCGGCGCCGAGCTCATCGGTCCAGTCGTCGGGGTTGAGGAGGAAGCCCTCCTCGTTGACGTCGATCTGGCGGCCGGCGATGGTGGTGCTGGGCATGACGATCAGTCCTTTCAGGAGGAGGCGTCGGCCGGGATCTTGCCGGCCATGGACATCTGGGCGGGGAGGCCGATCGGGCGACCCGGCAGGAGCATGTTCCAGTAGATGTGCCGGAACGCGAGCTTGCCGAGGTGGTTTGCCCGCGACTCCTTCAGGAGGCTCATCGGGCCGATCTTCGGGATCGGGAAGCTGCCCGTCAGCGGTTCCGTGTCGTAGTTGAAGTCGAGCAGCAGCGCCTTGCCCTGACCCGACTCGACGAAGCAGTTGGCGTGCCCGTCGAACGAGTGCGTCATGGGCCTGCCGGACACGAGCTCCATGAAGTTCTCGACGAAGACCTCGACCGAGAAGTGCGCGACCGAGCCGGCCTTGGAGGTGGGGATGTTGCTCGCGTCACCGAGGGAGAAGATCTCCGGGTGCTGCGTGGACCGCATCGTGTGTTTGTCGACGGGCACGTAGTTGAGGTCGTCCCCCAGGCCCGAGCGGCCGACGAAGTCGGCACCCATGTTGAGCGGGATCGTCACGAGCTGGTCGTAGGGGACCTCTCGCTCGTCATAGGAGATGAGGACCTTCCGCTCCTGGTCGACGCGCTCGACCATGAAGTCCGTCTCGACGGTGACGCCACGCTCCTCGAGCAGGTGCCCGAGCTCCCTGCTCGCGACCGGCTTGGTGAAGGCACCATCGAGCGGAGTGACGAAGACGATGTCGGTCTTCGCCCGCAGGCCGCGCTCCTTGAGGTAGTCGTCCGCGAGGAAGGTGAACTCGAGCGGAGCGACGGGGCACTTGAAGGGCAGCTCGGTGATGTGGACGACGAGCCGTCCCCCGGAGAAGGCGCTCATCGCGTCACGGAGCGCCACCGACCCGTCGTAGGTGTAGAACTCGCCGACCGACTTGTGCCACTCGTCCCCGAGCATGCCGGGGGTCTGGTCGGGCCGGGTCGTCGTGCCGGACGCGATGACGAGATAGTCGTAGGGCAGCGTCCGACCGTCCGTCAGCGCGACGGACCTGGCCTCGGCGTCGACCCGGTCGACGTCGGCGAGGACGAGCTCGATGCCGTCGTGGATGAAGGCGTGCTTGGTCTTGCGGACCTGGTCCGGGGTGTTCATACCGAAGGGGATGAAGAGGTACCCCGGCTGGTAGTCGTGGATGTCGGTCTTGTCGACGACGGTGATCGCCCAGTCGCTCTTCGGGAGGCGGTTGCGGAGCTTGTTGGCGACCATGGTTCCGGCCGTGCCAGCGCCCAGCACCACCAAGGACTTCTGTGTGGTGGTCATGATTCGACGGTACCCCCGCGGGTATCCGGGGCGCTGTGACCGACGAGACAGAATCTGGGTGACCTTGACGACATGCCGGGCGAGGACCCGCCATGTCAGATGGGGCACCCGGTGGACCGACCGGGCGGGGTCGACTGGCGGATCAGCTCGCGTCCAGTGCCGCCCGGACGACCACGAGCGCCTGCCGATCTGCCAGCAGTTCGCTCAGGAGCGGGGGGCGCGGCTCGTCGGGAAGAAGGCGAACCAGATGACCGTCGCCTCCTGCCAGCGAGGCGGTGGCGCCGGGACCGGCTCCTCGACGTGGGCGCGATCGGGGCTCGTCGAACCAGCCCTCGATGCCGGTCCGGAGGTCGGTCATCGTGGGCCTCTCCGTTTCTGGGCGTGGTGAGACGGTGGCGAGACGGTGATGAGACGCGCGATGCCGGCCACCCCATCGGGGTGACCGGCATCGTTGCTCGCGCGAGGAGGTCAGGACCTCACTGGCCGACGCGGAAGCGCGCGAAGGACTGCGCCGTGGCGCCACCCTCGTCGAGCACCTTGCCGACGGTCTTCTTGGCGTCCTTGGCGAACGGCTGCTCGAGCAGGACGTTCTCCTTGAAGAAGCCGTTGACGCGACCCTCGATGATGCGGGGAAGGGCGGCCTCGGGCTTGCCCTCCTCCTTCGCGGTGGCCTCGGCGACGCGGCGCTCGTTCTCCACCGTGTCGGCGTCGACCTCGTCGCGGGTCAGGACTGTCGGGCTGAACGCGGCGATGTGCATCGCCACGTCGCGACCGATGGTCTCGTCGCCGCCCTGGAGCGCCACGAGGACACCGATCTGGGCAGGCAGGTCGGGGCTCGTCTTGTGCAGGTAGGACACGACCTTCTCGCCCTCGAGGCGTGCCACGCGGCGCACCTCGATCTTCTCGCCGATGGTGGCGTTGGCGTCGTCGAGCAGCTCCTTGACGGTCTTGCCGTCCTCGAGCGTGCTCGACAGGAGCGCGTCGGCGTCAGCCGCGCCGGAGGCGACGGCCTGGGCCAGGACCTGGTCGGCGAGGGCGATGAACTTCTCACCCTTGGCGACGAAGTCCGTCTCGCAGTTGACCTCGACGAGGGTGCCGACGCCGTCGCCGGCCTTGGCCGCCACGAGACCGTTGGAGGCCGAACGGCCCTCACGCTTCGTGACGCCCTTGAGGCCCTTGACGCGCAGGATCTCGATCGCCTTGGCACGGTCGCCGTCGGCCTCGTCGAGCGCCTTCTTGACGTCCATCATGCCCGCGCCGGTCTGCTCGCGGAGCGCCTTGATGTCAGCGGCGGTGTAGTTCGCCATGCGTTGTATCGCTCTTTTCCTCAGTGGAAGTGACTGTGACTGAAGGGTGCTCAGGCCTGCTCGGCCACGACGGGCTCAGCAGCCTCAGCAGCGGGAGCCTCGGTGGCCTCAGCAGCGGGAGCCTCGGTGGCCTCAGCAGCGGGAGCCTCGGTGGCCTCAGCAGCGGGAGCCTCGGTGGCCTCAGCAGCGGGAGCCTCGGTGGCCTCAGCAGCGGGAGCCTCGGTGGCCTCAGCAGCGGGAGCCTCGGTGGCCTCAGCGGCAGGGGCCGCGGCGGCGTCGGTCTTGTCGGCGTCCGCGTAGAGCTCGCGCTCCCACTCGGCGAGGGGCTCCTCGGCGGTGGCCTCGGCGCCGGACTTGCCGGACGAGCGCTGCACCAGACCGTCGGCGACGGCGTCGGCCACGACCCGGGTCAGCAGCGTGACGGAGCGGATCGCGTCGTCGTTGCCGGGGATCTTGTAGTCGACCTCGTCGGGGTCGCAGTTGGTGTCGAGGATCGCGATGACGGGAAGGCCGAGCTTGCGCGCCTCGTCAACGGCGAGGTGCTCCTTCTTCGTGTCGACGATCCAGACGGCCGAGGGGACCTTGGACATCGTGCGGATGCCGCCGAGCGTCTTGGCGAGCTTGTCGCGCTCGCGCTTGAAGATCAGCATCTCCTTCTTCGTGAAGCCCGAGCCGGCCACGTCGTCGAAGTCGAGCTCCTCGAGCTCCTTGAGGCGCGTGAGGCGCTTGGAGATCGTCTGGAAGTTGGTGAGCATCCCACCGAGCCAGCGGTGGTTGACGTAGGGCATCCCGACGCGCGTCGCCTGCTCGGCGATGGGCTCCTGGGCCTGCTTCTTCGTCCCGACGAAGAGGATGGTGCCACCGTGGGCGACCGTCTCCTTGACGAACTCGTAGGCGTTGTTGATGTACGTCAGCGACTGCTGCAGGTCGATGATGTAGATGCCATTGCGCTCGGTCATGATGAAGCGCTTCATCTTGGGGTTCCAGCGACGGGTCTGGTGCCCGAAGTGGACGCCGCTCTCGAGGAGCTGGCGCATGGTGACGACGGCCATGCCGTGTCCTCCTGTTTTCTGGTGGTTGTCAGTTGTTCGTGGCCGGTGGGCGACGACGCGACCCCACGAGGGCCCGTGGGCACCTCGCGAGCCCAGCGGCATACGCCTCACGTGGCTCACTCCTGGCGCCTGCACACACCCCGCCCCACCGCCTGCGGTGGGGACTGCCGTGGTGCGCCCCGGTCCGGTGGACCGGCAGAAGACGCGCGAATTATGGTCGTGCGCTCCTGCCGGATGACAGGCACGCGTGACCGCCCACCATCGTAGGCCCTGGACGCGGTTGGGGAGAAATCGCCGGCACCCCCCACAATGGGGCCCGCACCGCCCCGCGCACCGGAGGACGAATGGACAGCTGGACCCTGGCGATCCCCGCCTTCGTCGTGCTCACGCTCGTGCTGCTCGTGCCGGGCTGGCTCGTCGTCAGGACGCTCGGTGCCCGCGGGCTCGAGGCGCTGGCCGTGGCACCCGCCGTGTCGGTCGGAGTCATCGCCGCCGCCGCGACCGTGGGGCAGCGCGTCGGGGTGGCGTGGAGCCCGCTCGTGCTGCTGCTCGTCAGCGTCGTCGCGACCGCCGTCGCGCTCGGGATCGGCCGACTGGCAGCACGCTGGCGCGGCAGCGACGAGGTGACCCCCGCGCGGCGACTGCTGGGTCGGCCGCGCGCCGACGTCGTGGGTGCGGTGCTGCTCGGTGTCGTCCTGGCGCTCGTGACGCTGCTGCCCTCGATCGGACGCCCCGACGAGCTCGTCGACTCCCCCGACGCCGTCTACCACCTCAACCGGATCCGGCTCTTCCTCGAGACCGACAACTTCTCGATCGCCAACCCCACCTTCTACCCCAACGGGTTCCACGCGTGGATCGCGTCGGCGCTCCAGCTCACGGGTGCGGCCGTCCTGCCGGGGACGAACATCGCCACCATCGTCCTGGCCGCCGTCGCGTGGCCGCTCGGCTGCGTCGCCCTCGTGCGCCACGCGCTCGGCGCTTCCCGGCTCGTGACGTATGCCGCTGGGCTCGCGTCCGCCGCCTTCATCGCCTTCCCCTCCATCCTCCTCGGCTGGGGGGTGCTCTGGCCCAACCTGATGGGCACGGCCCTCACCCCCGGCGCGCTGGCGCTGATGCTCCAGGCCGCGCGGTCACGGCGGGTCGGGCAGTGGCTCGCCTTCGCCGCGGCGCTGCCGGGGCTGGCGCTGATCCAGCCGAACTCGCTCGTGGCGCTCGCGCTCTTCGCGGTGGTGTGGTTCGTCGCGGCGCGGCTGCGAGCCGGCCTGCTGCACCACGCGAGCTGGCCGGTCGTCGCCCGCGACCTGCTCCTGCTGACCGTCGTCGGGGTCGTCGGCCTCGTCGCGGCCCCTCTCGTGTCGGCCCGGGTGGCGTCGACCCAGTCCTACGTCTGGTCCGACCACGTCTCGCTGTGGACCGCCCTCGTCGAAGTCGTCGGGGGCCGGCTGCAGATCCCGGTCGTGCTGTGGGGGCTGCTCGCGCTGCTCGTCCTCGGGCTCGCGTGGATCGTGCTGCGCGCCCGGGTCGCCCTGCCCGTCGTCGCGATGTGGCTGGCCTGTGTTGTGCTCTACGTCATGGCCGCGACGTCCTCGGCCTACTGGACGACGCTGCTCACGGGCTACTGGTACAACGACAAGGTGCGGCTCGCGTCGCTCGCCGCGGTGCCCGGCGTCGTCATCGTCGCCGCGGCCGTGCCGATGGTGCGTGAGCTGCTCCTCCGGGTGCCGGCACTGCGGCCCCGCCCTCTCCTGGCCTCGGCGCTCGCCCTCGCCCTGCTCCCGGCGCTCACGGTCGTCTGGGACCACGGCACACGCGACCGGATGCTGTCGGAGTTCTTCCGGCCGAGCATCGGCAGCCACGTCATCCTCAGCCGGCTCGCCCAGGAGCAGCTGCGAGAGCTGAGCACCTCGATCCCCGCAGGTGAGGGCGTCGTCGGGCGCCCGGAGAACGGGTCGCCGCTGATGTACGCCCTCTTCGGGACCAACACGCTCTACCGCTCCATCCCGATTCCCACGACCGGTGACGAGATCCTCATCGGCACCGGTTTCGACCAGCTGACCACCCGGCCGGAGATCTGCCGGGCGCTCGCCCGCCACGACATCCGCTGGGCGATCGACTCGACGCACGTCTACTGGCTCGACCGGCCGGAGCGGTCCTCGGGCCTGTTCGACCTCGGCGCCGTCGCCGGGCTGGAGAAGGTGCGCACCGTCGGCGACTACACGCTCTACCGCATCACCGGCTGCTGACCCGGCGCTCCCGCGGCACTCCCGGGGCTCGCGGCGGCTACCGTGTCGAGGCATGGGCTCACCGCTGATCTCCCGCATGCAGCCGTTCGGCACGACGATCTTCGCCGAGATGTCGGCGCTGGCGACGAGCACCGGCTGCATCAACCTCGGCCAGGGCTTCCCCGACACCGACGGCCCGCAGGAGATGCTCGACGCCGCGCGCGAGGCGATCGCGTCGGGGCGCAACCAGTACCCGCCCGGTCCCGGTGTGCCCGAGCTGCTCGCAGCCGTCGCCGCACACCAGGAGCGCTTCTACGGCATCCGCCTCGACCCGGCGTCGCAGGTGCTCGTGACCGCCGGGGCCACCGAGGCGATCGCGTCGGTCGTCCTCGCCCTGTGCGAACCGGGTGACGAGGTCGTGACCTTCGAGCCCTACTACGACTCGTATGCCGCGACGATCGCCCTCGCTGGCGCCACCCGTCGCACGTCGGTGCTCCGCTTCCCCGACTTCGCAGTCGACGAGCAGTCGCTGCGGTCCGCCTTCTCGGATCGCACACGGCTCGTGCTGCTCAACACCCCGCACAACCCGACGGGCAAGGTCTTCAGCCGTTCCGAGCTCGAGCTCATCGCCGCACTGGCGCGCGAGCACGACGCGTGGGTCGTCACCGACGAGGTCTACGAGCACCTGCTCTTCGATGGCGCGGAGCACATCCCGGTGGCGACGCTGCCGGGGATGGCGGACCGCACGATCACCATCTCGTCGGCGGGCAAGACGTTCTCGGCCACGGGGTGGAAGGTCGGCTGGCTGACCGGACCCGCGGAAGCGGTGGCGGCCGCGCGGACGGTCAAACAGTTCCTCACCTACGTCGCGTCAGGGCCCTTCCAACCGGCCGTCGCCCTCGCGCTCGGCCTCGGAGACGAGGTGTATGCCGGGCTCGCCGGGTCGCTCGAGCGCAAGCGCGACCTGCTCTGCTCCGGCCTCGATGACCTGGGGCTGCAGGTCTCCCGCCCCCAGGGGACCTACTTCGTCATCGCCGACGCGGCGCCGCTGGGCGCGACGAACGGGTTGGAGTTCGCCCGTCGGCTGCCGGAGCTCGCCGGGGTGGTCGGGGTGCCGGTGTCGGTCTTCCACGACGACGTCGACGCCGCCAGGACCCTGATCCGCTTCGCCTTCTGCAAGAAGGACGACGTGCTGCTCGAGGCGGGCCGGCGCCTCGCTGCCGCCCGGCACTGACTCGGCCGGGTGGCCTCCGGGTCTTGGCGGCGGTCCTCGTCAGGGACCTGATCCCTGGGGTCACGCGGCGACTCCCTCCACTCGACCGAGTCACCCGTCGAGTGCGCAGTTTCTCCCGGGTCAGCCGTCGAGTGGGCACTTTCCTCCTGACCCGTGTGGTGTCGCGGCGGGTGGGTGGGTTGGTGGGTGAAAGTGGGCACTCGACCGAGTCTGCCGTCGAGTGCGCAGTTTCCCCCGGGCCCGCGGTAGCTCGTCTTGCACCCGATCCGTGAACTCAAACCTCTTGCCGGCGGGTGAAAGTGCCCACTCGACGAAGAGGGAGGGGAAGGGGTCGACCGGGACGTGCTGGTGGCCCCGCCGATGCCTGGCGGGGTGTGGGGCGGGGCGCTCAGGTGTGCCAGGTGACGCCGGTGGTGGTGACGGTCGCGGTGAGGTCGTGGTCGTGGACTCGGGTGTGGTGTCGGGGGCAGAGCAGGGCGGCGTTCGTGAGGGCGGTGGGTCCGCCGCGGGCCCAGTGGGTGACGTGGTGGGCGTCGCACCAGGTCGCGGGCACCGTGCAGCCGGGGTAGCTGCAGCCCTGGTCGCGCAGGATCAGGGCGAGGCGTTGACCGCGGGTGAACAGGCGCCGGGCCCGGCCGAGGTCGAGGGGTTCGCTGTCGGCGCCGAGGACGGCGGGGATGATCTCGGCGTCGCAGGCCATCCGGCGCACGGTCCCGGCTGAGAGGACCTCCCCGGTCAACGTGCTGCCGGTGCCGGTGCCGGTGCTGGTGTTGTTGTCGGCGTCGTCGAGGTCACTTGTGAGGGTGTCGAGGTCGATGAGGACGACGACCTTGGCCTTGTCGGTGGTCGGGACGCCGTCGGCGGCGGCGACGCCGCGTTGGACGATGGTGAGCAGCGCCTCCAACCGTCGCCGGGCCGGGGACCGGTCGTCTGCTTCCACGGTCTTGCCGTGCTCGTCGGTCTCCGGGGCCGGGGCGGACAGGGGGTCGATGGCGGCCTTGACGATCGCGGCGCCCTCAGGATCGAGCAGACCGCGCAGGCCGACCATGCCGGTCGCGGTCGGCGGGTCGAACCAGAGCCCTCTGGCTTCGCGACGGCCCCGGTCGAGTCGGTCCTCATCGCGTGGGGGCCGGACCTGCTCGGTGTGGTGGCGGGCGAGCCGGGCCAGCTCCTCCGGGCGCAGCCGCGGGGCCTGGTCGGTGAGGTCGTCCAGGGCGGTCGCCAGGTCGTCGGGGTCGGCCACCGGCCGGGTGCGGGTGTCGAAGTCGATGACCTGGGCGGCGTTGGCGACGGTGACCTGCTGGGTCGCGACGAGCAGCCGCAGCTGAGCCCAGCGGGGCTGGGTGATCGCCGTCGCGACGGTGACGAAGGCTTTGGCCTGCCCGGCGGTCAGGGCCGGGTCCAGGGAGCGCAGCCAGTCGGTCCAGGAGAGCCCGCCCGGGGCGTCGGTGCCGCGGGCGACGAGCTCGGACACGAGGGTGACGAGGGTGACGTCGTGGGTGAGCCGCTCGCGGGCGACCTGCTCCGCCGTGGAGAGGACGTCGGCTTCGGCGTGGCGGGTCAGTGAGAGCCCGGCGGACGCGCGGACCGCGACCATCGGATCCTCGCCGCAGTCCTCCCCGCCGTCATCGGAGCCGTCGTCGGCCCCGTCGTCGGCGCTGTCGTTGGAGACCCGCTGGGCGTGGGCCTCGGCCAGGGCTTCGGTCTGCTCGATCCAGGCGGGGTCGTTGACCATCGCCTCGTACCCGGCCGCATCCAGCGGGGGCAGGTCGAGGATCCCGGGCACCAGCTCCTCCGGCGGGGTCCCGGCCCACGGACCCCGTGGCTCCGGCTCCGGCCGGGTCTCCGGCGCGATCCGAGGCGCCTTCGTCGTCGTCCGTCCGGTCGAGTGCGCGAGGTCGGCTGACCCGCTGACGGGCTGGGCGGCATACCCTCGCCGACGCCCTTCCAGAACGCGCTGTCAGCAATCCCGCCCGCGGCGCGCTGGCGTGACTCGAGATCGACCAGCCGGCTCCGGAGGAGCTCCAGCATCGTGGGCTCTGCTGCCATACAACGACCCTAGACGCGACCACCGACAATGGCCGGGGGCTCGGCGCCGGGCATCGAACAGGGATCAGTCATGTGGTCGTCGTCGACCGAAGGACCGTGAAAGCTGGGCGCGGCGGACATCCACAACCCCCTGCGAAGGCGACCTTCGTCCACAGAAGGGTTCGCGAGGGGTCCTGTCTTCGCTTCGCGGAGGGCAATTGTTGTGAGGTGGCGATCGGTGAGGCATTGGCGGCGGTGGTTGCAGCGGCGACCCTTGCGCTGGGTGCCACTGCCCCGTCGGTCGCGTTCAACGCGCGCCCCCCATCGGCGGTCCCCGAAGCCGTCGACGTCGCTGGCGGGTGGGCCTGGCCGCTCGAGCCCCGACCGGAGATCGCCCGGGCGTTCGACCCTCCGGACAAGCCCTGGTTGGCCGGACACCGAGGCGTCGACCTCTCCGCCTCGGTGGGGCAACCGGTGGAGGCACCGACCGGAGGCGAGGTCACCTTCGTCGGGAAGGTCGCGGGCCGCGGGGTCGTCGTCGTGCAGCACGCGGGCGGTTTGCGAAGCACCCTCGAGCCCGTCGAGAACGGCCCTCCTCGGGGGACAACCGTGTCCGCCGGAGACCCGGTCGGCATCGTTGCCGAGACTTCCGGCCACTGCGCCCCGGCCACCTGTCTCCACTGGGGAGTGCTGCGCGGGAGGGTCTACGTCGACCCGCTCTCGCTGCTCGGACTGGGGCCGGTCATCCTGCTCCCCCTGCACTGAGACAGGGGCAGAGCGCGGATCAGGCTCTGGGGTGGGCCTGCTCATAACTCTGGCGGAGACGGTCCACCGAGACGTGGGTGTAGATCTGGGTGGTGGCAAGGCTGGCGTGACCGAGCAGCTCCTGCACCACGCGCAGATCCGCGCCGCCCTCGAGCAGGTGGGTCGCGGCGCTGTGCCGCAGCCCGTGGGGCCCGAGATCCGGGGCGTCGGGCAGGTGCGAGAGCAGCTCGTGCACGAGGGTCCGGACCTGTCGGGCGTCGACGCGGGCGCCTCGGCGGCCGAGGAAGAGGGCCGGCCCGGACGTCGGCGTCGCCACCCGGCCGCGGACGGCGAGCCAGCCATCGATCGCGCGGGCGGCGGGCGCACCGAAAGGCACGACCCGCTCCTTGGACCCCTTGCCCATGACGCGGACGACACCCTGACGCAGGTCCATGTCGTCGATGTCGAGTCCGACGAGCTCACCCACCCGGATCCCACTCGCATAGAGCAGCTCGACGACGGCACGGTCGCGGATGTGGATCGGGTCGTCGTCGTCGGCGCGGATCCCCGCGAGGTCGAGCAGCTCGGAGGCCTCTGACTGCTTGAGGACGCCTGGCAGGCTGTGTCCGCGCTTCGGGGCGACGAGGCGGATCGACGGGTCGGTGGGGATCCGACCCGTGTGCTCGGCCCAGATGAGGAAGGTCCGCGCCGCAGCGGCCCGCCGCGCGATGGTGGAGCGCGATGCGCCTGAATCAGCTTGTGCCGCAAGCCAGGAGCGAAGATCAGCGAGACGCAGGCCTGACGGCTCGTCGATCCCCTGCTCAGCGGCAAACGCCAGGAGGTGGCGGACGTCGCTGAGGTACGCGCGACGGGTGTGCGGCGACCGGCCGCGCTCGGCACCGAGGTGTCGGTCGAAGGCGCGAAGGGTCTCCGACTGACCGTCGAGCGCGCGGACGACGCGCTCGTCAGCGACTTCGGTCGGAGTCCGTCCCATGGAGGCACCATCGCAAACCGCACCCCGAGCGGCAAGGGACCGCGCCGACCGGGGCGCACGTGGGTCCGGCGAGGGTCCGGGCGCGACCTACATCTCACTGGGCCGTCGGGTCGAGGTCACGGGGCCACACTTCGAGTAGAACGCCGAAACTCCACCGGGCGCGGGCCCCTGGCCGGGACCTTCATCCACGATTGAAGGGCACACCCATGTCGTCCACCGAGCTCTACGCCGACGTCGACCCGACCGAGGTCGCGATCCCCGTCCACCGGGGCGCGCACATCGCGGATCCGGGGCCGTTGGGCCTCACCGCCTTCGCCCTGACGACGTTCATCCTGTCGTGCGCGAACGCCGGCTTCATCCCACCGAAGGCCGAGGCCGCCGTGTTCGGAGTCGCCCTCTTCTACGGTGGCCTCACCCAGCTGATGGCAGGCATGTGGGAGTTCATGAAGGGCAACGTCTTCGGCGCGACAGCCTTCGCCTCCTACGGCGGTTTCTGGCTCAGCTTCTGGTACCTCGTCACCTACACCGCGAAGGACATGGGTGACGACAAGCACATCGGCGTCGGCATCTTCCTGCTCGCCTGGACCATCTTCACCGCTTACATGTGGTTCGCCACGACCCAGATCAGCAAGGCGCTCTTCGTCACGTTCTCGGTGCTCCTGGTCGCGTTCGTCTTCCTCACGCTCGGGGCATTCACGGAGCAGACCTGGCTGACCCGGATCGGTGGGTATGCCGGCCTCGGTGCGGCCTTCGCTGCTTGGTACACCTCGGCCGCCGGCATCTTCAGCTCGACCTTCGGTCGCCCGGTCATCCCGACCGGCCCGCTCTCGAGATGATGCTGCCGAGGGACCCAGGCCGGTTTGCCGGACCGGGTTCCGCCGCCCCGAGTCCGGGCGATCAGGGTGCGGCGGGAGGTTCGTCAAAGGTGATGACCTCGCCCGAGGCTGCAGAAGCGTAGGCGGCGAGGACGACCTGGAGAGTGCGCTGGCCGACGGCCCCGTCGGGCTGGGGTTTCCGTCCTTCGCGCACAGCGCTGAGGAACTCCTCGACCATGACGGCGTCGAGGTCGACGCCGACGGCCTCCCATCGCAGGCCGCCTGCGCGGTCGTCGAAGACATCGAGGTGCTCGGCGAACGCGTCGAGGGTGGCGCTCCCCCGCTCGCCCTCGACCGTCAGGCTGAGGCCACCCCAGCCGGGGTAGCTGGCCGGGGCGCTCCAGCTGCAGTCGATCGTCGCGACGAGACCATCGGGATAGCTCAGGACCACGAGGCCGCCCGTCTCGACCTCGACGTCGTCGCCGTGGACGACACGGTTGACCTGCGCGTAGACGGACCGCGGTCGCTCCTCGAGCAGGTCGTCGAGCAGGTCGGCCAGGTGCACGGTGTGGTCCATCAGCGCGCCTCCGCCGGCCAGCACCGGGTCCACGAACCACCGGCGAGACGCGATGGGCGCCTGCCCGTTGTTGGTTCCGGTGACGGCGAGGATGCGACCGAGGTCGCCATGCCGCACGCGTGCCCGGAGCTCCCGGAACCCGGGGTGGAAACGCACCGGATACGCGGTCATGAGGACGACGCCGGCGGCCTCACACGCGGCGCGCATGGCCATCGCGTCCTCGAGGGTGGTCGCGAGCGGCTTCTCGCAGAGCACGTGCACGCCCGCCGCTGCAGCCTGCTCGACGACGGCGCGGTGCCGCGAGCTCTCCGTGCAGACGATCAGCGCATCGAGGTCCTGCGCGAACAGCTCGGGATACGAGACGACGTACGGCGCCCCCAGCTGGGCGGCCAGCGCGGCTCCGCGAGGCTGACCGGGGTCCGACCCGTCGGCATCCGGGTCACTGGTCACCAGCTCGACATCCGGCCGGTTGGCGAGGAGACGGACGTAGCCCGCCGCATGGACATGCGCGAAGGACGCGACCCCGACCCGCAGTCTCCTCACGACGTCACCTCCGTCAGCTCGACGGACTCGCCCGTGCCGGCAGACCTGCTGGCCGCCAGGGCGATGCGAAGCGCAGCCAGGCTGTCCCGAGCGGTCACCCGCGGGGGCGCGCCGCCCGAGCAGGATGCGGCGAACTCAGCCAGCTCGGCAGTGAAGGGTGAGCTGGCCGGATGGCTGACCGGCAGCAGCTCGCCACCGGTGGAGGCGCCGGGCCGGTCGATGACGAGACCGTCGGGGGCCCCACTCTCGTGCCGGACCAACCCGGAGGCGCCGGCGATCGAGAACGACGTCCGGAAGCTCTCGGACCGGTGGCCCCACCCGCCCATCACATGGCTCAGGGCGCCATCGGAGTGAGTGAGCACGGCCATTGCCATGGTCGGCCCGGGCCCCTCCCCGACGACGGTAGCGAAGACTCGGACCACCTCCCCCGCGACCCAGCGGGCGAAGTCGAAGTCATGGATCGTCTGGTCGACGAGGATGCCGCCTGACTGCGCCGTGTCGGCGAACCACGCCCGCTCGGGCCGGGCGCCGCGTCGGCTCAGCCGGATGACGGCCGGAGCCCCGATGCGGCCGGCGTCGACGAGTCGCTTGGCGGCGGCATACTCCGGGAAGAAGCGCACGACCTGGCCGGGGTGCAGCTGGACGCCGGCGTCCTCGCACGCGGCGATCATCGAGACCGCCTCCTCCCACCGGTTGCTCAGAGGCTTCTCGCAGATGACGTGCCGGCCCGCGCCCGCCGCCCGGAGCACGATGTCGTGGTGCGTCCGGGTCGGGCTGCAGACGTCGACCACGGCGCACCGGGCGAGCAGCTCGTCGAGGTCACGGGTGACCACGGCGCCGTACCGTTCAGCCATCCCCTCGGCGCCCTCGGGCGAGAAGATCAGCAGGTCTGCCCCGAGGTGGCGCCATGCCTCCAGGTGCGGTTGGGCGATGCCGCCCGCGCCCACGACACCCACCGTCATCGACCCGGTCAGAGATCCCTGCACGTGAGTCCCCCGGATCCGTCGCTGATGAATGGGTGTCGCCCACGAGATATACCACCCCGGTCTGCAGGGGACTGCGCTCGACGTGGAGCGACCGGCTGAGAGGATCGCCGGATGGTGACCAACCCCTGGCCGATGCGCGTCGGCGAGCTGCTCCTGCGTGAAGCTGTCGAGAGCGACATCGAGCGCATGCTGGGCGTCCGCAACGACCCGGTCGTCAACCGTTTCATGCTCCGCACCCACGTCGAGGCTGGGAGGTTCCGGGAGGAGTGGCTCGCGGTGCCGACGAGCGACACGGACTTCTCCTGCGTCGCCGAGGTCAATGGGTCCGTGGTCGCGATGGGCTTCCTCGACCTTGTCGACGGCATGGGACAGCCCGGTATGCCGTCCGGGACGGAAGCCGTCATCGGCTACATCGTCGACCCAGACTCACAGGGCAAGGGCGTGGCGAGCGACCTCACCCGAGGGTTGCTCACCGCGGCCTTCGACCGTCTCGGGCTCCGTCGCGTCACCGCGAGCTGCAACGCCGACAACCCGGCATCGGCCCGGGTGCTCGCGAAGGCCGGGATGCGCCGCGAGCAGCACGGCATCGAGGACTCGTGGCACGCAGAGCTCGGGTGGGTCGACGGCTACCAGTACGCGATCCTCGCCCGCGAGTGGCACGGGCGCCCGGCCTGACGAGCCGGCAGTAACCGCAGTCACCACGGCCCACACTTCCCGTTGGTCGGCTGCGAGAGGATGCTGGGTGCATGCGGACCGCAGACGCGTCACACAGCGGCCATTCGTGGTCAGCATTCCTCACCTGGTCGCTCGTCGGCGTCGGGTACGCGCTCGGACTCCTGTCGATCATGACGATCGGCGTGCCCATCCTTCTCGCTGCAGTCGCCGGCACCGCCGTCCTCCTGCTGTCGCGCTGGGCGAAGCGAGGGGTTCTCGGCCTGCTGGCCGGCCTGGCGGTGCCCCTGCTCTACATCGCCTACCTCAACCGGAGCGGCCCCGGGCAGGTCTGCTCGAGCATCGGCGACGCGACCGCCTGTATCGACCAGTGGAGCCCGTGGCCGTGGGTCGCTGTCGCGCTTGTCCTCCTCGTGGCCAGCGGTGTGCTCCAGACGCGTCAGCAGCCCTGATGTCACTCGACGAGTGGTGGCCGAAGCTCCAGCCGGAGACCAGGGACTGGCTGGTCGCCAACAACGGCGACGTCATCCCCCCTCACGTCCGCGACGAGATCATCACCGTCGCGGGACCGATCACCGCGGACGCGTGGTGGGTGGGCGAGGACAGTCCGAGTGGCCTGCAGCTCTGCGACGCGGCCGTCGACTGGGTCGAGGACTTCGCCAACGGCGAGGACCCCACCGAATAGTTCATCGTGCCGGTTCGCTCTCCGAGGCCGCGCCGCCGACCTCAGCGCCGCCGACCTCAGCGCCGCAGCGCGTCACGAAGCGGCCTTGCGACGCGCCTTCTTCCACTCGCCGTCCCGGGTGACGGCCAGCCCCGCCTGCTCCAGCCGCGCGAGCGCGGACCGGACCGTGAGGGGGGCGAGGGTCGTGAGGGCCGCGAGGCCGTCGAGACCGAGAGAGTCGCGGTAGGGCAGCGCCTCGTAGACTGCGGCATCATGCGGCCCGAGCGAGTCCGCCTCCTGCACCAGCCCTTTCGGCGGCTCCACAGCATCGCCCCCGATGTCTCCGACGAGGTCGATCACCTCGGCGGCGCTCGTCACGAGCTCGGCCCGGCCGTCGCGCACCTCCTGGTGGCACCCGGCCGACGCCATCGACGTCACCGGCCCGGGGACGGCGCCGACCGGCCGGCACAGGTCGGTGGCGTGCTTCACCGTGTTGCGCGAACCGGACCGCAACCCCGCCTCCACGACGACCGTTCCTCGGGTCATGGCGGCGATGAGCCGGTTGCGGTGCAGGAAGCGTGACTTGAGCGGCGCGCACCCCGGAGCCACCTCCGAGACCACCGCACCGGTCTCGACGATCCGACGCAACAGGGTCGTGTGGGCCACGGGATAGGGCCGGTCGACCCCGCTCGCCAGCACCGCCATCGTCGTCCCCTCGACGGCCAATGCCCCGCGATGCGCGGCGCCGTCGATGCCGAACGCCGCACCCGAGACCACCGTCCACCCCCGGTCGGCGAGACCGGCCGAGAGCTCGGCCGAGAGCTGCTCACCGTACGGGGTGGCCATCCTGGCCCCGACGATCGCGACGGACCGCCGGAGGGACAGGTCGAGCGGCACCGGACCGCGCACCCAGAGGCACCACGGTGGCATCGGGAGGTCATCGAGGCGGCTCGGCCACTCCGGGTCGGACGGAACGATCAGCCGCGCGCCGACCCTGGCCGCGATCTCGAGGTCACGGCCCGTGTCGAGTGTCCGCACTCGCGCCGCAAACCGGTCCAGCCACCCCGCCCCCGCGCAGATGCGCTCCACCGCCTCGGGCGGTCCCACCTTCTCGACGAGGGCGTGCACCCTCGCATCGCACGGTTCGACGAGGCGCGACAGGGCCGCCCGCGCCCACCGGTCGTCGCTCATGCCGCCACCCCCGTCTGGTGGCGCAGCGACAGCGCGAGGTCGACCTGCTCCCGGCCCGGACGGTCCAGGCCCGCCAGGTCCCCGATCGTCCAGGCGGTCCGCAGCGATCGGTCGTAACCGCGCAGGCTGATCCCACCTCGCTCCAGGGCGCGGTCGAGCGTCACGGTGACCGACCCCGGCAGGCGCTTTGGGCCCTTCCGGAGCAGCGACCCCGGCACGTCGCAGTTGAGCGACCCCACGACGCCCAGCTCCGCCAGCGGCTCGCGCCACCGCTCGCTCTGGCGCATGCGAGCGGCAGCAACGCGCGCCGCCACCTCGGCCGACCCCTCCCCCGGAGGCTGCCCGGCCATCGACAGACCGGGTGGCTGGACGTGGACCTGCAGGTCGACCCGGTCGAGCAGCGGGCCCGACAGCTTGCCGAAGTAGGCCCGCCGCAGGCTCGGGCTGCACGTGCAGTCGAGGCCCTTGCCCCAGCCGTTGCCGCACGGGCACGGGTTGGCCGCGAGCACCAGCTGGAAGCGGGCCGGGAAGACGACCGTCTCGTTGGCCCGGGCGATCTGCACCGTGCCCCGCTCGAGCGGGGTGCGCAGGGCCTGGAGCACGGCCTTGTCGAACTCGGGTGTCTCGTCGAGGAAGAGCACGCCGCAGTGGGCCTGGGTGATCGCACCCGGCCGGATCCGCCCGCTCCCCCCGCCGATGACGGCTGCCTGGGACGCCCCGTGGTGCGGCGCGACGAAGGGCGGCCGAGTGATCAGCCGGACGTCGTCCCCGAGCGCGCCGAGCACGGAGTGGATCGCCGTCACGTCCATCGACGACGTCTCGTCGAGGGGCGGCAGCACCCCGGGCAGCCGCTCGGCGAGCATCGTCTTGCCCGCACCCGGAGGTCCGGCCAAGAGCAGGTGGTGACCGCCCGCCGCCGCGATCTCGAGGGCGAGCTTGGCCTCGGACTGTCCGACGACCTCGGAGAGGTCGCGCACCGGCAGATCGCCCGGTGGCGGCACCGGTGGCACCGGGACCTCCGCCACCGGCCGCCCCTTCGCCAGGTCGACGTACCGCTGGACGAGCTCGCCCACGTGCGCGACCGGGTGGACGCTGATCCCCGAGACGAGACGTGCCTCGGCCGCGTTGTCGACGGGCACGACCGCGTGCCGAACGCCGGCCCGGGCCGCCGCGTGGATCGCCGGCAGCACCCCGGGCACCCCACGGACGGCGCCGCCCAGCCCCAGCTCACCGATGTGGACGACGTCACCGACGATGCGCTGGTCCACCTCTCCCATCGCCACCGCGACGGCGACGAAGATCGCGAGGTCGAAGCCGGCCCCCACCTTGCGCACCCCGGCGGGTGACAGGTTCACCACCACCCGGCGCTGGCTGGCGGGCATCCCGACCGCCCCCGCCGCGGCCCGGATGCGCCCCGGCGACTGACCGACGGCGGAGTCGCCGAGGCCGCCGATCTCGAAGCCCGGCAGCGCTGCCGTCACGTGCGCCTCCGCCTCGACGACGAAACCGGTCACCCCGGACAGCCCGACCGACCGCGTCCGGCCGAGGCCACTCACTGCACACCCCTCAGGTGCGAGACGACCGCCGGACCGGGCCCTGAGCGCAGCACCGACACGACGTCGATCCGCAGTCCTCCCCGGCCCCGATGCTCGTCCGGGTGCGCGTCACGCCACAGGTGGGCGAGGTGACCGAGCCGGCGGGCCTTGCGCCACGTGACAGCCTCGAACGGCGCCCCGTAGGCCTCGGAGGAGCGGGTCTTGACCTCGCACACCACGAGGCAGTCACCGTCGAGGGCAACGATGTCGATCTCGCCCCGGGCACACCGCCAGTTGCGGTCGACGAGGGTCAGGCCCTGCTCCACGAGGAAACGCGCGGCGAGCCGCTCGCCGTAGTCGCCGAGGGCCCGGGTCGCGGTGGAGTCCATGACCCGAGGCTCTCGCCGACCCACCCGGGGAGGACAGCCGCGGCGCGCGAGGCTGTGGACGGCATACCTCGGCCGTGGGGGTTGGGGACAACGCCCCTGCGCCAGCCCTAGGAGAAGTCGCCCGACTCCGGCAGCTTGATGTCGGGCTTGGGCAGCTCCTCGACGTTGACGTCCTTGAACGTCACGACGCGCACGTTCTTGACGAAGCGGGCCGGGCGGTAGATGTCCCAGACCCAGGCGTCGGCCATCGTCACGTCGAAGAAGACCTCACCGCCGTCGCTGCGGACCTTCACGTCGACGGAGTTCGCGAGGTAGAAGCGACGCTCGGTCTCGACGACGTGCGTGAAGAGCCCGACGACGTCGCGGTACTCCTTGTAGAGCTGCAGCTCCATCTCGGTCTCGTACTTCTCGAGATCTTCCGAACTCACCTGATCGCCGTCCCTTGTCCCGTTGCCGCAGCCGCCGCGGTCTGCGCCACCACATCATCCACCACCTCGCTCGGTCGGACGTCATCCGACCCTCCGATACCGGGGAGGCGCCACGAGCGGCGGTGCAGGTCGCACGGCCCGAGCCGGGCGAGCGCGTCGAGATGGTCCGGGGCCGCGTAGCCCTTGTTGAGCGTCCAGCCGTATGCCGGGTGCTGGGCACCCCAGCCCACCATCAGCGCGTCGCGCTCCACCTTCGCCAGCACGCTGGCCGCGGCGACCGAGGAGCACTTCATGTCGGCCTTGATCATCGTCGTCACCGCCGGCGGGGTCGGCCCGGCGTCCGCGGCGAAGGCGAGCAGCCCCACCTCCGACGGCGGGGTCAGCCAGTCGTGGTTGCCATCGAGGATGACGAGATCGGGGATGACTCCGCCCGCGGCGATGGCGTCGAGCGCGCGCGCCCCGGCCAGCCGCAACGCGCCGATGATCCCGATCTCGTCGATCTCGTCGTTGCTCGCATGGCCGACGGCATGGGCGACCGCCCAGCGCTCGATGCGTGGCACGAGGCTGGTGCGGACCCGCTCGCTGAGCAGCTTGGAGTCCTTGACCCCCTGCGGCGCCGACCGCACCGTCTCGTCGATGACGACGACCCCGACGCTCACGGGTCCGGCGAGGGCGCCGCGACCGACCTCGTCCATCCCGGCGAGCAGTCGGTGGCCGGAGCGCTGGAGGGCGCGCTCGACCCGGAGGGACGGCTTCGTGGACGGAACGGTGCGGGACACGACGACCGGGTCAGCCCTTGGCCGTGCTCGTCACCTTGGGGATCGACGTCGGCGAGGTCGACGAGCCCGTGGAGGTGGACGACGGGGTGCTCGGGGTCGGGCTGGGGACGGCCTCGAAGGTGCGCTTCGGGACGCCGAGCCAGGTGACGTGGTCAACCGGCCAGACGATGAACAGGGCCCGGCCGACGAGCTTGTCCATCGGGACCGACCCGTCGACGCCTCCGGAGTTGTTGTCGTGGTAGCGGCTGTCGGAGGAGTCGGAGCGGTGGTCACCCATGACCCAGACGTGACCGGCTGGGACGACGATGTCGAAGGGCTTGCCCTCGCTCGGCGCGTCACCGGGCTTGATGTAGGTCTCGTCGATCGCGACCCCGTTGACCTTGAGCTTGCCGGTCGTGCCATCGGCTTGGACGTGGTCACCGGGGAGGCCGATGACCCGCTTGATGAGGTGGTTCTCGGCGTCCTCGGGCAGCAGCCCGACGAAGACGAGAGCGTTGTGGAAGGGCCCGCCGACGTCAGAGGTGCTTCCGGGCGCGACGTCGGAGAGCCACGGCGTCGGCGTGCCCGGGTCCTCGAAGACGACCACGTCGCCGCGGCGCAGGTCGAAAGGACCGGGCGTCAGCTTGCTGACGATGACCCGGTCGTCGCGGACCAGGGTGTTCTCCATCGAGCCGGACGGGATGTAGAAGGCCTGGAAGAGCCACGTCTTGACGATGAAGGACAGCGCCATGGCCAGGACGATGACGATGACGAGCTCGCGGAGGCCGGCGAGGAGGGTCGCGCCGAAACCGCGGCCCGGTTCGTCGTCGTAGCGGTCGTCGAGGTCGGTGTCACCGCGCCCGGTGACATCGGACGCGCGACCCGGGCTCGATCCGTCCGGGCGTCCGGGGCTCTGCGACATCATTCACCGTTTCGTGGGGTCGAGGAGAGGGTCGTGTCGTGCTGCTTCTCGACCGGTCCGAGCCGATCGAGCGGCCAGTATCGCACCCAGACCTTGCCGATGACGTCCTCCCCCGGGAGCATGCCCCCACCGGGTTGGCCGAGGTGGGCCCGGGAGTCCGACGAGGACCCGCGGTTGTCCCCCATCACCCAGAAGCGGTCGACCGGGAGGACCACGTCGAAGGGGGTGAGGCTCGGCTTCTCCCCCGGCTTGAGGTAGGGCTCGTCGACCGGCGTGTCGTTGACCTCGAGCCGCCCGTCCGCGGCGCAGCAGTGCACGTGGTCACCGGGGACTCCGATGACCCGCTTGACGAAGTCCGTCGAGCGGCCCGTCCCGACGAGGCTCTGCACGGCGCCGACGACGACGCCGAGCGGGCCGGTGTCCTCCGGCGGGAGGGCGAAGGCTCGGGTGCCGTCGAAGACGATGACGTCACCGCGGACGAGGTCGCCCGGGTCGCCCAGGCGGGTGACGAGGATGTGGTCGCCCACCATGAGGGTGTCCTCCATCGACCCGCTCGGGATCGCGAAGGGCGTGACGACGAACGCGCGGACGACGATGACGGCGAGCACGAGAAGCGCTGCCGCAGCGAGCCACCCGCGCCGCCGGCCCTGACGCAGACGCCCCCGCCACCCCGGCCGCCGGGGGGACGACGAAGGCGCGGCCTCCCCCGTCGCGCCGGCCGGCCCCGAGGTCATCGGGGGCCGGAGGGGCCGAGGGACACCGCGCCTGCGACGTCGTGCACCTGCCGGGTGGTTCAGCTGGTCTTGGCGGCAGCCGTCTTCTTGGACGGGAAGGAGTCGCGCTTCTCCTTGATCTTGGCGGCCTTGCCGCGCAGACCACGGAGGTAGTAGAGCTTCGCGCGACGCACGTCACCGCGAGTCATGACCTCGATGTGGTCGATGATCGGGGTGTGGATCGGGAAGGTGCGCTCGACGCCGACACCGAAGGAGATCTTGCGGACGGTGAAGGTCTCGGCCACGCCGCCGCCGTGGCGACGGATGACGACGCCCTGGAAGACCTGGACACGCGAGCGCGTGCCCTCGACGACCTTGACGTGGACGCGGAGGGTGTCGCCGGCGCGGAAGTCCGGGACGTCCGAGCGCAGTGACGCGGAGTTGATGTCGTCAAACGTGTGCATGGTTGCTTCGCTTTCCTGGGCGCCACAGGTCACCCGGCTGTGTGTCTCGGGGTGCGTCCGGCTCGGCCGCGTGGACACCGGTGCGAGGCGAGCTCGCGAGGTGGTGACCAACTCCCCCTGTGGCAGGGGCCGTCGGTTGCCGGACGCAAGGACCAAGTCTGCCAGAGCAGACGGCATACCCGAAATCGGCCGTGGGGCGGGTCTCGGGCGGAGCCGTCACCGCGAGCGTCACCCCCGCACCCTACGGTGGCCGTGTGGACGTCTCCCCCGGCTGGCCGGTCGCCATCGCCATCGCCGCACTGCTGCTCGTCACCGTCGCGGCCTACCGCGTCGGGCGCCTTCCGCTCGCCCGCGACGCGGTGGTCGCCGGGCTGCGCGCCATCCTCCAGCTCGGCCTCGCTGCCCTCGTCATCACCGTCGTCGTCCGGTCGATCTGGCTGTCGCTGCTCGCGATCGCCGGCATGGCGACGATGGCGGTCTTCACGACGTGCAAGCGCATCGAAGCCCCCGGGTCGTGGCCGTGGGCCGCCCTGGCCATGGCCTGCGGTGTCCTGCCCGTGCTCACGATCGTCATCGCGACGGGCGCGATCCCTTTCGTCGGCATCGCCCTCATCCCCGTCGCCGGGATCGTGCTCGGCAACACGATGACCGTCCACACCCTCGTCGGGCGCCGCACCTTCGCGGCCCTGCGGGACGAGCGCGGACAGTACGAAGCATCCCTCTCGATCGGCCTGACCGCCGACCAGGGCATCGACGAGATCATCGCGCGCCGGGTGCCCGAGGGGCTCGTGCCCGGCCTCGACCAGATCCGCACCGCAGGGGTGGTCACCCTGCCGGGCGCCTTCATCGGGGTGATGCTCGGCGGTGGCAGCGCCGTCCAGGCGGCGACGGCGCAGGTGCTCGTCCTCTTCGCGATCATGGCGACGCAGTCGATCACCGCCGGTGTGCAGGCGCGCTTCATCCGCCAGCGCCGGCTCCTGCCGCCTGACCTGCGCCTCACCCTCGTGTCGTGATCAGGCCCGGCGCCGCTTGACGAGGTCGACGACCCCGGGCACCCCCGAGGGCACCTTCGCGGGCCGGTAGCCCGCCTTCTTGTAGAACCGGAGGTTGTCGGCGCTCCCCGCGCCGGTCACCAGGCTGAACGTCCGTATGCCGTTCACCGCCGTCCCCTCCGCGTGCGCGAGCAGCATCCGGCCGAGTCCCCGACCCTGCAGGTCCGGTGCGACGCAGAGCCGCCCGACGAACAGGTCGCTCCCCCGCTCCTCCGTGCGCACCGACCCCACCATGCGGCCGCCCCGGTGGGCGACCCAGGTCCGGGTCGTGTCGAGACTGGCCCGGAGGGTGTCGATGTCCTCGGTGAGCGCCGGGATCGCGAGGGTGTCGTTCGCGACCGCCTCCTGCACCCAGCAGGCCCGGACGAGGGTGAACAGCTCCGGCACGTCGCCAGGGGTGGCGAGTCGCAGCTCGATCTCGCCGTCGCCGTGGGAGGTGGGCAGCAGGTCGGGCCGGCGCGCGGCCGTGCGGGCGAGGCGCTGCTCGTGGCGCCACTGCGCGATGGCGGCGTGGTTGCCGGACAAGAGGACCGGCGGCACCTCGCGACCCTCCCACTCGCGCGGCTTGGTGTAGATCGGGTACTCGAGCAGGCCGTCCTCGTGCGACTCCTCGACGAGGGACTCGGCGTTGCCGACGACGCCGGGCACGAGCCGGGCCACCGCCTCGACCATGGCGAGCACGGCCACCTCGCCGCCGTTGAGGACGTAGTCGCCGAGGCTGACCACCGACACCCGCAGGCCGAGGTCCTCCCGCGCGTGCTCGTAGACGCGCTCGTCGATGCCCTCGTAGCGCCCGCAGGCGAAGGCGAGCCATGGCTCCTCGGCGAGCTCGTGCGCGAGGGCCTGGCTGAAGGGCACCCCACCCGGGCCCGGCACGACGAGGTGGGGACGCCGAGCGCCGGGCGCCGACGGGGCCTGGGCAAGCACGTGGTGCAGCGCCTCGGACCACGGCTGGGCCTTCATCACCATGCCGGCGCCGCCGCCGTAGGGAGAGTCGTCGACCGTACGGTGCCGGTCGTGGGTGAAGTCGCGCAGGTCGTGGACGGCGAGGTCGAGCAGCCCCTCCTCCCGGGCCTTGCCGATGAGCGAGAGGTCGAGCGCGGCGAGGTAGTCGGGGAAGATCGAGACGACGTCGATCCTCATTCGGCCAGCTCGCGGTAGAGGTCGAAGAGGCCCGCGGGCGGGTCGACGACGACGTGGTCGTCCGCGACGACCGGCACGAACTGGTGCACGAACGGGACATAGGCGGTGACCCCGTCGGTGAGGGTGAGCACGAGCCGGTCCTGGGCCGACCCGAGCTCGAGCCCGCTGATCACACCGACGACGGCGCCGGAGGGGTCGCGCGCCTCGAGGCCGACGAGGTCCTCCTCGTAGAAGGTGTCGTCGTCCTTCGTCGTGACGGCCTGCTCGTCGTCGATGACGAGGCGGGTGCCGCGCAGACCCTCGGCCCCGGTCCGGTCGGGCACCTGCTCGAAGGCGACGAGCCAGACGCCGTTGTGGACCCGGGTGGAGCGGACGGTGAGCGAGCGCGGCACACCCGAGCCCTCGCGTGCCTCCGTGTCGATCTCGGTGCCGACGGCGAAGCGGCGCTCCGGCTCGTCGGTGTGGACCTGGACGGTGACTTCGCCGTGCAGCCCGTGTGGCTTGCCGATCCGGGCGATGACCAGCTTCTCGACGCTCATGGCACGAATCCTCTCAGGTGCGAACGACCCTGGTGGCCACCCGCCGAAACGGCGTCGGCGACGGGACGGCCCAGCGGCATACCGCCAACAAGGGCGCCCCGAACGGTTCGGGACGCCCCTGGCGGTGGTGCGGGTCGTGCGGGTTCGGCGCTGGGTCAGCGGGCGCGGTCGGTGTCGACGATGTCGACCCGCACGTTGCCGTTGCCCGCGAGGGCCCCGACGACGGTGCGCAGCGCGCTGGCGGTGCGACCGGAGCGGCCGATCACGCGGCCGAGGTCGTCGGGGTGGACCCGGACCTCGAGCAGCTCACCGCGACGCAGCTCCTTGCGGACCACGACGACGTCCTCGTCGTGGTCGACGATGCCCTTGACCAGGTGCTCGAGGGCTTCCTCGAGCATGCTCAGGCCTCGGTCTTCTCGGCCTCGGCCGGGGCGTCAGCAGCCTCGGTCGTGTCGGCCTTCTTCTCGGCCTTCTTGCGGGGCGTCGTGGAGGCGTCCTTGCCGGAGTCGGACTTGCCGGCGGCGGCGAGGGCCGCCTCGTACAGGTCCTTCTTCGGGGTCTTGGGCTCCTTGACCTTGAGGGTGCCTTCGCCGCCCTCGAGGCCCTTGGCCTGCTGCCAGTCACCGGTCACCTTGAGCAGGGCGGCGACGGTCTCGGTGGGCTGGGCGCCCTGCCGCAGCCAGTACTGGGCGCGCTCGCCGTCGATCTCGATGAGCGAGGGCTCCTCGGTGGGGTGGTACTTGCCGATCTCCTCGATCGCCCGGCCGTCGCGCTTGGCGCGCGAGTCCATGACGACGATGCGGTAGTACGGTGCACGGATCTTGCCCATGCGCTTCAGACGGATCTTGACCGACACGTGGTGGGTCTCCTGCTTCTGTGTGGTGAGCGCGGCAAGACCACACAGGATCGCGTGGGGGGCCGACAGCTCGGTGTAGGCGTCCGGGTCAGGCGAGAGGACTTCCGGCCCGACGGGTACAGCCGTCCATTCTGCCAGAGATCGACGACCCGTCCGACCACCGCGCGCCCTGGGGACGGACACGTCAGGTGTATGCCGCCCGGACCGTGAGCGCTGCCGCCACGACGTCCGCCTTGCTCGGGTTGCCGGCGGACTCGAACACCGGCACGACCTTGGGGTCGAGTCCCGCGCGGGCGAGCCCCATCCGCAGCTCCGGCCCCACGACCCCGGTCTCGACGACGCCGCCGACGGGCGAGGCGCGGAGCAGCTCGCAGAGGGTCGCCAGCGGGGCGGCCCCCCCGAAGAGGGGCAGCCCGAGATCGGCGGCGAGGAGCGCGGCGAAGCTCGGGCCCTGCAGGACGGGCGCGCCGTGCACGACCGCGGCGAGCCGCCGGGGAGGCTGGTGACGGTAGGGCGCGGCGGGCCAGTCGGGGGCGAGGATCGCGTAGCGGTCGTGGTCGCGCCAGCCGCGCCGCCCGTCCGCACCCGGCAGGTGGAGGAAGTCGCGGGAGAAGCCTTCATGGACGAGGCCGAGGGAGCGGACGAGACCGGCCGAGCGGACGTTGGCTGGTTGGATGTTGGCCTCGAGCCGGTGCAGCCCCATCCCCTGCGGCTCGTCGGTGAACGCGATGTCGATGACGAGGCGCAGCCCTTCGACGAAGAGGCCGTGACCGGCATACGGGTCGTAGGCGTCGTAACCGACGGTGGCGCTCTGGAAGGCGCCGCGGACGACGTTGGCGATGTTGATCCGGCCGACGAGGCCGTGGGCGCCGGCGGGCTCGCGGGCCCACACCATGAAGCTGCGGTAGGCCGGCGACTGGCTCTCGATGACGAGGCCGAGGTTGTGGGGGTCCGGCACGGCGAAGGTGGACAGGCGCGTGGCGGACATCGAGACCGCCTCCATGTAGGCGGCGACGTCCTCGGTGCGCGGCGGACGGACCGCGACGAGGTCACCGACCGCCGTCAACGGGTGCGCGGAGCCCGAGGCCCAGGCCGACGGGCCCCCGGTCTCAGCCGACATGCCGCCCCCGCAGGACGACCGCGAGGGGGTCGGCGACGACGCCGATGTCCTCGCGCGGGTCTGCCGCGTAGACGACGAGGTCGGCGTCAGCCCCCTCGACGAGGCCGGGTCGGCCGAGCCACTCCCGCGCGCCCCAGGTTGCCGCACCGAGCACCTCGATCGTGGACAGGCCGGCGCGGGCGAGCTCGGCCATCTCCTGGGCCACGAGGCCGTGCGGGAGGCTGCCGCCCGAGTCCGTGCCGACGTAGATCGGGACGCCCGCCTCGTGGGCGGCGCCGACCGTGGCGAACCGTCGCTCGTAGAGGTCGATCATGTGGCGGTGGTAGTCGGGGAACTTCGCCTTGGCCGGCTCCGCGATCGCGGGGAAGGTCGCGATGTTGACGAGCGTGGGCACGATCGCGATGCCCTGCTCGGCGAAGGTGTCGATCGAGTCCTCCTGCAGACCGGTGGCGTGCTCGATGCAGTCGATGCCCGCGGCCGCGAGATCGCGCAGGGACTCCTCGCCGAAGCAGTGCGCCGTGACCCGGACGCCCTCCTCGTGCGCGGCCGCGATGGCCGCGGCCACGGCGTCCCGGGACCAGCTCGGAGCGAGGTCGCCCACGTCGCGGTCGATCCAGTCGCCGACGAGCTTGACCCAGCCATCCCCGTGGTGGGCCTCGAGCCGGACGTGCCGGACGAGCTCGTCCTGCTCGACCTCGTGGGCGAAGTTGCGGATGTAGCGGCGGGTGCGGGCGATGTGCCGACCGGCCCGGATGATCTTGGGCAGGTCCTCGCGGTCGTCGATCCACCGGGTGTCGCCGGGCTGGCCCGCGTCGCGGACGAGCAGCGCCCCGGAGTCGCGGTCGGTGAGCGCCTGCTGCTCGGCCTCCTCGGCCGGGACCCCGCCGTGCGGCCCGAGCCCGATGTGGCAGTGGGCGTCGACGAGGCCGGGCAGGGCCCAGCCCTCGATGGTCTGCACCTGCGTCCCGGGCCCCGGCGCGGTGAAGGAGACCCGGCCGTCGATGACCCACAGGTCGGGGACGGACTCGTGCGGCCCGACCAGGACCTGCCCGCGGACATGAAGCACCGGTGCCGTCATGCCTCGACCCTACCGAGCACCACCCCGCCTGGTCGTCTCCCCCGCCCGAGCCCGGACGACCACAGCCGCAGACTGATCCGCAGACTGATTCCGTTGTGCCATCAATCTGCGGATCAGTCGGCAGACGGTGCTGCCCTGGCGACTCCAGACGCAGACTGATCTGCAGACTGATCTCAGCTCGCCCACGCGAAGGCGTCTCTCGGCCTACAGATGACCGGCGGCCTCGGCCGGCGGAGGGCACGATCGAGCCCAGCATGAGCTGCAGCCAGGCACGCGGCCGGATCGCTCTCGATCAGGTGCGGGGTCAACGGCACCACCTCGACATCGGCGTCGCGCAGATCCTGGTCGGCGAGCACGGTGGATTCCCAGTCGAGGACGTCGGAGTGGAACCGGCGCGAGTGGACCATGATCGCGAGCGCCACCTCGTCGATCCATAGGTCCGGCGTGGTGAGCCGGATGCGGTCGTTGGTGGTGAGGCCCGGGTTGGCCATCAGTCCTGCGAACCGCGGCGACCGCAGCAGCAGCCGCGCCAGGTCTGCCTCGGGTAGGGACCACGCCCCGGATGCGGCCTCGGCCAGCGCCGAGTTGAGCCGCACCGTGCCGTTGCGGCGGCGGACGCCGACCCAGTGCTGGACGTCGGCCAGTCGGACGAAGCGCTCCTGGACGCACCCGACGAGGACGGCTCGAGCCTGGCGATCGTCGATGGCGTCCGCAGCGGCGTCGACCACGGCCCGGGGACGGCAGGAGATCCGCAGTGGACCACGCTCGACGATGCGCTCGTTCGTCAGGCGCGTCGCGGCGATGGACAGCCACATCACCCGTCGGGCCCGCTGCGGGTGCGGAACGTAGAGCTGGACCGGGGAGCGCAGGCCCGGGCCGACCCCGTAACAGGCCAGGGCGGACTGTCCGCGGAACCAGGCGTCACCACCGGCATACAGCTGCGCCGCGACAAGGCGCTGCTGATCGGTCGGGCTCCCGGTATTGAGCATCAGGATCCCGGGCAGGAGCGACCGCCAGTGCCGGGTGCTGTGCCACCGCACCATCCCCGGCGGCAACCCGGCTGCCCTGAGTTGGGCCCGGCTCACCACCCCGGACTGCAGGTCGGCCAAACGTAGGATCTCCTCAGGTAGCTGCATGCGCATCAGGCTCCCCGCCCCTGCGGCCACGTGGCGGAGCCGAACGCCTTGGCTGTGGAGAGCGGCTCGCCGTCGCCCCAGATGTGGACGAAGCCAGTCCGAGCAGGGTCGTCACCACGACACCGAGGGCCGACTGATCCGCAGACTGATCCAGTTGGGCCATCAGTCTGCGGATCAGTCGGCAGACGGTGCTGCCCTAGCGACTCCAGACGCAGACTGATCCGCAGATTGACGATGCACGGACATCAATCTGCGGATCAGTCTGCGTCTGCTGCTGTGGCGCGCGCCTCCGACGCGCCCAACGCGCAGGTCCCCGATCGAAGCCACCCCCCGGAGAGAGGTATGCCGCCCAGCCCGGTGGGGTGGGCGGCATACCGACGCGGTTCAGCGGCCGAGGAACTTCTCGAAGCCCTTCGGCAGGTTCGACGGGTCGAAGTCGGCCATCGGGTCCGCTCCCCCGTCGGCCGCGCCGGAACCGAACGCGCTGGCTCCGGTGGGACCGGCAGCGGCGCGGTCGGCCGCCGCCTTCTCCTCGAGCGCCCGCTTGGCCGGGTTGCCGCTCTTGCTCTTCTTGCGCTGCGGCTGCTGGGGGCGTCCACGCTTGCCCGTCCCGGGCACGCCGGGCATCCCGGGCAGGCCGCCACCGCCGCCACGGGCCATCGACTTCATCATCTTCTGCGCCTGGCCGAAGCGCTCGAGCAGCTGGTTGACGTCGGTCGCGGTGACACCGGAGCCCCGGGCGATGCGGGCCCGGCGCGAGCCGTTGATCTGCTTCGGATGGGTCCGCTCGAAGGGCGTCATCGAGCGCACCATGGCCTCGACCCGGTCGAACTCCCGGTCGTCGAAGGCGTCGAGCTGCTCACGCATCCCCTGCATGCCCGGCATCATCTTGAGCATCGCCTTGAGCGAGCCCATCTTCTTGATGGCGTTCATCTGCTCGAGGAAGTCCTCGAACGTGAAGTCCTCCTCGGCGAGGAACTTCCGGGCCATCTCGTCGGTGTGCTTCTTGTCGAACGCCTTCTCGGCCTGCTCGATGAGGGTGAGCACGTCACCCATGTCGAGGATGCGGCTCGCCATCCGGTCCGGGTGGAAGACCTCGAACTCGGTGACCTTCTCCCCCGTCGAGGCGAACATGATCGGCTCACCGGTGATCTCGGCGACCGACAGGGCCGCCCCACCGCGGGCGTCGCCGTCGAGCTTGGAGAGCACGACGCCGGTGAAGGCGACCCCCTCGTGGAAGGCCTGGGCGGTCTCGACCGCGGCTTGGCCGATCATCGCGTCGATGACGAAGAGGACCTCGTCTGGCGAGATCGCCGCGCGGATGTCGGCGGCCTGCTGCATGAGGTTGGCGTCGACGGCGAGCCGGCCGGCGGTGTCGACGATGACGACGTCGTACTGCTTGGACTTCGCGTGCTCGATGCCGAGCCGCGAGACGGCGACGGGGTCGCCGTAGGAGCGGGTGCCCTCCACACTGTCGACGACGGCGTCGTGGCCGCCCATGTTGCCGCGCTCCGGCGCGTAGACGGGCACACCGGCGCGCTCGCCGACGACCTCGAGCTGGGTGACGGCGTTGGGACGCTGGAGGTCGGCAGCGACGAGCAGGGGGGTGTGGCCCTTGTCCTTGAGCCAGCGGCCGAGCTTGCCGGCGAGGGTCGTCTTGCCGGAGCCCTGCAGTCCCGCCAGCATGATGACCGTCGGCGGCTGCTTGGCCATCTCGAGCGTGCGCGTCTGCCCGCCGAGGATCGCGACGAGCTCCTCCTGGACGATCTTGACGACCTGCTGGGCCGGGTTGAGCGCCTGGCTGACCTCCGCCCCGAGGGCGCGCTCGCGCACGCTGGAGGTGAACCGCTTGACGACGGGCAGCGCGACGTCGGCGTCGAGCAGGGCCAGGCGGATGTCACGGATCGTCGCGTTGACGTCGGACTCCGTCAGGCGGCCCTTGCCGCGCAGGTTCTTGAAGGTGGCGGTCAGCCGGTCAGACAGGGAAGCAAACACGCGGCAACTTTATCCGCTATCCACCGCGCCGCCGACCGTTGCCCACGTCCCCGGCGCGTATGCCGCTCAGCGCCCTCTCGCAGGATCCGCGCCAGACCCTCCTCCGGCTGGGATCCGGCCAGGTCCGATCGACGCCCCCGCGTCGCCCCGTCAGGAGGCGTCGCAGGTGTCGATGATCATCGCCACCGCCTGCGCGGCGCGGGCCGGCGGGAGCCGCCCGCCACCGAACTCGGTCACGTAGAAGGTGTCGAGGGTCTGACCGGCATACGTCGCGATGTGGGCCGAGCGGACCGACAGCGAGGCGCGCGCGAGCGTGATCCCGATGTCCTGGAGGAGGCCGGGCCGGTCGGTGGCCCGGACCTCGATGACGGTGGCGGTCTCGGAGGCGCTGCTGATGACCATGGCTCGGGCCGAGTCGGGCGAGCCCGTGCTCGCGCTGCGCACCCCGGGCGCCTTGCGCTTCTGCAGCTTGCCCAGGGGCCCCCGGTCCCCCGAGGCGACGCGGACGAGGTCGCGCCCGATGACGTCGGCCATCGGCGTCTCGCCACCGGGTGAGTCGACCCACCACTCGTTGACGGCGAGGCCCTCGAGGGTGCGCACGATGGCCGAGCGCACGATGAAGCCGTGCGCGGCGAGCAGGCCGGCCGTGTCGGCGAAGAGGCCGGCGCGGTCGCGGTCGATGATGTCGACTCGGTGGGCGCCACCGAGTGACGTGACGGTGACGTAGGGCTCCCCCGAGGCGATGCGCTCGAGCGCATCGGGGCTGAGGGGAAGGGTCTCGATGGGCTCCACGACGGGGTGGCCCCCTCCTTCGGTCCGGGCGGTGAGCGCCGACCGGCAGGTGTCGTAGAGCCTCGTGACGAGGCCGGCTCGCCAGTCGCTCCAGGCCTTGGGGCCGGCAGCGGAGGCGTCCGCTTCGGTGAGGGCGCGGAGCAGGTCGAGCGTCGCGACCGAACCGTCGACGGCCTCGGAGAGCGCCGCGATGGTCGCGGGGTCCTCCGGGTCGCGGCGGGTCGCGAGGTCGACCAGCGTCAGGTGGTGGCGCACGAGGCGCACGACGATCTCGCGGTCGGCGTCGACGACACCGATCCGGCGCAGGATGCGTTCGGCGAGCTGGGCCCCGGTGACGGAGTGGTCCTGGGCCCCGGCCACCTTGCCGATGTCGTGCAACAGGGCGGCGAGCATGAGCAGGTCGGGGCGTGCGACGTCGCGGACCATCCCGCTCGCCGCGACGACGGACTCGATGAGGTGGCGGTCCACGGTGTGGCGGTGGATCGCGTTGCGCTGCGGCCGGCTCCGCACCGCCGACCACTCGGGGAGCCACCGCTCGACGACCCCGGAGAGGTCGAGCCCCTCCCACACGGTGACGAGACCCGGACCGGCGGCAAGGAGGTCGGCGAAGAGGTTGCGGGCGACCTCCGGCCACGGCTCCGACAGGGCCGGGGCGTGCTCGGCGAGGTTCTTGAGCGTCGTCGGGGACAGCGGGATGCTCCCCCGGGCGGCGACGAGCGCCGCCCGCATCGGGATGACGGGGTCGGAGGCGAGGTCAGCCGACGGGCCGAGGACGGCCTCACCGTCGTGCCGGTAGAGGCCGTACCCCAGTGGGGCGAGCTGCGGGCGGCGCGGTCCGACCCGCAGCGTGCGGGCCCGCTGGGACTGCATGGCGCGACGCAGGGTGCCGTCGACGGCATACGCGATGGTGCGGGCGGAGGTGGAGACGTCGGTGAGCAGGTCGTCGGCGTCGGCGTATCCGAGCAGGGCCGCGCACGCGTCCTGGTCGTCGCGGGTGAGCCGGTCGCGGCCCCGGCCGGTGACGACATGGATCGCGTCGCGCACGTCGAGGATCCGCTCGTATGCCGCGTCGACCTCCCCGTGGGGACGGTCGGTGAGCCAGGCGGCCGTGAGGGCCCGGAGCACCGACATGTCACGGAGCCCCCCGTGGGACTCCTTGAGGTCGGGCTCGACGAGATGGGCGAGGTCGCCCTGCCGGCTGTGCCGGGCGAGCACCGACTCCCGCATCTCCGACAGCCGCGTCCGGGCGTTGGCGCGCCAGTCGTGCGCCACGGTCGAGCGGGCAGCGTTGACGACGTCGGCGTCACCGGCGACGTGGGTGAGGTCGAGCAGCCCGACCGCGGCCGTGAGGTCGTCGGTCGCGACGGCGCGGCACTCGGCGACGGTCCGGACGCTGTGGTCGAGTCGCACCCCGGCGTCCCAGATCGGGTACCAGAGCTTGTCGGCGAACTCACCGACCTCCTTGCCCGACAGGCCGCGCGGGTGGTGGACGAGGACGAGGTCGTAGTCGCTGAGCGGGCCACCGTCACCGCGGGCGAGCGAGCCGACCGCCGCGAGGGCGACACCCTCGTGACGGCGGCCGGCGCACGCGACCCGCCAGAGCTCCTGCAGCCAGCCGAACCCGAACTCCGCGAGCGCCCGGCGCCGGACCTGGCCGGCGCCGGGCGTCGCGAACGTCCTGGTGCCGGCCAGGTCCAGACGTCGTGCGGTCACATCGGACATGTCAGAGCTCGCCGACCCCTTCGGTGTTCGCAGCCCGGTGTGCTGAGCTGGGTGGTTGGACTACAGGGCGTCGGGGCCGCGCTCGCCGGTGCGGACGCGGACCACCTCGTCGACCGGCACGGACCAGATCTTGCCGTCGCCGATCCGGCCGGTCTGGGCGGCCTTGAGGATGACCTCGAGGATGTCCTTGGAGTCGACGTCGTCGACGAGGACCTCGAGGCGGACCTTGGGCACGAAGTCGACGGTGTACTCGGCGCCGCGGTAGACCTCGCTGTGCCCCCGCTGACGGCCGTAGCCGCTGGCCTCGCTGATCGTCATGCCGGCCACCCCGAAGGCCTCGAGGGCCTCCTTCACCTCGTCGAGCTGGTGGGGCTTGATGATGGCGGTGATGAGCTTCATGCGTTGGCTCCTTCGGCCTTCTCGGTCGTGGTGGTGGTGCGGGGGGCATGGCCGCTGCGCCCGACGGTGCCGGCGAAACCGCCGAGGTCGTACCCGGACTCGGCGTGCTCGGTCTGGTCGATGCCCGCGGACTCCTCGTCGTCGGAGATCCTCCAGCCCATCGTCGCCTTGAGCGCGAGGCCGATGATCGCGGTGAGGACACCGGAGATGACCAGCGAGGCGAGGGCGATGATGATCTGCAGGGCGGTCTGCTGGACGCCGTCACCGTAGAGGAGGCCCCCCGACGTGGCGAGCAGCCCGGCGCCGATGGTGCCCCAGAGGCCGCTGACGAGGTGGACACCGACGACGTCGAGTGAGTCGTCGTAGCCCAGACGGTACTTGAGGCCGACCGCGAGGGCCGACAGGATGCCGGCGACCGCACCGAGGATGATCGAGCCGACGGGCGACAGGGCGCCACAGGCCGGGGTGATCGCGACGAGACCGGCGACGATGCCCGAGGCAGCGCCGACCGAGGTGGCGTGCCCGTCGCGCATCTTCTCAACGACGAGCCAGCCGAGGGCGGCGGCGCAGGTGGCGACGGTCGTGTTCATCCAGACGAGCGAGGCGAGGCCGTCGGCGGCGAGCTCGGAGCCGGCGTTGAAGCCGAACCAGCCGAACCACAGCAGGCCTGCGCCGATCATGACGAGCGGCACGTTGTGCGGACGCATCGGCACCTTGCCGAAGCCCATCCGCTTGCCGACGATGAGGGCGAGCACGAGGCCGGCGATACCGGCGTTGATGTGCACGACCGTGCCGCCGGCGAAGTCGATCGGCAGCACCGTGGCCGCGCCGTCGGTGGTGCCGAAGATCTTGGCCGAGAGGCCGGTCTCGCTGCCGGAGAGCAGGCCGCCACCCCACACCATGTGTGAGATCGGGAAGTAGACGATGGTGGCCCAGATCGCCGAGAAGACGAGCCAGGTGCTGAACTTCACGCGGTCCGCGACGGCGCCGCTGATGAGGGCGACCGTGATGACGGCGAAGGTGAGCTGGAAGCCGGCGTAGAGGATCTCGGGGATGAAGACGTTCGCGCCGAAGACGTCGATCAGGCGGGGCCCGTCGGCTCCGACGAGACCCGAGAGCCCGAAGAGGTGGAAGGGGTTGGCGAAGATGCCGGCGATGTCGGACGTGCCGTCCTGCATGTTGCCGAACGCCATCGAGTAGCCCCAGAGGACGTAGATGACGCCGACGACCGCGAGGGCGCCGAAGGACATCATCATCATGTTGAGGACCGACTTGACTCGCGTCATGCCGCCGTAGAAGAGCGCGAGGCCAGGGGTCATGAGGAGGACCATCGCCGATGCGACGAGCATGAACGCCGTCGCAGCCTCGTTGATCTCCGGTGCGTCTGCCGCGAAGGGCACCAGTGCTGTTGTCATGGTCGCAACCATGGTGGCCCCGCGTTTCGGGGGGACTCGGCTTGTGTTACAGCCGTGTTAGCCCATCCAGGAGGCTGTAAGGATCAGGTTTCCGTCCCTTGTGCGTCCCACATGGTGAGAGTGCGGTCTCAGCGCAACCGGCCCCTGCCGGATCGGCGTCAGTCGACGATGGCGTCGACGAAGGCCTCGGCGTCGAAGGGCGCCAGGTCATCGGGGCCTTCGCCCAGGCCGATCAGCTTGACCGGGACACCGAGCTGGCGCTGCACCGCGACGACGATGCCCCCCTTGGCGGTGCCGTCGAGCTTGGTCAGGACGATGCCGGTGACGTCGACCGCCTCGGAGAAGACCTTGGCCTGCTGGAGACCGTTCTGGCCCGTCGTCGCGTCGAGGACGAGCAGGACCTCGTCGATCGGGCTCTGCTTCTCGATGACGCGCTTGACCTTGCCGAGCTCGTCCATCAGGCCGACCTTGTTGTGCAGCCGGCCGGCGGTGTCGATGATGACGACGTCGACCTCCCCCTCGATGCCGGCCTTGACCGCGTCGAAGGCAACGGCGGCCGGGTCGGCGTTCTCCTTGTCGGAGCGCACGGTCGACACGCCGACGCGCGCTCCCCACGTCTCGAGCTGGTCCGCCGCGGCGGCCCGGAAGGTGTCAGCGGCGCCGAGGATGACTTCGCGGTCCTCCGCGACGAGCACCCGGGCCAGCTTGCCGACCGTCGTGGTCTTGCCGGTGCCGTTGACCCCCACGACGAGGATGACGGCCGGACGGTCCCCCACCCGGCTCGAGGCGATGCGCCGGTCCATGTCGGGCCGGACGAGGGCGAGCAGGTCCTCACGCAGCCAGCCGCGCACCGTCGCCTCGTCGGTCGTTCCGTCGACCTGGACGCGCTGGCGCAGTGAGTCGACGAGCTCGGTGCTCGCCTCGACGCCGAGGTCGGAGCCGATGAGGGTGTCCTCGACCTCCTCCCAGGCCTCCTCGTCGAGGCCGCCGCGCGAGAGCAGGGCGAGCAGGCCCTTGCCGATGGCCGAGTTTGACCGGGCCAGGCGGGCCCGCAGGCGCTGGAGACGGCCCCGCGCCGACTCGGGGCGGTCGTAGACGGGAGCCTCGGGCTCGGCCGGGACCTCGACGACCTCCTCCTGCACCTCGCCGGGGGCCATCACCTCGTCGTGCAGGCTGGCGGATCCCGCTCGCGGCCCGTCGTCACCGAGCGTGGAGGGTGCCGACCGGGCCGAGCCGCCCGGGTCCGTCGAGTCGAGGGAGTCCGGCGCCTCGCGCTCGAGGGAGTCGCCGCCGCGGCCGCGCAGCAGGTTGGCCCCGAAGCCGATGGCTCCGGCGAGGATGACGACAGCGATGATCACGTAAATCCAGAGGGTGTCCACGCGGCCATCCAACCATGACTGCACCCGGTCGCCGGAGCCGTCCGACCGCCGGCAGAGCACGACCACCGGGCCGTGGGCCCGGTGGTCGTGGGATGGGTAGGCGGGTGCGCTGCGCGTCGGCCCTCAGGGCGTGTGCGGTGTGGTGCTGCGACCCAGGGTGCCGGCCCGCTGACGTGCAGTCAGGGCGACACCTTCCCCCCTCGCGGTGAGCACATCGCGACCGTCCCGATGTGCCGGCACCGCAACGAGACCGACGATCGCGACACCGAGACCGGTGGCGATCATCATCGCGATGATGAGAAATACCATGCGCTCAGAGTGACCCACGCGACGCATGTGGTGCAAACACCCGAATGTGACGTTTGTGCAACGCGGAGCTGACGTCCCGGCGCGGGATGCGAACGGCCAGTCGGCGGATCAGTCTGCACTCGAGGTCGCCAGGACAACACCAGACGCCAACTGATCTGCAGACAGATCCTTCGCGCGCCTGATCCGGGTCAGTCTGCGGATCAGTCTGCACTCGAGGTCGCCAGGACAACACCAGACGCCGACTGATCTGCAGACAGATCCTTCGCGCACCCGATCCGGGTCAGTCTGCGGATCAGTCTGCACTCGAGGTCGCCAGGACAACACCAGACGCCGACCGATCTGCAGACAGATCCGCGAGACCGGGCGGATGCCGCTCAGGCGGGCCGGGCGGCCACGTCGCGCAGCCGCTGCGAGACGACCGTCGTCACGCCGTCACCGCGCATGCTCACGCCGTAGAGGGCGTCGGCGATCTCCATCGTCTTCTTCTGGTGGGTGATCACGATGAGCTGGGAACTGTCGCGCAGCTCCTCGAAGAGCGTGATCAGCCGGCCGAGGTTCGCGTCGTCGAGCGCGGCCTCCACCTCGTCCATGATGTAGAAGGGCGAGGGGCGCGCCTTGAAGATCGCGACGAGCAGGGCGACGGCGACGAGCGACCGCTCGCCACCCGAGAGCAGCGACAGCCGCTTGATCTTCTTGCCCGGCGGGCGCGCCTCGACCTCGAGCCCCGTCGTGAGCATGTTGGACGGGTCGGTGAGCAGCAGCCGACCCTCCCCGCCCGGGAAGAGCCGTTGGAAGACCCGCTCGAACTGCACCGCCGTGTCCTCGAACGCCTCGGCGAAGACCTTCTCGACGCGCTCGTCGACCTCCTTGACGATGTCGAGCAGGTCGCGCTTGGAGCTCTTGAGATCCTCGAGCTGCTCGGTGAGGAACTTGTGCCGCTCCTCGAGCGCGGAGAACTCCTCGAGGGCCAGGGGGTTGATCCGGCCGAGCGCACCGAGCTTGCGCTCCGCCGAGCGCAGCCGCTTCTCCTGGGCCTCGCGCACGAACGGCACCGGTTCAGGCGCCGCGGCCTCGGGGTCGGCGTCGGCGTCGGGCTCGGCCACCGCCGGGACGAGGCGGTCGGGACCGAACTCGTCGACGAGCGCGTCCGGCGCGATGCCGAGCTCCTCGACGGCCCGGGTCTGCAGCTGCTCGATGCGCAGTCGCTGCTGGGTGCGGGCCACCTCGTCGCGATGGACGGAGTCGGTCAGCTCGCGCAGCTCGGTCTGGAGGGTGGCGAGGTCACGCCGGACGACGGAGAGCTCGGCGTCGCGCTCCGTGCGGGCGGCCTCGCCGGCGGCGCGGACCCGGTCGGCCTCCTCGGCGGACTCGACGAGCAGGGCGTGCACCCACGACGCCGCTGTCCGCACGGCCTCGGCGACGGCGGCCTCGCGCTGGCGCCGGGCGCGCTTGGCAGCGAGTCGCTCTCGCGCCTGCTCCTCGTGGCGAGCGCTCCGCTCGAGGGCGTCGGCGCGGTCCTTGAGCGCTCGGGCCCGCTCCTCCCGGGTGCGCAGCCCCAGGCGCAGCTCCGTCTCTGCGGCCCGGGCCTCGCGGGCAAGGGTCTCGAGCCGGTCCCGCTCGTCGGTCGAGGGCTCCGCCTCGGACTCGCCCTCCCCGCTCGCGGCCTCGAGCCGGTCGAGCAGCTCGGCGTGCTCGGCCCGGTCGGTCTCGAGCGTCGCCACAGCGTCGGCGATCGCCTTCTCGGTGCGCTCGACCTCGGCACGGGCGTTGCGCAGGGTCTGGCCCAGCGAGCCGAGCTTCTCGGCGATCGCCGACATCCGGGCGTCGCTCTCGTGGAGGCGCTCCAACGTGGCCTCGACCTCGTCGTTGAGCGCGGCGCGGGTCGCCTCGGCGGACGCGGCCTGGAAGCGGGCCCGCTCCACCTCGGCCGAGGCCGTCGAGACCTGCGCCTGAGCCGACTCGTAGGCGGCCTGCAGCTCGATCAGGCTCGGCGCGGCGCTGCTGCCGCCGCGGACCCGGCCGGGCGCGAAGACGTCACCGTCGCGGGTCACCGCCGTCACCCCCGGGTGGGCGAGCACGAGGTCGCGGGCCGTAGCGGCGTCGGCGACGAGGGCGACCCGCTCGAGCACCTGGTCGACAGCCGGGCGCACCGAGGCGGGGCACTCGACGACGTCGCGGGCCCAGCGGCCGCGCTCCCCCAGCGCGGGCCACGACGCGGTGTCGACGGAGGTGGCCGACTCGGACACGAGCATGCTGACCTGGCCCGCGTCCTCGGAGCGCAGCGTGTCGAGGGCCGCGGCGGCTGCGGCGAGCGACTCCACGGCGAGCGCCTCGGCGGCCTGACCGAGCGCTGCCGCGACGGCGTTCTCGAGGCCGGACTCGACGGTGACGAGCGAGGCGACCGAGCCGATGATGTGGTGTGCCTCGTCGGCGGCGGCCAGGAGGCTGGCGGCCCCGTCCTTACGGCTGAGGCTGAGTCCGAGCGCCTCGACCCGGGCGGCCGCCGTCGTGCGGGCGCGGTCGGCGACGGACTCCGTCTCCTTCCAACGGGCCAGCTCGGCCTCCGCGGTCTCGAGACGCTCCGCCGCCTCCTCGTATGCCGTGTCGAGCCCCTGCTCGCCCTCCTCGTCATCGGCGACGCCGGCCTCGAGGTGGGCGAACTCGCGCTCGGCCTCGCTCGCGCGCTCCTGGGCCTGCGCGGCGGTCGAACGCAGCCGCCCGATCTCGGCCTCGCGGGCCTCGATCCGGGACGCCCTGGCCCCGACGGAGCCGGCGAGCTTGGCCAGGCCCTCCCGCCGGTCTGCGGCGATCCGGGCCGCCCGCGCGAGGCGGGTCGTCTCCTCGGTGTGCGCCCGCTCGGCCTCGGTACGGGCGAGCACGGCCTCCTCGAGGGCGGTCATGGCCCGCGCGACCTCGGCGACGAGGGTCTGCTCCTGCTCGCGGGCCTGGGCGGCCTGGCGCCGGAGCTGCTCCGGGTCGCGCGGCGCACCCTGTCCCCCGGTGTCGGCGTCGTCCTCGTTGAGCAGGCGGACCCGCTCCGTCGCGAGCGAGTGGGTGGCGGCCAGCCGCTCGACGAGCCGGCCGGCCGCGACGTAGTCGTCCTGGGCCCGTGTCAGGGCCGGCCTCGCCTGCTCGGCCGCGCCCTCGAGTGCGGCGAGCCGGTGCGAGAGGTCGCCCATCGCGGCCTCCACCTCGGTGCGGCGCTGGATGAGCGCGGACTCGTCGGCGACCTCCTGCTCGAGGGTCGAGGTGAGCTGGACGAGGTCGTCGGCGAGCAGCCGCAGTCGGGCGTCGCGCGCATCGGCCTGGATCACAGCGGCCCGGCGCGCGGTCTCGGCCTGGCGGCCGAGCGGTCCGAGCTGACGCCGGATCTCGCCGGTGAGGTCCTGGACCCGGGTGAGGTTGGCCTCCATCGTCTCGAGCTTGCGCAGCGCGCGCTCCTTGCGCTTGCGGTGCTTGAGGACGCCGGCGGCCTCCTCGATGAAGCCGCGTCGCTCCTCCGGCGTGGCCCGCAGCACGGTGTCGAGCTGGCCCTGGCCGACGATGACGTGCATCTCACGGCCGATGCCGCTGTCGGAGAGCAGCTCCTGCACGTCGAGCAGCCGGCACGGGGTGCCGTTGATCGAGTAGTCCGAGCCGCCGTTGCGGAACATGGTCCGCGCGATCGTCACCTCGGTGTAGTCGATCGGCAGCGCTCCGTCGGTGTTGTCGATCGTCAGCGCGACCTCGGCGCGACCCAGGGGCGCGCGGCCGGCCGTGCCGGCGAAGATGACGTCCTCCATCTTGCCGCCGCGCAGGGACTTCGCGCCCTGCTCCCCCATCACCCAGGCGAGCGCGTCGACGACGTTGGACTTGCCGGAGCCGTTGGGGCCCACGATGCAGGTGATGCCGGGCTCGAGGCGAAGGTGGGTCGCGGAGGCGAAGGACTTGAAGCCCTTCAGGGTGAGGCTCTTGACGAACACGAAGTCGGGGATCCTTTGTCCAGCCGGGCGACGATCCGTGCCAGCGTACCCGCCGGCCACGCGCGAACCGGGGAGGCGAGCACCACCCGGCGCAGCGGCATACCGTGGCGGGGTGAGCCCTGCCGACGAGCACACCGTCACCTCCCTCGAGCGCCTCCTCGAGCTCTACCCGCTCGCCCGCGCCGAGCCGCCCCGCGGGAAGGAGGCCGGCGTGCTGACGCCGGCGTATGCCGCGATCGTGGCCGCCAGCCCCTTCGTCGTCGTCTCCACGGTCGGCGACGGCGGCCTGGACCCGTCGCCCCGGGGCGACCGAGCGGGCTTCGTGCGGGTGAGGGACGAGCGCAGCCTCGTCATCCCCGACCGGCGGGGCAACAACCGCCTCGACACGCTGCGCAACGTCCTGGCCGACCCCAGGGTGGGACTGCTTTTCCTCGTGCCCGGCCTCGGGCTCGAGCTGCGGGTGCGTGGCACCGCCGTCGTGTCGACCGACCCGGACGAGCTCGCCCACCACGAGGTGCAGGGCGCGCTGCCCGCGTCGGTGCTCGTCGTCACGGTCGAACGTGTCTTCTTCCAGTGCGCGCGGGCCGTCAAGCGGAGTCGACTGTGGGACATCGACGCCCACGTGGACCCTCGCACCCTGCCGACCGCCGGCCAGATGACACTGGAGGCAGGGGGCTTCGCCAGTGTCGACGCGGCCGCCGACTACGACGCCGCCCTCGAGGACCGGCAGGCGGCGACGCTCTACTGACCCTCGCTACGGACCCTCGGTGCCCGAGGCGATCTGCTCGTGGTGGTGGATGACCTCGGCGATGACGAAGCCGAGGAACTTCTCCGCGAAGACGGGGTCGAGGCCCGCGTCGTCCGCGAGCGCCCTTAGACGGGTGATCTGGTGCTCCTCGCGGGCAGGGTCGGCCGGCGGGAGGTGCATGACCGCCTTCAGCACCCCGACCTGCTGGGTGCACTTGAAGCGCTCGGCGAGCAGGTGGACGAGGGCGGCGTCGATGTTGTCGATGCTGCTGCGCAGCCGGACCAGCTCGGTCGGGGTGCCGGGCCCCGGGTCGGTCATGGGCTCGGTGAGGGGGTCGGTCACCGGCTCGCTGGCCTGCTCGTCGCTCTCGCGGGTCTCATCGGTCTGGTCGCTCACCCGGCCAGCGTAGGTCGCTCAGCGCTCGACGAAACCGGTGGTCCCGGCCTTCGGACCGTGGTCCTGGACGACGACGGCGGTCACCCGGCCGGGCCGGCGCGTCGTCGACGGCACCTCGCGCAGCAGGTCGACAAGGGCCTCGACCTGCGCCGCGGGCCCCTGGGCGACGACCTCGACGCGGCCGTCGGTGAGGTTGCGGGCGTGCCCGACGAGGCCGAGCTCGAGGGCCCGTGCCCGGGTCCACCAGCGGAAACCGACCCCCTGGACCTCGCCATGCACGTAGGCGGCCACCCGGATCTCGGCGGTCGGGTCGGGTGCGGCGCCGTCGTCTGCTGACACACCTCCACCGTATGCCGCGCGCCTCCCGCACCGAGCACACCCCCGTCCGTACGCTCGAGGCAGGAACTTCAGCGACTTCACAGACTTCACGGACATCACGCACGGTCAGCGGAGAGGGGAACGGCGTGACGACGTCGGTCAGGACCCGGGCAGGCGGTTCGGGTCGGCAGCCCACGGCGCCCGACGGGCACGACCCGCGGCCCACCGCTGGCGCGCCCGGGCCGCGGGCGCGGCGCTCCTCCGGCCGGATCGAGGGCCTCGACGGCCTGCGCGCGATCGCGATCGTCGCCGTCCTCGTCTTCCACCTCAACCCGGCGTGGCTGCCCGGGGGCTTCCTCGGGGTCGACGTCTTCTTCGTCGTGTCCGGCTTCCTGATCACGACTCTGCTCGTCCACGAGCACCGCCGTAGCGGCCGGATCGACTTCTCCCGATTCTGGGTGCGCCGCGCCCGACGCCTGCTGCCGGCCCTCTTCCTCACGGTGACGGTGAGCGTCCTCATCGCCCGCACCGTGAGCGCCGACCTGCTCGTCAACATCGGTCGTCAGATCGGGGGCGCCCTGACCTTCTCGACGAACTGGGTCGAGATCCTCGCCGGCTCGAGCTACTTCGACCAGACCGCGCCGCAGCTGTTCATGAACTTCTGGTCCCTCGCCGTCGAGGAGCAGTTCTACCTGCTCTGGCCGCTCACCGTCCTGCTCCTGCTGAGCGTCGGCTCGAACCGCGTGCGCACGCTCGTGGCGCTGGGGCTCGCCGCCGCCTCGACCGTGCTCATGGCGGTCCTCTACACCCCGGACACCGACGCGACCCGGGTCTACTACGGCACCGACACGCACCTGATGGGCCTCATGCTCGGCGCGGCCCTCGCCTTCGCCTGGGCGAGCCCTGGCCTCGCGCTGCGGATCGCCCCGACGAACTGGGGCCGGTTCGGGGCGTATGCCGTCCCGCTCGCCGGCGCGGTGCTGCTCGCCCTCTTCGTCCTGCTCGACGAGGCGGACCCCTTCACCTTCCGGGGCGGATTCCTGCTCGCCTCGCTGGCCACCGGTGTGCTCGTGCTCGGGCTGCTCGACCGGCACCCCACCGGCCCCACGGCCCTCCAGCGGATGACCCGCCACCCGGTGGCGACGTGGGTCGGTGTCCGCTCCTATGCGATCTACCTCTGGCACTGGCCGGTCATCCTCATCATCGCGCAGGACAACCCCTCCGTCCCCGGCACGACGAGCCACGTGCTGACCCGGCTGTGGTGCGTCGTCGTGACGCTGGCGCTGTCCGACCTGACCTACCGCTTCGTCGAGACCCCGTTCCGCCGGGACGGCTTCCGCTCGGTCGGCAGCAGCCTCCTCTCCGCCCTGCTCACGACGTCGCGACGCACCCGACAGGTCCTCTCCGCGTCGGTGGCGGTGCTCGCCGTCGTCGCCGCTGTCACGATCGCGACCGCGCCGGGTCAGTCGGAGACGGCCCGGATGCTCGAGGCGAACGAGGCGGCCGCCGCGTCGGGGGCGGTGCTGACGACCCCCACCACGCGCGGGTCGACCGGCACCCCGCAGCCGGGGCCGAGCTCGCCGGCGCCTACCGCCGGCTCGACTCCCGCACCGACGACCACGAAGTCCGTCGACGGGTCGGCCGCCAACGCCTCCTTCACGATGCCGACGGGCAAGGAGATCGACGCCTACGGCGACTCGATCATGGTCGGCAGCGTCCACGCCCTCGCCTACTACTTCCCCGGCATCCGGATGGACGCGAAGTCCAACCGGCGCTGGGCCGACGGCCTCGCCGCGATCAAGGCCCGGGCAGACGGCAACCGGCGCGCGATCGTCCTCGCCTTCGGTACCAACGCCGGCGTCGACGAGGAGCGGGTCACCGACGTGCTCGACACCCTCGGCCCCGACCGGATGGTGGTGCTCGTCAACCTGATGGGCCCGTTCGCCCGGATCGACCGCGACAACGCCACGCTCGACCGGCTCGCCGCCGAGCGGCCGAACGTCATCGTCGCCGACTGGGCCGACGCCGTGCGGGGCCACCCGGACCAGCTGCAGAGCGACCGGATCCACCCGAGCCTGATCGGAGCGCACCTGTTCGCCAAGACGGTCCGCGCGGCCCTGGCCCAGCTCTCCGAGCAGCACACCGGCACGAAGGTCGCGCTCAAGGACCTGCCCATCCCGTGACCGACCCCCGGTACGGCCCGGCCGCTCGCCCTGCGGTCATCGGGATCGCGTCCCCCGGGTCGATGGGGTCGGCCCTCGCCCGCGCGTGGGGTGCTCCCACCGGTTCGGGCACGCGCGTCGTGACCACGGTGGCCTGCCGAAGCGCCCGCACCGCCGGTCTCGCCGCGGGCCTCGAGCTGCTCCCCGACCTCGCCGCGGTGGCGTCCACGAGCGGCATACGCCGGTCTCGACCTCGTCGACGGCTCGGTCAGCGGCCCGCCGCCCACCCCGGGCAGCCACACGATGCTCTATCTCTCGGGTGCCCGCGCCGGCGAGGTGGCCCGGATCGGGGCGAGCGGACTGCGGCGGCGGGTCGTGGGCTCGGAGGTCGGGCAGGCGTCCGCGGTGAAGATGTGCACCGCCTCCGTCTACAAGGGCACGACTGCGGTCTGGAGCCAGGCGCTCGAGGCGGCCCGCGTGCTCGGGGTGCTCGACGTCGTGACCGCGGACCTCGGTGAGGAGCTCGGCGAGCAGGTGGCCTCGATCGGGCGCCGGATCGCCGTGGCGACGGCCAAGAGCGGGCGCTTCGCCGACGAGATGGAGCAGATCGCGCAGACGCAGGCCGGGGCCGGGCTCTCGGGCGAGCTGTTCGCGGGGATGGCTGCGGTCTACCGGCGGCTCGCCGGCACGGCCCTCGCCGCGCTGACTCCCGAGGAGGCCGCCTCCCTGAGCGACCTGCGCGAGGTCCTCGACCGGCTCCACCCCACGACACCGGACGCAGACTGATCTGCAGACTGATCCACCGCAGCCGTCAGTCTGCAGATCAGTCTGCGGTGGCGGCTGTCAGGGCGACACCTCACGCAGACTGATCTGCAGCCTGATCCACCGCAGCCATCAGTCTGCAGATCAGTCTGCAGGCAGTGCACTCAGGGGTCGGGCACGACCTCGTCGCCGACCGCGATCCTCGCCCCTGCCGGCACGGGCAGCTGCGGCGTGAGCCGGATCCCGAACCACGTCGCCCCCGCCCACCGGCGGTGACGGGCCAGCGTCCGGATCGGCTCCTTGGCCCCCCGCAGGCTCTGCCGGTCGATCGTCGTCATGACGCAGCGGTCGCAGACCATCGTCGAGCGGTAGCCCACCTCGCCGATCCGCACGGACTGCCACGCGTCCTCGTCGAACGCGGCCCCGCCGGCCACGACAACGTTGGGCCGGAACCGGTCGTGTCCCAGCGGCTCGACGTCGGACTCGGCAAGCCAGGCGTTGAGCTGCTCCAGCGATGCCTCGGTCGTGAGGTGCAGCGGCGCCGCGTCGGAGAGGGAGTTGGTGTCGCCCTCGACGCCCCCCATCTCCGGGCGGATCGGGCGGGCCACGGACTCGTCCTGCCAGACGAGCCGCACGCTGCGCCCCAGGCGGGCCGACAGCCAGGCATCCGCCTCGAGTCCCGCGACCCGGGCCGAGGCCTGGCCGGAGAAGGACACCGACACCGCCTCGGCGTCGGGGTCGGGTCGCAGGCTCAACGACCCACCGTCGCGGTCCTCGAGCCGTATGCCGTCGAGACCGTCGGGACGAGCCACGAGCCCGAGCATGGCCGGCACCTCACGTGCCGTGACCTTGCCGCCGACCTCGTCGACGACCGCCCAGCGCCGGTCACCGACGAGGCCACGCCGGTCGACTCCGGACGCCTCGACGCAGACCCCCGCCAGGGACTTGACCGGGTGGAGCGTGAGAGCGACGACCCCCAACCCCGAGGCCGACCCGTCCTCGGTCACTCCGCCAGCCATGCGGCATACGCGTCGAAGGTGTAGGGCCGGCCGAGGAAGTCCTCGACGAGCTCGGCCGCGTCGTGGCGTCCGCCCTGGGCGAGCACCGTGTCGCGGTAGGCGCCGGCCACCTCCGGGTCGAAGAGGTCGGCCCGGTCGAACGCCGAGAACATGTCCTTGGCGATGACGAGCGACCACATGTAGGTGTAGTAGGCCGAGCTGTAGCCGTCGAGGTGGCCGAAGTGGCAGTGCATGTGGGTGCCCGGCAGGTACGGGAAGGAGGAGTAGCGCGCCATCAGCTCCCGCAGCCGCGCAGTGAGGTCCTCGGTCGGGTGGACGTGGAAGTCGTAGGACAGGGCGGCGTAGAACATCTGGGTGCGCGCGTCGTAGCCCTTGCCGAAATCGTCGGCCGTGCGCATCGCTGCGACGAGATCGCCCGGGATCGTCTCTCCCGCAGCGTTCCTCGCGAAAGTGGCGAGCACGTCCGCGTCCCAGGCCCACTCCTCGAGCATCTGGCTGGGCGCCTCGACGAAGTCCCACTCCGTCGCGACGCCGGAGAAGCGGACCCACGGCATCCGCCCCGCGAGGACGTGGTGCACGAGGTGACCGAACTCGTGGAAGAGGGTCACCACCTCGTCGTGCTCCATCAGGCCCCGGTTGAAGTTGCAGACGAGGACCCCCTCGGCCAGCTGCCGGTCCGCGACCCCGCGGACGAGGTCGAACTGCGCGGCGTGCTTGTACTTGCCGTCGCGCGGGTGCAGGTCGAGGTGGATCCGCCCGATCCGCTCACCCTCGAAGGACACGTCGTACGAGGCCACTTCGTCATGCCACGTGCCCGCGTCCTCGACAGGGGACCAGGCGAGGCCGAAGAGCCGGCCGGTGACGTCGAGCAGCCCCTGGCGCACGGCCTCGAAGGGGAAGTAGGTACGGACCCGCTGCGCGTCCACCTCGAGCTGCTCCTTGCGGACGAGCTCGGCGTAGTAGCTGACGTCGGCGCCGTCGATGTCGTCGGCGTCGGGCCGGTCCTCGCGGAGCCGGTCGAGCAGCACCTGCTTGTCCCGCTCGGCGCTCGCCGTCGACAGCTCGGTGATCTGCTCGATGAATGCAGCGATCGCGTCACCGCTGCCAATCATCTTCACCTCGGCATCGAAGTCGGCCCACGTCGGGTAGCCGAGCAGGGACGCGTGCTCGCGCCGCACCGCGAAGAGATCCTGGAGCACCCGGTCGTTGTCGGGCCAGGCGATGGTGAGGAACTGCGTCGTCAGTGCCCGCCGGGCCTCGGCGTCGTGGGCGAAGGTGCGGAACGGGACGACGTCGGGGTAGTCGGTCGTCACCGTGACGAGACCGTCGTCCGCGACGGGGTGAGCCGCCACCCAGTCCTCGGGCAGGCCCTCGAGCTGGTCGGGCCGCACCCGGATGCTGCGGACGTCCTCCCGGATGTTCTTGCCGAAGTCCTGGCTGAGCACGACGGCGCGCTCGCTCAGCTCACGCAGCCGGTCGCGGGTCGTCTCGTCGCGGTCGACCCCGGACCGTCGGAAGTCCCGCAGCGTCAGCTCGAGGACGCGTCGGGCGTCGACGTCGAGGCCGTCCACGCCGATGCCGGCGAGGACGGCATACAGCTCGGTGTCGAGACCGAGGTCGGTGTCGAGCTTCTGCACGTCCTGCGACAGCGCGTCGGCGCGGTCGCGGACCGCCTTGTCGGGGTGCACCTCCGAGAAGAGCGAGCCGACGGATGCGGCGTTGGACAGGGCGATCTGCGCGTCGTTCCACGCGGAGAGCACCTCGAGCGCCGGTGCCGACGAGTCGGCTTTGAGCGCATCGACGATCGCGCGGGCCTCGGCCAGCTGCTCGGTGCCGCGGGTCGCGACCCAGTCGAGCCAGCTGTCGGGTCCGGGCAGGGCGAGGGGGGTGGGCGCGGTCGCGCCGGGGTCAGTCGTCACGACGGCACTGTATGCCGCCGAGCGGGCCCTTCGCGTGCCGACGTCGGCCCGTCGTTCAGTCCCAGAGCCGGAGCGAGCGGTCGAAGATCCCGGCGAGATCCTCGTCCCGGACAGGTCGCGGGCTCGTCGCGAGGAGGCGCTGCTGCTTGAGGGCACCGTCGACGAGGTCGTCGGTGTCGCCGGCGCCGTAGCCCACCCCCGAGGTGCCGTTGGGGATGCCGATGTCGCGCATCAGCCGGACCAGGACGCTCGGCAGCAGGTCGGCGGGATCGGCGGTGTCCTCGACGCCCGGCTCGAGCAGGCGAGCCGCCGCGAGGTGACGCCCGGGGTTCGACGCGAAGGTCCAGCGGAACGCCTCCGGCGCGGTGAGCGAGACCGCCATCCCGTGCGGCACCATCGGCTCGTCCTCGGGGTAGTCGTCGGGGTGGAAACCCGTCACCCGGCCGGCGATAGGATAGGCGTTGGCGTGCGGCACGTGGACCCCGGCGTTGCCGAAGCCGAGACCGGCGAAGGTCGCCGCCAGGGCCATGTCGCCGCGCGCCCGCTCGTCCTCGCCGTCGTGGACGGCGGCGCGGAAGGCGCCGGCGAGCAGCCCCATCGCCCGCTCGGACCACAGGTCCGCGACCGGGTTGGCGCCGCAGTAGGGCACCCGCTGGTCGGGGGTCTTGCGCTCGTAGGAGGTGTAGGGACGCGCGGTCCAGCTCTCCAGGGCGTGGCAGAGGATGTCCATCCCGGCGCTCGCGGTGACCCCGGCCGGCTGCGTCATCGTCAGGCGCGGGTCGACGACCGCGAGCGTGGGGCGCAGCCGCGCGTGGCTGATGCCGGTCTTCACCTTGAGGGCGAGCACGTCGAGCACGCAGATCGTCGTGCTCTCGGCGCCCGTGCCGGTCGTCGTGGGCACGGCGACGAGCGGGGCGAGCGGGTGCGTCGGGGCCCGGCCCTCCCCCACCGGGGCGTTGACGTAGTCCATCAGGGTCCCGGGGTTGGTGAGCATCAGGTCGACGGCCTTGGTCGTGTCGATCGCGGACCCTCCCCCGACGGCGACGAAGGCGTCGAAGGGCCCGTCGGCCCGGGCCCGCTCGATGGCCCGCTCGAGGCTGGCGTCGGTCGGCTCGACGTGGGCCGAGTCGTGCACCACGGCCTCGATCCCGAACGCGGCCATCTGGCGGGCCACCCGCTCCGGGATGCCGGTCGCCGCGACCCCGGGGTCGGTGACGACGAGGACCCGGCGCGCCCCGAGCAGGGACAGGTCGTGGCCGATCTCCTCTGAGGCTCCCGGACCGAACTTCAGCTGCGGCGCGCCGTAGGTGAAGACGGTCTCCGGGTCGGCGGGCAGGTGGGTCATGGCTCCTCCTCGAGTCTGGTTCGCAGGCATCGTCGCACGGGGTGTGTCCCGGGCCCGATGCGCGGGTCTCGCTGCGCTAGCGTGATCCGACGTTGACGTCCACCGAAGGGATCACGGGCATGAACGTTCTCGCAGGGCTACCGGCGGCAGGCACCTTGATCGATGCCAAGCTGGTCGACTACCTCATCATCGCGCTCTACTTCGTCTTCGTCCTCGGCATCGGCGTGATGGCCCGGCGGGCGGTCTCCAGCTCGATCGACTTCTTCCTCTCGGGGCGGTCGCTGCCCGCGTGGGTCACCGGCCTCGCCTTCATCTCGGCCAACCTCGGCGCGGTCGAGATCATGGGCATGTCGGCCAACGGCGCGGAGTTCGGCATCGCGACGGTGCACTACTTCTGGGTCGGGGCGATCCCCGCCATGCTCTTCCTCGGCGTCGTGATGATGCCGTTCTACTACGGCTCCAAGGTGCGGTCGGTGCCGGAGTTCATGTTTCGGCGCTTCGGCACCGGGGCGCACCTCGTCAACGCCCTCAGCTTCGCGGTGGCCCAGCTGCTCATCGCCGGTGTCAACCTCTACCTGCTCGGCTCGATCGTCCAGGCCCTGCTCGGCTGGCCGCTCTGGGTCGCGCTCCTCGTCGCCGCCGCGATCGTGCTGTCCTACATCACCCTCGGCGGCCTCTCGGCGGCGATCTACAACGAGGTCCTCCAGTTCTTCGTCATCGTCGCCTCGCTCCTGCCGCTGACCCTCATCGGGCTGCACCGCGTCGGGGGCTACGACGGTCTCAAGCAGAAGATCACCGACTTCGCCGCCAGCGCGCCCGCCAGCGCGGGGGTGCCGCCGGCGGACCAGCAGCTGCACTCCTGGCCGGGCCAGGCCCTCACCGGCTTCGACTCCCCCGTGCTGTCGGTCATCGGGATCGTCTTCGGGCTCGGCTTCGTGCTCTCCTTCGGCTACTGGACGACGAACTTCGTCGAGGTCCAGCGGGCGATGGCTTCGAACTCGATCTCCGCGGCCCGCAAGACCCCGATCATCGGGGCCTTCCCGAAGATGTTCGTCCCCTTCATCGTCATCTTCCCCGGCATGATCGCCGCGGTCCTCGTCAAGGAGATCGGCGAGCTCAAGGCGGGCGGCACCCCGGCAGGCGGCGCGTCTGGCACGGGAGTGCAGTACAACGACTCGCTCATCCTGCTGATGCGTGACGTCCTGCCCAACGGCCTGCTCGGTCTCGCGATCGCCGGCCTGCTGGCGGCCTTCATGGCCGGCATGGCGGCAAACATCTCGGCCTTCAACACGGTCTTCAGCTACGACCTGTGGCAGCGCTACATCCGCAAGGACCACTCCGACGACTACTACCTGCGGATCGGCCGCCTGGCGACCGTCGGCGCGACCGTGATCGCGATCTTCACGGCCATCATCGCGAGCTCCTTCTCCAACATCATGAACTACCTGCAGACGCTGTTCGGGTTCTTCAACGCGCCCCTGTTCGCCACCTTCATCCTCGGCATGTTCTGGAAGCGGATGACGGCGACGGCCGGCTGGGTCGGCCTCTCCGCCGGCACGCTCTCGGCGGTCCTCGTCGCCTTCCTCAGCCAGGACGCGTTCGGCTCCGCGAGCATCGGGCTGATCCCCGTCGGCGGGCAGGGCGCTGCCTTCATCGCCGCATCCACGGCCTTCGTCGTCGACATCGCGCTCAGTGTCGTCGTCTCGCTCGTGACCGAGCCCAAGCCCGTCGGTTCGCTCCGTGGTCTCGTCTACTCCGAGACGCCCAAGGAGGACCTCGTCGACCCACACGAGCAGACCCTCCCGTGGTTCCGACGCACCGTGCCGCTTGCCGGCATCGCGCTCGGCCTGGTCATCATCCTCAACTTCGCGTTCTGACAGGAGCGGACATGCCTGAGACGACACCTGACAGCACGACCGGCGACACCGACAAGAAGGTGGCCGGCGCCTTTGACATCCGCAACTTCATCGGAGCCCTGCTCGGTCTCTACGGCCTGATCCTCGTGTTCATGGGGCTCTTCGGTGACCAGGAGCTCGCCAAGACGGGAGGGGTCAACGCCAACCTGTATGCCGGGCTCGGCCTCGTCGTCGTCAGCATCGCCTTCCTCGCGTGGGCCCGACTCAAGCCGATCCTCGTGCCCGAAGAGGTCGAGGAGCCCGACGACGACCCGGTCCGGCCGGCTCCGAAGCGCCGGCCGAAGTCGTGAACCCGCGCCGGCCTCAGGCGAACTGGGGCCGGCGCCGTGGGCGCGGTTGGCACTGTGGGCAGGAGAAGGACGAGCGGTTCATGAACTGCTCGCGGCGCATCGTCGTGCCGCACCGGTCACACGGGGTCCCGGCCCGCCCGTAGGCGTGCAGGGACCGGTCGAAGTAGCCGCTCGCGCCGTTGACGTTGACGTAGAGGGAGTCGAAGCTCGTCCCGCCCTGGCCGAGGGCCTCCGACATGACGTCGCGGGCATGGCCGAGCAGCCGGGCGAGGGCCGGCTTGGTCAGGGCAGAGCAGAGGCGCTCGCCGTGCAGCCGCGCACGCCAGAGCGATTCGTCCGCGTAGATGTTGCCGATCCCCGAGACGAGCCCCTGGTCGAGCAGGGCCCGCTTGACGGCACTGTCGCGAGCCTTCATCCGCCGCACGACGGCCCGCTCGTCGTACGAGGGCTCGAAGGGGTCGGGGGCGATGTGCGCGACGGACTCGGGGATCCCGTCCGGGCGCAGCGGCGAGAGCGCCAGACCCCCGAAGGTCCGCTGGTCGACGAACCGCAGCTGCGGTCCCCCGTCGTCGAAGTCGAACCGCGCGTGACAGTGCTTCTCGAGCGGCGCGTCGGTGGGTTCGACGAGCATCTGCCCGCTCATCCCCAGGTGGACGATGAGAGCGTCCTCGCCGTCGAGGGCGAGCCACAGGTACTTGCCGCGCCGGGCCGCTGCGGTCACCGTGACGTCGTGCAGGCGCTCGGCGAGGTCGTCCGCGCCGGCGTCGTGGCGGCGCGCCACCCGGACCCCGGTGACCCGGGCGCGCACGATGTGCCGGCCGACGACGTGCTCGGCCAGGCCACGACGGACCACCTCGACCTCGGGTAGCTCAGGCACCGACCGGGCTCAGGCGTCGCGACCGGTGTCGGTGCCGGTGTCGGTGCCGCCGCACCGGAGGGCCTCGTCCGCGGCGGCCTGCGCTGCCGTGCGGCGCTCGTCGAGCGTGTGCCAGGCCTGCTTGGCGGCCTTCTGCTCCGCCTCCTTCTTGCTCCGCCCGTGACCGGTGCCCAGCACGGTGGTGTCGACGACGGCGCGCGCGTCGAACTCCTTCTCGTGGTCCGGGCCCTGCTCGTCGACGCGGTACTCGGGGGAGCCGAGACCGGACGCCGCGGCGAGCTCCTGCAGGCTCGTCTTCCAGTCGAGTCCGGCCCCCAGCGTCGCGGCGTCGTCGATGAGCGGGTCGAAGTGGTGGTGGACGAAGGCCGACGCCCGCTCCACCCCGCACGAGAGGTAGACCGTCCCGATCAGCGCCTCCATCGTGTCGGCGAGGATCGAGGCCTTCTTGCGCCCGCCGGTCGCCTCCTCACCCTTGCCGAGCATGACGAACTCACCGAGGTCGATGGTGCGGGCGACCCCGGCCAGTGCCCTCATGTTGACGACGGCCGCCCGGAGCTTGGCCAGGTGGCCCTCAGCCAGCTCGGGGTGGCGGGTGTAGAGGGTGTCGGTGACGACGAGGCCCAGCACCGAGTCACCGAGGAACTCGAGGCGCTCGTTGTTGGGCAGCCCGCCGTTCTCGTAGGCGTACGAGCGGTGGGTCAGGGCACGCAGGAGCAGCGGCTCGTCGATCTCCCGATCGAGCACCTCGAGGAGGTGCGCGACCAGGGCATCGACGGGCCGCTGCGGGACCGTCATGACGGCCGGGGCGACGGGGTCGCTCACGGCGCTGGTCAGGCCTGGTGCTCGGTGCGCTCGGCGATGGCGTAGTGGCGGCCCTTGTAGGTGCCGCACGACGGGCAGGCGATGTGCGGCTGGGCCGCGTTACCGCACTGGGGGCAGGTGGTGAGCGCGGTCGGCGTCGCCTTCCAGTTCGCGCGACGCGAACGGGTGTTGGATCGCGATGTCTTGCGCTTCGGGACAGCCACGTCAGTTCCTCTTCTCTTGCGGGTCGTCCGTCAGCAGTCCGCTGAGTGACGACCACCGGGGGTCTAGCACTTCATGGTGGTGGTCCGGGTCGTCCGCGAGGTGGATCCCGCACTCGGAGCAGAGCCCCGGGCAGTCCTTGCGGCACACCGGTTGGAACGGCAGGGTCGGGACGACAGCATCCCGGATCACGGTCTCGAGGCCGATCATGTCACCCTCGAGCTCGTGCACCTCGTCCTCCTCCTCGTCGACCCCCACCTCGTGGTGGTGGGCCAACCGGTCGGGGTAGGCGAACAGCTCCGTGAAGTGCCCCTCGACCACGCGGTCGAGAGGGTCCAGGCACCGAACGCACGAACCCGTCGCCGTGCCGCTGGCCGAACCCGTCACGAGCACGCCCTCGACGACCGACTCCAGGCGCAGCGTGACCGCGACCGGCGAGCCGGCCTTGATCGAGATGACGTCGGTGCCGAGGTCGTCGGAGAGCGTGACCGTTCGCCGGAGCTCCTGCATCGTCCCGGGTCGCCGGCTCAGCTCTCTGGTGTCGAGCACCAGGGGTGAACGGGGATCGAGGCGGGTCATGGCTCCTGCGCACAGTCGAGGGTTCGGTCATCGCCAAGGCGGGGAGGACCGACGGTCAAGGCTACCGGAGCACCGGCGTGCGCCCAAATCAGGCGAGACGGTCGCGCAGTGCCGTGAGGACCGCGTCCGGGACGAGGCCGGCGACGTCGCCGCCGTAGCGCACGACCTCCTTGACCAGCGAGCTCGAGACGTGCGAGAGCGACGGGTCCGCGGCGAGGAAGAGGGTCTCCACGCCTGACAGGTGGTGGTTCATGTGCGCCATCGGCAGCTCGTAGGCGAAGTCGGTGCCGCCGCGCAGGCCCTTGACGAGCGAGTCCGCACCGACCTCCGTGCAGATGTCGACGACGAGCCGATCGGACCACGCGTCGATCCGCACGTTGGGCAGGTGGCCCACGGAGGCCCGAACGAGCTCGAGTCGCTCGTCGACGGTGAAGGTCCCCTCCTTGGCGGGGTTGTGCAGGATCGCGACGACGACCTCGTCGAAGAGCGTCGCTGCCCGCGAGATGACGTCGACGTGCCCGCTCGTCACCGGGTCGTAGGAGCCCGGGCACAGGCATCGTCGCGCCCGGCGGGTGTCCTCGCTCGCCGTCGTCACGCGACCAACCTAGCGGCTGGGGCCCCGCCCGCGGCGGTCACCAGCGTCATCATGCGGGCCCCCCCGAGGGCTCGGGTGGCTCGGGTGGCTCGGGTGGCTCGGGTGGCTCGGGTGGCTCGGCGAACCAGACCGTGGTGTCGCCGTAGCGCTTCTCGCCGGCGGGCCCGAGCCCCGCCGGCCAGCGCGGCTGGGGCGAGCGCCGTGACCGCTCGACGACGACGAGGACGTGCTCGGCGAGCCAGTCGTGCTCGACGAGGGCGGTCAGCACCCCACCCAGGGCCTCCTCGGTGACGTCGTAGGGCGGGTCGATGAGCACCAGGTCCCGGCGGGTGCCGCCGGGCGGCCCGGAGCGGAGCGCCCGCTCGACCGTGTCGCGCACGACGCGGGCGCCACGGGCACCGACGGTCGTGACGTTGGCCTCGATGACCCCCGCGGCGGCGCCGTGCGACTCGACGAACAGCACCGTGGCGGCCCCCCGGCTGGCCGCCTCGAGGCCGAGGGCGCCGGAGCCGGCGTAGAGGTCGAGCACGTGGGTCCCGTCGAGCAGACCGCGGTGCTCGAGGCGGCTGAAGAGGGCCTCGCGCACCCGGTCGGACGTGGGCCGGGTGCTCGCACCGGGCGGGGTCCGCAGCCGTCGACCCCCCGCCGTGCCGCTGATGATCCGGGTCATCTCACCCTCGCTCCAGGTAGGCGGCCTGCTCGTCGTCCAGGCGCATCGCGACGGCGGCCGCGAGCGCCGGGTGGGCGCGCAGGTCCGGGTCGGTGTCGACGAGCGCGAACGCGTCCTCGCGGGCCTGCCCGATGATCTCCTCGTCACGGCGCCGTCCGAGACGAAGGTGGCGCACCGAGTTGCCCCGCCCGCTCTGTCGGGCGCCGAGCACGTCGCCCTCCCGGCGGAAGAGCAGGTCGGCGCGGGCCAGCTCGAAGCCGTCGGTGGTGGCGGCGACCTCGGCGAGCCGCTCCCCCGCGCGCTCGCCGCCGCCGTTGGTCATGAGCAGGCAGAGGCCCGGGACGCTGCCGCGCCCGATCCGGCCGCGGAGCTGGTGCAGCTGGGAGATGCCGAAGCGGTCGGCGTCGACGACGACCATGACGGAGGCGTTGGGCACATCGACACCGACCTCGATCACGGTGGTCGCGACGAGGACGTCGACCTCGCCGGCGCCGAAGGCGCGCATTGTCGCCTCCTTGGTGTCGGGGTCGAGGCGCCCGTGGAGGATCTCCACCCGCAGGCCGGCCAGGGCCGGGGTCGCCCGGAGGGTCTCGAGCATGGAGTACACGCCGGTGAGCTCGCGCGGCGCCTCGTCGGCGCCCGGCTCGTCGACCCCGAGGTCCCAGCCCTCGGAGTCCTCACCGTCCTCACCATCCCGGGGGCGCGAGGGCGCCGAGCCGTCCGGCTCGCCGATGCGGGGGCACACGACGTAGGCCTGGTGCCCGACGGCCACCTCCTCCGCGATGCGTTGCCAGGTGCGTTCGACCCAGGCGGGACGCTCGGCGTCGACGACATGGGTGGTGATCGGCGAACGGCCCCGGGGCAGCTCGCGCAGGGTCGAGGTCTCCATGTCGCCGAACACGGTCATCGCCACCGTGCGCGGGATCGGGGTGGCCGTCATCACGAGCACGTGCGGGGGCCGCAGCCCCTTCTCGCGCAGCGCGTCCCGCTGCTCGACGCCGAACCGGTGCTGCTCGTCGACGACGACGAGCGCGAGGTCGGCGAACTGGACGTGCTGCTGGATCAGGGCGTGCGTGCCGATGACGATCCCGGCCTCTCCCGAGGCGGCGTCGAGGAGCGCGCGCCGGCGGACGCCCGCCGTCTGGCTGCCCGTGAGCAGGACGACCTTGGTGCCGATGTCCGAGCCGCCGAGCATCCCGCCCTGGGCCAGGTCGCCGAGCATCGCGGTGACCGAGCGCAGGTGCTGGGCCGCGAGCACCTCGGTGGGGGCCAGCATCGCCGCCTGGCCACCGGCGTCGACGACCGCGAGCATGGCCCGCAGCGCGACGACGGTCTTGCCGGAGCCCACCTCGCCCTGGAGCAGGCGGTTCATCGGGCGGTCGTTCGCGAGCTCACCCGCGAGGACCTCCCCCACCTCCCGCTGGCCGTCGGTCAGGTCGAACGGCAACCGGGCGTCGAAAGCCGCGAGGAGACCACCGGGTCGCGGCAGCCGGGCCGTGCCGACGACGGCGCCCGCGGCCCGGCGACGTTGCGCGAGGATCGTCTGCAGGACGAACGCCTCGTCGTAGCGCAACCGGTCCAGACCCGTCTCCGGGCGCTGGTCGGTGCGGGGACGGTGGACGAGCTCGAGCGCCTCGGCGCGGGTGGGCAGTCCGCGGGCGGCGCGGACGGTGTCCGGCACCGGCTCGCGGATCTGGTCGACCGAGTCGAGCGCGATCTCGACGACGGCCCGCATCCGGAACGAGTAGATCTTGCCCGTCGCCGAGTACACCGGGATGAGGTGGCTCTGGTAGCGCTCGACGGCCTTGTCGACGGCCGTGTCGTCCTCGGGGTCGAACAGCTCGTAGTCGGGATGGGTCAGCTGGACCCGCTGGCCGTAGCGGCCCACGGTGCCGGCGAAGAAGCCGCGCGCTCCGGGGCGCAGCTTGCCCTCGTGGCCGTACGCGCTGAAGAAGGTGAGGTCGAGCTGGTGACCGGCGTCGTCGGTGAGCACGACCGTGAGCATCCGGCCCTTGCGGCCGCGCATCGGCCGGGTGGTGGCCGACGCGACGACGGCGACGACCATCACCTCCTCGCCCAGCCGCAGCGCCGACAGGTCGGTCGTCTGGCCGGGTTGGAGGTAGCGGCGGGGCGTGAAGTCGAAGAGGTCCGCCACGGTGTGCAGACCCTTGGCCTTCGCCAGCGCGGCCGCCTCCGGCTTCTTGACGATCTTGGTGAGCGGGGAGTCCTCGGTGAGCCTGTTCACGGTCACCTCGCTCACTCCACCCCGAGCAGCACGCTGTAGACGTGCTGCCCACCGACGATCTCGGACACCTCGACGGACGGGCGCTCGGCCCGAGCCCGCGCCGCCAGCTCCAGAGCCAGACCCGTCGCAGCCGATGCTCCCACGAGGAGGGTCAGCAGCTCGCCGCCGCCCGACAGCAGGCTTCGGACCACCTCGCCGCCGACCACGACCTCGTCGGACCCGACGACGACCACCTCACCGTCGACGATGCCGAGCACGTCCCCCGGCCGACACTCACCGCCGCTCGTCATGGCGGCCCGGGTCGCGACGGTCACCGCGCCGTGCCGGGTCGCCGAGGCGGCCGACTGCATCGCCACGACGTTGGACCCGACGTCGGCCGCCGGGTCGAGGACCGCGAGCGCGGCGATGCCCTGGACCGCGGAGCGGGCCCGGACCACGCGGGCGTCGATGCCGTCGTCGGCGACCGCCCGGACGGCGGCCGCGGCGGCGAGCTCGGTGTCGTCGTCGTTGGGCAGCACGACGACCCCGTCGACCCCGCGGCCGCGCTGCTCGTGGATGGCCTCGATGAGCGACCCGGTCGAAGCACGCCACCCGGGCCGGGCGGGCACGACGACCGCCCCGGCTTCCCGGAACACCTCGGCCAGCCCCTCGCCGTCGGTGCACACGACGATGCCGGTGCGCGGACCGTGCGGACGTCGACCCGCCGGCGCGTCGGGGCTGCCGGCCCCCCCGGCCACGTGGGGCCGGCGCGGGTCCGTGAGCAGGTGGGTGATCCGGACCCGGTGCGGTCGTCCCGCGTCGATTCCGGCCTCGACGGCCGCGCCCGCGTCGTCGACGTGGGCGTGCACGTTCCACTCCCCCTCCCCGCCGACGACGAGGACCGAGTCGCCGAGGGCGACGAGCCGCTCCCGGAGGGCCTCGACCGCCTCGTCGCCCGAGTCGCGCAGCAGGTACATCACCTCGTATGCCGGGCCCGCCCAGTCGGGGCCCACGCCCCTCGCCACCTCGCTCCCTGCCTCGGACCCGGTTGCGGGGCCGGCCGCCGGCAGCCGGGGACGGGCGCTGCGACCGGCCGAGCCGAGCCCCACGGCCACCCGGCCGTCGTCGCCGGCGCAGAGCCGCTCGAGGCACTCGAGCATGATCACGTAGCCCGCCCCACCGGCGTCGACGACCCCGGCGCGGGCGAGGACCGGGAGCTGCTGGGGCGTCCGCGCCAGCGCGAGGCGACCGGCGTCGAGCGCGGCGAGGGACACGGCATACAGCCCGTCCCCGGCTGCGGTGCGCGCTGCCTCGGAGACGGCCCGCGCCACGGAGAGGATGGTGCCGTCCTTCGGGTCGCTCACGGCCTGCCACGCCCGCTCGTCGGCCCGGGCCAGCCCGGCGGCGAGCGCCGGTCCGTCGATGACGGCGAGGTGGCTGCACGCATCGGCGAGGCCTCGGGCCAGCTGGCTGAGGATGACACCCGAGTTGCCGCGCGCGGTCCACAGCAGGTTGCGGGCGAAGACCTCGAGCAGCGCACCCGCACCGTCGGTCTCCTCGTGGGCGAGGGTGCGCTCGACCGCCGCGTCGAAGGTGAGGTAGAGGTTGGTCCCGGTGTCGCCGTCGGGGACCGGGAAGACGTTGAGCTCGTCGATCTCGCTTCGCCGCGAGGCAAGCGCCGACCGGACGAGGACCGACCAGCGGCGCACTCCGGCCGCGTCGAGGAGCGTCAGGGCGTCCTCGGGCGTGGGTACAGCGCCTGGCATCCGGGTCCCTCCTCGTGGTGGACGGCAGGTTAGCGCCTCCCTCCGACGTCCGCATGCACGCCTGCCCACCGCGGTCTAGCGTGGGGCCGTGCCCCGACCCGCCCCTGACACCTACCGCAAGACGTGGGTGCAGGCGCCGCCCGGGTTCTTCGAGGTCGAGGCCGCGGGGCTGCGGTGGCTGGCGGAGGCGACGGCGGTCCGGGGCACCCGCGTCGTCGCGGTGCACGACGTCGGGGAGACGCACATCGACCTCGACCGGCTCGTCCCGGTCGGGGAGACGACCCGCGCCGTGGAGAAGCTCGGCCGGTCGCTCGCCCGGTTGCACGGAGCCGGCGCGCCGGCCTTCGGCTCCCCGCCGCCGGGCTGGCACGGGGACGCCTGGATCGGGCGTCAGACGCAGTCGAACGACCCGACGCCCACGTGGGGCGCGTTCTACGCCGAGCAGCGGGTCCGGCCCTTCGTGGGCCGAGCGGTCGACGCCGGCAGCCTCGACCTCGAGGGTGCCCACCTCGTCGAGCGGGTCTGCGACCGGATCTCCTCGGGTGAGTACGACGACGGGCGACCGCCCGCGCGGATCCACGGTGACCTGTGGGCGGGCAACGTCGTGTTCACCGATCGGGGGGCCGTCCTCATCGACCCGGCGGCGCACGGGGGGCACGGGCTGACCGACCTCGCCATGCTCGCCCTCTTCGGCGTGCCGTGGCTCGACCGGCTCGGTGACGCCTACGCCGAGGTGGCCGGGCTCGAGGTGGCCTGGCGGCCGTTGATGAGCCTGCACCAGCTGCACCCGCTCGCGACCCACGCGGCCTCCCAGGGCCCGGCCTACGCGGGGCAGCTCGTGGAGGTGGCGCGGCGTTGGAGCTGAGTGCGGCAGGGCCCTCCCCTGCCGTTTTGTCGTCCGAGCACCCGGTCGGCTACGCTTGACCGGTTCCCCTCGTGCACTGCGGGTGACGCACTCCCCGTGTGGGTCCCGGTTGCCCGGGGCCGGAATGCCCAGGACTTTGGTCAACATCGACAACTCAGGAGATACCCGTGGCTGCCAACTGCGACGTCTGCGGCAAGGGACCGAGCTTCGGTCACAACATCTCGCACTCGCACCGCCGTACCAAGCGGCGCTGGAACCCCAACATCCAGCGCGTTCGCACGATGGTCGGTGGCGTGACGCCCAAGCGACTCAACGTCTGCACCTCGTGCCTCAAGGCGGGCAAGGTCGCTCGCTGACCCTCCCCTGACGCACGATCGACCGGCCGGTTCCCCTCGGGGACCGGCCTTCGTCGTCAGTCGGGTCGTCAGTCGCGTCGTCAGTCGGGCCGGAAGTGGTCCCAGCCGGAGTGGAGCGGGGCCGCGCCGTCGAGCAGGACCCCCGCCCGTTCCCCGGGCCCGACCGCCCGCACGCTGCCGATGCGGCGCCACTGCCCCGGCAGGTCGCCGGGAGGGAACGTCGCGAGCAGGGAGTGCTCCTCCCCGCCCGTGAGCACGCACTCTCGGGCCGCCTCGGCGCCGACGGCCGGTGTGAGGCCCTCGACGTCGGCGTGGACCGCCGGCGACTCGACGTCGACGATGACCCCGCTCGCGCCGGCGATGCGCCCGCCGTCGCGAAGCAGCCCGTCGGAGATGTCGAGCATCGCGGTCGCACCGGCCCGGGCCGCCTCGGGTCCGGCGCTCAACGGGCTCTCCGGTCGGCGCTGGCGGGCCACCGCGATGGGGTGCGCGTCCTGCCGGCCCTCGGCGAGGAGCACGAGGCCCGCCGCCGCGAGGCCGAGCGTGCCGCACACGGCGAGCTGGTCACCCGGGCGGGCCCCCGAGCGGAGCACGGGCTCACCCTCGATGGCGCCCAGCGCGGTCACGGAGACGACGACGATGCCGGCCGGGGCCGATGACAGGTCACCGCCGAGCACGGCGACCCCGGCCTCGGCGCAGGCCTGCGCCACCCCCTCGGCGTGGTCCAGCATCCACTCCACGGCGAGCTCGGGCCCGGCGACGAGCGTGAGCAGCACCCCGGTGGCGCGGCCGCCCATGGCGGCGACGTCCGCGAGGTTCTGCACGACGACCTTGTGCCCGATGTCGGCGCCCGAGCTCCACGCGTCGACCCAGTCGCGCCCCAGCACGACGGTGTCGGTCGTCGCGACGACGCGCGAGCCGGTGCGCAGGACGGCCGCGTCGTCACCGGGGCCGACGACGACCGCCGCACCGGACGGGAACAACGGCAGGATCCGTGCGAGCAGGCCCTCCTCGGCCAGGGAGCTGAGCGGCGTGCCGCCCGTCATCAGCGGGCCCCGCCGCCCGTTCGGACTCGTGGTCGGGCTCATGGTCGGACTCGTGGTCGGGCTTCCCGCCGAACGCCGCGCCGAGCTGCCGGTCGAACTCGTGGTCACGAATCACCCTTCATCGCGTCGACATGCGCGGCTCGTCGGGACGAAACATCCCCCCGCACGGTAGCGTCAGGGCACGCTCCTCGGCACACCCGGTCGCCCGTCGTCCGGGGTCCCGACGGATCGTCGGGTCGGCCCGCTGCCGTCCCGTCCCGCGGCCCCTTCCCGCTCGGGGCCCGCCACCGAACGACCAACACAAAGAGGTGACTCGTGGTTCAGGCCTACATCCTGATTCAGACCGAGGTCGGCAAGGCCGCCAGCGTCGCGGAGCAGATTGCCGGCATCTCCGGCGTGACGCTGGCCGAGGACGTGACCGGTCCGTACGACGTCATCGCGCGGGTGGAGGCGGCCAACGTCGACGACCTGGGGCGTCTGGTCATCGCCAGGCTCCAGGACGTCGCGGGCATCACCCGCACCCTGACCTGCACGGTCGTGCACGTCTGAGGCGTCCCGGCCATCCGCAGCACCACCGGCGCCGCCACGACGGCGGCGCTCTGCGCCGCCGTCGTGGCGCTGTCCGGCTGCTCGTCCGCCCCTGAGGTCACGGCCGCCCCCCAGGCGGCGGCGCCGGTCTGCGCCGGCATCCCGTGGCCCTCCTCGGTGAGCGGTCGCGAGCGCGTGTCGACGCACCCCGAGGCCCGGTGGGCGGCCGCCTGGGGTGACCCTGCCCTGATCGCCCGTTGCGGCCTCGACCCCCTCGGACCGACCACGGACCTCTGCGTCACCGTCGACGGCGTCGACTGGGTCGTGCGTGAGCTGAGCGACGGGAGCGCGGCCACGACGTTCGGACGGGACCCCGCGATCGAGGTGCTCGCCCCCGCCCGCTACGGGGCGGTGCCGCTGCTCCTGCCGGCCTTCACCGCGGCTGCGCAGGCGCTCCCGACGAACGGCCGTCGCTGCAGCTGATCGCGGGTCAGCGCAGCCCGACCCGCCGCTCGAGGGCCAGCGTGATCAGCTCGTCGATGAGGTCCGGGTAGGCCAGGCCCGAGGCGGCCCACATCTGGGGGTACATCGAGTGCGGCGTGAAACCGGGCATCGTGTTGATCTCGTTGACGACGACCTCGCCGTCGGCGGTGTAGAAGCAGTCGACCCGGGCCAGCCCCTCGCAGCCGAGCGCCTCGAAGGCGAGCCCGGCCAGCCGGCGCACCTGCTCCGAGACCTCCGCGGGGACGTCGGCGGGGCAGCTGAGGTCGACGTCGGACTCGGCGAGGTACTTCGCCTCGAAGTCGTAGAAGGCGTGGTTGGCGTGCACGGCCACCTCGGCCACCTGGGAGGTCCGCGGGGCGTCGGTCCCCCGCCCCTGCAGCACGGCGCACTCGATCTCGCGGCCGACGATGCCCTGCTCGACGACGACCTTGGGGTCGTGCTCGCGGGCGGTCTCGACGGCCGACTCGAGGTCCTCAGGCCGGTCGACCTTGGTGATCCCCATCGAGGACCCGGCCCGCGCCGGCTTGACGAACAGGGGGTAGGTCAGGGCGTCGCAGGACGCGAGGGCGCCCTCGCGGTCGGCGCGCCACGCCCGGTCGGTGATGACGGCATACGGCCCGACGGGCAGGCCGTGACCGACGAAGACGAGCTTCATGTAGTGCTTGTCCATGCCGGCCGCCGAGGCGAACACCCCCGAGCCGACGTAGCGCACGTCCGACAGCTCGAGCAGGCCCTGGAGCGTGCCGTCCTCGCCGAAGGGGCCGTGCAGGAGCGGGAGGACGACGTCGACCTCACCGAGCTCGCGCGGAGCGACGCCGGGCTCGAGCACGGTCAGGGCGGTCTCGCGGGTCGACAGCGGGAGCACGACGTGCGCGGCCTCGGCGGTCACCTCGGGCACGTGCCCGGGGGTCAGCTCGAAGCGGGCGGGCTCGTCGGCGGCGAGCACCCACTGCCCCTCCCGCGTGATCCCGATCGGGACGACGTCCCAGGCCTCGCGGTCGATGGCCCGCAGCACGCCGGCCGCGGTGGCGCACGAGACGGCGTGCTCCGAGGAGCGACCGCCGAAGACGACGGCGACGCGCGGGCGAGGTTTCGACGCAGAGGTCGGGGGCTGGTCCGTGGTCATCAGTCGAGACTCTAGCGGGACGTGTCGGAGCCCCCTCGTAGGCTGCGCGGGTGAGCCCTGACGTCGATCCCCGGTCCCTGCACGTCGAGAGCCACGTCGTGGCCGCGGGTCGCCCGCCACGCCGCCCCGGCGCCCCCGTCAACGTCGGGGTCGAGCTCACCTCGACGTATGCCGCTGACGGCCCGGTCAACTACGCGCGCGTCGGCAACCCGACGTGGGACGCCTTCGAGTCCGCGCTCGGCGGGCTCGAGGGGGGCCTCGCCCTCGTGCACGGCTCGGGGATGGGAGCGATCTCGGCGGCCCTGTCGCTGCTGCCCCCGCAGGGCACCGTCGTCGCGCCGGACCAGACCTACAACGGCACCCACGACCTGCTCCTCGCGCACGAGCAGGCGGGTGGTCGCGTCGTCCGGGTGGCCGCCGCCGACACCACCGGGTTCGTCGCCGCGCTCGAGGGTGCGGACCTGCTCTGGCTCGAGTCCCCGACCAACCCGTTGATGGACGTCACCGACCTGCCGGCCGTGCTCGGCACGTCCCGCGAGCGCGGGGTGACGAGCGTCGTCGACAACACCCTGTCCACCCCGCTGCTGTCCCGCCCGCTCGGCCTCGGGGCCGACGTCGTCGTCCACTCCGTGACGAAGTACCTCGCGGGTCACTCCGACGTCGTGCTCGGCGCGACGGTCGTCGCCGACGACGAGCGGGGCCGGGAGATCGGCGCCCGGCTCAAGCGACACCGCACCCTGCACGGCTCGATCGCGGGCCCGATGGAGGTCTTCCTCGCGCTGCGCGGCCTGCGGACGCTGTCCGTCCGCTTCGAGCGGGCGTGCGCGAATGCCGCCGAGCTGGCTCGGCGGCTCGCCGACCACCCGGGCGTCTCCCGGGTCCGCTTCCCCGGCAACGGGGCCATGCTCGCGATCGACGTGGCCGGGGATGCCGCGGCAGCCGACCGGGTCTGCGACGCGACGACCCTGTGGCTGCACTCGACGAGCCTCGGCGGCGTCGAGTCCCAGCTCGAGCGTCGCCGCCGCCACCCGTCGGAGCCGACGTCCGTCCCGGCGAACCTGCTGCGCCTGTCGGTGGGCATCGAGCACGTCGAGGACCTGTGGGCCGACCTCGACGGAGCGCTGCGCCGGGGTCTATCTCTCGGCTAGAAACCCGCGGTGGGCGCGCGTCGGCGGGGTGGGTCGGCTAGTGCTTCTCGGCCTTGAGGTCGCGCGACATCAGCTTCGGCCCGACGTCGGCGGCCGACTGGCCGTCCCGGACGACGGCGACGACCTGCTCGACGATCGGCATGTCGACGCCGTGGTCGCGGGCCAGCTCGAGGATCGACTGGCACGACTTGACCCCCTCGGCGGTCTGCCGGGTCGCGGCGACGACCTCGTCGACGGCGAGCCCCTGGCCGAGCCGCACCCCGAAGGCGTGGTTGCGCGAGAGCGGGGACATGCACGTCGCGATGAGGTCACCGACCCCGGCGAGGCCGAGAAAGGTCTCCGGCTCTGCCCCGAGCGCCAGCCCGAGCCGGGTCGTCTCGGCGAGACCACGGGTGATGATCGTCGCCTTGGTGTTGTCGCCGAACCCCATCCCCTCGGCCATCCCGACCGCCAGGCCCACGACGTTCTTCGTCGCGCCGCAGACCTCCGTGCCGACGACGTCGGTGGAGGTGTAGGGCCGGAAGACCGGGGTGGCGCAGGCTGCGGCCACGCGCTCGGCCGCGGCGGGATCCACGCAGGCCACGACGCTCGCCGCGGGCTGGCGGCGGGCGATCTCCTTGGCCAGGTTGGGGCCCGAGAGGATGACGATGTGCTGCTCCGGCACCCCAGCGACCGCTGCGATGACCTCGCTCATCCGCTTCGTCGTGCCGAGCTCGACGCCCTTCATCAACGAGACGACGTCGGCACCGGCCGGGATCGCGCCGCCCCAGCTCGCGAGGTTGGCGCGCAGCGTCTGGGACGGCACCGCCAGCACGACGATGTCGGCCTCGGCGCAGGCCACGGCCGGGTCGGTCGTCGCCCGCACGGAGGTCGGCAGGTCGAGCTCGGGCAGGTAGTCGCGGTTGCGCCCGTCGTTGATCTGGGCAGCGACCTCCTCACGACGGGCCCACATCGTCACCTCCGCGCCGGCGTCGGCGAGGATCACGGCGAACGCCGTGCCCCAGCTGCCGGTGCCCATCACCGCGACCCTCGTCATGCCGCGCCGCCCTCGGTGGTCTCGGCGCTGTCCGTGGTGTCGCCGCGGACGGGCCTCGGAACCGCACCGTGGCGCAGCGGGGAACCCACCTCCGGCAAGCCGTGGGCCCGGGGGTCGAGGCGCTCGTGGGTGCTCTGCTCGCCCCGGATCTGCTCGAGCAGCACCGTGATGGCGTCCATCAGACGGTTCGTCGCCTCGCGCAGGACGGCGCTGTCGAGGGGCTTGCCGTAGAGGTCGTCGAGGTCGACGGGCGGCCCGGCCGTCATCTGCATCGTCCGGCGCGGAAAGAGGCGGATCCGCTTGCCGTAGGGCGAGAGGATGTCCTGGGCGCCCCACTGGGCCACCGGGACGAGCGGGCAGCGGGTCTCGAGCGCCACGCGCGCGGCACCGGTCTTGCCCCGCATCGGCCAGAGCTCGGGGTCGCGGGTGATGGTGCCCTCGGGGAAGATCCCGACGGCCTTGCCCGCGCGCACCGCGTCCACGGCGGCGCGGTAGGAGTCCGCGGCCGCGGAGGAGTTGCGGTAGACCGGGATCTGGCCGGCCTTGTGCAGCAGCCAGCCCCCGACGGGCAGGGCGAAGAGGCTGTCCTTGCCGAGGAAGTAGGCCTCGCGGCCGCTGTCGAACATGAAGTGCGCGAAGACGAGTGGGTCGGCGTAGGAGATGTGGTTGGGGGACACGACGAAGCCACCGCGCTCCGGGATGTGCTCCAGACCCCTCCAGTCGCGCTTGGTCAGGGCCATCAGCAGCGGGCGCAGGACGAGGGCCAGCAGGCGGTAGACGACGGGTGGCCGCGTGGGACGTGCACCGCTCACGTTGGGACGTCCTCCTCTGCTCGGCTGCCCCGGTCGGGGCGCCTCCATCATCTTGTCCACCAGCAGACGCGGTGTCGAGCAGCGGGGCGGCGAGTGCGACGATTGACCCCAGAATGTCGATGCACACCGATTCCCCACGGGCTCTGCGCTGGTCCGTCGTCGTCCCGGTCAAGGACACGCGGCGGGGCAAGTCCCGCCTCGCGCGGGCCGCCGGCTCCCAGCGCGCAGCCTTGAGCCGGGCCATCGCCGACGACACCCTGGGTGCGGTGGTCGAGGCCGTCGGCGCCGAGCACGTCGTGCTCGTCAGCTCGGACGTCGGCCTCACCCTTCATTGGCGGCGGCGCGGGTGCGTCACGGTGCCCGACCCCGGCGCGGGGCTCAACGCTGCCGTCACGGCGGGCCTGCTCCGGGTGCCGGACGGGACCCGCGCGGCCGCCCTGCTCGGGGACCTGCCGGCCCTCGCACCGGCCGACCTGCGCGCTGCGCTCGACGCGGCCGGGGCCCACGACGACTCCTTCGTCCCCGACGGCGCGGGCACCGGGACGGTGCTGCGCTGCGGCACCGACGCCGTCCCGGCCTTCGTCCCGCACTTCGGCCCGGGGAGCGCCGCGGCGCACGCCGGCGACGGCGCCCACCGGCTCGAGCTGCCCCTCCCCCGGCTCCGCACCGACGTCGACGACGCCGCGTCCCTCGCCGAGGCCGACCGCCTCGGCCTCGGGGCCGCCACCCGAGCGGTCCTGCAGGCTCGCGGCTCTGGTTGGATGAGCCCCATGCAGGCGTCCGTGCACCGCTTCGATCCCGAGAGCCGCTCCGGGTCGGTCCTGCTCGACGACGGGCTCGAGATCGGCTTCGACCACGAGCCCTTCGACGCGAGCGGGCTGCGCCTGCTGCGCGCCGGCCAGCGGGTCACCGTCGAGGTCGAGGGTCCCCGGGTCGTGGCCCTGCACATCGTCGGGATCGGACCGGGCCAGGCCATTCGCTGAGCCGCCCCACCCGCGGACCGGCCGGCGTGCGGCGAAGGGGCCGGGCACGCGGCCCGACCCCTTCACCGATCGTCCCCACCCGCTGGCCGGGGCGGAGTCGCGGTCAGCACATTGGTCAGCGGGCGCTCTTGCGGGCCGTCGTCTTGCGGGCCGGTGCCGCCTTCGCCGTCGTCGTGCGCGCGGCGGCCTTGGCGGGTGCAGCCTTGGTGGCCGTCTTCTTCGTGGCCGGGGCTGCCTTGGTTGCCGTCTTGCGTGCCGCGGTCGTGGCGGGGGCGGCCTTCGTGGCCGTGGCGCGCTTGGCCGGCGCCGAAGCGGTCGTGGTCGTCGCCTTCCTTGCAGCTCCTGCGCTCTTGCGCGCCGTCGTGGAGGCGGCCTTCGTCGCCGTCCCCCTCGTGGCGGTCGCCTTGGTCGTCGTGGCCTTCTTGGCGGGGGCCGCCTTCGTCGTGGCTGCTGCTCGCTTGGCCGGAGCCGCCTTGGTGGCCGCCTTGGTCGTGGCGGCCTTCTTCGTCGTCGTCTTCGCGGCGGCCTTCGTCGCCTTCTTTGCGGCCGGGGCGGCCACGGTGGCCGACCCCGCGGACGCACGGGCGGCGGCGGACTCGGTGCGCGAGAGCTTCTTGGACCCGGAGACGATCTCCTTGAAGTTCGTGCCGGCCCGGAACTTGGGGACCTTCGTCTTCTTGATCTTGACGGTCTCACCGGTCTTGGGGTTGCGGCCGGTTCGGGCCGCGCGGTCCACCCGCTCGAAGGTGCCGAAACCGGTGATGCCCACCTTCTGGCCCTTGTTGACCTCCCGGATCACGATGTCGAGAAATGCCTCGAGCCCGTCGGAGGCCATCTTCTTGTTGCCGAGCTTCGCCTCGAGCGCGTCGATGAGTTCTGCCTTGTTCACGTCTTCCCCTCCAGAGGACTGTCGCAGTCAGAAGACCCGACGAAGTCCGGATCGAGTCCGGTTAACCCCTGACGGTAGGCCGAAGAGCACACGAGGTCCACCACCGGAACGGGGTTATTCCTTGTGTCGCAAGGGCTTTGAGAGCTCAGGAGGGGCAGAAGAGGCTCGACAGAAGGCGAGGACCTGGGGGTCGTGGCCGTCCTCGGTCAAAGCCGAACTCACTGTCCCCCAGCTGTTTTGGTCTGAGAAGGGGCCTTCTGGGCGGGGTTCTCCGCAACCTCAGGCGAGGGTCGTGACCGGCTTGTGGGCGGGACGGCTCTTCTCGAACCGGGTGACCTCGTCCTCGTGTCGCAGCGTGAGGCCGATGTCGTCGAGCCCTTCGAGCAGGCGCCAGCGGGTGTACTCGTCGATCTCGAAGGGGGCCACGATCTCCCCCGCAGTGATGGTCCTCGTGACGAGGTCCACGCCGATCTCGGCACCGGGGTTGTTCTCCAGGTACTTCCAGATCAGCTCGACGTCGTCCTGGGCGACCGCAGCGGTGAGCAGGCCCTGCTTGCCGCTGTTGCCGCGGAAGATGTCGGCGAAGCGCGAGCTGATGACGACCCGGAAGCCATAGTTCATCAGCGCCCAGACCGCGTGCTCGCGGCTCGAGCCGGTCCCGAAGTCCGGCCCTGCCACGAGGACGGACCCAGCGGCATACACCGGGTTGTTGAGGACGAAGGACTCGTCCTTGCGCCAGGCCGCGAAGAGGCCGTCCTCGAAGCCGGTCCGCGTCACCCGCTTGAGGTACTCGGCGGGGATGATCTGGTCGGTGTCCACGTTGCTGCGGCGCAGGGGCACTCCCACGCCGGTGTGGCTCTCGAACTTGTCCATCGCTCAGGCCTCCTCGCCCGTGGTGGTGACGCCCGGCAGGTCGGTCGGGCTCGACAGGGTGCCGCGCACGGCGGTGGCGGCGGCGACGAGCGGGCTGACGAGGTGGGTGCGGCCACCCTTGCCCTGACGGCCCTCGAAGTTGCGGTTCGAGGTCGAGGCGCTGCGCTCGCCCGGCGAGAGGGTGTCGGGGTTCATCCCGAGACACATCGAACAGCCGGGGAGGCGCCACTCGGCGCCGGCCGCGGTGAAGACCGCGTCGAGCCCCTCCGCCTCGGCCTGCAGGCGCACCTTGGCCGAGCCCGGGACCACGAGCATGCGGACCCCGTCGGCCACCCGGTGGCCCTTGACGACAGCGGCAGCCGCGCGCAGGTCCTCGATGCGTCCGTTGGTGCACGAGCCGACGAAGACGGTGTCGACGGCGATGTCGCGCAGCGGCGTCCCCGCCTCGAGGCCCATGTAGGCGAGCGCGTTCGCGGCCGAGACACGGTCGCCCTCGTCGGCGAACGACTCGGGGTCGGGCACCGAGGCGTCGAGCGGGAGCCCCTGGCCGGGGTTGGTGCCCCAGGTGACGAACGGCGTCAGCGCGTCGGCGTCGAGGTGGACCTCCGCGTCGAAGACGGCGTCGTCGTCGGTGCGCAGCGCGGTCCACTCCGCGACGGCAGCATCCCAGTCGGCGCCCTGCGGCGCGTGCGGACGACCCTGGAGGTAGTCGAAGGTGACCTGGTCGGGGGCGATCATGCCGGCCCGGGCGCCAGCCTCGATGGACATGTTGCAGACCGTCATCCGGGCCTCCATCGAGAGTGCCTCGATGGCCTTGCCGCGGTACTCGATGACGTAGCCCTGGCCGCCGCCGGTGCCGATCTGGGCGATGACGGCCAGGACGATGTCCTTGGCCGTGACGCCCTCGGAGAGCGAGCCGTCGACGGTGACGGCGAGGGTCCGGAAGGGCTTGAGCGGGAGGGTCTGCGTGGCGAGGACGTGCTCGACCTCCGACGTGCCGATCCCGAAGGCGAGTGCCCCGAAGGCGCCGTGGGTGGAGGTGTGGCTGTCGCCGCAGACGACGGTCATGCCGGGCTGCGTGAGACCGAGCTGGGGGCCGACGACGTGGACGATGCCCTGGTCCGCGTCGCCCATCGGGTAGAGGCGGACACCGAACTCGTCGCAGTTGCGACGGAGCGTGTCCACCTGGATCTTCGAGACCGGGTCGGTGATCGGGCCCGGGGTCGTGGGCACGTTGTGGTCCTCGGTCGCGAGCGTGAGGTCCGGTCGGCGGACCGAGCGCCCCGCGAGGCGCAGTCCGTCGAAGGCCTGGGGGCTGGTCACCTCGTGGAGCAGGTGCAGGTCGATGTAGAGCAGGTCCGGCTCGCCCTCGGCGTGCCGGACGACGTGCGACTCCCAGACCTTTTCGGCCAATGTCCCTGCCATGACTTCCCTCCGCGACGACGTGTGGACCTCCGAGGATGCGCGAGGCCGGGGTCACCCGCGCCGTCGCTCGAAAAACAGCGTGGCCCCTTTGTGGGTGGCGGGGATTGACGTCTCAGTGCCTGAGACGTCAATATCAGTGCATGGACAACTCTTCTGGGGTCGGCGTTCTGGACAAGGCCGCGACGGTTCTCGGCGCCCTCGAGGCCGGGCCGGCCACCCTCGCCCAGCTCGTCGGTGCCACCGGGCTCGCCCGCCCGACCGCCCACCGCCTCGCGGTCGCCCTCGAGCACCACCGCCTCGTCTCGCGCGACATGCAGGGCCGCTTCGTCCTCGGACCGCGCCTCGGCGAGCTCGCCTCGGCCGCGGGCGAGGACCGGCTGCTCGCCGCCGCCGGCCCGGTTCTCGGCGCTCTGCGTGACCACACGAACGAGAGCGCGCAGCTGTTCCGCCGTCAGGGCGACCAGCGCATCTGCGTCGCCGCCGCCGAGCGTCCCGTCGGGCTGCGCGACTCGATCCCGGTCGGCGCCACGCTGTCGATGCTCGCCGGCTCGGCCGCCCAGGTCCTGCTCGCGTGGGAGGAGCCGGACCGCCTCCACCGCGGGCTGCAGGGGGCGAGCTTCTCCGCGACCGCCCTGTCGGGCGTGCGGCGCCGGGGCTGGTCCCAGAGCGTCGCCGAGCGCGAGGCCGGAGTCGCCTCGGTGTCGGCGCCGGTGCGCGGACCCTCCGGCCGGGTCGTCGCCGCGGTCTCGATCTCGGGCCCGATCGAGCGGCTCTCGCGCCAGCCCGGCCGCCTGCACGCCGCCACCGTCGTCGCCGGCGCCAACAAGCTGACCGAGGTGCTGCGTCGGCACCACGCGATGCAGCAGAACCAGCAGCAGCAGCACAACGCCTGACACCGGTCGCCCGCACGTTTCGTAGCCCGGGCAACCAAACCGTCGCCCCCGGACGGCACACCCCGCACGTTTCGTAGCCCGGGCACCTGGGGAGGGCATGGGGCCAGGGCAACGGATCGGTCACGATGTGCCCTCGGACCCTCATCGTTCTCCCATCCGGGCACCGGTGGCGTCACCCTGTGTGACACCGACCAATTGGAGGACAGGGGCCACCGTGGACAGCAGGCGACGACAGGTCATCACCCCGGCACGCGCGGCCGTCACGGCCGGCACCCTGCTCCTCGCGCTCACGGTGTCGGCGTGCAGCCCGGAGGCGGCCGGCACCGCCGCCCCGACGAAGCTGACCACGGCCACCCCGACGACCGACGCCACCGGTCCCCTCCCGACCCGGTCGACCATCCCGACGGTGGCCGCCCCGGTCCCGACCCGGAGCACGCCCGCCACGACGCCGACCGCCCCGGCACCGACGAGGAGCGTGCCGGCCCCGGCGCAGACCACCACCCCGGCTGCCGCCCCCACCCGCACGCCGGCGAGCAAGCCCGCCCCCGCCGTCGAGCCGGTCTCGGCTCCCAAGCCCACCAAGCCCGCCGCTCCCCCGGTCAAGATCGTGCTCGAGAACGGCGACGTCAGCGCTCAGGTCCGCTCGGTCCAGGCCCGGCTGCGCCAGATCGGCTGGTTCTCCGGCGACGTCACCGACCGCTACGGCTCGCTGACGGTTGCGGCCGTCTCCGGTTTCCAGCGCAAGCGCGGCCTGCCCGTCACCGGCAAGCTCGACCAGACGACCTACGCCCGGTTGCTCGCGATGACCGGCCGGCCCACCGCCGATGATCTGGCCAACGTCAAGCCACAGCCGCCCGAGCCGGCCACGACGCCCACGACCCCCTCCACGAAGCCCGCGCCGGGGAAGCCCACCACCAACGGCATCACGTGGGACGTGGACCAGCGCTGCCTCACCGGGCGGGTCATGTGCATCAGCAAGACCGCGCGGACCCTCACCTGGGTCATCGACGGGGTGCCGCAGCTCCAGTTCGCCGTCCGCTTCGGCAGCGACGAGCTGCCCACCCGCGAGGGCACCTTCTCGGTCTTCAAGAAGAAGGTGGACGTCATCTCGAACCTCTACCACACCCCGATGCCCTACTCGATGTTCTTCTCCGGCGGCCAGGCCGTGCACTACTCGAGCAACTTCGCGCGCCTCGGTTACGCCGGCGCGTCCCACGGCTGCGTCAACGTGCGCGACCGCGCCGGGATCATCCGGCTCTACAACGAGTCCCGCGTCGGCGACAAGGTCGTCGTCCACTGGTGACCGCAGGAGCGGGCCGGCGCACCCGCCCCGCTGAGCGGCATACCGGGGCGTCGTAGGCTGGGCGGACTTCGTGTCCCCCGGTGCCAGGAGGCCCCCGTGCTCAAGGTTGGTTGGAAGGCGTCCGCGGAGCAGTTCGGTCCGCGCGATCTCATCACGTATGCCGCCCACGCCGAGTCCGTGGGTCTGGACTCCGCCTTCATCTCCGACCACTTCCAGCCGTGGCGCCACGAGCAGGGGCACGCCCCGTTCGCGATGTCGTGGCTCGCGGCCGTCGGCGAGCGGACCGAGCGGATCCAGCTCGGGACGTCGGTGATGACCCCGACCTTTCGCTACAACCCTGCGGTCGTCGCCCAGGCGTTCGGCACGCTCGGAGCACTCAACCCGGGCCGGATCGTCCTCGGGATCGGCACCGGCGAGGCGCTCAACGAGGTGGCCGTCGGGGCGGCCGGCTCTCCGTGGCCGGAGTTCAAGGAGCGGTTCGCCCGGATGCGCGAGGCGGTCCGGCTCATGCGCCAGCTGTGGACCGAGGAGCGCGTCACCTTCGAGGGCGACTACTACCGGACCAGGGACGCGACGGTCTACGACCGGCCCGACGAGCCGATCCCCGTCTACGTCGCGGCCGGCGGTCCCGTCGTCGCGCGGTATGCCGGTCGCTCGGGTGACGGCTTCATCTGCACCTCCGGCAAGGGCCGCGAGCTCTACGAGGACAAGCTGCTGCCCGCCGTCGACGAGGGCCTCGCGAAGTCCGAGCGCACCCGCGACGACATCGACAAGATGATCGAGATCAAGCTGTCCTACGACCGTGACCCGGCGGTGGCGCTGCACAACGTCCGCTTCTGGGCGCCCCTGTCGCTCTCGGCCGAGCAGAAGCACGGTGTGGACGACCCGGTCGAGATGGAGCGCCTCGCCGACGAGCTGTCCGACGAGGAGGTCGCCAAGCGGTGGATCGTCACGAGCGACCCCGAGGAGGCCGTCGAGGCGATGAAGCAGTACGTCGACTGGGGCTTCGACCACCTCGTCGTGCACGCCCCGGGACACGACCAGGCGCGCTTCCTCGACCAGTTCAGCGCGGACATCCTGCCCCGGCTGCGCGACCTCGGCTGACCTCCGGCTCCCCGGCTCCCGCACTGTTCGAGCGTCGGCCCCGAGGGGTACGTTGCGGGCATGAGCGAATCGAACACACCTTCGAGTGACGACGTCATCGGCGCGACCCCCGGCTCCGACACCGGCGCTGCCGGCGACAACACCATCAAGGACCCCGAGGACTGGGTCACCGGCGACGAGCCGATGACCGGCGCCCAGCGCAGCTACCTCGACACCTTGGCCCGCGAGGCCGGCGAGACCCTGCCGGCCGACCTCAACAAGGCCGAGGCGTCCGAGCACATCGACCGCCTGCAGTCCTCGACGGGACGTGGCGAGAGCACCCCTGCCGGAGACTGACCACCCCTGGCCGCGCTACCACGCGCGTCCGGTGGGTGGCCGTCAGGCCGCCGTCACCGGGCGCGCGTGCCGGCCCCGGGCACGTCCGTGCCGGACTCGGGCACGTCCGTGCCGGACTCGGTCCCCGTCCGTGCTGACGATGGACGAAGTCCCCGAGTTCAGCCGTCTTCGGGGTGTCGCGCCTCGAGGACCGTCGACAGCGAGGCCGTGCGCGCGTCCGTCCAGCCGTCGGGTCGCGTGACCTCGACCCACGACCTGAGATTCGCTGTCGCGGTGTAGAGGTGTCCGTAGCCCACGGGGATGCTGCCGGCGCCGGGCAGGTCGAGCAGGGTCTGCCACATCGTCACGAGCGGAAACCACGTCATGCGCGGGGACACGTCGGGTCCGCGCTGGCCGTCGAGCAACCACTCGGGCTGGGTGAAGGCGAGGCTCTGGTTGAAGAAGACGATGGGGTCGGATGCGTGCTGGAGGTAGACGAGGCGGGTCGGTCCCCACGGACCCGGGGTCCGGGCGAAGCCGTCCTGCTCCGCGGTGAAACGCACCGTCCGACCCTGCGCGTAGATGGGCAGCCATGCCGGGCTCCCCCGGTCCCGGTCTGCCGTGACCTGCCCGTGCAGGCCGTTGACGAAGGGCGGGCCAACCATGAGCGCGCCGTCGATCGGCGCGTTGATGACGTTGACGGACTCGAGGATGCTCTCGACGCCGAACGAGCCGAGGGAGAGCCCGTAGAGGTAGAACTTCGGCCGGGTCGCCTCCGGCAGCGTCTGCCAGTAGCCGTGGACCGTGTCGAAGACGATCCGTGAGGTCTCCTTGACGGCCGCCTGGTCGGCGAGCAGGGAGATCCAGCTCGGCAGGAAGGAATACTGCACCCCGGCGATCGCGGTGTCACCGTTCCAGAGGAACTCGAGGGGGTCGACGCCGTTCGCATCGAGGAAGCCGGTGCCGGTCGTCGTGGCCACGACGAGCACCTTGCGGTCGAAGGCACCCGTGCGCTTCAGCTCGGCCAGGAGCAGGTCGGCGCGAGCCCGGACGGTGTCGGCGCTGTCGAGGCCCACGTAGGCCCGGATGGGCTCCTTCGCGCCTCCCCCGTTGGCAGCGTCGAGCTCGGCGACGGTCGGTCCGCCGGACACGAAGTTGCGGCCCTGTCGACCCAGCTTGTCCCACGGCGACTCGGACCCGGGGCTGCCGGACCGCTCCGCGTCGGTCGGTTGGGCGACCCCTTCGGTGAGGGTCGCGTCGCGCGGAGCGAAGGTCGCGTTGGCGCCGAGGAAGAAAGCGTTGACGAGGACGCCGGTGACGAGGGTCCAGATGAGCAGCAGGAGGGCGAGGGACCCGAGGACGACGGCGAGGCGTCGAGGTAACCTGCGCCCGATCCAGCCGAAGACCGTGACGAAAAGGAGCCTCAGGCTCCGCCCCGCGACGAGGAGCATCAGCGCGACGAGGATGGTGAACCCGATGATGATCGGCCAGATGACCGGGGTGGTCGGCTCCATCCCGAACTGCGACCGGGTCTCGTTCTGCCAACCGACGTAGCGCCAGCCGGTGAACACGGCGGCCCAGAGTCCCAGAACGCTGAGGACGCCGACGACGGTCCTGCGCACCCTCGGCGAGGATGCAGGCACCTGGAGGTAGTAGCGCAGGGCGGTCAGCCCGGCGACGATGCCGTAGCCGACGACGACCGTGACCCCGGACGCGACGCCCTGCACCGTGGCGTCGCGCGGCAGCAGCGTCGGGGTCAGGGACAGAGCAAACGACCAGGCCGCCGCGATGAGTCCGGCGCCGGAGAAGGTCGGATCGAGCAGGTGCCCTGGGCGGCCCAGGGACGGGCGCCAGTTGCGGCGCGCTCCATCACCGGTCGCAGGCTCGTCGTCGGCGGCCTTGGGCCGCTCGGTCACCGGTGCGGACACGGACGGCTCCTTCTCACAGCCCGGGCGCCCCTCGCGGCGCGACTCGATCCCCAGGCACGAGCATAGGGCCGTAGACGCAGTCAGGCCCCGATCCAGTGGATCCGGGGCCTGGCTGGTGCTTCTCCGAGCATCACGTAACCCGACGGGATTCGAACCCGCGCTACCGCCTTGAGATGGCGACCAGAAAGGATGGGTGATGGCGGGTTCGAAGGCATCGTGCGAACCACGAGGTCGGACATGCGGCGTGTGAGCAGACGGTGGGCGCGCTATGGCCGGTCAGGAAGCGTTCCGGCTGCGGTCCGGACGGGGAGTGATGGCGCGAGGGCGAGGGCGGCAAACCGCTGCCCGATGAGGCGGTGCGTTGCCGGGTCGGGGTGAAGCCGGTCTGGCAGTGGGAGCTCGGTGGTGTCCGCCTCGCCGTAGAGCAGGCGGCCGTCGAGATAGTGCAGGTGGGGGTCGTCGGCGGAGCGCTGCTCCACGATTCGCGCGAGCTCGGCTCGGACCGTGCTCAGCGTCAGTCTCCCAGCGGCGGTGTCGGCTGGGTCACCGGTGGCCACGAAGGCTGCTCGGCCCTCCGCGAAGGCGCCGGGGTCGATGGCGCTCGGGCCGGGCGTGTGTTCGTGGATCGGGCACAGGATCGGTGACACCACGAGCAGCGGGGTGTCGGGGTGGCCCTCGCGGACCGTGTCGAGAAGGCCATGGACCGCTGGGCCGAGGGCGCGGCGCCGCATCAGGTCGGTGTTGACGAGGTTGATGCCGATCTTGACGCTGATGAGGTCGGCTGGGGTGTCACGAAGCACGCGGCCGATGAACGGGTCGAGCAGGGCACTTCCGCCGAAGCCCAGGTTGAGCAGTTCGACACCGGCGCGTGCGGCCGCGATCGCGGGCCAGGTGCCGGTCGGTGTCGCGGCGTTCGAGCCGTGGCTGATGGAGCTTCCGTGGTGCAGCCACACCCGGCGGCCGCTGGCGGGAGCTGGCTCCAGGGGGGCGTCCGTGCGCAGGGCGATGAGCTCGGTCATCTCGTCGTGAGGCAACCAGATTTCGACGTCCTTCGTGTTCTCGCTCAGGCCGGTGAAGCTGACTGACCCGGCAGGCCCGGTGTGCGTCGTGACAGACCCGGTCGACAGGTCGACGGTCATGGTCCTGCCGCCGGCCACACAGCCCTGACCGGCTGGCCGGCCGTCGATGACGAGCTCGTAGACCCCGTCGGGCCGTGCTGGTGCCCCGACGTAGCCCCGCTTGGTCGGCATGGTGTACAGCTCGATGTGGGTGGCCCGGCTGCGGAAGGCCACCCGGACCCCGGACGGCTGCGCCTCTGCCATCTCGAGCTGGGGGTCTGTGTTCTGGGCGCGCGCCCAGGCCGGGAGCCGGTGAGGCAACAGGCCGTCAGCGGTCTGCTCGGTCTCGAGGCAGCCGCGGACGAGGTCGGCGGTAACGGGTGTGCTCAGCAGGTCGCTCACGTGGTCCTTCCGGGTGGCGGGGTGGGTGTGCTCCAGCACTGAAGGACCTCATCGAGCGCGTCCAGCGCGCGGACCCAGCTGTCCTGCGACTGCGGCTCGCTGTGCGCGAACGCCCCAGCCAGCTCCAGGGTCACGAACCCGTGGAAGACACTGCCCAGAAGGCGCACCGCGTGCGTGTGGTCGCGCTCCTCGAGTGCGTAGCCGCGGAGGACGGCTCGCATCATGTCGGCGTGCCGGGCTCCTGCGCTGGCCGACGCCGCGTCGGGTTCGAGGGGGTATCGGGTGGCGGCGTACCGGCCGGGGTGCGCGGCGGCGTAGTCGCGGTAGACGTCGCCGAGCGCGACCAGTGCAGCCCGTCCTGATCGCCCGGCCAGCTCCCGCGCGCCGCGGTCGGCCATCTCGACCAGTGCCAGCTGGGCGATGCGGGTGCGCAGGTCGTGCGAGCTCGCCACGTGCGAGTACATGCTTGCGACCTTGACGTCGAACCGGCGAGCGACCTCGGAAAGCGTCACCTGGTCGAATCCCGCGGCGTCAGCGAGCTCGGCCCCGGCGAGGACTACTCGTTCCGTCGTGAGTCCAGCTCTTGCCATGATCCGATCCTCCTTCCATAAGGCATTAGGTAGAAGCCTAACGGAAACCGGAGCGGCAGCGGTGAGGGCATCCTCGCCGCGGGCCTGGCTGCGGGCCGGTCACGGCTCTCGGTGCCGAGATCCTCCACGAACCCCGGCTGTGGCCGGAGTACGCACCGGACTACTACGCGGTCTTCCTGCGCGACCCAGCCGGCGACCGCCGCGGGACCACACAAAGCTCCCCATCGAGCCCCGGGCGGTTCAGTGGTCCATCCGCCCGGTCCGATCCCGGTATTCGTGGCCTGCCAAAACGCCAGAACCCCCCGGGATCCGGGGGGTTCTGGGGTTGTAGCCCCGACGGGATTCGAACCCGCGCTACCGCCTTGAGAGGGCGGCGTGCTAGGCCGCTACACAACGGGGCCATGATCGCCGAACGCGTCGGCAACGGAGAGGAATCTACCGCATGGGCAGACATTCTCCGAATCGGCTCATCTTGCGACGAGCAGAAAGCTGGGGTACCAGGACTCGAACCTAGAATGACGGAACCAGAAACCGTTGTGTTGCCAATTACACCATACCCCAAGGGGTTTCACTCCGAGCGTGCCTGACGGCCTGCTGCGTTGTGAACCGAAGAGGATACTACCGGTCCATCCGCGGTGGCCCAAATCGGCGGCGGACCGCAGCCGCCAGGTCCCCCAGGCTTGACACTGACGCCACGGCCTCCGCCGTGCCCCGGCCCTCCCGGTCGAGCCAGACGGCCCGCAGACCGGCCGCCCGGGCACCGAGCACGTCCCACTCGAGGCTGTCGCCGACGCACACCGCCCGCCCCGGGGCCACGCCGATCCGGGAGCAGACCTCGAGGTAGACGCGCTCGTCGGGCTTGCCGAAACCGAGGGTGTCGGTGGTGACGACGACCTCGAAGCGCTCGTGCAGATCCAGGGCCTCGAGCTTGACGCGGGTCGGCTCGTGGGCGGAGTTCGTGAGCAGCGCCACCGGCAGTCCAGCCGCCCCGGCCGCGTCGAGCAGGCTGGGGACGTCGTCGAAGAGCCGCTGCGACTGCCGGAACGCGGGGGCGTAGGCGGCCTCGTAGCGGGCCAGGGCGTCATTCCCGAGGTGCAGCCCGAAGACCTCCGCCACCTCACGCAACCGCTCGGCCCGCATCCGTTCGAAGGCCAGCTCCCCCGAGGCGTAACGACGGAACCAGCCCCCGGGGTCCGCGTGATAGCGCTCGGCCATGGCCGTGTGCTGCTCCGCCTCGGGCCAGACCGCTGCCGCGGCCGCCGCGCCGGCCGCGACCATCGCCCCACGGGTGTCGATGATGGTGTCGTCGATGTCGAGCACGAGGGCAGCGACCTCGGTGAGCTCCTGGTCGAGGATCGTCATGACCGCTCCCCCAGGCCGAAGAGCGGCAGGGCCGCCTCGACACCGACGACCTCGACGCCCACCCCCACCCCTTCGGCGATCCAGTCGGTGCGCTCGAGCCGCAGGTGCTGGAGCGTCTCCCCGCTGTGCGCGAGCACCGACGTGTGCGTCGCGGCGTACCCGAGCGAACGCGAGACCCCGAGGGAGGCGTCGTTGCCGACGACCGCCGAGCTGATCGCGGCCACGGCCCCGAGGCGCCCGAAGGCCAGAGCCAGGGCCGCCCGCCGCATCTGGATGCCGAGGCCACGCCCGCGCACCTCGGGGACGAGCCAGGACGACGAGTCGACGGTGCGGTCCGTCGGGTAGTCCGGCCCCTCCAGCCACTGCACGCCGACGACCCGGCCCCCGGCGCTGACGACGAAGGGCAGCGCCCAGTCCGCCGGTGACCACAGGCCCATCGCCCGCCAGTAGGACTGCGCGAGGACGGCGGACCGGTTGGCACCGGCGTCGAGGGCGGCATACCTCGTGGCCGCGGGGTCCTGCTCCACGTCCGGCGGCAGCAGCACCGCGAGGGCGTCGAGATCGGATTCCCTGGCCACCCGCAGGTGGACCTCGCCTGCCTGCAGCCGTATGCCGTGCAGCGGCCAGATCCCCACCGCCGGCCCGCCGCTCAGAGGGAGTCGCGCAGGGCGCGCAGCCGGCTCAGCGTCGAGGTCTTGCCGAGGATCTCCATCGACTCGAAGAGCGGCGGGGAGATCCGGGCGCCGGAGACGGCCGTGCGCAGCGGCCCGAAGGCCAGCCGGGGCTTGATGCCGAGACCGTCGACGATCGCAGCGCGCAACGTCGACTGGATCTCGTCGGCGTTCCACGCGCTGGCCGTGCCGAGGACCCCCGCGCCGTGGTCGTCGAGGTCCCCGAGGACGCGGAGTGCCTCGTCGAGGACTGCAGGGGCGTCGTCCTTGAGCTGGGCGCGGGCGTCCTCGGCGATCTCGAGCTGGTCGTCCGCGACGAAGAAGGGGCCCACGAGCGCGGGTGCCTCGGTGAGCAGGGCCATCCGGGTCTGGATCAGCTCCGCGACGAGCTCGAGCCGCGCGAGCTCACCGAGCGACGGGCTGTCCGAGAGCACCCCGGCCGCCTCGAGGTAGGGCAGCAGCCGCGAGGCGAACTCCCCCGTCGGCAGCGCGCGGATGTGCACACCGTTGAGCCACTCGAGCTTCTTGAGGTCGAAGATCGGCCCGATCGGGTTGACCTTCGCCCAGTCGAAACTGGCGCTGAACTCCTCGAAGGTGAAGACCTCGACGTCGTTGCCCTCGGCGTCCTGCTGCGGCGGGTAGGCCAGCAGCGCAAGGAAGTTGACGAGTGCCTCGGGCAGGTAGCCCTCCTCGCGGAACCAGGTGAGGCGCGCCGCGGGGTTCTTGCGCTTGGAGATCTTCGACTTGTCGGTGTTGCGCAGCAGCGGCATGTGCGCGAACTTCGGGGGCGTGAGCCCGAGCCACTGGTAGAGCAGCACGTGCTTCGGCGTCGAGCTGATCCACTCCTCGCCGCGGACGACGTGCGTGATCCCCATCTCGTGGTCGTCGACGACGACGGCGAGGTGGTAGGTCGGGAAGCCGTCGGCCTTGAGGATGACCTGGTCGTCGGGCCGCGGCGCCGAGACCTTCCCGCGGATGATGTCGTCGAAGACGAGGGAGACGTCCTCGGGCACGAGCATCCGCACGACGGGGGTCTCACTGAAGCCGGGCAGCTCGGCCCGCTCCTCGCGGGTCTTGCCGACGCAGAGCCGGTCGTAGCCGGTCGGCTGCTTCGTCTTCTGCTGGACCTCGCGCATCTGCGTCAGGCGCTCGCTGGAGCACCAGCAGAGGTAGGCGTGCCCGTCGGCGAGGAGCCGGTCGACGTAGGGGCGGTAGGTCTCGAGACGCTCCGACTGACGGTAGGGCGCGAAGGGGCCACCGATGTCGGGACCCTCGTCCCAGTTGAGCCCCAGCCAGCCGAGCATGTCGTAGAGCTGTGCCTCGCTGTCCTCGCGGAAGCGGGCGCGGTCGGTGTCCTCCACCCGGAGCACGAACTGCCCGCCCTGCTGACGCACGAAGGCGAGGTTGAACAGCGACATGTATGCCGTACCGACGTGGGGGTCGCCCGTCGGCGACGGGGCCACTCGCGTCCGGACCGGGCCTGACCCGTCCGACGTCGAGACCCGGGGGGTGGGGGCGGGTCGCACCTCGACGGCGGGGGCGGACGCTGAGGGGATGGACGGCATACCGGCAGTGGTGTTCGTGTCGCTCATGGTGGCGCCAGCCTACTGGCCGGGGCGCCCACGCCTCACGGGGTCAGCGTCGCACGAAGGTGTTGGTGAGCGCGCCGATGCCCTCGATCTCGACGGTCACCTGCTGTCCCGCCTCGACCAGGCCCACCCCCGCCGGGGTGCCGGTGAGGATGACGTCACCGGGCAGCAGGGTGAAGACCGCCGAGGCGTACTCGATGATCGCAGCGATGCCGTGCACCATGTCAGCGGTCGAGCCGTCCTGCATGACGTCTCCGTCGAGCGTCGTGACGATGGACAGGCCCGCGGTGTCGAGGTCGGTCTCGACCCAGGGCCCGAGCGGGCAGCTGGTGTCGAAGCCCTTGGCACGCGCCCACTGGCCGTCGCTGCGCTGCCAGTCGCGGGCGGTGACGTCGTTGGCGACGGTGTAGCCGTAGATGCAGTCGGCCGCGTCCTTGGCCTTGACGCCCTTGGTGATGGTCTTGATCACGACGGCGAGCTCACCCTCGTAGGACACCTCGCTGCTGCCGGCGGGCAGGACCACCGGGTCGAACGGTCCGACGACGGCGGTGTTGGGCTTGAAGAACATCATCGGCTCGGCGGGCGCCTCGCCGCCCATCTCCCGCGCGTGGTCGGCGTAGTTCTTGCCGATGGCGACGATCTTCGAGCGCGGGATGACGGGTGCCAGCAGGCGGACGTCCGCGAGCATGACGGGGTCGGCGCCCGACGGCTGGAGCCCGATGTAGAGGGGGTCGCCGGCCAACGGGGTGATCACCTCGCTGCCGGGGTCGCCCTGGACGATGCCGTATGCCGGGTCGTCCCCGGTCGTGAACCTCGCGATACGCACCGTGCCACCCTACGACCACCACCCGGCCCGGATCACCTCCGCGCCTGGGGAGGCTCCACGAGCGCCTGTCCCCGATAGGCCGAGAGCCGCTGGAGGAGGGCGTCGACGCCGGGCTCGACCGCGTAGCCCGCCACCCCGCGGTCCGCCGCCCTTCGCCTACCCTCGTCGGGTGAAGATCCTCGGCGAGAGCGACTGGCGCGGACGCGAGACGGAGCACGAGACGCGCGTCGACGCTGCGACAGCCGGCCACCGGGCGCGACGGGCGGACGGGCGGCGCCACCCGGTCGAGGACTTCCTCTTCACCTACTACGCCTTCAAGCCCGCCCAGCTGCGGCGGTGGCACCCCGGCGCAGGGGTCGGCCTCGCAAGCGGTGCGACTGCGGCGCAACGGGACTGGCGCTTCTATCAGCTGAAGGACAACGTCGTATCGGTCGACAACGCCGCCTTCCTCGAGGCGCGCGGCGACACCGTGTGCTTCGTGCGCGACCTGCTCGCCCGGACGGCCGCCCGTCCCGGGCGCTTCGGCTGCTTCGGACTGCACGAGTGGGCCATGGTCTACCGGCTCGACTCCTCGGACGTCCGGCACGCGGGCTGGCCGCTCCGCCTCGGGCCCGACGGCACCGACGCCGTGGTCGAGAGCCACCAGGTCGCGTGCTCGCACTTCGACGCCTTCCGCTTCTTCACGCCGGAGGCCGTCCCGCGCAACCTGCTCTCCCCCACCCGGGCGGATCAGCCCGCGTTCGAGCAGCCCGGGTGCCTCCATGCCGGGATGGACCTCTACAAGTGGGCCCACAAGCTCGTCCCCGCCATCTCGAGCGACCTCGTGATGGAGTGCTTCGGTCTCGCCCGTGAGATCCGCTCCCTCGACATGCGGGCCGCCCCGTACGACCTGAGCGAGCTCGGCTACGAGCCGGTGCGGATCGAGACGCCCGAGGGCAAGGCGGAGTATGCCGCGGCGCAGCGGGGCTTCTCGGTCCGCGGCCAGCAGCTGCGCTCCGAGATCCTCGACGCGCTCGACGGCCTTGTGGACAATGAGATGCCGACCGGTACGGGGTCGGACGCGGTCACGCGATGGCCTTCGTCCATGTCCTGAGCATGTCCTGAGCAAGTCCTGAGCAAGGGTCCACCATCAGCGACGAGCACGTCGGGTCGACAGGGAGCCATCGCGACGAGGCCGCGGAGCTGCGGCTCGACGGCATCGGCGCCCTTCGGCAGAAGTGAGTCCATCGTCCCCGGCTCAGGAGGCGAGGGCCTGCTCGAACCAGGCCTCGAGGTGACTTCTCGCGCGGTCGGGCCGGTGGCCCGGGAGCAGCGGTGGGGCAGTCGAGCGGTAGTGATGACCCGTCGGGGTGACGGTCTCCACCGTGTGGGGTGCGCCGGGACGCTGACTCGACAGTGGTCTCGCGCGGAAGCCGGGAAGCTGCTTGGTGAGGTTGCACCGCACGCACAGACCTTGGCCGTTCTCCGCCGTCGTGGGCCCGCCATCGGCGTGGTCGCGGATGTGGTCGACGTGCCGGACCGGGGCGTCGCACCACGGGGTCCGGCAGGTCGCGGCGTCCCGCGTGAGGAGGTAGCGACGCAGTCCACCCTCGAAGGTGCGGCGGGTCGAGTCCATCGCGACGAGGGCACCGGTCTGCGGGTGGGTGTAGAGCCGGCGCAGCCAGGCCGCGGCCTCGGGGACGGTGTCGACGGTGCCGCGCAGAAGCCGCCGAGCCCACTCGGCCGGGACCGACCCGTAGCCGAGGAGCTGGGCGGGAGCGCCGTCACCGACGAGCAGCGACCGGTCCGTCATCACGAGCTGGACCTCGACCGGCACCGCGTCGGCGCGCTCCTGGCCGGTGACCCGGGTGACGAGGGCGTCGGCCATCACCTGGCCCTTGCCCCGCTCGTCCCCCGCGGCACGCGCCGAGTCGGCAGCCGCCGTGAGGGAGGCGTGCACGGCCACGGCCTGGGCGACCGGCAGCAGCGCCGTGACGTAGGCCATCGTGTCGGGGGCCGGACGGATCGTCACCCGGCGATCGGCCTCGGCGCGAGCCGATCGAGCCATCACCGCCTCGGCGTCGATGCGATACGCCACCGCCCGGACCCGGCGGGCGAGCTCCTTGTCACCGAGGTCGCCGACACGCTCGCCCCCGTCGGACCCGTCCACCACCTCGGCGTCGACGGCCGAGCGCTGATCCGTGCCCAGACCCGCCGTCTCCCGGACGATGATGAGGGCACGCGCCTCGCTCAGCTCCCCCGCCTCGAGGGCGGCCAGGGTGTGGGGCATCTCCCGGGTCAGCGCGAGCGCGAGACCGACGTGCTGGGCTCCGCGAACGGGCGACTCGTGGCGGGCCAGCGCCACCTGTGCGGACACTCCCGTCCCCGTGGATGAGTGCCGAACGCGGCGACGACGTCCCGTCGGGGACTCCCCCACCTCACCCGACTGCGTCACGGGAAGGGAAGCCGCTGTCACGTGATCACGGGCGGCCCGCCAACCCTCGAAGTCACCGGCCACCGAGCACTCCCGAGCCCGCTCGTGCCACTGCTCCGCCACCTCGGACTGGGACTCGACGAAGGCCGCCGTGATCCTCACCTGAGCCGCCGCCGCGGCGGACTTGACCCGCTCCAGGAGGCCGAGCTGGTCGACGCGGACGCGGTCCGTCCCCGTCCCTTCGATGCGTGAGAGGACGGAGACGACGGCCACCAAGGCCTCCAGGCTCTCCGTCTCCGCAACCCCGATCATGTGTTCGATTCTACCTGTACTCCAACCCAGATGGAAGGGTCCACGGGAACGAATTCGATTCTTCTGCAAGAGATTACAGCTCTCTGAGACCCGCGGCCGGCGCAGATCGTCAGCCAGCGCGACCGGCCCCCAGACCGCGCAGGATGACCGACAGCCCGCCCTCGAAGGACTTCGTCGCAGCCGTCTCGGAACGGGGCGTGAAGTCCGGGTCGAGCCGCGCCGCCGTCTGCTGGTTCTGCTCCGTGGTGACGCTGCCGAGGACGTGGTGGACGAGCAGGTCGACGACATCGTCCCGCTCGAGCCCACTGAGGCCCAGCCGGCCGACCTGGCGCGACAGCTCACGCAACGGTCCGGCGGCCCGCGGCTCGACGGCATACGCGAGTGCCACGACCTCGGAACCGTCGGGGACCCTGAGGACGGCCCCTCGGACGGCCAGGGCCAGGGAGACGACCGCCTCCTCCGGCGGCTGCTCAGCGGGCGGGACCGGGATCTGCGCGAGCAGCGCGTCAGCCACCTCGACGAGCAGCTCCTGCTTGCCGCTGACATGCCAGTAGAGGGCGCCGGGAGCCACCCCGAGCTCGCGGGCCAGCCGCCGCATCGACAGGTCGGCGAGGCCGTAGCGGCTGAGGATTCCCACGGCTGCGTCGATCACCTGGTCGCGGCTGAGAGCCACCCGACACCTGCCCCCGTTGACAGCCGGGCCCGGCGCCTCGGCATACTGAACACCGTTCAAGTTCAGCACCGTTCACCGTCCCGCGCAAGGAGCACCATGACCCGACGTTTCGACGACCTCGCCGATGCCGTCCTCGGCGGCACGACCGTCTCTCCGGCGCAGGCACTCGACGTCCTCCGGTCGGGCGAGGACGAGCTGCTCGACGTGGTCTCGGCGGCAGCACGCCTGCGACGCAAACACTTCGGCAACACGGTCAAGGTCAACTACCTCGTCAACCTCAAGTCCGGCCTGTGCCCCGAGAACTGCAGCTACTGCTCCCAGCGGCTCGGCTCCACGGCCGAGATCCTCAAGTACACGTGGCTGAAGACCGACGAGGCACTCGCGCAGGCCGCCGCCGGCCTGCGCGGAGGAGCCACGCGGGTGTGCATGGTCTCGAGCGGTCGGGGCCCGACGGACCGCGACGTCGAGCGCGTCGCGGGGATGGTGGGGGCGCTCAAGCAGGAGCACCCGCAGGTCGAGGTCTGCGCCTGCCTCGGGCTGCTCAGGGACGGTCAGGCCGAGCGCCTGCGCGAGGCCGGTGTCGACGCCTACAACCACAACATCAACACGGCCGAGTCGCACCACGACGCGATCGTCACGAGCCACACCTACGCCGACCGCGTCGCCACGGTGGCGCGGGCCAAGGACGCCGGCCTCTCCCCCTGCTCCGGGCTCATCGCCGGGCTCGGCGAGACCGACGAGCAGCTCGTCGAGGCGCTCTTCGCCCTGCGCGACCTCGACAGCGACTCGATCCCGGTCAACTTCCTGATGCCCTTCGACGGCACCCCGCTCGAAGGCACCTGGGAGCTGACTCCCGGCCGCTGCGTGCGGATCCTCGCCATGGCGCGCTTCGTCTGCCCCGACCGGGAGATCCGGATCGCCGGTGGCCGTGAGATGCACCTCCGCTCGTTGCAGGCCCTCGCACTCCACGTCGCCAACTCGATCTTCCTCGGCGACTACCTCACGTCCGAGGGTCAGGCCGCCGAGGCCGATCTCGAGCTGATCCGCGACAACGGCTTCGTCGTGCTGGGTGGCGAGACGCCTGACGCCGAGCCCGCGCTCGTCGGCGGTGGCACCTCCCACGACCCGGTCAAGCGGCGCCGCGGCGCGGGCACACAGTCTCTGCCCAACGCGTGAATCCACCTGTGACCGAGCCAATCTCGCTCGGGACCCGCGACCGCGGACTCGTCTGGCACCCCTACGCGCCGCTCGACGGGCCGGAGCCGTATGCCGTCAGCTCCGCCGCCGGTGTCCGGCTGGGGCTGACGGCCCCCGACGGGACCCGTCACGAGGCGATCGACGCGATGGCCTCGTGGTGGTGCGCGGTCCACGGCTACCGCCACCCGGCACTCGACGCGGCTGCCCACGGCCAGATCGACCGCTTCAGCCACGTCATGTTCGGGGGCCTGACGCACGAGCCCGCCGTCGCACTCGCCGAGCGTCTCACCGCGATCGCCCCCGGCGAGATGGCCCATGTCTTCTTCGCCGACTCCGGATCGGTCTCCGTGGAGGTGGCGCTCAAGCTCGCGCTCCAGTTCCAGGCCGCGGCGGGCCGCCCGGGCCGTCAGCGCTTCCTCACGGTGCGGGGTGGCTACCACGGCGACACCTTCGCGGCGATGAGCGTGTGCGACCCGGTCGACGGGATGCACTCGGCCTTCCCGGGTGTGCTCGCCCACCACGTGTTCGCCCCACGTCCTCCAGCGGCAGTGCTCGTCGGGGCCGACACCGCGGACGAGCACTGGGAGACCGACGAGTCCGCGCTGGCGCGGTGGCAGGACTCCTTCCGCCGCACCGCCCGGGAGCACTCCGCCGACCTGGCCGCGATTGTCGTCGAACCCGTCCTCCAGGGCGCCGGCGGGATGCACGTCTACCACCCCGACGCACTGCGGACGATGCGGGAGGTCGCCGACGACCACGGCCTGCTCCTCGTGGTCGACGAGATCGCGACGGGCTTCGGGCGCACCGGCCGGCTCTTCGCGTCGGAGTGGGCCGCCGTGTCGCCCGACGTCATCTGCGTCGGCAAGGCGCTCACCGGCGGCTACCTCAGCCTCGCCGCCGTCCTCACGACGGCCGCCGTCGGCGCGACGATCACCCGGTCGACGTTTCGGGCTCTCCTGCACGGCCCGACCTTCATGGCCAACCCGCTCGCCTGCGCGATCGCCTGCGCCTCCCTCGACCTGCTCGGTGACCGCTGGCGGGAGGACGTGTCCCGCGTGGGCGCCGGCCTCGTCTCTGGCCTCTCTCCCGCTCGGGATCTCTCGTGCGTCAAAGATGTCCGGACGCTCGGCGCCGTCGGTGTCGTCCAGCTCCGCGGTCCGGTCGACGTCCAGGCCGTCACCCGGGCGGCGTTGGAGCGGGGCGTCTGGGTGCGGCCCTTCCGCGACCTCGTCTACACGATGCCCCCCTACGTCTGCACGTCCGAGGAGGTCGCCGCGGTCACGGCCGGGATCGTCGGCGCGGTCGCGCAGGTGCACAGCGAATGACTGCAAGCGTCCGGGAGACGCCGGCCCCACCCACCCGGGCGACGGAGCCCACCCCTGACCCCACCCACGTGCCCGCCGTCGAACCAGCCCTGGAGAGGAGGCAGGGATGAGCCTGCCGCAGATCATCGTCGTGACCGGGACGGACACCGACGTCGGCAAGACTGCTGTCACCGCCGCTGTCGCGGCCCTGCTCGTGGGAGCGGGCCGGACCGTCGCCGCCTACAAGCCCACCCAGACCGGTGTCGTCCCCGGTGAGCCCGGTGAGCCCGGTGAGCCCGGTGAGCCCGGTGAGCCCGGTGAGCCCGGTGACATGGCAGAGGTGACGCGGCTCACGGGTGTGCCCGGCCACGACGGGGTGCGCCTGCGCGACCCGATGGCCCCGCGGCCCGCTGCTGACCGGGAGGACGCCGTCCTGCCTGGCCTCACGCACCACGTGTCCTCTGTCGGCGCCCTGGCCGCGGCACACGACCATGTCCTCGTCGAAGGGGCCGGTGGCCTGCTCGTGGAGCTGACCGGGGATGCCGACACCCTCGCCGACCTCGTCGTGGCCGTCGGGAGCCACGGCCTCGACGTCGGGGTGCTGACGGTCGCCCGGAGCGCGCTCGGCACCCTCAACCACACGATGTTGACCCGAGAGGCGTTGCACCGTCGAGGAATCCGCCAGCTCGGCATCGTCATCGGGGCATGGCCCGAAGACCCCGACGCCATCGAGCTGAGCAACCGTGCGTATTTCAACGGGCTCGACCACGGCCTCGTCGGGGCGATCCCGTCGGGAGCCCCCGCCCGGGACGGCACAGCCTTCTCGGCACTCGCGCCCGGCTGGCTCCCCGGCCTGGCCGCAATGCTCGGTCAGCGCCTCGGGACGCCCTGACGCAGCAGCCCCTGGACGATCCCGTCGGTGAGGGCACGCCAGGACGCGGCGAGGATCGACCCGGCAACCCCGATCGTGTTCCACGACGTCTCACCGTCGGAGGTCTCGATGAGCACCCGGGTCACCGCGTCGGTGCCGTGGGATGCATCGAGGATCCGCACCCGGAAGTCGATGAGCTCGATCTTCTCGATCTCCGGGTAGGCCCGGCTGAGCGCTTCACGAAGCGCATGGTCGAGCGCGTTGACGGGCCCGTTGCCCTCCCCCGTGGCGATGAGGCGGCAGCCGTCGGCGTTGATCTTCACCGTGGCCTCCGAGGTGGCGCCCTCCGAGCCGGTCGCATCGGTGATGACCCGCCAGGACTCGACGGAGAAGTAGTCGGTGCACCCCGGGTCGAGGGCCTCGCGCATCATCAGCTCCACGGTCGCGTCGGCCGCGTCGAAGGTCCAGCCGACCTGCTCGAGGGACTTGACCTCGGCGAGGACGGAGGCGACGACGTCGGGGCGCTCCGAGAGGTCGAGGCCGGCCTCGCGAGCCTTGAGCTCGATGCTCGACCGGCCCGCCATGTCGGAGACGAGGGTGCGCATGCCGTTGCCGACGAGGGCTGGGTCCATGTGCTGGTAGAGGTCAGGGTTGACCTTGAGCGCGCTTGCGTGCAGGCCTGCCTTGTGCGCGAAGGCACTGGCGCCGACGTAGGGCTGGCGGCTGTAGGCCGGCACGTTGGTGACCTCGCTGATGGCGTGTGCGATGTGCATGCCGCGCCGGAGGGACTCCCCGTCCATGACGTCGTGTCCGAGCTTGAACTGGAGGTTGGACACGACCGTGAGCAGGTCGGCGTTGCCGGTGCGCTCGCCGTAGCCGTTGACGGTGCCCTGGACGTGGGTCGCGCCGGCCCGGACGGCGGCCACGGAGTTCGCTGCGGCACAACCGGTGTCGTTGTGGCAGTGCGCCCCGATCCGGGCACCGGTCGAGCTGATGACGTCGGTGACGACCTCCTCGATCTGGTGCGGGAGCATCCCACCGTTGGTGTCGCAGAGGACGACGACCTCGGCGCCCGCCTCGTGGGCGGTCCGCACGACGGACAGCGCGTAGTCGCGGTCGAGCCGCCACCCGTCGAAGAAGTGCTCGGCGTCGAGGAAGACCCGACGACCCTGCCCGACGAGGTGGCTCACGGTGTCGTGCACCATGGCGAGGTTCTCCTCGAGCGTGGTCTTCAGGGCCTCCTCGACGTGCCGGACGTGCGACTTCGCGACGAGGCAGACCACCGGCGCGCCGGAGTCGAGCAGCGCCTGGACGAGGACGTCCTGCGCTGCCACACCTCCGGCCCGCCGGGTCGCGCCGAACGCGGCGAGGGTCGCGTGCCGCAGGGGCAGCTCGGTGCGAGCCCGCGCGAAGAACTCCGTGTCCTTCGGGTTCGCCCCCGGCCAACCCCCCTCGATGAAGTCGACCCCGAGATCGTCGAGCAGTCCGGCGATGGCGAGCTTGTCGGACACCGAGAGGTTGAGCCCCTCCTGCTGAGCGCCGTCGCGCAGGGTGGTGTCGTAGACGTGCAGGGCTTCCATGACCGTCAGTGTCCTTGATCTCGGGGGTGGGCCGTTGCGGCCCGGGTCGTGACGACCCGTCTCGGTGCTCCATCGGCGTTCTCGCGGGTGCCGCTCGGCCGGGGTGGTGGCCTCGTGGCGTCTCCCTCAGAGGTGGATCGGGAAACAAAAAGACCCCCCAGGGTTGGGAGGTCTGCGCGACGAGTGGTGCTCGTCGCGCTAGCCGATAATGAGCGTGGCGGTGGCCACGAGGCGCTTCATCACACGATCACCGTAGGACGGCGTCCCGCTCCGTGGAACCCCCGGTCCGGATCGTGGGACCGGGGGCGGCTCCGGCGGCCGCCGCAACGAGCGCCGCGAAGAAGCGGCTGTCGGGCCGTGTCTCGGGGTGTGACTGGATCCCCAGGCGGAAGCGTGCGCCCGGCGCCTCCATCGCCTCGAGCGTCGGGTCATCCGACCAGGCGCTCGCAACGAACCCGGGATGGTGGCCGACGCCTTGGTGGTGGTGGCAGCTGACCTCCATCGACGCGCCCACGAGGTCGGCCACGACGGTCCCGGCGACCGTGCGCACGACGTGCTCGTGGTAGCCGCCGACGACGGCGCCGTGCGCGTTGTCGCCGGTGCGGTCCGGGATGTGCTGCTCCACGGTGCCGCCCGCGGCGACCGCCATCACCTGCATCCCGCGACACACCCCGAGCATCGGCAGGTCCGACGCGATCGCGGCCCGGGCGAGACGGATCTCGAACTCGTCCCGCGCCACGTCGACCGGGCCGATGGAGGGGTGGTCCTGCTCGCCGAACCACGCGCCGGCGACGTCACCGCCACCGACGAGCACGAGCGCGTCGAGCATGCCGACCACCTGCTCGGCCATCGCGTCGTCGGCGTCCGCCCGGCAGGGCAGCAGCACCGCGAGACCGCCGGCCGCCTCGACGCGCTCCACGTAGGTGGTCGGGACGACCCGGCACGACACGGCGCCCCACGCTCCCCGGTCGACGTCCTCGGCATAGGCGGAGATCCCCACGACGGGGCGACGGACAGGCGTCATGCACCCAGCCTCGCACGGCGGACCGCCTGATCCCGGGAGGCCTCGACGAGCGCCTCGAAGAGGCGCGGGTCGCTGCCGACTTCGGGGTGCCACTGCACGGCGACGGCGAAGCTCGACCCAGGGTGCTCCATCGCCTCGAGCGTGCCGTCGGGCGCCCACGCGGAGGCGAGGTAACCGGGGTGGGTCAGGACGGACTGGTGGTGGTAGCTGGGAACGACGACGTCGGTCCCGAGGATCTCCCGGAGCATCGTCCCGGCCACGGTCGAGACCGGGTGAGCGCCGTAGGTCGCCGGCCCGGGCGAGTGCTCCTCGTGACCGACCCGCTCGGGCACGTGCTGCTCGAGCACTCCCCCGGCCGCGACCGCCATCACCTGCATGCCGCGGCAGATCCCGAGCACCGGCAGGTCACGTGTCCGGGCGAGCCGGGCCACCGCCAGCTCGGTCGTGTCCCGGTCTTCGCGTGAGGCCTGGACGCTCGGGTGGCGGTGGGCGGCATACCGCTCGGGGGCCACGTCCACCCCGCCGGCGAGCAGGATGCCGTCGAGGCGGCGGAGGAGCTCGACGACGTCGCCATCGGTCGCCTCGGGTCGGGGCGGCACGACGAGCGCGAGCCCGCCGGCCGCCTCGACCTGGCGGACGTAGTCGTGCGGCACGAGGGTGCTCGGCACGTCGACCCAGTCCCCGCGCGACGCGGGCTCGACGTAGGCGGTGATGCCGATCACGGGACGGGTCACGACGGGCCTAGACCGGGGTGACGTAGGCGCCGGAGATCCCGCCGTCGACGAGGAAGGTCGAGGCGGTCATGAAGCTCGAGTCGTCGGACGCGAGGAAGAGCACGGCGCTCGCGATCTCCTCCGGCTCGGCAAACCGGCCCATCGGCACGTGCACCAGCCGCCGCGCTGCCCGCTCGGCGTCGGCTGCAAAGAGCTCTTGCAGCAGTGGCGTGTTGACCGGTCCGGGGCAGAGTGCGTTGACGCGGACCCCCTGCCGGGCGAACTGCACCCCGAGCTCGCGGGACATCGACAGGACGCCGCCCTTGCTCGCGCTGTAGGAGATCTGAGACGTCGCCGCGCCCATGACGGCCACGAAGGACGCCGTGTTGATGATCGAGCCCTTGCCCTGCTCGATCATGTAGGGCAGGGCCGCCTTGCAGCAGAGGTAGACCGAGGTGAGGTTCACCTCCTGCACCCGCCGCCACGCGTCGAGCTCGGTGTCGAGGATCGAGTCGTCCTCGGGCGGGCTGATGCCCGCGTTGTTGAAGGCGATGTCGACGGAGCCGTGGGTCTGCTTCGCGACGCGGAAGAGGCGGTCGACGTCGCCCTTGTCGACGACGTCGGTGCGCACGAACGTGCCCCCGACCTCCTCGGCGATCCGCGGTCCCGCGGCCTCGTCGAGATCGCCGATCACGACGACGGCGCCCTCCGCTGCGAACCGGCGCACGGTCGCGAGACCGATGCCGGAGCACCCTCCCGTGATGACCGCCACGCGGCCTTCGAGCCTGCCTGCCATGGGTGGTTCCTTTCTCTCAGTCGGTGGAGATGAAGACGTTCTTCAGCTCGGTGAAGGCCTCGAGCGCGTCGGGACCGAGCTCGCGCCCGATGCCGCTCTGCTTGACGCCGCCGAACGGGGTCGAGTAGCGCACGCTGCTGTGCGAGTTGACGGAGAGGTTGCCGGCCTCGACGGCCCGGGCGGTGCGCAGGCCCCGCCCGATGTCGCGCGTCCAGATCGACCCCGAGAGTCCGTATGCCGTGTCGTTGGCCTTGGCGATCGCGTCGGCTTCGTCGTCGAACGGCAGGACCGCCACGACGGGGCCGAAGACCTCCTCCTGCCAGACCCGGTCGCTCGTCGAGCGCGGGAGGACGACCGTCGCCGGGTACCAGTAGCCGGCTCCCTCGGGGGCCTCTCCGCGGAAGGCGACGTCGACGTCCTCGGCCGCCTCCTCGATGTAGGACCGGACCCGGTCGCGCTGGCCCGCACTGATGAGCGGCCCCATCTCGGAGACCTCGTCGCGGGGGTCGGCGACGACGACGCCACGCACCGCCGTCTCGAAGTGCTCCATGAAGGTGTCGAACACGCTGCGCTGCACGAGGATTCGGCTCCGGGCGCAGCAGTCCTGCCCGGCGTTGTCGAAGATCCCGTAGGGCGCCCGGGCCGCAGCGAGCTCGAGGTCGGAGTCGGCGAAGACGATGTTGGCGCTCTTGCCGCCCAGCTCGAGGGTGACCCGCTTGACCTGCTCGGCAGCACCGCGCATGATCCGCTGGCCGACGACCGTCGACCCGGTGAAACAGACCTTGCGGACGTCGGGGTGAGTGACGAAGCGCTCCCCCACGACGTCGCCCCGGCCGGGAACGACGGAAAAGACCCCCTTCGGTATCCCCGCCTCGAGGGCGAGCTCGCCGAGGCGCAGCGCGGTGAGGGGGGTCAGCTCGGCCGGTTTGAGCACGACGGTGTTGCCGGCGGCCAGGGCCGGGGCGAACCCCCAGCCGGCGATCGGCATGGGGAAGTTCCACGGGACGATGATCCCGACGACCCCGATCGGGTCGCGGAAGGTGAGGTCGATCCCGCCGGCCACGGGGATCTGCTGACCGAGGTTCCGCTCGGGGGCGGCCGAGTAGTAGGTGAGCACGTCGCGGACGTTGCTCGCCTCCCACCGGGCGTTGCCGACGGTGTGACCGGCGTTGGCCACCTCGAGCTGGGCCAGCTCCTCCTCGTGCTCACCGACGAGGTCGGCGAAGCGCCGCAGCAGCCGGCCCCGATCGGCCGGCGTGACGGCGGCCCATGCCGGGCCGGCCTTCGCCGCGCGCTCGATGACCGTGTCGGCCTCCTCCAGCGAGGCGAGCGGCACCGTTGCGACGACCTGCTCGGTCGCCGGGTTGATGACCTCGTGCGTGCTCATGGACTACCTGGGTCCTGTTCTGAACCGCGGTTCGATGTATCTGCGCGCCCTCTGGGGCGCGCCGATACATCGAACCGCGTGGGGGTCGGGGGTGGGTGGGGGCGGGGCGGGGTGGGTCATAGGCGCTCGAAACCGCGACGGCGCTCCCAGTCGGTGACCGCCGCGTTGAACGCGGTGATCTCGACGTCGGCGGCGTTGACGTAGTGGTCGACGACCTCGTCCCCGAATGCCGCTCGCGCGACGGTCGAGCCGGCCAGCAGGTCACGGGCCTCCTGGAGGGTGGACGGGACCCTCGGGGCGCCGGACGTGTAGGCGTTCCCCTCGAGAGCAGGGCCGAGCTCGAGCTCCCGCTCGATGCCGTGCAGGCCGGCGGCGAGCATCGCCGCGACGGCGAGGTAGGGGTTGAGGTCACCGCCGCCGACCCGGTTCTCGACCCGCAGCCCGGCCCCGTGACCGACGACCCGGAGCGCGCAGGTGCGGTTGTCGCGCCCCCACGCCACCGCAGTCGGCGCAAAGCTCGCCGAGGCGAACCGCTTGTAGGAGTTGATGTTCGGCGCATAGAAGTACGTAAGCTCGCGCTGGGTCCCGAGGATGCCGGCGAGGAAGTGGTCGAACATCGCGCTGTGCCCACCCTCCCGGTCGGCGTCGGCGAAGACCGTCTCGCCGTCGGTGCCGCGGAGCGAGAGGTGGATGTGGCACGAGCTGCCCTCGCGCTGGTCGAACTTCGCCATGAAGGTGAGCGACTGACCGTGGTGGGCCGCGATCTCCTTGGCCGCGTTGCGGTAGATGACGTGGTTGTCGCACGTCCGGACCGCCTCGTCGAAGAGGAACCCGATCTCGTGCTGCCCGAGGTTGCACTCCCCCTTGGCGCTCTCGACGACGGCCCCCGCGGCGTACATCTCGTTGCGGATCTCCCGCAGCAGCGGCTCGACCCGCTCACCGCCGAGGATCGAGTAGTCGACGTTGTAGCGGTTGGCGGGCGTGAGCCCGGCGTAGCCACGGTCCCAGGCCTGGTCGAAGGAGTCCTCGAAGACGATGAACTCGAGCTCGGTGCCGCAGTGCGCGACGAGCCCCAGCGCGGCGGCCCGGTCGACCTGCGCCTTGAGCACCGACCTGGGTGACTGGAGCACCGGTCCACGGTCCATCCAGGTGAGGTCGCACTGGATCGTCGCAGAGTGCGGCGAGCCGGGGGTTCGGCGCAGCGTCGTGAGGTCCAGATCGAAGAACATGTCGCCGTAGCCGCGCTCCCACGAGCTGATCGCGTAGCCGTTGACCGTGTTCATGTCGACGTCGACGGCGAGGAGGTAGTTGCAGCCCTCCGTGCCGTCCTCGAGGACGTGGTCGAGGAAGTAGTGCCCGTGCAGCCGCTTGCCCTGGAGCCGGCCCTGCATGTCGGTGAAGGCGACGATGACCGTGTCGATGTCACCCGCCTCGATCTCGGTGCGGAGCTGCTCGACGGTCAGTGCCGGTGGCTTTGCCATGGGTCCTTCCTATCCGATCAGGCCCCGAAGTGGCGCAGAGGTCGCATCGCCGTGCTCGATGGTGCCGCGCAGCACCGGGATCGCCATCAGGATGTCGTGCGGGGGCCGACTGCGACCTCACGAGCCGAGGGCGGCCTCGACGGCCCGGGCGACGCCGTCCTCCTCGTTGCTCCCGCAGACCCGGTCGGAGGCGTCGAGGACGTCGGGGTGGGCATTGGCCACGGCCCAACCGGTGCCGGCCCACCGCAGCATCGGCAGATCGTTGGGCATGTCGCCGAAGGCCCACACCTGCTCGGGGCCGATCCCGAGGCGCGCGGCCCACCGCTCGAGGGCGGCCGCCTTGGTCACGCCCCGCGCACTGACCTCGGCGAGGCCACCCGCCCCGGAGAAGGCGACGTGGCCGCGCTCCCCCACGACCTGCTCGACGAGCGTGAGGAAGTGGTCGTCGGCCACCGTGGTCGACCGCGCGAGCAGCTTGCCGACGACGCTGTGGTCGAGCCGCTCGATCGGGGCGCAGACCGCATCTGCGGGCAGGGGGTGGCCGGGGTCGTGGGGGAACCCGGGCTCGGACCACAGGCCCGCGACCCGCTCGGCGGCGAAGCGGACGTCCGGGGCCTCGAGCCGCAGGTCGCGGACGATGTCGTGCAGGACCGCGGCCGTGAAGCCGTCGACCTCTGTCACCTCGCGCGTGCCCACGGCATAGACGAAGGCTCCGTTGCCGCAGATCACCGTGCCGTGCCCGGCCACCGCGTCCGCGAGGGTGTCGAGCCACCGGGGTGGGCGCGCCGTCACGAAGACGACGTGCACGCCCGCGTCCTCGGCGGCACGCAGCACGGCGACCGTGCGCGTCGAGAGCGTCCCGTCGTCGCGCAGCAGGGTGCCGTCGAGGTCCGTCGCGACGAGCCGGGGCCGGCTCATCGCCGGGACGTCAGACGAGTCGCGTCATCCACCCGTGGGTGTCCTCGGCGCGGCCGTACTGGATGTCGAGCAGCCGCGCGCGGATCGCCTCGGCGTAGCGGTCGGTGTGGCCCTCGCGGCGATGGTCGACCGAGCCGCCGTCCCAGCGCAGCTCGCCGACGGGGGTCACGACGGCGGCCGTGCCGCAGGCGAAGATCTCCGCGATCTCGCCGCTCGCGGCGGCGTCCTTCCACTCCGCGATGGGGATCCGCCGCTCCTCGGGCACGAGGTCGAGGTCCTTGGCCAGCTCGAGGATCGAGCTGCGGGTGACGCCCTCGAGGATCGTGCCGGTCAGCTCGGGGGTGACGAGGCGCCCGTCCTTCATGACGAAGAAGAGGTTCATCCCGCCGAGCTCCTCGATGTAGGTGTGCGTCGAGGAGTCGAGGAAGACGGCCTGGTCACAGCCCTGGGCCGCGCCCTCGAGCTGGCCAGCCAGCGAGCTCGCGTAGTTGCCGCCGCACTTGGCGGCGCCGGTGCCGCCCTCCCCCGCCCGGGCGTAGTCGGTCGAGATCCAGAGGGTCACCGGCTTGAGACCCCCGGCGAAGTAGGCGCCCGCCGGCGAGGCGATGACCGAGTAGGTGACGCGTTGCGCCGGGCGGACGCCGAGGAAGGCCTCGGACGCGAACATGAAGGGCCGCAGGTAGAGGCTCTGCTCCCCCGCATCACCCGCGGGCACCCACTCCTGGTCCACCTCGACGAGGGCGCGCAGCGAGGCGAGGAAGTCGTCCTCGGAGAGCACCGGCAGTGCGAGGCGCCGGGCGCTGCGCGCGAAGCGGGCGGCATTCGCCTCGGGCCGGAAGGTCCAGACGGAGCCGTCGGCGTGCCGGTAGGCCTTCATCCCCTCGAAGATCTCCTGCGCGTAGTGCAGGACCGCGGCGGCGGGGTCGAGCTGGAAGGGACCGTAGGGGCGCACCTGCGCGTCGTGCCAGCCGGCCTCCGGCGTCCACGTCGCGACGACCATGTGGTCGGTGAAGGTCTTGCCGAAGCCGGGGTCGGCGTGCACGGCCGCGATCGCCTCGCTCGTCGCGACGTCCTCGCGGCGCGTCACCTCGAAGTCCAGGCGGACGGGCGCGGCGGTGTGGGTGGACTCCTGCGTCATGACGTACCTCCAAGGCAAGCTGCGGTGATCGTGGTCAGGCTACCGCCCACATGGTGAGACGGCGACAGCGGGATGACGGCACGGGGGCGCGAGTCAGAGACGCGCCGCTACCGCGTCGCCGACGGCGCTCGTGCTGCGTGCGGCGCGGCCGCGCTCGACGAGGTCGGCGGCGACGGCGGCCTCGACGCGGGTCGCGTCGTCGGCCCGGCCGAGGTGCTCGAGGAGCATCGCGACGGAGAGGACCGCGGCCGTCGGGTCGGCCTTGCCCTGCCCCGCGATGTCCGGCGCCGAGCCGTGCACAGGCTCGAACATGCTCGGCGTGGTGCGGGTCGGGTTGATGTTGCCCGAGGCCGCGAGGCCGATCCCGCCGGCGATGGCCGCGGCGATGTCGGTGATGATGTCGCCGAAGAGGTTGTCGGTGACGATGACGTCGAACCGGCCCGGATCGGTGACCATGAAGATGGTTGCGGCGTCGACGTGCTGGTAGGCGATCGTCACGTCGGGGAACTCGGCACCGACCTCGTCGACGGTGCGGCGCCACAGGTGGCCGGCGTGGGTCAGGACGTTGTGCTTGTGCACGAGCGTGAGGTGCTGGCGCGGTCGCGCCGCCGCCCGCGCGAAGGCGTCGCGGACGACCCGCTCGACGCCGAAGCGCGTGTTGACGCTCACCTCGGTGGCGATCTCCTGGGCCGAGCCGACCCGCAGGGCGCCGCCGTTGCCCGTGTAAGGACCCTCCGTCCCCTCCCGGACGACGACGAAGTCGATGCCGTCGGGGGCGACGCGGTCGACGTCGAGCGGGCTGTCGACGCCGGGGAAGAGCTTGGCGGGACGCAGGTTGACGAAGTGGTCGAGCGCGAAGCGGAGCGGGAGCAGCACGCCCCGCTCGAGGAGGCCGCTCGGGACGCTCGGGTCACCGATGGCACCGAGCAGGATCGCATCGTGGCCGCGCAGCTCCTCGAGGACGGAGGCGGGCAGCGTCTCGCCCGTCGCGTGCCAGCGCCGCGCCCCGAGGTCGTACTCCGTCGTCGACACCTTGGGGCCGGCCTCGCCGGTCACCGCGTCGAGGACCTTCAGGCCCTCGGCGACGACCTCGGGGCCGATCCCGTCACCACCGATGACGGCGATCGAGTACGCGTCCGTGACCTGCTGCTCTGCCATGTCGTCAGCCTATTTTGTGTCTTGTCATGTGGATTCTGCGTCTCATTTGCTGAACCACACGAAATGCGAGAACGCCCCCGCCGCAGGGCGGGGGCGTCGGCGTCAGTCCTCGGTGTGGCCCTGGTCGCGCAGGTCCATGGACTCCTGAAGTGCCTGTCGTGCTGCTTGGGCGTCGTCGCTCATGATGATCCGTTCCTTGCCGTGTGCGTCGTTCGTGGTTGTGAGGGGGCCCGTGGCTCGAGCGCGCTGATGGCGGTGCGGGCGGGCCGTGTCAGCGCCGTGGGCAACGCGGGGTCTCCGCGGCGAGGTCGCTGACTACTGGGACTCGCCGCGGCTGGCGATGAGTACGAGCCGCGTCATGGGTTCGACGGTACGCCTGGGTAACAAGGTGTCCAAAGACCTTCCCACCACATGAGACGCCCGCTTTCGACGGGCATGCCGCTGGGCCGGCACCCCCGGAGGAGCGCCGGCCCAGCGGCATACGTCAGCGGGGTCGCCCCACCGACGTGAGCTCAGCTGTCGAGCCGGATGACCGAGAACGTCGTCGCCTCGACCGCCTCGCTGATGTCGGAGGCGAGCTGCCCCGTCACGGCGTGGTCGACGTTGAGAACGCCGATGGCGCGGTCACCCTGGCTCGAGACCTGCATGCCACCGATGTTGACGTCGGCGTCGCCGAGGATCCGGCCGACGGCGCCGATGACGCCCGGGCGGTCGGAGTACTCGAAGACGAGCATGTGGTCGGTGAGCGGGACCTCGAGGTCGTAGCCGTTGATGCCGACGAGCTTCTCGACCATCTTCGGGCCGGTGAGGGTGCCCGAGACACTGACGACGGTGCCATCGACGAGTGTGCCGCGCAGGGTCGTCACGTTGCGGAAGTCACCCGAGTCCGGGTCGGTGACGAGGCGCACGACGCAACCGCGCTGCTCGGCGAGCACCGGCGCGTTGACGTAGGTGACCGTCTCCTCGACGACGTCGGAGAACAGGCCCTTGAGGGCGACGAGCTTCCAGACGCTGACGTCGTGCTCGGTGATCTCGCCGCGCACGTCGATGTCGAGCTGCGCCGGGACGGAGCCGGCGACCGCGGTGAAGACGCGACCGAGCTTCTCCACCAACGGGATCCCCGGGCGGACCTCCTCGGCGATGAAGCCGCTGCTGACGTTGACCGCGTCCGGCACGAGCTCGCCGCCGAGGGCCAGGCGGACGGACTTCGCGACCGCGACCCCGGCCTTCTCCTGCGCCTCGTCGGTCGAGGCGCCGAGGTGGGGCGTCACGACGACCGACTCGTGCTCGAAGAGCGGCGACTCCGTCGTGGGCTCGGTGGCGAACACGTCGACACCCGCACCGGCGACGCGGCCCTCACCGATCGCACGAGCGAGGGCGGCCTCGTCGACGATGCCGCCGCGGGCAGCGTTGACGATGCGCACGGAGGGCTTGACCTTGGTCAGGGCCTCCTCGCCGATGAGGCCGAGGGTCTCGGGGGTCTTGGGCAGGTGGATCGTGATGAAGTCGGACTGCGCAAGCAGCTCGTCGAGGCTCACGAGCTGGGCACCGAGCTGGCCGGCCTTGGCCGGGGATGCGTAGGGGTCGTAGGCGATGATCTTCATGCCGAAGCCCTTGAGCCGCTCGGCGACGAGCGCGCCGATCCGGCCGAGGCCGACGACGCCGACCGTCTTGTCGAGCAGCTCGACGCCGGAGTACTTGCTGCGCTTCCACGCCCCACCCTTGAGGGCCTGGCTGGCGGGCGCGATGTTGCGGGCCGTCGCGAGGAGCAGGCCGACGGCGAGCTCGGCGGCGGACGTGATGTTGGACGTCGGCGCGTTGACGACCATGACCCCGGCCTGGGTCGCGGACTGGACGTCGACGTTGTCGAGGCCGACACCGGCGCGGGCGATGACCTTCAGCTGCTTGGCCGCGGCGATCGCCTCGGCGTCCATCTTCGTCGCGGAGCGGATGAGGACCGCGTCGACGTCGGCGAGCGCCGGAAGGAGCTCGTCACGGTTGGCTCCGTCGCACGAACGGACCTCGAAATCGGGTCCCAGCGCCTCGATGGTGGCGGGCGACAGCTCTTCGGCGATGAGGACAACGGGCTTGCTCACGTGGTGATCCCTTTCGGACGGATGCTCGGCCCGCCGTCATCGAGAGGGGTGGCGCGGGCCAGTGAAGGCACCGCGGTGTGCCGTTCGCGAGTGTAGGCGCTCGACCTCGGAACGGCGCCCCGTGTAACCACCATGTGAACAGGACCCCACGACCCGTGGTCGGATACCAGGGGCTGGACCTCTCGTCCCGGATGCCGGACCGACACGGCAGAGGCCGACCACCCCACGAACGGGCGGTCGGCCTCGGGGCCGTCCGGTGACGGACCGGCTACGGGTCAGCGAGCGGCCGAGCCCTCGACGTAGTCGCTGTCGGTGTCCTTGACCCAGGCCATCAGCTTGCGCAGCTCCTTGCCGGTGCCCTCGATCGAGTGTTGGGCACCCTTCTCGCGGAGCCGGGTGAACTCCGGGGCGCCGGCGTCCTGGTCGTCGATGAAGCGCTTGGCGAAGGCACCGTTCTGGATGTCGCCGAGCACCGCCTTCATGTTCTCCTTCACGTGCGGGTCGATGACGCGCGGACCCGACACGTAGTCGCCGTACTCCGCCGTGTCGGAGACCGACCAGCGCTGCTTGGCGATGCCGCCCTCGATCATGAGGTCGACGATGAGCTTGAGCTCGTGGAGGCACTCGAAGTAGGCGACCTCGGGCTGGTAGCCGGCCTCGACGAGGGTCTCGAAGCCATACATCACCAGCTGCGACGCGCCGCCACAGAGCACGGCCTGCTCACCGAAGAGATCGGTCTCGGTCTCCTCGGTGAAGGTCGTCTTGATGCCGCCGGCGCGCAGGCCACCGATGGCCTTGGCGTAGGACTTGGCGAGGTCCCACGCGCCGCCGGAGGCATCCTGCTCGACGGCGAGCAGCACCGGCACGCCACGGCCGTCGGCGAACTCACGCCGGACGATGTGACCGGGACCCTTCGGGGCCACCATGATCACGTCGGAGCCAGCCTCGGGCGTGATGTAGCCGAAGCGGATGTTGAAGCCATGGCCGAAGAGCAGCGCGGCGCCGTCCTTGAGGTGGGGCTGGATGTGCTCCGCGTAGACGGTGCGCTGCACCTGGTCCGGGGTCAGGATGACGACGAGGTCGGCCTGCGAAACGGCGTCGGCCACCGTGAGGACCGTCAGGCCCTCGGCCTCGGCCTTGGCCCGGCTGCGGCTGCCCTCGGCGAGCCCGATCCGGACGTCGACCCCGGAGTCGCGGAGGTTGAGCGCGTGGGCGTGACCCTGGCTGCCGTATCCGATGACGGCGACCTTCCGCCCCTGGATGATCGACAGGTCGGCGTCGTCGTCGTAGAACATCTCGGCCATCGTGGCCACTCCTTCAGTTGGGTTTCGCCCGCTGGGTCCCAGCAGGCGTGGATGGTGGTTCAGGCGCTGCGGAGGCTGCGGTCGGTGATCGAGCGCGATCCCCGACCGACGGCCACCATGCCGGACTGGACGAGCTCCTTGACCCCGAAGGGCTCGAGCACGTCGAGCAGGGCGCGCAGCTTCTCGGTGTTGCCGGTGGCCTCGATCGTCATCGCGTCGGTCGACACGTCGACGACCTTCGCCTTGAACAGGGCGATGGTGTCGATGATCTGGCTGCGCGTCACCGCGTCGGCTCGGACCTTGACGAGGAGGATCTCGCGCTGGACCGAGGCACCGTGGTCGAGCTCGACGACCTTGAGCACCTCGATGAGCTTGTTGAGCTGCTTGGTCACCTGCTCGAGGGCGGCGCCCTCGACCTCGACGACGACGGTCATCCGGGAGATGAGGGGCAGCTCGGTCGGTCCGACGGCGAGCGAGTCGATGTTGAAGCCGCGCCGGGAGAACAGCGCCGCGACCCTGGCCAGGACCCCGGGCTTGTTCTCGACGAGCACCGAGAGGGTGTGCTTGCTCATGTCAGTCCTCCCTCTCCCAGACCGGCGCCTCGTGGCGCGCGTTGAGGATCATGTCGTTGCTCACGCCGGCCGGCACCATCGGCCAGACCATCGCGTCGCGGTGGACGACGAAGTCGATGACGACCGGGCGGTCGTTGGTCTCGAGCGCCTGCGTGATCACCGCGTCAACCTCCTCGGGCCGCTCCGCGCGCAGGCCGAGCGCGCCGTAGGCGTCGGCGAGCTTGACGAAGTCGGGGATGCGCCGACTCCCGGTGTGCAGGTCGGTGTTGGAGTAACGCTGGTTGTAGAAGAGGGTCTGCCACTGCCGCACCATGCCGAGCGAGCTGTTGTTGATGATCGCGACCTTGATCGGGATCTCGTTGATGACGCAGGTGGCGAGCTCCTGGTTGGTCATCTGGAAGCAGCCGTCGCCGTCGATGGCCCACACGGTGCGGTCGGGCTCGGCAACCTTGGCGCCCATGGCCGCCGGCACGGAGAAGCCCATCGTGCCGAGCCCTCCGGAGTTGATCCAGGCGTTGGGTCGCTCGTAGCGGACGAACTGGGCCGCCCACATCTGGTGCTGGCCGACGCCCGCGACGTAGGTCGCCTCGGGGCCGCTGAGCTCGCCGATCCGGGAGATGACGTACTGCGGCGACAGGGTGCCGTCGTCGCTGCCGGTCCACCCCAGCGGGAAGGTCTCCTTCCAGCCGGCCACCCGCTCGCGCCAGGCGGAGTAGTCCGGCTCCACCGACTCGGCCGAGGCCCGGTCGGCGGTGAGCTGCGCGATGAGGTCGGTGATGACCTCTCCGACGTCGCCGACGATCGGCACGTCGGCGGCGCGGTTCTTGGAGATCTCCGCGGGGTCGATGTCGGCGTGGATCACCTTGGCGTGCGGGGCGAACGTCGAGAGCTGGCCCGTGACGCGGTCGTCGAAACGCGCCCCGAGGGCGATGATGAGGTCCGACTTCTGCAGCCCGGTGACAGCGCTGACGGTCCCGTGCATACCCGGCATCCCGAGGTGGAGCGGGTTGCTGTCGGGCACGGTCCCCCGGGCCATCAGGGTGGTGACGACCGGGATCTGCGTCAGGGCAACGAGCTCGCGGAGGCGGTCGCTCGCCCCGGATCGCACGACGCCGCCGCCCACGTAGAAGATCGGTCGCTCGGCCGCGGCGATGAGGCGGGCGGCCTCACGGATCTGCTTGCCGTGCGGGCGGATCACGGGACGGTAGCCGGGCAGGTCCAGCTTCGGCGGCCAGCTGAAGGTCGTCTTCGCCTGGAGGGCGTCCTTGCTGATGTCGACGAGGACGGGGCCGGGCCGGCCGGTGCTCGCGATGTGGAAGGCCTCGGCGATCGCCTGCGGGATCATCGCCGGGTCGGTGATGAGGTAGTTGTGCTTGGTGATCGGCATCGTGATGCCGCGGATGTCGGCCTCCTGGAAGGCGTCGGTGCCGATCGCCGCGCTCGCGACCTGACCCGTGATCGCGACCATCGGGACGGAGTCCATGTAGGCGTCGGCGATCGGGGTCACGAGGTTCGTCGCCCCCGGGCCCGAGGTCGCCATGCACACCCCGACCTTGCCGGTCGCGGACGCGTAGCCCTCGGCGGCGTGACCGGCCCCCTGCTCGTGACGCACGAGGATGTGGCGCACCTTGGTGGAGTCGAGCATCGGGTCGTAGGCCGGCAGGATCGCGCCGCCCGGGATGCCGAAGACGTTCTCGGCCCCCACCGACTCGAGCGCCATGACGAGGGACTGGGCTCCGGTGACCTCGACGGGGGCAACGCGCGGCGCCTCCTCCTGGGGTGCCTTGGGCTTCGGCCTCGAGGCCAGGTCCGCCGGCGAGGGCGCCTGCTTCGTCGTCTCGCTCACGATCTCATCCTTGTCATCGTCTGGTTCGCTGCGGCCGGTTCCCCGACCCTTCCCTGCCCACAAAAAAACCCTTCGGTCCACCAAGGGACGGAAGGGGGCGCGCTGACCGGTGCTGCAGGTCGGCGCGCTAGGGAAGTACGAGGTTCCGGGCCACGCCTCCACGGTGCTACGCGGTCGGTGCAGTGTCAATCGACTGACTACACCGTCTCAGGATGTGAGCTCACCGTCTCACGATGCTGAACGCCCCGTTCCGCAGACCCCACCGTCCGCCGCGAAAGTCGGTTGTCCCCTCCCCCACGGCTGCGCAGACTGGGGCCGTGTCCTCCTCTGTCGGCGACCTCCTGCCCGCGCTGGCCCTTCGCGTGACGGCCGGCCCCCTCGTGCTGCGCGGGATCACCGACGACGACCTCCCGGTGCTCTGCGACCTCGCTGCCGCGGGCATCCACCCCCGGGACCGGATGCCGTTCTCCACGCCCTGGACCGAGGCCGACCCCGAGGACCTGCGCCGCAACACCGCGCAGTACCACTGGCGCAACCGTGCGACCTTCTCCCCGGAGGCCTGGAGCCTCGAGCTCGGGGTGTGGCACGAGGGCGCGCTCGTCGGCACCCAGGGGATCACGACGACCGACTACCTCGTCACGCGCACCGGTGAGACCGGGTCGTGGCTCGGCCGCGCCCACCAGGGCCGCGGCATCGGCACCGCCATGCGGCAGGCCGTCTGCGCCCTGGCGTTCGACCACCTCGACGCGGCCGAGATCACCTCCGCGGCCTTCCTCGACAACCCGGCCTCGCTGGGAGTCAGCCGCAAGGTCGGCTACCGCGTGAACGGCATTCGTCGACTCGCACGCCGACCGGGTGAGCTCGCGCTCAACCAGTCCCTCGTGCTCCACCCCGCGGACCTCGTCCGCGGCGACCACCCGGTCGAGGTCGAGGGGCTCGCGGCCTTCCGCCGCTCGATCGGCCTCGACCCTCGAAGGGACGACCGATGAGCGGCCCCACCCAGCCCGACGTCAACGAGCTCGGCCTCACCGGCTTCACGGTGCGACCGCTGGCACCCGCCGACGCGCACGCGGTCTACAGCCTGATGGCGCAGGTGGAGCTGCAGGAGGTGGGTGCGGTCGTCATCGAGGAGGCCGACATCGTCGCCGACTGGCAACGCCCCGGCTTCGACCTCGCGACCCAGAGCATCGGGGTCCTCGACGGCGACCGGCTCGTCGGCTGCGCCGAGGTCAGTGGCGGCCGTCGGGCGGACGCCGCGGTCGCCACCGACCACCGGGGGCGCGGCATCGGCACCGCCCTCGCCCTGTGGACGCAGCGGGTCAGCCGGCGTGACGGTCGGGGGCTGGTCGGGATGCCGGTGCCCGCCGGCTCGGCGGGTGAGCGGCTGCTCGAGTCCCTCGGCTACGAGATCCACTGGACCTCGTGGGTTCTCGCGATGCCGGGCGGGGCGGCGATCCGGGAGCAGCCGGTCCCCGAGGGCTACCTGGTGCGTGAGGCTGCGGGCGAGGCCGACCAGCGGGCCGCCCACGACGTCGTCGAGGACGCCTTCCTCGAGTGGTCCGACCGCGAGCGCGAGACCTTCGAGGACTTCACGGCGGGCATACTCCAGCGGCCCGGCTTCGAGCCGTGGAACCTCCGCCTCATGGTCGACCCCGACGGCGTCGTCGTCGGGGTGTCAGTGGTCCTGATCGGTGACGGCTGCGGCTACGTCGCCCGGCTCGCCGTGCGCCGGGACCGCCGCGGGCTCGGTCTCGCCCGGGCCCTGCTCGTCGACTCCTTCGCCGCGGCCCGCGCCCACGGCGCGACCCGTTCCGAGCTGTCCACCGACTCGCGCACCGGTGCACTCGGCCTCTACGAGAGGGTCGGGATGGAGGTCACCTCGGTCTGGCGGCACTGGGCCATCGACACGTCCGGCCCCTGAGGCCGGTCCCCTAGCGCTGTGCGGCGCCGCCCAGCGCCGGGTTGGTCGGTGAGGCCGCGAGGTCACCGGGCGCGAGACCGGGCAGCCACGACGCGAGGTCGTTCGCCTGGGCCGGGTTGGCCGGCTCCTGCACGGTCAGCCCGTCGGCGAACCAGATCACGGTCATCACCTCGCGCATCTGCAGCGAGGCGTTGCCGAGGGCCCGGTGGACGGTCCAGCCCGAGTGGAACGAGGCGTCGCCGGCACGCATTGCCACCGGTTCGTCGACAGCGAGACCGCGCTCGGCGACGAGGCGGTCGAAGTGCTCCGCCGATGCGTCCGAGATGCCGATGTCGCTGAGCGGGCCCTCACGATGGCTGCCCGTGGCGAAGGCGAGCCCGCCGTGGGCGGGGGTGATGTCGACGAGCGGCATCCACATCGTCAGGCACTGCGACCCGTCGAGCGGCCAGTACATCGCATCCTGGTGCCAGGGCGTGCGGGCGCCACCGGGCTCCTTGAAGAGCGCCTGGTCGTGGTAGAGCCGCACGCGGGGGACGCCGAGCAGGCGCGCCGCCACCTCGGCGAACCGCGGGGCCCGGACGAAGCGGGCCACGGCGTCATCGTGCCGCCAGAGGTTCATCACCTGCAGGAAGGCCCGGCCGTAGCTGTCGCGTTCGGCCAGCGGCCGGGTCTCGGTGCTGAGCCGCTCGACGGCCGCCTCGACAGGCCGGCGGTAGGCCGCGGCCTCCTCCGCGGTCGCCACCTGGCGGAGGCGGACGTGGCCGTCGGCGCGGAAGGACGCGACGTCGTCGTCGGGCACGGGGTATGCCGTGGTCAGCTCGGGCAGCAGGTCGGTGGTCACGGAGGTCAGTCGCAGACGGCGCCCTGGCTGGCGCTGCCGACCAGTCGGCGGTACTTGGCAAGGACCCCGCGGGTGTACTTCGGCTCCGGGTGCGTGACGCCCTCGGCCCGACGTCGGTCCATCTCCTCGTCGTCGACGAGCAGGTCGAGCAGACCGCCCGCGACGTCGAGCCGGATCGGGTCACCGTCGCGGACGAAGGCGATCGGACCGTCGTCGACGGCCTCGGGGGCGACGTGCCCCACGCAGAGACCGGTCGTCCCGCCGGAGAAGCGCCCGTCCGTCAGGAGCAGCACGTCCTTGCCGAGGCCGGCACCCTTGATCGCGCCGGTCACGGCGAGCATCTCGCGCATCCCCGGACCGCCCTTGGGCCCCTCGTAGCGGATGACGACGACGTCCTTGGGCTTGAGCGTGCCGTCCTCGACGGCGTCCATCGCGGCGCGCTCGCCGTCGAAGACCCTGGCCGTCCCCTCGAAGACCGACTCGTCGAAGCCGGCCGACTTCACGACGGCGCCGTCGGGCGCGAGCGAGCCCTTGAGGATGGTCAAACCACCGGTCTTGTGGATCGGCTCGCTCATCGCGCGGACGACCTTGCCGTCGATGTCGGGCGGGGCGATGTCGGCGAGATTCTCCGCGAGCGTCTTCCCCGTGACGGTGAGGCAGTCGCCGTGGAGCAGGCCGGCGTCGAGCAGGGCGCGCATGACGACGGGGACGCCGCCGACGCGGTCGATGTCGGTCATCACGTACTGGCCGAAGGGCTTGACGTCAGCGAGGTGTGGGATCTTGGCGCCGACGCGGGCGAAGTCGTCCATCGTGAGGTCGACGTCGGCCTCGTGCGCGATCGCGAGCAGGTGCAGCACGGCGTTCGTCGAGCCGCCGAAGGCCATGACGACGGCGATCGCGTTCTCGAACGCCTCCTTCGTCATGATGTCGCGGGCACGAATCCCCTTGCGCAGCAAGTTGACCACGGCTTCGCCGGACTTCCGGGCGTAACCGTCCCGACGGCGGTCGGTGGCAGGCGGCGCGGCCGATCCGGGCAGCGACATCCCGATCGCCTCGGCGACGGAGGCCATCGTGTTCGCGGTGTACATCCCGCCGCAGGCGCCCTCACCAGGGCAGATCGCACGCTCGATGGCGTCGACGTCGGCGCGCGACATCCGGCCCGCGGCGCAGGCGCCGACCGCCTCGAAGGCGTCGATGATCGTCACCGTCTTCTCGGTGCCGTCGGAGAGCTTGGCGATGCCGGGGAGGATCGACCCGGCATACAGGAAGACGGAGGAGAGGTTGAGGCGCGCGGCCGCCATGAGCATGCCGGGCAGCGACTTGTCACAGCCCGCGAGGAGCACCGAGCCGTCGAGGCGCTCGGCATTCATCACCGTCTCGACGGAGTCCGCGATGACCTCACGACTGACGAGCGAGAAGTGCATCCCCTCGTGGCCCATCGAGATGCCGTCGGACACCGAGATCGTGCCGAACTCCAGCGGGTAGCCACCCCCGGCGTGGACCCCGTCCTTGACGGCCTTGGCGAGGCGGTCGAGCGAGAGGTTGCACGGGGTGATCTCGTTCCACGAGCTCGCGACACCAACCTGCGGCTTGACCCAGTCGTCGTCACCCATGCCCACGGCCCGCAGCATCCCTCGCGCGGCCGTCTTCTCCAGACCGTCGGTCACGTCGCGGCTACGGGGCTTGATGTCGGGGCTCTGCGTCATCCCAGCAGCATAGGACCGTGTCCGCTGGGTGGACACGCCATCTCACTTGACGGGTATGCCGGTCACCCGCGACCCACGTGGAAGCGGTCGAGCTCGCACGTGCCGAGGTCGAGGTCGACCCACGGCCCGGCGTAGCGCAGCACCGCGACGCCACATGTGACGAACCCGTCGGCGAGGGCGGCGTGGGCCTCGCGCGAGCCCTCTCCGTTCGCGAGCAGACTGGTGAGCTGGGCCATCGTCGGGTTGTGGCCGATGACGAGCACCGTCTCCATGTCGGAGCCGTCCTCCCGCACGGTGTCGAGCACCTGCTCCGACCCGCCGAGGTAGACGCTGCGCCGGAACTCGACGAACTCCGAGCCGATGCCGCCGAGGCGCAGCGAGTCCCAGGTCTGCCGGGTCCGCTGGGACGTCGAGGCGATGACGAGGTCGGGCCCGAGACCATTGGCGTGCAGCCAGGCGCCGGCCGCCTCGGCATCCCTGCGGCCCCGGTCGGTCAGCTCTCGGTCGTGGTCCGGCTTGCCCTGCCCCTCCTCGGCCTTGGCGTGCCGGACGAGGACGAGGGTCTTGTCGCTGCCTGCGGTGCTCATGGCCCGAGCATGCCACCGTGACGCGGCCTAGAGGCTCAGCTCGGGCTTGATCCGAGCAGGGGTCCACACCCGCGAGCGACGGGCCGCCACGGCCGACACGGCGAGCGAGACGGTGAGGAAGGCGATGAGGACCCCCACGTCACCGCGGAGCGGGCCGAGGTCGGCGCCGTAGAGCAGCCGGCGCAGGCCGTCGATCGCGTAGCTCATCGGCATGACGTGGTGGATGGCCTGGAGCGGCGCGGGCAGGGTCTGCCAGGGGAACGTGCCACCGGCACTGACGAGCTGGACGACCATGAGCACGAGCCCGAGGAACTTGCCGACGGCGCCGAGCCGGGCGGCAAGCGCGTGCAGGATCGCAACGAAGGTCATCGAGACGAAGGCGAGGAAGAGCAGGGTCAGCACGGGGTGGGCGATCCGGATGCCGAGGCCGAGGCCGACGACGGCGAGGAGCGCCACCACCTGGACCAGCCCGAGAGTCACGGGGGCCAGCCAGCCACCGAGGGCGGTGCGGAGCGAGTGCTGGCTCGTGGCGAGAGCGCGGGTCGAGAGGGGCCGCACGAGCAGGAAGAGCGTGTAGGCGCCGATCCACAGCGCGAGGCTGAGGAACATCGGGGCCAGTCCGGCGCCGTAGCTCCCGGCCGACGACAGGGAGTCGGACTCGACCGTGAGCGGGTTGCCGATGGTCTGGGCCATGGCGGTGCGCTGCGCCTTCGTCGGGTCAGGCACCGAGTCGCGGCCCTCGGCGAGCTGGTCGGTCAACCGGGTCGAGCCCTCTGCGAGGCGGTCGAGACCGGAGCCGAGCCGGCCTGCGCCCGACGCGAGGGAGGTCGCCCCGGACGCGGCCTTGCCGGCGCCGGCGGCGACGGACGCGGCGCCGGTGTCGAGCGCCCGCAGGCCGGCCTCGAGCGACCCGGCCCCGTCACGCAGCGCGGTCGAGGCCTGCGCGGAGCGGTGGACCGCGTCGGCGAGGGCGGGGGTGGCGTCGGCGAGCGCACGCGCCCCGCTCGACACCCGCTCGGCGCCCTGCGAGAGCTGGTCCAGCTCCCCGGATGCCTGCTGGATCCTGCCGTCCGCCGTGGCGACCTGAGTGTCAACGCGGTCGAGCTGCGCTCCCACGGTCGCGAGCTGCTCGGCGGTCAGGCCCTGCTCCTTCAGGGCAGTGAGGAGGTCGTTCCGACCACCGGCTACCTGATCGCGCAACGTCGCCGATGCCGTGGCCACCTCTCGCCCGGTCGCGGCGACCTTGGCGTTGCCGGCCGCGACCTGGGCCGCGCCGTCGGCGAGCGTCGAAGCCTTGGTGGGAAGGCCCGCGGTCCTCTCGTCGAGGGCGTCGAGGCCGGTGGCGAGGGCGGCGGCTCCGGTGTGCAGGCGGTCGGTCCCGGCGACGGCGGACCCGGCGCCGTCACGCAGCCGGGTTGCTCCCGCGGCGAGGTCGTGCAGCCCCGACGCGAGGCTCCCGGCCCCGGTCTGGAGCGAGCTCGCGCCCGTGGCCGCGTCGGCGATCCCCGTGTGCAGCTGCCCGGCACCGTCGACCGCCTTGCCGAGCTCGTCGTGCACCTCGGTGAAGCCGAGCAGCATCCTGCTCGCCGCTGTCTGGCTCACCTCGCTCGCGACCGAGGCCGTGACCTGCTTCATCACGGTGTTTCCGATGAGCGATGTCATGTAGTTGTTCGCGTCGTTGGTCTCGAGCAGCACGGAGGCCTGGCGCGGGTGGTAGTCGGCCGTCGATGCGAGGTCGGCGGAGAAGGTCTCGGGGACGATGACGGCGAAGGCGAAGCGGCCGTCGTTGACCCCGGCGAGCGCCTCGGAGCGGGAGACCTCGTGCCAGTCAAAGGTCTTGGACTCGACGAGGTGGTCGGCGACGTCGCCCCCGACGTGGAGGCGCTCGCCGGTGCTCAGGGTCGTGCCGCGGTCGTCGCTGACGACGGCTGCGGGAACCTCCGGCAACGCACCGTACGGATCGTGGTTCGCGTAGAGGTAGAGCCCGCCGTAGAGCGTCGGGATGAGGACGAGGGCGACGACGCCGATCCGGGCCAGCCGGGAGGAGGTGAGGCGACGCAGCTCGGCGGCCGCGAGACGAAGGGGGTTCATGCAGAAGCCTTTACGACGATGTCGGCCGACAGGACGTCAGCCGTGGAGGGGGAGCAGAGGGTGATGACGGTCAGGCCACGGTCCGCGAGGGCGGTCGCCGCGCGGTGCCACTCCCGCGGGTCGCCGCCGTGGCGGTCCGGCCCGGCCAGGACGAGGACGCGGACGTCGCGGTGCCGGGCCGCGAGCTCGAGGAGCAAACGGGTGCGCAGGCCGGCGGGGAGGTTGCCCCACCGGGTGCGGGCCCGGTCCTCCAGCCGTCGGTCGGCGAGGAAGGTCGAGACGTCTCGACGGGACGCCGCTCGCTCGGCGAGCGCCAGCTCCTCCGCGACGACCGCCCGCAGCGACAGCGACTCCTCGGGAGCCGTGACGTCGACGAGGTCGACGAGTCGGGTGCGCAGACGCCGCAGGTCGGCGTCGGGCACCCCACCGACCGTGATCGAGCCGGCTGCGAGCCGCACGCGCCCTCCGACCGCGAGGGCCAGGGCCACCTGGCTCGTTCCCGGGTCGGTCGGCACGAGGGTCACCCGTCCCGCGGGCGCGACGAAACCGACCAGGTCGACGAACGGCTCCTCCGGCCCGGTGGTCCCCGCCACGACGACCCCACTGGCGACCACGTCCCGCTGCACCACGCACTTCCCTCCGGCGGGAGCATCCCGCTTCGATACGAGTATGCATCGAATACACCTTCGTATGCAATACGAGGATGTATCGTCTGGGTATGCCGTCGACCAACCCACCGAGAGTCAGCGCGCGCCGACAGGCCACCCGGGACCGGGTCCTCGAGGCGGCGAGCCAGGTGTTCGCCGAGCGCGGCTTCCACGGCGCCAGCGTCGAGGACATCTGCGAGCGGGCCGGCTTCACCCGCGGCGCCTTCTACTCCAACTTCGCCTCGAAGGACGACCTCGTGCTCGAGCTGTCGAGCCGGCACTCGGAGCAGGTCGTGGCCCGGATCCGCGAGGCGGCCGCCGCGCCGGGGTCGGCCCCGCAGGACGTCCTGCGCGACGTGCTCGCCGCGCTCGCCGAGGACCAGGGAACCGACCGCTGGCTCGTGCTGACGACGGAGTTCACGCTGCACGCCATCCGCGACACCGACGCGCGTCGCGCGTGGTCGCAGCAGCAGCAGCAGATCCGGAACGAGCTCATCTCGGCCGTCGACGAGGCCGTGCGAGCCCGCGGCACCCGGCTCCCCGTCCCGACCGACCTCTTCGTCCGGGCCGCCCTGGCGCTGTCACAGGGGTCGATGTCGCAGCGACTCGTCGAGCCGGGCTCACTCTCGCCGGGAGAGCTCGAGCGGACGGTGCTGCCGCTGCTGTTGGGGACGGACGAGACCTGAGGTCAGCCGCCGGAGACCGCGTTGATGATGTGCACCCGGGCGCCGGCCGGCACCGCCGTCGCCACCCCCGACCCCCGCGTCGCGTCCTCACCGTTGACGAAGACCTTGACGTGGCGGCGGATCTGACCGCGCTCGTCCCGGACCTTCCCGTCGAGGATCCGGTGCTCCGCGAACGCCCGGTCAAGCAGCTCGGCCACCGTCTGGGTGCCGTCCGGTGACTCGACCTCGAGCTCGGGCACACCGCCTGCCAGGTCCCGCAACAGGCCGGGCAGGATGACTCTCACGGAGCTGTGCGGCATACCGGATCGACTGTCGCTCATGGGAGCTCGCCTGCGCGCACGACGAGGACGTCGGGCAGCTGCGTCGCGATGCGGGTGAAGGACTCCCCCTCGTCCACGGACGCGAAGACGTCCCCGTTGCGCGTCCCGAGGTAGAGACCGACGGGGTCGCCGGCGTCAACGGCCGCGGCGTCACGCAGGACGCAGGTGTAGCTCTCGCCCGGCAGGCCGACCGCCTGCTGGCGCCACGTCGCGCCGGCGTCGTCGGACCGCTGCACCTGCAGCTGGGCGTCCGGCGGGATGCGCTCCCCGTCGTCGGCGACCGGCACGTTCCACACGACGCCCGGCTCGCGCGGGTGGGCGAGGATGGTGAAACCGAAGTCGGTCGGCAACCCGTCGGCGATGGAGTCCCAGGTGTGGCCGTTGTCGCCCGAGCGGTAGACGCCCTTGTGGTTCTGGGCGAAGAGCTCACCCTCCCCCTGGCCGCGGGCGACCTTGTGGACACACTGGCCGAACTCGGGGTACTCGTCGTGCGGCATGAAGTAGGCCCGGATGCCGGGGTTGCTCGGCTCCCACGTCTGCCCGGCGTCGGCCGAGCGGTAGACGCCGCCGGCGCTCATCGCGACGAGGAGCTGCTCCGGGTGCCCGGGCTCGGGAACGATCGTGTGGACGGCCCCGCCCCCGAAGCCGGGCTCCCACTTCGGCCGGTGCGGGTGGTCCCACAGGCCCCGGACCAGCTCGTAGCTCTCCCCCGCGTCGGCGCTGCGGAAGAGGGCGTGCGGCTCGACCCCGGCCCAGACGACGTCGGCGTCGTTGGGGTCGGGGGTCAGCTGCCAGACCCGCTCGAGGGCGGTGTCGGTGTCGGCGGGAAAACTGAGGGCACGCTCGGCGCTCTCGGTCCAGGTGCGGCCGCCGTCGGTGCTCGCCTGGACGGTGGGGCCCCAGTGCCAGGACTTGACGCCGGCGAGGACCGTCGAGCGGCCCCGCCGGGTGTCGATCGCGACGGACGCGACCTCGCTCATCAGGAAGTGCGGGCCCTCGAGGCTCCACTGCACCCGGTCGGCGCTGCGGGCGAGCCAGAGTCCCTTGCGGGTGCCGATCGCGACGATAGTCTCACTCATGTTGACAGTGTCCACTAACGCCCGGCCCGTCGACAAGGGTTTGGTCAGACCTCCCCGGCGCCCCCGGCCCCCCGCCCCCGGCCCCCCGCGTCGCCCGGGCTACCAAAAGTGCGGCTTGTGGCGCTGGGACCGCACATTCCGTAGCCCGGGCGGCCACACGAGTGGGCGGGGTCGGGCAGGGTCGCTGGTATGCCGCTGACGTCCGGGTCAGGCGTTGACGACGTTGTCGGGCGGCAGGCCGTCGCGCATCCGCTCGATCTGGTGGCGCATCAGGGCGACCGCCCGGGGGCGCATCGCCGTCGTCTGGCCGCCGACGTGCGGGGTGATGAGGACTCCGGGCGTCGTCCACATCGGGTGCCCGGCCGGTAACGGCTCCGGGTCCGTCACGTCGACGGCGGCCCGCAGCCGACCCGTTGCGCACTCGGCGACGAGGGCGTCCGTGTCGACGACGCCGCCGCGCGCGACGTTGACGAGCAGAGCACCATCGGGCATCCGGGCGAGCAGCTCGGCATCGACGAGACCACGGGTCGACTCCGTGAGCGGAACGATGACGACGACGACGTCGTGGGACCCGACGAGGCCCTGCAGCTCGTCGATGCCGTGCACTCGGTCGACGAGCTCGTCGCCCTCCCTGGCCTTCGAGGCGACTGCCGTGACGCTCACCTCGAAGGGCAGCAACCGGCGCGTGATCGCCCGTCCGATCTGGCCGTAGCCCAGCACGAGCACTCGGCTGTCCGCGAGGGCCGGCCACACCTTCGGCTCGGCCCACTGCGAGTCGGCCTGTGCGGCAAAGAACTCCGGTATGCGCCGGATCGATCCGAGCATGAGGGCAAGAGCCAGCTCGGCCGTGCTCGCGTCGTGCACCCCCGCAGCGTTGCAGAGCGCGACCCCCTCGGGGACGTCAGGTAGGAAGGTCTCGAAGCCCGCACTCTGCAGCTGCACGGCCTCGAGCGCGTCGAGCCCGGTGGGGATGTCGGTGAAACGCAGGGGCGTCATGTAGGGCATCACGAGCAGGCGGACCTCGTCGCGACGCGGGTGCGGGGTCTCGGCGTCCCAGGCGAGCAGCTCGACGCCCTCGACGTCGGCCAGCTCGGCGGCATACGACTCATCGGGGACGGCGGCGACGAAGGGGGTGGCAGGCATGCGAGAACGGTAACCGAGTGGTCCGGGGCCGCTGCCGCGCACTACAGTCCGCGACATGGTCGAGGTCGTCGAGTCACCCGGGGCAGCACGCGTCATCTCCGTCAACGTGGGTCACGGGGTCGAGCGGCCGTGGGCGAGCGGTCCTGTCACCGCGATCGACAAGCGGCCGGTGGCGGCCGTCGACGTGCGTGACCCCGGCCCCAAGCGGGGCGGTCTCGGCAGCGGCGTCGTCGGTGACGAGATCGGCGACCCGCGGCACCACGGGGGCGTGACCCAGGCGGTCTACGCCTACCCCGTCGAGGACCTGCAGTGGTGGGCCGACCGGCTGGGCCGCGAGATCCCGCCCGGCACGTTCGGCGAGAACCTCACGACCCGCGGGGTGGAGGCGACGCGCGCTCTCGTCGGCGAGACCTGGCGCATCGGGACCGCGGTGCTGCGCGTGCAGGCGCCCCGCATCCCGTGTGCGACGTTCGCCGGCCACGTCGGCGAGCGGGGCTGGGTTCGACGGTTCACCGAGGCGGGCCGCACGGGCGCCTACCTGTCGGTCGTCGTGGCGGGTCGGGTCGCGACCGGTGACGAGGTCGTCGTGGAGCGTCCCGACCATGACATCGACCTGCTGACGGCCTTCCGCGCCGTGATGGGCGACCTCGAGCTCGCCCGCCGGGTCCTCGAGTCGGGGGTGCTGCACGAGAGCGAGCACTCCTACCTCGAGGCCGTCGTCGCCCGCCGCAGCTGAGCCCGCCCGGCGCGGTCCCGCCGGGCCCGCTGCACACGATGCTGGGACACAATGGGGTATGCCGCGTCGCACCAGCACCCGACACCACCGTCCCGTCCTCGCCGCCGGTCTCGCCCTGCCGCTCGTGCTCGGCGCCTGCTCCAACCCGCTCGCCGGCACGGCCGAACCGGGCGGCCCGAAGGTGGTGGTGAGCCCCCAGGCTCCCGCCGGCGCGACCGGCGCGACCGGCGCGACCGGCGCGGCGGGCTCGACCTCCGCATCCGCCGCCCCGAGCGACACGGGCGCGACCGCCGCCCCAACGCAGCAGGCGCCCGAGCAGACGCTCCTCGACGGGCTCGACCGCCCGTGGGACATCGCGCCGCTGCCCGACGGGAGGCTGCTCGTCAGCGAGCGCAACACCGGTGACCTGCACCTCGTGCCGGCACCGGGCACCGGCGGTTCGCCGAAGGTGGTCGGTACCCTCCCGATCGTGCGCACCGAGGGCGAGGGCGGTCTGCTCGGCCTCGCCGTGCCCGAGGACTTCGACGTCAACCCCGTCCTCTACGCCTACTACTCGGCCGAGAGCGACAACCGGATCGCTGCCGTGCCCTGGACCGGGGACGGCATCGGCACGCCGCAGGTCGTCTTCTCCGGGATTCCGTTGGGCCGCAACCACAACGGTGGCCGGATCGCCTTCGGCCCCGACGGCTTCCTCTACGTCACGACGGGTGAGTCCGGTGACAGGTCGCTCTCGCAGAAGCTCGACTCGCTCGGGGGCAAGATCCTGCGGATCACGCCGGAGGGCGACCCCGCGCCCGGTAACCCCTTCGGCGGGTCCCCGATCTGGTCCTACGGGCACCGCAACGTCGAGGGCATCGCCTGGGACGACGACAAGCGGCTCTGGGCGAGTGAGTTCGGCGCGAACACGTGGGACGAGCTCAACCTCATCAAGCCGGGCGGCAACTACGGGTGGCCGGCCGTCGAGGGCATCGCCGACGACCCCGCCTACGTCGACCCGGTCGTCCAGTGGAAGCCGAGCGAGATGTCGCCGAGCGGCATCACGATCGGACCGGACGGCGCCGTCTACCTCGCGGCCCTGCGCGGCGAGTCGCTCTGGCGGGTCCCCCTGGCCGACGGCAGGCCCGGGACGCCACAGCGGCTGCTCCAGGGCAGGTTCGGCCGGCTCCGCGACGTGCGGTTCGTCGATGACCGGGTCCTGTTGCTCACCAACAACGGCGAGACCGACCGGCTGCTGTCCCTGCCCCTCTCGGACCTGGGCGTCGGCTGACCCGCCGTCATCGGGCCCGAACGGGTAGGTACGCGTGGAGCGACACGAGGTCGCGCCCCGACGGAGGTGCCATGTCTTCCTATGACGAGATCCTGAGCCAGGTCCCGATCGGTGAGATCGCCGGACGGCTGGGGGTGAGCGAGGACGAGGCCCGCCGCGCGACCGAGGCCGCGCTGCCCGCGCTGCTCGGCGGCCTGCACGCCAATGCCGCCGACCCGGCCGGCGCGGCCTCACTGCACTCCGCCCTGTCCGACCACCAGGTCGAGGTCACGAGCCTCGCCGACGTCGACGAGGCCGATGGGCGCAAGATCGTCGGCAACATCTTCGGCGGCCACACCGACGAGGTCGTCAGCCAGCTCGGCGGTGTCGGCGGCGGCTCCCAGGGGGCGATCGTGCAGAAGCTGCTGCCGATCCTCGCCCCGATGGTGCTCTCGTGGCTCGCCGGGCGGATGGGCAAGGGCGGGGGCCTCGGTGGCCTGCTCGGCGGAGTGCTCGGGGGCTCGGGGTCGCAATCCGCCCCTGCCCCCGCGCCGGCCCCGGGTGGCTCGGTCGACAGCGGTCCGCTCTTCCCCGGCGGCCAGGGCGCCCAGAGCGCGCCCACCCGAGCGCCCACCCCGGCCCCGAGCGCGGAGGCCGGCGGGTCCAACCCGCTGCAGGACGTCCTCGGGTCGGTCCTCGGCGGAGCGACCTCGTCGGGCTCCGGTGGCGGAGTCCTCGGCGGCCTGCTCGGCGGGCTCCTCGGCGGCGGCCGCCGCTGACCCCGTGCTCAGGCCCGCCCGAACCCCTCCCTGACCGTCGAGTGCCCACTTCCCCCCGGGGGGAAGTGGGCACTCGACTTCCCCCCGGGGGGAAGTGGGCACTCGACGGGGACGGGCGGTCAGGGGGTCAGCTTGGCGAGGATCAGCTCGCGCGCCTTCCCGGCGTCGGCCTGGCCCTTCATCTCCTTCATCACCTGGCCGATGAGCGCGCCGGCCGCGGCCACCTTGCCGTCGCGGATCTTCGCCGCGACGTCGGGGTTGGCCGCGATGACCGTGTCGACCGCGGACTCGAGCGCCCCGTCGTCCGCGACGAGCTCGAGACCCCGCGCGTCGGCCACCTCGGTCGGCGAGCCCTCGCCGTCGAGGACGCCCTCGAGCACCTGACGGGCCATCGAGTCGTTGAGCCGGCCGGAGGCGACGAGGACGTCGAGCTCGGCGACACGCGCCGGGGTGAGCCCGATGGACGCGGCATACTCCACGAGGTGCTGGCCCTCGCCATTGGCGCGGCGGGACGGCTCGCCCAGCCACCACTTGCGTGACGCCGCAGGCGTCGCACCCGCAGTGACGGTCTCCTCGATGAGCTCGACGGCACCCGCGTTCATCACGTCGCGCATCTCGAGATCGCTGTAGCCCCAGTGGGACTGGAGACGGCGACGCCGCTCGTCTGGGGGCTCGGGCAGGGTGAGCCGCAACGCCTCGACGGTCTCGCGGGTCGGCGCGACGGGCACGAGGTCGGGCTCCGGGAAGTAGCGGTAGTCCTCGGCGTCCGACTTCTCGCGGCCGGAGGTCGTCACCCCCGTGTCCTCGTGCCAGTGCCGGGTCTCCTGCAGGATCGAGCCGCCGCCGGCGAGGATCGCGGCGTGCCGGCACATCTCGTAGCGCACGGCCCGCTCGACCGAGCGGAGCGAGTTGACGTTCTTCGTCTCGGTGCGGGTGCCGAGCGGCACGGCGAGCTGCTCCTCGCTCGTCGGGTCACCGACGCGGCGACGGAGCGAGACGTTGGCGTCGCACCGCATGGACCCCTGCTCCATCTTGACGTCGCTGACGTCGAGGGCGCGCAGCAGCTCGCGCAGCGCCGCGACGTACGCCTTCGCCACCTCCGGGGCCCGCTCCCCCGCCCCGACCATCGGCTTGGTGACGATCTCGATGAGGGGGATGCCGGCCCGGTTGTAGTCGACGAGCGAGTGGTCGGCGCCGTGGATCCGGCCGGTGGAGCCGCCGATGTGCAGCGACTTGCCGGTGTCCTCCTCCATGTGGGCCCGCTCGATCTCGACGCGGTAGGTGCTGCCGTCCTCGAGCTCGACGTCGAGGTAGCCCTCGAAGGCGATCGGCTCGTCGTACTGCGAGGTCTGGAAGTTCTTCGGCATGTCCGGGTAGAAGTAGTTCTTCCGGGCGAAGCGGCACCACGGCGCGATCTCGCAGTGCAGCGCCAGCCCGATCCGGATCGCCGACTCGACGGCCTTCTCGTTGACGACCGGGAGCGCGCCGGGCAGGCCGAGGCACACCGGGCAGACCTGGGTGTTGGGCTCGGCGCCGAACTCCGTCGGACAACCGCAGAACATCTTCGTGTTGGTGTGCAGCTCGACGTGCACCTCGAGGCCCATCACGGGGTCGAAGGCGGCGAGCACCTCGTCGTAGTCGAGCACGGCGTCGGCGGTGTGGGTCGTCATGTCAGGCTCCCTTCGAGCCGGCGAGCAGGTCGGGGGCGCGGTCGAGGATCGGCCCGCCCCACTTCTCGAGCAGGGCCGCCTCGAGGGCGGCGCCGACGGAGTAGAGGCGCTCGTCCTTCATCGCGGGGGCCAGCACCTGGATGCCGGCGGGGAGCCCGTCCTCGTCGGCGAGGCCGGACGGCAGCGACATCCCCGGCACGCCCGCGAGGTTGGCCGGGATCGTCGCGATGTCGTTGAGGTACATCGCCATCGGGTCGTCGAGCTTGTCCCCGAGCCGGAACGCCGTCGTCGGCGCGGTGGGGCTGAGGAGCACGTCGGCCCGCTCGAAGGCGGCGCCGAAGTCCTGGGCGATGAGGCTGCGGACCTTCTGGGCCGAGCCGTAGTAGGCGTCGTAGTAACCGGAGCTGAGCGCGTAGGTGCCGAGGATGATCCGGCGCTTCACCTCGGGGCCGAAGCCGGCGTCGCGGGTGGCCGCCATGACCTGCTCCGCGCTCGGCGCGTCGACGCCCTCGGGCAGCACCCGCATCCCGTAGCGCATCGCGTCGAACTTGGCGAGGTTGGAGCTCGCCTCGCTCGGGAGGATGAGGTAGTAGGCGGCGAGCGCGTAGTCGAAGTTGGGGCAGGAGACCTCGACGACCTCGGCGCCGAGCTGCTCGAGCAGCGCGACGGACTCCTCGAAGCGGGCCCGCACGCCCGGCTGGTAACCCTCCCCGCCGAGCTCCTTGACGATGCCGACCCGCATCCCGCGCACGTCCGCGGCCCGGGCCGCCTCGACGACGGCGGGCACGGGCGCGTCGATCGACGTCGAGTCCATCGGGTCGTGACCGCCCATCACGGCGTGCAGCAGGGCGGTGTCGAGCACGGTCCGCCCGCATGGGCCGGCCTGGTCGAGCGAGCTCGCGAGCGCCACGAGGCCGTAGCGGGAGACGCCGCCGTAGGTCGGCTTCGTGCCGACGGTGGCCGTGACGGCGGCCGGCTGCCGGATCGAGCCGCCGGTGTCGGTGCCGGTGGCGAGGGGCGCCTGAAAGGAGGCGAGCACCGAGCTCGAGCCACCACCCGAGCCGCCGGGGATGCGGTCGAGGTCCCACGGGTTGTGCGAGGGGCCGTAGGCCGAGTGCTCCGTCGAGCTGCCCATCGCGAACTCGTCCATGTTCGTCTTGCCGAGCAGCGGCAGTCCGGCGGCCCGCAGCCGGGCGACGACTGTCGCGTCGTAGGGCGGCACCCAGCCCTCGAGCATCCTGCTGCCGCAGGTCGTCGGCATGCCCATCGTGGCCATGACGTCCTTGACGGCGATCGGTACGCCCGCGAGGACCCCGAGGGCCTCCCCCGCGGCACGGCGCTCGTCGACCGTGCGGGCGGCGGCGAGCGCGCCGTCCGCGTCGACGTGGAGGTAGGCGTGGACCTGTCCGTCGACCGCGGCGATGCGGTCGAGGTGGGCCTGGGTCACCTCGACCGAGGAGACGGTGGAGGACGCGAGCGCGTCGGCCAGGTCGGCGGCCGTCGCTCGGGTCAGGTCGGGGGGGAGGTCTGTCACGTCAGGGCCTTCGTCTCGTCTGTGCTGCACGGGTGTGCGTCACGTGTGGTGCGGGGGTGGGCGGGCGACGGGGTATGCCGGTCAGCCCGCTCAGCGGCATACGGCCGCCTACTCCTCGTCGAGGATGCGGGGCACGGAAAAGCGCTGCTGCTCGGCCTCCGGGGCCCCCGACAGGGCCTGCTCGGCAGTGAGGCTGGGGCGCACGACGTCGGGCCGGGTGACGTTGGTCAGCGGCATCGGGTGCGACATCGGCGCGACGCCGTCGATCGGCGCCTGCTGCACCTTGGCCACGGACTCGAGGATCACGCCGAGCTCACCGACCATCCGGTCGAGCTCGGACTCGGACAGCTCGATGCGTGCGAGGCCGGCGAGGTGGGCAACGTCGTCGCGGGTCAGGGAGGACATGCGGGCCAGTCTATGGCTCCCGCCGGAACGCCCCGGGCGGGAGTCGCTCAGTCGGTGACGTCGGGCGACCCGGTCTCGAGCAGGCGCCGGAAGCCCTCCTCGTCGAGGATCGTCAGGCCGAGCTCCTCCGCCTTGGCCGCCTTCGTCCCGGCGTTGGCGCCGACGACGACCCAGTCGGTCTTCTTCGACACGGAGCCGGAGGCCTTGCCACCACGGCTGATGATCGCCTCCTTCGTCTCGTCGCGGGAGAAGCCGTCGAGCGACCCGGTGACGACGACGGTCCGCCCCTCGAGGGTGCGCGGCACGGAGGCGTCGACCTCATCGGCCATCCGGACCCCGGCGGCCGCCCACTTGGCGACGATCTCGCGGTGCCAGTCGACCTCGAACCAGCTCGTGACGGCCTCGGCGATGACGCCGCCGACGCCCTCGGCCTCGGCCAGCTCGTCGACGCCGGCCTCGCGGATCGCCTCGATCGACCCGAAGTGGGTGGCGAGCGCCCGGGCCGCGGTGGGGCCGACGTGGCGGATCGACAGGGCGACGAGGACCCGCCAGAGCGGCTGGGTGCGCGCCTTGGCGAGCTCGGCGACGAGCTTCTCGCCGTTGGCGGACAGGACCCGCCCGTCGACGACCCGGTCCTCGGGGTCGGTCCGCCTGGCCGCCCGGGTGTAGAGCGGCACGCCGGCCAGGCCCTCCCGGGTGATGTCGAACAGGTCGCCCTCGTCGGTGACGAGCCCCGACTCCAGCAGGGCGGTGGCCCCCTCCCAGCCGAGCGCCTCGATGTCGAGGCCGCTGCGGGCGGCCAGGGCGAAGACCCGCTCGCGCAGCTGGCTGGGGCAGGTGCGGGTGTTGGGGCAGCGGATGTCCTTGTCACCCTCCTTCTCCGGCGCGAGCGCCGTGCCGCAGGAGGGGCACTCGGTGGGCATCACGAACGCCCGCTCGGTGCCGTCGCGGAGGTCGACGACCGGGCCGACGATCTCGGGGATGACGTCGCCGGCCTTGCGGAGCACGACGGTGTCGCCGATGAGCACCCCCTTGCGCTCGACCTCGTGGGCGTTGTGCAGCGTCGCCTGCTCGACGGTCGAGCCGGCGACGACGACGGGCTCCATGACGCCGTAGGGGGTGACCCTCCCGGTGCGCCCCACGTTGACCCTGATGTCGAGCAGGCGGGTGTTGACCTCCTCCGGCGGGTACTTGAAGGCGATCGCCCAGCGCGGGGCCCGCGAGGTGGCCCCGAGCTGGCGCTGGAGGGCGATCTCGTCGACCTTGACGACGATGCCGTCGATGTCGTGGGCCCGGTCGTGCCGGTGGGCGCCGTGGTGCTCGACGAACGACCGGACGGCCTCGACGTCGTCGAGGACGCGCACCTCGTCGGAGGTCGGCAGCCCCCAGGCGCGCAGGGCGGCATACGCCTCGCTCTGGCGCTCGACCTCGAACCCGCGCCGGGCCCCGACCCCGTGCACGAGCATCCGCAGCGGCCGGGTGGCGGTGACCCGGGGGTCCTTCTGGCGCAGCGACCCCGCCGCGGCGTTGCGGGGGTTGGCGAAGGGCGCCTTGCCGGCCTCGACGAGGCCCGCGTTGAGGTCGGCGAAGGCGGCCGTCGGGAAGAAGACCTCGCCGCGCACCTCGACGAGCTCGGGGACGCCGTCCCCCTCGAGCCGGGTCGGGATGCCGCTGATCGTGCGGACGTTGTGCGTCACGTCCTCGCCGGTGCGGCCGTCACCGCGGGTCAGGGCCCGGACGAGGCGCCCCTGCTCGTAGAGCAGGTTGATCGCGAGCCCGTCGATCTTGAGCTCGGTGAGGTAGTGGGCCCCCGACCCGACCTCCCGCTCGACCCGCTCTGCCCAGGCCTGCAGCTCCTCGACCGAGAAGGCGTTGTCGAGGCTGAGCATCCGCTCGACGTGGTCGACGGTCTCGAAGCCGGTCGCGAAGGCCGCCCCGCCGACGTTCTGCGTCGGGCTCTGCGGGGTGCGCAGCGAGGGGTGTGCCGTCTCGAGCTCGGTGAGGCGAAGGATCAGCCCGTCGTAGTCGCCGTCACTGATCGTCGGCGCGTCCCTGACGTGGTACGCGAACTGCGCGGCGCCCGCCCGCTCGGCGAGCTCGGCCCACTCGCGGTGGACCTCGACGGGGACGACGGGGACCTCATCGGTCACGGAGGCGGGCGCGTGCTCGTTCACGAGATCATCCTGCCAGCCGGGGCCGACAGCGCGGGCCCGGCCGGGTCGCGTTCCGGGCACCCCTCTGGCCACGAGCGGACCGACGGGTAACAATGGGCGCCACGCACCACGACTGCAAGGGAGCAGAGATGACGAACCTGGCCACCAACCTCGTCGCGACGGCGGGACGGATCCCCGACAAGGTCGGCATCAAGCTCGACCAGGCGGAGGTGTCGTGGTCGGCCCTGCACCGCGCCGCCGCCCAGGTCGCCGGCCAGCTGAAGGCCGCGGGGGTCGAGCCCGGTGACCGTGTCTCGCTCATCCTGCCCAACGTGCCGGCCTACCCCGTCGCCTTCTACGGCACGCTCCTCGCCGGCGGCGTCGTCGTGCCGATGAACCCGCTCCTCAAGGCCCAGGAGATCCAGTACTTCTACCAGGACAGTGGTGCCAAGGTCAGCTTCGTCTGGCCCGACTTCGCCGAGGAGGCGGGCAAGGCCGCGGCCGAGACCGGCACCCGGCTCGTCCTCTGCGGCCCGATGGGCCCGGCCGAGGGCCAGTTCGACACGACCGAGGCCGGTGCCGACCCGATCGCCGAGCCGGTCGAGCGGGCCGACGACGACGACGCGGTGATCCTCTACACGAGCGGGACGACGGGCAAGCCGAAGGGCGCCCAGCTGACCCACTACAACCTGCACCGCAACGCCGAGGTGTCCGCCGGCGAGATCATGGCGATCGACGAGTCCGACGTGATCATGGGCTGCCTACCGCTCTTCCACGTCTTCGGCCTCACCTGCGGGCTCAACACCGCCGTGATGCGGGGTGCGACGCTCTCGCTCATCCCGCGCTTCGACCCGGCCAAGGCGATCGAGGTGCTCGGGCGCGACGCCGTCACGATCTTCCAGGGCGTCCCGACGATGTATGCCGCCATCCTCAACCACCCCGACGCGGGCGCGGCCGACACCTCCACGCTGCGCACCTGCGCCTCGGGCGGGTCGGCGATGCCGGCCCAGGTGATGGCGGCCTTCGAGGAGAAGTTCCACTGCCAGATCCTCGAGGGCTACGGCCTGTCGGAGACCTCGCCGGTGGCCTCCTTCAACATGCCCGACCAGCCGACCAAGCCCGGGACGATCGGGCGGGCCATCCCCGGCTGCGAGATGAAGCTCGTCGACCTCGACGGCAACGACACCCCGGCCGGCGAGATCGGCGAGATCGCGATCCGCGGCGAAAACATCATGAAGGGCTACTGGGGCCGCCCCGAGGCGACGAAGGAGGCCATCCCCGACGGGTGGTTCCGCTCCGGTGACCTCGCCACCGTCGACGAGGACGGCTACTACACGATCGTCGACCGCAAGAAGGACATGATCATCCGCGGCGGGATGAACGTCTACCCGCGCGAGGTCGAGGAGGTCCTCTACACCCATCCCGACGTCCTCGAGGCCGCCGTCGTCGGCGTCCCCGACGACCTGATGGGCGAGGAGGTCGCTGCGGCCGTCTCGCTCCGCGAGGGCGCCACGAGCACGCTCGAGGACGTCCAGCAGTTCGTCAAGGACCGGATCGCCGCCTACAAGTACCCCCGCCACATCTGGCAGCTCGACGAGCTGCCCAAGGGCCCGACGGGCAAGATCCTGCGCCGGGAGGTGCGCCCACCGGCCTGACCCGCCTCGGGTGTGCGCCCGCCCGCCCCCACTCGATTTGGACTCGCCGGTGGTTTTGTCGTAGAGGGGGTCATCGGTGACACTGGAACGGCGGGGTCATCGTCTTCGACCCGGGCGCACGTCGGGTATGCCGCGTGCCGGCCCCCCCGCGGGTCATCGAGGGGATCAACGCGTGTTGCTGAAGAGTCGTCCTGCCGTCGTCGCGAGCCTGGCTGCCGTGGCCGTCATCGGTCTGTCCGCCTGCAACGCCACGGCCAACGCCGGCGCGACCAGCCCCGCTTCGCCGGTCGCGAGCTCCGCGGGTGCCACGTCCTCGTCGGCGCCGGCCACGACGTCGAGCACGCCGACCCCGACCACCCCCCCGGTGTCCTGGTCGACCAACCCCGACGACGAGGCCTCGAAGGTCCCGGTCGACACCCGCGTCACCGCGAGCGCCGAGCAGGGCACGCTGACGGAGGCCGCCCTCAGCTACGTCAGCAAGAAGGGCAACGTCGTGCCCGTCAAGGGTGACCTGAAGGGCGGGACCTGGACGGCGGGTGACCTGCTCGAGCCCGGGGTCACCTACACCCTCGCTCTGACGGCCGACGACGAGTCCGGCGCCGCCACGACGACGGAGCGGACCTTCTCGACGGCCAAGCTCACCCTCGACGACCAGATCTATGTCGCCGTCTCCCCCCGCGACGGAGGGACGGTCGGCATCGGGATGCCGGTCATCGTCCGCTTCGACCTGCCCGTCACCGACCGGGCGGCGTTCGAGAAGCACATGACGGTCACCGCGCAGCCGGCCCAGGCCGGCTCCTGGTACTGGCTCAACTCCAAGGAGGCGCACTGGCGGCCCCAGACCTACTGGAAGGCCGGCAGCAAGGTCCACGTCGACATCGAGACCAACGGTGTCAAGAGCGGTGACCGCTTCGGTCAGATGAGCCGCACCGCCGACTTCACCGTGGGCCGGTCCGTCATCGCCAAGGTGGATCTCAAGAAGCACCAGATGGGTGTCTACATCAGCGGCAAGCTGGTCAAGACGATCCCCGTCACCGGCGGTCAGCCCGGCTTCATCACCCGCTCGGGCGTCAAGGTCATCATGGACAAGCAGACCGACATCACGATGAAGGCCGAGACGATCGGCCTCAAGAAGGGTGACCCGGGCTACTACCCCGAGACCCCGGTCAAGTGGGCGCTGCGTGTCACCAACTCCGGTGAGTTCCTCCACTCCGCCCCGTGGTCGGTCAAGGACCAGGGCCACACCAACGTCAGCCACGGCTGCACCGGCATGAGCGATGCCAACGGCGCCTGGGTCTACAAGAACATGCAGATCGGCGACGTCGTCGAGACGACAGGCACCGACCGCTCGATGACGATGGGCAACGGCTACGCCGACTGGAACCTCGACTGGGCCACGTGGAAGAAGGGCTCCGCGCTCTAGAGCGGCCCGCACGCAGGACGGGTCCGTCCGCTCGGCCGGGCCCTTCCTGCGTGCCCGGGACGCTCACCCCTCGGCGCGCTCGGCCAGCTCCTTGGCGGTGTCCACCGCGGCCTGCTGGACGGCTCGCGCCGGGTGCGGCGCCAGTCCGGCCAGCCCGCAGGTGGGGCTGACGACGAGCTCCCGCAGCGCGGTCAGCGGCATCCCGACGCGGGTCCAGCCCTCGAGCAGGCGGTCCGCGATCTCCTGCGCCCGGGTGAGCGACCCATCGGTCGGCACCGCCCCGGCGACGAGGCGGATGCCGTCCTCCAGCGCGATCGCGACCCCCTCCCACCCGCGGGGGGTCAGCAGCGTCGTGTCGAGCGAGAGCGCCCCCGGCGCGGCGGCCCGCAGCAGCGGCAGGGGCGGGTTCTCCGCGCAGCAGTGCAGGATCGTCTCCCCGTCGTGGGCGCGCAGCACCGCGGCGAGGCCGGTCGCGACGACGTGCGGGTCGAGCGAGGGCAGCCGGCCCCACCCGGATGCGGTCGGCAGCCGGCCGAGCAGGACCGTCGGCAGGGAGGGCTCGTCGACCTGGACGACGAGCTCGGCGCCGGGGACGAGGCGACGGACCGCCGCGACGTGGGTGCGCACCCCGTCGGCGAGCGACTCGACGATGTCGCGGCAGGCACCCTCGTCGACGATGGCCCGCTCACCCCGCGAGAGCCAGACGCTCGCGGCGAGCGACCACGGCCCGACGACCTGCAGCTTGAGCGGGCCCTCGTAGCCGTCGTAGGCCTCGGCGAGCTCGTCGAGGTCCTCGCGCAGCAGCGCGCCGGTGCGGTGGGCGTCCTTGCCGGGGCGGTCGACGAAGCGCCAGCCCATCGGCTGGAGGTCGACGGGCAGGTCGACGAGCAGGCCCGCGGTGCGGCCGATCATGTCGGCGCCGGGTCCGCGAGCGGGGAGCTCCGGCAGGTGGGGCAGGCCGTCGGCGAGCAGCTCGCGCACCTGTCCGATGGTGTCCCGGACGGCGGTGCCGGGCCAGGATCCGATACCCGTCGCGTGCGTCACGCCCTCACCCTAGTGAGGTCCCGCTCCCCGGTCGGTCGCGGTCGTCGCCGAAGGGGCGCACGCTAGCGTGAGCCGCGTGCGACGCGACGACTTCTCGGGGCCGGCCGACCTACGGGCGATGCAGCAGTTCGCGTCGCGCGTCTGGACCCCGACGAGCCGCTTCCACCCCGGCCAGCTCGCGTGGAGCCGGCACTACCAGCAGGTGGACCCGCGCCGGCCGGCGCCGGGCGAGGCCATCGCGCTGTGGCGCGAGGACGGCCGGGTCGTCGGCTTCGGCTGGGCCGAGACCGACGAGTGGCTCGAGGTGCAGGTGCAGGACGGTCGCCCCGATGTCGCCGAGGCGGTGCTCGAGTGGTTCGAGGACTGGAGCGACGCGCAGGAGCAGGCGGTGCTGACGATGGCGGGGGGTGTCCTCGAGGCGGCCCTCACGGAGGCGGGCTTCATCGCCGAGGACGACGAGCCGTGGTTCACCCACCACGTGCGGTCCACCGAGGGGCTCCCCCCCGTGCCCGACGTGGCCGGCTACCGCCTGCGCAGCATGGCGGGGGCCGAGCCGTCCGACGTCGCGGCGCGGGCGGCCTGCCACGCCGCCGCCTGGGCGGAGTTCGGCCCGTCACCCGTGACGACCGAGGCGTATGCCGCACTCATGGACGTCTGGCCCTACGACCCCGCGCTCGACTGGGTCGCGGTCGACGAGCACGGGGCGATGGTGGCCTCCTGCCTCGTCTGGCTCGACCCCGGCACCGGCGTCGGGCTCGTCGAGCCCGTCGGCTGCGTCCCGGAGCACCGCGGGCGCGGTCTCGCCGGCGCCGTCACGCTCGCCGCGCTGCACCGGCTTCGCGAGCTGGGCGGCCACACCGCGCTCGTCAGCCCCCGGGGCGACGACGGCCACCCCGGCCCCCAGCGCCTCTACCGGTCGCTCGGCTTCGAGCCGTCCGCCCGCACCCGCACCTGGACCCGCTCGAGGCGCGAGGCCGTGATCGTGGCCGACCCGACGACGCGCGTGCCGTCGTAGAGGACGACCGACTGCCCCGGCGCCACGCCGCGGATCCGCTCGTCGAGGCGGACCTCGACGCCGTCGCCCACCGAGCGCGCGGTCGCCGGGAACTCCTCGCCGTGGGCGCGCACCTGGATGCCGACCCGCACCTCGCCCTCGGGCGCCGGGCCGCACCACCGCACGTGGTCGCCCGACAGTGCGTTGACCCCGAGCAGGTCGGCCGTGCCGACGACCACCTGGTTGGTCTCCGGCCGGACCTCGACGACGTAGCGGGGCTCGCCGTCCGCGGCCGGCCGGGACAGGCCCAGGCCGCGTCGCTGGCCGACGGTGTAGGCGTAGGCGCCGGCGTGGCTCCCCACGACGGCGCCGTCGGTGTCGACGACGTCACCGGCCTGCTCCCCGAGGGCCCGGCCGAGCCAGGCGCGCGTGTCGCCGTCGGGGATGAAGCAGATGTCGTGGCTGTCGGGCTTCTGCGCGACGTAGAAGCCGCGCTCTGCCGCCTCGAGCCGGATCTGCGGTTTCGTCGTGTCGCCGAGCGGGAAGAAGGCCCGGTCGAGCTGGTCCTGGGTCAGCACCCCGAGGACGTAGCTCTGGTCCTTGGCCAGGTCGACGGCGCGGTGGAGCTGGCGGTGCCCGTCGGGCGTCTCGACGACCTGGGCGTAGTGGCCGGTGGCGACGGCGTCGAACCCGAGGGCGACGGCCTTGTCGAGCAGGGCGGAGAACTTGATCTTCTCGTTGCACCGCAGGCAGGGATTGGGGGTGCGCCCAGCGGCATACTCCCGGGTGAAGTCCTCGACGACGTCGCGGTGGAAGCGCTCCGCCATGTCCCAGACGTAGAACGGGATGCCGAGCACGTCGGCGACGCGGCGGGCGTCCCCCGCGTCCTCGATCGTGCAGCACCCCCGCGCCGACTCGCGCAGCGTGGCGGCGCTGCGACTCAGGGCGAGGTGGACGCCGACCACCTCGTGTCCGGCGTCGAGCATCCGGGCCGCGGCGACGGCGGAGTCGACGCCGCCGCTCATCGCCGCGACGACGCGCAGGCCACTCACGAGGCGGTGGCGGCGCGCGCGCGGCGGGCCCGGTCGATGGCGGCGGGCAGGGCCTCGATGACGGCGTCGACGTCGGCCTGGGTCGAGGTGTGGCCGAGGGTGAGCCGCAGCGCTCCACGGGCGTCCGTCTCGGTCACCCCCATCGCGAGCAGCACGTGGCTCGGCTGCGGCACGCCGGCCTGGCACGCGGAGCCCGTCGAGCACGACACCCCGGCGGCGTCGAGCAGGTAGAGCAGCGAGTCACCGTCGCAACCGGGCACGAGCAGGTGCGCGTTGCCCGGGAGGCGCCGCTCGACGTCACCGACCTCCCACGGCCCACTCGGCCGGATGTCAGGCGCGAGCCGCAGAGCCCGGGTGATGAGGTCGTCGCGCAGCGCGGCAACCCGGTGGGCCTCCTGCTCGAGCGAGGCGACCGACGCGACGACCGCCGCGGCGAAGCCGACGATCGCGGGCGCATCGAGGGTGCCCGACCGGATCTGGCGCTCCTGCCCCCCACCGTGGCTGAGCGGCACGACGGTGACGTCCCGCCGCGCCACGAGGGCCCCGACGCCGACGGGCCCGCCGAGCTTGTGCGCCGTGACCGACATCAGGTCGGCGCCACTGGCGGCGAAGTCGACGGGCAGGTGGCCGGCGGCCTGGACCGCGTCGGTGTGGAAGGGGATGCCGTGCTCGTGGGCGACGGCCGCGAGGGCGGCGACGTCCTGCACCGTCCCGACCTCGTTGTTGGCCCACATGACCGACACGAGCGCGACGGACTCCGGGTCCTGGGCGATGGCGCGGCGCAGCGTCCCCGGCTCGACGACGCCCTCGTCGGTGCACTCGAGCCAGGTGACCTTGGCCCCCTCGTGCGCGGCGAGGAAGTCGACGCAGTCGAGCACCGCGTGGTGCTCCGTCGTGCCGACGAGCAGCCGCACGCGGGCGGGTTCGGCGTCCCGGCGGGCCCAGTAGGTGCCCTTGACGGCGAGGTTGTCCGACTCCGTCCCGCCCGAGGTGAAGACGACCTCGGACGGACGGGCGCCGAGGGACCGGGCGATCCGCTCGCGGGACTCCTCGACGGCCCGACGCGCCTCGCGGCCGGTGCGGTGCAGCGACGACGGGTTGCCGACGACCGCGAGCTGCGCCGTCATCGCGTCGAGCGCGACCGGCAGCATCGGCGTCGTCGCCGCGTGGTCGAGGTAGGCAGTCACCCCGCGATTCTAGGCGCTGGCGCGATACCCATCCGCACCCCTCGGACCCGTCGGACCCGTCGGACGCGCAGGCCAGGTGTCCTAGGATCTGCGCCATGACCCCCGCAGACCGGACGGTGCGCGCCCCGGCGGCCCACCGCGCGATCTCGGCAGCGGCCACCCCGCTGCTCGGGCTGCTCATCGCCCGCCTCCTGCTGCGCTTCACCCCCGCCCCTGCCCTGCTCACGTATGCCGTGTGCCTGGCGATCGGGTTGCTCCTCGCGGTCCGCGCGTGGCGCGTGCGGGTGGACGGGGCCGTCGCATCCGTCGGGTCGGACGGGTCAGATGGGTCGGAAGGGGCGGACGGGTCGGACGGCGGCGGCCTCCGGGTGCACAACCTGCTCGCGTCGACGACGGTGCCGGCCGGGGCGGTCCGACGGGTCAGTGAGCTCGGCCGGGTCGAGTGGCGCCGCGGGGACCACCGAGCCCTCCGCCTGCCGTCCGAGGCACTGCGGGGACCGTGGTGGACGTTCGGCAGCGGCGCCGACACCTACGCACTCAACCGCGAGCAGGTCCGCAGCTGGCTGCGCGCCGGTCGGGCCGACGGAGACGGGACCGACGAGGCGACCTGACGCGAACACGGGGGCCCGGACCGCCGTGCGGTCCGGGCCCTCGGCCTCGTGCGGGTGCCGGTGACCGGCGGGCGGGTCAGCCCTTCGACGCCTCGATCGCCGTCGTCGCCTGGGGCAGGACGGTGAAGAGGTCACCCACGACACCGAAGTCGACGAGCTCGAAGATCGGGGCCTCGTTGTCCTTGTTGACCGCGATGATCGTCTTGGACGTCTGCATGCCCGCCCGGTGCTGGATCGCCCCGGAGATGCCGCAGGCGACGTAGAGCTGGGGGCTGACCTGTTTGCCGGTCTGGCCCACCTGGGAGGCGTGCGGGTACCACCCGGCGTCGACGGCGGCCCGGGAGGCGCCGACCGCGGCGCCGAGCGAGTCGGCGAAGTCCTCGACCTTGGAGAAGTCGCCGGCCGTGCCCCGACCACCCGAGACGACGATCGCCGCCTCCGTCAGCTCGGGACGCCCGCTGGCCGCCTTGGGCTTGGACTCGGTGATCGCGGCGCCCTTGGCGGCGTCGGACGGGGTGAAGTCGACGACCTCGTCGGCAGCGGCCCCCGCGACCTCCTCCGGCGCGGCCGAGTTGGGCTTGACCGCGATGATCGGCGTGCCCTGGGTGACCGTCGCCCGGACCGTGTAGGACCCGGCGAAGACGGACTGCACGGTCGCGACCCCGCCGTCCTCCCCGGCCGTCACCTCGACGGCGTCGGTGATCAGGCCGGACTCGGTCTTGATGGCGAGCCGGGCGGCGATCTCCTTGCCCTCCGGCGAGGCCGGGATGAGCACGGCGGCCGGGGACTTCTCCGCGACGAGCTGCGCGAGCAGCTCGGCCTGCGGCACGACGAGGTGACCGACGACGTCGGCCCCCTCCACGCGGTAGACCTTCTCGGCGCCGAACTTCGCGAGCGTCTCCCGGGCGGCGTCGAAGCCGTCTCCGACGAACACGGCCGACGGCTCACCGAGGCGGCGAGCGATCGTCAACAGCTCTGCGGTGGTCTTGCGGACCGTGCCGTCGACGTGGTCGACGAGAACGAGTACTTCAGCCATGTAGCTGTCTCTCCTTTGCTTGCTGCTGGTCAGACGAACTTGTGCTCGGACAGGAAGGTGGCGAGCTGCTGTCCACCCTCACCCTCGTCGGGCACGATCTCGCCCTGGGCGCGCGGCGGCCGCGCGTCGAAGGCCGCGACCCGCGTCCAGGCGGCCTCGAGACCGACCTGCGAGGCGTCGAGGCCGAGGTCGGCGAGGCTCCACTTCTCGACCGGCTTCTTCTTCGCCGCCATGATCCCCTTGAAGCTCGGGTAGCGCGGCTCGTTGATCTGGTCGGTGACCGACACGAGGGCCGGCAGCGTGGCCGTGATCGTCTGGGTCGAGGCGTCGCCGTCGCGGCGGATCGTCACCGTGTCACCGTCGACCGACAGCTCGGAGGCGTAGGTGACGGCCGGGAGGCCGAGCCGCTCCGCGAGCATGGCGGGGACGACACCCATCGTGCCGTCGGTGGAGGCCATGCCGGTCATCACGATGTCGACGCGGGCGTCGGCGCCGATCTTCTTCACGGCCTCGGCCAGCACCAGCGAGGTGGCCGCGGCGTCGGAGCCGTGGATCGCCTCGTCGTTGACGTGCACGCCCTTGTGGGCGCCCATCTGGAGGGCCTTCTTGATCGCGTCGGCGGCGGCGTCGGGACCGATCGTGAGGACCGTGACCTCGCCCTCGCCGGCCTCGACGACCTTGAGCGCCTCCTCGACGGCGTACTCGTCGAGCTCGGACAACAGACCGTCGACGTTCTCACGGTCGGTCGTGTTGTCCGAGGCGTTGAACGTGCGCTCCGCTTGGGCGTCCGGCACGTACTTGACACAGACGACGATGTTCATGGGTGAACGTCCTCTTCCGTAGCTGGGTGGGCTGTCGATACAGCTGCCGGAGGTCCTCCGGCACTGCCGACCATCCTCGCACTAAGCGCTGGCTTACCGCCCACCCGCCAGGCGTGACGCTCGCCACGGGCCGTCGGGGAACACGACCGGAACCCCCTGACGCGCCCCACCGGACCACCCGCCGGCCCGGTGCGGGGACGCGTCAGCGACCCTCGAACCGCGCCTTGCCCGGCCCCTGCTCGACGAACGAGGCCATTCCGATCTCGCGGTCGCGGGTGGCGAACAGACCGGCGAAGAGCATCCGCTCGATCTCGAGGCCGGTGTCGAGGTCGACCTCGACACCCCGGTCGATGGCCTCCTTGGCGGCGCGGACGGCATACGACGCCGCACCGACGTAGCGGCCGGCCCACTCCCGGGCGGCCGAATAGACCTCGGCAGCGGGGACGACCTTGTCGGCGAGACCGATGGCGAGCGACTCCTCGGCGTCGACGAACCGACCGCTGAAGATGATTTCCTTGGCCCGGGCCGGTCCGACGAGCCGCGCGAGGCGCTGGGTGCCCCCGGCGCCGGGGATGATGCCGAGCAGGATCTCGGGCTGGCCGAGCCGGGCGTCGTCGGCGACGAGCCGGAAGTCGCAGGCGAGGGCGAGCTCGCAGCCGCCACCGAGCGCGTATCCGGTGATCGCCGCGATGACCGGCTTGGGGATCCGGGAGACGGCACCGACGGCCGACTGGAGGGCGCCGGAGCGGTCCACCATGTCGGTGTAGGACATCGTCTGCATCTCCTTGATGTCCGCCCCCGCGGCGAAGACGCGCTCACCGCCGTAGACGATGACGGCCTTGACGTCGGCCCGGTCGGTCGCCTCCTGCGCGGCGGCCCGGATCTCCTCCTGGACCTGGACGTTGAGAGCGTTCATCTTCGGCCGGTCGAGGCGGATCGTGCCGATCCCGTCCACGACCTCGAGCCGGACGAACTCACCCATCACCGACCGCCCTGGGAGCCGTCCTCGGTGGCGCCCTCGGGCAGCTCCTCGGTGGGCGGCTCCGGGGGAAGCCACGACTGGAAGAAGAAGCCGACGCCCTGGAGGATGTGGTTGACCGAGAGCGGCACGAGCACCTCGAGGTCGGCGTTCGGCGTGATGACGTGCTCGGCCGACACGACGAGGCTGTCCTGGACCATCGTCAGCTTGACGATGTTGAGCTGCATCGTCATGTCGTTGCACCGGGAGATCCGCTCGGCGCGGTCGGGCGAGACGGGCTCCTGCAGCTGCCACTGACCGAAGAAACGGACGAGGGCGATGTCGCCCTCGGCGACGCGCGCGAACAGGGTGGTGCTCGTCCCCTCCGGGTCGACGATGGCGAACTCGAGGTCACCGTCGTCATCGACCTTCGGGTCGAGCTGAAGGGTGCTCAGCACCTCGAGGATGCGGTCGCGGACGGGAGCGTCGCTCTGTGGCACGCCGTTCGGGGTGCCGGCGGGCTGGTGCGGCGTGAAGTTGGGCAGCGATGTCGGATCGGTCATGTCCCAACCGTAACGACCTCGCGCCGCGGGGTCGATCCAGCGGGGCTGGGATGCTGGGACCATGGGAGGCATCACCCACCTGACGGTCGCGACGGCCAACACCTGCTCCGGCGGCCTGCTGCGGGCGGCCGACGGACTGGCCCCCTTCGCCGACGCCGGCGCCGAGGTCATCGGGCTCCAAGAGGTGTTCGGGCTCGACGTCGACGAGGTCGAGGAGGCGCTCGCCGCGAGCGGCTACCTCCTGACGGGCCACCACCTGGCCGCCGGCCTGGCGATCGCCCACGACCCGACCCGGTTGCGGACCCTCGGGGCGGCGCGACCCACGACGCTGAAGTCCGCCGGACCGCTGCTGCGCGTGTCGAACCACTGGCACGAGCGGGGCCTGCTGCGGGCCCGGTTCGAGGCCGGGGGCCGCGGCTTCACCTTCGCGACGGCGCACCTGATCGTCTTCGCCCGGGCCGTCGCACGCTCCCGCCAGGTCGCGGCGCTCGGCCGGGCGCTCGCCGAGGACGGGACGACCGAGCCGCTCGTCGTCACCGGGGACATGAACCACTACCCCGGGCCTGGTCGCCGCGACCGGACCATGCGCGACGCGGCGGGGCTCACCGCCGCCGTCCTGCCGGGGCCGACGTGGCGGGTGGCCGGCTCGCCCCACGAGTGGCTGGCCCGCGCCGGCTCCCGGGCCACCGGTCGGGCCCTCGAGCGCTTCGACGGCGAGCTCGACGCCGTGCTCCACCGAGACCTGACCCTCGTGGACACCTCCCTGCTGGAGATCGCCTCCGACCACCGCGGCGTGGTCTGCCGCTTCGATCTCCCGGGCTGAACGCCCGGTTACGGCGCGGTCCACGGATGGGACCGGAGCGTCGCCGGCGGTCACCTCGTCCTACTCTGGCCTGATGTGTCCGCCCTTCCCCGCGACGCCCGACCTCCCGCCACCACCGGGTGCCCACGTGGCCGGTGGGGGAACGGTCTTCAGCGTGTATGCCGCCCACGCCACCTCCGTCGAGGTCTGCCTCTTCGACGTCGGCCCCGAGGGGCGCGAGACCGAGCGCCGGGTGCCCCTGCGCCACCGCCGACACGGCGCGTGGTTCGACACCGTCGAGGGCGTCGGCGTGGGCCAGCGCTACGGCTACCGGGTCGACGGCCCGTGGGCTCCCGACCGGGCGGAGCGGCACAACCGCGCCAAGCTGCTCCTCGACCCCTACGCCCGGGCCCTCGTCGGGGAGGTGAGCCTCGACCCGGCGCTCTACGGCCACGTCGTCGGGGCCGACCTCACCGGCGACGTCACGGTGCGCGACGACCGCGACTCGGCGCCGCACGTGCCCCGGTGCGTCGTCGTCGACGACGAGTTCGACTGGGGTGACGACGCGCCGCCGCGCCGGCCGCTGTCCGACTCGGTCCTGTACGAGGTCCACGTCAAGAGCGCAACCGCCCTCCACCCGGGGGTTCCCGAGACCCTACGGGGAACGTATGCCGCCCTCGCCCACCCGGCCTTCGTCGACCACCTCGTGGCGCTGGGTGTCACCGCCGTCGAGCTGCTGCCCGTCCACGCCTTCAGCCACGAGCCCGACCTCGTCCTGCGCGGCCTCGGGAACCATTGGGGCTACAACTCGCTCGGGTTCTTCGCCCCCCACGCCGCGTACGCCTCAGCTGACGAGCCCCAAGCGGTGCTCGACGAGTTCAAGGCCATGGTGCGAGGTCTGCACGCAGCCGGCATCGAGGTGATCCTCGACGTCGTCTACAACCACACGGCCGAGCAGTCGCAGGTCGGCCAGACCCTCTCCTGGCGCGGCCTCGACAACCGCGCCTACTACCGGCTCGACGAACGGGGTCGAGACATCGACGTCACGGGGTGCGGCAACACCCTCGACCTCGCCCACCCCGTCGTCGCGCGGCTCGTGCTCGACTCGCTGCGCTACTGGGTGGAGGAGTGCCACGTCGACGGCTTCCGCTTCGACCTCGCCGTGGCCCTGGCCCGTGGGCGGGACGACAACTTCGACCCCACGCACCCGTTCCTCGTCGCCCTGCGCACCGACCCGGTGCTCTCCCGAGTCAAGCTCATCGCCGAGCCGTGGGACGTCGGCCTGCACGGCTGGCGCACGGGCCAGTTCCCGCCGCCGTTCTCGGAGTGGAACGACCGGTACCGCGACGCGGTGCGCACCTTCTGGTTGCGCGACCTCGCCGCGTCGGCGGCCGGGGGCACCGGCCACGGGGTCCGCGAGCTCGCGACGCGGATGGCGGGCTCCGAGGACCTCTTCGGCACCCGCGACCGGGGCACGATCGCCTCGGTCAACTTCGTGACGGCCCACGACGGCTTCACGCTCGCCGACCTCACCGCATACGACGCGAAACACAACGGCGCCAACGGACAGGGTGGGACCGACGGGACGAACGACAACCGCTCGTGGAACCACGGCGTCGAGGGTCGCACCGACGACGAGACAGTCGTCGCGGCTCGCCGCCGCTCGATGCGCAACATGTTGGGCACGTTGCTGCTCTCGACCGGTGTGCCGATGCTCAATGCCGGTGACGAGTTCGGCCGGAGCCAGCGGGGCAACAACAACCCCTACTGCCAGGACAACGAGATCAGCTGGTACGACTGGGATCTCGCCGACTGGCAGCAGGATCTGCTCGACACCACGAGGCACCTCGTGACGCTGCGTCGGGGCCACCCGGTGCTGCGGCAGCGATCGTTCTTCACGGGGCGACCGGTCCACGAGGACGGCTCGACCGACCTCGCCTGGTATGCCGCGGACGGTGACCCGATGGGGCACCGCTGGGACGGCCCGGCGGTCGCGGCCCTCCAGGCGTTCTACAGCGGGGCTGCCCTCGCCGCGGACTCCGTGCTCGTGAGCGTCAACGGCGCCGCGCACGCGATCCAGCTCGTCCTGCCGTCACCCGCCGGGGTCGCCGGCTTCGACCTGCTCTGGGACAGCAGCGACGAGCGACCGACGGCGACCCCGGCGGCCGGGTCCCGCCCGGCGGAGGTCGTGCCCGTCGCGGCGGTGCGACCGATGGGCCCGTCGTCGATGCGGGTGTGGCGGGCGGTCTCGGGCTGACGGCGAAGGCCCCGTCCACGATGGCGTGGACGGGGCCTCCGAAGGCCGGCCGGTCAGGCGTTGCGGGCGAGCCCGAGCTCCGCTGCGGTGGCGAGGGACTCGTGCTTCGGCACGATCCGGACGCTGTAGCCGAAGGAGCCGGTGCGACCCAGCGGCTGGGTGCCGGTGAACTGGTGGTGGCCGCCCTCGCCGCTCTCGGCCAGGGTCAGCGGCGCCACCTCGACGTCCCACAGCTCGTCGAGGTCGTTGACGTGACCATGGACGAGCTGGACCTCGACGTCGTCGGGGGCGAGCCCGGCGAGGTCGACGTAGGCCTTGAGCTCGAGCACGTCACCGACCTCCGGGGAGTCGGACACCCCGGAGGGCTCGACGTGCTCGACCTTGAGCTGCGGCCAGGCCGCCCGGACCCGCGCCTTGTAGGCCGCGAGCTCCTTGGCTCCGGCGAAGTCGTTGCCGCCGAGGGCCCGGCCGGCGGTGGCGGCGGGCGCGTAGAGCTTCTGCGTGTAGTCCTGCACCATCCGGGTGGCGAGCACCTTGGGGCTCAGGGTCTTGAGCGTGTGCGTCATCATCGCGAGCCAGCCACGCGGCAGGCCCTCGGGGTCCCGCTCGTAGAACTGCGAGGCCACGTTGTGCTCGATGAGGTCGTAGAGCGCCGCCGCCTCGATGTCGTCGCGACGCTCCGGGTCCTCGACGCCGTCCGCGGTCGGGATCGCCCACCCGTTGTGGCCGTCGAACCACTCGTCCCACCAGCCGTCGAGGATCGAGAGGTTGAGCCCGCCGTTGAGCGCGGCCTTCATCCCGGACGTGCCGCACGCCTCGAAGGGCCGCAGCGGGTTGTTGAGCCAGACGTCGCAGCCCGGGTAGAGGTGCTGCGCCATCGCGATGTCGTAGTTGGGCAGGAAGACGATGCGGTGGCGCACGTCCTCCTGGTCCGCGAACTGGACCATCTGCTGGATGAGCCGCTTGCCGGTCTCGTCGGCCGGGTGCGACTTGCCGGCGATGACGAGCTGGATCGGGTGCTCGGGGTGGAGCAACAGGCTCTTGAGCCGGGCGGGGTCGCGGAGCATGAGGGTGAGCCGCTTGTAGGTCGGCACCCGGCGGGCGAACCCGATGGTGAGCACGTCGGGGTCGAGGATGTCGTCGACCCAGCCGAGCTCGGCGTCGGAGGCTCCGCGCTTGTGCCACGACGAGCGGACCCGCCGACGGACGTCCGTGACGAGCTTCTCGCGCATCTCGCGCTTGGCCGACCAGATGGCGGCCGCGGGGACCTCGTCGATCCGGTCCCACTGGTCCGACCCGGCGATGTCGGCCGTGCCGAGGTGCTGACGGGCGACGTCGTAGACCGTCCGGTCGACCCACGTCGGGGCGTGGACGCCGTTGGTGATGCTCGTGATCGGCACCTCCACCTCGTCGAAGCCGGGCCACAGCCCGTCGAACATCCCGCGGCTGACGACGCCGTGCAGCTCGGAGACGCCGTTGGCGCGCTGGGCGAGTCGCAGGCCCATGACGGCCATGTTGAAGATGCCGGGCTGGCCACCCGCGTAGTCCTCGGCCCCGAGGGCGAGCAGCCGCTCGACCGGGACCCCGGGGATGGCGTTGGCCCCACCGAAGAAGAGGTTGATCTTGGCGGCGTCGAACCGGTCGATGCCGGCCGGCACCGGGGTGTGGGTGGTGAAGACGGTGGCCGACCGCACCGCCTCGAGCGCCTCGTCGAACTCCAGGCCGTGGTCGCGGACGAGCTCGGTGATCCGCTCGACGCCGAGGAAGCCGGCGTGGCCCTCGTTGGTGTGGTAGACCCCCGGGGCCGGCGCACCCGAGAGGCGCGACCAGAGGCGCAGCGCCCGGACACCGCCGATGCCGAGGAGCAGCTCCTGCTCGAGCCGGGTGTCACCGCCGCCGCCGTAGAGCGTCTCGGTCACCCGACGGGTCGCCTCGTCGTTGCCGGGCACGTCGGAGTCGAGCAGCAGGAGCGGGACGCGACCGACCTGCGCCTTCCACACGTGGGCGTTGAGCATCCGACCACCGGGGAGGGCGATCGACACGACCGCGGGCGTCCCGTCGTCCTCGCGAAGCAGCGACAGCGGGAGCCCGTCGGGGTCGAGCACGGGGTAGCTCTCCACCTGCCAGCCGTCGCGGGTCAGCGCCTGCTTGAAGTACCCGGTCTTGTAGAACAGCCCCACGCCGACGATCGGCACGCCGAGGTCGGAGGCGGTCTTGAGGTGGTCGCCGGCGAGGATGCCGAGACCGCCCGAGTACTGCGGGAGCACGGCCGTGATGCCGAACTCGGGGCTGAAGTAGGCGATCGCCTCGGGAGCGGTCCGTCCCGCGGCGCGCTCCTCGCGGCTCCAGGTCTGGTACCACCGCTCGTTCGTCAGGTAGCGCTGCAGGTCCTCCTGCGCTGCGTCGACCCGCGCGACGAACTCGTCATCGGCGGCCAGCTGATCGAGCTGCGTGGCCGAGAGCCGCGAGAGCAGCTTGACGGGGTCCTCGTTCGCGCCGGCCCACTTCTTCGCGTCGATGCTCTCGAAGAGGTCGCGGGTGGGCGGGTGCCAGGACCACCGCAGGTTGCTGGCGAGTTCGCCGAGCCCTGCGATGCGGCTGGGGAGGACGGTGCGGACGCTGAACCGACGGATAGCCTTCACGAGAGGACAGCATAGGGGTGGGACTTGTCGTGTTCTTGCAGATCTTGCAGCGAGTTCCACCGGGTGGACGCGCGCCGGATGCCTCTCGTCCCGGGCGCCCGCCATTCGATACGGTCAGGTGGTGACTGGCTCACCCGCGGACCCCCGCACCCCCACGCCCATGTCCACCCCGACGCCCAACCGGACGTCCAGCCCGATCGTTGCGGACGCCCCCGCGGCGGCCTCGGCCAGCCCCAGCGGCGGAGCCGGTGCCGCGGCCAGCATCCCCCCGACCGTCGAGGGGATGCCGGGCCGTGCCCGCCCCTTCGGCCGGATTCCCGTCACGAACGTGTGGCCACGGGTCGACGGAGGCGACCGGCCCGCGAAGTCGGTGGTCGACGAGGAGTTCACCGTCTTCGCGACGGTCTTCCGCGAGGGACACGACGCCGTCAACGCCACGGTCGTGCTGACCGACCCGGACGGCACGGACCACCCCGTCGGTATGCGGTGCGACAACCCCGGGCTCAACCTCTGGAGTGCGGTCGTCTCCGCCGACCGCACCGGGTGGTGGACCTACCGGGTCGAGGGCTGGTCGGACCCCTACGCCACGTGGGTGCACGACGCAGGGATCAAGATCCCGGCCGGGATCGACGTCGACCTCATGTGCGCCGAGGGCGTCCTCGTGCTCACCCGCTTCGCGGATACCGTCCGCGACCAGGGCGGCGACGCCGGCCCGCTCGAGCGGGCCCTCACTGCACTGCGCGACGAGGCCCGACCAGCCGCTGAGCGGCTCGCCGCGGCGACCTCGCCGCAGGTGCGCGAGCTGGCGGAGACGACCCCGCTGCGCGAGTTCGTCTCCCCGACAGCCGACTACAGCCTCTGGGTCGAGCGCGAGCTCGCCCTCTACGGCGCCTGGTACGAGATGTTCCCGCGGTCGGAGGGTGCCCACCGCGACGACGAGACCGGCGAGTGGGTCTCGGGGACCTTCCGGTCCGCCGCCGAGCGCCTGCCGGCCGTCGCCGACATGGGCTTCGACGTCGTCTACCTCACGCCGATCCACCCCATCGGCACGACGGCCCGCAAGGGTCGCAACAACGCCCTGACCGCCGAGCCCGGGGACCCGGGTTCGCCCTACGCGATCGGGTCCCCCGACGGCGGGCACGACGCGATCCATCCCGACCTCGGCACGTTCGAGGACTTCGACCACTTCGTCGCCGAGGCCGCGCGGCTCGGTCTCGAGGTCGCCCTCGACATCGCCCTGCAGGCCTCCCCCGACCACCCGTGGGTGCAGACCCACCCCGAGCTGTTCACGACCCGGGCCGACGGGACGATCGCCTACGCCGAGAACCCGCCCAAGAAGTACCAGGACATCTACCCGCTCAACTTCGACAACGACCCGGCCGGGGCCTACGCCGAGGTGCGACGGGTGATCCAGGTCTGGCTCGACCACGGAGTCCGCATCTTCCGCGTCGACAACCCACACACGAAGCCGGTCACCTTCTGGCAGTGGCTGATCGCCGACGTGGCGAAGGACCACCCGGAGACCATCTGGCTGTCGGAGGCCTTCACCAAGCCGGCGATGATGTCGGCCCTGGCCCAGGCCGGCTTCCAGCAGAGCTACACCTACTACGCCTGGCGCAACGCGAAGTGGGAGCTCGAGGAGTACGGCCGCGAGCTCGCCGGTGACAGCGCGGCGTGGATGCGCCCCTCGTTCTGGCCCACGACGCACGACATCCTCACGCCCTTCATGCAGTACGGCGGCCCGACCGCCTGGAAGCTGCGGGCCGCGGTCGCCGCGACGATGTCGCCGACCTACGGCATCTACGCCGGCTACGAGCTCATGGAGCACGTCGCCCGCCCCGGTGCGGAGGAGCAGAACGACAACGAGAAGTACGAGTACAAGGACCGCCAGTGGTACCTCTACGAGCCGGGCGGACCGCTCGAGAGCCGCTCGCTGGCCTGGTACCTCAAGCGCCTCAACGACATCCGCGGCTGGCACCCCGCCCTCCACTGGCTGCGCAACCTCCACTTCCACGGCGCCGACGACGAGAACGTCCTCGTCTTCTCCAAGACACGCGTCGTCGACGGGGAGCGCGACACCGTGCTCGTCGTCGCCAACCTCGACCCGCACGCGACGCGGGAGACCACCATCCACCTCGACATGGAGGCCCTCGGCCTCGCGTCCTGGTCGACCTTCGACGCCCACGACCACATCACGAACCAGACGTGGGAGTGGCGGTCCGACAACTTCATCCGACTGGGCCCCGAGTCCGAGCCCGTGCACATCATCCACGTCAGGAGCCACTGAACACATGCAGGGACTCAACCTCTCCCAGCCGGGACTTCGTCACGACCCCCAGTGGTTCAAGAAGGCCGTCTTCTACGAGGTGCTCGTGCGCGCCTTCGGCGACTCGAAGGGATCCGGCGCCGGTGACTTCACCGGTGTGATCCAGCGGCTGGACTACCTCCAGTGGCTCGGTGTCGACTGCCTCTGGCTGCCGCCCTTCTACGCGTCGCCGCTGCGCGACGGCGGCTACGACATCGCCGACTACAAGGCGGTGCTGCCCGAGTTCGGGACGCTGCCGGAGTTCACCGAGCTCGTCTCGCAGGCCCACGCCCGCGGCATCCGGATCGTGACCGACTTCGTGATGAACCACACGAGCGACCAGCACCCGTGGTTCCAGGCCTCACGGGCCGAGCCGGACGGGCCCTACGGCGACTTCTACGTGTGGTCCGACTCCGACGAGGGCTACTCCGACGCACGGGTCATCTTCGTCGACACGGAGGTGTCCAACTGGACCTTCGACCCGGTCCGCCGCCAGTTCTTCTGGCACCGCTTCTTCTCCCACCAGCCCGACCTCAACTTCGAGAACCCGGCCGTTCAGGAGGCGATGTTCGACATCGTCCGCTTCTGGATGGACCTCGGGATCGACGGCTTCCGCCTCGACGCCGTGCCCTACCTCTTCGAGGAGGAGGGCACCAACTGCGAGAACCTGCCCAAGACGCACGAGTTCCTCGCTCGGCTCCGCGCGATGGTGGACGAGGAGTATCCCGGCCGGATCCTGCTCGCGGAGGCCAACCAGCCGCCGGCCGAGGTCGTCGACTACTTCGGCACCGAGGAGACCCCCGAGTGCCAGATGTGCTTCCACTTCCCCGTCATGCCGCGCCTCTACTACGCCCTGCGTGAGGAGAAGGCCCAGCCGATCATCGGCGTGCTCGCCGACACCCCGGCGATCCCCGACGGGGCCCAGTGGGGCACCTTCCTGCGCAACCACGACGAGCTCACGCTCGAGATGGTGACGCCCGAGGAGCGAGCCGCGATGTACGGCTGGTACGCCCCCGACCCGCGGATGCGGGCCAACATCGGCATCCGCCGCCGCCTCGCGCCGCTGCTCGACAACTCCCGACCGGAGATCGAGCTGATCCACGCGCTCATCCTGTCGCTGCCCGGCTCGCCCTGCCTCTACTACGGCGACGAGATCGGCATGGGCGACAACATCTGGCTCACCGACCGCGACGCCGTGCGGACGCCGATGCAGTGGACCCCCGACCGCAACGCCGGCTTCTCCAGCGTCGACCCCGGCAAGCTCTACCTGCCGGTGATCTCGAGCCTCGTCTACCACTACAACAACCTCAACGTCGAGGCCCAGATGGCCTCGTCCGCGTCGTTGCTGCACTGGGTGCGCGGCATGGTCCAGGTGCGCGGTCGCCACCCCGTCTTCGGACTCGGCGACTTCGACGTCGTCCCGGCCGACAACGACGCGGTGCTCGCCTTCACCCGGACGATGGAGGCCGACGGCAACGAGGAGGCCGAGGCGGTCCTCTGCGTCAACAACCTCTCGAGCCGGCCCCAGGCCGCGACGCTCCAGCTGCCCGAACGGCTCGCCGGGCGAGAGCTGCGGGACCTCTTCGGCGGCAGCGGGTTCCCCTGGGTCGCCGCGGACGGACGGGTGACGCTCACCCTCGGCTCGCGCGACTTCTTCTGGCTGCGCCTGCGCGGCGGCGAGGAGCACAGCTGATGGCCGTCGTGCACAAGGGCGCGTCCCTCGTCCCGGGCAAGACGGAGCTCGTCGCGCCCTGGATGGCCGACCAGCGGTGGTATGCCGGCAAGGGCCACGTCCCGCAGCTGCGACGCGTCGGCGGATTCCGCTTCGAGGACCCCGAGGGCCGGGTCGGCATGGAGACCATGCTGCTCGTCGACGACGCGGCCACCCCGCCCGTCGTCTACCAGGTGCCGCTCACCTACCGCGACGCTCCGCTCGAGGGGGCCGAGAAGGCCCTCATCGGCACGATGGAGCACAGCGTCCTCGGCACCCGGTGGGTCTACGACGGACCGCACGACCCGGCATACGTCTCGGCCCTGGTCGGTGCGATCCTCGGTGGCGGCGTGTCCGACGAGGCCCAGGCATCGGTCGGCAGCAACGCCGTCGCCCACGGGTCCTCGACCGGCCGGGCCGAAGGCCAGGTCGCGAGCGCGGCGGTGCTGACGGGCGAGCAGTCCAACACCTCGATCATCGCGCGGATGACCGCGCCCGACGGTGGCCTCGCGGAGCCCTTGATCGTCAAGGTGTTCCGCACGCTCCAGCACGGCGACAATCCCGACGTCATCGTGCAGTCGGCGCTCACCGTGGCTGGATCCGACCGCGTCCCGATGGCGCTCGGGGACCTCTCCGGGTCCTGGGACTCCCCCACCGGGGCCGGTCAGGAGTCAGGACACCTCGCCTTCGCCCAGGAGTTCATCCCGGGCGTCGAGGACGCGTGGCGGGTGGCCCTCGTCGCCGCCTCGACCGACACGGACTTCACCGCCCGGGCGCGCGACCTCGGCGTCGTCACGGCGCAGATCCACGTGACGCTCGCGGCGACGCTCGGGACCGAGCCGGCCAGCGCGAGCGCGCGCGACCGGCTGCTCGGCTCGATGCGGGAGCGGTATGCCGCTGCCGTCGCCCTCGTGCCCGACCTCGGCTCCCACGCCGACGACGTCGCCCGTGTGCTCGACGAGCTGTCCGACCTCTCCTGGCCCTCGCTCCAGCGGATCCACGGCGACTACCACCTCGGACAGGTGCTCGACGTCCCCGAGCGCGGCTGGGTGGCCCTCGACTTCGAGGGCGAGCCGCTCCGTCCCCTCGCGGAGCGGGTCCTTCCCGACGTGCCGGCGCGCGACATTGCCGGGATGCTGCGCTCCTTCGACTACGCGGCCGGCTCGGTCCGGCTCGCCGACACCGGGGTGGACGCCTCCGGCTGGGCCGGCGCCTGCCGCGAGGCCTTCCTCGACGGGTACGCCTCGGTGGCCGGGGCACCCACCCCCGACACGACCACGCTCGTGCGAGCCCTCGAGCTGGACAAGGCCCTCTACGAGGTCGTCTACGAGGCCCGCAACCGCCCGACCTGGCTGCCCATCCCGCTCGACGCGATCAACCGACTGCTCGACGAAGAAGGTTCCTCATGACCCCCACACCGAACCAGCCGAAGAAGGCCCCCAAGAAGGCCCCGAGGACGCCCCCGAAGAAGGCCTCGAGGACGACCCCGGAGAGCGCCACCGAGAGCACCACCGAGAGCGCCCCGGATACGACGGTGGAGCCGGTCACCGAGCCCACCACCCCGTCGGCACCGGCGGGTCCGGCCCTCGACGACGGGGCGATCACCGCGTTCCTCCAGGGTCGCAACGGCCAGCCGCACGACCTGCTCGGTCACCACGTCGGCCCGGGTGGGCTGACGATCACCGTCTACCGGCCGATGGCCACCACCGTCTCCGCGCGCCTCGACTCCGGCGACCGGGTCGAGCTGCAGCACATCCGCGACGGCATCTGGTCGATGACCTCCCCGGACTTCGGCTCGACCCACGACTACCGGCTGCTCGTCTCCTACGGCGACGGGGTCGAGCACGAGCAGGACGACCCCTACCGCTTCGCGCCGACCCTGGGTGAGCTCGACCGGCACCTCATCAACGAGGGGCGCCACGAGCAGCTGTGGACCGTCCTCGGCGCCCACGTGCGCAGCTACCCCGGACCGCTCGGCGAGGTGCACGGCGTGTCCTTCGCGGTGTGGGCCCCACGGGCCCGAGCGATCCACGTCATCGGCGACTTCAACGGCTGGGACCGGATGTCGCACCCGATGCGCGCGCTCGGCGACACCGGCATCTGGGAGCTCTTCCTGCCGGGTGCCGCCGAGGGGATGAACTACCAGTTCGCGATCCGCGGCGCCGACGACATCGTCCGGCTCAAGAGCGACCCGATGGCGCGGATGACCGAGGTCTCCCCCAAGCAGGCCGCGATCGTCACCGAGACCCATTACGAGTGGGGCGATGACGCGTGGATGCAGACCCGCGCCCAGGAGAACCCCCACACCGGCCCGATGAGCGTCTACGAGGTCCACATCGGCTCGTGGCGCCAGGGCCTGGGGTATGCCGGCATGGCCGAGCACTTCGTCAACTACGTCAAGGACCTCGGCTTCACCCACGTCGAGTTCCTGCCCGTGATGGAGCACCCCTACGTCCCGTCGTGGGGCTACCACGTCACCGGCTACTTCGCGCCGAGCTCGCGCTGGGGCTCGCCCGACGAGCTGCGCCACCTCATCGACCGCCTGCACCAGGCCGGCATCGGGGTCATCCTCGACTGGGTCCCCGGTCACTTCGCCACCGACGAGTGGGCCCTGGCCCGCTTCGATGGCCAGGCCCTCTACGAGAACCCCGACCCCCGCAAGGGGTGGCACCCGGAGTGGGGCTCCAACATCTTCGACTACGGGCGCGCAGAGGTGCGCAACTTCCTCGTCGCGAACGCCGTGTACTGGCTCGAGGAGTTCCACGCCGACGGGCTGCGGGTCGACGGCGTCGCCTCGATGCTCTACCTCGACTACGGCCGATCGGCCGGCGAGTGGGAGCCCAACGCGCACGGTGGCCGGGAGAACCTCGAAGCGGTGCGCCTGATCAAGGAGATCAACGGCACCACCTACAAGCGCGTCCCGGGGATCGTCACCATCGCCGAGGAGTCGACATCCTGGCCTGGTGTCACGGCCTCGACCGCCGCGGACGGGCTCGGCTTCGGGTTCAAGTGGAACATGGGTTGGATGAACGACTCGCTCAGCTACCTCGGCGAGGACCCGATCCACCGCGTGCACCACCAGGGCAAGATCACCTTCTCGCTCGTCTACGCCTTCACCGAGAACTACGTGCTGCCGATCAGCCACGACGAGGTCGTGCACGGCAAGGGCTCGCTGCTGCGCAAGTCGCACGGCTCCAGGGAGGAGCAGCTCGCCACCCTCCGTGCCTTCCTCGCCTACCTGTGGTGCCACCCGGGCAAGCAGCTGCTCTTCATGGGCTCGGAGTTCGCCCAGGAGGCCGAGTGGGCCGACGGCCGAAGCCTCGACTGGTGGCTGCTCGAGCAGCCGCTCCACTACCGGGTGCACAACCTCGTCAAGGACATGAACGCCCTCTACCGGAGCCACCGCGCGCTGTGGGAGATGGACACCGAGCAGGGCGGCTTCCAGTGGCTCAACGCCGACGACGCCGCGCACAACACCTTCTCCTGGCTCCGTTTCGGAACGGGTGACCGCGCGGTCGACGCTCCCGTCGTCGCGTGCGTCATGAACTTCAGCGGTGCGACGCACGAGCGCTACCGGATCGGGGTCCCCCGCCCGGGCCGCTGGACCGTCGTGCTCGACACCGCCGGCTACCACCCCGACGCACCGAGCAGCACCGGCGTCGTCATCGAGGCGCAGGAGGGCGGGTGGCACGGTCAGCCGTATGCCGTCGACGTGACGGTCCCCCGGCTGTCGACCGTGTGGCTCGTGCCCCTGGACGAGCCGGCCGAGCCGGGCCAGCTCGTGCAGCCGGTCGAGCCGGGTGAGCCGACCACGGCCCCCGAGCCCGACTCGTCCGCAGAAACCACCGCGGACCCCACCACGACCTCGAGCACCTCCGCCGCCGCAGGGAAGGAAGGTCGGTCATGAGCCACCCCAGAGCCGGACAGGTCGCCCTGCCCGAGGACCTCGTCGACGTCGATGCCCTCGTGGGCGCCTACTACGACCGCCACCCGGACGTCGAGAACCCCGACGAGCAGGTCGCCTTCGGCACCTCCGGTCACCGCGGCTCCAGCCTGCGGACGGCGTTCAACGAGGACCACATCCTCGCCACGACACAGGCCATCTGCGACTACCGCGCGGACCAGGGGTTCGACGGTCCGCTCTTCATCGGCCGCGACACCCACGGTCTCTCCGAACCGGCCTGGCGGTCGGCGCTCGAGGTGCTCGTCGGCAACGGCGTCCAGGTGCTCGTCGACGACCGGGACGGCTACACGCCGACGCCCGCCGTCTCGCACGCGATCCTCCGTGCCAACCGTGGGAAGGCCTCCGGCGCAAGGGGCCTAGCCGACGGCATCGTCGTCACGCCGTCACACAACCCGCCCGCCGACGGCGGTTTCAAGTACAACCCGCCGCACGGCGGGCCGGCCGACACCGACGCGACCTCGGTCATCGCCACCAGGGCCAACGACCTCATCCGCGGCGGGCTCACGGATGTCCGTCGAGTGGCCTTCGAGCGGGCCCGGGGCGAGGCCGGCGCCTACGACTTCATGGGGACCTACGTCGACGACCTGCCCAACGTCGTCGACCTCGCCCGCATCCGTGAAGCCGGGGTCCGGATCGGGGCCGACCCCCTGGGGGGTGCCTCCGTCCACTACTGGGGCGAGATCGCCGAGCGGCATGGTCTCGACCTCACCGTCGTCAACCCCCGCGTCGACCCCCAGTGGGCCTTCATGACCCTCGACTGGGACGGCAAGATCCGGATGGACTGCTCGTCGCCGTCCGCGATGGCCTCGCTCATCGGGGCCAAGGACGACTACGACATCTCCACGGGCAACGACGCGGACGCGGACCGGCACGGCATCGTCACGCCCGACGCCGGGCTGATGAACCCCAACCACTACCTCGCCGTCGCCATCGGCTACCTCTACGGGGGCGCACGGCCGGACTGGCCCGGCGCGACGGCCATCGGCAAGACCCTCGTCTCCTCCTCGATGATCGACCGCGTTGCCTCCGACCTCGGTCGCACCCTGCTCGAGGTGCCGGTCGGCTTCAAGTGGTTCGTGCCCGGGCTGCTCGATGGCAGCGTCGGGTTCGGCGGCGAGGAGTCGGCCGGGGCGAGCTTCCTGCGCTTCGACGGCTCGGTGTGGTCGACGGACAAGGACGGCATCCTGCTCGCCCTGCTCGCCTCCGAGATCCTCGCCGCGACCGGCCGGACCCCCAGCCAGCACTACGCCGAGCTCACCGAACGGCACGGCTCCCCCGCCTACGCCCGCATCGACGCGGCCGCGAGCCGCGAGGAGAAGGCCAAGCTCGGGGCCCTCTCGCCCGACGACGTCACGGCGACGACCCTCGCGGGCGAGCAGATCACGGCGAAGCTGACCGACGCACCGGGCAACGGGGCCAAGATCGGCGGGCTCAAGGTCACGACGGAGAGCGCGTGGTTCGCCGCCCGCCCCTCGGGCACCGAGGACGTCTACAAGATCTACGCGGAGTCCTTCAAGGGCGCCGACCACCTCGCGCAGGTGCAGTCCGAGGCGAAGGACGTCGTGAGCGCCGCCCTCGGCGGATGAGCACGGGTCCAGGCCCCGAGGTGCCGGGGCGAGGGCGGCTCGTCCTCGTCACCGGCACCGACCCGGAGCACGCAGCCGCGGTCGGGCGGGCCCTCGCGAGCCGGCTCGACCTCTCCCTCGTCGTGCCGGTCGGCGCGCTCGCCGCGATGGTCGTCGAGGAGGCGCCACGGACCGGCCCCGCCGCGGTGGAGGACCTCCGACGGCTCCTGCTCGCCTGGTCGGCGAGCCTCGCCGTCGCGGAGACCTACCAGCTCGAGGGCTACGACGTCGTCATCACCGACAGCGTCCTCGGTGAGCGGCTCGGGGACTTCCTCGAGCTCGTCGCCCCGGAGCCGCTCCACCTCGTCGTGCTCGGCACGGTGCGCTCGGCCGGGGCTGATCCTTCCCCGGTGACCCGGCTGCTGCGGTCCACACCGCGCCGCGGCTTGTGGCTCGACCCCGCCGAGCGCTCGGCCGACGATCTTGTCGAGGTCGTCCTCGCGCGCCTCGGGGAGTCCCTCCTCACCGACGACTGAACGACGACTCGGGGCACTGTCGGTGGTCGCGTCCAGGGCCGTTGTATGGCAGCAGAGCCCACGATGCTGGAGCTCCTCCGGAGCGGGAGAAACTGCGCACTCGACAGCCGACTCGGTCGAGTGGGCACTTTCACACACCCACCCACCGGGCACGAGATGGCGCGGGCCGGGACCAAACTGCCCACTCGACGGCTGACTGAGTCGAGTGGGCAGTTTGGTCCGCTCGGGATGGGAAGGAAAGGGCGCTCAGAACAGGGCGCTCATCAGGGCCTTGCGGGCCCGCACGACGACGTCCTCGGACGAGCCGACGACCTCGAAGAGCTCGACGAGGTGCTCACGAGCCGAGTTGCGGTCGGCGTCGCTCGTCACCCGTACGGTGTCGATGAGCCGGAGGAAGGCGTCCTCGACGTGTCCGCCGAGCAGGTCGAGGTCCGCAGCGAGAATCTGGGCGTCGACGTCCGTCGGCGCCTGCGCCGCCGCGGCCCGCGCGGCCTGGAGGTCGGCGCCGCGCGTGCGCTGCATCAGCCCGACCTGGGCCAGGCCGATGCGGGCCTCGGCATCGGCGGGGTTCTCGAGCAGCGCGGCCTTGTAGGCCTCGGCCGCCCCGTCGAGGTCATCGGCCTCGATGGCGTCGAAGGCCTGCTGGTGGAGCGGAGCCAGCGGCGGCTCCTCCGGCTCGGTGGCGGACTCCGCCGCCGGCGCCGCGTTGCCGATGGTGCCGGTCACCCCCTGCTGCGCGGCGAGCGCGAGCACCTGGTCGATGACCGCCGCCACCTGGTCCTCGGGCTGGACACCCTCGAAGAGCGGGACCGGCTGGCCCGCGACGAACGCGAAGCTGACCGGGACGGCCTGGACCTGGAAGGCCTGCATGATCGTCGGGTTGACGTCGACGTCGACGGTCACGAGCTGGAAGCGTCCGGCATACCGCTGGGCCACGGCCGTGACGGTCGCGACGAAGTCGGACGACTGCGGGAGCCGACTCGACCACAGCACCATGACGATCGGGTGCTTCGCGCTGTCCGCGATGACGTCGCGGATGCTGGCGTCAGACCCCTGGACGACGAGTCCGGCAGCGACGGGCGGCGCGGCTGCACCGGGCGACGCGGGGCCAGCCTGCGGGGCCGGTCGTTTGAGCGAGGAAAGGTCGACGGCACCGCGCAGGGCTGCCGCGGTGAATGGAGTCTGGCTCATGGGTCAATCCTGCCTCACTTGGCGGTGCCCGAGACCAACTGGTCCGAGGCTGCGACGACGGTGGCCTGTCCCGTGGTCGGGATGACGAAGGCCACGACCTCGTTGGAGGTCAGCTGCGCCTCGGTGGTGATGGCCTTGATCCCGGTGATAGCGGTGACGTCCTTGCCGGGCGTCAGCTTCACCGGGTTGCGCAAGGCGATCCGGTCGGTGCGAGCCAGCTCCTCGAAGACGATGACGCCGTTGCCCGAGGTGAGCTGGAAGCCGCCGACCTGGCCCTGGGGCGCGTGGTCCTGGGTGAAGGTCCCCTGGTCGGCGATGGCCTTGGCCTGCGCAGCCGCCGTCGCGCGCAGCTGGTCTGACAGCGCGTCGGTCATGAGCAGCTTCGAGGTCACGGGATCGGGATAGCGCACGGACTGCGCGAAGGAGGAGGCGACGGCATCGGGGGTGGCCACGAGGTCGGTGGCCGCCGACACCGGGCCCGACCCGAGCGTCGTCGGCGAGAAGGCGTCGAGGCGCGCTGCCGGCACGACGGTCGCGAGCGCGGCGACCTTGAACGGGCCACCCGTCGCCTCGCTCGTCAGCAGCGCGAGCACGGGGTTGCCCGACTTCTTCAGCGTCGCCTGGAAGAGCATCTGCTGGGGCTCGGTCCCCGCGGTCGAGATGGCGAGCAGCTTGGCACCCTCGCTCGTCAGCTCGTTGTCCGCCTTCTGCGTGTCGGTGAGGGCCGGCAGGCTCTTGGCCCAGGCGTTGGCCGACTCGAGCGCCGGGCCGGTGTAGCTCTTGGCCCGGGCCGCGGCACCGGTCGCGCCGGTGTCCGAGCGGGCGCTGATCGCCTCCGTGAGCGCCGCGGTCCCCGCCGTCGTCGCCTCCGTGGCAGCAAGGGCGGGGGTGGCCGTCGGGCTCGCCGTCGAGCCGCCGGAGTCGCCCGTGCATGCCGCGAGCAGCGAGGCGCTCGTGGCTACGCCGACGAGTGCCGTCGCGAGTGCGCGCCGTCGGGTCAGGGGGCGGGGCATGAGGGGGCCTTTCGGGTGACGTACAGATGGGCCGCGGGCACCGCGGACCGACAACCACCATACGCACGCGTACCGGCCGTCCTGCAAATCCGGCGTCGCCAGGGCCCGGCGGCTCAGGGTGGGGTCTGACCATCCCGGCGGATCATCCGCAGCTCGGGGGTCCCCGTGGGGTCGTGGGTCGTCGCGGCCCCCTCGAGGCGGAAACCGCGACGCGAGTAGAAGGAGCGTCCCCGCGCGTTCGCTGCCGCCACCCAGAGCGTCGCGTCGCGTGCACCGAGGGCGCTGTCGAGGAGCAGGTCGGCCAGGCCGGAGCCGTGGACCTCGGCCACGAGGTTGAGGGCGTAGAGCTCCCACTCGGTCGGCGCGTCCGTGTCGCGTGACGGGCCCGAGCTGACGAAACCCACCAGCCGGCCCACGTCGTCGCGGGCCAGCAGCGCCCCGCCTCCGCGGCGCACCGGCGACTCGACGATCCCGCGCCACGCCGCTGCGGAGCGCTCCGCGCTCAGGCCGGCGAGGTGGTCAGCAGGCATGACACCGGCATACGTCTCGCGCCAGACGCGGACGTGCACCTCACCGAGCTCGTCGCAGTCCTCGAGTCGGAGCGGTGCGATGTCCCAGTGGGGGCGGCGCCGCTCAGCCATCAGTCTGGCGGACGAGGGCCTCCTCGAGCCGTTCGAGCTTTCCGTCGAGCTCACCGGTGAAGCCCGGCCGGATGTCTGCCTTGAGGACGAGGCTCACTCGCGGGGACTCGGCGGCCAGCACGTCGCAGCACTCCTTGACGACCGCCATGCACTCCTCCCACTCCCCCTCGACCGTGGTGAACATCGCGTCGGTGCGGTGCGGGAGCCCGCTCTCGCGAACGACGCGGACGGCTCGGGCGACGGCGTCGGACACGGAGCCGGTGTCGTCGGCGGCGACGGCGGGGGCGACGGAGAAGGCGATCAACATCTCCACACCGTATGCGACCGTACGTGGCGCAGGCGGGCGGGCGCCGGTGTCACAGGTCCCGCGCCACCGACAGCGCTTCCTCGATCACGGTGAAACCGAGGTCGACGTTGATCTGCACCATCCACGGGTTCTGCTCGTCGTTCATCGTCTGGACGGTCCGCCGGTCCGGCGCGACCGTGGCCAGCTGTTCGAGGTTGGCGACCTTGACGGCCATCCCGAGCCGGTGGCCGCGGTGCTCGGGCAGGACGAGCGTGCCCCACTGGAAGACGAGGTCCGGGTCGCCCACCGGGTAGTTGAGGTCACTGTAGGCCGCCACGACGCCCGACTCGCGGTGCACGGCCACCGCGGTGAGCATCGTCCGACCGGACGCGTGGAAGTGGTCGAGGTTGGTCTGGTAGTCCTCCACCGTCATCGACTCCGGCTCGAAGTCGAGGTCGCCGGTGGGGGCGTCGAGGATGAGCCGGTTCGAGCAGTCGCAGATCCCCTCCCGCAGTGCGTCGGGGACTCCGCCGACGTGCACCGTCAGGTCGTACCGGTCGCCCATCGCCGCCGCGGAGCGCTGCGCCTCACGGGCCAGCAGGGCCGCGTCGACGGGCAGCGGGAGGGTGCGCACGATCTCCACGGACGTCACCCGGTAGCCCCGGCCGATCGCGAAGGCGCGGTCGGGGTGCGAGTCGCGTTGCGCCACCGGCACGAAGACCTCACCGAGGAGCATCGAGCGGTGGTGGTCGCGGGCCCGCTCCTCGACCCAGGCGACGAGGGCCGACCCCACGCCGCGACCGCGGTGGTCGGGGTCGACCTCCAGCTCGGTCCAGCACTTGTCGAGGTTGTCCCGCTGCGGGAGGTAGAGCCGGGCCCAGCCGACGGGCTCGCCGTCGAGGAGGGCGACGACCGCCTCCTCCCGCTCGCCGGGGAAGACGAACCGGACACCCGCCACGAACTCCTCGAACGTCCTGCGGACCGGGTGGACCCGGGAGACCTGCTCGCTGCGCACGGACATCCCGAAGAGACCCTTGAGCAGGACGTCGTCGTCGCGGTCGAGCGGAATGGTCTCCATCCCTCCACGGTGACAGGGGGGTGGGGGTGGGACAACGGGTTTTCCGCCCGGCTCCCCCGCCCGGCTCCTGTCGTCTCAGCCGCCGGCGTCGAGCAGCCGGTCGGCTGCGGCATACGGGTCGAGCCGTCCCGCGACGACGTCCCGGGCCAGGGCACCGAGCCCGTCGTGACCACCCACGTGGCCGAAGCGGGCCCGCAACGAGGCGAGTGCGATGGCCTCGATCTCGTCGGCCGCACGGCGCTCGCGGCGCCGCTCGAGCTCGCCGTTGTGCTCGATGAAGGACCGGTGCTCGTCGAGTGCCGCCATCACCTCGTCGAGGCCGGACCTCGACGAGGCCACGGTCTTGAGGACCGGAGGGCGCCACAGGCCGGGCTCGGTGCGGTCGCCCAGCGAGATCATGTGCCGCAGGTCGCGGACGGTCGCGTCGGCTCCGTCACGGTCGGCCTTGTTGACGACGAAGACGTCCCCGATCTCGAGGATGCCCGCCTTCGCAGCCTGGATGCCATCACCCATGCCGGGCGCGAGGAGCACGACCGACGTGTCGGCGAGCCCGGCCACCTCGACCTCGCTCTGTCCGACCCCGACCGTCTCGACGACGACGACGTCGCAGCCGGCGGCGTCGAGGACACGGATCGCCTGGGGGGTCGACCAGGCCAGACCACCGAGGTGACCGCGCGATGCCATCGACCGGATGTAGACCTCCGGGTCGAGGGCGTGGTCCTGCATCCGGATCCGGTCACCGAGCAGGGCACCACCGGAGAAGGGTGAGCTGGGATCGACAGCGAGCACGCCGATCCGCAGCCCCCGCTCGCGCAGGGCGCCCACGACGGCGGTCGTCGAGGTGGACTTGCCGACCCCGGGAGACCCCGTGACCCCGATCACCCACGCCCTGCCGGTGTGCGGGGCGAGGGCCGCCATCACCTCGCGCAGGGCCGGGTGCCCGTCCTCGACGAGCGAGATGAGCCGGGCGACGGCACGCGGGGCCCCCGCCCGGGCGGCCTCGACGAGAGCGGGGACATCGACGGCGCGGCGTGCCACGTGCGTCAGTCGGCCGGGCGGTCAGGCGGACGCCGGCACACGGATGACGAGGGCGTCGCCCTGGCCGCCACCGCCGCAGAGCGCGGCGGCGCCGACCCCGCCGCCACGCCGCTTCAGCTCGAGCGCGAGGTGCAGGGCGATCCGCGCACCGGACATGCCGATCGGGTGACCCAGGGCGATCGCGCCACCGTTGACGTTGACCTTCTCGGGGTCGATCCCCAGCTCCTTCGTCGAGGCGAGCCCCACCGCGGCGAAGGCCTCGTTGATCTCGACGAGATCGAGGTCGGCCGGGGTGATCCCCTCGCGCTCGCAGGCGCGGGCGATCGCCCGGGCCGGCTGCTGCTGGAGGGTCGAGTCGGGTCCGGCGACGACGCCGTGCGCGCCGATCTCGGCGAGCCACGTCAGGCCGAGCTCCTCGGCCTTCGCCTTGCTCATCACGACGACGGCGGCAGCGCCGTCGGAGATCTGTGAGGCCGAGCCCGCGGTGATGGTGCCGGTCTTGCTGAAGGCGGGCCGGAGCGCCGCGAGCGAGGCCGCCGTCGTGTCGGCACGGATCCCCTCGTCGGTGCGGAAGGAGACCGGATCGCCCTTGCGCTGCGGGATCGAGACCGAGACGACCTCGTCGTCGAAGAGCCCGTCCTTCCACGCCTTGGCGGCCAGCTGGTGGCTCCGCGCGGAGAACTCGTCCTGCTCCTCACGGGTGAAGGCCTGCTCACCGGTGTTCGCGTCCTCGGTGAGCAGCCCCATGGCCTGGTCGGTGAAGGCGTCCCAGAGACCGTCGAAGGCCATGTGGTCGCGCAGCGTCACGTCGCCGTACTTGTACCCCTCGCGGGACTTCGTCATCAGGTGCGGCGCGTTGGTCATCGACTCCTGCCCGCCGGCCACGACGACGTCGAACTCCCCGGCCCGGATGAGCTGGTCGGCCATCGCGATCGCGTTGATGCCCGAGAGGCAGACCTTGTTGATCGTCAGGGCGGGGACGGTCATCGGGATGCCGGCCGCGGCGGCGGCCTGGCGAGCCGGGATCTGGCCCGCGCCGGCCTGGAGCACCTGGCCCATGATGACGTAGTCGACCTGGTCCGGGGCGACGCCCGCCTTCTCGAGGGCGCCCTTGATGGCGAAGCCACCGAGGTCGCTCCCGGAGAAGCCCTTGAGCGAGCCGAGCAGGCGTCCCATCGGGGTGCGCGCTCCGGCGACGATCACGGAAACCGGACGGTCAGCACTGGTCATGACAAAGCCTCTCCAACGTCTTCGGGGATGTGCCGTTCACTGTAACGGCGCCGTCGGTGGTGCCCGGACCGGCATGAGCAAGGGCACACGGGCCCCGGCCGCTTGTTCCGAGCACGGCGGCCGGCGTCACCCGGCGAGAAGGACGGTCAGCGTCACGGTGGCCAGCACCGTGGCGAGGAGCAGGACCGCAGCCGGCAGCAGCGTCATCCGCAGCACGTCACCGGTCGCGGAGCGGTCGCCGCCGACCGCACTGAGCCCGAGCACGATGACGACGGGAGCCAGCGAGTTGCCCACGTTGCCCCCGGCCAGCTGACCCGCGAGCAGCACGGCCGCCGGGTCGCCGATGAGAGTGGCGACCTGGACCTGGAGCGCTGAGAAGAGCGCGTTGGAGCTCGTCGTCGAGCCGGTGATGAAGGAGCCGAGGGCACCGACCAGGGGCGCGATCGCCGGGTAGGCGCTCCCCGTGGCGGCGGCGGCCCCCCGGGCCACCGTCGTGACCATGCCGCTGTCGACGAGGACCCCGGCCACGGAGGCGAGGAGCAGCACCGAGGGGGACGACTTCCGGAACTGCCGGAGGGTCGCCGACCAGACCGGCCCCCAGGCCCCGCGGGGCCAGTCGCCCCGGGACTTCCAGACGAGGACGCTCAGAGCCGAGGCGACGAGCAGGAAGGACCCCGGGTGACCGACGAGCGCGATGGGGTTGTAGAGCGCGACGGCCGGGTTGTCGGCCCCGGACCCGGTCGACGTCCCGGGGAAGGAGGGCCCGACGAGCAGGTGCCCCTTCGCCCAGGCCCGCACCGGCGGCGGGAGGAAGACGAGCAGGGCGACCGCGGCGAGCAGGACGTAGGGCACGGCCGCCGCCCTGGCGCGCACTCGGTCCTGCACGACCTGGCCGTCGTTCGGGCCGCTCGTCGGATCCGACGGCTCGTCGCGGAGCCGGCCGCGTGCCGCGCGTCCCCGGACCGCTCGGAGGGCGAAGACAGCGGCGATCCCGGCCGCCCCGCCGCCGAGCGCACCGATTCCGGGCTCGACGTGTGCGATGACGGCCTGGGTGAGGGCCATCGCCGGCCCGACCGTGAGAAGCATCGGCAGGGCCTCCCTCAGGGCGGCTCGCCCGCCGGCCATGAGGGCGACGAGACCGCCCGCGAGGAGGCAGTTGACGCCGAGCAGCACCGAGGCGACGGCGGCATACTCCGCCGTCTGGGCCGGGTCCAGGTGGGCCGTGAGCGCCCCCATGTAGAAGGAGGACCCCATCGAGCCGAAGCCGACCGCCCAGTGGTAGCCGACGAGGGGCAGCGCCACCGCCCGCGAGACGCCGACACCGAGCGCGACGAGTAGCGGTGCCGCGACCGCGATGGGAGTGCCGAAGCCGGAGACACCCTGGATGAACGACGGGAGGACCCAGGCGATGAGCAGCACGTTCTCCGTGCGGCTCGGCAGGATGCGCGAGAGAGCCCGACCGAGCGAGGCCATGCCGATCCTGCTCGCGAGGTGATGCATGAGCAGGGCCGGACCGATGACGTAGAGGATCCAGACCCCCACCCACGCGCCCTTGCCGAGTCCCACGGCGACGGTCGCTCCCCCGGCACCGAAGGCGACCATCGCCAGGACGCTGGCGTAGACGACGGTGAGGCCGGCGTTGACGAGCATGGACAGTCGGCCCCAGAGGACCAGCGCCAGCAGGAGCACGACGGGGCTCACGGCGAGCAACCAGTGGAGCGGGGTGACCCCCGTGACGGTGGCGGACGACATCACCGCCTCGAGTGCGGGCGGGAGTGAGGGAACGAATGCAGAGAGCACGCGAGTGTCTTTCGTATACGATCGGGCTCGTCGATGAGGCCACGGGGGCCCGTCCGAGCGGCGGGAGATGCGGCGTGCGCGACGCACAGACCATCGGGAGCACGCACTTGGGGCTCCGCGACCAGGTGCTGGCCGAGCTGCGTCGACGGATCGTCGACGGTGACTATCCGCCCGGGGAACGGCTCACCGAGCAGCGGCTGGCCGCGGACTTCGGCGTGTCCCGCAACCCGGTGCGCGAGGCCTTGCGCGTCGTCGAGGGAGACGGGCTCGTGACGACCATGCCTCGCCGCGGCGCGGTGGTCGCGACCCCGGACCCCGCGGCCGTGGCCGACCTCTTCGCAGTTCGGTCCAGCCTCGAGGCCGTCGCCGCGCGCCTTGCCGCCGAGCGGGCGACCCCGACGGACGTGAGGGACCTGCGGGACCTGCTCGAACAGGCTCGCCTGGCCACGCAGGACGAGGACTTCTCGCGCGTGGCCGAGCTCAACAGCGCCTTGCACATGAGGGTGATCGCGATCACCGGCAACCGCTGGCTCGGCCAGGTCTCGGGTGCCATATACCTGCACGTCCACTGGATCTTCCGGGTGAGCGCCGCGCACCGCGCCCCGCACTCCTGGGGGGAGCACACGCGTCTCGTGGACGCGATCGCACAGGGGGACGCCGCCGTGGCCGAGTCAACCGCCCTGGCGCACGTCGACGCGGCGTCCCGGGCAGCGCTGAGGAGCCTCGCGGGCGACTCCTGAGGGCCCGGCGCCTCACCTGCCGACGGCATAGCCCTGCATCCCCCGGGGGTTGGCCCCGGCCCGCAGAACACCCGTGGTCGGGTCCCGCGTCACCGCGCACATCCGGCCCTCGCTCCACCCGTCGCCCAGCCGGACCTCGTGGCCGCGCAGGCGCAGCTGCTCGACGACGTCGCCGGCGAAGCGGTCCTCGACGACGAGCACGCCGGGCTCGATGGCACGGGGCCAGAAGGATCCAGGGAAGCCGTTGGTGTGCCAGGCCGGGGCGTCGATCGCCGCCTGGAGGTCCTCGCCTCGCACGAGGGTGCGCAGCAGGAAGAGCAGCTGCCACTGGTCCTGCTGGTCCCCGCCCGGTGAGCCGCAGGCCATGACGGGTGAGCCGTCCCGGAGGACCATCGTCGGGGTGAGGGTGGTGCGCGGGCGTCGTCCGGGAGCGAGGGACGAGGAGAGCCCCTCCTCCAGCCAGAACATCTGCATCCTGCTCCCGAGACAGAAACCGAGCTCGGGGATGGTCGGCGAGCTCTGCAGCCACCCCCCGCTCGGCGTTGCCGACACCATGTTGCCCCAGCGGTCCACGACGTCGACGTGGCAGGTGTCGCCGCGCATCTCTCCCCGCCGGTCGACCGTCGGCTCCCCGAGGGAGGCGTCCGCCCCGACGAGAGCGTCGGCGCCGCCACCACGCGTGTGTGCGGCGACGAGCGGCACGCGACCCCCGGGACTGCCCGGTCGCACCTCGAGCGAGGCGCGGTCGCCGATCAACGACGACCGGTCGCGGGCGTAGGCGGTCGAGAGCAGCTCCTCGACCGGAACGTCGACGTCCCCGTACCAGGCCTCGCGGTCCGCGTACGCCAGCTTCATGGCCTCCGTGATGGCGTGGATGCCGTCCGCGGTCGACGGGTCGAGCGCAGCAGGGTCGTCCAGCGCGTCGAGGAGCCGGAGGCTCTGCAACAACGCCGGCCCCTGTCCCCAGGGTCCGGTCTTGGCCACGACGTGCCCGTGCCAGTCGACCGTGACGGCGTCCTCCCACGTGGCCGAGAACGCGGCCATGTCGCCCGCCGTGACGAGACCGGCGTGCCTTTCCCCGCTGGAGTCACGAAAAGCCTTGCGGGAGAACGCGTCAATGGCCTCCGCCACGAAACCCTGCGACCAGGCGAGTCGAGCCGCATCGATCTGGGCAACCCGGTCCTCCCCTGCGCGCTCGCCCTCGTCGACGAGCCGCTCGAGCGTGGCGGCATACGCGCGGTTGGTCACCAGTGAGCCCGCCGACGGCGGCTCGCCCTCGTGGAGCCAGAGGTCCGCGGACGTCGTCCAGTCCTCGACGAAGAGGTCGCGGACCAGTCCGATCGTGGTGCAGACCCGAGCGAGCACGGGGTGCCCGTCACGCGCGTAGCCGATCGCCGGCTCCAGCACCTCCCGCAGGGTCTGGGTCCCATGGTCGCGGAGCATGAGCAGCCACGCGTCGACGGCGCCGGGGACGGCTGCCGCCAGCGGCCCCGACCCCGGGACGAGCTCGAATCCCAGCGACCGGTAGTGCGCGATGGTCGCCCCGGCGGGGGCCGGTCCCTGACCGCAGAGGACGCGGGGCGTGGGGTCGTCCGCGGTGGCGACGATGGCGGGCATGTCCCCGCCGGGCCCGTTGAGGTGGGGCTCGACGACGTGCAGGACGAACCCGGCCGCGACTGCGGCGTCGAAGGCGTTGCCGCCCAGCTCGAGAGCGCGCATCGCGGACTGCGAGGCGATCCAGTGGGTCGTCGACACCATCCCGAAGGTGCCCTCGAGGGTGGGGCGGGTGGTGAAGGTCATGCGCTGCTCCTCATGTCGGTGCTCGGGTCGAGCTGGCCACCCGGGGTCGGGGCCGGAGTGCGGACGTCGGGGCCGTTGCCCTCGTCGTCGACGAGGTGGCACGCCACCACCGAGCCCCCGGCCCTGCGGAGGGCAGGCACCTCGTCGGAGCACCGGGCGACGGCCACGGGGCACCGGGTGTGGAAGCGACAGCCCGACGGCGGGTCGATCGCCGAGGGCAGGTCGTCGCCGAGCAGGACCCGGGTGCGCGAGCGTTGGCGGACCGGGTCGGCGATCGGCGCCGATGCCAGCAGCGCCTGGGTGTAGGGGTGCTTGGGTCGGGCGAAGACCTCTTCGCGCGAACCGGTCTCGACGAGCTGGCCGAGGTACATCACGGCGATGTCGTCGGCGAGGTACTCGACGGCGGCGAGGTCGTGGGTGATGAAGAGGCAGGCAAACCCGATGTCCCGTTGGAGGTCGGCGAGCAGGTTGAGGACCGAGGCCTGCACCGACACGTCGAGCGCGCTCGTGGGCTCGTCGGCGACGAGCAGGGACGGGTTCGACATGAGGGCACGGGCGATGCTCACACGCTGGCGCTGGCCGCCGGAGAGCTCGTGCGGGTAGCGCCGGGCCACCTCGGGTCGCAGTCCCACGCGCTCGAGCCCTTCGGCCACCCTGCGTCCACGCTCGGTTCGCCCGATCCGCTCGCCGAGCAGCCGCAGCGGCTCCGCCACGACGTCTCCCACGAGCATCCGAGGGTCGAGTGAGCCCGCGGGGTCCTGGAAGACGATCGACACGGTCCGACGGTGGCGACGCAGCTTGGCGCGCGACAGCGTCGTCACGTCCTCACCCGCGAGTCGGACTGTGCCAGAGGTGGGCTCGACGAGGCGAACGACGCATCGACCCACCGTCGACTTGCCTGAACCGCTCTCACCCACGAGGGCGGTCACGCGTCCCGGCCGGATGGTCAGGGACACACCGTCCACGGCGCGGACCGGACCGAAGTGCATGACGAGGTCCTCCAGCTCGAGCACCGGGGCGTCGGGCTCCAGGGTGCCCGTCGCCACGCCAGAGGTTGTCCGTTCGTTCGTGGTCATTCGCCATCCTCCGGCGTCGGTGTGGCCCGGTCACCCCGGGGGTGCCAGCACGCGACCCGGTGACCGGGCCCCACCCCCGGCACGATCGCGAGCGGAGGCTCACCGCTGCGGCAGCGGTCGTCGGCGGCAGAGCAGCGGTCCGCGAAGGTGCAGGCGTCGGGCTGGACGCGCAGGGTCGGCACGAGGCCGGGGATCTCGCGCAACCGGTGCGTCCCGGCGTGCCGTCCCGGCGTGGGTGACGCCGTGAGCAGGCCGGCGGTGTAGTGGTGCTGCGGGTGGGCGAAGAGCTCGTGGACGGGCGCCTCCTCGACGACCCGACCGGCATACATCACGACGACCCGGTCGGCCACGTCGGCGATGACGCCGAGGTCGTGGGTGATGATGAGGATGCTCGTCCCGAGGCGGTCACGCAGCTCACGGAGCACGTCGAGGATGCCGGCCTGCACGGTGACGTCGAGCGCCGTGGTCGGCTCGTCCGCGACGAGGACGCGGGGCTCGCACGCGATGGCCATGGCGATCATGACGCGTTGGCGCATCCCGCCCGAGAGCTGGTGCGGGTACTGGCCCACCCGCTCACGGGCCGACGGGATGCCGACGAGCGAGAGCAGCTCGACCGCACGGGACTGTGCCGCATGGCGGCTCAGGCCCTCGTGCACCTCGAGGACCTCGCCGATCTGGCGCCCCACGGTCAGGACGGGGTTCAGCGAGGTCATCGGCTCCTGGAAGATGTAGGCGATGTCCTTGCCGCGGGAGGCCCGGAGGCGGGCGGGCGAGGCACCGACCAGCTCCTCACCCTGCAGGCGCACCGAGCCGGTCACGTCCGCGCTGCGTGGCAGCAACCCGGCGAGGCTCATCGCGGTGACGCTCTTGCCGCACCCGGACTCGCCCACGATGCCGACGATCTCGCCCCGGCCCAGCTGCAGGTCGACGTGGTCGACGGCACTGACGGGGCCCCCCTCGCCGCGGAAGCCGACGCAGAGGTCTCGGACCTCGAGTACCGGAGCTGCCCCCTCAGGGCCCACCGATGTCTCCTCGGTCGTGGTCGTCATCGACGGCTCCCCTTCGGGTCGAGTGCATCTCGCAGGCTGTCGCCGAAGACGTTGAACGCCAGGGCGAGCACCATGATCACGATCCCCGGGAGGACGGCGGCCCACGGCGCTCGCGCCGCGAACTGCTGCGCGTTGGCGAGCATCGTGCCGAGGCTCGGCTCCGGGGGCTGGATACCGAGACCGAGGAAGGACAGGACCGCTTCCCCCAGGATCGCGGCCGGGATGGCCACGGTGGCCTGCACGAGGACGACCGACGTCGCGTTGGGCAGGATGTGCCGTCGCAGCACCCAGAGGTCGCTCCCTCCGTCCACGACCGCTGCTGCGACGAAGTCGAGCGACTTCAGGCGCAGCGCGTCCGACCGGACGACCCGGATCACGCCGGGGATCTGGGCCAGCCCGATCGCGATGGCCGCATTGCCCAGGCTCGCCCCGCGGATGGCGGCGAGGCCGACGGCGAGGATGAGGAACGGGAAGGCGAGCATGAGGTCGGTGAGCCTCGAGATGACACCGTCGACGGCCCGGAAATAGCCCGACGCCAGCCCGAGCGGAACCCCGATGAGCAGGGCGGTGAGCACCGCGAGGAGGGCGACGAGCAACGAGGCCCGGACGCCGAGCATGATCCTCGACAGGACGTCGCGGCCCAGGTCGTCGGTGCCGAGCAGGTGCCCGGCCGTCCCGGGAGGAGCGAGCGTGTTGGCGAAGTCGGTCTGCTCGGCCGCGTAGGGAGCGAGCACGGGTGCGAGCAGGGCCACCACGAGCGCGATGAGCAGCACGGCCGCGCTCGTCACGGCGAGCGGGTTGCGGGTCAGTCGCCGCAGCACCCGGCGTCGGGGCCCCGGAGCACCGGCCTCGTCGCCGGGGACCGGGTCGGCGGTCTCGAGTGTCTCGGCGGTCATGCTGCCTCCCCCGAGACGCGGACCCGCGGGTCGATGACGGAGTAGAGCAGGTCCACCACGAAGTTGATGGCGATGTAGGCCGTGGCCGTCACGAGGACGACCGCCTGGATCACGGGGTAGTCACGCTGGAAGACGGCATCGATCGTCATCTTCCCAAAACCGGGAAGCCCGAAGATCTGCTCGGTGACCACGGCGCCGGAGATCAGCCCACCGAGCTGCAACCCGACGATCGTGACGACGACGATGAGGCTGTTGCGCAAGGCGTGCCGGGTGATGACGACCCGAGGCCTCAGCCCCTTCGCCTCGGCCGTGCGCACGAAGTCCGTGGACAGTGCGTCGAGCATGGAGGACCGGGTCTGACGCATGATGACGGCCGCCAGTCCGGTGCCGAGGATGAGGGAGGGCAGCACGAGGTGGTGCAGGTTGTCGAGGACTCCCGCGCTCACCGGCACGAAACCCGACGCGGGAAAGAGCCCGGTCGCCACCGAGAGGTAGAGGATCGCGATGAGGCCCAGCCAGAAGTGCGGCACCGAAAGACCCAGCAGCGCGAAGCCGTTCGCCACCCACTCCGCCGGTCCCCCGCGCCGCACCGCGGCCACGACTCCCGCGCCGACGCCGAGGATGGTGGCGATGACGATGGCGATCACGGACAGCTCGATCGTCACCGGGAGCGCCGTCGCGAGCATCTCGCTGACGGGCTGGCCGGTGCGGATCGAGACCCCGAGGTCCCCACGGAGGGCGTTGGTGAGGAAGTGCCAGAACTGGACGACGACCGACTGGTCGAGGCCGTACTTCACGCGGATGGCGGCGAGCGCCTCCGGGCTACGGTCCTCGCCGGCCAGCGCGAGGGCAGGGTCGCCCGGCAGGGCCCGGACCCCCACGAACACCACCACGGTCGCGAGGACCAGCGTGAGCGCGGACTGCCAGGCCCTGCCGACGAGGTAGCGACGCATCGGCTACTTGGCCATCCCGGCGAAGGCCACCCTGATGACTCCGTCCGGGAACACCTGCACGCCCTTGACCGTGTTGGCCACACCGGTGAGGTTGCGCTGTCGGTACAGGTAGATGATCGGGTCGTCCTGGTGCAGCTGCTCGACGACCTTGCCGTAGAGGTCTCGTCGCACCGAGACGTCCTGCGCCTCCCGCGCCTTGTCCAACAGGTCGTCCACCGTCTTGCTGCTGTAGCCCGACACGTTCTGGCTCCCGCCGGTGTGCAGGAAGTTGGTGATGTTGGCGTCCGGGTCGATCCGCCCGGACCAACCCAGCTGGAGCACGGAGAAGTCACCGCGGTCCTGCTGGTCGAGGAGCGTGGCGTACTCCACCGGCTTGATCTGCAGGTCGAAGCCGCCCTCCTTGACCATCGACTGGAGTGCCTGCGCCAGGCGCAGGCTGTCCGGGTTGTTGGACGTGATCATCTCGATCTTGACCGGTGTCGCGACCCCTGCATCCTTGAGCAGCTGCAGGGCCTTGGCCGGGTCGTGGGGCGTGCACGCCTGCGCGGCGTCCGAGCTGAACTCCGTGCTGGGTGAGATCGGCGAGCACGCGACGGTGTTGAAGTCGTTGAAGATGACCTTCACGAGTCCCTTGCGGTCGATCGACAGCTCGAGTGCCTGGCGGACCTTCGCGTCCTTGGCCTCGGGCCTGTCGATCGGCTTCGGGTCGGTGCCCACACCGTCCACGTTGCCGACGTTGATGGTCAGACCCTGATAGCCCAACGACTTCGACTGGAGGACAGTGAGGTCCGGCTCCTTCTGGAGGGTCGGCACGTCCTGCGCGGAGAGGGAGTCGGCGACCTGGACGTCGCCCGAGCGCAGGTTGGCGGCACGGATGCTGGCGTCGGTGATGATCCGGTAGGTGATGCCGGCCAGGTGCACCTTGTCGGCGTCGTAGAACTTGGGGTCCTTGACGAGCTCGATGGAGTTCTGCGGGACCCGCTTGGAGAACTTGAACGGGCCGACACAGACCGGGTCCGAGGCGAACTTGTCACCGAGCTTCTTCGCCTGGGTCGGGCTGACGATCATGCCCGCCCGATCGGTCAGGGCCGCGGTCAGGGGGGCGAACGGCTTCGAGAGCGTGATGACCACGGTGGTGGCGTCGGGCGCCTCGACCTTGGTGATGGGCCCGAGCTCGCTCTTGCGCGCGGACGCCTCGAGGGTGAGCTCACGCTCGAGGGACGCCTTGACGGCGGCTGCGTTGAAGGGTGTCCCGTCGGCGAACGTGGCACCGTCCCGGACCGGGATGGTGACGGTGAGCCCGTCGGGGCTCGTCGTCGGGAGGCCGGTCGCGAGCTGCGGGACGATCGTCGCCTTCTCGTCGACGTCGTAGAGCTTCTGACACATGGCGTGGAACACGTAGCGGGAGTAGAGGCTTCGCGACAGGGCCGGGTCCAGCTGGTCGGGCTCCGCCGAGAGAGCCATCGTCAACGTCCCCCCGTCCTTGACCTGGTCGGCACTCGCGGGATCGCCGAAGACGTCCCCTCCAGCCCCGGCCGCGGCGGCGCCGGTGCCGGCTGTGGCACCGCCGCCGTCGGCGGGAGTCACCGATGAGCAGGCCGAGAGGGCGAGGGCGAGGAGCGCCACGGCGGCGCCGGTCCCGACCGACCGACCGAGCGGGTGGCCGCGGCGGTCGCGACGGGGGATGGACCGGGTGAGGCGTTGGGACATGAACGCTCCTGAGCACGAGGGGGGGCCGATGTGAGGACTGTATCCTGTATACAGTCTGGAATGCGCGATGACACCACGCCCTTTTTCGACGGGGCTGGACAACCGCCCTAGCGTGGGGCCATGACTCCCACCACGCCTCCTGGGCCACCCGTGCCACCCGTGTCGAAGGGCGAGCCGCTCTTCACGCACATCGACCACGTCGGCATCGCCGTACCCGATCTCGAGGTCGCCATCGCGTTCTACGCAAAGACGTACGGGATGGCCCTGCTCCACGAGGAGACCAACGAGGAGCAGGGGGTGCGTGAGGCGATGATGGGCGTCGGTGACTCCGGCTCCTGCATCCAGCTGCTCGCCCCGCTCTCACCGGAGTCGACGATCGCGAAGTTCCTGGGTCGCAGCGGGCCGGGCATCCAGCAGCTCGCCTACCGGGTCGCCGACCTCGACGCCGTCTGTGCGACCCTGCGCGACCGCGGCCTGCGCCTGCTCTACGACACACCGCGGAGAGGGACGAGCGACAGCCGCGTCAACTTCATCCACCCCAAGGACGCAGGCGGCGTCCTCGTCGAGCTCGTCGAGCCGGCCGGCTCAGCCTCCTGACAGGGCGTGCTCGGTGAGCACGACGAGCGCCGCGGTCCAGGCGAGCGGCGCCGGGCCGGCGGCCCTCCGGTCCGGAAGGACCTTCTCCGGCAGGCTCCCCCACGGCGTCACCCGCGACTCGACCCAGTCGAGCCACAGCCGGGCCGTGCGGCGGTCACCGTCCATCGCGGCCGTGTAGGCGACGAGCGACGTCTCCGGTGTCCACGAGACACCGTCCTGCTTCCAGTCGGCGCCGGGGGCGAGCCCGCCCCCGGGTCGCCGGGCCGCCTCCTGGTAGCCGCGCCACGCGTCACGCACGGCGGCCGGGACCTCTGCGCCCTCGGCGAACGGGGGTAGGAGCATCGCGACGCCCGCATCGAGCCCACCGGTGTCGCCGTGCCGCTCGAACCGTGGTCCGAACCGGTCGAGGACGAGTGACCGGAACGCGGTGGCCGCCCGACCCACGTGGTCGGCTCGAGTCGAGTCTCCTTCTGCTGCATACGTCCTCGCAGCCGCCTCGAGGCCTGCGGCGAGCGGCGCCGCAGTTCCGAGGGTCAACCGGCGCTCCGGCACCTCCCAGTAGTCGGGCGAGGGGTTCGGCAGGCGGGTCCCGTCGTGAGTCCCCGCGAGGATGAAGTCGGTCGCCCGGTCCCGGAGACCCCGCAGCTGCGGCAGGACCGCCTCCTCCCCCGTGGCCGTGCGCACCCGGTCGAGGGCCCAGAGCACCCACCCCGCTCCGTCGGCCTGGCGCTGCCGGTCGTCGGGCGGCCCGGAGCCGTCCGGCAGGTAGCGCGCCTCGAAACCGCCGTCCGGCAGCTGGACCCGCGCGAGGAAGGCCAGCGCGCGGGTGGCGTCCTCGGGGTGGCCGCCCACGGCATACGCCGCGGCCGCGAAGGCGGTGTCGCGGGGCCACACGTAGGCCCAGATGCCGCTCGGCCCGGCAAGGACCGCCCCGTCGGGTTGCTGGAGCGCGTGCAGGTCGAGCAGGGCGCGGGCCACCACGGATCGGCGGGCGACTGGTCCTGCGACCGACCCTGCGACCGACCCAGCGACCGACCCTGTCATCAACCACGCGGCGTCCCGCACGGGCATCAGCAGCCCGTCGCCGGCGTGCCCGCCGCCGACGGACGTCCCGAACCGCCAGTCGGCCGTCGTCACGAGGCCCGGCAGCGCCTCCGAGGCCGCGATCCGCGGCGGGACGAGGAAGGCGGTCCCGGCGGCCACCGCCGACAGGACGAGCAGCGCCCCCACCCTTCGTCCCATGGCCTCCCCCTCCGCCGACAGGCCCCCATTGTGCCCGTCAGCGACGAACTGCGGGCGCGGACGTCCTCGGTGTCCTACGCTCCGCTTCATGGCTGTGTCTCGCCGCGAGGCGCTCACCGGGGCAGGCGGGCTCGCCTTCGGGGCTCTCGGCATGCTGTCCGAGCGGGGGGTCCAGGACCACCTCGAGGAGGCCGTCCCGCTCCCGGTCTACGGCAGCGCCGTCTCGGCGATCCGGCCCGACCGGTCCGCGCCCGGAGTCAGCCAGTCCCGGGTCGTCTGGTCCGGACCACCGCCAGCGGCGGGGTCAACCGGCCCGAGACGCCTCGCCCTCACCTTCGATGACGGCCCACACCCCGACTGGACGCCGACCGTGCTGCGCGTCCTGCGTGACCTCGAGGTCCCGGCCACCTTCTTCTGCGTGGGCCGCAACGTCCGCGACCACGCGGCCATCCACGCGGACAGCCCCGGCAGGCACGAGCTCGCCAACCACACCTTCGACCACCACGACCTCGGCCGATTTTGAGCTCGCGCGCTGCCAGGACGAGATCGACCGGACCTCTGACCTCGTGGAGTCCACCTGGGGCGTCCGTCCTCGCCTGTTCCGCCCGCCCTACGGCCACCTCGGCGGCGCGGCGGTGCTCGCTGCGGCCGAGGCCGGGATGACGACCGTCCTGTGGTCCGCCCAGATGCACGAGGACCTCTTCGCCAGCCATCCCGCGGGGATCACCGAGGACCTCGCGTCGCAGGTGGCGCCCGGCACGATCATCCTCGCCCACGACACGGGATCGCCCGATCGGCGCATCACCATCGACCACCTCGGCCAGATCGTGACGCGGCTGCGCGACGGTGGCTGGGAGCTGGTCACCGTGTCGGACCTGCTCCACGGCTGAGGTCACGACGGTCTGGCACCCGGCGTGAGCCGCGTCACCTGTGGCGCCCGTCTCACCGGGGAGACCCCGAGCCGGTCGGTCGCTACCTTCGGCAGCACGCCGCCCGACGACGCCGTATGCGAAGGACAGTGAGACATGCACGCCATCCGCGACGCCATCCTCTCCGGGGACCGCTCTCCCGAGACGTATGCCGCCCTGCCGATCCCCGAGACCTACCGCGGGGCGACGGTGCACAAGGACGAGGTCGACATGTTCGAGGGTCTCGCGACCCCGGACAAGGACCCTCGAAGGTCCCTGCACGTCGACGACGTGCCCGTGCCCGCGCTCGCTCCCGGTGAGGCGCTCGTCGCCGTCATGGCGAGCGCGATCAACTACAACACGGTCTGGACCTCGATCTTCGAGCCGATGTCGACCTTCGGCTTCCTCGAGCGCTACGGCCGCACGTCGGAGTTCGCCCAGCGCCACGACCTGCCCTACCACGTCGTCGGCTCCGACCTCGCCGGCGTCGTGCTGCGGACGGGCCCCGGCGTGCGCAAGTGGAAGCCGGGCCAGGAGGTCGTCGCCCACTGCCTCTCCGTCGAGCTCGAGGACGCCGACGGCCACAACGACACGATGCTCGACCCGCAGCAGCGGATCTGGGGCTTCGAGACGAACTTCGGCGGACTCGCCGAGCTCGCCATCGTCAAGGCCAACCAGCTGATGCCCAAGCCGACCCACCTGACGTGGGAGGAGGCGGCGGCGCCCGGCCTCGTCAACAGCACGGCATACCGGCAGCTGATCTCCAAGAACGGTGCCGCGATGAAGCTCGGCGACCGGGTGCTCATCTGGGGCGCGTCCGGCGGCCTCGGCTCCTACGCGACCCAGATGGCGCTCGCCGGGGGTGCGACGCCGGTCTGTGTCGTCTCCTCCCCCGAGAAGGCGGAGATCTGCCGCCGCATGGGTGCCGAGCTGATCATCGACCGCAACGCGGAGGGCTACCGCTTCTGGAACGAGGACAACACCGCGCAGGACCCCCGCGAGTGGAAGCGCCTCGGCACGAGGATCCGCGAGCTCACCGGGGGCCACGACGTCGACATCGTCTTCGAGCACCCGGGCCGCGAGACCTTCGGCGCCAGCGTCTACGTCGCGCGCAAGGGCGGCATCATCGCCACCTGCGCCTCGACGTCGGGCTACCTGCACGAGTACGACAACCGCTATCTCTGGATGAACCTCAAACGCATCATCTCGAGCCACTTCGCCAACTACCGCGAGGCGTGGGAGGCCAACGAGCTGGTCACCCGGGGCCTGATCCACCCGACCCTCAGCCGCACCTACACCCTCGACGAGGTCGGGCAGGCCGCGCTCGACGTGCACCACAACCTGCACCAGGGCAAGGTCGGGGTGCTCGCGCTCTCGCCGGAGGCCGGCTTGGGCGTCACCGACGTCGAGCGGCGGGCGCAGCTCGAGCCGGAGATCAACCGCTTCCGGAACCGATGAGGAGCCGGTGAGCCGCCGCTGAGTGCGCGTCTGACTGCCGTCGTGGTGGTCCGTGCGTCGCCCCGACAGGTCGTCGCCCCTCGCGTAGGCTCCCCACGGTGAGCATGTGGAGCCGGTGGTCGGCGTTTCGTCGCGCCCAGCGCGACCACCTCGCCGACCGGCGGGGACGCACCCTCGGCGATCCCGGCAGTGACCCGGCACAGGACGAGCAGCTCGAGCACGACCTCCTCGAGAGCACCCTCCCCCTCGGGGACGACGGTCCCGTCCGCCGGCCGGGCCCGACCCGCGGCTTCGGGCCCGCCGGCAGCCCGCTCAACCGGCAGTCCCCCTTCTACGTCGGTTTCGTCGGAGCCCTCGGGGTGCTCACGGCGTATGCCGTCACGCAGGCCATCGGACGGCTCGACACGACGATCACCCTGCTCGTCGTCGCCTTCTTCCTCACGCTCTCGCTCAACCCCCTCGTCGAAGGCCTCGTCCGCCGCGGCCTGCGCCGGGGTGGGGCCGTGGCCATCGTCTTCACCGGGCTGCTCGCCGTGTTCACCCTCGTCGGAGCGGTCGTCATCCCGCCCGTCGCAGAGCAGGGTGCCGAGCTGACGACGAACGCCCCGTCGATGCTCGACGGGCTGCTGCAGAACGCGTGGGTCCAGGACGTCGACCACCGCTACCAGCTGATCCAGCGCTTCCAGGACGAGATCAACAACCGGGTGTCGGACGGCAACCTCTGGGCCTCGATCTTCGGCGGGGTGCTCGACGCGAGCCGGGTCATCGCCTCGAGCATCTTCGGCGTCCTGACCGTCCTCGTCCTCACCCTCTACTTCCTCGCCTCGCTGCCGGCCGTGAAGCAGGCGGCCTACGCCTTGGTCCCGGCCAGCCGCCGCCCCCGCGTCATCTCGCTCGCCGAGGAGATCATGCGCCGGGTGGGGTCCTACGCGATCGGTCAGGTCTCGGTCGCAGCGATCAACGCCTTCTTCGCCTGGATCATGATGAGCCTCATCGGGCTGCGTTTCGCGGCCGTCCTCGCCGTCGCCGTCGGCTTCCTCGGGCTCATCCCGATGGTCGGCGCGACGCTCGGTGCCTCGATCGTCGCTGTCGTCGCCTTCTTCGACGAGCCGAAGAAGGCGCTCATCGTCATCGCCTACTTCATCGTCTACCAGCAGATCGAGAACTACGCCCTGATGCCGCGGATCATGCAGCGGACGGTCTCGGTGCCCGGCGCCGTCACCGTCGTGGCCGCGCTCGCGGGCGGCACCCTGCTCGGGGTGCTCGGCGCGCTGCTCGCGATCCCGGTCGCCGCCGGCCTGCTGCTCATCTACGAGGAGGTCCTCGTCCCGCGCCAACGTCGACACTGACCCCGAGAAGCCGCCCCGTCGCCGATGACCGAGCCACCCGGTGGTGGCTGGGACAATGAGGGCATGCCCGCGACCCGCCGCCGCCCGCTCATGACGACGCTCCGGACGACTCCCTGGACGACCTGGGCCCCACCGGTGGCCCTGGTGGCCCTCGCCGCGACCTGGGGCCGAGACCCCGGTCTGCTCGTCGTGCTCGTCGTCGCCGTCCTGCTCGGGGTCTCGGTCCTCGCGGCCGTCCACCATGCCGAGGTGGTCGCCCACCGGGTCGGCGAACCCTTCGGCTCGATCGTGCTCGCCGTGGCGGTGACGATCATCGAGGTCGGGCTCATCGTCACCCTGATGGCCGCCGGCGGCGAGGGGTCGGCGAGCCTGGCCCGAGACACCGTCTTCGCGGCGGTGATGATCACCTGCAACGGCATCCTCGGCCTGTCGATCTTCGTCTCCGCGCGCCGTTACGGTTTCAGCCACTTCAACGCCGAGGGCACCGGCGGTGCGCTCGCGACGGTCGCCGTCCTCGCCGGGACCTGCCTCGTCCTGCCGACCTTCACTCTCGGCGCGTCCGGGCCGCAGTTCACCGGCATCCAGCTCGCCTTCGCCGCCGTCGCGTCGCTCGCGCTCTACGCGATGTTCATCGTCACCCAGACCCGACGCCACCGCGACTTCTTCCTCCCGGTTTCGGCGGCGGGCGAGATCCTCGACGAGGAGGTCCACGCCGACCCGCCCACGAGCCGGATGGCCCTGACGAGCCTCGGGCTGCTCGTCCTCTCGCTGGTCTGCGTCGTCGGCCTGGCCAAGGTCGAGTCGCCGGCCATCGAGGCAGCCGTCGCCGCGGTCGGCTTCCCCCCGTCCTTCGTCGGCGTCGTCATCGCCCTGCTCGTGCTCGCCCCGGAGACGCTGGCCGCCGTGCGCGCCGCCCAGCGGGAGCGCGTGCAGACGAGCCTCAACCTCGCCCTGGGTTCGGCGATGGCGAGCATCGGGCTGACGATCCCGGCACTCGCAGTCGCCTCGATCTGGCTCGACGGGCCGCTCACCCTCGGTCTCGGCGCGACCCAGGTCACCCTGCTGGCCATGACCGTGGTCGCCGGGGTCCTCACCGTCGTCCCGGGCAGGGCCACGCGGCTGCAGGGCGGCGTCCACCTCGTGCTCCTCGCGGCGTACCTCTTCCTCGCGGTCAATCCCTGACCCGAGAGGGCTGACCCACGATGCCTCGCGCCTCAGCGGTAGGCGTTGCCCGAGGGCCGCGCGTCACGGCGCTGCCAGCAAGCGGCGTGCCAGTGCCGCCGGTCCCCGAGGCCGCCCACCCCCTCGGCCGGCCAGACGACGACGTGGGGCGTGCCCGGGGTGATGTCCTGCTGGCAGCCGGGGCAGAGGTAGTCCCGCGTCGCGGTGGCGCCCGTCACCGAGCGCACGGTCCAGCGCACACCGGCATACGCCTCCTCGCGCGTCGTGCCCCCCTGGATCCGGGTGACGTCGAGCGGCACGTGCTCGCGCGCGTGCTTGCTGGGTCGACGGCGGGACGGCATGACCCCAGTATCCGCCATCCGCCGGCGGCGTCCCGACGGCGACGGTGACCGTTTCCCCGCCCCTCAGGCGTAGGTGCGGAAGCCGCGACCCGTCTTGCGGCCGAGGTAGCCGGCCGTGACGAGGTGCTCGAGCAGCGGTGCCGGCGCATAGCCCCGCTCGCGGAACTCGAGGTAGAGCTCGCGCTCGATCGCCAGCGACACGTCGAGGCCGACAGCGTCGAGCAGCTCGAACGGCCCCATCGGCAGACCACAGCCGGTCTTCATCGCCGTGTCGATGTCGTCGGCGCTCGCGTAGTTGGCGTCGAGCATCTTCACCGCGTCGTTGAGGTAGGGGAAGAGCAGGGCGTTGACGATGAACCCGGCCCGGTCGCCGCACGTCACGGGGTGCTTGCCGATGCGGGCGCACAGGTCCTGGACCGTCGCGACGACGTCGTCGGAGGTCGAGACCGTGCGGACGACCTCGACGAGACGCATCACCTGGGCGGGGTTGAAGAAGTGGACCCCGACCACGTCCTCAGGACGCTTCGTCGCGGCGGCGCACTCGATGACGGGGAGCGAGCTCGTCGTCGTCGCGAGGATGGCGCCGGGTCGGCAGATCTCGTCGAGGTTCTCGAAGAGAGCGCGCTTGACGGTGAGGTCCTCGACGACGGCCTCGACGACGATGTCGACGTCGGCGAGGTCCTCCAGCCGGGTGCTGCCGGTGATCCGAGCGAGCGCGGCGTCGCGGTCGGCCTCGGTGATCTTGCCCCGCTGGAAGCCCTTCTCCAGGCTCTTCTCGATGCCCGCGCGCACGGACTCCACCCGGGCGTCGGAGCGGGTCACGTAGGTGACGTCGTGACCGGCCTTGGCGAACACCTCGACGATGCCGGTCGCCATCGTCCCCGAGCCGACGACCCCGACCGACCGGATCGGCCGCAGCCCCTCGGCCGCCCCGACGCCGGCTGCCGGCGTGAGCGCGTCGTCGACGACCTGGGAGCTGCCCGGCTCGGCATAGGTGTAGAAGCCGCGGCCGCTCTTGCGACCCCGGAGGCCGGCACTGACCATCTGCTTGAGGATCGGGCTCGGGGCGTGGAGGCGCTCGCGGCCCTGCTTGTACATCGTGTCGAGGATCTCGTAGGCGGTGTCGAGGCCGATGAGGTCCATCAGCGCGAGCGGGCCCATCGGGTAGCCGCACCCGAGCTTCATCGACGCGTCGATGTCCTCACGGGTCGCATAGCGGCTCTCGTACATCGAGACCGCGTGGTTGAGGTAGCCGAAGAGCAGTGCGTTGGCGATGAAGCCGGCCTTGTCCCCGACGATGACCGGCTTCTTGCCGAGCCGCTCGGCGAGGGCCTTGACGTCCTCGAAGATCTCGTCACTCGTGATGACCGTCTTGATCACTTCGACGAACTGGAGCACCGGGGCGGGGTTGAAGAAGTGCATCCCGACGACCCGCTTCGGGTTGACCGTCGCGACGGCGATCTCGGTCACCGGCAGGCTCGAGGTGTTCGTCGCGAGGATGGCGTCGTCACTGACGATCGTGTCGAGGCGGGCGAAGATCTCGCGCTTCAGCGCCAGCTTCTCCGGGACCGCTTCGACGACGAGCTGGCACGGGGCGAGCTCCCCCATGTCGGCGGTGAACCGGACCCGCTCGTGCAGCTGCGCCTGCTCCTGCCCGCTCATCTTGCCGCGGGAGACGGCCCGGCTCGTCGAGTGGGTCAGCACCCCACGGCCCCTCTCCACCGCGTCGTCGCTCACCTCGACCGCGACGACGTCGATGCCGTTGCGGGCGAAGACCTCGACGATGCCGGCGCCCATCGTGCCGAGTCCGATCACGCCGACCTTGGTGAAGTCTCGAGTCATGGGCCCCACTCTCCCAGAGCCGGTATGCCGCCCACACCCGCCCCGCACGTGAGCCTGCCCACGCGCGGTGGCGCGTTCGCGGGCAGGGCCGCCCGGGACCTAGGGTGGCCGCGTGCGTCTTGTCATTGCCCGCTGCAGCGTCGACTACGACGGTCGGCTCACCGCCCACCTGCCCCTCGCCACCCGGCTGCTCGTCGTCAAGGCCGACGGGTCGGTGCTCGTGCACAGCGACGGGGGGTCCTACAAGCCGCTCAACTGGATGTCGCCGCCGTGCAGCATGGCCGAGGTCGAGCCCGACGAGGCGCAGGCGGCCGAGGGCGTCGTGGCGGTCTGGCGGGTGCAGCACGCGAAGAGCGAGGACCGGCTCACCGTGCTGCTCCACGAGGTCCTGCACGACTCGGCCCACGAGCTCGGCATCGACCCGGGTCTGGTCAAGGACGGGGTCGAGGCGCACCTGCAGCGCCTGCTGGCCGAGCACATCCACACCCTCGGCGACGGGTGGTCGCTCGTGCGCCGGGAGTACATGACGGCCATCGGGCCCGTCGACATCCTCGCGCGGGACCACGCCGGGGCGAGCGTCGCCGTCGAGATCAAGCGACGCGGCGAGATCGACGGCGTCGAGCAGCTCACCCGCTACCTCGAGCTGATGAACCGCGACCCACACCTGTCGCCCGTGACCGGGATCTTCGCCGCCCAGGTGATCAAGCCCCAGGCTCGCACCCTCGCCGAGGACCGCGGCATCCGCTGCGTCGTGCTCGACTACGACGCGCTCAAGGGCATCGACGACACGGAGTCCCGGCTCTTCTGAGCCCGGCGCTCAGACGGTGCTGTCAGACGGTGCTGTCAGACGGCGCTGTCAGACGGCTCGAGCGGCCGCAGACCCCGGCTGCGTCGGACCACCGCGACCATCTCGGTCATGATCTCGTTGAGGCCGAAGTCCTTCGGGGTGAAGACGGCTGCGACCCCGGTGGCACGGAGCGTGGCGGCGTCGGCCTCGGGGATGATCCCGCCGACGATGACGGGGACGTCGCCGGCCCCGGCAGCCTCCAGCCCGGCGATGACGTCGGGCACGAGCTGCAGGTGCGACCCGGAGAGGATCGAGAGGCCGACGAGGTGGACGTCCTCGGCGACGGCGGCCGCGACGATCTGGGCCGGCGTGAGGCGGATGCCCTGGTAGACGACCTCGAAGCCCGCATCCCGCGCCCGGACGGCGATCTGCTCGGCGCCGTTGCTGTGGCCGTCGAGCCCGGGCTTGCCGACGAGCACCCGGAGCCGCTCACCGAGCTCGTCGGCGGTGCGCGCCACGGCGGCGCGCACGAGTGAGAGCGCCTCCCCCGGCTCCGCGCCGCCGACCCCGACCGACCCGGAGACGCCGGTGGGCGCGCGGTACTCGCCGAAGACCTCGCGCAGGGTCGTGGCCCACTCCCCCGTCGTCACCTCGGCACGGGCGCACTCGAGCGAGGCCACCATGAGGTTGGCTCCCGACACCGCGTCGTCACGAAGGCGCTCGAGGGACCGTTCGGCGCGCGCGCGGCGGGCGGGGTCGGCGTCGCGGCGCTCCCGCCAGGCACGCACCGCCTCGACCGCGGCCCGCTCGACGCCGGCGTCGACGGCCTGGACCGCCGTGTCGAGGTCGGCGGTGAGCGGGTTGGGCTCGGTCGTGGTGAAGCGGTTGACCCCGACGACGACGTCGTCCCCCGACTCCATCCGGCGACGACGCTCGGCGTGCGAGGAGACGAGGGCCGACTTCATGTAGCCGGACTCCACGGCGGCGACGGCGCCGCCGAGAGCCTCGACCCGGCCCATCTCGGCACGGACCCCGGCCACCAGCTCGGCCACCTTCGTCTCGACGACGACAGAGCCGACGAAGAGGTCCTCGTGCTCGAGCAGGTCGGACTCGAAGGCGAGGACCTGCTGCATCCGCAGGCTCCACTGCTGGTCCCACGGGCGGGGCAGGCCGAGCGCCTCGTTCCAGGCCGGGAGCTGGACGGCTCTGGCTCGGGCGTCCTTGGAGAGGGTGACGGCGAGCATCTCGAGGACGATCCGCTGGACGTTGTTCTCCGGCTGCGCCTCGGTCAGGCCGAGGCTGTTGACCTGGACTCCGTAACGGAACCGGCGGGCCGCCGCGTCGCTCACCCCGTAGCGCTCGCGGGTCAGCTCGTCCCAGAGCTGGACGAAGGCGCGCATCTTGCACATCTCCTCGACGAAGCGGACCCCGGCGTTGACGAAGAAGCTGACCCGCGCCACGACGGCCGGGAAGTCCTCGGGGGCCACCTGACCGGAGTCGCGGACCGCGTCGAGGACGGCCACCGCGGTCGCCATCGCGTAGGCGATCTCCTGCACGGGGGTCGCACCGGCCTCCTGGAGGTGGTAGCTGCAGATGTTGATCGGGTTCCACCGGGGCATCGCCGAGACGGTGTAGGCGATCATGTCGGTGGTGAGTCGGAGCGAGGGAGCCGGCGCGAAGACGTAGGTCCCGCGGGAGAGGTACTCCTTGATGATGTCGTTCTGCGTCGTGCCGGCGAGCCCCCGCACCCACGTGGCCGGGTCCTCCCCCGCCTCGGTCGCCTGGCGCTCCGCGGTGACCTGGTACATCGCGAGGAGCCACATCGCCGTCGCGTTGATCGTCATCGAGGTGTTCATGTCGCGCAGCGGGATCGCCTCGAAGAGGGCCGCCATGTCCCCGATGTGGCTCACCGGCACTCCAACCTTGCCGACCTCCCCGCGGGCCAGCAGGTGGTCGGGGTCGTAGCCCGTCTGGGTGGGCAGGTCGAAGGCGACGGACAGGCCGGTCTGCCCCTTGGCGAGGTTGCGCCGGTAGAGCGCATTGCTCGCGGCGGCGCTCGAGTGACCGGCATACGTGCGCATCACCCACGGACGGTCACGGGAGGGACGCGGCTGGCTCTCCGGTGAGGACATGCCCCGACCGTACCGGCGGGTCCCGGGGGTGAGCAGTGCCTCAGGCGGTGAGAGGCGCCACAGTGTGACGGCCCCGGGCGCCGACCCCGACACGGCGTGGCGCCATCAGCCGTTCGAGCCGGCAGCCGCGGAGCAACCGCCGGGTCCGGTCGCTCGGGTCGACGACGAGCAGGCACCGCTCCTCGCGGCTCGCTCGGCGGTGCAGGTGCAGGATCACCCCGAGACCCGTCGCATCCCCGATCTCCGCGGCCCCGAGATGCAGGCGCACGACACCCGGCCCGCGGCCGATGACCTCGTGGACCGCGTCGCGGATGTCGGGCACCGTGTGCACGTCGATGCGTCCCTGGATGATCACGTCATGACCATCCGGTGCGTCGTGAACCTCGACCGGCGACTTCTTCGGCGACCGGATCCTGGCCTCAAGCGTCATCGTGACCCCTCTCAATGCTGCTGACGCAATGATGACGCCGGACCGGCGACATCCGGTGGTCGTCCGAGTCAAGAGAAGGTCAAGAAACCCAAAATCCGGTAACGATTCCATCGCGGGCCAGAATTCGCTTTTCAACCATTAAGGAATTGGTTCCTGTTAATCCGAGATGTCCGTTATTCAGTCGACCCACGCGGTGTCCGGCTCCCGGACGACGTCCGCCCCGAGCCGGCGCAGTGCCTCCTCGAATCGGGGGTAGCCGCGGTCGATGTGGTGGATGCCACCGACGACCGTCTCGCCGTCAGCGACGAGTCCGGCGATGACGAGGGCGGCTCCGGACCGGATGTCGCTCGCCTCGACCGGCGCACCGGAGAGGGCCGGCACCCCGTGCGTCATGACGTGGTGCCCGTCGACCTGTGCCTCCGCACCCAGGCGCGCCAGCTCCTGGACGGTCCGGAACCGCGCCTCGAAGAGGTTCTCGGTCACCATCGCGCTCCCCCGAGCCACGGCGTTGTAGCTGAGGGCGAACGGCTGGAGGTCGGTCGGGAAGCCGGGGTAGGGCAGGGTGGCCACGTCGAAGGCCGGGGGCCGGCCGGGCGGCGCCACGACCCGGAAGCCGCGGTCGGTCGTTGCGATGACGCAGCCGGCCGCCGAGAGGGAGGCGAGCGGGGCCCGCAGGTGCGCGGCCACCCCGCCGACGACCTCGATCTCACCGCGGGTCGTCGCCGCCGCGAAGGCCCACGTCCCGGCAGCGATGCGGTCGGGAACGACGTGGTGGCGCGTGGGTTGGAGCCGGTCGACGCCGCGCACGACGATCCGCGACGTGCCTGCGCCGGACACGTCCGCGCCCATCGAGACGAGCATCTCGGCGATGTCGACGATCTCGGGCTCCTTGGCGACGTTGTCGATCGTCGTCGTCCCCCGGGCCAGGACCGCGGCCGTCAAAACGTTCTCGGTGGCCCCGACGCTCGGGAAGTCGAGCCGGAGGTCGGCGCCGTGCAGCCCGTCGGGGGCGGCGGCCACGAGGTAACCGTGGGCCACGTGCACCGTCGCGCCGAGCGCCTCGAGGCCGGCGGCGTGCAGGTCGAGCCCACGCGACCCGATCTCGTCCCCGCCGGGGATGGCGACGTCGGCCTCACCGACCCGGGCCACGAGCGGGCCGAGGACCGAGATGGAGGCGCGCAGGGCGCGCACCAGCTCGTAGTCGGCGCGATGGCCGAGGACGTCGGGCACGTCGAGTACGACGACGCCCGCCCCCGCGTCGTAGTCCACCGCCACCCCGAGCCGGCGCAGCAGCTCGGCCATGATCGCCACGTCCGCGATCGCCGGGACGTTGGTCAAGGTGGTGCGCCCGGTCGCGAGCAGCGCGACCGCCATCAGCTTGAGCGCACTGTTCTTGGCCCCGACGACCGCGACCTCGCCGACGAGTCTGGCACCGCCGACGACCCGGAACCGCTCTCTCACGGGCTCGACCCTATCCGGCCCGCCGAGGCCCGTGACCCGGCGGCACCGGGTCCACCCGGGATGGCAGAGTGGCCCCATGGTCAACCTCACGAAGATCTACACCCGCACCGGCGACGATGGGACGACCGGTCTCGGTGACTTCTCCCGGGTCAGCAAGAACGACCCCCGCCTGCATGCCTACGCCGACAGCAACGAGGCCAACGCGGCCATCGGCCTCGCGATCGCGTGCGGCGAGCTCGACGAGGAGCTGCAGGCGACGCTCATGCGGGTCCAGAACGAGCTCTTCGACGTCGGGGCCGACCTCTGCACCCCGCTGCAGGAGTCCTACGAGTACCCGCCGCTGCGGGTCGAGCAGCCCTGGGTCGACGACCTCGAGCGCGACTGCGACCACTACCTGGACATGGTCGAGCCGCTGCGGTCCTTCATCCTTCCCGGCGGGACCGCCGGCTCGGCCCACCTCCACCTCGCCACGACCGTCGTGCGCCGCGCCGAGCGGTCGGCCTGGGCCGCCGTCGAGCACCACGGCACCGAGCCCGGCGGCGGCCGCGGGACCGGCGGCATCAACGTCCTGACGGCGACCTACCTCAACCGGCTCTCGGACCTGCTCTTCATCCTCGCCCGAGTCGCGAACCTCGGGATCGGCGGCGACATCCTCTGGCAGCCCGGCGGCGGGCGGGTCGAGCGGCCCGAGAAGCGGTCGAAGAAGAAGGCCGCGGAGTAGCAGAGCAGGCACGAGCAGGCTGGGGACCTCGGCCCTGAGTCGGCGACCGGTCGACGCGCAGGACGGGTGGCGGCTCAGGCGACGTTGACGTTGTAGCCGGGGGGCGCGGCTTCCTGCCACGACCGCAGGGCGGTGTAGTCCGGACCCTGCAGGGCCAGCTCGAAGTGGTGCTCACCCTCGGTGCAGGGCACCCGGAAGGCCTCGGGTAGCACGGTGATCCCCTGGGAGCCCTCGAGCCGGTGGGGGGCGTCGAGCAGGAGCAGCTGGCGCTGCCACGTGCGCCCCGCGCGGACCGAGACACCCCCGAGGGAGTACCACTCGAGGGTGTTGTCGCCGAAGCGGATCAGGCCGAGGCGCCAGCGGTCACGGCCGGCCTCACGCAACCCACAGAGGGTCAGCGGCATACCGCGTGCGATGTAACGGCGGCGCAGGTAGATCAGCGTGAGCCCGACGACGACGAGCGCGATGAGCGTGCCGACGACGATCTCGGTGGAGACGAGAGCGCTCGGCACGCGGGGCCTCAGTTCGAGCTGGACGAGAGGGACGAGGCGTCGACGTGCTCGGCGACGATCGTCACGACGTTGGAGTCGACCGACAGGAAGCCTCCGTCGACGCTGACCGTCTGACGGCCCCCGTCGAGACCGTCGATCGACACGTCACCCTCGACGAGGATGCCGAGCAGCGGCGTGTGGCCGGGCATGATGCCGAGCTCTCCGGCCACCGAACGGGCGCGGACGAACTTCGCCTCGCCCTCCCAGACCTTGCGGTCGGCGGCGACCATCTCAACCTTGAGTGAGCTCACGTGTTCCTCCGGATCGTGGGAATGTCTGGTGTCGAGTTTAGTGCCTCGCGCCGGGTGGTCCGGACCGGCCCTCGGACGGCGGCGCTACGCCGGTCCGGCGGGACCCGCCCCGGGCGGGGCCTGCGCACCGGGGCGATCCTTGTCCACCCGGGGCAGCTCGGGGTGGAAGTCCGAGCCGAGGTCCTCGATCGCGGTCCGAGCGAAGACCTGCTGCTGCGTCACGACCCGCTCGGCCCGGCCTCGCCCGAGGAAGCTGATCGCCCAGTGCAGCAGCGTGGTGATCCGGTGCTTGAAGCCGATGATGTAGACGAGGTGGACCGCGAGCCACATCACCCAGGCGAAGAACCCGCTGAAGCGGGCCTTGCCGACGGAGGCCACCGCGGAGAACCGCGAGATCGTCGCCATCGACCCCTTGTCGAAGTACTCGAAGTCGCCCTGCGGCTCGCGCCCCTCGACCCGTCGGCGGATCGCCTCCGCCGCGTAGCGGCCACCCTGGATCGCGACCTGTGCGACTCCGGGCAGGTCGTCGAGGGCGATCATGTCGCCCACGACGTAGACCTCGGGGTGGCCGGCGATGGTGAGGTCGGGACGCACCTTGATCCGCCCCGCCCGGTCGAGCTCGGCATCGGACTGCTCCGCGAGCTGGCGCGCCAGCGGCGAGGCCTGCACGCCCGCGGCCCAGACCTTGCACACCGACTCGAGGCGCTCCCGGCTGCCGTCGGAGTGTTGGACGTCGATCCCCGTCGCGTCGACGCCGACGACCATCGCGCCGAGCCGCACGTCGACGCCGAGCTTCTCGAGCCGCTGCTCGGCCCGGTCCCCGAGCTTCTCTCCGAAGGACCCCAGCACCTGCGAGGCGCCGTCGAGCAGGATGATCCGGGCTCGGGCGGGGTCGATCCGGCGGAAGTCCCGCCGCAGGGTGCGGTGCGCGAGCTCGGCTATCTGCCCGGCCATCTCGACGCCGGTGGGACCGGCGCCGACGACGACGAAGGTCATCAGCCGGTCGATCTCGGCCTGCGTCGAGGCGAGCTCGGCCAGCTCGAAGGAGCCGAAGATGCGTCCCCTGAGCTCGAGCGCGTCGTCGATCGACTTCATCCCGGGGGCGTGCCGGGCGAACTGGTCGTTGCCGAAGTAGGACTGCCCGGCTCCCGCGGCGACGATGAGCGAGTCGTAGGGGGTGACGGTCTCCCGGCCCACGGTGTGGTGGGTCACGGTGCGAGCGGCGAGGTCGATCCCGGTCACGTCCCCGAGCAGGACCGTCGCGTTGTCCTGGCGGTGCAGCACCTCGCGGGTGGCCGGGGCGATCTCTCCCTCGGACAGGATGCCGGTCGCGACCTGGTAGAGCAACGGCTGGAAGAGGTGGTGGGTGGTGCGCGCGACCATCGTCACGTCGACGTCGGCCTTCTTCAGCTTCTGGGTGCTGAAGAGGCCACCGAAGCCGGAGCCGATCACGACGACGCGGTGCCGATCCGTGGTCTGGGTGGGCGTGCTCACGATGCTGACTTCCTCTGGTTGGGGGCGGCGCGGTCCTGCACCCACGACAACGTCGGGGCTGGCGGGCCGATACCCGGAACGGTCGATCCGCGCGTGATGTGACGAAGAACGCACAGCGCCGGCGCCCCGTGGCGGGACACCGGCGCTGGCATGGTGCTCGAGCTTGGTCTGGGACCGGGCGATCAGAGGTTCTTCTGGATCTCCGACCACTGGCGCTCGACGTCGTCGAGGCCACCACACATGTAGAAGGCCTGCTCACCGACGTGGTCGTACTCGCCGTCGGCGATCTTCGTGAAGGCCTCGACGGTGTCCTTGAGCGAGACCGTGGAGCCCTCGATGCCGGTGAACTGCTTCGCGACGTAGGTGTTCTGCGACAGGAAGCGCTGGATCCGGCGGGCCCGGTTGACGAGGATCTTGTCCTCCTCGGACAGCTCGTCGATACCGAGGATCGCGATGATGTCCTGCAGCTCCTTGTTGCGCTGGAGGATCGACTTGATGCGCACCGCGGTGTTGTAGTGGTCTGCCGCGATGTAGCGCGGGTCGAGGATCCGCGAGGTGGAGGACAGCGGGTCGACGGCCGGGTAGATGCCCTGCGAGGCGATGTCACGAGAGAGCTCGGTCGTCGCGTCGAGGTGGGCGAACGTCGTGGCCGGCGCCGGGTCGGTGTAGTCGTCGGCCGGCACGTAGATCGCCTGCATCGAGGTGATCGAGTGGCCACGCGTCGAGGTGATCCGCTCCTGGAGCGTGCCCATCTCGTCGGCGAGGGTCGGCTGGTAGCCCACCGCGGACGGCATCCGGCCGAGCAGCGTGGACACCTCCGAGCCGGCCTGGGTGAAGCGGAAGATGTTGTCGATGAAGAGCAGCACGTCCTGCTTCTGCACGTCGCGGAAGTACTCCGCCATCGTCAGCGCCGAGAGGGCGACGCGCAGACGCGTGCCCGGCGGCTCGTCCATCTGGCCGAAGACGAGCGCGGTCTGTCCGAGGACCCCCGCCTCCTCCATCTCGACCATCAGGTCGTTGCCCTCACGGGTGCGCTCACCGACACCGGCGAACACCGAGACACCACCGTGGTCGCGGGCGACGCGGGCGATCATCTCCTGGATGAGGACGGTCTTGCCGACACCAGCACCACCGAAGAGGCCGATCTTGCCACCCTGGACGTACGGGGTCATCAGGTCGATGACCTTGATGCCCGTCTCGAACATCGAGGTCTTGGACTCGAGCTGGTCGAAGGCCGGAGCCTTGCGGTGGATCCCCCAGCGCTCCTTGACCTCGAGGGTCTCGCCCTCCGCGAGGTTCATGCACTCGCCGGTGGTGTTGAAGACCTTGCCGAGCGTCACATCGCCGACCGGCACCGTGATCGGGCCGCCGGTGTCCTGGACGGCAGACCCGCGGACGAGGCCGTCGGTCGGCTGCAGGGAGATCGCGCGGACCATGTTGTCGCCGATGTGCTGGGCGACCTCGAGGTTGACGTTCTTCTCCTCACCGGCGAGCGTCACGCTCGTGGTCAGCAGGTTGTACTGCTCGGGCATCTGGTCGTTGGGGAACTCGACGTCGACGACCGGGCCGATGATGCGGGAGATGCGTCCGACGCTGCCCACTTCGGGGCCCTGCTCGGCCGACACCGCGTTGTCACTGACGGTTGCAGTCATGGTGGATAGCTTCCTTACCTGTGGGCGTTACTTCTTGGCGTCCGCGAGGGCGTCAGCGCCGCCCACGATTTCGCTGATCTCTTGGGTGATGCCGGCCTGGCGGGCCTGGTTGGCGAGGCGCTCGTACTTCTTGATGAGCTCGCCGGCGTTGTCGGTGGCCGACTTCATCGCCCGCTGCCGCGCGGCCAGCTCGGAGGCCGACGAGCTGAGCAGGGCGGTGAAGAGGCGGTTGCGGACGTACTTCGGCAGCAGCTGGTCGAGCACCTCGGACGCGCTGGGCTCGAAGGAGTACTCGGGCGGGATCTCGCCCTTGTCGTACTCGTGCACCGAGAGGTCCAGATCGCTCGACGCGTCCGCCTCGTCCTTGCCGACGACCTCGAGGGGCAGCAGGCGCAGGGCGTGCGGCTCCTGGCGGACCATCGAGCGGAACCGGGTGAACACGACGTGGATCTCGTCGTGCCCGCCCTCGTCGACGTCCTTGAGGAAGTCCTCCGTGATCCGGTCGGCGATCGCCTTGGCGTCCTCGAAGGTCGGGGCGTCGGAGAAGCCGGTCCACTCCTGGGCGTACTCGCGGCGCCGGAACTTGTAGTAGCTGACGCTCTTGCGACCGACGAGGTAGGGAACGACCTCCTTGCCCTCCTTGCGCAGCCGGGCGATCAGCTCCTCGCTCGCCTTGATGGCGGAGATCGAGTACGCACCGGCCAGACCGCGGTCGGCAGTGATGATGACGACCCCGGCGCGGGTTGCGTTCTCACTCGTCGTGGTGAGCGGGTGGTCCTCGTTGGTGTTCGTGGCCACTGCGGAGACGGCGCGGGTCAACGCGATCGTGTACGGCATCGCCTCGGTCGCCTTCTGGCGCGCCTTGACGACTCGTGCGGCCGCGATCAGCTCCATCGCGTTCGTGATCTTCTTGATGGAGTTGACGGACTTGATGCGCTGGCGGTAGATCCGCATCTGCGCTCCCATGTGCTCCGCCTCTCTAGGTCTCGAAAAAGTGTGTGTCTACGAAAAGTCTGGGTCGTTCACCGGCGGTGGCGCCGGGTCCCGCGGGGCTGGGCGTCAGCACGAGCCGACTACCCAGCCACGCGGGCTGTCGGGGGGCACTCGGGGGGCGAAGCCCCCCGAGTGCACTACTTGTTCTTGACGATCTGGGCCTTGCTCATGTCGTCGTCGTCGAGCTCCTCGGCCTCTTCCTCCGAGCCGGGCCCGACAGCGCCCTTGCCGCTGCCGCGGAACGTCGACTTGACATCGTCGACGACCTTGCCGAGGGCGTTCTCGGTGTCGTCGTCGAGCTTCTTCGTCTCGCGGATCGTCTGGAGGATGGACCCGTCGCGACGGAGCGTGTCGAGCAGCTCGGACTCGAAGGTCCGGATGTCCTCGACGGGGACGTCGTCGAGCCGCCCGGTCGTGCCGGCCCAGATCGAGACGACCTGTTCCTCGACCGGGTACGGGTTGCTCTGCGGCTGCTTGAGCAGCTCGACGAGGCGCGCGCCGCGGGCCAGCTGGGCCCGGGAGGCCGGGTCGAGGTCGGAGGCGAACATCGCGAACGCCTCCATCGCACGGAACTGGGCCAGGTCGAGCTTGAGGCGACCGGCGACCGACTTCATCGCCTTGATCTGGGCCGCACCACCGACACGCGAAACCGACACACCCACGTCGATGGCGGGACGGACGTTGGCGTTGAAGAGGTCGGCCTGCAGGTAGATCTGACCGTCCGTGATCGAGATGACGTTGGTCGGGATGTACGCCGAGACGTCGCCGGCCTTCGTCTCGATGATCGGCAGGCCCGTCATCGAGCCGTGGCCGAGGTCGTCGGACAGCTTGGCGCAACGCTCGAGCAGGCGGCTGTGCAGGTAGAACACGTCGCCGGGGTAAGCCTCGCGGCCCGGCGGGCGACGCAGCAGCAGCGACACCGCACGGTAGGCCTCGGCCTGCTTGCTCAGGTCGTCGAAGACGATGAGGACGTGCTTGCCCTGGTACATCCAGTGCTGGCCGATGGCCGAGCCGGTGTAGGGGGCGAGGTACTTGAAGCCGGCCGAGTCGGAGGCGGGGGCGGCGACGATCGTCGTGTACTCGAGGGCACCGGCCTCCTCCAAGGTGCCGCGGACGGACGCGATGGTCGAGCCCTTCTGGCCGATGGCGACGTAGATGCAGCGGACCTGCTGGTCCTCGTCGCCGGACTCCCAGTTGCGCTTCTGGTTGATGATGGTGTCGACCGCGACCGTCGTCTTGCCGGTCTGGCGGTCACCGATGATGAGCTGGCGCTGACCGCGACCGATCGGGGTCATCGAGTCGACGGCCTTGATGCCGGTCTGGAGCGGCTCGTGGACCGACTTGCGCTGGACGACCGTGGGCGCCTGCAGCTCGAGCGCGCGGCGCTCCTCGGCGACGATCTCGCCGAGACCGTCGATCGGGTTGCCGAGCGGATCGACGACGCGGCCGAGGAAGTTGTCACCGACGGGGACGGAGAGGACCTCGCCCGTGCGCTTGACGTCCTGGCCCTCCTCGATGCCGGCGAAGTCACCGAGGACGACGACACCGATCTCGTGCACGTCGAGGTTGAGCGCGAGTCCGAGGGTTCCGTCCTCGAACTGCAGCAGCTCGTTGGTCATGGCCGAGGGCAGACCCTCGACGTGGGCGATGCCGTCACCGGCATCGGTGACGCGGCCGACCTCTTCGCGGGAGGCCGCGCCGGGCTCGTAGGACTGGACGAACGTGTCCAGTGCGTCCCGGATCTCCTCCGGACGGATCGAAAGCTCCGTCATGTCAGATCTTCTCCTCGGTCTCGACCCGGTGTGCGAGTCGGTGGTTTTTCACAGCTGATGAGTCAGGGTGGTGACGCACTCAGGCGCCCATGGCGCGCCGGGCGCTGTCGAGCTTGCGGATGACGGTCCCGTCGATGAGCTCGTCACCGATCTCGACCTTGACGCCGCCCAGGACCCGGGGGTCCACGACGGTGGTGACGTGGACCGTGCCGCCGTAGACGGACGCGAGCCCAGCGGCGAGCCGGTCCCGCTCCTCGTCGCTGAGCGGGACCGCCGAGGTGACGGTGGCGGTCTGCTGCTCCCGCCGCCGCGCGGCGGCGTCGAGGTAGCTCTGGACGGTGCGGTCGAACCGCAGGCCGCGCGGTGCGGTCACGGCGTGCCGGGCGAGCACGAGCGTCTCGTCGGCGACCTTGCCGGTCAGCAACGAGTCGACCAGGGCCCGTCGTCGGTCGGGCTCGGCCTGCTGGTCGGTGATGGCGGTGCGCAGGTCGGCGTCCGCGGCGACGATCCGCTCGAAGCGGAACAGCTCGTCCTCGACCCGGTCGGCCCGGTCGGCCTGCTCGGCCCCGGCGATGACCGACTCGACGGCATACGACTCCACCGTGTCGGTGAGGTCGCGCTCCGAGCTCCACCGCTGGCCGACGACGCCCTTGAGCACGGTGAGCGTCTCCGACCCGACCTTGCCACCGAGCAGGCGCTCGACGAGGTCGCCCTTGTCGGAGCCCGGGCGGGACGGGTCGGCGACGGCGCGCCGCAGGGAGGCGTGGGTGTCGAGCAGCCCGACGACCGCGAAGAGCTCCTCGGCCAACCGCGCGCGGTCGGCACCGGCGGCGAGGACGCCGGTGAACGCGTCGCGGCTGGAGGCCGCTGCTGCGCGTGAGGATCCCTGCATCAGCGCTCACCCTCGGCGGTCGGCGAGCCGACCTTCTCGCGCACGACGTCACCGGACTCGAGCTCGGCGAGGAAGCGCTCGACAATGCCCTTCTGGCGGGTCTCGTCGTGCAGCGACTCACCGACGATCCGGCTCGCGAGGTCGGTCGAGATCCGACCGACGTCACCACGCAGGGAGACGAGGGCCTGCTGGCGCTCCGCCTCGATCTGCTTGTGAGCCGTCTCGGTGATCCGGGCGGCCTCGGCCGCCGCCTGCTCACGCATCTCGGCGATGATCTGCGAACCCTGGGCCTTGGCCTCCTCGCGGATGGTCGAGGCCTGGTCGCGGGACTCGAGGAGCTGGGCGCGGTACTGCTCCAGCGCCTCCTGGGCCTGCGCCTGAGCCTCCTCGGCCTTGTTCATCCCGCCCTCGATGGCCGCGGTGCGCTCGGCATAGATCTGCTCGAGACGCGGCACGACCAGCTTGGCCACGATGTAGTAGAGGATCGCGAAGGTGACGAGGCCGAAGAAGAACTCCAGCGGGTGCGGGATGATCGGGGCCGCGGTGGCCCAGAAGCCCGTCTCGCCGCCTTCGGCGGTCACGGTCACTGCGTGCATGCGGTGCTCCTGAAGAGAGATGCTGAAGGGGTCCACTGCCCGTGCGGGCGTCAGGCCTTGAAGACGAACGCGAGCGCGATACCGAAGATGGCGAGCGCCTCGGTGATGGCCATGCCGAGGAAGGCGATGGGCTGGAGCATGCCGCGGGCCTCGGGCTGACGAGCGACGCCGTTGATGTAGGCGGCGAAGATCAGGCCGACACCGATGCCGGGGCCGATGGCGGAGAGGCCGTAACCGAGGATGGCAATGTTGCCGGTCATGTTCATTCCATTTCTATCTTGTCGGTCCCGGTGGCGGTTGTCACCGGGGCTGGGTCGTGCGGGATTGAGCAGTCGGTGGGGCCGGCTCAGTGCTCGTCGGCGACGGCGCCGGCGATGTAGAGGGCGGCCAGCAGGGTGAAGACGTAGGCCTGCAGGAACTCCACGAGGAGCTCGAACAGCGTCATGATGAAGGCGAAGATCCAGGTCACGCCGCCCGCGACGACGAGCACGCCGCCGGAGGTGAGCATGTACCAGCCACCGGTGATGAACAGCACGATGAGGATGTGGCCGGCGAACATGTTGCCGAAGAGTCGCAGGGCGAGCGTCACCGGGCGGGTGAACAGGTCGGTGATCAGCTCGAGGACGAAGATGAACGGGACCATCGCCTTGGGCAGGCCGCTCGGGACGAGCGACTTCCAGTAGCCGATGAAGCCGTGCTTGCGCATGCCGACGACGTGGAAGACGACCCACACGATGAGCGCGAGCGCGACCGGGAAGCCGATGCGGCTCATCGTCGGGAAGCTCATCGGCGGGATGACGCCGAAGAAGTTGTTGACGAGGATCAGCACGAACATCGAGAAGAGCAGCGGCACGAACCGCATGAACTCCTTGGAGCCGATGAGGTCCTTGGCGATGCCGTTGCGCACGATGCCGTACACGGCCTCCGTGCCCATCTGGGCGCGGCCGGGCACGACGGCCTTCTTCTTCGTCGTGGCGAGCAGCCACCACGCGATGAGGCCGACCGACAGCAGCATGAGGAACATCGGGCGGGTGATCGCCCAGGCTCCGTCGCCGATGAGCGGCTGCCAGAACTCCTCGATACCGGGAGGCGTGTAGTCCGTCGGTGCGACGGCTGCCACGAAGCTCACAGGTGACTCCTTCGAAGGTGCGGGGCAAAGCGGTGGGGGGTGGACGACGCGTGCGGCGGGGTGACGCTCACAGCCTGCTCGGGGGAAAGTCTGCTATCGGGCTGCGTGCGGGGGGCCGAACTCACTGCGTACCGTATCGGAACCAGATCAGGTAGAGCGACAGCGCCATACCCGCGACGATCCCGACACCGACCAGCCAGGTGGTCCCGAGCCACTGGTCGGCGAGGTATCCGAGACCACCGTAGATCAGCGGTCCGCTCAGCAGGTAGGCGATGGCCCGCCAGGCGGAGTCCTGCTCGCGGGTGTTGAACTCGCGCAGCTTGTCGGCCTCGTCGACCGGCTCGCGCTCGGGCGTCTCGCCCGGTGGTGTGCTCGTCATGCCAGCCTCCCCAGTCACGGCTCATCGTTCGGGGTCCCGGTGTCGGCCGCCGGCCGGGTGGGCTCGATGGAGGCCTCCCCCGCCGGGTCGTAGGCGAAGATGCGCAGGCGCTTGTAGGCCCGCATCTCGAAGAAGAGCCAGACGAGGGCGCACACCGTGATCGACAGTCCGACGGCGTAGCCGGAGACCCAGCTGACACCGCTGAGGACGAACATCGCGACACCGAGGACGACGACCTTGAAGGTGTAGGTGGCCATGACGACCATCATCACCGTCGTCGGGGCGAGGTCGGCAGTCCGCTTCATCACGAGCAGCGTGAGGCTGAAGAAGAAGATGACGAGGGCGGCGCCGAAGGCCGCTGACCAGGCCGCTTTGGGGCTGGAGACGAGCCCGACGACCACGCACACCACCCCGACCACGGAGGTCGGCAGCACCGAACCCCGGAGGAGCTGCGCGAACGCATCGGACTGCGATGCGTCTCGTGCCGGTGTGGCGCTCACGGAAGACCTGCCTGGTTGCGTCGGTGTCGGCGTCGGGCCCGGGTCGTAACCCGGTGGGGCGTGGTGGTCGTGCTCCCGCGGCGCTGCGCGCCCCTGCGGGACCCTCGGAGGACTTCTCAGACTCCCCTCAGGTGCTTGTGAATGCTATCACAAGCGCTTGGAGGGGCTCCATCGCGGCAGCCAGACCGTGAGCACGAGACCGACCACCGACGCGGCGGCGAGGACGACGAGCGGCCTCCACCCGTCCCAGATCACGAAGGACACCGAGCCGAGGGCGACGATCGCGGCCCAGAGGTAGAGGATGAGCACCGCGCGGCGGTGGCCGTGCCCGATGCCGAGCATCCGGTGGTGCAGGTGCATCGCGTCCGGGTGCCACGGCCGCTGCCCCGCCCGCGTCCGGCGGATGATCGCCAGTCCCATGTCGAGCAGGGGCAGCAGCAGCACGGCGAGTGGGACGAGGATCGGCAGGAACGCGGCGGTGGCCTGGTTGGCGGTGACGTCGCCGGGGTTGACGTTGCCCGTCAGCGAGATCGTCGCCGCCGAGAGCAGCAGTCCGAGCGTGAGCGCGCCGGAGTCCCCCATGAAGAGCCGCGCCGGGTGGAAGTTGTGGGGAAGGAAGCCCGCGCAGCACCCCACGAGCGCCGCGGAGATGAAGGTGGCGGTCGAGAAGACGTTGGCCGGCACGAACGAGCGCGACACGATGTAGCTGTAGGCGAAGAACGCGAAGGCCGCGATCCCGACCACCCCCGCGGCGAGCCCGTCGAGCCCGTCGATGAAGTTGACCGCGTTGGTCGTGACGATGACGACGACGACGGTGAACAGCACGAGCACCGGGGTCGGCAGCACGGTGACGCCGAAGATCGGCAGCGACAGCAGCTGCACCCCGGCGTAGGCCATCAGCCCGGCGGCGAGGATCTGCCCGGCCAGCTTCGTGAGCCAGTCGATCTCACGGATGTCGTCGATCGCACCGACGAGGCACATGATGCCGCCCGCGGCGACGACGCCGAGCACCTCTCGGGTGGAGAAGAGCGAGCCGAGGTAGGGCAGGGCCCGGGCGACGAGCGCGGCCGCGACGAAGCCGAGGTAGATCCCGACGCCCCCCAGCCGCGGGATCGGGGTGGTGTGGACGTCCCGCTCCCGGACCGCGGTGAACGCGCCCGTCGCCACCGCGAGGCTGCGGATCAGGGGCGTGACGAGGTAGGTGACGGATGCCGCCACGAGCAGGATGAGGACGTACTCGTGCACTCAGTCACCCACCGGGTGGGCGGTATGCCGCTGGGCGTGCCCAGCGGCATACCGACGTCGGGTGACGGGCGGCATCGCGTCGCCGAGGTCAGCGGGGGTAGGCCGGGAACCGGGTGACGAGGTCGGTGACCTCGGCGCGCACCGCGGCGCTCACCGGGTTCGCGGGGTCGGCGTCGCCCTCGGTGACGGCCCGGTGGATGAGCGAGGCGATCTGGGTCATCTCCGGCAGCCCCATCCCCTGCGTCGTCACGGACGGGGTGCCGACGCGGATGCCGGAGGCGATGTTGGGCTTCTGCGGGTCGAACGGGATGGCGTTCTTGTTGAGCACGATCCCGGCGGCGTCGGCGCGCTCCTCGGCCTCCTTGCCCGTGACGCCGATGCCCTGCAGGTCGAGCAGCGACAGGTGGGTGTCGGTGCCGCCCGTCGTCGGCCGGATGCCCAGCTCGAGCAGGCTCGAGGCGAGCTGCCGGCTGTTGGCGATGACGTCGGTGACGTACTGCCCGTACTCCGGCGTGGCGCACTCCTTGAAGTTGACCGCCTTGGCCGCGATCGTGTGCATCTGCGGCCCGCCCTGCATCATCGGGAAGATCGCCTTGTCCATCTTGGCGGCGTGCTCGGCCTTGCAGACGAGGGCGCCGGACCGCGGACCGCGCAGCACCTTGTGGGTGGTGAAGGTGACGACATCGGCGTAGGGCACCGGCGACGGGATCGCCTTGCCGGCGACGAGGCCGATGAAGTGCGCGGCGTCGACCCAGAGGATCGCCCCGACCTCGTCGGCGATCGCCCGGAAGCGCTCGAAGTCGATGAGGCGCGGGATCGCGGACCCGCCGGCGCAGATGACCTTGGGCCGGTGCTCCTTGGCGAGTGCTTCGACCTGGTCGTAGTCGATGTCCTCGCTGTCGCGGTCGACACCGTAGTGCACCGCGTCGAACCACTTGCCGGAGAAGGAGACCTTCGTGCCATGGGTCAGGTGTCCACCCATCGGCAGGGCCATCGCGAGGATCGTGTCGCCGGGGGCCATGAAGGCGCCGTAGACGGCCTGGTTGGCGCTCGCCCCGGAGTGGGCCTGGACGTTGGCGTGGTCGGCCCCGAAGAGCGCCTTGGCCCGGTCGATCGCCAGGGTCTCGGCCTTGTCGACCTCGGAGCAGCCGCCGTAGTAGCGGCGGCCGGGGTAGCCCTCGGCATACTTGTTCGACAGCGTGGACCCGAGCGCGGTGAGCACGGCCGGCGAGCTGATGTTCTCGCTCGCGATGAGCTGCAGTCCCCCACGGATCCGGTCGAGCTCGGAGAGCAGGACCCCGGCGATGTCGGGGTCGAAGGCCTCGAGGGCGTCGAAGTCGGAGCCGTAGAACGTCTGGTCGTGCGCCATGGAGGATCTCCCGGTCGAGATGGTCGAGATGGAGGGACACGCGGTGCCGCGGGTGCGGACCAACTCTATGCGGTGGGCCGGTCCGAGTCGGTGGGGATCGGCTCGGCCACGTCGACCCCGTCGGGTGCCTCGGGGGGCGGCGGCGGCGACGGACGGGGGTCGGAGGACCACTGCTGCACGTGCGGCTCGGGCCGCTCGGCAACCGGCTCGTCCTGCTCGGGCTCCTGGGCCGCGGCCTCGGCCGCCGCGGCGAGCGCGGCGAGCGCGGCGTCGATCTCGTCCTGACCGACCGCGCCCAGCCGGAGGGTGAGCGGGGCCTCGCCCGTGCAGTCGATGATCGTCGAGCTGTCGCCGTCGGCCGACGTCCCGCCGTCGAGGTAGACCGCGACGGACTCCCCCAGCATCGCCGTGGCCTCGTCGGCGGTGCGGGCGGCCGGGTCGCCGGTGGTGTTCGCGCTCGTCACGGCCATCGGGCCGATCTCACCGAGCAGCTCGAGGGCGACCTCGTCGGCGGGCACCCGGAGAGCCACCGTGCCGTTCGTGTCGCCGAGGTCCCAGTGAAGTGAGGTCTGCGCCTTGAGCACGAGGGTGAGGGGCCCGGGCCAGAAGGCCTCCATCAGGCTCAGGGCGTAGTCGGGGATCTGCGTCGCCAGCCCCTGCGCGGTGCGCGCGGTGGGGATGAGGACGGGGGGCGGCATGTCGCGGCCCCGGCCCTTCGCCGCCAGCACCGACGCCACGGCGGTCGCGTCGAAGGCGTCGCAGCCGATCCCGTAGACGGTGTCGGTGGGCAGCACGACGAGCTCCCCGCGGCGCACGGCCGCCGAGGCAGCCGAGATCCCGCTCGTCCGACCGTCGGGATCGGTGCAGTCGTAGTGCTCGCTCATGGGCGCGAGCCTAGCCGCGCCGTCTGCGGGTCCGGTGACCTGCCCGCACCTGCGGGGGCGCCACCGCGTGCGGCGCGCCTGGCGGTCGTGACGCGTGGGCGACCGGAGCGGTCTGCATGGTCGAGGACCTCCACCCATTCCCCCACGGAACGCAACCGGGCAGGCAGTGAGTTTCCTTGCGAGTCAGCGTGTTCCATCAGCATCAGTCCCCCGTTGCGCAGGAGGGCCGCTGCCGTCCGGGCCACGGCCAGAGGGATCGCGAGGCCGTCGTCGCTGCCGCCGTAGAGGGCGACGGCGGGGTCGTGGTCACGCACCTCGGGGTCGACCGGGACCGCGCCGACCGGGATGTAGGGCGGGTTCACGGTGACGACGTCGACCGCGCCCGACCAGTCCTCGAAGCACGACCGCGTCGCGTCACCGACCCGGAGGTCGACGTCGAGGGCGAGGCGGTCCCGGTTGGCCACCGACCAGGCGTGGGCGTCGGCGGACAGCTCGAGGCCGCGCACGTCGACCCCCGGTCGCTCGTCCTTGGTCGCGAGCGGGATCGCACCGGAACCCGCGCAGAGGTCGACGACCCGAAGGGCCCGCTCGGGCGCGGAGGACGCAGCTCCCAGCCGGTCGAGCTCGGCGAGCGCGAGGTCGACGAGCACCTCGGTCTCGGGGCGCGGGACGAAGACGCCGGGGCCTACCGCCAGCGTCAGGTGGCGGAAGTGGGACCGGCCGGTGAGGTGCTGGAGCGGGACCCGCCGGGCCCGCTCGTCGACGAGGGACTCGAACGAGCCGGGCACCGACTGTCCCCCGAGCACCATGAGCCGCCGGACCTCGGCGGTGTCGACACCGAGCGCGTGCGCGACGAGCTCGATGGCGTCGACCTCGGCCGAGGCCACCCCGGCGTCCGACAGCCGGGCGGCGGCCTCCCGCACGGCGGTGCGCAGCTCGGTCACGCCGGGCCCTCGGCCAGGTCGGCCAGCTTGACCGCCTCGTCGGCGTCGATGGCGGACTGCACGATCGGGTCGAGCTCGCCGTCGAGCACGGTGTCGAGGTTGTAGGCCTTGAAGCCGGTCCGGTGGTCGGAGATCCGGTTCTCCGGATAGTTGTAGGTGCGGATCCGCTCGGACCGGTCCACCGTGCGCACCTGCGAGCGTCGGGCCGCCGACGCCTCGGCGTCCGCCTCGTCCTGGGCGAGCTGGTGCAGCCGGGCCCGGAGCACGCGCAGGGCCGACTCCTTGTTCTGCAGCTGGGACTTCTCGTTCTGGCAGCTGACGACCAGGCCGGAGGGGACGTGCGTGATCCGCACCGCGGAGTCGGTCGTGTTGACGCTCTGCCCCCCGGGGCCGCTGCTGCGGTAGACGTCGATGCGCAGGTCGTGCGGGTCGATCGCCACCTCGACCTCCTCGGCCTCCGGCATCACCAGGACGCCCGCGGCCGAGGTGTGGATCCGGCCCTGGGACTCGGTGACGGGGACCCGCTGGACCCGGTGCACCCCGCCCTCGTACTTGAGGCGGGCCCACGGGCCCTCACCGAGCCCGGGAGTGCCCTTGGCCCGCACGGAGACCCGCACGTCCTTGTAGCCGCCGAGGTCGGACTCGGTGGCGTCCTCGATGTCGGTGCGCCAGCCCCGGGTCTCGGCGTAACGCAGGTACATCCGCAGCAGGTCGCCGGCGAAGAGCGCCGACTCGTCGCCGCCCTCCCCCGCCTTGACCTCGAGGATCACGTCGCGGTCATCGTCGGGGTCGCGCGGGATGAGCAGGCGCCGCAGGTGGGCCTCGGCAGCCGACTCGCGCGCCTCGAGCGCCGGCACCTCGGCCGCGAAGCCGGCGTCGTCCTCGGCGAGCTCGCGGGCCGCGCCGAGGTCGTCGCGGGCGCTCTCCCACTCCCGGGCCGCGGCGACGGTCGGGGCGAGAGCGGCATACCGCTTGTTGAGGACTCGGACGAGGTCCTGGTCGGAGTGGACCGCGGGGTCAGCCAGCCGGCTCTCGAGGTCGGCGTACTCCTCGAGGATGGTCTGGACGGAGTCGCGCACGGGGTCCTGCTCTCGTGGTCTGGCGGAGGGAGGGGCTGCTGGGAAGGGCGGGGAAGGGCGGGGAACGGCGAACGCCGACCCCCGACGACCGAAGTCGTGGGGGCCGGCGTGCGGGAGACCTACTTGGCGGCCTTCTTGCCGTAACGCGCCTCGAACCGGGCCACGCGGCCACCGGTGTCGAGGATCTTCTGCTTGCCCGTGTAGAACGGGTGGCACTGCGAGCAGACGTCGGCCGAGATCTGGCCGGAGGTCGACGTGCTGTGCGTGGTGAACGTGTTGCCACAGGTGCAGGTCACCGTGGTCTCCACGTACTCGGGGTGAAGGTCCTTCTTCATGTGTCTCCTTGAGGTAGTCGGCCGGGTCGGTGTCATCGCGGAAGCCGCTCATCCGTGAACCGGTCCAAAGCAAGAGTGTGCCAGAGGTGGCGCACGTCCTACAAAACGCCCGACCCCACCGGGACATTCCCGGTGACAGGGGTATGCCGCCGAGCGGGCTCGGCGGCATACCCCTGCGGGTCGCGGGTGGCTCAGGCCTCGTCGTCGAGCCGGCTCGAGCTCGTCGCCTGGACCTGGGTGAGGAACTCGTAGTTCGTCTTCGTCTTGCGGAGGCGGTCGAGCAGCAGCTCGATGCCCTGCTGGTGGTCCAGGCCCCCGAGGACCCGGCGCAGCTTCCACATGATCTTCAGCTCCTCGCTGGCGAGGAGGATCTCCTCGCGGCGCGTGCCGGAGGCGTTGATGTCGACCGCGGGGAAGATCCGCCGGTTGGCGAGGTCTCGCGAGAGGCGCAGCTCCATGTTCCCGGTGCCCTTGAACTCCTCGAAGATGACCTCGTCCATCTTGGACCCGGTCTCGACGAGCGCGGTGGCGAGGATCGTCAGCGACCCGCCGTTCTCGATGTTGCGCGCCGCACCGAAGAACTTCTTCGGCGGGTAGAGCGCAGCGGAGTCGACGCCGCCGGAGAGGATCCGGCCGCTCGCCGGCGCGGACAGGTTGTAGGCCCGGCCGAGCTTGGTGATCGAGTCGAGGAGCACGACGACGTCGTGGCCGAGCTCGACGAGACGCTTGGCCCGCTCGATGGCGAGCTCAGCGACCGTCGTGTGGTCGTCGGCGGGACGGTCGAAGGTCGAGGCGATGACCTCGCCCTTGACCGCGCGCTGCATGTCGGTGACCTCTTCGGGCCGCTCGTCGACGAGGACGACCATGAGGTGGCACTCGGGGTTGTTCGTCGTGATCGCGTTGGCGAGGGTCTGCATGATCATCGTCTTGCCGGCCTTGGCCGGGGCGACGATGAGGCCGCGCTGGCCCTTGCCGATCGGGGCGACGAGGTCGATGATCCGGGTCGTCAGCACACTCGGCTCGGTCTCGAGACGCAGCCGCTGCTGCGGGTAGAGCGGAGTGAGCTTGCCGAACTCGACGCGCTTGGGCGCCTCCTCCGCGGGGGTGCCGTTGACGGTGTCGAGCCGGACGAGGGCGTTGAACTTCTGGCGCCCCACCGTGCCCGAGCCCTGCTCACCGTCGCGCAGCGCCTTGACGGCGCCGGTGACGGCGTCGCCCTTGCGCAAACCGTGGCGCTTGACGACGCCGAGCGGGACGTAGACGTCGTTGGGGCCGGGCAGGTAGCCCGAGGTGCGCACGAAGGCGTAGTTCTCAAGGACGTCGAGGATGCCGCCGACGGGCACGAGGACGTCGTCCTCCTGCACCTGCATGTCGTCGTCGTTCCAGTCCTGGCCACCCTGACCGCGACCACGCTTGCGGTCCCGGCTGCGCTGGCGGTTGCGGCTGCGCCGACCACCGCGCTCGTCGTCGTCGGCGAAGCGCTGCTGGGCCGACCGCCCCTGGTTGCCCTGGCCGCCCTGGTTGCCCTGATTGCCCTGATTCGCGTGGTCCTGCCGGTCACGGTCGTGGTGCGACTCGCCCTGCCGATCGTTCGAGCGGTCGTTCTGCCGGTCGTTCGAGCGGTCGTTCTGCTGGTCGTTCTGGCGCTCGTTCTGGCGCTCGGAGCGGCTGGAGGGCTGCGGCTCGGCGTCGTCCGAGCGCTGGGCGTCCGACTGCTGGCGGCCACGCTGCCGGCGGCTCTCCCGACCCCCGCGCCCGTCGGTGGACTGCTCGGTCGACTGCTCGGTCGACTGCTCGGTCGACTGCTCGGTCGACTGCTCGGTCGACTGCTCGGTGGCGGTCCGCTGGCGACGGTCCCGCTTGGACTCGGCGCCGGACGCGTCGCGCCCGGTGCGGACGAACTCCTCCTGCACGGCGGCCGCGGCCCGCTCGGCCCGCTCGGCAGCGGCCGAGCTCGACTCGGCCGACGTGTCGGTCGATCCCGCGGGGCGGCTGGCGCGCCGGGAGCGGGTCGTCCGAGCCGGGCGCTGATCCGCCTTCTCCTGCAGGCCGTCCTGCGTGTCGACCTTCTCGGCCTGCTCTGGTGCCGGAGCCTGCTCCGAGGCGCCGGCGGACGGGCCCTCGGGCTGGCTCCTGCCCTGGTTCTCCGGCTGCTTCTCCGGCTGGTTCTCGGGCTGGTTCTCTGGCCGGCTCTGCGTCTCGGGACGCGGCGTGCCGCCCTGACGGGCGCGGATGGCCTCGACGAGGTCACCCTTGCGCATCTTGCCGGTGCCCTTGATGCCCATGGACGTGGCGATGCCCTTGAGCTCGTCGAGCTTCATGGCGGACAGGCCGGAGAGCGGTCGGGTGGTTGTTTCTGACACGAAGGATCCTTCCCCCTCGTTGCGGCCCGGGGAGGTGTCCCGCGGGGCCGGGCGTGGACCAGGGATTCTGGCCGGTGTGAGATCCACTTCGGCGCAGACAGCGCGAAAGACGATAAGTCGTCTCGTCGTGGGGGGTGACGCACCGGCCTGCGTGAAGCGGCCTCTGGTGCGACCCCACAGTAACACTTGAGGCCCACCGGCGACTCACCGTGCGGTGACGACGGCTCCCGTGGCGCTGATGCCGGGCGTGAGGCGGGTCCAGCCACCTGCGTCAGCCACGACCTCGGGGGCCGCCGCGATCGTCGTCAGCACGAGGACCGTCGGTCCCGCGCCGGAGACGAAGGCGGCATGGCCCTGGCCACGGAGCCGGTCCACGAGCGCCATCGTCTCCGGGTACGAGGGGCGGCGGGCCTCCTGGTGCAGCCAGTCCCGCGTGGCGGCGTGCAGGTGCGCCGGCTCGGCGGTGAGGGCGTGGACGAGCAGCGCCGCGCGACCTGCCCCGGCCGCAGCCGAGCCGAGCGGGACCGTCGCCGGCAGGACGGCCCGAGCCGTCCGGGTCGAGAGCTGGGAGGAGGGCACGAAGGCGACGACGTCGACCTCGGGGTGCAGCGTCGGCCGGGCCGTGACCGTGAGGTCGGAGCGGTCGACCGCCGTGCCGTCGGGCATCCAGCTCACCGTCAGACCGCCGTGGACGCTCGCGGACGCGTTGTCCGGGTGCCCCTCGAGACGGCTCGCGATGTCGTTGGCGAGCGGGACGTCGAACGGGACGGGGCCGCCGGGAGCGAGCTCTCCGGCATACGAAAGAGTCTGTGCCGCAACGACACCAGCGACGATGGCCGTGGCGGACGAGCCGAGTCCGCGGCCGTGGGGCACCCCGTTGCAGGCACGCAGAAGCAGTCCCTCGGCGCCGCGCACCCCGAGCCGCGTCCACGTGTGCCGCATCGTCGCGACGACGAGGTGGGACTCGTCGGTCGGGACCGCGGCAGCACCCTCACCGGTGACCTCGACGACGAGGCCGGGCCGGTCTGTGGTCGTCATGACGTAGTCGTCCCAGAGGCCGAGCGCGAGCCCGACGGAGTCGAAGCCCGGCCCGAGGTTGGCGCTGCTCGCGGGGACACGCACGTGGACCGAGCGGCCCACCGGCACCGCGGTGACGACGTCGGCCACCGGCTCAGCCCTCGAGACCGAGGGCCTGCGCGGCCGAGAAGGCGTCGACCGAGACCCGGGTGGGCAGGACCTCGTCGCCGTCGGCGGTGCGCAGCGCCCACTGGGGGTCCTTCAGGCCGTGGCCCGTGACGGTGCAGACGATCCGCGCGCCCGCGGGCACCAAGCCTGCCTCGTGGCTCGCGAGCAGTCCGGCGACCGACGCGGCCGAGCCCGGCTCGACGAAGACCCCTTCCCGCGAGGAGAGCAGCCGGTGGGCGGCGAGGATCTGCTCGTCGGTGACCGCGGCGATCCGGCCCTTCGACTGGTCTCGCGCCTCGATCGCCTGGTCCCAGCTGGCCGGGTTGCCGATCCGGATCGCCGTCGCGATGGTCTCGGGGTGGTCGATCGGGTGGCCCGCGACCAGGGGGGCCGCACCGGCAGCCTGGAAGCCCCACATGACGGGCAGGTGGGTCGCCGGCCCGGGCTGGTCGCTCACCGCTGGGTCGGCGCTGTACTCGCGGTAGCCGCGCCAGTAGGCGGTGATGTTGCCGGCGTTGCCCACGGGGAGACAGTGGATGTCGGGAGCGTCACCCAGAGCGTCGACGACCTCGAAGGCCGCCGTCTTCTGCCCCTCGATGCGCGCCGGGTTGACGGAGTTGACGAGCTCGACCGGGTAGGCCTCGGCGAGCTTGCGGGCGAGGGTGAGGCAGTCGTCGAAGTTGCCGTCGACCTGCAGCAGCGTCGCGCCGTGGGCGATGGCCTGGCTCAGCTTGCCCATCGCGATCTTGCCCTCGGGGACGAGGACCCCACACGTCATTCCGGCCTTCGTCGCGTAGGCCGCGGCGGAGGCGCTCGTGTTGCCGGTGCTCGCGCAGATGACGGCCCGGGCCCCCTTCTTGGCCGCGAGGCTGATCGCCGTCGTCATGCCGCGGTCCTTGAACGACCCCGTCGGGTTGAGCCCCTCGAACTTCAGGTGGACCTCCGCCCCGACGAGCTCGGAGAGGTGCTCGGCGAGGATGAGCGGTGTGCCGCCCTCGTGCAGGGTGATGACGGGCGCCCCGTCGAGCGTCGGGAGCCGGTCGGCATACTCGGGGATGACACCCCGCCACTGGTGGGCCATCAGGAGCCTTCCACGCGCATGACGGAGTCGACGCCGCGCACCACGTCGAGCGTGCGCAGGCGCTCCACGGTGGCCGAGAGAGCGGCATCGCTCGCGGAGTGGGTGACGATGACGAGGCTCGCCCGGGCGGCGGTGTCGCCGTGGCCGGGGACGAGCTGCTGGCGGACGGTCTCGATCGAGACGTCGTGGTCGGCGAAGGCGCCGGCGACCTGGGCGAGGACACCCGGCCGGTCCTCGACGTCGAGGCTGATGTGGTAGCGGGTCTGGGCCTCCCCCATCGACAGGACGGGCAGGTCGGCATACGTCGACTCCCCCGGCCCGAGGCCGCCACCGAGGCGGTGCCGGGCGACGGCGACGACGTCACCGAGGACCGCCGAGGCGGTCGGCTCTCCTCCGGCGCCGCGGCCGTAGAACATCAGCTCCCCCGCGGCCTCGGCCTCGACGAAGACGGCGTTGTAGGCCTCGCGGACCCCCGCGAGCGGGTGGCTGCGCGGGATCATCGCGGGGTGCACCCGCACGCTCACGCCGCGGGGGGTCCGCTCGCAGATGGCGAGCAGCTTGACGACCGAGTCCATCTCGCGGGCCGCGGCGACGTCGGCGGCAGAGACCTCGGTGATCCCCTCGCGGTGCACGTCGCTGCCCGACACCCGGGTGTGGAAGGCGAGCGAGGCGAGGATCGCGGCCTTGGCGGCGGCGTCGAAGCCCTCGACGTCGGCCGTCGGGTCGGCCTCGGCGTAGCCGAGCGCCTGGGCCTGCTCGACGGCGTCGGCGAAGCCCGCACCCGTCGTGTCCATCTTGTCGAGCACGTAGTTGGTCGTGCCGTTGACGATGCCGAGCACGCGGGAGACCTCGTCGCCCGCGAGCGACTCGCGCAGCGGGCGCAGCAGCGGGATCGCCCCGGCCACGGCGGCCTCGTAGTAGAGGTCGACGCCGTGCTCGGCGGCCGCCGCGTAGAGGGTCGGACCGTCCTCGGCGAGCAGGGCCTTGTTGGCCGTGACGACCGCGGCGCCGTGCTCCATCGCCCGGAGAATGAGCGAGCGGGCCGGCTCGATCCCGCCGATGACCTCGACGACGACGTCGGCCCGGGTGACGAGCTCCTCCGCGTCGGTCGTCACGAGCGCCGGGTCGACCCCGAGATCGGACCGGTCCCGACCCGCCCGACGCACGGCGATCCCGACGATCTCGAGCGGCAGCCCGACGCGGGCGCCGAGGTCGGGCGCGTGCTCCGTGAGCAGCCGGGCCACCGCCCCGCCGACGACACCCGCCCCGAGCAGGGCGACGCGCAGGGGCGGGCGGGCACTCACATCACTGGTCACGAGGCGAATCCTGCCGTCTGTCCACGGGTTGGACGGTCATTGTTTCGCGATCCGGACATCTGCGCCGCACGATCTGCGGGCGGAGCGGGCCTGACGAGGCACCTCAGACGTCGAGCGCGAGGAGGTCGTCGATGGTCTCGCGACGCACGATGACCCGGGCCTCACCGTCCCGGACGGCGACGACCGGGGGGCGCGGCGTGTGGTTGTACTGGCTCGACAGTGCCCGGCAGTAGGCACCGGTGCCCGGCACCGCGATGAGGTCGCCGGCCCCGACGTCACCGGGGAGGAACTCGTCCTTGACGACGACGTCGCCGCTCTCGCAGTGCTTCCCGACGACCCGGGCGAGGGCTGGACGGGCCGGCGAGGCACGGTTGGCGAGCGTGCACGAGTAGTTCGCGTCGTAAAGGGCCGTGCGCACGTTGTCACTCATCCCTCCGTCGACCGACACGTAGAGACGCGAGGCACCACCGTCGAGGTCCACGGTCTTGACCGTGCCGACCTCGTAGAGGGTGAACGTGCTCGGGCCCGCGATCGCGCGACCCGGCTCGATGGAGATCCTCGGGACCGACAGGCCCTCGGCCCGGCACTCGCGGGCGACGATCCGCGCCATCCCCGTCGCGAGCTCCCGGGGCGGGAGCGGGTCGTGCTCGGTCGTGTAGGCGATCCCGAAGCCGCCGCCGAGGTCGAGCTCCGAGAGCTCGGCGCCGAGCTCCTTGGCGATCCGGGCGTGCAGGCCGAGGATCCGGCGAGCCGAGACCTCGAAGCCCGCGGTGTCGAAGATCTGGGAGCCGATGTGGCTGTGCAGGCCGAGCAGACGCAGCCGGTCGGGACGATCGAGGATGCGCCGGGCCGCCTCGAAGGCCTGGCCCCCGGACAGCGACAGACCGAACTTCTGGTCCTCGTGGGCAGTCGCGATGAACTCGTGGGTGTGCGCCTCGACGCCGACGGTGACCCGGATGAGCACCGGCGCGATGACGCCGAGCTCCTCGGCGACCGCGGCCACCCGGTCGACCTCCTCGAACGAGTCGACGACCACACGGCTCACGCCGTGCTGCAGTGCCGCCCGGATCTCGGCGAGGCTCTTGTTGTTGCCGTGCATGCCGATCCGGTCGCCGGGCACCCCGGCGCGGATCGCGACGGCGAGCTCCCCGCCGGAGCAGACGTCGAGGTGCAGGCCCTCGTCGTTGACCCACCGGGCGACCTCCGTGCAGAGGAAGGCCTTGCCGGCGTAGAAGACGTCGGCGCCGGACAGCTCGGCGAAGACGGCGGCATACGTCGCCTTGAAGTCGCGGGCGCGGGCCCGGAAGTCGTCCTCGTCGATGACGTAGGCGGGCGTCCCGAACTCGCGAGCGAGCTCGTCCACCGCAAGGCCACCGACACTGAGCACCCCGGCGCCGTCACGAGCCACCGACCGCGCCCAGAGTGAGGGCACGAGCGCGTTGACGTCGACCGGGGTCTGCAGCCAGGCGGGGCCCCGGTAACCGTCGGCGTGGAGCGTCCCCGCCTCGTGTGCGTGCATCCTCACATCCTCTCCGGGGCGCCGGCCCCGAGCCGCCACAGTCCATTGCGCAAGACGACGCGGGCGGCCGTCGCTAGCCCGAGCCGGGCGCCGTGGACCCGCTCGACCGACGCCCCGACGACCTGCGGGTGGACGGGCGCCCGCCAGTCCTCGGCGAGCCTCGCGAGGTCAGTGACGGCGTCGCCGAGCGCATCGGTGCGCTGCGGGAGGTCGGCGAGCGCGACGAGCAGCCGTCGCTCCGAGACCTCGACGAGCTCCTCCCGCCCGCGGGTGCCCCGGACCTCGACCCCCAGCGCCTCGGCGTTGCGGACCAGCCGGCACAGCCGGGCGTGCGCGACCTGCGCCTGCCGGACGGGGTCGCCCGGGGACCGGGCGCCGGGCAGCTCGGCCGGCGGCTCGCGCGACCCCGACGCGAGCGCCCAGGCCGCCGGCGCGGTGAGCACCGCGTCGACCACGGCGCCGCGGGCCGGCGCGGTGAGGGTGATCAGGAGCAACCCCGACGGGGCGACCTCGACCGCCTCCACCCGCGGGTCGCGGCCGAGGCCGCGGGCCAGCTCCCGGGCCAGCTCGCGCGGTTGCATCCCCAGCGCCGGGGCCCAGCGCAGCGCGACGGGCGTCACCCAGTCGGAGAGGGCGCCCGGGGACCGGTGGTCGGTCGGGCGGAAGCGGGTGCCGGGCGGAGGGCCGGACCGTGCGGCGGTCGGCAGTCCGCCCTCCCGGACCGCCAGCGCAGCCGCGTCCGCGAGGGCGTCACCCAGTTCGACCGGGGTCATGGGCCCGAGTCTAGGCGTCGCGCCCCGGGCACCCGGGGCACCGGGGCACCGGGGCACCGGGGCACCGGGGCACCGGGGCACCCGGACAGCGGTCGCGGGACCCCGCATTCCGCGATCGGCCCGCGGTCCTGCTAATCTCACCGGGCGCACGAAAGTGCGTGCCGCCCCCGTAGCTCAGGGGATAGAGCACCGCCCTCCGGAGGCGGTTGCGCAGGTTCGAATCCTGCCGGGGGCACCGCACGAACGCCCGCTGACCTGCACCGACAGGCCGGCGGGCGTTCTGCTGCCGCCGGCGCGGCGGGAGGTGCGACGATGGTGCGGTGCTCATCTCCAAGCCGGTCGCCGAGGGCATCCGCGCAGGCTCGGTCACCCAGGCCTTCCGCCGGTGGGACGCGCCGCGGGTCACGGTCGGGGGCACCGCGCTGACCTCCGCGGGTGTGGTCCGCTTCGACGCGGTCACCCTCGTGCGCGACCCCGGGCGCCTGCGCGAGCGGGACGCCGTCGCCGCGGGCGTGGCAGACCTCGCCACGCTCCAGCGTCTCCTCGCCCCGGCACCCCGCCGACCGTCCGCGCGGGGTGGTCGCGGCGGTGACAAGGTCTACCGGATCCGGCTCAGCTGGGTTGGCGAGGACCCGCGGATCGCGCTGCGCAGCCGCGTTCCCGACGCAGCGGAGCTGGGAGACCTGCAGGCCCGGCTGGCGCGGCTCGACGCGGGCAAGGCGTCGGGGCCGTGGACCCGCGGTGTCCTCGAGTGGATCCGCGACCACCCACACGTCGTGTCCACCGAGCTGGCCGCCCTCCTCGACCGGGAGCTGCTCCCCCTCAAGGTCGACATCCGCAAGCTCAAGGCGCTCGGCCTGACGATCAGCCACGACGTCGGTTACGAGCTGTCGCCGCGAGGGGCGGCCTACCTCGACGCGCTGGAGCACGACGACCCGCACGTTTCGTAACCCGGGCGACGAAAACCGCGGGGGTATGCCGCTGGGCCTCCGAGCGTCCGTCAGCGCTGGGTCGTGTCGGTGACCTCGCCGACGAGCTCCTCGAGGACGTCCTCGAGGAACACGACACCGGTCACCTGCCCGTCCCCGTCGACGACCCGGGCCAGGTGTGCCCCGGTCAGCTGCATCGTGGCGAGGACGTCCTCGACCTCGTCCTCGTCGCGCACCGTCGCGAGGCGGCGAACGCGCTTGGGCGGGACCGGCGCGTCGTGGCGCTCGTCGTCGGCGTAGAGGATGTCCTTGAGGTGCAGGTAGCCGGCGATCTCCCCCGCGGCGTCGAGCACCGGGAAGCGGGAGAAGCCCTGCTTGGCCACGAGCCGCTCGATGTCGGCCGGCGTCGCGCCGAGGGTGACGGTGGTGAGCGAGTCGGAGGCCACGGCCACCTCGCGGGCGAGCTTGTCGGAGAACTCGAGTGTCTTGGCCACGAGGCCGTGCCGTTCCTCCTCGATGAGGCCCTCGCGACGGGACTCGCCGACGATGTGGGCCACCTCCTCGGCGGTGAAGGCGGACGCGATCTCGTCCTTCGGCTCGATCCCGAAGAGGCGCACGAGCGCCTTCGCCACGCTCTCCATCGCGTGGATGATCGGCCGGAGCGCCTGAGACATGACGTAGAGCGACGGGACGAGGACGAGCGCCGCGCGTTCGGGGCCGGCGATGGCAAGGTTCTTCGGGATCATCTCGCCGACGACGACGTGGAGGTAGCTGACGATGAGCAGCGCGATGGCGAGCGCCACGCCACCGGCCCAGCCCTCCGACAGGCCCCAGCCCGCGAAGATCGGCTCGAACCAGTGGTGCAGGGCCTCCTCGGCGAGCGCGCCGAGGCCCACCGAGCAGACGGTGATGCCGAGCTGCGCGGTGGCGAGCATCGAGCCGAGCCGCTCGAGAGCGAGCAGGCAGGAGGCGGCGCGCAGGCTGCCGGCGTCGGCGAGCGGCTCGAGGCTCGACCGGCGCACTGCCATCGCCGCGAACTCCGCGCCGACGAAGAAGGCGTTGCCGAGCAGCAGCACGAGCGAGACGAGGTAGACCCAGGGACCGTTCACTTCCGGGCCCTCGTCGCGCCGTCAGGAGTGGCCGGGAACCCGGTGTGGGAAGCCCGGTGGGAGGCCGTGCCATGGGCTGCCTCGGGGACGGTGTCACCTTCGGGCGGGTCGGGGCGGACCAGCGAGTCGGGGTCGGGCACGAAGCGGAGTCGGTCGACCCGCCGGCCGGCCATCCCGGCGACGTGGACCCGCCAGCCGGGCACGTGGACGACGTCGCCGGCGACGGGGACCCGGCCGAGCCGCTCCATGACGAAGCCGCCCATCGTCTCGTAGGTATGGCCGTCGGGGATCTCGGCGTCGAACGCGTCCCGGACCTCGTCCGGGCGCCAGAGGCCCGGCACGGTCCACGACCCGTCGACGAGCTCACGGCCACTCTGACGGGTGCGGTCGTGCTCGTCGGCCACCTCGCCGACGATCTCCTCGACGACATCCTCGAGCGTGACGATGCCGGACGTGCCGCCGTACTCGTCGACGACGACGGCCATCTGGAAGCCGCCCTCCCGCAGCTGGCGCAGCAGCGGGTCGAGGCGGATCGTCTCGGGGACGACGAGGCGGTCGGACATGAGCGCCGTCACGGGCACGTCCTTGCGCCGGTCGTGCGGCACCGCCATCGCCTTCTTCACGTGGACCACGCCGTCGATGTCGTCCCAGTCGTCACCGAGCACGGGGAAGCGGGAGTGCCCCGTCCGGCGCGAGATCCGCAGCACGTCCTCGGCGGTGTCCTCGCGATGGACACCGGTGCACCGGACCCGGGGCGTCATGACGTCGTCGGCGGTGCGCTCACCGAAACCGAGCGAGCGGGTCAGCATCCGGGCGGTCCCGACGTCGAGCGTCCCCGCCTCGGCCGAGCGCTGCACGAGGCTCGCGAGCTCCTGGGGGGTGCGGGCCCCGGACAGCTCCTCCTGGGGCTCGATCCCGAGCGAGCGCAGGAACCGGTTGGCCGACCCGTTGAGCACGATGATGAGCGGCTTGGCGAAGGCCGCGAAGACCCGCACCGGGAGCGCGACGACCTTCGCCGTCGACAGGGGGGCCGAGATCCCGAGGAACTGGGGCAGCAGCTCGCCGAAGACCATCGAGAACACCGTGGCGATGACGAGGGCGAGGGTGCTGGACACGGCGAGGGCCACCGGCTCCCCCAGCCCGATCGCGCTGAGCGGTCCCTCGAGGAGGGCGCCGATCGAGGGACGGGCGAGGTAGCCGACGACGAGAGTGGTGATCGTGATCCCCACCTGCGCCGCGGAGAGCTGGGTCGAGAGCTGGCCCAGGGACTGGAGGACGACGCGGGCTCGGGAGTCGCCGTCGTCGATGGCGCCCTGAACGGTCGGGCGGTCGAGGGCGACGAGCGAGAACTCGGCGGCGACGAAGAGGGCCGTGCCGGCGGTGAGCAGGACCGCCCCGAGGACGAGGAGCCACTCGGTCACAGGCAGGCCCAGGTCATAGTGCGACAACTATAGGCAGCGCCCGACGTCCCCGGCACCTCGCGCCCGGTGTGGTTGGCTTGGGGTTTCCAGCACCGAGCAACCGGCCCAGCCGGATGGAGGGAACCCCGTGACCACAGGACGACCCGCGTTCAAAGGCCGGATCGAGGTCCGCGGACTGACGAAGCGCTTCGGGTCATTCACCGCCGTCGACCAGCTGGAGTTCGATGTGGAGCCCGGTCGGGTGACCGGTTTCCTCGGCCCGAACGGCAGCGGGAAGACGACGACCCTGCGGATGCTGCTCGGCCTGATCCGGCCGAGCGGGGGCACCGCAACCATCGACGGCCGTCGCTATGCCGAGATCAGCAACCCGCTCACCGTCGTCGGCTCCGCCCTCGAGGCGACGAACTTCCACCCGGGGCGCACCGGCCGTGACCACCTCAGGGTGGAGGCCGCCGTCGCCGGGGTGCCCGACCGGCGCGTCGACGAGCTGCTCGAGCTCGTCGGCATCCCCGCGGCCGCACGCAAGCGAGCCGGCGGCTACTCGATGGGGATGCGCCAGCGCCTGGGCCTCGCCGCCGCCCTGCTCGGCGACCCGCAGGTGATCATCCTCGACGAGCCGGCCAACGGCCTGGACCCCGAGGGCATCCGGTGGCTGCGCGGCTTCCTGCGGCACCTCGCCGACGAAGGGCGAACCCTGCTGATCTCGAGCCACATGCTCTCCGAGGTCGAGCAGACCGTCGACGACGTCGTCATCATCGCCAACGGCCGCCGGGTCGCGCAGGGCACGGTCGGAGAGCTCCGCGGCCACCCGACCGCCTTCGTCCGCACCTCCGACCCCGAACGCCTCACCGAGGCGCTGACCGTCCGCGGGATCGCCGTGGTGCCCAAGGGAGCGGGCCTGCAGGTCACCGTCGAGGACCTCGCCGTCGTCGGGGACGTCGCCCATGCGGCCGATGTCTCGGTGCACGAGCTGCGGGCCGAGCAGACCCACCTCGAGGAGCTGTTCTTCAACCTCACCGACACCGACGAGCACCGCAACCGCAACCTCGGTGACGACGTCCCCTCGGGCACGGGGGCCCTCCCGCCGCCGTCCGGGCGACCGATCGACCCCGCCCTGCTCGTCGAGCCCCCTCCCCCTCCGGCCCCCGGCCGGCCCGCGACCGGACAGCAGGAGCAGCGATGACCGCCGCGATCCGCTCGGAGTTCCGCAAGTTCTTCACCACCCGGCTGTGGTGGGGCATGGCGATCGCCATGCTCGTCACCGGTGCGGCCTTCGCGGGCCTCTTCGCCTGGCTCTTCACCTCCGGCGGTGCCGGGGACGGTGGGCCCGGGGCCGCCGCCCTGCCGACGACGGACGCCGAGCTCGCCACCGTCGTGTTCACCGCCGGCATCTCGGTGGGCTACCTGCTCACCCTCGCCATCGGGATCATGACGATCGGCTCGGAATACCGACACAAGACGATCACCGCGTCCTTCCTCGCCACCCCGCGCCGGGGCGTCGTGATGGGGGCGAAGGTCGTCAGCCTGCTCGTCATCGGGGCGTTCTACGGGGTGCTCTCCCTCGCCGGGGCAGTGCTGAGCGGCACCCTCGTGCTCACGTCCCAGGGGGTCGCGCCCTTCGCCGACCCCTCGATCTGGCGCACCCTGGCCCTCGGGCTGCTCGTGCTCGGCCTGTGGGCCCTGATCGGCCTCGGCGCCGGCATCCTCATCCCCAACCAGGTCGCCGCTCTGCTCATCTCGATCGGGGTGGCCTGGATCGTGGAGCCGATCGTGGCCGGCCTGCTCCCCCTCACCTCCTGGGGCGGCAACCTCACGCCCTACTTCCCGAGCCAGGCGACCTCGGCGGCCCTCGGACAGACGGCGAGCTCCTTCGGCGGGACGACGCAGCACTCGCTCACCTGGTGGGGCGGCGCGCTCGTCCTGGCGGGCTACGCAGCGCTGATGGCCGGGATCGGGACGTGGCGGACGATGCGAGCCGACATCTCCTGACGCGCTCGACACACGGCCCATCGGGCGTCCAGCGTGCGCACAGGGCTACGCTGGGCCCTGTAGTGGCTCCGACGCACCCAAGGCAATGAAAGAGGCGTATTCGCCGTGTCCGAACAGTCCACGTCCGGCGACCCGATGGCAGATTTCGGGCCGAACGAATGGCTCATCGACGAGCTCTACCAGCAGTACCTCACCGACAAGCGGTCGGTCGACAAGGCCTGGTGGGAGTTCTTCAGGGACTACGAGCCCAGGGACGTGACCTTGCCGGACGGCAACGAGAACGGCAACGAGTCGAGCGCCAAGAAGGCCCCGGCCGCCAACGGCTCGGGAGGCGCGAGCACCCCCGGGCACATGCCCAAGGTCGCCCCGGCCCCACCCCGGGTGACGTCGTCCCACACGGCTCCCTCGACGGACGCTGCGTCCTCGAAGCCGGCACCCGAGAAGGCCCCGTCCAAGACTCCGACGAAGCCGTCGGCCGACACCGCGACGAAGCGTGCCGACGCGGCGGAGCCCGCGAAGGCGAGCGCCGCGGCGCCCGAGGCCCCCACCCCCACGCCGCGTGACATCCCCGCGGTGAAGGAGACCGGACCGGTCAACGAGGACGCTGTGACGCCGCTGCGGGGCGCACCGTCCCGGGTCGTGGCCAACATGGAGGTCTCGCTCACCGTCCCGACCGCGACGAGCGTGCGCGCCGTGCCGGCCAAGCTGCTCATCGACAACCGGGTCGTCATCAACAACCACCTCGCCCGGTCGCGCGGCGGCAAGGTGTCCTTCACCCACATCATCGGCTACGCGATGGTCAAGGCCCTCGGCCTGATGCCGGCGATGAACAACGGCTTCGTGGAGCAGGACGGCAAGCCCGCCCTGCTCGAGCCGGCCCACGTCAACTTCGGCCTCGCGATCGACCTGCAGAAGCCGGACGGGTCGCGCACGCTCGTCGTGCCCTCGATCAAGTCCGCGGAGGAGATGGACTTCGTCCACTTCTGGACCGCCTACGAGGACATGGTCAAGAAGGCCCGAGACAACAAGCTGACCGTTGCCGACTTCCAGGGCACGACGATCTCGCTGACCAACCCGGGCGGGATCGGCACCGTGCACTCCGTGCCGCGCCTGATGAAGGGCCAGGGCACGATCATCGGCGTCGGAGCGCTCGACTACCCGGCCGAGTGGCAGGGCGCGAGCAACGAGACCCTCAACCGCAACGCGGTCAGCAAGATCCTCACGCTCACCTCGACCTACGACCACCGGATCATCCAGGGCGCCCAGAGCGGGGACTTCCTGCGGATCATCCACCAGCTGCTGCTCGGGGAGAACCGCTTCTTCGACGAGATCTTCGAGTCGCTGCGGATCCCCTACGAGCCGATCCGCTGGGTCCAGGACGTCGACTCCTCGCACGATGACGACATCGACAAGGTCTCCCGCGTCCAGGAGCTGATCCACGCCTACCGCGTCCGCGGCCACCTGATGGCCGACACGGACCCGCTGGAGTACAAGCAGCGTCACCACCACGACCTCGACGTGACGACCCACGGCCTGACCCTGTGGGACCTCGACCGGACCTTTGCCACCGGCGGGTTCGGCGGCGCCCCCTTCCTCAAGCTCCGCAAGATCCTCGGGATCCTGCGCGACTCGTACTGCCGGACGGTCGGCATCGAGTACATGCACATCCAGGACCCGGACCAGCGCCGGTGGATCCAGGACAAGGTCGAGCGGCCCTTCTCCAAGACCAGCCGCGACGAGCAGATGCGGATCATGCGGCGGCTCAACGCGGCCGAGGCCTTCGAGACCTTCCTCCAGACGAAGTTCGTCGGGCAGAAGCGCTTCTCCCTCGAGGGCGGAGAGTCGGTCATCGCCCTGCTCGACCGCATCCTGTGCCGTGCCGCCAGCGAGGGCCTCGACGAGGTCTGCATCGGTATGCCGCACCGTGGCCGGCTCAACGTGCTGGCCAACATCGCGGGCAAGTCCTATGGCCAGATCTTTCGCGAGTTCGAGGGCAAGCAGGACCCGCAGTCGGTTCAGGGCTCCGGCGACGTCAAGTACCACCTCGGCACCGAGGGCGAGTTCATCGCCGAGGACGGCGCCCAGACGAAGGTCTACCTCGCGGCCAACCCGTCCCACCTCGAGGCGGTCAACCCCGTGCTCGAGGGCATCGTGCGCGCCAAGCAGGACCGGCTCAACCTCGCCGGGCAGGACTTCACCGTGCTGCCGGTGCTCATGCACGGTGACGCGGCCTTCGCCGGACAGGGTGTCGTCGCCGAGACGCTCAACCTCTCCCAGCTGCGCGGCTACCGCACCGGCGGGACGATCCACGTCGTCATCAACAACCAGGTCGGCTTCACCACCTCGCCGAGCTCGTCGCGCTCGTCCGTCTACTCCACCGACGTCGCACGGATGATCCAGGCCCCGATCTTCCACGTCAACGGCGACGACCCCGAGGCCTGCGTCCGCGTCGCCGAGCTCGCCTACGAGTTCCGCCAGGAGTTCAACAAGGACGTCGTCGTCGACATGGTCTGCTACCGGCGCCGCGGGCACAACGAGGGCGACGACCCCTCGATGACCCAGCCGCTGATGTACAACCTCATCGAGGCCAAGCGCTCGGTCCGCAAGCTCTACACCGAGTCGCTCATCGGGCGCGGCGACATCAGCGTCGAGGACGCCGAGGTGGCCCTGCGCGACTACCAGATCCAGCTCGAGCGGGTCTTCGTCGAGACGAAGGAGGCGACGAAGGCGAAGGACGCCCCCCGTCGCGACCCGCACAGCGAGTCCGACGCCCCCGACAACGCCGGGCTGGAGAAGCCTTCCGCGCAGGTGCAGGACGACACCTCACCACGGCGTTCCGCGTCGAAGACCGGGGTCGCTGCGAGCGAGCTCGAGCACATCGGCACGACCTTCGCGAGCCCGCCCGAGGGCTTCACGATCCACCCCAAGCTCGGTCAGCTGATGGAGCGGCGCGCGCAGATGACCCGCGAGGGCGGGATCGACTGGCCGATGGCCGAGCTGCTCGCCTTCGGCACGCTCCTGAAGGAGGGCACTCCGGTCCGGCTCGCCGGGCAGGACAGCCGCCGGGGGACGTTCGTGCAGCGTCACGCCGTGCTCATCGACAAGCAGACTGCGGAGGAGTGGACCCCACTGCTCTACCTCGGGGAGGGGCAGGCCCGCTTCTGGGTCTACGACTCCCTCCTGTCCGAGTTCGCCGCGATGGGCTTCGAATACGGCTACTCCGTCGAGCGGCCCGACGCCCTCGTGCTGTGGGAGGCCCAGTTCGGTGACTTCGGCAACGGCGCCCAGACGATCGTCGACGAGTTCATCTCCAGCTCCGAGCAGAAGTGGGGTCAGCGCAGCTCGGTCGTGCTCCTGCTCCCGCACGGCTACGAAGGTCAGGGCCCGGACCACAGCTCGGCCCGGATCGAGCGTTACCTGCAGCTCTGCGCCGAGAACAACATGACCGTCGCCTATCCCTCGACGGCAGCGTCGTACTTCCACCTGCTGCGCCGACAGGCCTACTCGCGCCCGCGCACGCCGCTCATCGTCTTCACCCCGAAGTCGATGCTGCGGTCCAAGGCCGCCGCGAGTCCGGTCGAGGCCTTCACCGAGGGTGGTTTCCGGCCGGTCATCCCCGACCACGAGGGCGTGACCGAGGACGTGACTCGGGTGCTGCTCGCCTCGGGCAAGATCGTCCACGACCTCGACGCCGAGCGCGCCAAGCGTGAGGACACCTCGACGGCCATCGTCCGGGTGGAGCAGCTCTACCCCATCCCCGAGAAGGAGATCCGCGACGTCGTCGCCCGCTACCCCGGGGCCGACCTGGTCTGGGTGCAGGACGAGCCGCGGAACCAGGGCGCCTGGCCGCTGATGGCGCAGTGGCTGCACGAGGACCTCATCGAGCTCGGCGAGTCGCGGCCGTGGCGGGTCGTGGCACGCAAGGCCTCGGCCTCCCCCGCGACCGGCTCGTCCAAGAAGCACCAGGCGGAGCAGGCCGACCTGTTCGAGCGGGCCTTCGGTCGCTGATCCGCCAACGTCGTCGGGTCCCCGCCCCCCTGGCGGGACCCGACGGCACGGCCGGCGTCCTCAGGGCGTCGGCCGGATCGCGTGGGTGAGCCGGTTCGCCACCGGCTTGCCTGCGCCGCAACGCGCACGAGTCGCGATAGCCTCCGATCGTGTACTTCACCGACCGAGGCATCGAGGAGCTGGCGAGTCGCCGCGGCGAGGAGTCGGTGAGCCTCGAGTGGCTCGCCGAGCAGCTGCGGACGTTCGTCGACCTCAACCCCGAGTTCGAGGTGCCGATGGAGCGATTCGCGACGTGGCTGGCACGACTCGATGACGACGAGGACTGAGCACGTGACCGACAACGAGACCGAGCAGATCCCCTACGGCGTGGGACCTGCCTACCCGGTGGCCCACACCGAGTTCACGACCGACACCAAGCCGAGAGGGGCGTCCGCCACCGGCACTGCCCCGGTCTCCGGCTCGTCCCCCGGGGCGCACCTGTTGAGCGCGCCGTCCGTCGACGTCCCCGGACCCGACGGCGCCCGCGACGTGGGGATGGTCTTCGTCGGCGGGTCGCAGACCGCCGGCTACGGTGACCCCAAGGGCCTGGGCTGGGTCGGTCGCGTCGTCGCCCGCACGCAGCACCCCGACCTTGACCTCACGGCCTACAACATCGGGATCCGCGGCAACACCTCCGGTGACGTCGTCGCCCGGTGGGTCGCCGAGTGCCACCCCCGGTGGCGCGGCCGGTCCGAGCGCCGCCTCGTGCTGTCGGTGGGCACCAACGACGTCATGACCGGGATGACGATGGCCCGGTCGCGGCTCAACCTCGCCAACGTCATCGACGAGGCGACGAACGCCGGCATCAAGACCTTCGTCGTCGGCCTGACCCCCAGCCTCGACTCGGAGCTGAACCGGCGCCTCGAGGCGCTGGCCGAGGCCCAGGCCGATGTCTGCTCACGCCGGGGCATCACCTACGTCGACTGCTTCCGCCCGCTCGTCGGGCACGACCAGTGGATGGCCGACCTCGCAGCGAGCCCCGACCGCGCCCATCCCGGACAGGCCGGCTACGGCCTCATCGCCTGGCTCGTGCTCCACAACGGCTGGAACGACTGGCTCTCCCTGAGCTGAGCGATCGCCGGCCCACTGAACGGCATACCGGCGACGGTATGCCGTGACCGTGCGGCGATCAGCCGCGCTCCTGATCGTCGTGGTCGTCCTGGTCCGGCCCCGCGCCCGTGGCGGGGCCCCCATCGGCCGCCAGAGGGGCCTGACGGGCCGGCGCAGCCAGCGCGGCAACGATGCACAGGGCGGACAGGGCGAACACCGCGGTCGCCAGGAGCGGTCGCTCGGACTGCCAGAGGCTCCACGCGACGGGGAGGAGCAAGGCGTTCCAGAGCACCGTGGGCGTGCGGGGCCAGTCCTTGGCCTGCGCCCAGCCGCGGGCCATGACGAGCAGCCCGACGGCGAAGACGAGGATGAGCAACCCGGACGTGACCGCCCGAACCGCGTCACTCGTGCCCCCGGACGCGATCCCGTAGCCGTAGAACCCGACGAAGCCGAGCAGGACCAGCGCCTCGAGCGCCACGAGAGCCGCGCAGAGGCGAGCCGCGGTGCGGCGCCCGGTCCGCGCGGGGCCGGTGTCCGGCGTGCTCGGGGGCGGTTCGGGTGGGCTGGTCACGAGCACAGCCTACCGATGGGTACACTGGGGGCCGTCCGATGGGTGGCCCCCGGGATGTGCCCGGCAGCCCGCTGCAGATACGCTGTGCACTCGGTGTGACCTGTGCCTGCGTTGTTGATCCTGCGCCAGACGTCCGACACACTGGTCCTGGCCCGTGACGCGGACGGAACAACTTCGTGCGCGTCGTCGTTGGTCAGAGGGCGATGCCCTCGTGGACACGCACTGAGATGGCTCCGACAACGACGCTGGCGCCGAGCACCTGCATCACCGAGACCTTTCCGGCGGTGCCATCGAGAAGACGAAGGAGCACGATCCACATGGATTGGCGCGACCGCGCTGCCTGTCTGGAGGCCGACCCCGAGCTGTTCTTCCCCATCGGGAACACCGGCCCGGCGATCCTCCAGATCGAAGAGGCCAAGGCCGTGTGCCGAACCTGTTCCGTCATCGACACGTGCCTGAAGTGGGCACTGGAGAGCGGACAGGACGCCGGAGTGTGGGGTGGACTCTCCGAGGACGAGCGCCGGGCGCTGAAGCGTCGGAACGCGCGCGCCCGACGGGCCGGCTGACAGCACCGCCCGCAAGCCCGGTGACGCTCACTGTCACCGGGCTTTTGCCTGCGCCGGCGAGCCGGCCGACGGGTCAGGCGATCGGACGCAGGCTCGCCGTGAACCGCGCCCGGGTGCCGTGCGGCGAGAGGCCCTCCCAGGTGATCCGGCCCCCGAGGTCGGCCACGAGCGACTGGACGATCTGCGTGCCGAGCCCGGTGCCGGGGCGGCGCGCCGGGTCGATGCCGCGGCCGTCGTCGTCGATCGTCACCACGAGCATCGGCCGCCCCCGATCGTCGGACAACCGCTCGACGCCGATCCGGACCTCACCGCCGACGTCGCCGAGGCCGTGCTCGATGGAGTTCTGGACCAGCTCGCTCATCACCATCGCGAGCGAGGTGGCGTCCTCGGCGCGCAACCGCCCGAAGGTCCCCGTCGTCACCGTCCGGACGTCGGCCCCGTTGGACGACACCTCGACGACCGCGTTGAGACCACGCTTGGCGATCGCGTCGAAGTCGACGGTCTCGTCGAAGCCCTGGCTCAGCTGGTCGTGGACCATCGCGATGGTGCCGACGCGGCGCTCCGCCTCCTTGAGGGCTTCGCGGGCCTCCCCCTCGGGCACGCGGCGTCCTTGCATCCGCAGCAGGGCCGCGACCGACTGGAGGTTGTTCTTGACCCGGTGGTGGATCTCGCGGATCGTCGCGTCCTTCGTCATCAGCTCGCGCTCCCGGCGCCGCAGCTCGCCGACGTCCCGGAGCAGCACGATCGCCCCGAAACGCTGGCCCGCCTCGGTGAGCGGGATCGCCCGCATCGAGATCGTCGTGCCCCCTGCCACGACCTCGGTGCGCCACGGCTGACGGCCGGTGACGACGAGCGGCAGGCCCTCGTCGACGGGGTGGGACTCGCGCACGTTGTCGGTGACGACCTGCGCGAGGCTCGACCCCGTGACCTCCCCGTGGTGGCCGAGCCGGTGCAGGGCGGAGACCGCGTTGGGACTGGCATAGGTGACGATGCCGTCGACGTCGAGGCGGATGACGCCGTCCCCGACGCGGGGCGCCCCCCGACGCAGGCCGGTGGGGGCGCTGCCGTGCGGGAACTCACCGCCGGTCACCATCCGGCAGAGCGCGTCGGCGGTCGCGAGGTAGGTCAGCTCGAGGCGGCTCGGGGTCCGCGTGGTCCAGAGGTTCGTATGCCGCGTCATCACCGCGACGACCCTCCCCTGACGGACGACGGGGATGTACTCCTCGCGGACCGACTGGTCCGGGAGGCCGGGCCGCTCGACCTTGGCCTGGCGCACCCGGAGGATCCGCTGCTCGGTGGCGGACTCCTCGACCAGCTCGCTCATGGGCCCGCGGTCGGCGACGCGGCCGACCTGGTCGTCGACGAAGACGAGCTGGCCCGTGGTCGGTCGGACGTGGGCGACGGCCTCCCAGCGGTCACCGGTCGAGCGCACCCAGAGCACGAGGTCGGCGAAGGACAGGTCGGCGACGAGCTGCCAGTCACCGACGAGCAGGTGCAGCCACTCCACGTCGTGGTCGGTCAGGTCCGTCCGTCCGCGGAGCAGTTCACTGAGAGTCGCCACGCCTTGAGCCTAGGGGGCGGGGCCGGCGACGCACCCACCCCGGGCCTACCGGCGGGCCGCGCTCTTCTTCGCCGGCACCTTCTTCGTCGCCCGGGTCGCCGCCTTCGCCGCCGTCTTCCTGGTCGCGCCCTTCGTCGTCGTGGCCTTCTTCGTCGTGGCCTTTTTCGTCGGGGCCTTTCTCGTCGTGGCCTTCTTCGTCGGGGCCTTCTTCGTCGTGGCCTTCCTCGGTGCAGCCTTCTTCGGTTCCGCCTTCTCCGTCGTGGCTTTCTTCGTCGCGGTGCCGTTCGCCTCCGGTGCGGCGACCGCGACGGAAACACTCGAGGATGCCGGCTTCGTCACGGTCCGGAGCGTCCGCAACGCGACCGAGAGCGCGGCGATGCCGGCGTGCGACATCCGCTCGATCCCCCCGAGCGCGGTGCGAGCCCGGGCCAGTGCGTCGGCGTTGAGCTCGGACCACTGCGCCATCCGCTCCGGGGCGGCGTCGCCGCGGTGGCTCACCTCGAGCACCGAGCGAGCCAGGCTCTCGAGGACGGCGTAGAGGTCGTCGCGGAGAGCTCCTCGGGCCATGGCGTCCCACCGGTCCTCGCGCGGGAGCATGGTCACCCGGGAGAGCATCGCGTCGATCGAGAACGCCTCGGAGGTGAGGAAGTAGACGCCGACCACGTCGTCGAGCTCCTCCCCCGTGTCCTCCGCGATCTCCACGCAGTCGAGGAGGGAGTAGACGTCGAGCAGCGAGGCCGCCTGCTGGGCCAGCAACTCCGGGACGCCCTTGGCCTCGAGCTCGCGCGTCCGTGTGCGCAACCGCGTGCTCTCGGTGCCCTGGAGCACCTCCGGCATGCGAGCGGCATACGCCTCGATGCCGGGTCGGAAACGTGCCACCTCGGCGGCGATGTCGAGCACCGCGGGGCGCGAGGTGAGGAACCAGCGCACGGACCGGTCGATGAGTCGGCGGAACTCGAGGTAGAGCGCCGTCTGGGCGGTTGTGGTCACGACGTTGTCGGTGGCTTCCACACCGCGCACGAAGCCGGCGAGGTCGAAGATCTCGCGGCACACGACGTAGGCCCGGGCGACCTGCTCCGGGGTGGCGCCCGTCTCCTCGCCCGCACGGTAGGCGAAGGTGATCCCGCCCCGGTTGATCATCGAGTTCGCGACGGTGTTCGTGATGATCTCACGGCGCAGCGGGTGGGCTGCGATCTCGTCGGCGTACTTGCGGCGCAAGGGTTTCGGGAAGTAGTCAGCCAAGGTCGTGGCAAACCACGGGTCGTCGGGCAGGGAGGTCGTGATGAGCTCGTTCTTCAGATAGAGCTTGGCGTAGGCGACGAGCACCGAGAACTCCGGTGAGACGAGCCCCTGCCCCGACTTCTGGCGGCGCAGGATCTCCGACCCGCTCGGCAGGAACTCGAGGCCCCGGTCGAGGTCGAAGTTCTCCTCGAGGAACTGGATGAGCCGCTCGTGCACCGTGAGCATCTCGTGCTGCTGCGCCCGCGCGTTGCCGAGCAGCACGTTCTGCTCGTAGTTGTCGCGCAGGACCTGCTCGGCGACCTCGTCGGTCATCGAGGCGAGGAGCGTGTTGCGACGACGCGTCGTCAGCTCGCCGGAGCGGGTCAGCTCGGTGAGCAGGATCTTGATGTTGACCTCGTGGTCGGAGGTGTCGACCCCCGCGCTGTTGTCGATGGCGTCGGTGTTGACCCGGACACCGGCCAGGGCGGCCTCGATGCGACCGAGCTGGCTCATCCCGAGGTTGCCGCCCTCACCGATGACGCTGCAGCGCAGGTCAGCCCCGTTGACCCGGATCGCGTCGTTCGCACGGTCGCCGATCTCGCCGTTGCTCTCGCTCGTCGCCTTGACGTAGGTGCCGATGCCGCCGTTCCACAGCAGGTCCACCGGGGCGAGCAGGATCGCCCTCATCAGCTCGGCCGGGGTCATCGTCTTGGTGCCCGACCGCAGCCCGAGGGCCGTGATCATCTGGGCGGTGATCGGCACCGACTTCGCAGCGCGGTCGATGATCGCCCCACCCCGCGAGATAAGCGAAGCGTCGTAGTCTGCCCAGGAGGACCCGGGCAGGTCGAACATCCGGCGGCGCTCCGCGTAGGACGCCGCGGCGTCGGGGTCCGGGTCGATGAAGATGTGGCGGTGGTCGAAGGCCGCGACGAGGCGGATGTGCTCCGACAGGAGCATCCCGTTGCCGAAGACGTCACCGCTCATGTCCCCGACCCCGACACACGTGAAGTCCTCGGTCTGGGTGTCGAGCCCCGCCTCCCGGAAGTGGCGCTTGACCGACTCCCAGGCGCCCCGGGCCGTGATCCCCATCCCCTTGTGGTCGTAGCCGGCCGAGCCTCCCGACGCGAACGCGTCGTCGAGCCAGAACCCGTAGTCGGCGGAGATGCCGTTGGCGATGTCGGAGAACTTCGCGGTGCCCTTGTCGGCGGCGACGACGAGGTAGGTGTCGTCCTCGTCGTGGCGCACCACCCGCTCGGGGGGGACGGCGGCCCCGGAGACGAGGTTGTCGGTGAGGTCGAGCAGCCCGGAGATGAACAGCTGGTAGGAGGCGATGCCCTCCGCCAGCCACGCGCCCCGATCCACCGCCGGGTTCGGCAGCTGCTTGGCGTAGAAACCGCCCTTGGAGCCGGTCGGGACGATGACGGCGTTCTTGACCATCTGCGCCTTGACGAGACCGAGGACCTCGGTGCGGAAGTCCTCCCGACGGTCGCTCCACCGCAGCCCACCACGGGCGACCTTGCCGAAGCGCAGGTGCACACCCTCGACGCGGGGGCTGTAGACCCACACCTCGAACATCGGCCGGGGAGCGGGCAGGTCCGGGACCTTCTTGGGGTTGAGCTTGAGCGAGACGTAGGACTTCGGTGCGCCCGTCTCGTCGGGCTGGTAGAAGTTCGTCCGGAGGCCGGCGAGGATCACGCCGAGCAGGGCCCGCACGATCCGGTCGTGGTCGAGGCTGGCCACCTCGTCGAGGGCCTCCGTGATCCGGGCGACGACCGCCTTCTGCCGGGTCGCCCGCTTGTCCCTACCGGGCTCGGTGTCAGGGAACGCGTCGGGGTCGAAGCGCGCCTCGAAGAGCTCGACGAGGCTGCCCGCGATGCCCGAGTGCGTGACGAGCGCGGACTCGACGTAGTCCTGCGAGAACGTCGAGCCGCTCTGTCGCAGGTACTTCGCCACGGTCCGCAGGATGACGATCTGACGCCAGGTCAGCCCGGCCGACAGCACGAGCGCGTTGAAGCCGTCGGACTCGGCGGCGCCGTCCCACACCGCGCGGAAGGCGTCCTCGAAGCGGGTCCGGACCTCGCTCGCGGCGGAACCGGTCCCCCACGCCTCGGCGTCGGCACGCAGGCCGAAGTCATAGATGTGCAGCAGGTCCTCCGGACCGGTGCGCACCTCGTAGGGCCGCTCGTCGGTCACCTCGACACCGAGGTGCGTGAAGAGCGGGAGGACCTCGGTCAGCGAGAGGTCCGCATGGCGGTAGAGCTTGAACCGGCGCTCCCCCGCCTCGTCCGATGAGGCGTCCTGGTAGAGGTGGAGCGCGGTGGCGCTGCCGTCGCGGTCGAGTGCGTCGATCCGGTCGAGGTCCTCGGCCGCGGTCGCGACGTCGAAGTCCTCCTTGTAGGCCTCGGGCAGCACCTTGGCGTACGCCGCCATCGCCCGCGCCGCGCCCTCGGCGCCCCGCGTGACGCTCAGCACCTCGGAGAGGTCCTCGTCCCAGGTCCGCGCTGCGTCGATGATGCGCTGCTCGAGAGCGGCGGAGTCGACGTCGGGGATCTCGACCCCGCTCGGCATGCGCACGACGAAGTGCAGCCGCGCGAGCACGGACTCGCTGACCCGCGTCGTGTTGTCGATGGTGGCGCCGCCGAAGGCCTCGAGCAGGATCGCCTCGATCCGCAACCGGACGGCCGTGTTGTAGCGGTCGCGCGGCAGGTAGACGAGACAGGACATGAACCGGCCGAACTCGTCGCGGCGCAGGAACAGCTTGGTCTTGCGGCGCTCCTGCAGGTGCAGGACGCTCGTCGCCACCTCAGCAAGCTGCTCCGCGCTCGTCTGGAAGAGCTCGTCGCGCGGGTAGGTCTCGAGGATCTGGAGGATGTCCTTGCCCGAGTGGCTCTCGGGGCTGAGGCCGGTGAGCTGGAGCACCTCCTGCACCCGGACGTCGACGAGCGGGATGTCGCTGATCGCGTCGTTGTAGGCAGCGGAGGCGTAGAGGCCGAGGAAGCGCTGCTCCCCGACGCACTCCCCGCGGGCGTCGAAGGTCTTGATCGAGATGTAGTCGAGGTACACGTCGCGGTGGACCGTGGCGCGTGAGTTGGCCTTCGTGATGATGAGGATGGTCGAGTCGCGGGCAGCCCGGCTCGCGGCGGGGGTGAGGACGAGGCCGTTGCGCGCCTCGGGTCGGTCGTATCGCAGCAGACCGAGACCGGTGCCCGGCACCTGGCGGGAGATGTCCTTGCCCCTCTCATGCGTGAGGGAGTACTCCCGGTAGCCGAGGAAGGTGAAGTTGTTGCTCGCGAGCCACTCGAGGAACCGTCCCGCCTCGCGCGCCTGGTGGGGGTCGGTGCCGGGGGGCGCCGTCCGGTTCAGGGTGGTGGCGATGGTCAGGGCGTGCGCCCGCATCTTCGGCCAGTCCTCGACGGCGTCGCGGACGTTCTCCAGCACCTGGTGCAGCCGCGCCACGACGTCAGGCAGCGACGCGTCGGGAAGGCGGTCGATCTCGAGGTGCATCCATGACTCGCGCACGTGGCCGACGACACCGCGTCGGGTGCGCTCGTCGTCGGCGGCGATGCTGCTCATGGTGCCCGTCACCGAGCGGGTCACCGTGATCTGCGGGTGGATGATCAGGTGGACCCCACGGTCAAAACCGCCGAGGGCCGCCACGACGGAGTCGACGAGGAAGGGCATGTCGTCGACGACGATCTGCACGACCGTGTGCGGGGAGTCCCAGCCGTCGTGCTCCATCGTCGGGTTGAAGGCGCGCACGATGTTCGTCCCGACCGGACGCTCCTTGGCGAAAGCTCTGTGGCCCAGCGCGATCGCAGCGAGCTCGTCCGCGTCACGGGCGATGAGGTCCTCGGTGGCGACCAGCCTGAAGTAGGACGTGAGCAGTCCTCGGGCCTCCGCGGTCGCCGCCTTCGACGGGCCCCGGCTGCCCTGCCCCCGGGCAGGACCCGAGGAGTCGGCAGCGGCCTTCAGGACGGCGGTTCGAGACTGTTCGAGAGACGCAGACATACGGTTGTCGATTCCTCACCAATGGGCCCGTGCGCGCCACCGCGTCGTGACGCACATCTCACGATGTGAGCCTAGCGCTCCGGCGCCCACGGCCCGCACCCCCGTCGGTGGAGAACTCGCCGGGCCGGCGCCCCTGCCTGCCTAGAGTGGCCCCATGACCGACCGGATCCCCTCCGCGTCCCCGGGCGCGTCGGCGGCCCTCCATGCGCTGGCACGGGCCCGCACCAGCACCGAGGGGATGGCGCAGGAGCTGTTGACGCACCTGCCCGAGCTGGGCGACACCGACACGCAACGGGAGCTGGACGGCTGGGTCGAGCAGGCCGCGGACACCCTCTGGGCAGTGTCGACGGCGCTCGAGCACCGGCTCCTGGAGCTGGGTCGAGGCGAAGGGGGCGGGCGCGGAGGCGCCCTCGAGCCGGATGCCGCTCCAGCCTCACCGTCCCCGAGCGAGGGGTGGCGACGGTGACCCGCTCCGACACCGGCAGCGTGTCTGCTCTCGGCGGCGCCCTGCGCACGCAGGCCCTCCGGCTGGCCGACCACGAGGAGCGCCTCGAGACTGCGGCCCGTCGCGCGGTGCGCTCCGGCGCCGCGGACCCCACCCACGCCGAGCGGGCCCTGCTCCGCGAGACGGCCGTCGAGCTCGACCGGGTCGGAGCAGCGCTGCAGGCGTGGACCGCCGACACGACCGAGGACCGCGCCCGGCTGCGGGGACTCGCGGACGAGGCCGGCCGCTCCGAGCTGCGGGTGGAGGGGCACCACGTCGTCGAGACCCCGGCCCCGAGCCGGGTCGACCCGGTGACCCGGCTCCGCGAGGGCGCTCGCCTCCAGGAGCGTCTCAACCGCCTCAGTGCCTCCCGGACCCGTGGACTCGGGCGGCTGCGGCGCGAGCTCGAGTCCTCGGCCGTGACCCTCCAGCGCCTGTCCGGCCGGGCGCGCACCGGGTCCTGAGGCGACCCGCCCGCCACCCCCGCCACCCGGCGTCCGCCCGCTCCGGGCGGGGTGGCATAGCGTGTCTGCCATGAGGATCACCGAGAAGATCGACTACCCGGCCGGCCCGGAGGCGGTGTTCGCCATGCTCACCTCCGAGGCCTTCCAGGAGCGCAAGTGCGCCGAGGCGGGAGCCCTGAGCCACGACGTCGACATCACGCAGACGGCGGGCGGCGCGCGCATCGTCACCAACCGCGACCTGCCCACCGACGGCCTGCCCGACTTCGCCAAGTCGATGGTCGGCAACCGCCTGGCGATCACCGAGACCTACGTCTGGGCCGCTGCCGGTGGGGAAGGCAGCCGTCCCGGGACCCTCACCGTCGAGGTCGCCGGCGCCCCCGTGGCCCTGCACGCGACGGTTCGCATGGCCCCCGGCGGCTCGGGCACGACGATCGTCATCGACGGCGACCTCAAGGCCGCCATCCCCCTCTTCGGGGGCAAGGTGGAGAAGGCCTCCGCGCCCGCGGTCATCGACGCCATCCTCGGTGAGCAGCGCACCGGCACCGCCTGGCTCACCGAGAACGCCTGAGCCCACCCTCCGACAAAGGTATGCCGCCGAGCTCGTGAGCTCGGCGGCATACCTCTCCCGTCGCTCGGTCGATCCTCGCGTCCTGGTTCAGCCCATGTGCGGGTAGGCGTGCGTCTTCGGCGGCACGAACGTCTCCTTGATCGATCGGACGCTCGTCCAGCGGAGCAGGTTCTGGGCGGCGCCGGCCTTGTCGTTGGTGCCCGAGGCGCGGCCGCCACCGAACGGCTGCTGCCCGACGACGGCGCCGGTCGGCTTGTCGTTGATGTAGAAGTTGCCGGCCGCGAAGCGCAGCCGCTTCGTCGCGTCGGCGATGACCCGGCGGTCCTGGGAGATGATCGAGCCGGTGAGCCCGAACGGCGCGAACCGCTCCATCTGGTCGAGCACCTGGTCGTACTGCGCGTCCGGGTAGACGTGAACCGACAGGATCGGGCCGAAGTACTCGGTCTTGAACGACTCGTCGGTGGCGTCCTCGATCTCGAGGACGGTCGGACGCACGAAGTATCCGACCGAGTCGTCGTAGGTCCCGCCCGCGACGACGGCGATGCCCTTCGTCGCGTGGGCCCGGTCGATCGCCGCCTTGTGCTTGGCGAAGGACCGGTCGTCGATGACGGCGCCCATGAAGTTCGACAGGTCGGTGACGTCACCCTGGGTCAGCGCGTTGGTGATGTCGACGAGGTCACCCTTGATCTGCTTCCACACCGAGGCGGGGACGTAGGCGCGGGAGGCTGCCGAGCACTTCTGACCCTGGAACTCGAACGCGCCGCGGATCATCGCGGTGCGCAGCACGTCGGGGTCCGCGGTCGGGTGGGCGAGGATGAAGTCCTTGCCGCCGGTCTCGCCGACGAGGCGGGGGTAGGTCCGGTAGCGCTGGAGGTTCGCGCCGACCTCCGACCACAGGCGCTGGAAGGTCGGCGTCGACCCGGTGAAGTGGATGCCCGCGAGGTCCTCGTCCGCGAGCGCGGCCTTCGACACGTTGATGCCGTCGCCGGTCACCATGTTGATGACGCCCGGCGGCATCCCCGCCTCCTCGAGCAGCTCCATCGTCAGCTGGGCCGCGAACTGCTGCGTCGGGGACGGCTTCCACACGACGGTGTTGCCCATCAGCGCGGGAGCAGTGGGGAGGTTGCCGGCGATGGCGGTGAAGTTGAACGGGGTGATGGCGTAGACGAAGCCCTCGAGCGAGCGGTAGTCGGAGCGGTTCCAGATGCCCTTCGCGTTGAGCGGCGGCTGCTCCTGCAGGATGCCGCGGGCGAAGTGGACGTTCAGCCGCCAGAAGTCGATGAGCTCGCACGCCGCGTCGATCTCGGCCTGGTATGCCGTCTTGCTCTGCCCCAGCATCGTCGCCGCGTTGAGGCGGGCCCGCCACGGGCCGGCAAGCAGCTCGGCGGCCTTGAGCAGGATCGCGGCGCGGTCGTCGAAGTCGAGCTCGCGCCACATCGGGGCGGCCGCCTTCGCGGCGTCCACCGCGGCCTGGCCCTCCTTCACGGTCGCGTCGCGCAGCGTGCCCAGCACCTTGCGGTGGGCGTGCGGTTGGCGGACCTCGATCGTGCGGCCGGTGCCGGTGACGCGCTCCCCCGCGATCGTGTGGGGCAGCTCGACGGAGGAGCTGCCGAGCTCGACGAGGGCCACCTCGAGGGCGGCACGCTCCGGGGAGCCGGGGGCGTAGTCGAGCACCGGCTCGTTGACCGGGGCGGGGACGTGGGTCACTGCATCCATCGACATCTCCTAAGGAGGGGGGCGTCGCCTGGTGGGCGCGATCGCCCCCATCGTTCCACGTCCGGGCTGGGCTCAGGAGAGGACGGTGATGCCCCAGGGGTAGCGGTAGCCCTCGCCGCGGTTGGCGGCCAGGGCCGCACGGACGTGGAACCACACGGCCGCGACGAAGGCCACTCCCCAGAGGACGAGGGCGACGGGGATGGCGATGATCGTGAAGAAGCAGACCCAGCCGACGAGGGTCATCGCCCAGATCACGAGGTTGAAGTTGAAGGCCCCGGCCGAGGCCTGGCGGATGAAGGGGCTGCGGTCCTTGTGGATCGCCCAGATGACGAGCGGGCCGACGATCGAGAGCCAGCCCGCGGACAGGACCGCGGCGGCCAGGGTCGAGACGTGGGCGACGATGGCCCACGTGCGCTCGTCCGCGCTCGTCGTCGTCGGCAGGGAGGCGTCGTGTCGCGGGGTGGGGTTCGGGGTCGCGTTCATGGCTCCATCGTGGCCGGTGCCACGGCGGGGCGCCATGGTGGACTGCCCTGACCCGACCCTGATCAGACCCTGACCGGCTCGTCGACCTCCAGTGAGCAGACCGCACTGGCCGGATCGTCGATGCCCAGGGTGCGGAACAGCTCCCGGACGAGGGCCACGTGGCCGTCGGCGCTGGGGTGCACGTCGTCGTCCAGCCAGCCGTCGGGTGCGACCTCGTCGGGACCGGAGGCGCGGGCCCAACGGGCCGTGTGGTCGACGAGGACGACGCCGAGGTCGGCGGCGACGGTGCGGACCTGGGCGGCATACGCCTCGAGCTGCTCGGGCGTGCGGGTCCCGGCCGCGCGGATCGGGGGCGGGGTCTGCAGGACGACCGTCGCACCGACGTCGCGGGAGCGCTGGACGATCTGGTCGAGGCGGTAGCGGTAGCCCCGCACCCCGTCCGGCCCCTCGAGCATGTCGTTGGTGCCGAACATGACGAGCACGACGTCGGGAGCGAACCGGCTTGCCCGCCAATGGAACTCCGGCAGGAGGCTATCGGTCGTGCTCCCGGCGACACCGGAGTTGACGACGGCGTCGCCCAGCCGGCCCAGCTCGCCCCGGACCCGCTCGGCGAAGTGCTCCACGAAGCCGCGCCGACCCCTGGTGTGCGCCACACCCTGCGTGATGCTGTCCCCGAGGAACACCCAGGTGACCGGTGGACCCGCGAGCACCTCGCGCAGGCGCTCGGTGTCCCGGCGGGCGTACTCGTCAGCGGTGTAGTCCATCAGCGCAAGGTAACAACCCGGGAGCCCGCCGTGACCCCCCAGGACCAGTGGGTGGGACGCTCAGCGCCCCAACGCCCTCAACGCCCTCAACGCCCTCAACGCCCATCAGGCTCGCGCCACGCGCGCAGGACGGCGCCCCACACCGCGGCGCTGTCCGGGACGACCGCCGCGGGGGTCGTCTCGAGGATCCGGAGCAGGTCGTCCACCGTCACCCACCTCCCCCCGGCAACCTCCTCGGGCTGCCACACGATCGGGCCGTCCCACCGGACGGTGTAGCGGTGGGCGTGGTAGCGCGTGTGGACGTCGGCGTAGGCGACCGCGCCGAGGGGCACCAGGGGGCGACCGTGCACACCGAGCTCCTCCCGCACCTCCCGGACCGCCCCGTCGGCCGGGTCCTCACCCGCGAGCACGACGCCGCCGGCGGCGAGGTCGAGCAACCCCGGATAGACGTCCTTGACCACCGTGCGCCGGTGCAGGTAGACCCGTCCGCTCTCGTCACGGACGACGACGGACGACGCGGCGTGCCAGAGGTTCTCGGTCCGCACCCGCGACCGGCGTGCGCTGCCCACGACGTGGCCCCCCTCGTCGTAGAGGGCCACGACCTCGTCGGGGGGCCCGGTCGGCCCGGCACTGGTGTCGACCACGTGGCCTCAGGCCACGAAGCCGCGCACGTCGTCGAGCTCGGTGACGTCGTACCAGAGCATCTCGTCGGCCTCGTCACCGACGGCGTCCTCGTCCTCGACGTGGAAGGACGCGATCCGGCCCAGCGGGACCGGGCTCGTCAGGGCGACGGCGGAGATGGCTCCCCCGCCCGCCGGCCCGTCCGCCGGGACGGGCGAGACCGCCGAGGGGTCCACGTCCGCGGCCGTGACGACCCGACGACCACCCGACGCGGAGCGCAGGCCGCCGGCGGCCGCGACGGCGTCACAGAAGGCGGAGTACTCGAGGTCCTCGACGTCGAGGCCCGGGGCGGCCCGCTCGAGGGCCGACGTGACGGCATACGCACGGCGCGGCGACTCCTCCCCAGCCGCAAGGGAACCCGTCGAGGCGAGCTGCTCCAGATCGGCCCCGCCCAGCGGCACGTAGACGCGGACGACCGGCATCAGGACTCCCTCCCGCTCGCCAGCTCGGCGAGCGACTCGACGATGGACTGGCCCAGGACGTCGACGTCGGGCATGACGTCGCGGTCCCCGTTGAGGCCGTAGAAGACGCCCCCGTTGTAGGACGTCACACCGATCGAGAGCGCCTGCCCCTTGGCCAGCGGGGTCACCGGGTAGCTCGCGGTCATCTCGGAGTCCCCGGCGTAGAGCGGGGTCTGGGGCCCGGGCACGTTGGTGATCATGACGTTGTAGAGCCGCCGCGACATCGCGGAGCCGAGCCGGGCGCCCAGGGCGTGCAACGTCGGCGGGGCGAAGCCGGCGAGGTTGGCGAGCGAGGTCGCACCGACCGCCTGGCCGCCCTCCATCTGCTGGCGCATCCCGAAGGCGATCTGGTGGAGCCGCATCGACGCTCCGGCCTCACCGACGGGCAGGCTGACGACGCAGGCCATCACCTGGTTGGCGTACATCCCGGCCGGGTCGTCGCCGTAGATGCTCACCGGCACCATCGCCCGCACGACCGTCGCAGCGCTGACCGGCTCACCGCGTCCGAGCAGCCAGGTGCGGAAACCCCCGGCGATCGTGGCGAGGACCACGTCGTTGATGGTGACGTCCTCGGCGTAGGCGCCGCGGGCGAGCCGTCGGCGCACCGTGCGGTAGTCCTCGAGGTCGGTGCCGATCATCACCCACCGCCGGGCCGTGCCGATCTCGGCGTTGAGCGGCGAGTCGGGGGCGGGCCGCGCCGCCGTGCGGGCCACGGTCGACAGGACGGCCCCCGCGGACTCGACCGCGCGGACCCCGACGTTGACGGCGTCGTTGAGCCCGCCGCGGACGAGGTCGACGACCTGCGTGGGCCGGCGCACCGCGTCGACGAGGGCGCCGGTGACGAGCTCGGCCGAGGACGGGGAACGGTCCGGCTCCCACGGGGAAGGCTGCGGGACCTCCCCGTCACTGCGCACCGAGTCGACGATGACGTGCGCGATGTCGAGGGCGTTGACGCCGTCGATGAGGGCGTGGTGGGTCTTGGTGACGATGGCGAACCGCCCGTCAGCGAGACCCTCGACGACGTAGACCTCCCAGAGCGGACGGGTGCGGTCGAGTTTGCGCGGCTGGACCCGGGAGACGAAGTCCTGCAGCTGGCGGTCACTGCCCGGTCGGGGCAGGGCGGCCCGCCGGATGTGGTAGCTGATGTCGAAGGCGTCGTCGTCGACCCAGACCGGGTTGGCGATCCGTCCGGGCACGTCGCGGACCTTTTGGCGGAAGCGCGGGATGGCGCCGATCCGGCTCTCGATCAACGCCGCGAGACGGTCGTGGTCGAAGCCGTCCGCCGGGGGCTCGAAGACCATCACCGACCCGACGTGCATCGCCGTCGTCGCCTCCTCGAGGTAGAGGAACGACGCGTCGAGCGAGGTCAACCGATCGGACATGCCCACACTCTGCCAGACGGGCCCGAATAGACTGGGGTCCATGCGAGCCAGACATGCCCTGCCGTATGCCGCGTGCCTCCTCGTGCTCTTCGCCGCCGGCGCCTGCGGCTCCGCCGCCCCCGCCCCTGCCTCCCCTGCCGGTCCGGGCGCGGCGGCCTCGGCGGGAGCCACCCCGAGCCAGCGCATCGCGATCACGATCACCGGCTCGACTGTGACGCCGGCACCGAGCCAGGTGGACCTCGCCACCGGCGCGGTCCTCGAGCTCGTCGTCACGAGCGACCACGACGACGAGCTGCACGCCCACGGCTTCGAGGTCGAGGCGCCGCTGACGGCGGGCCAGCCGGCGACGGTCCGCCTCGTCGGCGGGGAGGCCGGGGTCTACGAGGTGGAGACCCACGAGCCGGCGCTGACGCTGCTCACCGTGGCCGTCCGCTGATCACGTGCCGAATGCCGCTGCCGGGTTCGCCGGCTCGCTCCTGACCCTCCCGGCCCACGGGGTGGGGAGCCGGGGCGACCTCCCGCTGCCCTTCGGCGCCCTCGTCACCGCGGCAGTGGCGGCGCTCGTCATCTCCTTCGTCGCCGTCGGCGCCCGGTGGCGCGAACCGCGGCTCCGGCCGGACGACGGGCTGGCGCTGCCCTCCTGGCTGGCCCGTCCGCTCGACTCCCGGTGGCTCCGCGGGGCGGCGCGGCTCGCGGCGGCCGCCCTCACCCTCTGGACCCTCCTCGCGCTCGCCGGCGGCCCCGACTCGGCCACCAACCCGACGCCGGGTGTCATCTACGTCTGGCTCTGGGTCGGTCTCGCCTTCACCTCGATGCTGCTCGGACCGGTGTGGCGGATCATCAACCCGTTCCGCGCCCTGCACGCGGGCGTCCTCCGGATCGCTCGCGTCTCACCCGACCTCGCCCTGCTGCCCTACCGCGCGGGCCTCTGGCCGGCCGCCCTCGGGCTGGGCACGTTCACCTGGGTCGAGCTCGTGGCCGAGACGAACACGAGCGTGCCCTTCCTGCGGGGACTCGTCGGTGCCTTCGTCGCGGTGTCCGTGCTCGGCTCGGTCATCTTCGGTCGCTCCTGGTTCGACGAGGCCGACCCCTTCGAGGCGTGGTCGCGGCTGCTCGGGCTGCTCTCCCCGGTCGGGCGACGGAGCGACGGCGTCCTCGTGCTGCGCACCCCGCTGCACGGCGTGTCCGGCCTGCGCGGGAGCCGCGGCCTGCTCGCCGTCGTGTCGGTCATGCTCGGCAGCACCGCCTACGACGGCTTCTCCGCCAACCTCGCATGGGCGACCTTCGTGCAGACTTCACCGGTGCCGTCCGTCCTGTTGCGCACGGCGAGCCTGCTGGCCTTCTTCGGAGCGGTCGCGCTCACCCTCACCGTCGCGGCCGCCGGTTCCCTCCGGCTCGCGGGGCGTCCCCTGTCCGAGACCCCGCGCTACGTCAGCGACCTCGCACCCTCGATCATCCCGATCGCGGGCGGCTACGTCGTGGCACACTACTGGTCGCTGTGGGTCTACCAGGGCCAGGTCACCGCCGCCCTGCTCTCGGACCCGCTGGGCCGGGGGTCGGACCTGCTGGGAACCGCCGGGCTCACTCCGGCCGTCGGGCTCATCGAGCCGACCCTCGTCGCGACCATCCAGGCGGTCAGCATCGTCGCCGGCCACCTGCTCGGGGTGCTCGCGGCCCACGAGCGGGCCGTGACATGGCTCGACCGACGATCGGCCGTCATCGGCCAGGTCCCACTCATGGTCGTCATGGTCGTCTACACCCTCACCGGCCTGACGATCCTGTTCACCCCCTGACCTGGGCCACCGACCTCAGGCCCTGACCTCGGCCGCCTTTCGCGGACGTCGGGCCACGCGTCCCCAGAAGGAGCGAGCCGTCACCTGACGGCCGGGACCGGCCGGGACGAGCTCGTCGGCGAGGTCCGCGACCGCAGACCTCACGCCGGAGCCCGGGGCCTGCTCGACGACGGAGCGGCCGGCCAGCAGGCACGCGTCGAGCACGGCCGGCTCGTCGGGCACGAAGCGCACCGTCTCGAGTCCGGCGAAGCGCCGGAGGGAGTCGGCGATGCGGGTCGCCGGGTGGGACCCGACCGCTGCCGGCCGGACCCGGTTGACGACGACCACCGGCTCCGGGGAGGGGACGGTACCGAGCTCCTGCAGAGCCCGGACGAGGCGTTGCAGGGCGACCGGGTCGGCCCCACCCACCGCGACGACCTCGTCCGCGCACGCGAGGGAGGTGAGGGTGGCCTCGTTACGGCGCGGAGCGGCCGTGTCGTAGCTCAGCTCCTCGTCGTCCTCGAGGCAGAACCCGCAGTCGACGACGACGACCTCGACGAGCGAGCGGGACAGCTCGAGCACCCGCTCCAGCGGGGCGGCCCGCACCTCGGTCCATCGCTCGGGCTTGGGCATGCCGGTGAGCACTCGGAGCCGACCCGCGACGATCGGCGCCAACCGGGCCAGGCCGGCGACGTCGAGCGTGCCCTGGTCGGCGGCGCGACACGCAGCCGCGATCCCCGGCGCCTCGTCGAGCAGCCCCAGGGACTGCGCCACGCACCCTCCGTAGGTGTCGGCGTCGACGAGGAGCACCTCGACGCCCCGGTCAGCCAGCTCCGCGGCGAGGGTGGTGGCGACCGTCGTGCGTCCGGGAGCGCCGGTCGGGCCCCACACCGCCAGCAGCCGGGCGCGCCGCGGCTCCCCCTCCCCGGGGTGGGAGTCCGGGCCATCCGTGGTCGTGGCTGTGGTCGCGCCTGTGGTCGTGGGTGTGGCCGTGGATGCCACGCCGGCCGCCCGGTCCGCTCCCCCTCGGGGCGGCGTCGGGTCTGCGTCGCCCAGGTCGTGGGCCTGACCGACCCCGTCGTCCCCGGTGGTGGTCGGCTCGGGATCGCGGCGGTCGCGGCCGAGCACGAGCGCGAACTCGGCGGCCGACGCCTCGGCGGGCAGCACCTGGGTGATCGACAGCTGGCGGAGCCGCTGCTCCGCCGCGTCGTCGGCGGCAGGGTGGAGGCCGACCACGCGCACGCCGTGGTCCCGCAGCCGGCGGACCACGCTGAGGTCAAGGCCCCGCAGGTCGGCTGAGACCACCGCCAGCTCCCCCACGCCGGCCTCCACGACCGAGACGAGCTCGGAGACGTCCGCGCAGCGGCGCACGACCGAGACCCCGTGCACCTGTCCGAGGGTGGCGGCGACCGAGGACTCCCAGTGGTGGCTGAGGGCCGTGAGGACCTCGGTCACGGGGACGGCTCCAGCCTGGCGCCGGGGACGGGCACGAGCGTCAGTCGCGCGTCCGCGTCGACCGCCTCGATGATCGTCTGCACCTTGCCCGCAGGCACGTAGAGCTGCACGGCGGCCGTGCCACTCGCGCCGAGGGAGCCCCCGCCCGCCGAGACCGCGGCGATGCCGGCGCCCTCCAGCACCCGCGTCGTCACCGGCGCCTCGTCCCGGGCGCCGACCGGTGCCTTCGGTGTGACGTAGACGTCGACCCGGGCGCCGCGCAGCAGGCCGGCGGTCGTCGTCGCGTCGGACCGCACCGTCACGCGCTGCACGGAGACCTCGTCGGCCGCGCCCACCGCCGATGCCGGGACGAGCTCACCCGCGCGGACGTCCCGCAGCAGGAACGCACCTTCGGGTGCGGGCCGGGACGCCGAGAGGTAGCCTGCGACACCGTCGTCGAGCCGGACGTCGGCGCGGACGAGGGACACGGCCGTGACGGGGTCACCGGCCACGAGGTCCGTCGCCGCGACGAAGACCGGGACGCGGTCGTCCGTGCTGGCGACGGCCCGCGCCCCCACTGCGGCAGCGAGCAGGACGAGGACGACCCCGATGACGAGCCGGCTGTCGTGCCACGACGGTCGCTGCAGGCGTCTCGCGGTCGGCTGAGCGATCACTGTCATCGCCGGTCCCCTGATCTGGTCGCATCTGGTGGCAACGGGCGCCCCACGTCGGACACCCCCGCGCCCTCATCCTGCCGTAGCGACCCGTCCCGTGTCGGGGGTTCGCCCACCCTTGTGGAGAGCGCCGGGCCGCCGCCCACCGGCGGCCTAGGATGACCTCGTCCGGTCACCCGTCGTCGTGCGTGGGCGCCCCCTCCGGGGTACGACCCTGTCACGACCCGCAGCGACCACATCGAAGGAGACAAGGTGGACCAGCGCTTCCTGCAGCTGACCGAGGTGTCCGAGATCCTCAACATCTCCTCGGCCCAGGCCTATGCGCTCGTGCGCTCCGGGGAGCTGCCCGCCATCAAGATCGGCGGCCGCGGCCAGTGGCGGGTCGAGCGCACCGAGCTGGAGAGCTACATCCAGCGGATGTACGCCGAGACCAAGTCCTTCGTCGAGTCCCACCCGTTCGGCGGCGCCGGGGAGGGCTGACCCCGCTCGGCCCACCAACCCAGCACCACCAACCCAGCACCACCGACCTCAGACTCGCCGACCTCAGACCCGCCGACCTCAGACCCGCCGACCTCAGACCCGCCGGACGAAGGCGATGGCTGCGAACGGGACGACGTGGTGGGCCACGACGTTGCCTCGGCGCCGGGGCACCTCGACCGGGTGCTCGGCCAGGTCGAGGTGGTCGCTCCCGACGACGTCGACCGTGCCGATCGTGACGCCGCCGTCCACGTCGACGAGCTCGACCGTCGAGCGGTCACGGCTGACCGCGCGCAGCGCCGCCCCGAGGCCGAACCGTCGGGCGACGGGCGAGGGGCCGACCGCCCGACCCCCGGGGCCGACGAAGGACCGGACCGCGGCGAGGGCGACCAGCACCGGTCGCCGGTTCGCGGTCTCGAGCAGGACCCAGTCCGGCCCGACGTCGACGAGGACGCCGCCGATCGGGCCGCCCGGCAGGCGCACCGTCAACGCAGCCCCCACGTCGGCGAGCAGCCGCGCGTGGAGGTCGATGAGGGCCCGCTCGCGCCGGGTCCGGTCAGCGATCTCCCAGTGCAGGTCGCGGGCCTCGTCGGAGGCTGCCTGCCCCTCCAGGTCGTCGAACAACCGGTCCCACCGCACCCCGTCAGCCTAGTGAGACCCGGCGTGGCGGACGGGCTTTTCATCCACAACAAGCGAACGCACTCTTGACCAAACGAAAGCAAACAGCCTTCAATAACAGTTATGGATGCTCACGAGGTCGCCCCGGTAGACGGACTCTTCCCCCGCCGAGGGGCCGCGGTCCGGTCCGCCGTGACCGCCGCAGCATTCCTCCTCGCGCTGCGGACCTTCGCGCTGCTCGCGGTCGACGCGTGGCCACTGGCCGACGGCCGGGCGGGCCGCGGCCTGACGGGCCCCTGGAGCCTCATGAACACCTCCAGCCCCGACAACGTGCTCGGGGCAGGGCTGCTCTGGTGCGGGATCGCCCTGTCGGGTTGGCTCGCGGCCGGCGCCCTGCTCACGACGCTGTCGCTCGCACCGGGCGCGCTGGGTCGGCTCGGTGCGGCAGCCGCGGCCCGGGTCACCCCGGTCCTGCTGCGCCGAGTGCTCGTGGTCGGGGTGGGTGTCGGGCTCGGGACGGTGTCGCTCCCGGCGGGCGCGACCGCGTCACCGCGCCCGCCGGTCACGGCGGTCACGGCGGTCACGGCGGTCACGGCGGTCACGGAGGTCACGGGGGTCACGGGTGTCACGGCGGTGGTGAGCGCGGACTCGAGCGGGTGCCCGCCCCCAGCGGCAGCGGCGCCGCCCCCGGGCCCCGTGACCGGCGAGCCTCCCACCCCGGGCTGGCGTCCCACCCGTCCCGTGCCGTCCCACGACCCCGGCCCGGGAGGGGTGCTCACCCCGTCACCGCGTCCTCTCGCTGCCGCCCTCGACGCGGTCACGGTCCGCCGCGGGGACACCCTCTGGGGTATCGCCACCGCCCATCTCGGACCCGGGGCGTCCGTCGGCGCGATCGCCCGGGAGTGGCCCCGGTGGTACGCCGCCAACCGCGCCGTCATCGGCGACGACCCCGACCTCATCCGGCCCGGCACCCAGCTGCGCCCCCCGCCCGACGGCTCAGCGACGTGACGCCGCAGCGGCGGGGGGCGCCACGAGCCGGTGCCCGGCCGGCCGCCACCGACGTGGGTGCGGCGTTCGGGGTCCGCCGCATTCCCCGCACCGCCCCGCGGATCATCAGCGCCGACGAGGCATACAGCGAGCAAACCCCCTCGACTGAGCAGACCCTGGCGCTCGACTTCCGCATCTGCAATGACGAGGACTTCGGCCGGCAGCCGACCCGCACCAGCCAGCTCCCGGCCGCCCACCCCTTCGTCGCCAAGCTCGCCCAGGCCATCGTGGAGGTCGTGTCGGGTCAACGACCCGCGCCCCAGCTGGTCCGGCACACCTCACCCACCGTGTATGCCGTCGTCTCTCGGCGCGCCATGGTCGCCGCCCGCCGCCAGCCGAGCCGGGCCCGCCGGTCGGCCGTGGTCCGTCGCGTGCGGGTCTGCGAGCCGGCCGACGGCATCGTCGAGGCGTGCGCCGTCGTCGTCTGCCAAGGACGGGTCCGGGCCCTGGCGCTGCGGATGGAGGGACTCGACGGACGCTGGCTGGTCACCGCCCTCACCATCGGGTGAGGGCGGTCCGGCACGGCTCAGCGACGCTTGCGCTTGACCTTCTTGCCGCGCCGGTCGGGCTTGCGCTCCACGGTCTGCTGGCCACCGGTCTCGACGGCACGGCCGTCCTCCCCCGGGGCGGTGTAGCGCAGCGCCGTCGCCCGCTGGGCCGGGTCGCCGAGGTCGACCCCGCTCACCGTGACCTCGCCAGTGGCGCCTGCAGGGTCGGTCCCGTCGTCCCCGATGACGTCGCCGGGGACGACGTCATCGGGGACGTCACCGCCATCGAGGCCGCCGAACATGTCGGAGACGGCCCGCGGCGTGCCGCCGACCGCCGCAGGGGCCGGCGTCACGTCGACCTGCACCGAGAAGAGATGGGAGACCGACTCCTCCTTGATGGCCTCCATCATCGCCTCGAAAAGCTGGTAGCCCTCGCGCTGGTACTCGATGAGGGGGTCGCGCTGGGCCATCGCGCGCAGCCCGATGCCCTCCTGCAGGTAGTCCATCTCGTAGAGGTGCTCGCGCCACTTGCGGTCGAGCACGGACAGCACGACCCGGCGCTCGACCTCGCGCATCGTCTCCTCGCCGAGGCTCTCCTCGCGGTGGTCGTAGGCCGTGTGCGCGTCGGACATCAGCTGCTCGCGGAGCAGCTCGGCCGTGATCGACTGGCGGCCCCCGGCCATCTGCTCGACCTCGTCGATGCCCAGCGAGACGGGGAAGACCTGTCGCAGGGCATCCCACAGCTGCTCGAGGTCCCAGTCCGCGGCGAAACCCTCTGCGGTCGCCGCGTCGACGTAGGAGCCGACGACGTCGTTGACGAACAGGCGCAGCTGCTCGTGCAGGTCCTCGCCCTTGAGCACGGCCCGACGCTCGTCGTAGATGACCTGGCGCTGGCGGTTCATCACGTCGTCGTACTTGAGGACGTTCTTGCGGATCTCGTAGTTCTGGGCCTCGACCGCGCCCTGGGCCTTCTGGATCGAGTTGGTGACCATCTTGCTCTCGATCGGCTGGTCGTCCTCCATGCCCGCGGACTGCATGAAGCGGTCGACGAGCCCGGAGTTGAACAGCCGCATGAGGTCGTCGTGGAGCGAGAGGTAGAAGCGGGACTCACCCGGGTCGCCCTGACGGCCGGAGCGGCCGCGCAGCTGGTTGTCGATCCGGCGGGACTCGTGCCGCTCGGTGCCGAGCACGTAGAGCCCACCGAGCTCGGTGACCTCCTCGTGTTCGGTGGCGACGGCGGCCTCCGACGCGGCGAGGGCCTCGTCCCAGGCGGACTCGTACTCCTCGGGCGTCTCGTGCGGGTCGAGGCCGCGCTGGCGCAGCTCGGAGACCGCCCGGAACTCCGAGTTCCCACCGAGCATGATGTCGGTGCCGCGGCCGGCCATGTTCGTCGCCACGGTCACGGCGCCCTTGCGGCCGGCGTCGGCCACGATGGCCGCTTCGCGCTCGTGCTGCTTCGCGTTGAGCACCTCGTGCCGGATCCCGCGCTTCTTCAGCTGCTGGGAGAGGTACTCGCTCTTCTCGACCGAGACGGTGCCGACGAGGACCGGCTGTCCCTTCTCGTGCCGCTCGGCGATGTCGTCGACGACGGCTTCGTACTTGGCCACCTCGGTGCGGTAGACGAGGTCGGCCTGGTCGGCCCGAACCATCGGGCGGTTCGTCGGGATCGGGATGACGCCGAGCTTGTAGATCGAGTTGAGCTCGGCGGCCTCGGTCATGGCCGTTCCGGTCATCCCCGAGAGCTTGTCGTACATCCGGAAGTAGTTCTGCAGGGTGATCGTGGCCAGCGTCTGGTTCTCGTTCTTGATCTCGACGCCCTCCTTCGCCTCGATCGCCTGGTGCATGCCCTCGTTGTAGCGGCGACCTGCGAGCATGCGGCCGGTGTGCTCGTCGACGATGAGGATCTCGCCCTCGATGACGACGTAGTCCTTGTCCTTCTTGAACAGCTCCTTGGCCTTGATGGAGTTGTTGAGGTAGCCGATGAGGGGGGTGTTGACCGTGTCGTAGAGGTTGTCGATGCCGAGCAGGTCCTCGACGCGGGCGATGCCGGACTCGAGCACCCCGACGGTGCGCTTCTTCTCGTCGACCTCGTAGTCCCCGCGGCCGTCCTCGCCCCGGTTGAGGCGGGCCGCGATCCGGGCGAACTCGACATACCACTTCGTCGCGATGTCGGCCGGCCCGGAGATGATCAGCGGCGTGCGCGCCTCGTCGATGAGGATCGAGTCGACCTCGTCGACGATGCAGAAGTTGTGACCGCGCTGGACGAGCTCGGTCGGGTCCCAGGCCATGTTGTCGCGCAGGTAGTCGAAGCCGAACTCGTTGTTCGTGCCGTAGGTGATGTCCTTGGCGTACTCGGCGCGGCGCTGGACCGGCGTCATCGACGAGAGGATGCAGCCGGTCTCCATGCCGAGGGCGCGGTGCACGCGCCCCATCAGCTCGGACTGGTACTCGGCGAGGAAGTCGTTGACGGTGATGACGTGGACGCCCTTGCCGGAGATGGCGTTGAGGTAGGACGGGAGGGTCGCGACGAGGGTCTTGCCCTCACCGGTCTTCATCTCCGCGACGTTGCCCTGGTGAAGCGCGGCCCCACCCATGATCTGCACGTCGAAGTGCCGCTTGCCGATGGTGCGCTTGCTCGCCTCGCGGACGGCCGCGAAGGCCTCCGGCAGGAGTGCGTCGAGGCTCTCGCCCTGCTCGAGGCGTCGGCGGAAGTTCGGGGTCTCCTCGCGCAGCTCCTCATCGGTGAGCTTCTCGAAGTCGGCCTCGAGCGCGGCGACCTGCTTGGCGATGCCCTGAAGCCTCTTCAGGGTCCTGCCCTCGCCGGCGCGAAGCAGCTTCTCGATGACCATCTGTGATCTCACTCCCGAAGAACGTCGGAGCGCCCGGGACGGGCGTCGTTGCCCGTGAGGGGTCACGGGACCTGCCTAGGCTAGTCGCTGCCCCGGCACCTCGACCAACGACCCGGCGGCGGTCGGCAGTTCCCCGCGGGCGTCATCCGGTCGGCAGGCTGACTCCCCCGTCGAGCCCGAGCCAGTGCGCCATCGACTCGAGCTCGGCGACGAGCGCCGGGCGCGCAGCCTCGGGGGCGCGCGGCTCCCAGGTGGTCCGGTGGCAGCGGAGCACTCCCGCGGCCCGGTCGGCCTTGAGATCGCAGCGCGCCACGAGGTCCTCCCCGTGGAGGAAGGGCAGCACGTAGTATCCGTGCACCCGTCGCTCGACCGGGGTGTAGATCTCGAGCCGGTAGCGGAAGTCCCACAGCGCCTCGACCCGTTCGCGCTGCCAGACGAGCGAGTCGAACGGGCTGAGCAGGGCCCGCGCCTCCACCCGGCGCGGGACGCGGGCCTCGGCATGGAGCCAGGCCGGCTTCCAGCCGGGAACGGCGACGGGCACGAGCTCGCCGGCGGCGACGAGCGTGGCAATCGCCGGCCGCGCCTGCGCACGGGAGATCCGGAAGTAGTCGGCGAGGCAGCGTTCGGTCCCGATCCCGTGGGCGCGGGCCGCGATCCGGACGAGCCCGACGAAGCGCTCCGGGTCCTGCTCCGGGCCCGCGCGGTGCAGCCAGGCCCCCCGCAGGTCGCGTGGCGGCGTGACGTCGAGAGCGGCATACCGTCGCTCGAACGCGCCGGTGCGGCCCGCCGAGCTGATCCGCCCCGCCCAGAAGAGGTACTCGAGCGCCTGCTTGACCTCGGACCAGTTCCAGCCCCAGTGGTCCGTCGGTCGGGGGCGGTCGTGGGCGAGGGCCTGCTCGACCTCCCTCGAGGTCGACGGGCCGCGGCGCTCAACCTCCGCCTGGACGGCGTCGACGTAATCGGGCCGCTCGGCGAGGATCCGACGCATCGACCCCCAGGCCTGCTCCCCCGCCGCGCGCATCCGCGGCTCGAGCAGCGGCCAGGTCGCGGGCGGGATGAGACTGGCCTCGTGAGCCCAGTACTCGACGAGCCGGCGCGGCGCCCGGTCCCGGGCCCGGTCGAGAAGGGCGGTGTCGTAGGGCCCGAGGCGGGAGAAGAAGGGCAGGTACTGACTGCGAGCCACGACGTTGACGCTGTCGATCTGCACGACGCCGACCCGGTCGACGACGCGCTGGAGGTGACGCATCGTCGCGGTGAACGGTGCCGGTCGAGGGTCGAGGAACCCCTGCGCCGCGAGCGCGACCCGCTTCGCCTGCCCGCGGGTGAGGGTCCGGCTCGCGCCCCCGGCTCCCGGGGTCATTCGCCGGGTTCGATGAGCCGCTGGCGGACGGCATACATCGCCGCCTCCATCCGCGAGTGCATCTGCAGCTTGTCGAGGATGTTGCGGATGTGGTTGCGCACGGTGTTGTCGGAGATGAACAGCTCGGCCGCGATCTCGCGGTTGAGGCGGCCCCGGGCCACGAGGCGCAGGATCTGCAGCTCACGGTCGGTCAGGCGGGGCAGCTCGAGCACGGGAGAAGGGACGACCTCGGCAACCGTCGCCCGGTCGCTCATCTGGGCGAACTCGCTCAGCAGCTTGGCCGCCATGAGCGGGGAGATGAGCGAGTGGCCCTGGTGGAGCGCGACGATCCCGGCGGCAACCTCCTCCGGCGGCACGTCCTTGAGCAGGTAGCCGTTGGCGCCGGCCCGCACCGCCTCGAAGAGGTTCGCCTCGTCGTCAGAGCTGGTGAGCATGAGGATCCGTGCCGACGGGACGCGCTGGCGGATCAACCGGCACGCCTCGATGCCGCCACGCTTGGGCATGCCGACGTCCATGACGATGACGTCCGGCAGCGTCTCCTCGGCCTGCGTCACCGCGGCCACCCCGTCGGCCGCCTCGCCGACCACCTCGAAGCCCTCCTCGGTGGCGAGGATGGTCTGCAGCCCACGCCGGTAGAGCGCGTGGTCATCGACGATGAGCACCCGGATCCGCTCGGTCGGACTCGGGTCGTCGGTCGGGGTCGCACGCTGCGTCGGGGGCACGGGGCCATCTTGGCAAAGATCACCGACACCGTGTCGGGCCCGCGGCGCTCGAGCCCACGAGGGTGACGGGAACCGGCCACCCACCCCCCCGGAGGGGTGTGGGTGGCCGGCGCTGCGGGGAGAGGTCAGGCGGTCGCGGCGACGTCGTTGTCGGTCTCGAGGTGGAGCACCCCGTAGCTCCAGCCACGGCGGCGGTAGACCACGCTGGGGCGGTCGGTGTCGGCGTCATGGAAGAGGAAGAAGTCGTGTCCGACGAGCTCCATCTCATTGACGGCGTCCTCGAGCGACATCGGTGCGGCCGTGTGCACCTTCTCCCGGACCTCGATCGGGGAGTTGCCGACGGCGCCGAACCGCGTGAGGTCGGCGTCGTCGGGCTCGTCCGTCGCGGTGGTGCTTGGCTCATCGCCAACCTCGGATCGGGCCGTGGCGTGGCCGACGGACTCGGGGATGCGCCGTCCTCGACTGACCTGCCGCTTGTCGTGCATGCGACGAAGCCGTTCCATGAGCTTGTCCGCGGCCGCGTCGAGCGCGGCGAACTTGTCATCGAGGCAGGCCTCGGCGCGGATGACGGGTCCCTTGGCATGGCACGTGATCTCGACCCGGTCGGACCCCCGCGCCACGCGCTCATGGGTGACGACGACGTCGATGCGGTGCACCTTGGGTGCCAGTGAGGGGACCTTGGCCAGGCGCTCGCCCAGCTGCTCTCGGAAGCGGTCGGGAATCTGGACGTGCCGTCCAGTGACGACGATCTCCACGTTTTCCTCCTTGATCGAACGGATTTTCCTGGTAAGAGTCCAGGCCCGGGAAAGACCCGCGTGTCGCCTCGGCACCATCCCCTCTCGCTCGATCAGCCCGGACGCGAGGACCACGATCGGCCTGTCACCCCCGGCGGGGCTTCCATCTCCGACCCTACTTCGGGGGGCCCGGCCTGGGAAGGCGAAAACGGCGAAACGGACCGATCTCACAACCGGCCGTGAGGTCCGGAGGTGCCGTGCCGGCGGGTCGTGGCCACCACCGCGGCGACGATGTCCGAGGCGCCCGCCGCCCGCAGCACGCGGGCTGCCTCGGCGAGCGTGCTGCCCGTCGTCATCACGTCGTCGACGAGCACGACCCGGCGCCCGGTCACCACCTCGCGCCAGCGCGGCACGAGGGTCAGGGCCCCGTCGAGGTTGCGCCGCCGCTCCGTGGTGCCGAGTCCGGCCTGGTCCGCCACCGGCCGGCCGTGTGCCAGGACCGGGGCCAGCCGGAGCAGCCCGAGTGGGTCGAGCGGATCGGGCGGCTCACGGGGGTCAGGCAGCACCCGTCGGGACAGCCCCTCCAGGGGCGTCCCACCCCGGGTGCGCCGGGACCGTCGCGACGACGGCGCCGGCACGAGGATTGCCGGTCGCCCGACCCATCCCTGCTGGCGCAGGGCCGCGTGGACCGCGGCGGTGAGCAGCGGCCCGAGCAGGGGCGCCGCGTCGTGTCGACCGTGGTCCTTCCAGCGCCCGATCACCGCCCGCACCGGCCCGGCGTAGTCGCACGCCGCGTGGACGGGCGGCAGGCCGGCGGGCGCCGGGGTCGGACGGACCTGCACGACACCGCCGGCGAGCAGCCGGTGCAGTGCGAGGGCACACCGACGGCACCAGGTACGGCCGGCCCGACCGCAGCCGAGGCACTCCGCCGGCAGGACGAGGTCGAGCAGCGCGGCCACGCCGTGCGCCTCGGTCCTGCGGGACGGCTCCATCGGGGCAGCAGACCATAGGGGGGTGGGGCCGGTCCACCCCTCGCCTCGAGTCGGTGGAGCGGGTGGGACGCTCACGGGGTTGTGGACCGGCGGGGTGTCAGCGGCCGGGCACGAGCAGGTCGGTGCCCTCGTTGATCTTGCGCCAGGTCGCTCCCGCCCGCGCCAGCACGCTGCCCTCGTCGGTGATCACGATGAGGCCGCGGGGTCCGCCGACGGTCGTGATGCTCGCGCCGCGTGGGACGGCCGCGAGGCGGCTGTCCTTCGGGTCGGCGTTGCCGCGACGTCGGATGCCGTCGACGCCCGCCCCGATCGTGCCGAGCCAGGCGCGCACCGGCTCGGTGTCGGCGATCCGGCCGAGGACGGCATACGTCGTGCTGTCGAGCCAGACGACGTCCTTGATGAGGGTGAGGGGCTGCGCCTGCCGCCACGGGGCAGCAAGCGCAGTTGGGGCGCCGTTCGCCGATCGGACGATCCCGGTGACGGCCAGCTGGGCATCCGCCCCCGCGGTGTTCGTCGTCACGATGAGCATCCGGGCGCCGTCCGCCGCGACCGTGAGGCTGACGACGCGCCGGCTCCGGAGCCACGGGACGGAGATCGCAGCGGGGACCGCACCGGCATCGGCGGTGTCCGAGTCGAGCACGAAGACCCGGGCGTTGCCTGCCGGGTCGACACCGCCGACCCAGAGGAAGCCGGATGCGTCGTAGGTCGGCCGGGTCAGGCCCGTCGCGAAGGACGGCACGAGGATCGGCGCCTTCGTCGCCTGCCACCGGGACAGCTCCTTGAGGTCGCCGCCGACCGCGGCGATCTCGCGCCCGTCGGCGGAGAGCGCGAGGCGGGTCCACCCCTCGGGGATCGAGGCGGTGAAGGAGGTCTTCGTCGAGGGCGGCGGCCGCTTGCCGTTGACGTCGTCGGGGATGTAGCGCGGGTCGATGACCGCGAGCTTGTCCTTCTGCCGGAGCAGGGCCGTGTCGAACGATGTCGGCACGACGATGTCGAAGCCGAGGGCGCTCGCCGACGACACGGCGTTGCCCCCGCCGGGGAGGTCGAGCGGCGCACCCTCGGCCGAGAGCGAGACGGACGAGACCCCTGCCACCTGGCCCAGCGTCGCGGTGAGCTGGGCCCACATCGCCGTCCGGTCATCGGGGTCGGCCTCCAGGGCCTGGGTGCTGAGGTTGACCTGAGCGACGCCGTTCTCGACCGGGACCGCGTTGACCGCGAGCTTCGTGCCCACCGGGACGCCCGTGACGAGGGCGCCCGCCAGGTAGTCGGGGACGGGGCTCAGCTGGGCTCGCGACAGCGTCGTCGCCATCCGCGACCCGCTGGGGAACCACCGCGGGTCGGGCACCAGCCGCCGGCCCGCGGGCGTGACGTAGAAGCCGACGCGGTTGGTGAAGAGGCGGTCGAAGGCGTTGGAGTCGAGCCACAGACCGAACCCGGTCGCGGGCAGGACGACGCGCCACTCCCCGCCGACCTTCGTCAGGCCGAAGGTGGCCTTCACCTGCGTGCCAGCGGGCAGCTCTTCGTAGCGACCGTCCGGCGTGACCTTCGCGACGGCGTCGGTCGTGACCTCGAGGCTCTCCTCACCGACCTTCTTCACCGCGATGTCGGCGACGCTGTCGTAGACGACGATGTCCATGCTCGTCGGGCGCCACAGGTCGATCGACTGCGGAGCGAGGTAGGACTTGCCCGTCGCCCGCGTCTCGTCGCTGTCGTCGCCCGCCCGGATGAAGCCCCGGACGATGGCCTCCTGGCTCGAGCCGTCGACCGGGCCCTGGGCGAAGACCCGAACGGGGTCGCCCACGTTGTCCCCGAGACGCCGGCCGTCGGTGACGGGGCCGGTCTGGGGCAGGCCTCCGCACGCCGCGAGCGACAGCACCGTCGCCACGGCGGCGCCGAGGACGGCGCGACGTCTCACCGCCCGGCCGTCCCGGACGAGCGTACCGGCGCGGGCAGAGCACCCGTGTGGGCCGGGCCGGTCGGGCCGGTCGAGCCGGTCGAGCCGGTCGGGCCGGTCGGGCCGGTCGGGCCCGCACCCCGGGACCGGCGACCGGACGCCTCGACGAGCAGGGGGCTGAGCGGGAGCGGTGAACCGGTGATCGTCGCGTCCGCCTGCCGGGGCAGGATCAGACGGAAGCAGGACCCCTCCCCCAAGGCCCCCCATGCCTCGAGACGTCCCGCGTGCAGGCGCGCGTCCTCGAGCGAGATCGCGAGGCCGAGCCCGGTCCCGCCGGTCGTCCGGGCACGGGCCGGGTCGGCCCGCCAGAAGCGGGTGAAGACGAGCGCGGCCTCACCGGGACGCAGGCCCACGCCGTGGTCCCGGACCGTGACGGCCACGGCCGAGTCGTTGCTGCCGAGGGTGATCTCGATCGGCCGGCCCTCGCCGTGCTCGATCGCGTTGGAGACGAGGTTGCGCAGGATTCGTTCGATGCGGCGCGAGTCCATCTCGGCAATGACCGGGACGTCGGGCTCGTCGACGACGAGCCGGGTGCCCTTGCGAGCGGCGAGGGTGCGGTGGGCGTCGACCGCCCGCTCGACGCAGGCGCGCAGGTCCGTCGCCTCGATGTCGAGCACCGCGGCTCCGGCGTCGAAGCGAGAGATCTCGAGCAGGTCGGTCAGGAGGGACTCGAAGCGGTCGAGCTCGCCGCGCAGCAGCTCCGCCGACCGGGCCACTGTCGGCTCGAAGCTCGAGCGGGAGTCATGGATCAGGTCGCCGGCCATCCGGATCGTCGTCAACGGCGTGCGCAGCTCGTGCGACACGTCCGACACGAAGCGCTGCTGGACGCGTGAGAGGTTCTCCAACTGCGCGATCTGCTGCTGGATGGAGGCAGCCATGGCGTTGAAGGAGTTGCCGAGACGGGCGATGTCGTCCTCACCCTTGGACCGCATCCGCTCGTTGAGGTTGCCGTCGGCGAACCGTTCGGCCACGATCGCGGCCCGGCGAAGCGGGTCGGCGACGATGCGGGTGACGACGAAGGCGATCGCGCCGACGAGCAGGATCAGGGCCGCGCCGCCGAAGAGGAAGGTGCGCCCGATGAGGCTGATGATCTCCCGCTCACGATGCATCGGGTAGATGAAGTAGAGGCCGTAGTCCCCCGCCACGGGCAGCACGATCTTCTGCCCGACGATGACCGCGGAGATCTCGCCGGTGTCCTCCTCGATCGTGGCAACCTGCAGGTGCTGGACGTCGGGGGCCGCCGAGACCTGCCGCGAAAGCTCCTCGGGGATGAACCGCACCCCCACCCCGCCGCTCTCGATGGGCCCGATGATCGTCGGCAGGTCGTTGGTCTCGAGCCGGGTGAGCACGACGTAGCGCACCTCGTTGCCGGAGTCGCGGCGGTACTTGTTGACGAGGTCGGTCGCCGTCTGGGTCAGCTCGGCCACCGAGGCCGTCTGGTCCGTCGAGTCGAACTGCTTCTGCGCGTCCGTCGCGTCGCGGAGGCTGTCGTCGGCGGCGATCCGCTGCCGGCCGTCGACCAAGCCCTGGGCGATCGAGCCGTAGAGGTAGGTCCCGACGGTGCTCAGCACGAGGATGCCGAGCAGCATCGTGATCACGACGACCCGGAAGCTCAGCGACGAGCGCCACAGGTGCGTCGTCCGACGCGCGAGCGCCCCGAGGGCCGACAGCGCCCGCGGGCCCGCCCCCGGCGCGGGCGTGGGCGCTGACCCGGACGCGGACCCGGACGCAGGACCGGCCGCGGTCTCGGGCCCGGCCCCTGGGTCGGCGTCGCTGGGGAGGCTCATCTCAGGTCGGGCCGGCCTTGTAGCCGACACCCCGGACGGTGACGACGATCTCGGGGTGCTCAGGGTCGTGCTCGATCTTGGACCGGAGCCGCTGGACGTGGACGTTGACCAACCGGGTGTCGCCGGCGTGCCGGTAGCCCCACACCTGCTCGAGCAGGACCTCGCGGGTGAAGACCTGCCACGGCTTGCGGGCGAGCGCGACGAGCAGGTCGAACTCGAGCGGGGTCAGCGAGAGCGGCTCCTCGGCCCGCCTGACCGAGTGCCCGGCCACGTCGATGTCGAGGTCACCGATCGTCAGCTTCTCGGGGGCCGGCTCATCGCCGCGGCGGAGCCGGGCCCGGACGCGCGCGATCAGCTCCTGGGGCTTGAACGGCTTGACGACGTAGTCGTCGGCGCCGGACTCGAGCCCGACGACGATGTCGACGGTGTCGGTACGTGCGGTGAGCATCACGATCGGCACCCCGCTCTCGGCGCGGATCCGTCGGCAGACCTCCATGCCGTCGAGGCCCGGGAGCATCACGTCGAGCAGCACGAGGTCGGGGCGGCTGTCGCGGAACGCCCCGACCGCCTCCGAGCCGTCCGCGACGTGCGTGACGTCGAGACCCTCGTTGCGCAGCACGATCCCCAGCATCTCGGCGAGTGCGAGGTCGTCATCGACGACCAGAACCCGACCCTTCACAGCCCACTCCTCGTCCGATCCGCACCGTCGGCGGATCCACCGTCCTGCCCCAGATCATCACACACGCAACACCGGTCAGCCCTCCGTGACGTACCACTTGCCGTCGAGCTTGACCGCCGTGAAGTGGGAGACGACGTCTGCGGCGATGGCAGGCTCCGTCGTGACGCTCTGGAACGTCGCCGTGCTGCCGTTCACCGTGGCCCCCGTGATGGTCAGCCCGTCGAAGGCCGCGCCGAGGGCGCTCAGCTCCTCGAGGCGCGACGCGATCGTCGACGCACAGGCGTCGGAGGCCTTCGGGATGCGGGGGATCGGCTTGCCGTCTGCCGCCATGACCGCACAGACACCGGCGGCGTTGCCGGCCACCATGGCCCGCAGCCACGACGTCATCGCGGCCTCCGGCGTCGTCTGGTCGACGGCGGTCAGCGCCGTCGAGGCGGTCGGGCCCGGCGTCGCAGTGCCGCTGCCGGCGCTCGCTGAGGTGTCTGTGGGCGCACTCCTGGAACTCGTGGCGCTGGTGGCACTCGGCGCCGGCGTCGGGGGTGTCTCGTCGGGGGACCCGCAGGCACCGAGCCCGAGCGTCACTGCGAGCGTCACTGCGAGCGCCAGGGCGCCGGCCGGAAACCTCTTCATCATGTCCTCGGGTCGTCGGAGCGAGCGGTGGGGAGTTCGCGGGGCGGGCGGGACCCCGCGCACGAGAGCATCCATCCTCGCACGCGCACCCGGATGGTCCCGGCCTGACCAAAAGCGTTCAGAAAGCGTGAATCACCTGAAAAAGCGCATAAAGCAGCCGGAACCAGCCATGATCTCCGGGTGACGAGCGCTCCCCCCACCCCCGCCGCCATCGACTCCCCTGTCGTCGACCAGGAGCGAATGACGGCGATGTCGCCTGCGGTGGCTCTGGAGCCGTCCGCGGCCGGGACCCGCTCGGCCCTCCCGCTCCTGCTCCGCCAGGCGATGCCCGGTGTCGTGGCTGCCGTCTTCGTCATCGCGGCGGCGAAGCCCGTCGGTGACCCCGACACCTTCTGGCACATCGCCGCGGGTGACCACCTTCGGGCGACCTGGACGTTCAACGGGCCTGATCCGTGGAGCACGATGTCGAGCCAGCCATGGCGTCTGCACGAGTGGCTTCCCGAGCTCGCGATGAGCGTGATGCGCCAGGCGCTGGGCCTGCCCGGGGTCTCCTGGCTGCTGCCCCTGGCCGCGGCGGCGTTCGCCCTCGCCGCCTGGCGCGCGGTCCGCAGCGAGGCGTCGCTTCTCGTCTCCTCGATCGTCATGGCCCTGACGGTCCTCGCTCTCGGGATCAGCCTGTCGCTGCGCCCCCAGATGGTGAGCTTCACGCTCGCTGTCATCACCACGCACGCCTGGCTCGGGACCGCGCGGGACGGACGGGCGCGGTGGTGGCTCATCCCGCTGACGTGGCTGTGGGCGTGCTGCCACGGCATGTGGTTCGTGGGACCGGCCGTGGGCGCCGTGTCGCTGCTCGGCATCCTGCTCGACGGACGCGTGCGCGGAAGGGCCTGGTTGCGCCTCGCCGTCGTCCCGGTCGGGTCGGTCGTCGCCGCGGCGCTGACCCCGGTCGGCCCCGGTCTCCTGCTCTCGCCCGTGGCGGTGCGGGAGATGACGCAGTTCGTCGAGGAATGGCGTTCACCATCCCTCACCGATCTCAGCTTCGTCTCCTTCCTCGTGCTGGCGGGAGCCACGATGCTCGTGTGGAGCAGGGCCCGCAGCCGTCCCGGCTGGACGAGCCTGCTGCTGCTCGCCACCGCGGCGGGTTTCGCGCTCGCCTATGCCCGGACGATCCCCGTGGGGGCGGCCGTGCTCGCCCCGGTCGCCGCTGCTGCCCTCCATGCGCCCACGGGTCTGGCCCGCGAACCCATGCGGCGCGCCGAGGTGGCGCTCACGCTCGGCCTGACCGTGGTCGCCCTCCTCATCGCCGCGGTCCTCGCGCCCACGCGGGGTGCCGTGCCCGCCTGGGGTCCCAACGACCTCGACACGGCAATCGCCGCCCTGCCGGCCGACACGGTCGTGTGCAACGACTACGGGTCGGGTGGCTGGCTGATCTACGCCCATCCCAACGTGCGGCCGGCCATCGACGGCCGGACCGAGGTCTACGCCGTGGACTACGTCCGGGCCTACCTGGGGTTCGCGACCGGGTCACCGGGCTGGCAGTCCTATCTGGGACGCACGTCCTGCCACTGGGCACTGCTGCCGACGGGCCTGCCGGTGACCGAGGCCCTGACGGCCCAGGCGGGCTGGAAGGTCGCCGACAGGGGCGCCGACTACGTCCTGCTCCGCGCGCCCGCCACGAACCCCGGCTGAGGCGGCTGTCCCCGGGGGGCCTCCGGACACAGGTATGCCGCCCTCCCGTGGTCGGGAGGGCGGCATACCTCGCACTGTCGCGAACCGAGCGGGTCCGCGAGGGCAGAGGTCGGTCAGTAGCGGTAGTGCTCCGGCTTGTACGGGCCGGCGACGTCGACGCCGAGGTACTCGGCCTGACCCTTGGTCAGCTCGGTGAGCCGGACGCCGAGGGCGTCGAGGTGCAGCCGGGCGACCTTCTCGTCGAGGTGCTTGGGCAGGGTGTAGACCTGCCTGTCGTAGTCGCCGGTCTTGGTGAAGAGCTCGATCTGGGCGATCGTCTGGTTGGAGAAGCTGTTGCTCATCACGAAGCTCGGGTGACCGGTCGCGTTGCCGAGGTTCATCAGCCGGCCCTCGGACAGCACGATGATGCTGCTGCCCGACTCGAACGTCCACTCGTGGACCTGCGGCTTGATCTCGGTCTTCGTGATGCCCGGGGTCCGAGCGAGACCGGCCATGTCGATCTCGTTGTCGAAGTGGCCGATGTTGGCGACGATGGCCTTGTTCTTCATCCGCGCCATGTGCTCGGCGGTGATGACGTCGTAGCAGCCGGTCGTCGTGACGAAGATGTCGGCCGTCTCGACGACGTCCTCCATCGTGGCGACCTGGTAGCCCTCCATCGCGGCCTGCAGGGCGCAGATCGGGTCGATCTCGGTGACGATGACGCGGGCGCCCTGGCCCCGGAGCGCCTCGGCGCATCCCTTGCCCACGTCGCCGAAGCCGGCGACGACGGTCACCTTGCCACCGATGAGCACGTCGGTGGCCCGGTTCAGGCCGTCGATGAGCGAGTGGCGGGTGCCGTAGGTGTTGTCGAACTTGCTCTTGGTCACCGCGTCGTTGACGTTGATGGCGGGGAAGAGCAGCTCGCCGGCCTCGGCGAGCTGGTAGAGGCGGTGGACCCCCGTCGTCGTCTCCTCGGTGACGCCCTTGATGCCGGCAGCGACCGTCGTCCACTTCTGCGGCTGCGCGTCGAGGCCCGAGCGGACGAGGTCCTTGAAGACGCTGAACTCCTCGGAGTCCTCCTCGGTGGTCGGCGGCACCTGACCGGCCTGCTCCCACTCGCGGCCCTTGTGGACGAGCATCGTGGCGTCGCCACCGTCGTCGAGGATCATGTTCGGTCCGCGGACCTCGCCGTCGGGCCCGGCGGGCCAGGTGAGGATCTGGTCGGTGCACCACCAGTACTCCGGCAGCGTCTCGCCCTTCCAGGCGAAGACGGGCACGCCCTGCAGGTCGTCGCCCGAGCCCTCGGGGCCGACGACGACGGCCGCAGCGGCCTCGTCCTGGGTCGAGTAGATGTTGCAGGAGGCCCAGCGGACCTCCGCACCGAGCGCAGTGAGCGTCTCGATGAGCACGGCGGTCTGGACCGTCATGTGGAGCGACCCGGCGATCCGCGCGCCCTTGAGCGGCTGGCTCGCAGCGAACTCCTCGCGGATCGACATCAGGCCGGGCATCTCGTGCTCGGCAAGTCGGAGCTGGTGACGGCCGGCCTCGGCGAGGCTCAGGTCGGCCACCTTGTAGTCAAAGGACATGAGTCATCTCTTCCGTTGATTCCTGGGGTGTGCAGACCCGGCGCGCCCCTCTGGGCAGTTGTTGGGTCATCACCCACGCCGGCAGTCGCCCAGTCTAGCGACCGGGGACCGCGGTCTCGAACCGGCGTCGGCTCAGCGCACGAGGCTCCGGTCGAGGTCCGGCTCGACGTACATGACGAGCTGGAGGTCAGGCACGGCCGCCCGGGCGGCCCGCTCGGCGGCGTCGATCGCCTCCGCGACGTCGTCGGCGCGGTCGGTGCGGGTCACCGCGATCTTGACCCCGACGAGCACCTCGTCGGGGCCGAGGTGGAGGGTCTTCATGTGGATCAGCCGGTCGACGCCGTCGGTGCCGCTGATCGCCGCGGCGAGGGCCCGTTGGTGCTCGGGGGTCGCAGACTCGCCGACGAGCAGCGACTTCATCTCGATGGCGAGGGTGATCGCGACAAGGACGAGGAGCAGGCCGATCATCGCCGTGCCCACCACGTCCCAGTAGCCGTTCTCGGTGAGCAGGGTCAGCCCGACGCCGAGGAGGGCGAAGACGAGGCCGATGAGCGCGGCGAAGTCCTCGAGCAGGATGACGGGAAGCTCCGGGGCCTTGGCCCGCCGGATGAACTCCGGCCAGGACCGCGATCCCCGCGAGTGGTTGCTCTCCCGGACCGCCGTGCGGAAGGAGAGCCCCTCCATGACGATGGCGGCGAGCAGGACGACGATCGGCACCCACCACCACCGGCTGTCGAGCAGCTGGTTGGGAACGCCCGCGTGGGTCTCTTCGTACTTGTGGAACGCCTCGTAGAGGGCGAAGAGGCCGCCGATGCTGAACAGGACGATCGAGACGACGAAGGCGTAGACGTAGCGCTCACGCCCGAAGCCGAAAGGGTGCTCGGGGGTGGCGGCCTGCTTGGCTCTCTTGCTACCGAGCAGCAGCAGGCCCTGGTTGCCGGAGTCGGCGACCGAGTGCACCGCCTCGGCGAGCATCGAGCTGGCCCCGGTCAGCAGGAACGCGACGAACTTCGTGACCGCGATCCCGGAGTTGGCCAGCAGCGCGGCGATGACCGCCTTGTTTCCACCCTCGGTTGACATGGCGCCCAGCCTAGGGGCATCCAGCCGCCGTTCAGGAACGAGCCAACCGCGAGCCGGGCGGCCTCAGTCGTCGGCGTCGAGCTCGAGCCCGAGCAGCGCGTTCTCGATGACCTCGGCGAGCGCCGGGTGGATCCAGTACTGGCCCCGGGCCACCTGCCGGGCCGGCGTTCCGAAGGCCATCGCCTGGATGAGCGGCTGGATGAGCGTCGTCGCGTGCGGGCCCATCAGGTGCGCGCCGAGGAGCAGGCCGGTGGCGGGGTCGGCGATCACCTTGCAGACGCTCGTCGTGTCCTCCATCGCCCAGCCGTATGCCGTGTCGCCGTAGGACTGGATCTTCGTCACGTGCCGCAGTCCCCGCGCGAGGCACTCCTGCTCGGTCAGGCCGACGCTCGCGACCTGGGGGTGGCTGAAGATGCCCGAGGGCACGTGGTCGTGCGGGAAGTCGCGCAGGTCCTCCGGGTGGACGAGGTTGTGGGCGACGGTCCGCGCCTCGGCGTTGGCGACGTGCTTGAGCTGGTGGGCCGAGCTGACGTCACCGAGCGACCAGACCCCGTCGGCGGTCGTGCGGCCGAAGGCGTCGACCACGACGCGACCGTCGGGCTGGTAGCGCACCCCGGCGAGCTCGAGCCCGAGGCCGGTGGAGCTGGGGGTGCGCCCGGTCGCGACGAGCAGCAGGTCCGTCTCGAGCGACCCGCCCGCGCCGAGGTCGAGACGGGCCCCGCCGTCGGCGCCGACGGACTCGAGCCCGTGCACCTCGACACCGGTCCGGACGTCCCATCGGTCGCGCGCGATCGCCGTGAAGCGCCGGGAGAGGTCGTCGTCGAGCTGGCGCAGCAGCTGGGGTCCGCGGACGAGGACGGTGACCTGGACGCCGAGGGCGGAGAACACGTGGGCCATCTCCACCGCGATGTAGCCGCCGCCGATGATCGCCATCCGCTCGGGCAGGGCGTCGATGCGCATAACCGTGTCGGAGGTGTGGAAGGTCACGCCCGAGTCGCGGACGAGGTCGGGGACGTGCGGGTGCGCGCCCGTGGCGATGACGACCTGGTCCGCGGTCAGGTGCGCGGTCGTGCCGTCGTGGAGGTCGACGGCGAGCTCGCGCTCGCCGGTGAAGCGGGCCCGACCGAGGAAGGCCGTCGTGTTGGGCCCGACGATCCGCCAGTTCTTCCCGCGCTCGGCGATCGGGTCGATCCGGGTGAAGACCCGGTCGCGGATGTCCCGCCAGCGCACCGCGTCCACCCGCCCGTCGACGCCGAAGCGCCCGGCGTGACGGATCGTGTCGGCCACCTCAGCGGCATACACGAACATCTTGGTCGGGATGCAGCCGACGTTGAGGCAGGTGCCGCCGAACACACCCGACTCGATGATCGCCACGCGCTTGTCGTCGAAGTCCGGGGTCACGAGGGAGTTGCCCGATCCGGTGCCGATGATGGCGAGGTCGAAGTGCTCAGTCACACGAGAACCCTAGTCACCGCGCGAGCGAGCCCGGAGCAGCCGCACGTGCGGTGAGGTGGCCGGGTCGAATCCGTGGCCGATCGCGAGGTAGGTCGCGGCGAAGTCGGTGAGGGCGACGTGCCACGCGAGCCGCAGCAACGGGTCGGTGTCGAACGCGTCGACGTGGGAGACGCGGACGCCCGCGTCCCGGGCGGCCTCCACCACGGCGTCCACGAGCCCGCGCTCGGGGTCGACCTCCACGGCGGCCCGGTGCTCGCTGTCGCCCTCCCCCAGCATGACGAGGCGGAGCGGTGGGGCCGTGGGGCCGTCGAGGAACGGGTCGGCGAAGAGGTCGTCGCCGGCGCCGTCTCCCCCCTCGCCTCCCGCGAGCGGTCCGTCGAAGCAGGCGACGATCTGGCTGGCCATGTCGGGCAGGGTTCCCGACGCCACGGGGACGCGTCCGGTGCGACCGAACATCGCCCCGGCCCGACGGGCGGCCACGCCGCCGAAGGCCCCGACGCCGAGCACGATCGCGATCGACTCCGCCACCTCGGTGGCGAGGATCTTGGCCGGGTTGACGAACGACTCGGAGCCCGGTCGCGCGTCCTGGGCCCGCGCGTCGAGGACGTCGGCGATCCGGGCGAGGCGGTCGCCGCCGGTCCCCGCCAGCCCGAGCACCTCGGCGGCGAGGAGCACCGGCGTGGCCTGCGCCCACATCGACGTGCGGGAGGTGGATCCCGGTGCCGAGACGGGCACGTGGACGCCGCGGGCCCGGGCGGACACCTCTGCCAGCGGGGAGTCCGGCGCGCCGACGGTGAGCAGCATCGCACCCCGCCGCGCGGCCTCGGCCGCGAGGTCGAGCGACTGCGACGCACGGCCCGACTGCGAGACGGCGATGACGAGGTCGAGGGACCCGACCCATCCCGGCAGCGGACCCGACCGGCAGGTCTCGACGGGGATGGCGCCGCTGCCGCGGGTGGCCGCCTCGAAGAGGTCGGCGACGGCGGCCGACCCGCCCGTCGCCGCGACGACGACGCCGCGGGGGTTGAGCCCGTCGAGGCGGTGCAGCCCGGCGTCCTGCGCGGCTGCGGCCGTGCGGCGCACCTGGGCGCCGGCACCGGCGAGGGCTCGGAGGGTGTCGGACCGGTCGAGCCGGGCGACCTGGTCCTCGTCGTCGAGCCGCGCCTCGTCGAACATCGCCGGGCCGGTCAGTCGCCGAGCGGCCGGGCGAGCTCGACGAGCAGGACCGGCACCCCGTCGTCGACGGTGTAGGCGAGCGCGCAGGTCGGGCAGTGCAGCTCGGCGCCGTCTGCCGTGTGCGCGTCGGTCAGCGGTCCGGTGCACCGTGGGCACCGGATGATGTCGCGGAGCCAGGGTTCGATGCCGTCGACGGCTCGTCCGGCGTCCTCGGTCGCGCTGTCGCTCATGACTCTCCTCCGTTGCTGCGGATCAGCGCGAGCAGCTCGTCACGGATCCGTTCCATGGTCTCATGATCGGCTGCCTCGACATTGAGCCGGAGCAGGGGCTCGGTGTTGGACGCCCGGACGTTGAGCCACCACGAGGGCGCCTCCCCCGGGGCGCAGCTCACCGTGAGCCCGTCGAGCTCGTCGGTGCCGGCGGCGTGCTCGGCCGCCCAGCCGCGGATCCGCTCGACCGCGGCTGCCTGGTCGCCCACGGCGCTGTTGATCTCGCCCGACGCGACGTAGCGCTCGAACTCGTCGGTGAGCGCCGTGAGCGGGCCGGCCTGCTCACCGAGGGCTGCGAGGACGTGCAGCGCGGCGAGCATGCCGGTGTCGGCGAACCAGAAGTCGCGGAAGTAGTAGTGCGCCGAGTGCTCGCCGCCGAAGACGGCCCCGGACCGGGCCATCTCCCCCTTGATGAAGGAGTGGCCGACGCGGGTCCGGAGCGGGGTGGCGCCGTGCTCGCGGACGATCTCGGCGACGGCGGCGCTGGAGATGACGTTGTGCACGATCGTCACGTCGGACTCCCCGCCGGCCCGGGCCCGGGCGATCTCGCGGGTCGCCACGAGTCCGGTGATGGCCGAGGGAGAGACGGGTTGGCCGTCGGCGTCGACGACGAAGCACCGGTCGGCGTCTCCGTCGAAGGCGAGACCGAGGTCGGCGCCGTGCGCGACGACGGCGGCCTGCAGGTCGACGAGGTTGGCCGGGTCGAGCGGGTTGGCCTCGTGGTTGGGGAAGGTCCCGTCGAGCTCGAAGTAGAGCGGGATGACCGTCAGCGGCAGCGCGGGAAGCCCGGCGCCGGTCCCGAGCACGGCCGGCACGGTGTGGCCGCCCATCCCGTTGCCCGCGTCGACGACGACCGTCAACGGCCGCGAGCCCGAGATGTCGACGAGCCCGCGCAGGAAGGCGGCGTAGTCGGCGAGCACGTCCCGCTCGCTGAGGACCCCCTGCGGCTCCCGCGGGTCCGGGAGGCCGGACCGGCTGTCGAGCAGCCACTGGGCGAGGTCGCGGATCTCGCCGAGCCCCGAGTCCTGGCCGACGGGGCGAGCCGCGGACCGGCACAGCTTGATCCCGTTGTATGCCGCTGGGTTGTGGCTCGCGGTGAACATCGCCCCGGGCAGGTCGAGGGCCCCGCTCGCGTAGTAGAGGCCGTCGGTCGAGCAGAGCCCGATGAGGGTGACGTCGACGCCCCGGGAGGTCACCCCGTCGGCGAAGGCCCGGGAGAGCCCCGGCGAGCTCGGACGCATGTCGTGGCCGACCACGACCCCGCGGTGCCCGTCGGGGATCACCACGACCTCGGCGAAGGCCGCCCCGATCGCGCGTGCGACCTCGGGCGAGAGCTGCTCGGGGACGAGTCCCCGGACGTCGTAGGCCTTGATGAAGTCTGCGAGGGTCGGCACGGCGACGACTCTAGTGCTCAGCTGTCGCGCAGGATGCGCAGGTGACCGCGACGACCCGCCTCGACGGCGCCCGAGCCGGCCTCGGTCGCGGCCTGGCTGCGGGCCGAGCCGCGCTCCCCCGACGCCTCTGCCGCCCGGCTCTCCGCACCGGTCCGTGGCGTGCGGGGACGGCCGGCCTCACGGACGGCGTCGGCGAGGGCGAGCAGGTCGTCGCTGGCGAGGGCCGGCTCCGGGTAGTCACCACCGAGACGCACGACGTCCCAGCCGCGTGGAGCCGTCATCCGTTCGGCGTGCTCGCGGCACAGATCGTAGGTGTGCGGTTCGGCGTACGTCGCGAGCGGGCCGAGCACGACGGCGCGGTCGGCGTAGGCATACGTGAGGGTCGCCACGGCCGGACGGGCGCACCCCGTCTTGGAACATCCACGTGTCAGACCCACGATCGTCGACTCTAGTGGGCGTCGGGGACACCACCGAGCCACCACGCCGAGGCCGGGCGAGGCGCTCGAGGCGCGTCACGAGAACTAGGCTGGCGGCGTGAGCACGCGCCCCGACCCGTCGCGCCGACGCGACCGCCACGGCCGGGGCCACCGCGGCCCGATGGCCTGGCCCCCCGTCCCGGCGATGACGAGCCGGAGGGACGCCTTCGACGACTTCGTCCTCGACGCGGCCGCCCGGCTCGAGGCGACGTGCGGCCGGGCCTTCCCGGTCGTGGAGTTCGCCGTCGAGGACGTGCCGCGGGGCCCGGCACCGTGGGACCACCACGAGGTCCCCCTCGGGCGCCTCTACCCGGCCTCGGGCGGCCAACCGGCCCGCATCGTCGTCTACCGCCGCCCGGTCGAGACCCGGGTCACCGACGCCCGGGAGAAGGCGGCCCTCGTCGCCGACATCGTCACCGAGCAGGTGGCCGGCCTGATGGGGGTCACCCCGGAGGAGCTCGACCCCGGCTTCGGCGACTGACGAGCCGTCAGCGGCGCACCTGGCGCACCGGGATGGCCAGGGCGCTGACCGGCGCGCCGGTGATGGCCGCGACGGAGAAGAAGGGGGCCCCGCCGTCGACGCCGCTCACCGTGGCGGCCGCATGCACCTCGCCGGAGTCGACCCGCAGCCAGAGGCTCGTGGCGGCGCCGACGGGCACGGTGACGGTCGAGTCTGCGGGCACCGCGACGACCTTCGAGGTGGCGGCGTCACCCGTCCCCAGCGTGACCGTGACCTGGGCCGCGGAGGCCGCCGAGAGCAGCAACGAGGTCGTGGCACCCGCGCCCTCGAGGCCGGGCAGGAGCAGGCCGGCCGTCGACCGGACCGCCGATGTCGCCGGCGCCCAGCCGAAGTCGCTCATCCGGTCCGCGCCGGTCGCGGCCCGTCGCTCGACGTAGGCACCGGCCGTCACCGGCTGGTCGGAGACGAGGCGGAAGCCGACGCCACCGGCCGGCAGGTCGAGCCGGAGGTCCGTGGTCGACTCCGCAGGCACGCGCACGGCGCGCAGCTCGGTCGGCTGGCTCGGTCCGGTGGCCGTGAGGACCCGCACCTGGACGAGGGCTTCGGCGCTCCCGGGGTTGACGAGGCGCAGTCCGGTCACGCCGTTGACGTCGACGCCGGGCACGATGAGGTCGGTGCCCGGGGAGGCCGAGCGGGTGGCGTCGTCGATGCCGCGCCCGGTCGCGCCCTCGATCCAGGCGTCGTCGAGCACGGCCGACACGACGCCGCCGGTGGCGATGACGTGCACCGCCGGGGAGACCTCCCCCGGTGCGAGGGCGTCGAGGGAGAGCACGATGCGGCCCCGGGGCGGCACGGACAGGCCTCTGGCCTGGTCGGCGGCCACGGCACCCTTGGAGCCGTAGAGGTCGAGGCTCACCGCGACGGCGTTGGCGCCCGGGTTGCTGACGATGACGCGCTCGGTGCGCGAGGGTCCGCCGCCGCCGCCGACGAGCCAGACGTCCGACGACGGGACCTGACAGGGCGTGACGACGAGCCCGCGGTCGTCGTCGCCGCGGTGGAGCCACGTCTCGGTGCCGACGAGGCCCGGCGCGAGGGCGCGGGCGCCGGTCACGAGGACCGGGTCGGTGGAGGTGCCCGTGAGGGGGGCGCTGCGCTGCTGGGCGCGGGCCGTCCCGTCGACGAGGGCGGTGGGCGCGCCACCGGTCGACACGGCGATCGTGCCCGCACCGCCGGGGGTCGCGGTGAGGGACTGCGGCAGCGCGGCGAGCGGCGCAGCAGCAGACGCCACGGTCACCGTCCCCGCGACGTCGCGCAGCGACTCCCCGCCGACCCGCTGCTGGCCCGGACAGACGAGCGTCGCGTCCTCGACGAGCACGTCGGAGGACTCGGGCAGGCCGGCGACCTCGTGCGGGGCGGCCAGCTGCACGGAGGCCGTGCTGCGCGCGGCGCCGAAGGCGAGAGCGGCGGCCGCCAGGCCCACGGCGGTGGCCCGCGCCGGACCGGACAGGCGGATCATGCGCGCCTCCTCGAACGACGGTTGCCGAAGGGGACGGCGAGGAAGACGACGAGGGCGAGGAGCACGCCCTGCGCGAGCCGCCACCACGGGTCCGCGGCGGCGAGGTCGATCCGGAGGGCCCCGGCGCGGGCGGGCACGGCATACGTCGGCAGCGTCTCGCCGGCGAGCGGGGCGAGGACCTGGCCGTCGAAGGAGACGACGGCCTGCCCGGCCCACTCGGCCGGCTCGGCCACGACGACGCGGCGTCCGGCCGCACCGGCTGGGAGGCTGGTGTCGACGGCCGCGTGCGGCCCCGACGTCGGGACGACGCCGAGCTGGGCCCCGGCCCCGTCCACGAGCCGGACCCGCGACGGCGCGGTGCCGCCCGCGACACCTGCGGCGCCCGGCAGCGGCTGGACCTTCCAGAGGATGCCGCCCTGGCTCGCGCCGAGGCGGCTGAGGCCCCCGGCGGAGTCGAGACGGCGCGCGAGCGGGCTCTCGACCGGTGCGGCGGCCTGGACGAAACCGATGCCGAGGGACGCGAGGCCCGCGGCGTCGAGCGAGCCCTGCCCGCGACCGCCGACGATCTCGGCGACTGCGGTGACCAGGGGCGACTCGTCGACGTCGTTGTTCCGGTCGAGGTCGCGCAGCAGCTCGCCGGGCTCCTGCCCGACGAGGACGAAGTCGACGACCCGGTCGGAGGGGCGGAGCAGGAGGAGCCGGTTGCCGAGGGGGTCGCCGCCCTGCTCGACCGCGACGGCGGGCAGGGTGGCCTGGCCGACGGTGATCTGGCGGCCCACCCCGACGACGGCCCAGTCGGCGGCGAGCAGGAGCACCGGCGCGACGAGCAGCGCGGCGGCCGTCACGGCCCCGGTCAGGGCCCAGCGGTTGCGAGGTCGCCGGAGCGACGGGAGCACGACGGTGCTGCCGACGAGGACCCCCACGAGCAGGCCGGCGACCCACAGCTCGAGCCCGACCCCGGCCCAGAGGTGGGCCGGCGCCGAGGCCCCGACACCCGTCTCGGCCGAGCCGAGGACGACCCGGCCCGAGGCGAGGGCGGCCGCGAGCCCGACGAGCGAGAGCAACCCCGCCGCGACGAGGCCGACGGCGGCGCGGCGGCTCCGCACCGGGGTCGCCAGACCGACGAGTCCGAGCAGGAGCACGGGGACGAGGGCCAGGGCGACGACGAGGGCACGTCCCCCGGCCGTCGGGAGGCCTTCGGGCTGGCCGGCGAGCAGCGACCAGATGGCCGGCTCCGGGGAGGTCGACACGATCCCCGGTCCGGAGAGGAGCAGCCGCCAGTCGTCGACGAAGCGGACGACCCACGGGCCGAGCAGCCCGACGGGGACGACGAGCAGGGCGAGCCCGCGCAGCCGGCGCCCGACACCGGGGCCGACGAGGACGAGCACGAGGGCTGCGACGGCGCACCCGACGATGAGCGGCGGCACGAAGGCGCCCAGCACGGCGACGGCGAGGACGGTCGCGAAGGTCGCGGTCCACGTCCCGTCCCGGCGTGCGGCGAGGGTGAACCCGGCCAGCACGAGCGGGATCACGATGTGCGCGACCGCCGCGGTGACGCGGCCCTGGCCGACGAGGCCCGTCACGACGGCGCCGGCTCCCCAGGCCACGGCGACGAGGGCCCGGGCGAGGCGCGAGCGGGTGACGACCCGGCCGGCGACGTAGGCGGTCCACGCCGACAGGGCCGGGGTGAGGAAGAGGAGCCAGGCGATGGTGACGCCGGCGCTCGAGCGGCTCTCGGCGACGCCGGGGACGTGCTCGATGAGCCAGGTGAGCCCCGAGAGGACGGCGAGGTAGGGGCCGGACTCGGCCGAGGTGCCGAGGCCCGCGCCGTGCCAGCCGTCCCGGAAGGCGTGCCAGAGGCCGCTCGACCCGGTGGCGACCGCGCGCAGCTCGGCGCCGGCGAGACCGACGTTGCCACCGGAGAGGGCACCGGCCCGGATCGGGACGCGCCAGGCGACGGCCGTGGCCGCGAGGACCGCCATCACGGCGAGGAAGCCCGGGTGCGTGGCGACCCGGTGCGGCAGCGAGGCGGGCAGGTGCCCGAGCGCGTCGCTGTCGTCGGACGTCGGACCGGTCTCCGTCGTCGACCCGGCCTCCCGCCGCTGGCGGCTGTGCTCGGGGACGATCGCGTCCTGGATGTGGTCGACCGTGGTGCGCGCGGCGGTCGCCGGGCTGACGAAGAGGGTGTCGAGGTCGCCGCGGCGCAGCCGCTTGGTGCGCCGGCCGCGCCAGCGCGCCCCGAGCGTCGCAGCCGGGTGGGCGACGGCGGTGACGTCGGTCAGCTCGCGCCAGGCGAGCCGGGGCCGCTTGGCGACGAGCAGGGTGAGCGAGGAGACGAGCGAGGAGACCGCCATCCAGATCGCGAGGAAGGGCGCGACGACGGGGCCACACCGAGCGAGCGCGACCTGGCGCGAGGCACGGCGAGTGCGTCGCTCGACCTCGCGGGGCCGAGGCCCGTCGGGGCGCTCGCCCCGCATGCCGGCCGAGGCCTCCCGGATGACGGCACCGGGCACGACGATGACGCGGCGGTCCGCGAGCTGGGCGCGCCACCCGAAGTCGAGGTCGGCGCCGTAGTCGTCGAAGGTCGGGTCGAAGCCACCGAGCTCCTCGTGGGCGTCGCGCCGCACGAGCATCCCGCTCGTGCTCACGGCGAGGACGTCCTCACGGCTGTCGTACTGTCCCTGGTCGATCTCGCCCGGCGCGGGCGAGGCGAGGCGGCGGCCGCTGCGGGTGACCTGGATGCCGAGCTCGACGAGCCGGCGCGGGTCGTCCCAGCTGACGATCTTGGGGCCGGCCACGGCGACGGTGCGCGAGCGGAGGACCGCCTCGAGCAGCCGGGCCAGCGTGGTCGGGCGCGCGACGGTGTCGTCGTGCAGCACCCACACCCACTCCCCCCGTGCGTCGGGGCGGGACGGGAGGTTGGCGACGCCGGCGTCGATGGCCTGGCCGACCGGCACGACGTTCGGCAGCCTGAGGACCTGGACGTCCTGGACGACGCGGCGCACGCCCCGGTGCGCCTGGGCGATGGCGACCGACGTGTCGGTGCTCGCGACGTCGACGACGAGCAGCTGGGCGGGCGCGATGGTCTGGGCGGCGATGCCGTCGAGGCACTGGGTCAGCCAGGCCGCCCCGTTGCGCACGACGAGGACGACGGCGACCGCCGGCGGTGCCGGGGCCGCGCGGTGGCCCGTCGAGGAGGAGGGCTCCGCGCCGCCCCCGGCAACCGTGGGTCGGCTCAGGACGTCGGTCATCGCGCCGACCCTGGGCCGTCCGACGACCGACGACCCGGGCACGTCGGCCCGGGCACCGGGCGCACGGTCAGACCGCGCGCTTCTTGAGCTTGCGACGCTCCCGCTCGGAGAGACCGCCCCAGATGCCGAAGCGCTCGTCGTTGGACAGGGCGTACTCGAGGCACTCGGCGCGCACTTCACACCCGACGCAGACCTTCTTGGCCTCGCGCGTGGAGCCGCCCTTCTCGGGGAAGAACGCCTCTGGATCGGTCTGGGCGCAGAGCGAACGCTCCTGCCAGGACAGCTCGGCCTCCTCGCTGTCCAGCTCCGCCGTGACCACCATCAAATCGTGCATGACCCCTCCTCGACCCTGACGTACACGTGTGCCTCCGCACTTCTCGGCGCTGTTGCGGCGCTGTCGCGCCCTCACACCGAGGCCCGGTCGCCCGGCGGTGCAAGACACAACACTGGAATTACATGCGTGTCATACGTCTCCCGTCAAGCCGTAGAATGATATTTGCCTCATTGGGGTAATACCTGATACCAGCCCAAAACGCCCCGCTTGGTCCGGGCTGAGAGGATCACTCCCATGCGCATCACCGCCCTGGCGGGAGGAGTCGGCGGCGCCCGGTTCCTCCGCGGCCTCCTCCGCCACCTGTCCGACACCGCCGCTCTCGCCCCCTCCGGAGTGGCCGAGCCGGTCGAGCTGACCGTCATCGGCAACACCGGCGACGACATCACCCTCTTCGGCCTGCGGGTCTGCCCCGACCTCGACACGCTGCTCTACACGCTCGGTGGCGGGATCCACGAGGGCCAGGGCTGGGGCCGCGCCGACGAGACGCACAGCCTCGCGGGCGAGCTCGCCGCGCTCGGGGCGGAGCCGCAGTGGTTCGGCCTCGGCGACAAGGACTTCGCGACGCACGTCTACCGCTCCCAGCTGCTCGGGCAGGGTATGCCGCTCAGCGTCGTCACCGCGAAGCTGGCCGCCCGCTGGGGCCTGCCCGAGCAGGGCGTCCGGTTGCTGCCGATGACCGACACCCCCGTCGAGACCCACGTGGTCGTCGGCGAGGGCGAGCAGACCCGGGCGATCCACTTCCAGGAGTGGTGGGTGCGCCACCAGGCCTCACTGCCCGCCGAGCGCTTCGTCGTCGCCGGGCTCGACGCGGCCGCGCCCGCGCCGGGCGTGCTCGACGCGATCCGGGAGGCGGACGTCGTGCTGCTGCCCCCGAGCAACCCCGTCGTCTCGATCGGGATCATCCTCGGGGTGCCCGGGCTGCGGGATGCCCTGCGCGGCACCCGCGCCCCCGTGGTCGGCGTCTCCCCGCTCGTCGGTGGTCGACCGGTGCGCGGCCACGCCGACGTCTGCCTCCGCACGATCGGGGTCGCCGAGACGAGCGCCGCGGTCGCCGGCCTCTACGCCGACTTCCTCGACGGCTGGCTCGTCGACGAGCAGGACCCGATGGTCGGTCGGCCCGGCCTCGACGTCGTGCACCGCCCGCTGCTGATGTCCTCCCCCGACGCCGCCGCCGACCTCGCCGGCGCGGCGCTCGAGCTCGGCACCCGGCTGCGCCCGGAGCGGACCACCGCGTGAGTGAGCCGGTCTCGGTCATCCCGCTGAGCGGCATACCCGAGGTCCGGGAGGGCGACGACCTCGCCGAGGTCGTCGCCCTCGGGCTCACCGCCTCGGGGGTGCGCCTGGTCGACGGCGACGTGGTCGTCGTGTCGAGCAAGATCGCGAGCAAGGCGCTCGGCCTCGTCACCGACGACCCCGACCGGGAGCGCGTCGTCGCCGGGGAGAGCGGGGCCGTCGTCGCCGAGCGGGACGTCGACGGGCGGGTGACGCGCGTCGTGCGCGCCAAGGCCGGCCCGGTCATGGCGGCGGCCGGTGTCGACGCGTCCAACACCGGCGACCGCGGCGGGTTGCTCCTCCTCCCCCACGACCCCGACGCCGTCTGCGCGGTCCTGCACGCCGCCCTGGCCGCCGCGCACGGCGTGCGCGTGGGCGTGGTGCTCAGCGACACGGCGGGGCGCCCGTGGCGCGTCGGGCAGGTCGACTTCGCGCTCGGCGCCCACGGGGTGCGGGTCGTCGACGACCTGCGCGGCGGGGTCGACGCCGACGGCCGGGAGCTGTCGGTGACGAGCCGGGCCCTGGCCGACGAGCTGGCGGCTGCCGCGGACCTCGTCAAGGGCAAGGTCGGCGCCGTCCCGGTGGCCGTCGTGCGCGGGCTCGTCGACGCACTCGTCGAGGACTCGGACGCTGATCACGACGGCGGGCGGAGCCTCGTGCGGACCGGGCCGAGCGACTGGTTCGCGATGGGCCGGGTCGAGGCGGTGCGCGCGGCGCTGGGGATCGAGCCGGGCAGCGCCGACTCCGACCGGGTCGGCCTGGTACCGGCCGGCCCGACGACGCAGCAGGCAGCCGTCGGTCGTGCGGTGCGGGTGGCCCTGCACGGGCACGAGGCGGCCTCAGCCGACGTCGGCGCCGACTCGGTGACGCTGAGCGCCGAGACGGCCTATGAGCTCGGCGTCGTCACGGCCCGCCTCCAGACGGCGCTGTGGTGCGAGTTCCTCACCGCCACAGCCGGATCCCCCGCCGCCGACGGCCGCACCCTCGTCCTCCAGATCACCCCCACCTGACCCCGTCGAGTGCCCACTTCCTTCCCCCGGCACCCCGTCGAGTGGGCACTTCCCTCCACACCTCGACGTGACAAAGTGCCCACTCGACCTGGAGCGTCGAGTGGGCACTTTCCTTCAGCCGACCGTGGCGCGGGCTCGCGACGAGACCGTGATGGTGACGCCGCCACCGAGCGACTCGAGCACCCAGCCAGTCATCGGCAGGGTGGCCCGGCCACTCAGGGTCACCACGGCGGTGCGGCCGTCGGGCGACCCGGTCTGCGGGACGAGGCCCCAGTCACTGATCCCGGTGGGCCGCGGGGTCACGGCGAGGTGCGCGGCGGCCGATTCGAGGACGGACGCGTCGGTGAGCGCCAACCGGGCGCCCACCCCCTGCTCGTAGACGGACCGCTCGTCGAGGGAGTCCGCGGCGTCGAGCGCGGCCGCGTCGGTGACGTCGAGCAGCCGCATCCGGGCCAGCTGCGCCGCAGTCACGTCGATGCCCCCGAGGATCAGCACGAGCACGATGACGAACAGGCCGAGGATGAGCAGGCTGACCTGGCCCTGCTCGGCCGGGTCGGAGGCCCCTGCGCGAACGCGCCCACGACCGCGGGCGCGCCCTTGCGGGCTGAGCGGCATACCTCGCCTCATCGGCCGACATACCGGTCGACGGTCGCGAGGTGCGTCGAGGAGATCGTCACCGCGCTCGGGACGCGGTCGCTGATGAAGTCGGGGATGAGCGGGAGCTGCACGACGATGCTCGCGATCGCCGTCACCGTCCCGTCCGGACGCAGGCACGGGGAGCCGTCGCAGGCCAGGCCGAGCGTGGCTCCGCGCGAGAAGGCGAAGTCCTCGAATGCCAGTGCGGCGGCCGAGCGCGCCCGGGCACCGGCGTCGGCATCGTTGGCCCCGGTGACGAAGGCGCGCCCCGCCTCCCGACCGGCGAGCGAGGCCGAGAACGCCGCTGCCTGCAGCCGGGCCGCGGTGAGGACGAGGTAGACGAGCGGCAGCAGGAGCAGCACCCCGAGGAAGATGAACTCGACGACGGCCCGACCGTCCTCCGACGACCCGGGCAGCCGACGGGCGGGGCCGTTCACGGCGGGCCGCCGACGGCCTGGGACTCGCGGAAGGCACGCCCACTGACCGTGAGCACTCCCGACGGACCGATCGGACCCAGCACCGGTAGCGGTGCCCTGACGGTGATCTCGACGACCTGGACGCCGGCCCCCGTGGTGCCGGTCGACGCCGAGACGTCGCCGGCGAACGACGCCCCGACGGCAGACGTGATCAGCGCGCGCGTCCGCACGACCCCGTCACCCGGGACCGCGTCGAAGCGGGCCCCGTAGCGTGCCCCCTCGGAGGCCGAGGCGATGAGCGTGTTGCGCACGTAGAGGGCGAGCCCGAGCTGGAAGACGGCCATCGCAACCAGCAGGACGAGGCCGGCAACCATGACGAACTCGGCCACTGCAGAGCCGTTTTCGCGTCGAGCTCGATCAAGCGGGCCGATCACGGTCCCTGGACGTTGGAGATCGCGTCGGTGAAGAGCTGCCCGAGCTGTGGCCCGGCGAGAGCCCACAGCGCCGTCACGAGTCCGGCCGTCATGATCGTGATGAGGACCCAACCCGGGACGTCACCGCGGTCCGGGCGGCCGCCCAGCTGACCGACGAGCGTGTCGAGGAGAAGCCGTCGCTGTCGACGGGCGGCGTTGCGAAGTGCGGTCATGGTGTCTCCCTGTCATTTCTCAATCAATCTGTCGTGCATGGACATCGGTGGTCACAGCCGGAAGCTGAGGAAGTCGATACCGGGATAGACGGCGAACAGGACCGTGACGGGCAGGATGAGGAAGACGACGGGGATCATCATGAGGATCTCCTTCTTGCCGCCCTGCTCCATGAGGGTGCGGCGCCCGTCCTCGCGCACGTCCTGCGCCTGGGCGCGCAGCACCTCGGCCAGGGGCGTCCCGCGCTGCACGGCCACGATGATCCCGTCGACGAAGCGGCTGAGGCTGGGCAGCCCGGTCCGCTCTGCGAGACCCTGCAGGGCGGTGGGCAGGTTCGCCCCGGCGCGCGCGTCGGCGAGACAGCGGCGCAGCTCGTCGGAGAGCTCGCCGTTCGAGAGCCGACACACCCGCTCGAGCGCGCCGGCGGCACCCTCACCGGCGCTCACTGCGAGCGCGAGCAACTCTGCGACCGTCGGGAACTCGACCAACATCTTCGCCTCCCTGCGGCCCGCAGCACGGCTCAGCGCGTAGTCCCGCCCGGCGATGCCGCCCAGGCCCCCGACGAGGACGAAGCCGACGAGGACCGGCACGGAGAACTGGTGTCGGGTGACCGCCGTGAGCCCGGTCAGCGCGAGGCCGACAGCCAGACCGATGGCCCCCCAGAGCACCTGCTCGGCACGGAACCGCTCGAGGTCTGCCGGCATCCCGGCGCGCTGCTGGCGCCGGGTCACGGAGGTGGAGCCGCCAAGGGCCTGCTCGACCCGGCGCCCGACGGCGCGGACCACGGGTGCCAGCAGCGCACCGAGACCGAACGGGCCCCTGGGTGCCGACGGCGGTGCGAGCAGTCTCGACGGGCGAGGGGTGTCGCGCAGGTAGGGCTCGAGCCGGTCATCGAGGGTCGGCCGGCGCATGGCGGGAAGTCCGGCGAGGACGAGAAGGAGGCCGAGGCCGAACAGCAGGCCGGCCGTGGCTCCGGCCCAGGACCAGGACCAGGACCAGGACCAGCCGACGGTCGTGGGCCCGGACACAGGGTCGAGGATGCCGGTCATCGCAGCACCCGCTCCTCGTCGGGGAGACGGCCGACCCACACCATGATCCGGTAGGCGAGGACGCAGAGTCCGGCCCCCACCGCGAGGATCACCCAGCCGGCCGGCGAGGAGTACGCGGAGAGCGAGTCGCTCTTGAACCCGAGCATGGCGAGCACCACCCAGGGAGCCGCAACGGCGAGGCGAGCGGCACTCACCGTCCAGCCCTGTCTCGTCTCGAGCTCGGAGCGGGTCCTCGCGTCCTCGCGGAGGAACACCGACAGGGTGCGGAGCAGGCGGCCGAGGTCGCTCCCTCCGACCTCCCTCGCGATCCGAAGCGACTCGACGAGGCGGTCCGCCACCGGGTCGCTCAGCCGGTCCTTGAGCCGGTCCAGGCAGTCGCTGAAACGTCCTGTCGTTCGGTAGTCCTCGGCGAAGGCGGCGAAGGCGGGACGGAGCTCCTCCGGTCCGCGAATACTCAACTGCGACAGGGCTTCCGGTAGGGCCAGACCTGCTCGGACGCCCGAGGTGATGTTGTCGACGGCGTCGGGCCACTGGTCCCGCAGCCGTTGGCGTCGAGCACGGGCGCGCATGCGGACGACAGAGACGGGCGCGAAGGCGGCGATGACTGCGAAGCACACGGCGACGGGCACCACTCCGGTCAGGACGATGACGCCGAGGAAGGCGAGCGCGAAGAGCACCGTCGAGCCGACGACGAGGTTCGCCGGCGTCACCGACGAGAACCCCGCCTGGTGGAGATGGTCGCGCAGGTCCAGCATGACACCGGGTCGGCGCCGAGCGCGCTCTGCCGTCGGGACCTGCGGCCAGAACGACCAGTAGATGCAGAAGACTCCGGCGCCCAGCAGCAGACCGACGACGAGCGGGGACATCACTCAGCCGCCTGCCCGAGGAGGGACATCACGTCGTAGCCGGCCCGCTCGAAGGCCTCCCGGTGCGGCGGGTAGCCGTCAGCGCGAGCGAGGATGCCGGACCGGGTGACGAAGAGGTCCGCGATCTCGATGACGTCCCCCTCGGCACGCCCCGGCACGGCGACGATCTCGCGAACCCTCCGCTTGCCGTCCCGCTCGAGGGCGACGTGGACGACGAGGTCGACCGAGGCCGCTACGGTGGGGACGACGAACCGGCTCGAGACGTTCTCCCCCGCCAGGAGGGGAAGCGTACACATCTTGGTGACCGCCTCCCGCGCGCTGTTGGCGTGCAGGGTGCACATCCCGGGAACGCCGCTGTTCAGGGCGATCAGCAGGTCGAGACTCTCCTCCTGGCGAACCTCGCCGACGATGATCCGCGACGGGCGCATCCGCAGCGCCTCCTTGACGAGCCGCCGCAGCGGCACCTCCCCCGTCCCCTCGAGGCTCGGCTGACGACACTGGAGCGCGGCCACGTCGCGCAGGGGGATCTTCAGCTCGAAGACCTCCTCGCAGGTGACCACCCGCTCCCGAGGCGGGATGGCTGCCGCGAGGCAGTTCAGGAGCGTCGTCTTTCCTGCCTGGGTGCCGCCGGCCACGAGGATGTTGAGGCCGCTCGCCACCGCGGCATCGAGGAAGGTGGCCGCCTGCTTCGTCAGAGTCCCGAGCCGGACGAGGTCCTCGAGGTGGTCGGCCTTGACGACGAACTTGCGGACGTTGACCTGCCAGTGCGTGCGGCTGATGTCGGGGATGACGACGTGCAGGCGAGAACCGTCGGCCAGGGTGGCATCGACGAACGGGCTGCTGAGGTCGACCCGTCGCCCGGACGCCTTGAGCATCCGCTCGACGAGGTCACGCACGTCGTCGGCCGTGAGCATCGTCGCGGTCAGCTCGGCCACGCCCCCACGAGCCACGAACACCTTGCTGGGGTCGTTGATCCACACCTCCTCGACGGTGGGGTCGTCGAAGTACTGCTGGAGCGGTCCGTACCCGGCCACGACAGCCAGCACGGAATGCACGGCCGCAGCCGGGTCACCCAGTGGTGCGAGTCCCCCGTGGAGGCTCCGCTCGTCGTAGTCCTGCACGACGTCCTGCACGAGCCGGCGCACCTCGAGCGAGTCCCGGGCGGGATCGAGTCCGGAGCGCCGGATCAGCTCCCTGACCTCACCCTCGACGGTCCGAACCGCTTCGTGCGTCGACATCCCTGTCCCCTGACACGTGACACCTGGCTCCTGCCCAAGGTCGTGCACCGGTCCCCGCAGTCCGGCCCGTTCAGGTTAGGACCATCGGGTGGGCCCATGGGTCGGGAATCGCGAAGTTGTGGAAAACCCGTCAGGACGGCCGCGGGGAGACGCCCGATCCCGGCCCATCCCCCAGAGGTATGCCGCTGATCAGCCCTTGAGGAGCTGCCGTGCCATCACGATGCGCTGGACCTGGTTGGTGCCCTCGTAGATCTGGGTGATCTTCGCGTCGCGCATCATCCGCTCCAGGGGGAAGTCGCGGGTGTAGCCGGCGCCGCCGAGCAGCTGGACCGCGTCGGTCGTCAGCTTCATCGCCACGTCCGAGGCGAAGCACTTGGCCGCCGCGCCGAAGAAGGAGAGGTCCTTGTCGCCGCGCTCGGACTTCGCCGCCGCGACGTAGACCATCTGGCGGGCGGCCTCGAGCTCCATCGCCATGTCGGCGAGCATGAACTGCACGCCCTGGAACTCGGCGACGGCCCTGCCGAACTGCTGGCGCTCCTTGACGTAGGCCACGGCGTGGTCGAGCGCGCCCTGGGCGATGCCGACGGCCTGCGCCCCGATCGTGACGCGGGTGTGGTCGAGGGTCTTCAGCGCGATCTTGAGGCCCTCGCCGACCTCGCCGACGACGCGGTCTCCGGGCAGGCGCACGTTGTCGAAGTGCAGCTCGCGGGTGGGGCTGCCCTTGATGCCGAGCTTGCGCTCCTTCTCGCCGAAGGTGAAGCCCTCGTCGGACTTCTCCACGACGAATGCCGTGACGTTGCTGCCGCGCTTGCCGTCGGGGTCGGTGACCGCGAGGACGGTGTAGTACTCCGAGACGCCGGCGTTGGTGATCCACGACTTCTGGCCGTTGAGGACCCAGTCGTCGCCGTCGCGGCGAGCCCGGCACCTCATCGCCGAGGTGTCCGAGCCGGCCTCGCGCTCGGACAGCCCGTAGGAGAAGGTCGACTCACCCCGGGCGAGCGGCGGCAGGTAGCGCGCCTTGATCTCGTCGCTGCCGGCGAGGATGAGCGGCATCGAGCCGAGCTTGTTGACCGCCGGGATGAGGCTCGAGCTCGCACAGACACGCGCGACCTCCTCGATGACGATGCAGGTCGCGAGCGCGTCCGCGCCGACCCCGTCGTACTCCTCGGCCACGTGCGGGGCGAAGAAGTCGGAGGCGACGAGGGCGTCGTGGGCCTCCTGGGGATAGCGGGCGTCCTCGTCGACGGCAGCGGCATACGGCGCGATCTTGTCCTCGGACACGGCACGCACCGCCTCGCGCAGGGCCTCGTGGTCCTCGTTGATCCGGAACAGGTCGAAGTCGGTGTTGGCGCTCACGACCCGATGCTACTCGCCAGTTCGACTTCGTAGGACGTCCTCGTGATCCACCCCACGCTGTCCACGATGAGGACGCCCCGTCCCACCTGACGGCCACCGCGTCGTATCCTCGGCGCAGGTCATGAGTGCCAGCGACAAGCCCCGGCTCGCTGGCCGGCAACCCTCCTATCGCGGTGGGGTGCCCCGGGTGAGGACCTGGCCCGTGGACGATCGTCCGCGGGCAAGCGCGGAGAGACCTCTCCCGCACCGACACGTCGGTGCGCCGGATCCGGTGATGACCGGGCCCTCGGCCACCGCACCAGGCAGAGAGACGGGACCATGAGCGAGACCCCCAACTGGTCGTTCGAGACGAAGCAGATCCACGCCGGGCAGAGCCCCGACGCCACCACCGGGGCGCGGGCCCTGCCGATCTACCAGACGACGAGCTATGTCTTCAACGACACCGAGCACGCGGCAAACCTGTTCGGGCTCAAGGAGTTCGGCAACATCTACACCCGGCTGATGAACCCGACGACCGACGTCGTGGAGCAGCGCATCGCGGCCCTCGAGGGTGGCGTCGCGGCCCTCCTCGTCGCGTCCGGCCAAGCCGCTGAGACCCTCGCGATCCTCAACATCGCCGAGGCCGGCGACCACGTCGTCGCCTCCCCCTCGCTCTACGGCGGCACCTACAACCTGCTCAAGCACACGCTGCCGAAGTTCGGCCTGCAGGTCACCTTCGTCGAGGACCCCGCCTCGATCGACTCGTGGCGCGCGGCGATCCGGCCCAACACCAAGCTGCTCTACGGCGAGACGATCGCCAACCCCAAGAGCGAGATCCTCGACATCGAGGCGGTCGCGGCCCTCGCCCACGAGCACGGGGTGCCGCTCGTCGTCGACAACACGGTCGCGACGCCCTACCTCATCCGCCCGATCGAGTGGGGCGCCGACATCGTCGTGCACTCCGCGACGAAGTACCTCGGCGGCCACGGCACCTCCATCGCCGGCGCCATCGTCGACTCGGGCAACTTCGACTTCGGCGCCGACCCGGAGAAGTTCCCCAACTACAACACCCCGGAGGAGAGCTACCACGGCCTCGTCTTCGCCCGGGACCTCGGCGTCGGCAGCCCCCTCGGCGCCAACCTCGCCTTCATCCTCAAGGCGCGGGTGCAGCTGCTCCGCGACCTCGGCGCGGCCGTCTCCCCCTTCAACGCCTTCCTCATCGCGCAGGGCATCGAGACGCTGAGCCTGCGCATCGAGCGCCACCTGGAGAACGCCCACCAGGTCGCGGCCTTCCTCGAGGGCCACGACCAGGTCGAGCGCGTCGTGTGGGCGTCGCTGCCGGGCAGCCCCTCCTACGCCCTCGCGGAGAAGTACACCCCCCGCGGGGCCGGCGCCGTGCTCTCCTTCGAGATCGCCGGCGGCCTCGAGGCGGGCAAGACCTTCGTCGAGGCGCTCACCCTGCACAGCCACGTCGCCAACATCGGCGACGTTCGCTCGCTCGTCATCCACCCCGCGTCGACGACCCACTCGCAGGGCCCCGACGAGGACCGCCTCGCGGCCGGCGTCACGCCCGGCCTCGTCCGCCTCTCGGTCGGCATCGAGCACATCGACGACATCATCGCCGACCTCGAGCAGGGCTTCACCGCCGCCAAGGCCTGATCCCCGCCGCATCCGCGCAGCACTGCCAGACCGACCGGCCCCATCGCGTATGCCGGGCAGCCCGTCGGTCTGGCAGGGTGGCCCGATGAGCCGCATCCGCTACCCCGCGCCCCTGCGACCCGGTGACGTCATCGGCGTCACCGCCCCGAGCTCCGGCGTGGAGGACGAGCTCTGGCCGCGCCTCGAGGTGGCCGTCCGCTCGCTCCGCGAGCGCGGCTACGGGGTGCAGCTCGGCGAGTGCCTGCACGCACCGACCCAGGTCAGCGCCCCGCGCGAGGAGCGAGCGGCCGAGCTGATGCGGATGCTCACCGACCCGGCCGTGCGCGCGGTCGTGCCGCCGTGGGGCGGGGAGACCGGGATCGACCTGCTCGACCTGCTCGACCTCGACGCGGTCGCGGCGGCCGAGCCCACCTGGGCCGTCGGCTTCTCCGACACCTCGACGTGGCTCACGCCCCTGCTGCTGCGCACCGGCATCGCGACGATCCACGGGCAGAACCTGATGGACAGCCCCTTCCGCCCGCCGAGCGGCATACGCCACTGGGCCGACGTCGCGACCCTCGGCGCGGGCGAGCACTTCACCCAGCACTCCCCCGGTCGCTACCGGGCGCAGGGTCACGACGACTACGCGACCCACCCCGAGGTCGACACCTACACGCTCGACGCGACCGGCGGGTGGACCCGCATCGACCCCGGCCACGAGGGGGAGGACGCGACCTTCTCCGGGCGGCTCGTCGGCGGCTGCGTCGAGACGGTGAGCTTCACGGGCGGGACGCAGTGGGGCGACGTGCGTGGCTTCGCCGCCGCGTACGCCCCGGAGGGGCTCGTCATCGCCCTCGACGTCGTCGAGTGGGGCTCCTACGACATCGCCCGGGCGATCCACGCGATGCGGCTCGCCGGCTGGTTCGAGTCGGCCAACGGTGTCATCGTCAGCCGCACCCGCGCGCCCGGCCACCCCGGATTCAGCCAGCACGACGCGGTCCGCGACGCACTGGGCATGCTCGACCTGCCGGTCGTCGCCGACGTCGAGTGCGGGCACGTCGCGCCCTACCTCGCCCTCGTCCACGGAGCCCCGACGACCGTCGTGCACACCGCCGGGGAGTCCTCGATCCGCCAGTCCCTCACCTGACCGGCCCAGTGCCGAGGCCGGCTCCGCCGGAGTCGGCTGACGTCGGCCGGGCTCAGCCGAGGAGCTCGTCGACGTAGCACCAGCGCCACGCCTCGCCCGGCTCGATCGAACGCATCACCGGGTGCTGCGTCTGCTCGAAGTGGCGGTCGGCGTGCTTGCCCTCGGAGGAGTCGCAGCAGCCGACGTGCCCGCACTCGAGGCACATCCGCAGGTGCACCCAGGTCGTGCCGTCGCGCAGGCACTCCTCGCAGCCCTGGGGCGTGCGGGGGCTGACGTGCAGCGACGCGGCGGCGAGGTGCTCGCAACCGGCGTCGGCGCCCTGCGGGGGGAGGCGCAGCTCGCCCTCCCGGCGCTCGTCGTCGTCGTCGATCCGCTCGAGCACCGTCTCCTCGAGGTCGAGCGCGCCGAGCAGGTCGCGCAGCACCTCGAAGTCGGCCTGTCCCGCGTCGCGCATCCGCAGGACCTCCTCGCGCTCCGCGGCGATCATCGTGCTGCGCACCCGGCGGTACTGCTCGCTCGGGGTCTCGTCGGCGTCCTCGTCACGCCGGCCGAGGCGCTCCCACATCGCGTTGACCCGGTCGCGCGACCGGCTGGTCAGCAGCTCGCGGGTCGAGTCACCGACGTCGGGCTCGTGCTCGAGGACCTCGAGGCCCTTGGCGGCCGAGGCCTGCAGCGCGCTCGCCGCCTGGAGCACGTCCTCGCGGGGGTCGGGCCCCCGGACGCCGAGCCGGCGGGCCAACGCGGGCAGCGTCGTGCCCTGCAGGAGCAGGCTGCCGATGGTGACGACGACGGCGATGAGCACGAGCACGTCGCGCTGCGGGGTGTCCTCGGGCAGCAGCAGGGCGGCCGCGAGCGTCACCACGCCCCGCATCCCGGCCCACGACACGATCGCCGCGTAGGACCACGGCGCCCTGGGCTCGGCGTGCAGCAGCCGGGTCGAGAGCAGGCTGTAGGGGAAGATCCAGGCCGGTCGCAGCAGCAGCACGAGCACGAGCGTCCCACCGGCCGCGGCGATGATCTGCCCGAGCGGCAGGTCGGAGGACCGGACGCTGTCGATGACGGAGAAGACCTGGAGGCCGATGAGCAGGAAGACGGTGTTCTCGAGGAGGAACTGGATCGAGGTCCAGTTGATCCGCTCGCTGAGCCGTGACGCACCCGGCTGGGTGCGCGGGGACCGGTGGCCGAGGATGAGCCCGCAGGCGACGACGCTGATGACGCCCGAGGCATGCAGCTCCTCGGCGGGCACGTAGGCCAGGAACGGCGCCATGATCGACAGGATGGTGTCGAACGTCGCGTCCCGGCTGAGCTTGCGCCGCACCATCTCGATGACCGCGGCCACCGCGAGGCCGATCGCGACGCCGCCGGCGGAGGCCCAGGCGAAGTCGAGCAGGATCGAGCCGGCGTTGACGTCGCCGAGGTTGCCCCCGAGGCTGCTCGCGAGACCGGCCGCCGCCAGCGCGGTGCGCAGCGAGACGAGGGCCGTCGCGTCGTTGACGAGCGACTCCCCCTCGAGGATCGAGACGATCCGGCGCGGCAGGCCGATCTGCCGGCCGACCGACGTCGCCGCGACGGCGTCCGGGGGCCCGACGACGGCGCCGAGCGCGAAGGCGACGGCGAACGGGATCGGGAGCACCCACCAGAGGAAGAGCCCCACCCCGAGGGCGGTGAAGAGCACGAGCCCGACCGAGAGGCTGACGATGGTGATCCGGTTGGCCCGGAAGTCGATGAGCGAGGTCTGGATCGCCGCGGCGTAGAGCAGCGGCGGCAGGAAGCCGAGCAGGATCAGCTCGGGGCTGACCGACACCTCGGGGAGGAACGGCAGGTAGGAGCCGAGGATCCCGAGGAGCATGAGCACGAGCGGCGCCGGGACCCTGATCCGGTCCGCGAGCCACGCGCCGGCGAGGACGGTGGCCGCGATGGCGAGCAGGGCGATGGCGATGTCCACGGCGCCATGATCCACCACCGCCGGGCGCGGCGCTGCCCCCGGCCACCCAGCGGCCGGCGACCCTCAGCCGAAGAAGCCGCGGACCGCCGCGATGACCCGCTCCTGGTCGGCCTCGGTGAGCTCGGTCGCGCACGGCAGCGACGCCCCCCGGGCAAAGAGGTCGTCACCGACGAGACCGCCCGCGGCGTCCCCGACGACCTGCGCGCGGGCGAAGGGCGGCTGCGCGTGGAGCGGGCGCCACAGCGCCCGGGCGCCGATCCCGCGCTCGTTGAGGTGGTCGAGGAACGCGTCCCGTCCGCGCTCGGGCGCCACCATCACCGAGTAGAGCCAGTAGGTCGCGTCGAGACCCTCGACCCGGGGCGGGAGCACGAGGGGCAGGTCGGCGAAGGCCGCGTCGTAGCGGGCGGCGATCCGGTGCTTGGCCTCGATGAAGGACGGCAGCCGCTCGAGCTGGGCGAGCCCGAGGCCGGCCGCGAGGTTGGTGAGCCGGTAGTTGTAGCCGACCTCGTCGTGGAGGTAGCCGACGTCGGCCACCTTGGCCTGCGTCGTCAGGTGCCGGGCCCGGGCCGCGAGGTCGTCGTCGTCGGTGACGAGCATGCCGCCGCCTCCGGTCGTCGCGATCTTGTTGCCGTTGAAGGAGAAGCAGCCGACCGCGCCGACGGTCCCCGTGTGCCGACCGGCATACGGCCCCGACGTCCACGTCGCGCCGAGCGACTCCGCGGCGTCCTCGAGCACGGGTATGCCGTGCCGCTCGCAGGCGGCCATGAGCGGTCCCATGTCGGCGGGCTGCCCGAGCACGTGGACGACCTCGACGACCTTGGGCAGCCGGCCCCCCGCGGCGGCGCGCGCGTCGAGCTCGGCTGCGAGAAGCTCGGGGTCGAGGTTCCACGTGCGGGTCTCGGAGTCGACGAGCACCGGCTCGGCCCCGAGGTAGGCGATCGGGTTGACCGAGCCGACGAAGGTGAAGTCGGAGCAGACGACCTCGTCGCCGCGCTCGACGCCGAGCAGGATCAGGCCGATGTGGATGGCCGCGGTGCCGGTCGAGCAGGCGATCGCGTGCTTCGCGCCGACGAGGTGGGCGAAGCGGTCCTCGAACTCCGCGACGAAGGGGCCGACCGAGGAGACGAACCCCGACTCGACGGCCTCGAGGACGTAGTGGCGCTCGCGCTCGCCGATGTTGGGCACGGCGAGCGGGATGGTGCCGGCCGGTCCACGGGCGCCCGGGGCGTGGGCCTCCCTCATCGGTGGTACCTCCCGGCCGTCTCGGCGTCGACACGCGGTCTCAGCCACTCGGCCGTCCGGGACAGGCCCTCCTCGAGCGAGACGGTCGGTGCCCAGCCGAGCACCTCGTGGGCGCGGCTCGGGTCCGACAGGAGGATCTGGACCTCCGACCCCTCGGGCCGGATCCGGGCCTGCTCGGTGATCACCTCCGCGTCGTTGTCCGTGACCTTCTTGCACAGCTCGACGACCTCGGCGACGGACACGGTGCGACCGGTGCCGAGCTGGATCGTCGCCCCCGGCTCGAGGTCGGCGACGGCGGCGCGGACGAAGCCGTCGGCCGTGTCGGTGACGAAGGTGAAGTCGCGCTTGGGGGTGAGGTCGCCGAGCCGCAGCTCGCCCGCCCCGGCGATGAGCTGGGACAGGACGGTCGGGATGACGGCCCGCATCGACTGCCGCGGCCCGAAGGTGTTGAACGGCCGCAGCGTCACGACCGGTGTCTCGAAGGAGAGCGCGTAGGACTCGCACATCTTGTCGGCGGAGATCTTCGTGGCCGAGTAGGGCGACTGGCCGCGCAGCGGGTGGCTCTCGGTGATCGGGACCTGCTCGGGCGTGCCGTAGACCTCGGACGTCGAGGTGTTGACCATCCGGGGCGTGCCGTGGCGCCGGACCGCCTCGAGCACGTTGAGGGTGCCGATGACGTTGGTCTCGACGTAGGACCGAGGAGCGACGTAGGAGAAGGGGATCGCGATGAGAGCCGCGAGGTGGAGCACGACGTCGGCCCCCTCGGTCGTCGCCATGACGTGCTCGGGGTCGCGGATGTCGCCGAGCACGACCTCGGCCCGACCCTCGCGCACGGCCTGCCGGAAGGGCTCGGACTCCTCGAGCCAGCCGGTCGTGCCGTTGGAGTTGTAGAGGCAGAAGGCCCGGACCCGGGCGCCGTCCGCGAGCAGCCGCTCGACCGTGTGGCTGCCGATGAAGCCGTCGGCGCCCGTCACGAGCACGGTGCGGTCGGCGAGCGACCCGCTCTGGTCACGGGCAGTCAGTTCCGTTGTCACAGTTGCCTTCTCATCGTCTCTTGCAGGTTTCGGGCAGTCGGTATGCCGCCGAGCCGGGCCACACTCACGCCTCACCCTTCGCGCGGGCGAGGTCGCGGGGCGTGCCGACGTCGATCCACTCCGAGGCGATCGGCCAGGCGGTGACGACCTCGCCGCGGTCGAGGCACTCCTCGACGAGACCCGGCATCGTGCTCGGGCGGCCCTCGGGCAGCCAGGCGAGCGTGCGCGGCTCGACGCAGTAGACGGCGGCGTTGATGTCGAAGCTCAGGGTCGGCTTCTCCGAGACCGACGTGACCCGCCCGCCGTCGCTCTCGACGACGCCGAAGGGGACCTCGTGCTGGTAGGTCCGCGTGCCGACGGTCACTGCGGCGCCGGTGCGCCGGTGGGTGTCGAGCAGCGAACCGGCGTCGAACTCGACCATGAGGTCGCCGTTCATGACGATGACGGGCAGCTCGAGGTCGGGCCGCTCGGCCCGGAGGATCGTCAGCGAGCCGGCCGTGCCGAGCGGGCGGTCCGGGTCCTCCCGGAGGTAGCGGATCGAGCAGCCGAGGCGCGAGCCGTCCCCGAGATGCTCCTCGACCCGATCGGCGAGGTAGTTGACGCTGACGTAGATCTCGCGGATGCCGTCACCGACGAGCCCGAGGACGATCCACTCGATGATCGACCGCCCGGCGACGTTCATCAGCGGCTTGGGGGTGTCCCTGGTCAGCTCCCCGAGCCGGGTGCCCCGGCCACCGGCCATCACGACGGCGACGTTCGGCAGCGGCGCACCCCCGACGACGTCGGAGAGGGTGTGCAGCCCGAGGAGCGTCCGGTCGTCGGCGAGCTCGGGCACGGCCGAGATCCGCAGGGCCTGCATGAGGTCGAGGACGAGCGCCCGGGGGGAGCCGGCCGCGACGTGGTGCGGGCTCGTCGTCGCGTGGCGCAGGGCCGGCTCGTCGAGGCTCGTGCCGGCGAGGAAGGCTCGCCGGAGGTCGCCGTCGGTGAGCAGGCCGGAGAGGCGGCCGTCGTCGTCGACGAGGAGGCAGACGAGGGTGGCGCTGCGGTCGATGACCTCGAGCGCGTCGCGGACCGTCGCGTCGACGGGGGCGCACGCGGCCTTCAGGTCTCGCTCCGTCACGACGCGTCCTCCGTCTCGTCGGGGTCGTCGGGCTTGTCGGGGTCGTCGGTGTCGTCGGTGTCGTCGGGGTGGTGGGGGTCGTGCGGTGCGGGGGCGTCCACGAAGGGCTTGACCCGCTCGGCGCCGACCGCTCCCCGAACGATAGCGAGGATCCGGTCGCTGGCCCCACCGGACCCGTAGGGGTTGACGGCGGCCGCGGTCCGCGCCCGCCCCGGCTCCGACAGCACCTCGCGCAGACCCTCGCGCACGGCCTCGCGGCCCTCGGCGACGTGGACGACGTTGGCGCCGCTCAGCCGACCCCGCTGCCGCTCCCCCACGTCGACCGCGCCGACGTGGACGCTCGCCGCCTCGATGATCCCCGAGCTCGAGTTGCCGACGACGACGTCGGCAGCCGTGAGCACACGCGGGTAGTCACGGCCCAGGGCCTCGACGAGGACCAGCCGTGGCTCGCGCTCCGCGAGGTCGAGCAGGGCGGCGAGGATCGCCTCGCGGCCGTCGTCCATCCCGGGGTGGGTGGCGATGACCGTGCCCCCGAGCTCGAGGGTCGCGCTCGCGGCCTCGGCGGCCCAGCGCCCGACGGGGCTCTCCCGCCGGGCGGTGGGCGGGTGGTAGGTGAGGATCGAGAGCGGTCGCCGGACGGCGTCGACTCCGAGCAGCGCGGCGATCTCCTCGTCGGGCAGGGGCACCGCCCCGGCCAGCCGGTCCAGGCCCGGGGCACCCGTCACGTGGACCCGCTCCGGGGGCTCGCCGAGCTGGGCGAGGCGGGCCGCCGCGTCGGCCGAGGCGACGCAGTGGACGTCGGCGAGCTTGGTCACCGCGTGACGGACCCTCTCGTCGAGGGCGCCCTCGGTGACCTCGCCGCCGTGCAGGTGCACGACGGGGATGCCGAGGACCACGGCGGGGGGCACGACCCAGAGCAGCTCCCACCGGTCCCCGAGGACGATCAGCGCGTCGACGGCGAGCCGCTGCAGCGCCTCGCCCGTGCCCCGGCCGATCTCCGCGCCCTGCGCGACCTGGTCGGCCGGCGAGAGCCGCGACAGGGGTGGCGCGACGGCGACGACCCGGCTGCGCCACTGCTCCGGCGACAGCGTCGGGGGCAGGGCGCGCGCGAGGTCGTCGGCGGCATACGTCACGCCGGTGAGGACGTGCAGGTCGACGCCGTCGGCCGCGGCGAGGACCTCGAGGACCGGCGACAGCGGCCCGAGGTCGGCCCGCGTCCCGACGAAGACGGCGACGCTGACCGGTGCGGGCGCCGGGTCCGGCTCAGTCATCGAGGTCGGCGACGGTGAGGGGCTCCCCGTGGGCGACGTCGCGCCGCAGCCGGCGACCGGCCACCTCGACGGCGGGGCTGATGCCCCCCTCCGGTCGGAGCAACGACAGGTCCTCGCGGGTGACGGCGGTGCCCGCCGTGAGGTCGCGCGCGGCGTGCCACGAGCGGCGCACGAGGGCGGCGTTCTCCTCCTCGGAGGGCATCCGGCGCTTCCGCCCGTCACCGAGGGCGCGAGCCAGGGCCTTGGTCTCGTGGACGTAGTCGGTGAGCTCGTCCGGCTCGAGGCTGGCGGTGTGGTCGGGCCCCGGCAGCGTGCGGTCGGTCGTGAAGTGCTTCTCGAGGATCGGTGCACCGAGGGCCACCGCCCCGAGGGCCGTCGTCAGGCCGGGCGTGTGGTCCGACCACCCCACCGGCACCCCGTGCCGCTCGGCGAGGCGGGGGATGACGCGCAGGTTGCACTCCTCGACGGGGGCCGGATAGGCCGAGACGCAGTGGAACAGGACGAGACCGGGCACGCCGTCGCAGGCCTCGACCGCCCGGGCGACCTCGTCCTCGGTGCCCATCCCGGTCGAGACGAGCAGGGTCACCCCGAGGGAGGCGAGGGCCCGGAGGTAGGGCAGGTTGGTCAGCTCGCCCGAGCTCACCTTGAGCGCCCTCAGGCCGAGGGCGACGAGCATCTCGGCGCTGTCGGTGTCGAACGGCGTCGAGAGGAAGGCGATGCCCCGGTCGTGGGCGTGGTCACGCAGCTCGGCCCACGCCGTCTCGGGGAGGGTGAGCGCCTCGAGCAGGCTGCGCTGGTCGCTGCTGCCTCCCCGGTCGCGCTGGTAGGGCGTCGTCGCCGCGGTCGACGAGACGAGCTTGTCGGGCGAGAAGGTCTGGAACTTCACGGAGTCCGCGCCGGAGGCGACCGCGACGTCGATGAGCCGGTGGGCGAGGTCGACGTCGCCGTTGTGGTTGACCCCGACCTCGGCGATGACGTGCACCGCGTCCCCGTCGGGGACGAGGGCGTCGCCGATCCGGACGGCGGCGACCTCGCTCTGGCCCAGCGCAGCGGTCATCGGGAGGCTCCTCGGGTCTGGACGGTCTGCTGGGTGGCGCGGTCGGTGGGGTGCTGGGTGGTGCGATCGGTGGTCTGCCCTCGGGCGGGCACGCCGACGACGGTCCGCCCGTCGGGCACGTCGGTGGTCACGACGGCCCCCGCCCCGACCGTCACGCCGGCACCGACGACGATGCCGGGCAGGATCCGGGCGCCGCTGCCGACGAAGGTCCGGGCACCGATGGTCACCCCGCCGAGGACACACGCGCCGGGCGCGACGTGGCTGCCGTCCCCCACCGTGCAGTCGTGCTCGACGACGGCGCCGGTGTTGACGATGACCCCGGCCCCGACGGTCGTAGCCGGTCCGACGTGGGCGTGCTCGAGCACGACGGTGCCCTCACCGAGCCGGCTGCGCAGGGAGACCGTGGCGGTCACGGCGATGACGGTCGGGACCCGGACGCCGTCCGCGGCGATCGCCCGGACGAGGTTGAGCCGGGCCGGGTTGGCACCGATGGCGACGACGGCCCGCAGGCTGTCGGCGTGGACCCGCTCGAGGGCCTGGAGGTCGTCCTCGAGGCACTCGACGTGCCACGAGCCGGGGGCGGCCACTCCGGAGACGGCCACCACCCGGCCGCCCGAGCGCTCGATGACGTCGACGACGGCGCGCGCGTGGCCGCCGGCACCGAAGACGACCCAGCCGGGTCCGCGGGCTGCCACGTCAGGAGTCCCCGGGCCGGCCGTCGGCGCCCGGCGCGCGCAGCGATGCCGCGGCCTCGGAGAGGGCCCCGCCGACCTTGCGGATGTTGTCGGGCTCGAGCACGGCTGGAACGCGGGGCGGGTCGAGCACGAGGCCCTCCCAGGAGTTGCGGACGTAGTCGTTGACGAACCACTCGTCGATGCGGGCACGGCTCTCGTGCAACGACTCCCAGCCGCGACGTGCGACGAAGTCGGTGAGGTCGTCGGGCGTCGCGAGGTGGGCGACGTTGCCCAGACCCGACCACGGCATCGGGGCGCCGGAGACGACGGGCAGGCCGAGCAGGCCGGCCTCGAGGCCGACCGTGCCGGTCGCGGTGACGGTGAAGACGGCCTCCTTCATCAGCTCTCGGGAGTCGGCGAAGGGGTCGATCGCGGCGATGCCGGGGTGGGCGTCGAACTGGGGCCAGTAGTCGGGGTCGCGGCGCCACATGAAGTGGGCGTGTTCCTTGACCGCGACACCGATGCCGAGCGGCGCAAGGGCGTCGGCGAGCACCTTTGCGGTGTAGGCCTGGTCGCGCCACTCCTGGCCCATGACGTCGGCGCTGGACTCGGGCTGCACCTGGAGCGGGAGGAAGACGAACGTCTCCGGCACGGGGTCCCAGCGGCGGCTCGAGTACTCCCGCAGGTTGAGCCGGGCCTTGACCGGGTTGAGCCAGGGAAGCCGCGCGTAGTCGCTCGGTCGCGGCAGCTGGAGGTTGGCGCCGCGGTCGACGGCGAACTCCTTGACCCGGTCGCTCGCGAGCCGCCAGATCTCCTGACCGGACTCGACCTTGAGGTTGCGCGCGTAGCCCATCGGCCGCCCGTGCTCGGCGCGCCAGCCCTCGATGAACGCCTCCCCTGCCGCGATGGCGGACGGGTCCTCGCCGGGGCGCTCCCAGAGCGTGATCCCCTTCGGCGTGCCGATCAGGCCGAAGCGGTCCGACGGCAGCCGGATGCCGCGCGGCCAGGTGGCGAGGCCGCCGTGGTGCGTGACGAGCCCGGCCGTCAGCAGCTCGGAGGTCACGGTGAACTCGACGAGCGCGAGGATCGGTCCGCGCCCCTCGACGGCGGCCTCGATCTCCTCGGCCGCGAGGTTGAGGAAGTTCATCGCCGTGTCGACGCGGTTGCGGCGCAGGGCACGCTCCGAGACGAGCAGGTCGAGCACGTCGAGACCGACACCCGCGCAGGCCCGCTTGAGCGCGGCGTGCGGCGCGAGACCGCTGACGGCGTTGGCCCGGCGGGCCGCGGCATACGGCAGCCGGACGACCGTCGCGCGGGGCGCGTGGCGCCGGACCCAGGCGAGGTTGGCGTCGGTGCGGACGACGAGGATCAGGTCCTTCGTCTCGAAGCCGGCGTGGACGAGGGCGGGGACGAGCAGGTCGTCATAGCCCAGCCCCATGTGGACGAGCGGCGTGACCACGGACGGCACTCCTTCGCTTCGTCGGACCGGTCGGGATCGGGCGTCGTCATCCTAGCCTCGGAGCGCGCGAACCACCCTCGGCGCGACGACCGCGCCACCGACGACCATGACCACGAGGACGACGAGGTGCACGGCATACCCCGTGGTCACGCTCGCGGCGAGGGCTGCGGCCGCCCCGATGGCCATCGCGACCCATGCCGCGCGTGGCCAGCGCAGGTGCCGACGGCCCGAGACCACGGTGAGCAGCGTGAGCACGCCGTAGGCGGCGACCTTGGCGACGGCGATCCCGACCAGGCCGGCGCCCGACAGCGCCACGGCGAGACCGACGAGCACGAGCAGCGCGACGAGCGCGTTGACGGCGAGCCGGCCGGTGCGCTCGGCGTCGAGGACGGCGAGCGAGGACCCCTGGTAGACCATGTAGACGACGGAGACGAGGCAGAGCAGCGACGCGGCCGAGGCGATGGCCGCCACGTCGAACCCGTCGCCGGTGAGGACCGCGGCGACGAACGGGGACGCCGCGGCGACGAGGCCGGCACCGACGACGACGACGCCGACGAGGCCCGCCCCCGTCGTCGCGGTCCACGACCAGCGGTCGGCCGGCGGGCGCGAGAGCACGAGGGGTCCCCAGGCGTTGAAGAGCGCCACCGCGAGGACGAAGGGGATGTTGCCGATCTGCAGCGCGACCTGGTACTCGCCCGCCGCCACCGACCCGAGCAGCCAGCGGGCCAGCAGCACGTCGCCGGAGAGCAGTCCGAGCATCGCGGCCGCCTGGGGCAGCAGCGGCGCCGCGAGACGGACGCCGGCGCGCACCCGCGTCGGCTCCGCGGTCGGGGGCAGCGGCCGGCCGAGGACGACGGCCAGCAGCGCGGCCGCGGCGACCACCGAGGCGTATGCCGTGAGGTAGCGTCCCGCGCTCGCGTCGCCGCGTGCCGCGAGCACCCCGGCCAGCTGGGCGCCGACCGTGGCGAGGACGGCCAGGGCGAGGAAACGCCACGGCTGCAGGCGAGCCCGCATCAGGGTCTGCCCGGAGACGACGGTCGTCAGGGACACGGCCGCGAGCAGGAGCGGCAGCCACTGGGAGAGGTCGGCGTGGTCGGCCGCGGCCAGGCCGAGCGCGAGGACCAGACCGGTCGCCCCGAGGGCGAGGGCGAGCAGGACCATCGTGCCGGCGAGGGCCCGTGCCACGCGGGGACCGTCGGCGCCGCGGTGGTGCTCGCGGAGGATCACCTGGGGCAGGCCGGCGGCGGCGATCGTGCCGACCATCTGGACGACGACGAGCCCGGTGGCGACCCGACCGAACTCCGCGGCGCCGAGGACCCGGGTCGCGAAGGGCAGCACGAGCAGCACGCCGAGGCCCTGGAGGGCGGTCCCGACGAGGTAGACGACCGAGTGTGCCCCCAGCGAGCCGGGGGCCGGGAGGTCACGGTGATCTGCCACGATGGTGAACCTACTAGGGGCTGGAGGTCGGGTGAGCACGACGTGAGCGTCGACGTCGTCGTGCGCGGCTCCGGGTCCATCGGGCAGCGGCACGCCCGCGTCCTGCGCGAGCTGGGCGCCGAGGTCGCCCTGTGGCCGGTGCGCGACCGTGGTCTGCGGGGCGAGCAGCGCCTCGACGCGGCCACCGGCGCCCGGCTGCTCGACGACGCGACGGGTCCCGGGGCGCTGGCCCGCGCCGACCTCGTCGTCGTCTCCACCGACACCGCCCGCCACGTCGCGGACACCCTCGCCGCGCTCGACGCCGGTGCCGGCCGGGTCCTCGTCGAGAAGCCGGTCGCGCCGACCGCGGCCGAGGCGGACGTCCTGACGCGGCACCCCCGCGCGGACGCGGTCCACGTCGCGGCGCCGCTGCGGGCGCACGAGTCGCTGCGTCACCTCGCCGCCGCCCTCCACCTCGTCGGCACCCCCGTGTCGGCGCACGTCTGGTGCCAGTCCTGGCTGCCCGACTGGAGACCGGACCGGGACTACCGGCAGTCCTACTCGGCGCGGCGGCACGAGGGCGGGGTGCTGCGTGACCTCGTCCACGAGATCGACTACGCGACGCTCCTGCTCGGCGACCCGCTGCTGGCCGGTGCGATCCTCGACCACGGCGGCCCGCTCGAGATGGCTGCGGAACAGGCGGCGACGCTGCTCTGGTCGACGTCGTCGGCCTCGGCCGTCACGGTCCGGCTCGACTACGTGACCCGGCCCGCGGCCCGCGGCATCGTCGTGCGGGGCCCCGAGGGGACGCTCGAGTGGGCGGTCGCCACCGCCACGGTGCGCCAGACCGACCGCCTCGGCGAGGTCACCGAGCTGGCCTTCCCCCACGACCTCGACCGGGACGCCGTGATGACGACCCAGGCGCGTGCCCTGCTGGGCGAAGGCGGTGCGGGCGAACGGCACACCGGGGCCCCGGCGACCCTCCGCGAGGCCGTCGCGGCCGTCGCGCTCTGCGACGCGGCACGGACCCTCGCCGCCCGACCCCGTCCCGAGGAGACCCCATGACCGAGCTGACCGAGCTGACCGAGCTGCCCGAGCTGACCGAGCCAGACCGACCAGCGCATCCTCGCCGTCATCCCGGCACGGGGCGGCTCGAAGGGCCTGCCGGGCAAGAACGTCCGCGAGCTCTTCGGCCTGCCCCTGATCGCCCACAGCATCAAGGCCGCCGCGATGTCGCCGGTCGTCACCCGCTGCGTCGTGTCGACCGACTCGGAGCAGATCGCGGAGGTCGCCCGCCACCACGGCGGCGACGTGCCCTTCCTGCGGCCCCCCGAGCTCGCCCGGGACGACACCCCGATGGCGCCCGTCGTGCGGCACGCGCTCGCCGAGGTCGAGCGGCAGGAGGGCCGCGCCTACGACGCCGTGCTCCTGCTCGACCCGACGAGCCCGGCTCGGGTCCCCGACCAGCTGACGGCTGCCGCGACGAGGCTGCGCGAGCACCCGGACCTCGACGGGGTCGTCAGCGTCTCCGAGCCGACCTTCAACCCGGTCTGGGTCGGCGTCCAGCCCGACGGGTCCCCGGCCGGAACGCTCGAGCGATTCTTCGCGTCGGGCACCGGGGTGACCCGCCGCCAGGAGATGGGCCGCTACCTGCGGATCAACGGCAACTTCTACCTCTGGCGTGCCGACTTCGTCCGCCGGCTCGAGAGCTCCTGGTTCGACGAGGGGACGCACGCCGGCGCGGAGATCCCTGAGTCCCAGTCGTTCTCGATCGACGACGAGTACGAGTTCCGGCTCATCGAGGCCCTCATCGTGGCCCGCATCATCACCCTGCCCTGGATCGACCGGGGCTGAGACGGTGGACGACGTGCCGACCCCCACCCCCACCCCGCCGGCGAGCGACCTCTCCGGGCGCACGGCCGTCGTCACCGGCGGCGCGGGCCCGCTCGGCCGGGTGCTCTGCGACGCGCTGGCCTCGGTCGGCGCGCGCGTCGTCGTCGTCGACCGCGTCGCCGAGGCATGCGCGGCGGCAGCAGAGGAGCTGCCGGGCGCGGGCCACCTCGCCTGTGCCGCAGACCTGCTCACCGACGAGGGGCGCACGGCCGTCGTCGAGACGGTCGGCGACCTCGGGGCCTGCGACGTGCTCGTGCACAACGCCGCCTTCACCGGCACGTCCGGGGTGCCGGGGTATGCCGTCCCCTTCGAGGAGCAGACCGACGCGGCCTTCACCTCCGCGATCGCGCTCAACCTCACGGCGCCGTTCTCGCTGACCCGCCGGCTCGCCCCGCTGCTGCGCGCGACCGGTCACGGCAGCGTCGTCAACGTCTCGAGCATCTACGGCCTGGTCGGGCCGAACATGGGGCTCTACGCCGGCACCCCGATGGGCAACCCCGCGGCATACGCCGCCTCGAAGGGTGGTCTCGCGCAGCTGACCCGCTACCTGTCGACCGTGCTCGCGCCCGACGTGCGGGTCAACGCCTTCGCGCCGGGCGGGATCGCCCGCGGTCAGGCCGATGCGTTCGTCGAGCGCTACGAGGCGCTGACCCCGCTGGCCCGGATGGCGACGGAGGACGACTTCCGCGGGGTCGTCACGTGGCTGGCCTCCGACGCCTCGGCCTACGTCACCGGGCAGGTCGTCGCCGTCGACGGCGGCTGGACCGCCTGGTAGCCACCCGCCCAGCCCCCGGTTCGATGTATCTGCGGACCCTCGGGAGCGCGCGGATACATCGAACCGGGGTGAGGCGGGGGTGAGTCAGCCCATCAGCTCGGGCGCGACCTTCTCCTCGAACAGCTCGATGCCGGACCGGTCGTAGGCGGCCTCGGCGAAGTAGGTGATCGCGTAGGTCATGCCGCGACCCTCCATGTCCTTGAGCGTCTCGATGATCTGCTCGGGCGTGCCGACGGCCGGCTGGGTGCGCAGGTCCTCGACGGCCTTGGCCGCCTTGTCCTGCGCGATGCCGCCCTTGCGGAGCAGCTCACCGTAGAAGGCCAGCCGGTCCTCCACATCGGACTCGGTCTCGCCGACGACGACGTTGTAGTTGGCCGAGCGGACGATCTCGTCGAAGTCCCGCCCGACCGTCTCGCAGTGACCGCGGAGCAGCTCGCTCTTGGCGTCGAAGCCCTCGGGGCTGCCGTCGAAGTTCGTGTAGTCGGCGTACTCCGCCGCGATCTTCAGCGTCACCTTCTCACCGCCGCCGGCCACCCACATCGGTATGCCGTTCGCTGCGCTCCCCGGGGCCGAGGTGCCCTGGAGCGGCCGCGGCGCACAGAGGGCCCCGTCGACCTGGTAGTGCTTGCCATCGAGGGTGGCCGACCCCGTCGTCCACATGTCGCGGAAGATCTGCACACCCTCGCGCAGGGCGCCGAGCCGCTCGCCGGCCCGCGGGAAGCCGTAGCCGTAGGCGCGCCACTCGTGCTCGTACCAGCCGGCGCCGATGCCCATCTCGACCCGACCCCCGGAGATGACGTCGACCGTGGCCGCGACCTTCGCGAGGTAGGCGGGGTTGCGGTAGGCCATGCACGTGCACATCTGGCCGAGGCGGACGCGGCTCGTCGCGGCGGCATACGCGGCCATCAGGGTCCAGGCCTCGTGGGTGGCCTCCCCCGACGGCTCGGGGACGGTGTGGAAGTGGTCGTAGACCCAGATCGACTCGAACACGTCACCGTCGTCGACGTGCGTGGCGAGCCCGACCATGGTCTCCCACTGCTGCTCGGGGGCGATGCCGACGAGGTCCATGCGCCAGCCCTGCGGGATGAATACTCCGAATCTCATGTCCTCATCCTCACACGACCTCCTGCGGAACGGGTGGATGGAGCGTGTGAGGATGACGGGATGAGCGCGAGCCACCGCAACGACCCCGCCGTCATCCGCGACCTGCTCCAGACGCCGGCCACCTGGGCCGTCGTCGGCCTCGGCGACAACCCGCGCCGGACCGCCTGGGGCGTCTCACGCTGGCTGCAGCACGAGCTGGGGATGCGGCTGGTCCCGGTGCACCCGAGCGCCGCGACCGTCCACGGCGCCGAGGGTTACGCCTCGCTCGCCGCCGTGCCGGAGGGGACGGTGACCAAGGTCGTCGACTGCTTCGTCAACAGTGAACGGGTCGGTGCCGTCGTCGACGAGGCGATCGCCGAGCGTGAGCGGCTCGGCATCGAGGCGCTGTGGCTCCAGCTCGGCGTCGTCGACGAGGACGCGGCGGCCCGGGCGAAGGCGGCCGGCCTGCACGTCGTGATGGACACCTGCCCCAGGATCGAGTACCCCCGCCTCGTGCCCGGCGACGGCTCGGCCGCCGTCACCGACTGACGGTCAGGCGCCGTCGAGACCCCGCGCCACCTCGGCCCGCAGGGCGGCGCCCTTGGCGTGCGCCTGGTCGCGGAGGGCGGCCTGGAAGGCGACCATGCGGCCCCGCACCGCGGTGCCCAGCTCGTCACCACTCGTCCCGACGATCCGGGCCGCGAGGAGCCCCGCGTTGCGGGCCCCGCCGATCGACACGGTCGCCACGGGGACACCGGCCGGCATCTGCACGATCGAGAGCAGCGAGTCCATCCCGTCGAGGTAGGTCAGCGGCACCGGCACCCCGACGACGGGCAGGGGGGTGACGGCGGCGAGCATGCCGGGCAGGTGCGCCGCCCCGCCGGCCCCGGCGACGATGACGCGCAGCCCCCGGCCGGCCGCGTCCCGGCCGTAGGCGACCATCTCGTCGGGCATCCGGTGGGCGGAGACGACGTCGGCCTCGTAGGGGATGCCCAGCTCGTCGAGGGCGCGGGCGGCCTCCTTCATCACGGGCCAGTCGCTGTCGCTGCCCATCACGATGCCGACGACGGGTTCGCTGCTCGCTGCGGTCATTCGGTGATCACTCCCCTGAGGTAGTCGGCGGCGTGCTCGGCCCGGGAGCGGGCGTCGTCGAGGTCGTCGGCGCTGACGTTGACGTGGCCGATCTTGCGGCCGGGACGCACGCCCTTGCCGTAGACGTGCACCTTGGCGCCCGGGTCGCGGGCCATGATGTGCCGGTAGGCCGGGTAGAGCTCGTCGTAGTCGCCGCCGAGCACGTTGGCCATCACCGTCCAGCGCGCCCGCGGACGGGGGTCGCCGAGCGGGAGGTCCAGGACGGCCCGCAGGTGCTGCTCGAACTGGCCCGTCACGGCGCCGTCCATGCTCCAGTGCCCACTGTTGTGCGGTCGCATCGCCAGCTCGTTGACGAGGTGGGCGGGCTCACCGTCGGCGCCGCGCACCTCGAACATCTCGACGGCGAGCACCCCCGTCACCTCGAGCTCTCCCGCGATCCGCAGGCCGGCCTCGGTCGCGACCGAGGCGAGGGTGTCGTCGAGCCCCGGCGCCGGCGCGATGACCTCGGTGCACACCCCGGCGGTCTGCACGGTCTCGACAACCGGCCACGCCGCGGCCTGGCCGGAGGGGCTGCGGGCGATGAGCACGGCGAGCTCGCGGACGAAGGGCACCTTCTCCTCGAGCAGGATGCCGTCCTCGAGCGGGCCGGGGGCGCCGACCCGGCCCAGCCACTCACCGATGACGTCGTCGACGGCGTCCGCGGAGTCGACCATCGCGACCCCCTTGCCGTCGTAGCCGCCCCTGGGGGTCTTGGCCACGACCGGCCAACCGGACTCCTCGCCGAAGGCGAGGACGTCCTCGCGCGTGCGGGCTCGAGCCCAGCGGGGACAGGCGATCCCGAGCTCGGTGAGGCGCTCGCGCATGGCGAGCTTGTCCTGGGCGAAGCGAAGGGACGCGGGCGTCGGGTGGAGCGCCACCCCGTCCGCCTCGAGGGCGGTGAGGACCGCGGCCGGGACGTGCTCGTGGTCGAAGGTGACGACGTCACAGCCTGCCGCGAAGGCGCGCACGGTGTCGATGTCGGTGTGGTCACCGACCGGCGAGCTGGGGACGACGAGGGCGGCGGCGACGTCGTCGCCCTCGGCGAGCACCGAGAGCTGGACGCCGAGGCCGATGGCGGGCGCCTGCATCATCCGGGCCAGCTGGCCTCCGCCGACGACGCCGACGACGGGAAATCCTCCGGGGGCACGCTTGGGCTGGCTCACGACGCCCAAGCGTAGTCGGCGGCGGCGGGTCAGCCGGTCGGGGTGCGGTCGGCCTCGCGGGACGCGTGCCGCGGGTCGGCGAGGTCGGGGTGGTGCGTGCGCACGGCCGCGAAGGTCCACAGCTTGTTGATCACGAAGCTGAGCGGCGTGACGACGGCGATCACGATGAGCTGGGCCCAGTAGAGCCGGGTGCGCAGGCCCGTCGAGTCGTCGAGCACCGACGTGGGCAGGTGCAGGGCCGACTCGGGGTGGAGCAGCAGCGTCAGCAGGGCGAGGCCGACGACCTGGCCCGAGAGGCCGACGGCGAGGAACGGCAGGTACTCGCGCAGCCACGGCGCCCGTCCGGCACTGCGGAAGGTCCACGTCCGGTTGAGCTGGAAGTTCCAGAGGTTGGCCACGAGGAAGGCGATCGTCGAGTACACGTGGTACCAGCGGATGTTGTAGTCCGTGCCGGGCAGCGCGAGGAAGGCCGTGTCGAAGGCGGGGCCGAGCTTCTTGACGACGACGAGGGTGCCGAGGTTGACGAGCACGCCGGAGGCACCGACCAGACCGAAGCGCAGCAGGAGCAGCCAGTTGTGCCGGTGGCGGACGAAGAAGAAGTGGTGCACACGCCTCACTCGCGCACCCTATCCCCCTGCCCTCAGCGCGGCCCGGTCGTCAGTCGGTCTCGGCCTCGGACAGGAAGAGGGCGAAGCGCGCGGGCTGGGCCCGGACGAGGTCCAGACGTCCGCCGTTGGCCTCGGCGAGGTCGCGGGCGAGCGCCAGGCCGAGGCCCGTGCTCCCGCCGGTGCCGCTGCTCACGGACCGCTCGAAGATGTGGGGTGCCATCGCGGCGGGGACGCCGTCGCCCTCGTCGCTCACCTCGACGATGACCGACGGGCCCGCCCGGCGGGCGCGGACGTCGACCGTCCCCCGGCCGTGGACGAGGGAGTTCTCCAGGAGGGTGGAGAGCACCTGCGAGAGGGCGACGGGCGTCGAGCGGACGAAGAGACCGCGCTCACCCCGCACCCGGACGGACCGCCGGGCCTGCTCGAAGGCGGGCTGCCACTCGCGCTGGAGGGCGGCGATGATCGAGTCGAGCGAGACGGCGGGCGCCGGGCCCCCGGCGCCGCGGTTGCGGCCGAGGAGGTCGTCGACGACCCGGGTCAGGCGCTCGACCTGGGCGATCGCGATGTTCGCCTCCTCCTTCACGACGACGACGTCCTCGGTGTAGGAGATCTCTTCGAGGCGCATGAGCAGCGCCGTCAGCGGGGTGCGCAGCTGGTGGGAGGCGTCGGCCGCGAAGTCGCGCTCGGCGGCGAGCGACTTGGTCATGTCGTGGGCCCGGCGGGTCATCACCTCGGCCACCTTGTCGAACTCGTCGATGCCGGAGCCGAGCGGTTCGAGGCGGGTCTCGCCGTCGGCGAACCGGCGCGACAGGGCGAGCAGCTGCTCGCTGCTGCGGTGGACCATCCGTCGCATGCCGATGCTCGCACCGAAGCCGGCGACGGCCCCGACCAGCGCGGCGACCACAGCGATCGCGGCGAACCGGAGGGTGACCGCACCGGGTTCCTCCTCGATGCCCTGCCGGAGCAGGCCGGGGTCGTGGTTGACGACCCACCAGGCCACCGCGACGAGGAATGCCGCCGCGACACCGCCCGCGACGGCGGCGGTCTGCGCCACCATCCGCTCGAGCAGGACCCGGCCGGTCACTCTTCCTCGGACCGCTCGAAGCGGAACCCGACACCCCTGACCGTGGCGATGTACTGGGGCGAGGTCGCGTCGTCGCCGAGCTTGCGGCGCAGCACCGAGATGTGCATGTCGAGGGTCTTCGTCGAGCCGAACCACGCGGTGTCCCAGATCTCGCGCATCAGCTGCTCACGGGTGACGACCTTGCCCTGCTCACGGACGAGCACGCGGAGCAGGTCGAACTCCTTCGCGGTGAGCTGCAGCTCGCGCTCCTGGAACCACGCGCGGCGCCCCTCGGAGTCGATCCGCACGAGCTCGCCGGCACCGGCGGCCTCGGTGGCCCGGCGCAGCAGCGCCCGGACCCGGGCCAGGAGCTCGGCGAGCCGGAACGGCTTGGTGACGTAGTCGTCGGCGCCGGCGTCGAGACCGACCACCGTGTCGACCTCGTCGGCGCGCGCGGTGAGGATGAGCACGGGGATGACTCGTCCCTCGGCCCGGATCCGCCGGCACACCTCGAGCCCGTCGATCTCGGGGAGCCCGAGGTCGAGCAGGACGAGGTCGGGATTCTCCTTGGCGCCCTCGAGCGCCCCCGGTCCGTCCTCACGGACGTCCACGTCGTAGCCCTCGCGGCGAAGTGCGCGCGCCAGCGGCTCCGAGATGGCCGGGTCGTCCTCGGCGAGGAGCACTCTCGTCATGTGACCGTCCCTGCCCTTGTCTGTCGGCTGGTCTTGCGACCGACCGGGTGTCGGCCCGGCGTGCGCAGCCTATCCACCTCCGAGGGTCCCAGTCGCGGCGGATCTCAGGGCGTGTCAACGACCGGGCCACTCCGGGCGGCGTTTCTCGGCGAAGGCGGCCACTCCCTCACGGCGGTCACCGGAGAAGGCGGTGGCCCGCCAGCACCCGTCCTCGATCTCGAGACCGGACGCGAGGTCGACGTCGGCACCGAGGCGCATCGCCCGCTTGGCGCTGCGCAGCGCGACCGGGCTGTTCGCCGCGATGGTCGCCGCGAGGTCCATCGCGCGGGCCCGCGCGCTGCCCGCGGGGACGAGCTCGTCGACGGCGCCGAGCGCAAAGGCCTCCGCCGCCGGGAGCTTCGCGGCGCTGAAGATCATCGACGCGGCCCGGGACCAGCCGACCCGACGGACGAGCAGCTGGGTGCCGCCCCCGCCGGGGATGACCCCGACCCCGACCTCGGGCAGACCGACGAGCGCGCCGTCCCCGGCGACGACGACATCGCACGACAGGGCCAGCTCGAAGCCGCCGCCGAGGGCGAAGCCGTCGACCGCGGCCACCGCCGGCACGGGCAGGTCGAGCACGCCGTTGTAGGCCGCCCGCGCCGTCGGCCGCTGCTCCATCAGCTCGGCGTCACTGAGCGCGTTGCGCTCCTTGAGGTCGGCGCCCACGCAGAAGGCCCGGTCGTGGCTCGAGGTGAGCACGACGCAGCGGACGCCGTGGTCCGCGCCGACCTCGGCGACCGCCGCCGCGATCGCGAGCGCCATCGGCGTCGACACGGCATTCATCGCCTCCGGGCGGTCGAGGACGATCTCGGCGACGTGGGCGAGCGCCGGCTCATCGAAGCGGACGACGCGGACGAGCGGACGAGCCCCGTCGGTGCCGTCGGTGCCGTGGGGTCCGTCACTGGCGGTAGGGGCTGCGGGAGTGGACGACATCGGTGGGGTCTCCTCGGTCGGGCAGGCGGGTGTCGGTGCGGGTCGGTGAGGGGCGGTGAGGGCAGGTGCTCGGGTGCTCGGGGCCGTCTCGGGTCAGGGGCCGCGGCGCGCCGCCGTGGAGGCCCGCCGCAGCAGGGACGGGGAGACGGGGCCGACGCCGCGCAGGATCCGGCGACGCTGGCCCGTGAGGTCGAAGCCCGAGAGGGTCGCGAGCTCGCGCGCCAGGGTTGCGTCGACGAGCACCGAGCCGGCCGCTGCGACCCCGGTCAGCCGCGAGGCGCGGTTGACCGTCGTGCCGAAGATGTCCCCGAGCCGCGAGATGATCGGGCCGCGGGCCATCCCGACGCGCACCTCGGGAAGCACGTCGTCGTCGGTCATCGCGTCGACGAGGTCGAGTGCGATGGCCGCGGCGGGCGCCGAGCTCACGGTGCTGAAGAGCACCTCGTCGCCCACGGTCTTGATGAGCCGGCCGCCGTGCGCGGTGATGACGTCGGCCGAGAGCGCCTCGAACCGCGAGACGAGGCGGCCGAGGTCGCGCTCGGACATCTTGCGGACGAGCGCCGTGAAGTTGACGAGGTCGGCGAAGCCCACCGTCCGCATCTTCGTCGAGCCGTAGGCCTCCGGGTCGGCGTCGGCGAGCATCCGCGCCACCGTCGCCGAGAGGTGGCGGCGCCATGCGTAGACGAGCAGCGGCTCGAGCCGGTCGGTGAGCTCGGCCAGCCGCCGGGCCGTCTCGGCGGCCGTCTGGGTGCTCGGGACCGAGCGGGTCTCGGCCTCTCCCTCCCCGGGCACGGCGAGGGCGGCGTGGAGGTCGTTGTCGACGGCCTCGGCGATGAGCTGCGCCTGCCACCCGGCGAGCCGGTCGGCCGACCGGGCGAAGGCCCGGGTCAGCGAGAGCGCCGTCGTCTCGTCGAGCAGACCGTCCCGGACGAGGGAGGCGACGACGCCGAGAGCCTGCTGGTCGGCGTCGGTGAACAGCTCGTCGTCGGTGTCGACGACGGGGAAGCCGAGGGCGTGCCAGAACTTGCGGGCCGAGATGAGCGAGACCTCGGCCGCGCGGCTCACGTCGCGACGACGCAGGCGCAGCGGCCCGAGCAACGCCTCGGTGTAGTCCTCCCCCAGCGTCGGGCCGGTCGAGCCACCCGTCGGCGGCCCGGACGCGCCGGAGCGGTGTCGCTGGTCGGGCACCACGGTGCGGCGGCGCGGGTCCGGGGCGCTCTGGGCGCTCTGGGCGCCCTGGGCGCCCTCGGCCGTCCCGCCGTCCCCGGCGTCTCCCCCACCCGTCATCCCGGTCATCCGCCGATCATGCCAGCGATCCACCCGGGCGCCGGACGTGGACGACGTCCCCGGCGGCGAAGGTCCGCCGCCCGGCGGCCGTCTCGACGACGAGCCCCCCACCGTCGTCGATCCCGGTGGCCAGCCCCTCGACCGTGACCTCCCCGGGCAGGTGCATCGTGACCTCCGATCCGACTGTGGCGCAGGCCGTTCGGTATGCCGCCCGGCCTCCCTCCGCGCGGCGGCCCGGTCCCGTCCACGCACCGGTCGCCGCACGAGGCGCCGCCCCGGACTCCTCGACCAGCAGCGCGGCGAGCTCGGTGAGGTAGGCCACGACGAGGTCCTCGCGCCGGACCGTCGCCCCGGCCAGGGCGAGGGAGGTCGCGGTCGGCACCGGGAGCTCGTCGCGGCCCTGGTCGACGTTGACCCCGGTCCCGACGACGACGGCCCGGCGGCCGGACGGCGGGTCGGCGAGGGAGGTGAGGGGCACGAGCTCGCAGAGGATGCCGCTCACCTTGCGGTCCCCGTCGTCGGCGAGGAGCACGTCGTTGGGCCACTTGAGCCGGGGGGTGAGCGCGCGGCCCGCGGCGGCGGTGGTGGCGGCCACGGCCCGGGCCAGGGCCAGCCCGGCGAGGAGGGGGAACCACGCCGCGTCCCCCGAGGCGGGGGCGGGCACCACGGCCGAGACCGAGATCGCGGCCCGGTCCGGCACCTCCCAGACGCGCCCGAGGCGGCCCCGGCCGCCGGTCTGGTGGTCGGTGAGCACCACCGACCACAGGGGGTCGGGCGCACCCGCGGGGTCAGCGGCATACCGCGTCACGAGCTCGCGCGCCCGGTCGTTCGTCGAGCCCGTGCGGGGCAGGAACTCCACGCCCCGCCACGGCTGGGACGACGTGACCAAGCGCTCACCAATGATCGTCTCGTCGAGAGGGATGCGCACGGACACAAGGCTAGAGTGCGGCCATGGCTACCGATCAGGCACTCGAGGAGCAGCCCTCGACGACCGACGCGACCATCGACCTGGCGACGACCGCGGGCAAGCTGGCCGACCTCAAGCGGCGGGTGGCGGAGGTCGCCAACGCCGGCTCCGAGCGGGCCGTCAACAAGCAGCACGCGCGCGGCAAGAAGACGGCGCGGGAGCGGATCGCGATGCTCCTCGACGAGGGCACCTTCATCGAGATGGACAAGTACGCCCGGCACCGGAGCAACCAGTTCGGGCAGGAGGCCAACCGCCCCTACGGCGACGGGGTCGTCACCGGCTACGGCCTGGTCGACGGCCGCCAGGTGGCCGTCTTCGCGCAGGACTTCACCGTCTTCGGCGGCTCCCTCGGTGAGGTCTTCGGGGAGAAGATCGTCAAGGTGATGGACTTCGCGATGAAGATCGGCTGCCCCGTCGTCGGGCTCAACGACTCGGGTGGGGCCCGGATCCAGGAGGGCGTCGTCAGCCTCGGGCTCTACGGCGAGATCTTCATGCGCAACGTCCGCGCGTCGGGCGTCATCCCGCAGATCTCCCTCGTCATGGGCCCGTGCGCGGGCGGCGCCGTCTACTCCCCGGCCATCACCGACTTCACCGTCATGGTCGACCAGACCTCGCACATGTTCATCACCGGCCCCGACGTCATCAAGACGGTGACGGGCGAGGACGTCGGTTTCGAGGAGCTCGGCGGCGCGAAGACGCACAACACCCGCTCCGGCGTCGCGCACTACATGGGCACCGACGAGCAGGACGCCGTCGACTACGTCAAGGCCCTGCTGTCCTACCTGCCGAGCAACAACCTCGAGACCCCGCCGTCCTACGACGAGGGCGAGGCCGACCTGTCGGTCACCGACGAGGACCGCTGGCTCGACACGTGCATCCCGGACTCGCCCAACGTGCCCTACGACATGCACGCCGTCATCGCCCACCTCGTCGACGACGGGGAGTTCCTCGAGGTGCAGCCGCTCTTCGCCCCCAACATCCTCACCGGCTTCGCGCGGGTCGACGGGATGTCGGTCGGGATCGTGGCCAACCAGCCGCTCCAGCTCGCGGGCTGCCTCGACATCGACGCCTCGGAGAAGGCGGCCCGGTTCGTGCGGACCTGCGACTGCTTCAACGTCCCGGTCCTCACCCTCGTCGACGTGCCGGGCTTCCTCCCGGGCACCTCGCAGGAGTGGGACGGGATCATCCGTCGCGGCGCCAAGCTGCTCTACGCCTACGCCGAGGCCACCGTCCCGAAGATCACCGTCATCACCCGCAAGGCCTACGGCGGCGCCTACGACGTCATGGGCAGCAAGCACCTCGGCGCCGACATCAACCTCGCCTGGCCGACGGGGCAGATCGCGGTGATGGGCGCGCAGGGCGCTGTCAACATCCTCTACCGCAAGGAGCTGGCCGCGACGGCCGCCGCGGGCGGGGACGTCGAGGCCGAGCGGCGCACCCTCGTCACGCACTACGAGGAGACCCTCGCCAACCCCTACATCGCGGCCGAGCGGGGCTACATCGACACGGTGATCAGCCCGTCGAACACCCGGATGAACATCACCCGGGCCCTGCGGGCGCTGCGCGGCAAGCGGGACACCCTGCCGCCCAAGAAGCACGGGAACATCCCGCTGTGACCGACCAACCCGCGACGAAGGAGCCTGGGTTGGTCGGAAGAGGGGGTCCGGCGAGCGAAGCGAGCTCCACGCTCTTCGTTTCGGGTGACGCGACGCCCGAGGAGGTCGCGGCTCTCGTCGTCGTCCTCAGCGCGCTCGGGGACGGTGACGAGCCGGCCCCGGCCCGCCGCCCGTCGGCGTGGTCCGACCCGGCCTGGCGCCTCGTCGGCCCGGCGGCCACCCGCGGTGGCTGGCGCCGCTCCGGCCTGCCGCGCTGACCCCTGAGCGGCCGCGGCGTGGGATACGTTCGGTCGGTGAGCGAGACACCCCAGGACACCAGCACCCGCCAGCCCACCGACGTCGACCGGATCGCCGAGCGATTCTTCGACGCCTCCGTCGCGCTGAGCCCGATCACCGCGACCTACCTCGGCATCCCGGGGCATGACGAGGAGCTCGACGACCTGTCCCCCCGCGGCCTCGCCGCCGCGGCCGCCCTGCGTGACGCGACCCTCGCCGAGCTGGCCGGGGCCACCGCCTCCGACGACGTCGACGCGGTGACGGTCGCCGCGATGACCGAGCGGCTCGGTCTCGCCCAGGAGCGGTATGCCGCGGGCCTCGACGAGATGGACCTCAACGTCATCGCCTCCCCCCTCCAGGGCATCCGCGACGTCTTCGACCTCATGCCGCAGGTGACCGAGCAGGACTGGCGCGTCGTCACCGTCCGTCTCGGCGCGATCCCGGCCGCCCTCGACGGCTACCGCGAGTCGCTGCTCGCCGCCCGTGACCGTGGCATGGTCGCGCCGCGCCGGCAGGTCACCGCGTGCGCCGAGCAGTGCCGCGACCTCACCGCCGACGACGGCTACTTCGGCCGGCTCGCCGCCGACGCCGCGGCCGACGGCGCGCCGCTGGCCGGGGCCCTCGCCGACGACCTGGCGTCCGCCGTCCGCGGCGCCGCGGACGCCTATGCCGCGGTCGCCGACTTCCTCGAGACCGAGCTGCTCCCCCACGCGCCCGAGGCCGACGCCTGCGGCCGCGAGCGCTATGTCCTCGAGTCCCGCTCCTTCCTCGGGGCCGAGGTCGACCTCGAGGAGACCTACGCCTGGGGCCAGCAGGAGGTCGCCGCGCTGCACGCCCAGATGCTCGAGATCGCCGACGGGCTCGAGTCCGGCGCCTCGGTCGAGCGCGGCGTCGAGCTGCTCGACGCCGACGAGCGCTACCAGCTGCACGGCACCGACGCGCTGCGCAACTGGATGCAGGAGCGGGCCGACGAGGTCATCACCGAGCTCGCCGACGTCCACTTCGACATCCCCGCCCCGGTCCGGCGGATCGAGTGCATGATCGCGCCGACCCAGACGGGCGGCATCTACTACACCGGCCCGAGCGACGACTTCTCCCGGCCGGGCCGGATGTGGTGGTCGGTTCCCAAGGGCAACACCGAGTTCCGCACCTGGAACGAGCTCTCGACCGTCTACCACGAGGGCGTCCCGGGCCACCACCTCCAGGTCGCGCAGACCGTCTACCGCTCCGAGCTGCTCAACCGCTGGCGCCGGCTCGCGTCATGGACCTCGGGGCACGGCGAGGGCTGGGCGCTCTACGCCGAGCGGCTGATGGCCGAGCTCGGCTACATGGACGACCCGGGCAACCGGATGGGGTGGCTGGCCGGGCAGTCGCTGCGCGCGGCCCGCGTCGTCATCGACATCGGCGTGCACTGCGGCTTCGAGGCGCCGGAGGAGGTCGGCGGCGGCGACTGGGACCACGACAAGGCGTGGACCTACCTCACCCGCTACGGCTTCATGGACGAGAAGGTCCTCCGCTTCGAGCTCAACCGCTACCTCGGCTGGCCCGGCCAGGCCCCGAGCTACAAGATCGGTGAGCGGCTCTGGCTCCAGCTGCGCGACGAGGTCAAGGAGCGCGAGGCCGACGGCTTCGACCTCAAGGCCTTCCACCGCCGCGCGCTCGACATCGGCAGCGTCGGGCTCGACACCCTGCGGGTCGCGGTCCTCGGCGAGGCCTGAGGACCACCCGCCCGGGGCGCGGCCTATCATTCCGGAATGCCGCCCAGCCCGCTCGACCGTCCCCCGCTCGTCCCGCTCGTGCTCGGGTCGGCGTCGCCGGCCCGCCTCGCGACGCTGCGGGGGGCGGGCGTGCGTCCCCGCGTCGTCGTCAGCGACGTCGACGAGGACCTTGCCGTCGCCGAGGCCACGGAGCGCTACGGCCCGCTCGAGCCGGCCGACGTGGCCCTGCTCCTGGCGCGCTCCAAGGCCGAGGCCGTCGCCTCGACCGGGGGGGCCGGAGCCCTCGTCATCGGCTGCGACTCCGTCCTCGAGCTGGCCGGTGAGGTGCACGGCAAGCCGGCCGACGCCGCCGAGGCGACCGAGCGCTGGCGCCGGATGCGGGGCCGGTCCGGGGTGCTGCACACGGGTCACTGGGTCGTCGACGACCGCGCCGCAGGGGGTGGCGGCACCCTCGGTGCGACCGCGTCGACGACGGTGCACTTCGCCGACCTGAGCGATGAGGAGATCGACGCCTACGTCGCCACGGGTGAGCCGCTCCTCGTGGCGGGGGCCTTCACCGTCGACGGGCTCGGCGGCGCGTTCGTCACCGGGATCGAGGGTGACCACCACAACGTCGTCGGCCTGTCGCTGCCGCTGCTGCGCGAGCTGCTGGCGGAGGTCGACGTCGCCTGGTTCGACGTGGTCGGGACCCCCGATCAGGGGTAGAGGTCGTCGGTGAGGTTCTCGATGATGAGGTAGTTCTCGAGCCACCACCACATCTGGATGGCCCCGACGACGACGATGAGGCCGAGGAGCAGCCAGCGCCAGCGGGCGATCCACGGCAGCTTGAGGAACCACGCGATGACGAGCGTGAACGGGAAGGCGAGCAGGGCGTAGCGGATCCGGCTCGGCGTCGTGCTCGTGACGAGGATGATGTAGGCCGGGTAGGCGCCCGCCCAGCCCCAGATCTCCGGACCCCACCGCCACGAGTGCCGCGACAGCATGAACCACGCGAAGGCCGCGACGGCGAGCACCCCGAGCACCTGACCCAGCACCCCGGCATACAGGTAGATCAGGTTCCACCACATGTAGAGCTTGACCTTCGTCTGGATGTTCCAGGCGAGCATCGTCTCGTTGTAGGCGTTGGGCGTCTGCGTCGCGATCGTCACGATCGTCGGCCAGAGGAAGGTGAGGGCGCCGGCATACCCGGCCATCGCGAGCATCCCGAGGCGGAAGCGGATCGGGTTGCTCCCCTCGTCGCCCTGGCGCCACCGGACGACGGCGTGCGCGATGATCGCCGGCGCCATCGCGATCACGACGTTGCGGCTCAGCGACAGGACGAGCAGCGCGAGGACGAGCCAGCCGTAGCGCCGGGCCCGGAGCAGCAGGAGGCAGGTCGTCACGACGAGGAGCGCGAGCGACTCCGTGTAGGACGCGGAGAAGACGGGCGAGGCGATGTAGAAGCAGGTTGCGACGACCGCGACGATCGCCTCCCAGCGACCCACCGCGCCGTCGACGAGCCGGAAGAGCAGGTAGATGGCGACGAAGCCGATGAGCGTGGACAGCAGCGGGCCCACGACGATGAAGGGCAGACCGGTCACGGTCATCACCGCGCCGACGAGCAGCGGGAAGACCGGGAAGAAGGCCCACGGGTTCATGTCGATGCCGCCCCAGCCGGCGCGCGGGAGCACGGCCGGGTAGCCCTGCTCGGCGATCACGCGGTACCACTGGCCGTCCCAGTTCGTCATCGCCGCGAGGTAGCCGGGGTCGGCCGGGGTGGGGTAGAAGATCCGGATGTTGGCCGTGCCGATCGGCAACGGGATCTGGTTCTTGGCCAGGATGACGCCCGCGACGAGCACGTAGAGGCGCGAGACGGCGAACACCGCGAGCGGGAACCACACCGTGAAGCGCAGGTAGAACCGGCGGGACCGCTCCGCGTCGCGGTCGACGTCCTCGAGGCGGCTCAGACGGGCCAGCAGGCCCCCGCGACCGCGTCCGGGCTCAGACGGGCGGGACCGCTCGTCGGCGCTCGCTGAAGTGACGGTCACGCCGGGAAGCATAAGCCAGCCGGCGGATCAGGTCGGCACGCAGTTCATCGGCCTCGATGATCGAGTCGAGCACGAGATCGGCCGCGAGGCGCTCGAGATCGACATCCTGCTCGTACTCGCGGCGGCGCAGGGCGACGAACTCGTCCCGGGCGGCTTCGCCCTGCTCCTGCTCGACCTTCGCGATCGTGTTGGCGTAGACGGCGTTGACGGCCGCCTCCGGACCCATCACCGCGATCCGGGCCGTGGGCAGGGCGATCGTCGCGTCGGGCCCGAACCCGGGTCCGCCCATCGCGTAGAGCCCCGCCCCGTAGGCCTTGCGGACGATGACGCAGAACTGCGGCACGGTCGCCGAGGACACGGCGCTGACCATCTTGGCGCCGTGCCGGATGATCCCGCCGCGCTCGACCTCTGAGCCGATCATGAAGCCGGGGACGTCGGCGAGGTAGACGAGCGGGATGTTGAAGGCGTCGCAGAGCCAGATGAAGCGGGCCGCCTTGTCGGCGCTGTCGGTGAACAGCACGCCACCCTTGACCATCGAGTTGTTGGCGACGATGCCGATCGTCTCGCCGTTCAGCCGGCCGTAGCCGATGACGAGCTCACCGGCCCAGAGCGGTTTGAGCTCGAAGAAGGAGTCGTCGTCGACGAGTCCGTCGATGACCGCGTGGACGTCGAAGGGGACCGACTCGCGCTCCGGGACCGTTGCGGCGGTGAGCGGCGTCGCCGGGTCCTCCGCGTGGTAGGTCGGCGGCTGGTCGCGCCAGTTGCCGGGCACGTAGGAGAAGTAGAGCCGGGCCAGCTCGATCGCCTCGGCGTCGTCCTGGGCGAGCAGGTCGCCCACGCCGCTGACGGTGCAGTGCATCCGTGCCCCGCCCATCTCCTCGAGGGAGACCTTCTCGCCCACGACCATCTCGGCCATCCGTGGGCTGCCGAGGTACATCGAGGCGTTGCCCTCGACCATGATGATGAGGTCGCAGAAGCTGGGGATGTAGGCGCCGCCGGCGGCGCTCGGGCCGAAGAGGCAGCAGATCTGCGGGACCTTGCCCGAGAGCGCGACCTGGTTGTGGAAGATCCGACCCGCCCCCCGGCGCCCCGGGAACATCTCGACCTGGTCGGTGATCCGGGCGCCGGCCGAGTCGACGAACCAGAAGATCGGCAGCTCCTCGCGCAGGGCCATCTCCGTGGCCCGCACGATCTTCTCGACGGTGCGCGCTCCCCACGAGCCCGCCTTGACCGTCGGGTCGTTGGCGATGACGATCGCCGCCCGCCCGTCGACGGTGCCGCGGCCGGTGACGACGCCGTCGGCCGGCAGGCCGGGCTGCATCGCGTTGGCGTAGCGGCCGTCCTCGACGAACGAACCCTCGTCGAAGAGCAGCGCGATGCGGTCGCGGACGTAGATCTTGCCCTGGGCGTCGAGCTTGGCCTGCGCCTTCTCCGGCGCCGAGGCGGAGGCGTCGTGCGCCGCCCGCAACCGGGCTCGGACGTCCGCGACGCGCGGATCCGACTCGCTCATGCCGTCAGACCGAGACCGCGCGCGATGAGCATCCGCTGGACCTCCGAGGTGCCCTCGCCGATCTCGAGGATCTTGGCGTCGCGGTAGAAGCGCGCCACGGGGTACTCCTCCATGAAGCCGTTGCCGCCGAAGACCTGGGTCGCGACCCGGGTCGCGGTGACGGCGGCCTCGGTCGACTGGAGCTTGGCGACGGCGGCCGCCTGCTTGACCTCCTTGACCGAGCGCCGGCCCGCGGACTGCTCGTCCTTGAGCCAGGCCGCCCGGTAGGTGAGCAGCCTGGCTCCTTCGACCAGCACGGCGAGGTCGGCGAGCTGGAAGGAGATGCCCTGGTTGGCGCCGATCGGCCGGCCGAAGGCGATCCGGGTCTTCGCGTAGTCGGTGGCGAGCTCGAGACAGGCCCGGGCGCAGCCGAGGGCGAGCGCCGAGATCGCGATCCGCCCGTCGTCGAGGGTCTTGAGGAACTGCTTGAAGCCCTCGCCCTCGGCGCCGAGGAGGTGGTCCGCCGGCACGCGGCAGTCCTCGAAGGTGAGGCCGTGTGTGTCGGAGACGTGCCAGCCGAGCTTGCGGTAGGCGGGCTCGACGACGAGGCCGGGGGTGCCGGCGGGGACCATGATCGCCGAGAGCTGCGCCGACCCGTCGGGGTTGCTGCCGGTCCGGGCGGTGACGGTGACGACGGAGGTGATGTCGGTGCCGGAGTTGGTGATGAAGGCTTTGGACCCGCGGATGACCCACTCGTCACCCTCGCGCACCGCCTTGGTCCGGGTGGCGCCGGCGTCCGAGCCGGCCTCCGGCTCGGTCAACCCGAAGCCCGCGAGCGCCCGGCCGGAGACGAGGTCGGGCAGGAAGCGCTCCTTCTGCTCGGCGCTGCCGTAGGTGAGGATCGGGTTGATCCCGAGGCCGACACCGGCCGACAAGGTGATCCCGATCGACTGGTCGACGCGGCCGAGCTCCTCGATCGCGACGCAGAGGCTGGTGAAGTCACCGCCGCCGTCGCCCGCACTGCCGCCGTACTCCTCGGGGACGACGAGGCCGAAGAGGCCGAGGTCGCCCATCTTCGGCACGAGGTCGGCGGGGAAGTGCGCGTCGGCATCCCACTTCGCGATGTGCGGAGCGACCTCCTTCTCGGCGAAGTCGCGCACGACGGCACGGAAGTCCTCGTGGTCCTGGCTGAGCTCGAACATCGGTGTTCCCTTCGGCGGCAGCATGGGTGGCGCTGCTTGACGTTGACGTAAACGTAAAGCACGATCGGGTCCATGACAAGCCAGTCCACGACCGCCCACCCGACCTGGACCATCGCGCAGGTCGCGGACGAGTTCGGCGTGACCCACCGGACGGTGCGCCACTACGAGGACCTCGGCCTGATCACCCCCGAGCGCCGCGGCACCCAGCGGCTCTACCACCGCCGGGACCGGACCCGCCTCGGCCTCATCGTGCGGGGCAAGCGGCTCGGGTTCCCCCTCGAGGAGATCCGCACGATCATCGACCTCTTCGACGTCCCCCGCGGGCGTCGGACCCAGCTCGAGTACGTCCTCGGCCAGATCGACGAGCGCCGCGCAGACCTCGAGCAGCGGCTGCGCGACCTGCAGGACGCGCTCACCGAGCTCGGCGACTTCGAGCGGTCCTGCCGGGCCGACCTGGAAAAGCTGGGCTGAGGACCGCGCGCACCCGCCTCCGTGTGAGGATTGGGTCATGAGCTCCGACGACGTGAAGATCCAGTCCTACGCCCACCCCGAGCGCCTCGTCACGACGGAGTGGCTCGCGGAGCAGGTTGCGGCCGGGCAGGTGGGCGCGCCCGGCGGGATCGCGCTGCTCGAGTCCGACGAGGACGTGCTGCTCTACGCGACGGGCCACATCCCCGGCGCCGTGAAGATCGACTGGCACGTCGACCTCAACGACCCGGTGGCCCGAGACTACGTCGACGGCGCCCGCTTCGCGGAGGTGATGGGCTCACGCGGCATCACCCGCGACACGACGGTCGTCATCTACGGCGACAAGAGCAACTGGTGGGCCGCCTACGCGCTGTGGGTCTTCACCCTCTTCGGGCACGAGGACGTCCGCCTGCTCGACGGTGGCCGCGCCAAGTGGATCGCCGAGGGTCGCGAGGTGACGCGCGACGTGCCCGAGACGACGCCGGTCGACTACCCCGTCGCCGAGCGCGACGACGTGCCGATCCGCGCCTTCAAGGACGACGTGCTCGCCCACCTCGGCAAGCCCCTCGTCGACGTCCGCTCCCCCGGTGAGTACTCCGGCGAGCTGCTCCACATGCCCGACTACCCGCAGGAGGGTGCGATGCGCGGGGGCCACATCCCCGGCGCGAAGTCCGTCCCCTGGGCCCGTGCCGCGAACGACGACGGCTCCTTCAAGTCCCGCGAGGACCTCGAGGCGATCTACCTGACCGAGCAGGGCCTGGCCCCCACCGACGACGTCGTGGCCTACTGCCGGATCGGCGAGCGCTCCTCGCACACGTGGTTCGTGCTGACCCACCTGCTCGGCTTCGAGTCGGTCCGCAACTACGACGGCTCGTGGACCGAGTGGGGCAACGCGGTCCGCGTCCCGATCGAGAAGTGACGGGGCGACGACCGTGAGCACCGACCTGCCGCCCTCCCTCGCCGAGATCGCCGAGGACTTCACCTCGGCGACGAACGACCTCAAGCTCCAGCTGCTCCTCGAGTTCAGTGACGAGCTGCCCGGCCTGCCCGAGCGGTATGCCGGCCACCTCGACCAGCTCGAGCGGGTCGACGAGTGCCAGTCGCCCCTCTTCCTCACCGTGGAGGTCGACGACGGCGACTCCCTCGACGAGCGGACCGTCCACCTCTACTTCGACGCCCCGCCGGAGGCCCCGACGACGCGCGGCTTCGCCGGCATCCTGCACGAGGGCCTCGACGGCCTCAGCGCCGCCGAGGTCATCGCCGTCCCCGATGACGCCCCGATGCGCTTCGGGCTCGCCGAGGCGGTCTCGCCGTTGCGGATGCGCGGGATGGTGGCGATGCTCGCCCGGATCAAGCGCCAGGTGCGGGCCCGCACGGCCTGACCGGACCGCCGAGCCCCGCACCCCAACCCCCTCCCGCGACCCCTCCGCCACTGCTCCCCCTCGTGGAGCAGTGGCGTAGTCGTCGGATGGTGTCCCGATTGTCCAGACGGCGGGTCCCCCCAGCGCTACGCCACTGCTCCCCCTCGTGGAGCAGTGGCGTAGTCGTCGGGGTGTCCGGTTTGTGAAAACGAGGGGTCCCGCCAGCGCTCCGTCACTGCTTCACGCCGTGAAGCAGTGACGGAGCATCCAGGGGGGCCGGGTCCGGGTGGGGCAGGTGTGGGTGGGGCGAGTGCGGGTGGGGCGGGTGCGGGTGGGGCGGGTGTGGGTGGGGCGGGACGACTGTCCGGGGTCGGTGGGAGCCTCGGGGGATGATGGCGCAGCCGGGTGGCGAGGACTGGTCGGAGGCCGACCTGCTCGGCCGCTACGTGGTGCGGGCCCGACGGCGGGCCGACCTCAGTCAGCGCGAGCTCGCCGCCACGCTCGGGGTCTCGCGCGCCACCGTGGCCCGGATCGAGACCGGGCGCACCCGCCCCGCGGCCGCCCTGCTCGCACAGGTGCTGGCGATCGCCGGGCTCCGCCTCGCCGTCGTGGACGAGGAGGGGCGCGAGGTCGCCCCCGTCAGCGGGCGGGAGGTGCGCGACAACGCCGGGAGGCGCTTCCCCGGGCACCTCGAGGTGGCGCCCCCGGACGAGGTCCCGCGACACCGGTGGGCCAACCCGCGCTACGACCGGCCGACGGCGCAGGCGTGGTACCACCGTCGGGAGGAGCGCGACCGCCTCCGTGCCTCGACCTCGCGGGCCGTCACGAGCGACCACCCGACCACCGACGAGCTCGCCCTGCGGCGGCAGCTGATGCGCGGGCCGCAGCCGCGGGTCGGGCCGCGACCCGCGCCACTACTCGAGTGCGCGTGCCCGGACGCCTGCTTCCTCGACCCGTGCTGCACCGCCGGCTGCCCGTGCCAGTGCGAGCCCCGGATCTCCACACCCGGCACCGCGCTGGCCCGGGCCTTGGCCCAGGCGCTCGCCCGTTCAGCCGCCGACCCGGCTCCGGACGTCGTAGAGCTCGGGGAAGAAGGTGAGGTCAAGGGCCCGGCGCAGGAATTCGACCCCTGACGAGCCACCCGTCCCCTTCTGCTGGCCGATGGTGCGCTGCACGACCTGCAGGTGACGGAACCGCCACTGCTGGAAGTTGTCCTCGAGGTCGACCAGCTCCTCGCACGTCTCGTAGACACCCCAGTGGTCCGCGGGCGCCGCGTACACACCGGCGAAGAGGTCGACGAGACCGACGTCGTGGCGGTAGGGCTGCGACCAGTCACGGTCGAGTAGACCGGCCGGGACGGCATACCCCCGTCGGGAGAGGTAGCCGAGGAACTCGTCGTAGAGGCTCCGCTCGTGGAGCAGCACCTCGAGCCGCTCCCTGGCGTCCTCATCGTGCGCGAAGACGGCGACCATGTCGGCGTTCTTGTTGCCGAGGAGGAATTCCACCTCGCGGTACTGCGCCGACTGGAAGCCACTGCTCGTGGCGAGGAAGGGCCGGATCTGCGCGTACTCGCTCGGCGTCATCGTCGCGAGCACCGACCACTGGTCGGTGAGCGTGTGCTGGATGTGCTTGACCCGCGCGAGCCGCTTCAGCGCGGGGGCGAGGTCGTCGGTGCGGATGAGCGACCGGGCCGAGCGCAGCTCGTGGATGAGCAGCTTGAGCCACAGCTCCGAGGTCTGGTGCTGGATGATGAAGAGCAGCTCGTCGTGCTGCGGTGGCTCGCTCCGCGGGCGCTGCGCCGAGAGCAGCCGGTCCAGGCACAGGTAGTCGCCGTAGGACATCCGTCGGGAGAAGTCGGTCTCGATGTCCTGTTCGAGCTCGCGCCGGCTCCGGGTGTCGTCCGTGTCGCGCTCGTCGCTCTCGGTGTCCATCCGCCGAGCCTAGAGCGAATCAGCCGCTCCGCGGCCGCAGACCCACCAGGTGCGAGACGACGCGCGGGACCCAGCCCGACTCGCCGCGCATCCAGCGGGCACCGACGAGGTTGTGCGGCACGATGACGGTGTCGGCGCGGGCGGCGACGAGGCCGAGGTCGGTGCCGAAGACGTCGGTCACGACGGCCCACTCGCGCGCGCTGTGGCGGGCCAGGTGCTCGCCGATCGCTATGGCGAAGGTGTCGACGATGACGTCGGGCCCCCCGTCGGCCGAGGCGTCCGCACGCGAGCGAGCCAGCGCCGCGTCGTAGGCCGAGCCGATGGCCTCGACATCGTCGATGTCGATACCGAGTTCCTGCAGCCGCTGCACCCCCGCCTCGATCCGGGCTTGCTCCTGCTCGTCGAGGTGGCGAGACACCGGGCGACCGGTGTGACCCTCCGTGACGAGGTTGTCGTCGCCCTCACTCGTCCCGCTGCCCACGTCCTCGGCGAGGTCTCGGTCAGCGTCGTTCCTGCCTTTGCGGGAGAAGAGGCCCATGGGACCCAACCTAGCGGCGCGGACGCCCCGGGCGCAGAGGTCAGCCGAAGGTGTCCGGGTCGGGGCCGGTGCGCTGACCCCGGTCGAGACCGGCGATGGCGGCGAGGTCGTCCTCGGCCAGCTCGATCCCGAAGATGTCGAAGTTCTCCTCGATCCGTGCCGGGGTCACCGACCGCGTCAGGACGACGTTGCCGAGCTGGAGGTGCCAGCGCAGCACGACCTGGGCCGGCGAGACCCCGTGCTTGTCCGCGATGCCGGTGATCACGGGGTCCTCGAGCAGACCGGCCCGGACCGCGAGCGGGCTCCACGCCTCGGTGACGATGTCGTGCTCGGCGTGGAAGGCACGCAGCTGCGCCTGCTGGAGGTAGGGGCTCAGCTCGATCTGGTTGACGGACGGCAGCACGCCCGTCTCATCGAGAAGCCGCTGCAGGTGGGGCACCTGGAAGTTGCAGACGCCGACCGAGCGGACCCGGCCGGACTTCTGCAGCTCGAGCATCGCCGTCCAGGCGGTGACGTAGGCGTCCTGCCCGGGAGCGGGCCAGTGGATGAGGTAGAGGTCGAGCGTCTCGAGGCCGAGCCGGCCCATCGAGGCCTCGAAGGCCGCCTCGACGTCCTCGTGGTCGTCGTTCCACACCTTGGTCGTGACGAACACCTCGTCACGCGGCAGCTCCATGGTGGAGAGGACGCGGCCGACTCCCTCCTCGTTCTGGTAGATCCGGGCGGTGTCGATGTGGCGATAGCCGACGTCGAGCGCGCGGCCGCAGGCAGCGTCGATCTTCTCGTCCGGCACCTCCCAGACCCCGAAACCGAGCTGCGGGATCGACAGGCCCTCGGTGGAGGCGTGTCCGAGCGGGATGGACGGGACGGAGGTGGGGGACGTCATGCATCCCAACCTACGCCGCATCACGCGCGCGCTCGGACCGGCCGCTAGGCTCCGCTGCATGGCACCCATCAGCAAGGTTCTCATCGCCAACCGGGGGGAGATCGCCGTCCGGATCGCGCGAGCGTGCACGGACAGCGGGATCGCCTCCGTCGCGGTCTACGCCGACCCCGACCGGGACGCCCTGCACGTCAGGGTCGCCGACGAGGCCTACGCCCTCGGCGGCTCGACCCCCGCGGACAGCTACCTGTTGGCGGACAAGCTGATCGCCGTCGCCCTCGAGGCCGGCGCCGACGCCGTGCACCCCGGCTACGGCTTCCTCGCCGAGAACGCAGGTTTCGCCCAGGCCGTCACCGACGCCGGCCTCACCTGGATCGGGCCCGGCCCGGCCGCCATCGACTCGCTCGGTGACAAGGTCAAGGCCCGGCACATCGCGACGAAGGCAGGCGCGCCCCTCGTGCCCGGCACCAAGGAGCCGGTCGAGGGTTCCGACGAGGTGCTCGCCTTCGCGAAGGAGCACGGCCTCCCGGTAGCGATCAAGGCCGCGTACGGCGGCGGCGGCCGCGGCCTCAAGGTCGCCCGCACCATGGAGGAGATCCCCGAGCTCTACGACTCGGCGGTCCGCGAGGCCGTGTCGGCCTTCGGCCGCGGCGAGTGCTTCGTCGAGCGCTTCCTGGACCACCCGCGCCACGTCGAGACCCAGTGCCTCGCCGACCAGCACGGCAACGTCGTCGTCGTCTCGACCCGCGACTGCTCCCTGCAGCGCCGCAACCAGAAGCTCGTCGAGGAGGCGCCGGCCCCGTTCCTCACCGAGGAGCAGCACACCGAGCTCCTCCGGGCGAGCAAGGCGATCCTCAGCGAGGCCGGCTACGTCGGCGCCGGCACGTGCGAGTTCCTCATCGGCCCGGCCGGCGACATCAGCTTCCTCGAGGTCAACACCCGCCTGCAGGTCGAGCACCCGGTCAGCGAGGAGGTCACCGGGATCGACCTCGTCCGCGAGCAGTTCCGGATCGCCGACGGCGAGAGCCTCGACTATCCCGACCCCGTCCCGCACGCCCACTCCATCGAGTTCCGGATCAACGGCGAGGACGCCGGCCGCGGCTTCCTGCCCGCCCCCGGCACCGTCGCGGTCTACCGCACCCCCTCGGGCCCGGGGGTCCGGGTCGACTCCGGGGTGGTCGAGGGCGACGTCATCGGCGGCTCCTTCGACTCGATGCTCGCCAAGCTCATCGTCACCGGCCGCACCCGCAAGGAGGCCATCGAGCGCTCCCGCCGGGCGCTCGCCGAGTTCGAGGTCGGCGGGATGCCGACCGTCCTGCCCTTCCACCGCGCGGTCGTCTCCGACCCGGCCTTCGCCCCCGAGGGCGACGAGCCCTTCACGATCCACACCCGCTGGATCGAGACGGAGTTCGACAACACGATCGAGGCGTATGCCGCTGGGCCCGTCACGGACGCCCCCGACGCCGAGGAGCGCCAGACGGTCGTCGTCGAGGTGGGCGGCAAGCGGCTCGAGGTGACCCTCCCGGGCGGGCTCGCGCTCGGCGGCCACGGCGGCCACGGGTCGACCCGCAAGAAGGCGCCGAAGCGTTCGGGCGGATCCGCGTCCGGAGCGGCTGCGTCCGGTGACGCCCTCACGGCGCCGATGCAGGGCACCATCGTCAAGATCGCGGTCGAGGAGGGTGCCACGGTCGCCGAGGGAGAGCTCGTCATCGTCCTCGAGGCGATGAAGATGGAGCAGCCGATCACCGCCCACAAGGCCGGGGTCGTCACCGGCCTCACGGCCACCGTCGGCGAGACCGTCACCTCGGGGGTCGTGCTGGCCGAGATCAAGGACGTCGAGGGCTGACCTCCCGCTGGCTCAGGGCTGCGTGGGCCCAGCGGAGCTCTGGCCGGGGAGGTCCGGGTTGGCGACCCCGGGCAGGTCCTGCTCGGGGGCGGGCGCGACGTCCGGCCGGTCCGGCGCCGGCTCGGCGGGCGTCTCCCCCGGCAGGCCGAGCGCCTCACCGATCTTGGCGCTGCCCTGACCGACCTGGTCGGCGTACTTCCCCCCGGTCTTGTCGTTGATGAGCTCGGCGGCCTTGTCGAGCCCGCCCTTGGCCTGCTCGGGGTGACCGGTGACGAAGTCCTTGGCCTTGCTGATCCAGTTGCTCATGGGTGCTCCCTGTGTCGGTGGGTCCCTGCAGTGTCGGGACGAGAGCGACGCTACGCCTCTGGCAGACTGCAGACGTGCTTGGTGCCCTCAGCAGTGCGACCGCGTCGTCATCGTCGTTCTCGTGGACCGGCCTGGTCATCGTCGCGGTCGTCGTCGCGGTCGTCTACCCCGTGCAGAAGCGGTTGCGGGCGCACCTGTCGCAGCAGCGCCGGGCGCGGTGGGCCGAGCTGGAGGAGCGGGAGGCCGCCGGCGCCGGTGACGGGGTGGACGGCATACGCACCGACCCGGACCGTGACACCGAGGCCGGTCGGGACTAGTCCGACTGGTGCAGCTGGCGGGCCGCCTCGGCGATCGAGCCCGACAGCGACGGGTAGACGGTGATCGTGCTGGCGACCTGGTCGACGCTCAGCCGGTTCTGCACCGCGAGGGCGACCGGGTGGATCAGCTCGGACGCCTTCGGGGCGACGACGACCCCGCCGAGGACGGTGCCGAAGCCGGTGCGGCAGAAGAGCTTGACGAACCCGTCGGTGATGCCCTGCATCTTCGCGCGCGGGTTGCGGGCGAGCGGCAGCATGACCGACTCGACGTCGCTCGACGCGTCGGCGGCGCCCTGGCTGATGCCCACCGTGGCGATCTCGGGCTCGGTGAAGATGGTGGCCGCGACGCCGCGGACGTTGAGCGGGGCGACGGCGTCACCGAGCGCGTGCCACATGGCGATCCGGCCCTGCATCGCGGCCACGGAGGCGAGGGGCAGGACTCCGGTGCAGTCGCCGGCGGCGTAGATGCCGGGGACGCTCGTGCGCGAGACCCGGTCGACCTCGATGTGGCCCGACTCGGTGAGGACGACGCCGAGGTCCTCGAGACCGAGGCCGGCCGTCTGCGGGACCGAACCCACCGCGAGGAGTGCGTGGGTCGCCTCGACCGTGCGGCCGTCGACGAGGGTCACGACGACCCCGGTGTCGGTGCGCTCGACGCTCGCGGCCCGGGACGTGCTGAGCACCTCCATGCCCCGCTTGCGAAAGACGTCCTCGATGACGGTCGCAGCGTCGGCGTCCTCGCCGGGCAGCACCCGCTCGCGGGAGCTGACGAGCACGACCTGCGATCCGAGGCCGAGGTAGGCCTGGGCCAGCTCGGCCCCGGTGACCCCGGAGCCGATGACGACGATCTTCGCCGGCAGCTCGCGCAGGGAGTAGATCTGCTGCCAGGTGAGGATCCGCTCACCGTCCGGCCGGGCGGACGGCAGGACCCGGGGCGTGGCTCCGGTCGCGACGAGCACGACGTGGGCAGGCAGCTCCACCTGCTCGCCCTCGGTCGTCTCGACGCGGACGAGATCGCGCGACTCGATGGTCGCCGTGCCCTGCAGGACGGTGACCCCCACCGCCTCGAGGCTGCCCCGGATGTCGGAGCTCTGGGCCGCGGCGAGGTCGCGGATGCGCTCGTTGACGGTGCGCACCTCCGCGAGGGCGTCGGTGACCTCGTCGCCGTCCTCGTCCTGCAGACGCACCCCGAGGCGGCCGGCCACCTCGAAGTCGGACATGTAGTCGGCGGTGGCGATGAGGGCCTTGCTCGGCACGCAGTCGGTGAGGACCGCGGCCCCGCCGAGGCCGTCCTTCTCGACGATCGTCACGTCGGCCCCGAGCTGCGCGGCGACCAGGGCGGCCTCGTAGCCCCCGGGACCACCCCCGATGACGACGACGGCTGTCTCTCTCGTGATCACGCACCCATCCAACCACCCCTGCGGCGCGGCCCTCCCCCGTCCGCTCCCCCATGCGGGGGGCCGGCTCTGGATAGAGTCCGGGGCGTGAACACCGAGCACCGTGACCTCGCCGACCCCTCGACCGACCCCTTCGCCGTGGCGCAAGCCGCCGCCGCGGTCATCGCCGAGCGGTCCGGGACCGCCCGCCACGACGTCGCCCTCGTGCTCGGCTCCGGCTGGGGCCAGACCGGCGACCTCATCGGCGAGACCCGCGCGACCATCGAGAACACCGACGTCCCCGGCTTCCACGGCGCGGCGGTCCAGGGCCACTCCGGCAGGATGCGGTCGGTGGCGATCGGTGACACCGGCCGTCGCGCGCTCGTCTTCGGCACCCGGACCCACTTCTACGAGGGCCGCGGCGTGCGTGCTGTCGTGCACGCGGTGCGGACCGCGAGCGCGGCCGGGTGCTCGACGATCGTGCTCACGAACGGGTGCGGCGGGCTCAACCCCGCCTGGGGGCCGGGCACGCCCGTGCTCATCCGCGACCACATCAACCTCACCGCGGCCTCACCGCTCGAGGGGGCCACCTTCGTCGACCTCACCGACCTCTACACCCCGCGCCTGCGTGACCTCGCCCGGGAGGTCGACGCCGACCTCGACGAGGGCGTCTACGTCCAGTTCCGCGGACCGCAGTACGAGACCCCGGCCGAGGTCCGGATGGCCGGGGTGCTCGGCGGGGACCTCGTCGGCATGTCGACGACCCTCGAGGCGATCGCGGCGCGCCAGTGCGGCATGGACGTGCTCGGGATCTCGCTCGTGACCAACCTCGCCGCCGGCATCTCCGCGACGGCCCTCAGCCACGCCGAGGTGCTCGAGGCGGGGGCGGCCGCCGCCGACCGCTGTGGCCGGCTGCTCTCCGACGTCGTGGGCCGGATCTGATGCCCGCCCCGACGGGCGAGTCCCTGCTCGCCGCAGCCCGCGCCTGGCGCGACGACGACCCGGACCCCACGACACGGGCCGAGATCGACCGGCTGCTCGATGCGGCAGGCACGGGCGACGCCGAGGCACGGGCGGGGCTCGCCGACCGCTTCACGGGGATGCTCGAGTTCGGGACGGCGGGGCTGCGGGGTGCGCTCGGCGCCGGGCCGAACCGGATGAACCGGAGCGTCGTCATCCGCGCGGCCTCCGGACTCGTGCGCTACCTCAGCGACGAGGGCGGTGCCGGGCCGGCCCCGACCGTCGTCATCGGCTTCGACGCCCGCTACAACTCCGACGTCTTCGCCCGGGACACCGCGGCCGTCGTCGTCGCCGCGGGTGGCCGGGCCCTGCTGCTCCCCCAGCCGCTGCCGACGCCGGTCCTCGCCTTCGCGATCCGCCACGTCGGCGCCGACGCGGGGGTCATGGTCACGGCGAGCCACAACCCGCCCCAGGACAACGGCTACAAGGTCTACCTCGGTGACGGCAGCCAGATCGTGCCGCCGACGGACGGCCAGATCGCCCGCCACATCGCGGCGGTCACCGCGACCGCCGAGGTCGAGCGGGCGAGCGACGGGTGGGAGACCTTCGGCGAGCAGCTCCAGGAGGAGTACCTCGCGGCCGTCGTCTCCGTCGTGGACCCCGGGTCACCGCGCGACCTCTCGGTCGTCCACACGAGCCTGCACGGAGTCGGGCACGGCACCGTCCACGAGGCCTTCGTCCGGGCCGGCTTCCCGGCCCCGCTGGCCGTCGACGAGCAGGCCGTGCCCGACCCCGACTTCCCGACGGTCGCCTTCCCCAACCCGGAGGAGGCCGGGGCGATCGACCTCGCCCTCGCGCTGGCCCGCAGGACCAACTGCGACCTCGTCATCGCCAACGACCCCGATGCCGACCGCTGCGCCGCCGCCGTGCTCGACCCGGCCCTCGGTGACTGGCGGATGCTGCGCGGCGACGAGGTGGGGGCCCTGCTCGGAGCGCACCTCGTGGCCCGCGGCGTCGAGCCCGGCGGGGTCTTCGCGTGCTCCATCGTCTCCTCCCGCCTGCTCGCCGCGATCGCGGCCGCGGCCGGTCTCGCCCACGAGGAGACCCTCACCGGGTTCAAGTGGATCGGCCGCGTCCCGGGTCTGCGCTACGGCTACGAGGAGGCCCTCGGCTACTGCGTCGCTCCCGCCCTCGTCCGCGACAAGGACGGCGTGAGCGCCGCGCTGCTCCTCGCCGAGCTCGCGGCCGGGCTCAAGGCCGAGGGTCGCACCCTGCTCGACCTGCTCGACGACCTCGCCCACGCCCACGGCGTGCACGCGACGGACTCCTTCGCCGTGCGGGTCAGCGACCTCGCGCAGACGGAGGCGCTGATGGCGCGGTTGCGCGATGACTCCACCACCGAGATCGCCGGGACAGCGGTGACCCGCCGCGACGACCTGAGCCGGGGCGACGGCGGGCTGCCACCCACGGAGGGTCTGCGCTGGCTGCTCGCCGACGGCTCGCGGGTCATCGTGCGGCCCAGCGGCACCGAGCCCAAGGTCAAGGTCTACCTCGAGGTCATCGAGCCGGTCGGGTCGCCCGGGCGGCTCGGGGACGCGCGGGTCGAGGCCGCCCGTCGCCTCGCCGCGGTCCGCGCCGACCTCGAGGCGCTCACCGCCCTGTGACCGTCGTCAGCCGGCGAGCAGGGACAGCGCGAGGAAGGCGACGGACGACAGGAGCAGGCCCACGGAAACGGGGTCCCAGGCCTGGGTCGCGATGTGTGGTGTCGTCCCGCGGCGGCGCCGGTCGGCCGCCATCGCGGCCTCGACCTCGGCGGCAACGGTCTGGGCCTCGACCTTCGGCCGTGCGCTCGGGTCGGGGGCGTCCGAGCCGGTCTCCTCGGCAGCGCTCTTGCCCTTGCCCCGGCCGGGCCCGGGCCGGGGCACACCGATCTTGAGGATCTCGCGGCCATAGCGCGGCCGCTTCGGGTCCGAGGGGATGCCCCAGGCGGTGTAGCGCGCGCCGTCGGCGAACAGCTCGAGGGCCCAGCGCGACCGCACCTCGGCGATGGCGGGCCAGGTGAGGTCGACGACCCGCATCGGGTTGACGAGGCGGATGCCCTCCTCGTGGATCACCGCGGCCGGACGGACGACGAAGAGCCAGACGAGGACGAGGGCGAGCACGAGGGAGGAGATGAGCGCCCAGTTCCGCGGGCTGGTCAGCAGGGCCGGCACGAGCAGCGCCAGCCCGGCCGCGGCGGCCACCGCCCCGGTCGCGATCGCCGAGCCGGGACGCAGGGTGCGGGCGCCGCGCAGCGCCGGGCGCCGTCCCGCGGTCGACTCGTCCGTCGGTGACGGACCGCCATCGTGACTCATTCGTTCCTCCTCATCGGTCCTTCGAGCCTCTCACGAGGCCCGCGCCACACGGACCACCGGACGGACGAGCCGACGGAGACCGGGGCCGGCGAGGGGGTGGGTACACTCCCGTGGTGACAGTTAGCCCCGCACCGAGCACGACGCGCACCGCCCAGGAGCTCACGGCCGAGGCGAGGGACGTCCTGGGCGTCTCACGCCTGACCAACCATGCCCTCACCGCCTGGTTGCACGGCCTCCCCGGAGTCGACCAGGTCGGCTGCGAGTCGCGGGCCGCGGGTCTCGGCACCCGGTCGATCAAGACGACCGCCAAGGCGTGGGCCATCGACACCGCGATCAGCATGATCGACCTCACGACGCTCGAGGGATCCGACACCCCCGGCAAGGTCCGGTCCCTCTGCGCGAAGGCGCTCGTGCCCGACCCGCTCGACCCGACCACCCCTCGGCCGGCAGCGGTCTGTGTCTACGGCGACATGGTCGCGACCGCCCGGGCGGCCTTGGGAGACAGTGGCGTCCGGGTGGCGGCCGTAGCCACGGCCTTCCCTTCGGGTCGCGCCAGCATGGCGGTCAAGCTGGCCGACACCCGTGACGCGATCGCCGCCGGTGCGGACGAGATCGACATGGTCATCGACCGTGGCGCCTTCCTCTCCGGCGACTACCTCACCGTCTTCAACCAGATCGCCGAGGTCAAGGCGGCCTGCGGCGACGTCCATCTCAAGGTCATCATGGAGACGGGTGAGCTCGTCACCTATGACAACGCCCGCCGCGCCTCGTTCCTGTCGATGCTCGCCGGTGGCGACTTCATCAAGACCTCCACCGGCAAGGTGTCGCCGGCCGCGACGCTGCCGGTCACGCTCGTCATGCTCGAGGCGGTGCGCGACTGGCGTGAGCTGACCGGGGTGCAGGTCGGGGTGAAGCCCGCGGGCGGTATCCGCACCACCAAGGACGCGATCAAGTACCTCGTCATGGTCAACGAGGTCGCCGGCGAGGACTGGCTCTCCCCCGAGTGGTTCCGCTTCGGCGCGTCGAGCCTGCTCAACGACCTTCTCCTGCAACGACAGAAGCTGGTGACCGGTGCCTACTCCGGTCCCGACTACGTCACGATCGACTGACCGAGAGAGACCCTGATGCCCACGTTCGACTACGCACCAGCGCCCGAGTCCCGGTCCGTCGTGACGATCAAGAAGTCCTACGGCTTCTTCGTCGACGGTGCCTTCACCCGGCCCAAGGCGACCTTCCCGACGATCAACCCGGCCGACGAGACCGTCCTCGCCGAGGTGAGCCAGGCCGGCCCCAAGGACGTCGACAAGGCCGTCGCCGCCGCCCGCGCCGCCCTCGAGGGCCCCTGGGGCCACCTGTCCGGAGCGGAGCGCGGCAAGTACCTCTTCCGGATCGCCCGCATCCTGCAGGAGCGGGCGCGTGAGTTCGCCGTGCTCGAGGCCCTCGACAACGGCAAGCCGATCAAGGAGACCCGGGACTTCGACGTCCCGACCGCCGCCGCCCACTTCTTCTACCACGCGGGGTGGGCCGACAAGCTGGAGTATGCCGGTCTGTCCGTCCCCGGCGGACCGACCCCGCGCCCGCACGGCGTCGTCGCCCAGATCATCCCGTGGAACTTCCCGCTGCTCATGCTCGCGTGGAAGGTCGCCCCCGCCCTGGCGACGGGCAACACCGTCGTGCTCAAGCCGGCCGAGACGACGCCGCTCAGCGCGCTGCTCTTCGCCGAGGTCTGCCAGCAGGCGGAGCTGCCTGCCGGGGTCGTCAACATCATCACCGGGGACGGCCGCACCGGGCAGGCGCTCGTCGAGCACCCCGACGTCGACAAGATCGCCTTCACCGGCTCGACGGACGTGGGCCGCAGCATCGCGCGCTCGATCGCGGGCACGACGAAGAAGGCCACCCTCGAGCTCGGCGGCAAGGCGGCCAACATCGTCTTCGACGACGCCCCGCTCGACCAGGCCGTCGAGGGCATCGTCGGCGGCATCTTCTTCAACCAGGGCCAGGTCTGCTGCGCCGGTTCGCGGCTGCTCGTCCAGGAGAACATCCACGACCAGGTCGTCGCCAAGCTGAAGCGACGTCTCGAGACGCTCCGCATCGGCGACCCGCTCGACAAGAACAGCGACCTCGGGGCGATCAACTCCCGCGAGCAGCTCGACCGGATCACGATGCTCGTCGACGCCGGCGTCGCCGAGGGGGCCGAGCGCTGGAGCCCGCCCTGCACGCTGCCCACGACCGGCTTCTGGTATCCCCCGACCCTGCTCACCGGCGTCGCGCAGACCCACCGGGTCGCCACCGAGGAGATCTTCGGACCGGTCCTGACCGTGCTCACCTTCCGCACGCCGCAGGAGGCGGTCGCCAAGGCCAACAACACGGCATACGGCCTCTCGGCGGGTGTCTGGACCGAGAAGGGGTCACGGATCCTGTGGATGGCCGACCAGCTGCGGGCCGGTGTCGTCTGGGCCAACACCTTCAACCGCTTCGACCCCTCGTCGCCCTTCGGCGGCTACAAGGAGTCGGGCTACGGCCGCGAAGGCGGCCGCCACGGCCTCGAGGCCTACGTCACCACCAGCCCCGACCCGAGCCAGGGAGCCACCCGATGAGCCGCCTCGACGTGCGCAAGACCTACAAGCTCTACATCGGGGGCGCCTTCCCCCGCAGCGAGTCCGGCCGGTCCTACGAGGTCGTCTCCGCGAGCGGCGAGTTCCTCGCCAACGCGGCCCTCGGCTCGCGCAAGGACCTGCGCGACGCCGTCGTGGCGGCGCGTGCGGCGCAGCCGAAGTGGGCCGGGGCCACGGCCTACAACCGAGGGCAGGTGCTCTACCGGGTGGCCGAGGTGCTCGAGGGCCGCCGCTCCCAGTTCGCCCTGGAGGTCGCCGCCGGAGAGGGCCTCAGCGCCCGCGCCGCGTCGGTCGTCGTCGACGCCGCCGTCGACCGCCTCGTCTGGTATGCCGGGTGGACCGACAAGGTGGCCCAGGTCCTCGGCAACCTCAACCCGGTCGCCGGACCCTACTTCAACGTCTCGGCGCCCGAGCCGACCGGGGTCGTGGGTCTGCTTGCGCCCCAGCAGTCCTCCCTGCTCGGCCTGATCTCGGTCGTCGCCCCCGTCATCGCCACGGGCAACACGGCCGTCGTCGTCTCCTCCACGGGTCGACCGCTGCCCGCCGTGACGCTCGGCGAGGTGCTCGCGACCTCGGACCTGCCCGGCGGCGTCGTCAACATCGTCACCGCCCGCGCCGCGGAGGTGGCGCCGTGGCTCGCCTCCCACCGGGACGTCAACGCCATCGACCTCACCGGGGTCGCCGGCGCCGACGACGTGGACTGGGCCGACCTCGAGCGGGAGGCCGCCGGCAACCTCAAGCGGGTGCTCCGTCCGCAGCTGACCGGCGGCGAGCCGGTCGAGCCGGACTGGACGCTCGACCCGGGGCTCACCCGGATCCGGGCGTTCGTCGAGACGAAGACGGTCTGGCACCCCAAGGGCCTGTGACCGACACCCCCAGGGCCGAGGCACCCGTGAGCGGCGCCGTGCCGGACTCACTGCCCGACCCGGACCGGCGCCGGAGGGTCATTCTGCTGACCGGTCCGAGCGGGGCCGGCAAGAGCCGGCTCGCGGCCCGCCTCAGCGCGGCGCACGCGTGGCCGGTGGTCCGCCTCGACGACTTCTACCGCGAGCGGGACGACCCGCGACTGCCCCGGTCCCCGCTGGGGATCGCCGACTGGGACCACGTCGACTCCTGGGACGCGGATGCCGCGGTCGACGCGTTGCGTGCGCTCGTCGACACCGGCTCGGTGGACGTGCCCGTCTACGACATCGCCGCGTCCCGGGTGACCGGCCACCACGGGGTGTCGGCGGGACCGGACGCCTTCGTGCTCGCCGAGGGACTCTTCGCCGGACGGCTGGTGGCTCGGCTGCGCTCCGAGGGCCTGCTCGCCGACGCGCTCTGCATCCGACAGAACCGCTCGCTCACCGCGGTGCGCCGACTCGCCCGGGACCTCGCCGAACGGCGCAAGCCGCCCCACATCCTCCTGCGGCGGGGCGCGGCCCTGTGGCGGGCCGAGCCCGAGGTCGTCGCGGAGGCCACCGCACTCGGGGCCCGCGCGACCCACCCTCGAGCCGCCGAGACCGAGCTGTCCGCCCTGACGCGTCGGCCTCAGGGCAGCAGCGGCTCGTAACCGGGCTTGATGACGTCCTCGATGATCGCGAGCCGCTCGTCGAACGGTAGGAAGGCGGACTTCATCGCGTTGACGGTCACCCAGCGCAGGTCCGCGAGGTCCCATCCCGACTCCCGGGCGAGCAGCCGGGCCTCGCGCGACATCGTCGTCCCGCTCATGAGGCGGTTGTCCGTGTTGAGGGTGACCCGGAAGCGGAGACGGCGCAGCAGGGTGATCGGGTGCAGGGCGATGGAGCGGGCGGCCGAGGTCTGCAGGTTGCTGCTCGGGCACATCTCCAGCGGGATCCGGGTGTCGCGGACGTAGGCGGCGAGTCGGCCGAGGTGGACGCGGTCGAGGTCGACGTCGACGAGCGCCCGCGGATCACTGCCGTGCTCGTCGAGCCAGGGGTTGAAGGGCAGGCCGTCGATGGTGATGTCGTCGACGATGCGAACCCCGTGACCGAGCCGGTCGGCGCCACACCACTGGATGGCCTCCCAGATCGACGGGAGGCCGAACGCCTCGCCCGCGTGGATGGTGAAGTGGGCGTTCTCCCGGCGCAGGTACTCGAACGCGTCGAGGTGGCGGGTGGGGGGATAACCGGCCTCCGCCCCGGCGATGTCGAAACCGGCGACCCCGCGGTCGCGGTAGCGGATCGCGAGCTCGGCGATCTGCGTCGACATCGCCGCGTGACGCATCGCCGTCAGCAGGGCCGTGACCCGGATCGGGTGTCCGGCCTCGGCCGCGCGGGCCTCACCGTCGCGGAAACCCGCGTTGACGGCCTCGACGACGTCCTCGAGCGACAGCCCGTCGACGAGGTGCTGCTCTGGGGCATACCGGCTCTCCGCGTAGACGACCCCGTCGGCAGCGAGGTCCTGGACACACTCGCTCGCGACCCGGTGCAGGCCCTGCGCCGTCTGCATGACGGCCAGGGTGTGGTCGAACGTCTCGAGGTAGCGCGGCAGGGAGCCGGAGTCGGCACTGTCACGAAACCAGGCTCCGAGGCTCTGCGCGTCGGGGGCCGGGAGCGACTCGTAGCCGACATCGGCCGCGAGCTCGAGCACGGTCGAGGGGCGCAGTCCCCCGTCGAGGTGGTCGTGCAGCAGCACCTTGGGCGCGGCCACCGCCTGGTCGGGCGTCACGACTCCTCCTCCCGGCCCACGGTGTCGGGGCTGAAGGCGGGCAGGCAGATGGCGACGTACTCGGCGCCCTCCGGCCCGCACGAGTAGCGGATCCGCTCGCCCCCACGGGTGATGACGCTCTGGCCGGCGACGACGGACAGCTGCCCTCCGTCATGGTCGAGGAGCACCTCGCCTGCGAGGACGACGGTGATCTCGTCGAAGCTCGGCGTCTGGAAGGGCTCGGACCAGCCGGCCGGAGCAGTCATCCGCGCCACCGACACCGAGGCCTGGAGCCCGGCCTCGGGGGTGTTGACGGCGCCGACGTGCTCGTCGATGACCTTTCCGCCGGGCACGGGGATACGGGTGGGCGAGGTGATGAGTTCAGGCACCGCGTCAGTTTACGCGGTGTGACCCCTCGCCTTCCCCAGCCCCGCGCCAACGCGCCACCATCGGTCCTGGCAGCAGACATGGCAATGCCCCGCTCCGGTCTCCCGGGCGGGGCATTGCTGAAAGTGTGTCCGGCTGCGTCCTACTCTCCCACACCGTAACCAGTGCAGTACCATCGGCGCTGAAGGGCTTAGCTTCCGGGTTCGGAATGGAGCCGGGCGTTTCCCCTTCGCTATGACAGCCGAAACTCTATGGAGATATCAAAACAGTGGATTGTGTGTTTCCTGGGTCCCGTTTTGTGTCTCGGGAACCGCACAGTGGACGCGTAGCATCTTTGGATAGTCAAGTTATCGGCTTATTAGTACCGGTCAGCTCCACACATTGCTGTGCTTCCACATCCGGCCTATCAACCCAGTCGTCTAGCTGGGAGCCTCTCGGGCGTGAGCCCATGGAAACCTCATCTTGAAACGTGCTTCCCGCTTAGATGCTTTCAGCGGTTATCACTTCCGAACGTAGCTAATCAGCGGTGCCCTTGGCAGGACAACTGACACACCAGAGGTTCGTCCATCCCGGTCCTCTCGTACTAGGGACAGCCTTTCTCAAGTTTCCTACGCGCACAGCGGATAGGGACCGAACTGTCTCACGACGTTCTAAACCCAGCTCGCGTACCGCTTTAATGGGCGAACAGCCCAACCCTTGGGACCTACTCCAGCCCCAGGATGCGACGAGCCGACATCGAGGTGCCAAACCATGCCGTCGATATGGACTCTTGGGCAAGATCAGCCTGTTATCCCCGGGGTACCTTTTATCCGTTGAGCGACGGCGCTTCCACAAGCCACCGCCGGATCACTAGTCCCGACTTTCGTCCCTGCTCGAGATGTCTCTCTCACAGTCAAGCTCCCTTGTGCACTTACACTCAAAACCTGATTACCAACCAGGCTGAGGGAACCTTTGGGCGCCTCCGTTACCTTTTAGGAGGCAACCGCCCCAGTTAAACTACCCACCAGGCACTGTCCCTGATCCGGATCACGGACCGAGGTTAGATATCCAGAACGACCAGAGTGGTATTTCAACGTTGACTCCACCATCACTGACGTGACCGCTTCACAGTCTCCCACCTATCCTACACAAGCCGTACCGAACACCAATACCAAGCTGTAGTAAAGGTCCCGGGGTCTTTCCGTCCTGCTGCGCGTAACGAGCATCTTTACTCGTAGTGCAATTTCGCCGAGTTCGTGGTTGAGACAGTGGAGAAGTCGTTACGCCATTCGTGCAGGTCGGAACTTACCCGACAAGGAATTTCGCTACCTTAGGATGGTTATAGTTACCACCGCCGTTTACTGGCGCTTAAGTTCTGAGCTTCGCCTTGCGGCTAACCCGTCCCCTTAACGTTCCAGCACCGGGCAGGCGTCAGTCCGTATACATCGTCTTGCGACTTGGCACGGACCTGTGTTTTTAGTAAACAGTCGCTTCTCCCTGGTCTCTGCGGCCGATCACGCTCGGACAGCAAGTGTCGTCACGATCAGGGCCCCCCTTCTCCCGAAGTTACGGGGGTATTTTGCCGAATTCCTTAACCACGATTCACTCGATCGCCTTGGTATTCTCTACCTAACCACCTGAGTCGGTTTGGGGTACGGGCGGCTCGAACCTCGCTAGAAGTTTTTCTCGGCAGCATAGGATCACCCTCTTCCCGCATTCGCGGTCACTATCAGGTCTCAGGCTTCATGCGACCCGGATTTGCCTGGATCGCGCCCTACACCCTTGGACGTGGACAACCATCGCCACGCGGAGGCTACCTTCCTGCGTCACTCCATCGCTTGACTACTACCAGTTCGGGTCATGCGCTCCACAACCCCGGTGAACCCGAAGGCTCGATGAGGAAGTTTCAGGCACTTAGCATCACAAGGTTCATCATGGGCGGTTCTTCGCCGGTTCCGGAATATCAACCGGATGTCCATCGACTACGCCTGTCGGCCTCGCCTTAGGTCCCGACTTACCCAGGGCAGATTAGCTTGACCCTGGAACCCTTGGTTATTCGGCGGACGGGTTTCTCGCCCGTCATTCGCTACTCATGCCTGCATTCTCACTCGTGTGGCCTCCACGGCTGGTTCACACCGCCGCTTCCCTGGCCACACGACGCTCCCCTACCCATCAACACGCCTGGACACCGGACCCTCAGGTACCGGTGCCGAGCAAAGTGTCAATGCCACAGCTTCGGTGGTGTGCTTGAGCCCCGCTACATTGTCGGCGCGGAATCACTTGACCAGTGAGCTATTACGCACTCTTTAAAGGGTGGCTGCTTCTAAGCCAACCTCCTGGTTGTCACAGCAACTCCACATCCTTTCCCACTTAGCACACGCTTAGGGACCTTAGCTGGTGATCTGGGCTGTTTCCCTCTCGACTACGGAGCTTATCCCCCGCAGTCTCACTGCCACGCTCTCACTTACCGGCATTCGGAGTTTGGCTAACGTCAGTAACCTGGTGAGGCCCATTAGCTATCCAGTAGCTCTACCTCCGGTAAGAAACACGTGACGCTGCACCTAAATGCATTTCGGGGAGAACCAGCTATCACGGAGTTTGATTGGCCTTTCACCCCTACCCACAGCTCATCCCCTCAGTTTTCAACCTAAGTGGGTTCGGTCCTCCACGCAGTCTTACCTGCGCTTCAACCTGGCCATGGGTAGATCACTCCGCTTCGGGTCTAGACCCAGCGACTCAAACGCCCTATTCGGACTCGCTTTCGCTACGGCTTCCCCACACGGGTTAACCTCGCCACTGAGCACTAACTCGCAGGCTCATTCTTCAAAAGGCACGCTGTCACCCCACACGTCCAACGACGGAGGGCTCCAACGGATTGTAGGCACACGGTTTCAGGATCTATTTCACTCCCCTCCCGGGGTACTTTTCACCTTTCCCTCACGGTACTTGTCCGCTATCGGTCACCAGGGAATATTTAGGCTTAGCAGGTGGTCCTGCCAGATTCACACGGGATTTCTCGGGCCCCGTGCTACTTGGGATACTTCTCTGGAGTCCACACCATTTCGTCTACGGGGGTCGCACCCTCTGTGCCGAGCCATTCAAGACTCTTCGACTATGACGCAGATTTCTTACTCCATGCCGGTATGTCAGTCCCGACCGAAAAGTCCCACGACCCCGGACATGCAACGCCTGACAGCTATCACACACGCCCGGTTTAGCCTCTTCCGCTTTCGCTCGCCACTACTCACGGAATCGCGGTTGCTTTCTCTTCCTGTGGGTACTGAGATGTTTCACTTCCCCACGTTCCCTCCACACACCCTATATATTCAGGTGCGGGTGACTGGACTTGCCTCCAGCCGGGTTTCCCCATTCGGAAATCCTCGGATCACAGTCTGGTTATCGACTACCCGAGGCTTATCGCAGATTCCTACGTCCTTCTTCGGTTCCTGGTGCCAAGGCATCCACCGTGTGCCCTTAAAAACTTGGCTACTACAAAGATGCTCGCGTCCACTGTGAAGTTCTCAAAACACAACCGGCACCACACCCCCACCAGACACACAGCCTGACTTCAGCGCAGCCCACCAATCCAGAAGAAACCGCCCAACACCACACACCCTCCCGCAGGAGACACCCCCGCAAAAGGGGGCCACCTCCCGTAAGAGGCGCATGCGTGCCGGCCCGATCCTTCAGGACCCAACAACGTGTCAACGACACCCACCACCAACCCCGTGACCCGTTCCACTGCCGGCAAGCCAGCTTGTACTGAGGCGGCCAGGGAGGCCGCGAATGTCTAAATCGATGTTCCACCCTTGAGCACCCGCTGCCCCACACTCGGGGACAGACCGGGCTGCCAAAAACCAACCAGACGCGAACGCCCAGCCGGTAGCTGCTCCTTAGAAAGGAGGTGATCCAGCCGCACCTTCCGGTACGGCTACCTTGTTACGACTTAGTCCCAATCGCCAGTCCCACCTTCGACGGCTCCCCCCACAAGGGTTGGGCCACCGGCTTCGGGTGTTACCGACTTTCGTGACTTGACGGGCGGTGTGTACAAGGCCCGGGAACGTATTCACCGCAGCGTTGCTGATCTGCGATTACTAGCGACTCCGACTTCATGGGGTCGAGTTGCAGACCCCAATCCGAACTGAGACCGGTTTTTTGGGATTCGCTCCACCTCGCGGTATCGCAGCCCTTTGTACCGGCCATTGTAGCATGCGTGAAGCCCAAGACATAAGGGGCATGATGATTTGACGTCATCCCCACCTTCCTCCGAGTTGACCCCGGCAGTCTCCCATGAGTCCCCAACCACCGAAGTGTTGCTGGCAACATGGAACGAGGGTTGCGCTCGTTGCGGGACTTAACCCAACATCTCACGACACGAGCTGACGACAACCATGCACCACCTGTACACCAGTCCGAAGACTCACCCATCTCTGAATGATCCCGGTGTATGTCAAGCCTTGGTAAGGTTCTTCGCGTTGCATCGAATTAATCCGCATGCTCCGCCGCTTGTGCGGGCCCCCGTCAATTCCTTTGAGTTTTAGCCTTGCGGCCGTACTCCCCAGGCGGGGAACTTAATGCGTTAGCTGCGGCACGGATCTCGTGGAATGAGACCCACACCTAGTTCCCACCGTTTACGGCATGGACTACCAGGGTATCTAATCCTGTTCGCTCCCCATGCTTTCGCTTCTCAGTGTCAGTAATGGCCCAGAGACCTGCCTTCGCCATCGGTGTTCCTCCTGATATCTGCGCATTCCACCGCTACACCAGGAATTCCAGTCTCCCCTACCACACTCTAGTCTGCCCGTACCCACTGCAAGTCCGAGGTTGAGCCTCGGATTTTCACAGCAGACGCGACAAACCACCTACAAGCTCTTTACGCCCAATAATTCCGGACAACGCTCGCACCCTACGTATTACCGCGGCTGCTGGCACGTAGTTAGCCGGTGCTTCTTCTGCAGGTACCGTCACTTTCGCTTCTTCCCTGCTGAAAGAGGTTTACAACCCGAAGGCCTTCATCCCTCACGCGGCGTCGCTGCATCAGGCTTGCGCCCATTGTGCAATATTCCCCACTGCTGCCTCCCGTAGGAGTCTGGGCCGTGTCTCAGTCCCAGTGTGGCCGATCGCCCTCTCAGGCCGGCTACCCGTCGTCGCCTTGGTGAGCCACTACCTCACCAACAAGCTGATAGGCCGCGAGTCCATCCCAGACCGAAAAACTTTCCACACCATACCCATGCGAGTTGATGTCATATCCGGTATTAGCCACGGTTTCCCGAAGTTATCCCAGAGTCTGGGGCAGGTTACTCACGTGTTACTCACCCGTTCGCCACTGATCAGATCAAGCAAGCTTGACCGTCACCGTTCGACTTGCATGTGTTAAGCACGCCGCCAGCGTTCGTCCTGAGCCAGGATCAAACTCTCCGTTGATGTTCAAACACCCACACCCGAAACGAGCACGAGCAAACTTTGAACCCATGAAGGGCTCGAAAACCCGGCAGAAGCCGAACAACCAGCCCATAAAAATGAACTTGTCATCCGATTCAACCAAAGGATAATTCACCCCGAAACCAACCCACCACAACCATGAAGGCCACAATGAAGCCAGCCCCGAGACGAGGTAATTGGCATCGATTTATTTGACACGCTGTTGAGTTCTCAAGAATCGGACACACACCATCACACAACCATCCAGGCCATGCTCCGGGGCAACCCTTCAAACTTACCCACCTCCACCTACGGAGTCAAACCCATGACCCGCTCAACAGAGCGACCAGACCCGACCCCGCCAGCCTCAGCAGGACATCCAGTAAACCACACCCCACAAGGCGCCTCCACCAGACTTCCGCCAACCCCGGGACCGGCCAACTTCGCCAGCAATCACTCGCTGCGGTGGCGTCCGTTCCTCCCTGTCGGGCTGACGTAGAGAACAGTAACCCCTGCTCAGCCCTGCTGCCAAATCCGCCCCCTGCCGCGCCCCTGGCACGGCGCTGACCTGCGACGATGGGCTGCACCGACGGTGTCCGGTCGGTGCAGCGGGCCTTGCGCAGCCGGTCGGTTCACGCGATCCGGTCGATGACGATCGGCGGCAGGTCGGGGCGGGAGCCCTCGGGGGCGATGGTGTAGCCACCCTCGAGAGCGGCCAGTGCTCGCTCGAACCGCTCCGGGGTGTCGGTGTGCAGGGTCATCAGCGGGTCTCCCCCGCGCACCGTGGCACCGGGCTTCGCGTGCAGCTCCACTCCGGCGCCCGCCTGGACGGGGTCCTCCTTGCGTGCCCGGCCGGCGCCGAGGCGCCACGAGGCCACTCCGACCGCCAGCGCGTCGAGCCCGACGAGCACCCCGTCGGCCGGTGCAAGCACCTGGTGCGTCTCCCTGGCGACGGGCAGCGCTGCGTCGGGGTCTCCCCCCTGGGCTCGGACCATCCGGCGCCAGACGTCCATCGCCCGTCCGTCCGCCAGCGCGTCGGCGGGGTCGATGTCGGTGCGTCCGGCCCCCTCGACCATTTCGCGCGCCAGGGCGAGGGTCAGCTCGACGACGTCAGGGGGGCCGCCACCCGCGAGCACCTCCACCGACTCGCGCACCTCGAGCGCGTTGCCGGCGGTCAGCCCCAGCGGGGTCTCCATGTTGGTCAGCAGCGCGACGGTGCGGACCCCGGCATCCGTGCCGAGGCGCACCATCGTCTCGGCGAGCTCGCGGGCCTGGCCGAGCTCCTTCATGAACGCGCCCGACCCGACCTTGACGTCGAGCACGAGCGACCCGGTGCCCTCGGCGATCTTCTTGCTCATGATCGACGTCGCGATGAGCGGCACGCACGAGACGGTCGCGGTGACGTCACGCAGCGCGTAGAGCTTCTTGTCCGCCGGGGCGAGTCCGCTGCCGGCCGCGCAGATCACGGCCCCCACGTCCTCCAGCTGAGCGAGCATCGCCTCGGTGGAGACGTCGGCCCGCCAGCCCGGGATGGACTCGAGCTTGTCGAGCGTTCCCCCGGTGTGGCCGAGGCCCCGACCCGACAGCTGCGGCACGGCGACGCCGCAGGCGGCGACGAGGGGCGCGAGCGGCAGCGTGATCTTGTCGCCCACTCCCCCGGTGGAGTGCTTGTCGCTCGTGGGCCGGGACAGCCCCGAGAAGTCGAGGCGCTCCCCGGAGCGGATCATCGCGTCGGCCCACCGCGCGATCTCGCGGGAGGTCATCCCGTTGAGGTAGATCGCCATCGCGAGCGCCGCCATCTGCTCCTCGGCGACGGCGCCGCGCGTATAGGCGTCGATGACCCAGTCGATCTGGGAGTCGCTCAGCTCCTCGCGGTCCCGCTTGGCGGCAATGACGTCGACGGCATCGAAGAGTTCGCTCACCGGCCCATCATCTCCCCGGCGCTCCGCCGCGCGGCGGCAGACCCCAGGTCGTCCGCGCCGAAGGCCTGCGGGAGCACGGCCGACATCGGCAGCACCCCCTCGGGCGTCATCACGAGGCAGTCGGGCCCGCCGTTCTCCCAGAGCAGCTGCCGGCAGCGACCGCACGCCATGAGCGGCTCCCCGTCGCCCCCGACGCAGTAGACCGCGACGAGTCGTCCGCCGCCCTCCGCGTGCAGCTGCGACACCATGCCGCACTCGGCGCAGAGGGCCACCCCGTAGGCGGCGTTCTCGACGTTGCACCCGGCGACGACGCGCCCGTCGTCGACGAGGCCGGCGACCCCCACCGGGAAACGGGAGTAGGGGGCGTAGGCGCGCGCGGCCATCTCGACGGCCCGAGCGTGCAGGGCCTCCCAGTCGATGTCGTATGCCGCTGGGCCGGCGTCCACGGGCTCGCTCACTACTGCGCCTCTCCCTTGCGGTAGACCAACCCGTCGGCGGCCGGCATTCGCAGGCGTTGCGAGGCGAAGGCGAGCACGAGGAGCGTGGCGAGGTAGGGCGTCATCCCGGTGAGCTCCTTGGGGAAGGTCGAGGTCAGCTGGAACCAGCCGAAGACGACGAGCGACATGACGACGGAGAGCACCCCGACCATCGGCTTGCCCGCCTTGCGGCGACGGAACTGCCAGAAGCCCCACACGAGCAGGAAGACGGCGAGCGGGAGCAGGTAGGCGCGCACGACGTCACCACCACCGCGCAGGTTGATCGCGTCGGCGTAGCCGAAGAGGCCCGCACCCGCCGCGAGCCCGCCGGGTCGCCAGTTGCCGAAGATCATCGCGGCCAGCCCGATGTAGCCGCGGCCGCCGGTCTGGCCCTCCCGGTAGAGGTTCGAGGCGACCATCGCGAGGAACCCCCCCGCGAGGCCGGCCAGCCCACCGGAGATGAGCACGGCGACGAACTTGTAGCGGTAGACGTTGATGCCGAGCGTCTCGGCGGCCACCGGGGACTCCCCGCACGAGCGGAGTCGGAGCCCGAAGGTGGTCCGCCAGAGGATCCACCACGTGAGCACGAGCAGCACGACGACGAGCACCGTGACGATCGACAACCGGGTCGTCAGGGCCCGCAGGATGCTGGCGAGGTCGGCGATGATGAAGGTCCCGTTGCCCTCGACGCCGGCCAGCCAGTCCGACACCGGGCCGATCGTGAGGCGGGGCAGCTCGGGCAGGCTCGGTGACTGCGTGCCGCCCGTGCTCGAGAACGTCCGGACCGCGAGGTAGGCCGCGGTGCCGGCGCCGAGCAGGTTGACCGCGACACCGGAGACGATGTGGTCGACGCCGAAGACGACGGTCGCGAGGGCGTGGACCGCGCCGCCGACCATCCCCATCAGGATCGCGCCGCCGAGGCCGGCCCACGGCCCGTAGTTGAAGCCGAAGAAGCCGGCGCCCCACGTCCCCATGATCATCATGCCCTCGAGGCCGATGTTGACCACGCCCGCCCGCTCCGACCAGAGGCCGCCGAGGCCGGCGAGGGCGATCGGCGCAGCGAGCGCCAGGGCGCTGGCGATGGCACCGGAGCTGCTGATGTCGTCGGCGCCGGTGATGACCCGCGTCAGCGAGATGACGACGAGACCGACAGCGAGGAGCAGCAGGGTCCGGCGCCAGCCGACGATCGTGCTCCACCGGCTGGGTGTCTGCTCCGGCTCCGACCGCTGCTCCACAGGGGTGGCGACCTGGCTCATGCCGGCGCTCCTTCGCTCGTCGGGGCGTCCCGCTTCTCCAGCGCCTGCGCGACGGTGCGCTGCTCGATCCGCACGTTGGCCCGGCGGATCAGCTCGTAGGCGATGACGACGGACAGGACGATGACGCCCTGGATGATCAGGACGAGGCGGTCGCTGACGCCGGCCGTGATCTGCAGGGCGTTGGACTGCTGCTCGAGGAAGCCCCAGAGCAGGGCCGCGAAGGCGATGCCGACCGGGTTGTTGCGCCCGAGCAGGGCGATCGCGATGCCCGCGAAGCCGAGCCCCGGCTGGAAGGTGGAGCCGTAGGCGTAGTCCTGGCCGAAGAGCAGCGGCATCCCGACGAGGCCGGCGACGACGCCGGAGAGCACCATCGAGGTCAACACCATCTTCTTGACCTTGACGCCGCTGGCGACGGCGGCCGTCTCGGACCCGCCCGTCGCTCGCATGTCGAAGCCGAAGCGGGTCTTGCCGATGACGAACCAGTAGGCCACCCCGACGATGACGGCGAGCACGATGAGGCCGTAGACCTGCCGCGTCACGTCGGGGAAGAGGGTGAAGCCGGGGACCCGGGAGCTCTCGGGGATCGGCGTCGTGCTGACGACGTTGGACCCGCCGGCGTCGGCGGCGACCTTCCGCAGCAGGAACGCGACGAGGATCGTGGCGATCGCGTTGAGCATGATCGTCGAGATCACCTCGGACACCCCGCGGTAGACCTTGAGCAGCCCGGCGATGCCGGCCCACAGGCCGCCCGCCACCATCGCGACGACGAGCCCGCCGAGGATGTTCAGCGCACCCGGGAGCCAGGCCTGCCCGGCGAAGACGGCGGCCGCGAAGGCCGCGACCCGGTACTGGCCGTCGACGCCGATGTTGAACAGGTTCATCCGGAAGCCGATGGCCACGGCGACGGCCGAGATGTAGTAGACCGTTGCCGAGTTGATGATCGCCACGATGAGGCGCGGCTTGGGCACGGAGAGGATCGTGCTCCACACCTCCCCGACGGGGTCCTTGGCGAGGACGAGGATGATCGAGGTCACCACGAAGGCGACGACGAGGGCGAGCGCCGGGGCCGCCGCCGCGAGCCCGATCCGTCGCAGGTCGAAGCGCGAGGACATCAGGCGACTCCCTCTCGTGGGTCAGTCGGCGCCGCTCCGGCGCCGGTCGCTCCGGTCGCACCGGTCATTGCCGCACCCAGCTCTTCCTTGGTCACGTGGTCGGGGTCGAACTCCCCGGAGAGGCCACCGCGCAGGATGACGCGGATGGTGTCGGAGAGGCCGACGACCTCCTCGAGGTCGGCCGAGATGAGCAGCACACCGAGCCCCTCGCGCCGGGCGTCCCTGATGTGGTCCCAGATCGCCGCCTGGGCGCCGACGTCGACACCCCGGGTCGGGTGGGCCGCGACGAGCACGCGGGGCGTGCGCCGCATCTCCCGGCCGATGATGAGCTTCTGCTGGTTGCCACCCGAGAGCGAGCCGGCGGTGACGTCGATCGAGGGGGTGCGCACGTCGTACTGCTCGACGATCTCCTCGGTCTCGCGCCGGGCCGCGGCCGCGTCGATGAGCAGGTTGCCGGGCCCGGTGAGGTTGGCCTCCTCCGTCTGGTGCCCGAGGATGACGTTCTCCCACAGGGGCGCCTCGAGGAGCAGGCCGTGGCGGTGGCGGTCCTCGGGGATGTAGCCGACACCGGCCTCGCGGATCTCGCGCACCTCCCAGCTGGAGGTGTCCTGCTCGCCGAGCAGGATCCGGCCCGTCGTCGGCTCGCGCATCCCCATGATGACCTCGACGAGCTCGGCCTGGCCGTTGCCCTCGACGCCGGCGATCCCGACGATCTCACCGGCGTGGATCGTCAGGTCGATGCCGGTGAGCAGGTCCCGCCCGCCGGCCGGGTCGCGCAGGCTCGTGTCCTCGACGGTGAGCACCGGGGTCCGCGTCACCGTCGACTTCTCGGTCGAGAGGGCGGGCAGCTCGGAGCCGACCATGAGCTCGGCGAGGTCTCGGGCGGTGACGCCGGTCGGGTCGACCTCGGCGACGGTCGTGCCGCGCCGGATGACGGTGATCGCGTCGGCGACCTTGAGCACCTCGTCGAGCTTGTGCGAGATGAAGATGACGGTCAGGCCCTCGGACTTGAGCTCGCGGAGGTTGTCGAACAGCTCGTCGACCTCCTGCGGGACGAGGACCGCCGTCGGCTCGTCGAGGATGATGATCTTCGCGCCGCGGTAGAGGACCTTGAGGATCTCGATGCGCTGCCGGGCCCCGACCCCGAGGTCGGCGACGAGCGCATCGGGCTCGACGTCGAGACCGTAGGCGTCGGAGATCTCCAGGATCGTGCGGCGCGCACGCTCGCCGATGCCGTGCAGCTTCTCCGCGCCGAGGGCGACGTTCTCCAGCACCGTGAGGTTGTCGGCGAGCTGGAAGTGCTGGAAGACCATGCCGATCCCCGCCGCGATGGCGTGGGACGGGGTCTTGAGCGACTGCTCCACCCCGTCGATGGTGATCGTGCCCTCGTCGGGGTGCTGGACCCCGTAGAGGATCTTCATCAGCGTCGACTTGCCGGCGCCGTTCTCACCGACGATGGCGTGCACCGTGCCCCGGTCGACGGTCAGCTCGATGTCCTTGTTGGCGACGACGCCGGGGAAGCGCTTGGTGATGCCGTGCAGCTCGACGGCCGGGGTGCCGTGGTGGGTCACACCACGGAGGCCGGTGCGGCCGCCGGAACCGCCCGGGGCGGCTTCCGCCCCTCGCTCCGCCTCGGACCCTGGGTCGCTGCTGACGATGACACACACTCCTCATCCGGGCCCACCGAGGTGGGCAACGACCGGGTACCACCCGGTATTGAACCATCCCGCCAGAACCTAACAAGGCGTGGGTGACGGTGGGTGCCGAACGGCCCGGCGACGCGCGTGCGCCGGCCGGGCCGTCGGGTCGAGCTGGGGTCGAGCTGGGGTCGATCAGGCCTTGGGGACCGTGATCTCACCGGAGATGATCTTCGCCTTGTAGTCGTCGAGCTTGGACTTGATGTCGTCGATCATGCCGCCGGTGGTCGAGTAGTCGACACCGCCCGCCTTGAGGTCGAAGACCTTCTCGCCCGCGGTGAAGGAGTTGTCCTTGACCGAGGAGATGAAGTCGAAGACACCGACGTCGACCTTCTTGATCATCGAGGTCATGATGACGTCGCGGACCGCGGGGTCGGCCGTGAGAGCCTGGTCGGAGTCGACACCGATCGCGAGCTTGCCCGCGGCCTTGGCCGCCTGGAAGACGCCGCCGCCGGAGCCGCCGGCCGCGTGGAAGACGATGTCGGCGCCGCCCTGGTACATGCCGTCGGCGGCGGCCTTACCCTTGTCGACCGAGCCGAAGCCGGAGAAGTCCGGCGGCTGGCTCAGGTACTGGGACTTGATGACGATGGAGGGGTTGACCGCCTTCGCGCCGGCCTTGTAGCCGACCTCGAACTTCTTGATGAGCGGGGTCTCGACGCCGCCGACGAAGCCGATGGTGTTCGTCTTCGTCTTGAGCGCGGCGGCGGCACCGACGAGGAAGCTGCCCTCGTTCTCGGCGAAGGTGACGTTCTCGATGTTGTCGCCCTTGGAGTCGGTCGAGTCGATGAGCGCGAACTTGACGTCCGGGTTCTCCTTGGCGACCTTGGCGACGGCCGGCGCGTAGGCGAAGCCGACGGCGACGATGTTGGTGTAGCCGGCGTCGATGAGCTGCTGGAGGCGCTCCTCGCGGGCGGACTCCGGCTCACCGTTGGTCGCGGCTGCCTCCTTGCCCTCGACACCGAGCTCGGTCTTGGCCTTGTCGAGACCGGCGGCGGCCGCGTCGTTGAACGACTGGTCCCCGCGGCCACCGACGTCGTAGGCCATCCCGATCTTGAGGGCCGGGCCACCCGCGGCGGCGGAGCCTGCTGCGCCGGTGCCGGCCGGGGTGGTGGTGGTCGTGTCGCTGCTGCTGCCGCATGCGGTCAGTCCGAGCGCTGCGGCCGCAACGACTGCGGCGACCTTGGTTGCGTGACGCAAGGGGGGCTCCTTTAGCTTTCGTCGGGCCGACGACGACATCGGCCCAGATGCACACGCACTGTAGTTGGACCGTCGGTGCATTCTGAGCCGGAAGCGGATTCCGGCAGGAAGTGTTACCGATCCGCGACCGCGGGTGGGCCGGATCGTCGGCCGGGGCCCGATCCTTCAGGCGCCGCCGGTTGCCCCGAGGCCCTGGGCTGCGGCGACCGCGACGCCGGCCAGGGTCCGCGCCCCGACGGAGATCGCGGCCTCGTCGACGACGAGGTCCCCCCGGTGCAGGTCGAAGGTCGGTCCACCGGCCGTCCGGGTGCCGAGCCGGGCCATCGCGCCCGGGACGTGGGTGAGGTACCAGGCGAAGTCCTCCCCGCCGAGGGACTGTGGGGTCGGTGCGACGAGCGCCCCCACGCCGGAGACGGCCGCCGTCATCGCCGCGATGCAGCCGGCGTCGTTGACGACGGGCGGCACGCCCTTCTGGATGGAGACCTCGGCCGTCACGCCGTAGGGGGCGAGGACCTCGTGGACGACGGACTCGAGCAGGCGCTCGACCCCCTCCCAGAGATCGGCGTCGAGCATCCGGAAGGTGCCGAGGGCCCGGCCCGTCGACGGGATGACGTTGTGCGCGCCGCCGGAGTGGATCGCGCCCCAGACGAGGGCGGCCCCGGCACGCGGGTCGAGGCGCCGCGAGAGCACGGCGGGCACGTCGGTGACGACCTTGGCGAGCGCGTAGGTGAGGTCCTGGGTCAGGTGCGGCCGCGAGGTGTGCCCGCCCCGGCCGGTGACGACGACCTCGACCTGGTCCGCGGCCGCGGTGATCGGGCCGACGCGCAGACCCACCTGCCCCGCGTCGAGGGACGGGTCGCAGTGGAGCGCGAAGATGCGGTCCACGCCCGCGAGCCCGCCCTGGGCGACGACGTCCTCGGCTCCCCCGGGCATCAGCTCCTCGGCCGGCTGGAAGATGAGGCGCACGCCGGTGCCGTCGGCACGCAGCCGGTCCTCGATCGAGCACAGCGCGAGGGCCGCTCCGAGCAGGGCCGTCGTGTGGACGTCGTGTCCGCAGGAGTGGCTGACCCCCTCGGTCCCCGACGCGAACGGCAGCCCGGTCTGCTCGCGGATGGGCAGGGCGTCGATGTCGGCCCGCAGCGCGATCCGGCGGGCGGGCTCCGGGGCCCCGATGTCGGCGACGAGACCGGTGCCGCGCAGCCGGCGGACGCTGATACCGGCCCGCTCGAGCCGGGCGGCGACGATGCCCGTCGTCCGCACCTCACCGCGCCCCAGCTCGGGGTGCTCGTGCAGGTCCCGCCGGATCGCGACGAGCTCGTCCGCGCGGTCTGAGACAGCACGCACGATGGCGTCGAACGGCAGGGACTCGGTCACGAGTACGGGAGTCTAGCGAGAGGATGGTCCCGCACCGCCGCCGGTGCCGGGAGAGGAGGGCCAGCTGTGACCGAGACCGACGTGTCCGCCGCCGTCGTCGAGGTCGTCGACGTCGTCGACCGGGCGCTGCCCTTCCTCACGGTCACGACCCACGCCTCCGCGCGGACCGTGTCGTGCGCGAGCGTCGTGGACCGAGCGGGCGCCGACCCGCTCGCGCCGTGGCGCGCGCGCCTGCACGCCCGGCAGGAGGCCGAGAGCGGCGACCCGGTCCGACCCCACGTGCCGGCCGCGTTCGTCCTCCAGTGGTGGTGCGAGGTCGTCGCCACCCCCATCGCGTATGCCGCCGAGCTGGGTCCGTGGTCGCTGCTGCCCGAGGCGGACGGGCTCGGTTTCGAGCTCGAGCCCTACGGTCACCCCGGGCGCGTCGTCGTCGACCCGGCCCGCACCGTCCTCGACGTCGACGACGACGGGGACCGCCGGGCGCGGAGGGGGCGAGCGGCATACGAGGAGATCGTCGGTGACGTCGTGCGGAGCTTCGCGCCCGGGGTCCGGATGGGCTCACGGCAGCGGTGGGGTGTCGTGGAGGACATCTGGGTCGGCACGCGGCGCCGGGCCCGCGAGGCGGCCGGGATCGCGGTGGGGCCGGAGCACCGACGGATCTCGTGCTGCTTCGTCTACGCGCTGCCGGGGGTGCACGAGTGCGCGGCCTGTCCGCGAGGGGCTCGCCGCACGTCCTAGGGTGGGCGCCATGCCGACCCCGCCCGCCCGCGCCGCCGACCTCGTGGTCCACGAGGAGGTCCGTGCGGCGCTCGACGACGGACGGGGCGTCGTCGCCCTCGAGAGCACGATCCTCGCCCATGGCCTCCCCCACCCGGACAACATCGAGATCGCCGGGCGGATCGAGCAGGCGGTCCGCGACGGCGGGTCGGTGCCGGCGACGATCGCCCTCGTCGACGGCGTCGTGCAGATCGGGCTGGCCCCCGCCGCGGTCGAGCGGATCTGCACCGACCCCGACGTCGCCAAGCTCTCGATGCGCGACGTCGCCGTCGCCTCGGCCCTCGGACGCACCGGCGCGACGACCGTCGCCTCGACCTCCTCCCTCGCCCACCTCGTCGGGATCCGCGTCTTCGCGACGGGTGGGCTCGGCGGGGTGCACCGCGGTGCTGCCGAGACCTTCGACGTCTCGGCCGACCTCGGGGTCATCGCGTCGACGCCCGTGCTCGTCGTCTGCGCCGGAGTCAAGTCGATCCTCGACGTGGCCGGGACGCTCGAGACCCTCGAGACGCTGTCGGTGCCGGTGCTCGGCTACCGCACCGATGCCTTCCCCGGCTTCTACCTGTCCGACTCCGGCCACGAGGTCCCGTGGCGTGTCGAGTCCGCCGAGGAGGCCGCCCGCATCGTCGTCACCCGCGACCGGCTCGCGACCGACCGCTCCGGGGTCGTGCTCGCCAACCCGCTGCCCGCCGACCGCCAGGTCGACCGCAGGCTCCACGACCGGCTCGTCGCCGAAGGCCTCGCGCTGCTTGCCCGCGACGGCGTGCACGGCAAGGACGTGACGCCGCGGCTGCTCGAGTACTTCCACGACCACTCCGGTGGCGAGTCGCTCCGGGCCAACGTCGAGCTCGTCCTGTCGAACGCCCGGCTCGCCGGCGAGGTCGCGGCCTCGGTCGCCGCCCAGACAGCCGCCGCGGCCGGATGACGACCCGCCCGGTCGTCGTGGTCGGGGACGTAGGGCTCGACGTCATCACCCGGCCGGCGGGCGAGATCCACTGGCACTCGGACACGCCCGCGACCGTCGCCCTGACTCCGGGCGGGGCCGGTGGCAACTCCGCGTCCTGGCTCGCCTCGCACGGGGTGCCGGTGACGCTGGTCGCCCGGGTCGGCTCCGACGCCGCCGGTGAGACCGCCCGCCGCGAGCTCGAGGCCGCCGGAGTGGAGTGCGCCTTCGCCGTCGACCCCGTGCTCGCGACGTGCATGGTCGTCATCCTGCTCGACGCGCACGGCGACCGGACGATGTTCCCCGACCGCGGCGCCAACAAGGCCTTCGACATCGACGATGTCGACCTCGCCGGCCTCGGGCTGCCGGCCGGGCCGCTCCCCCACCTGCACCTCAGCGGCTACGTCCTGTTCGACGCGGGCTCGCGCGCAGCCGGACTCGAGTCGCTGCGGCAGGCGGCGGCGCTCGGCTGGACGACGTCGGTCGACCCCCAGTCGCCCGCGCTCATCGCCCGGGAGGGGGCCTCCGTCTTCCTCGACTGGGTCGACGGGGTCGACCTGCTGCTGCCCAACGAGGCCGAGGTCGCCGCGCTCGGTGGGCTCGAGGCGATCCTGCAGCGTGCCCGCGAGGTCGTGGCGACCTACGGCGCCGACGGCGCGCGGTGGGTCGGTGCGGGCACCGACGAGACGGCCGCCGCGCCCCGCGTCGAGAACGTCGACGCAACCGGCTGCGGCGACGCGTTCAACGCCGGGCTGCTCTCGGCCTGGCTGGCCGGGGCGGGGCGGGTCGAGGCCCTGCAGGCCGGGGTCCGGGCCGGGAGCGCCGCAGCGGCGACGGTGGGCGCGCGGGCCGGCTGAGCGGCATCCGTCCGGCCAGGTGGAGACACCGGAGATCTCCCGGCACCGGGCGCCGGAAGATCTCCGACGTCTGCGCTCAGAAGGTCTCGTGCGGCTGGTAGGTGCCCCAGACCTCGCGGAGGGCGTGCGCGACCTCGCCACCGGTGGCGCGCAGGGCGAGCGCCTTCTTCATCGGGTGGAGCAGGTTGCCGGTGCCGCGGGCCGTCTCCTGCAGCTCGGTGAGGGCCGCCCGCACGGCGTCGTCGTCGCGCTCGGCGCGGAGGGCCTCGAGGCGCGCGCACTGCTCCGCCTCGATCGTCGGGTCGACGCGGAGCGGCTCGTAGCGCTCCTCCTGGTCGACGGTGAAGCGGTTGACGCCGACGACGATCCGCTCCCCCTCGTCGATCTCGAGCTGGACGCGGTAGGCCGAGCGCTCGATCTCGGACTTCTGGAAGCCCTGCTCGATCGCGGCGACCGCGCCGCCCTTGTCCTCGACCTGCTGGATGAGGTCGAGCGCGGCGGCCTCGATGTCGTCGGTCATCTTCTCGACGACGTAGGAGCCGGCGAAGGGGTCGACGGTCTTGGTCACGTCGGTCTCGTAGGCGATGACCTGCTGGGTGCGCAGCGCGAGCCGGGCGGCCTTCTCGGTCGGCAACGCGATCGCCTCGTCGAAGGAGTTCGTGTGCAGCGACTGGGTGCCGCCGAGGACCGCGCCGAGCCCCTGGAGGGCGACCCGGACGAGGTTGACCTCGGGCTGCTGGGCCGTGAGCTGGACGCCGGCGGTCTGGGTGTGGAAGCGGAGCATCATCGACTTGGGGTTCTTCGCGCCGAACTGCTCCTTCATGATCGTGGCCCAGATCCGGCGCGCCGCACGGAACTTCGCGACCTCCTCGAGGAGCGTCGTGCGGGCGACGAAGAAGAAGGAGAGGCGCGGGGCGATGTCGTCGACCTCGAGCCCGGCCGCCTGGGCGGCGCGGACGTACTCCATCGCGTTGGCGAGGGTGAAGGCGATCTCCTGCACGGGCGTCGCCCCCGCCTCGGCCATGTGGTAGCCGGAGATGGAGATGGTGTTCCACCGCGGGAGCTCGGCGTGGCAGTAGGCGAAGATGTCGGAGATGAGCCGGAGCGACTCGCGCGGCGGGTAGATGTAGGTGCCGCGGGCGATGTACTCCTTGAGCACGTCGTTCTGGATCGTCCCGGTCAGCTGGTCGGCCGCGACCCCCTGCTCCTCCGCGACGAGCTGGTAGAGCAGCAGCAGCGTCGAGCCGGGGGCGTTGATCGTCATCGAGGTGCTGATCTCGTCGAGGGGCAGTCCGTCGAAGAGGATCCGCATGTCGTCGATGCTGTCGATGGCGACACCGACCTTGCCGACCTCGCCGTGGGCGATCGGCTCGTCGGAGTCGTAGCCCATCTGGGTCGGCAGGTCGAAGGCGACGGACAGGCCACCGGTGCCGGCCTTGACGAGCTGGTGGTAGCGCTGGTTGGACTCCTTGGCCGTGCCGAAGCCGGCGTACTGGCGCATCGTCCACGGGCGTCCGGTGTACATCGACGGGTAGACGCCGCGGGTGAACGGGTAGCGGCCCGGCTCTCCGAGCGCGGTCGCGGGGTCGAACCCCTCCAGCGAGGACGCGTCGTAGACGGCCTCGATCGGCAGGTCGGACTCCGAGCGCGCACCAGTGCTGTCAGCCATGCCCCGAGCGTATCGGCGGGCCACCTCTGTCGAACCGCCGGCGGAACGTCGCACATCTCACGTCCGCGGCCCTGGGCGTGAGTAGCGTGGAGGGATGACGACCGCGATCTCGGTCCAGGGGCTGCGCAAGCGCTTCGGCGCGACGACGGCACTCGACGGCCTCGACCTCGTCGTCGACCCGGGTGAGATCCACGGCTTCCTCGGCCCCAACGGCTCCGGCAAGTCGACGACGCTGCGGATCCTGCTCGGTCTGCTGCGCGCCGACGGCGGAGAGGTGGAGCTGCTCGGGGGCGACCCGTGGTCGGATGTCGAGTCCCTGCACCGCCGCTTGGCCTACGTCCCCGGCGACGTCGCCCTCTGGCCGACGCTCACCGGCGGGGAGACGATCGACCTGCTCTGCTCGCTGCGCGGGACCGTCGACGAGACCAGGCGCGCGTCGATGATCGAGCGCTTCGCCCTCGACCCGACGAAGAAGGGACGCTCCTACTCCAAGGGCAACCGGCAGAAGGTCGCTCTCGTCGCCGCCCTCAGCTCCGACGTCGAGCTGCTCCTGCTCGACGAGCCGACATCCGGTCTCGACCCCCTCATGGAGGCGGTCTTCAAGGAGGCGCTGCGCGAGTTCCGCTCTGCGGGAGGGACGGTGCTCCTGTCCAGCCACATCCTGAGCGAGGTGGAGTCGCTGTGCGACCGCGTCAGCATCATCCGCGACGGGCGCAACGTCGAGTCCGGCAGCCTCGCTGACCTGCGCCACCTCTCACGCACCACGATCTCGGCCACCGTCACCCACCCGGTCGGCCGTGCGGAGCTGACCGCCCTGCCCGGCGTCTCGGACGCGGTCGTCGCCGGCGACCGGGTGACGTGCTCGGTCGATCCGTCCGGGCTGGGCGCGGTGCTCGAGTGCCTCAGCGCCCACGGCGTGGAGACGCTCTCCAGTGCTCCCCCGACCCTGGAGGAGCTCTTCATGGACCAGTACCGACCACCGGACCCGGTGTCCTCGCCGTGAACGGTTTCGGCGGCACGACCGCGTTGCTGCGCCTCGCCGGCCGACGCGACCGGGTGATCGTGCCGGTGTCGGTCCTGGCCCTCACCGCCTTCGTGGCCGGGTCTGCGCGGGCGACCACCGAGCTCTACCCCGACGTGGCCACGGCCAGCACCGCGCTCGCCACGACGCTGGAGAACCCGGCCCTCGTCGCGATGTACGGGCCGGTCAGCAGCCTCACCCTCGATGCGTTCGCCACCTTCAAGTCGGTGCTGCTCGGGGCCGTCTTCCTCTGCCTGCTGGCCTTCGTCGTGGTCCGCCGCCACACGCGCACGGAGGAGGAGGCCGGTCGCCTCGAGCTGCTCGGCGCCGGGGCCGTCGGGCGCCGGGCGGCCCTCGGCTCGGCCGTCATCCTCGGGACCGCCGCCGTGCTCGCCACCGCCCTGCTCACCTCAGCCGCCTCCATCGCCGTGGGGCTCGACCCCGCCGGATCGGTCGCGCTCGGGGTGGCCTGGACGATCATCGGCCTGTCGTGGGTCGGTATCACCGCGGTCTCCGCACAGCTGACCGAGAGCGCTCGTGGCACAGCGGGATTCGCGGTCGGCGCGCTCGGGGTGGCTTTCCTGCTGAGGGCCGTGGCCGACACCGCCGGTGACACGAGCCCGCTACGCCACCTCGTCTGGCTCTCCCCACTCGGCTGGGGCGAGCGGGTCGCGCCCTACGGGGCCAACCGCGTCGGCCTGCTCGCCCTCGGACTGATCGCGTATGCCGTCCTGCTCGCCGCCGCCTTCGCGCTCCAGTCCCGACGCGACCTCGGGTCGGGAGTCCTGGCGAGCCGGCCCGGTCCGGCGCGCGGGACACTCACCTCCGTCGGCGCCCTCAACCGGCGCCTCGTCCGTGGGACCGTCCTCGGCTGGGCCGTCGCGTTCGGGGTGCTCGGCCTCGCGCTCGGCTCGATCGCCGGCAGCGTCGAGGCCTTCGTCGACTCGCCCGAGACGCTCGACCTGCTCCGCGCGATCGGCGGCGACACGGGATCGGTGGTCGACCTCTACTTCGCCACCGAGCTGCACATCGTCGCCGTCGTCTCCGCCGCGCTCGGGATCGTCCTCGTCAACCGGATCCACACGGAGGAGGTCTCGGGACGGGCCGAGGCGCTGCTCGCCGGGCCCGTGCCCCGGCGTGTCTGGGCGCGCGGCCTCGTCGTCGCGGCCGTTGTGTCACCGGCGCTCGTGCTGACCCTCGCAGCGGCCCTGGCCGGGGTGGTCGACGGCCTTCGCACCGGTGACGTGGGCGGCTCGGTGGCCCGCCTCGTCCTCGCGGCCTGGGCCACCCTGCCCGCGGTCTGGGTGTGCGTCGCTGTCGCCGTGCTGCTGGTGGGGCACCTGCCCGACCTCACCGGCCTGGCGTGGGCGGCACTCATTGCCTTCTTCGTCGTCGGGGAATTCGGTGACCTCCTCGGTCTGCCCGCGGTGGTCCGCGCCGTCTCACCCTTCTCACACCTGTCCGCCCTACCCGGGGGCCGGCTCGAGGTCCTGCCCCTCGTCGTGCTGGTCGCCATCGCGGTCGCGGCCGGTGTCGCGGGGCTGGCCGGGCTGAGCCGTCGTGACCTGCGGACCGACTGATCGAGGCGAGGCACCCGGGCACCCGACGGTGCGGCGACCCGTCGGCCCGGCTCGGGTCGATAGCCTGTCGCCCATGGACGCTGGCACCCACATCGACGGCTTCTGGGCGGTGATCCCCGCCGGCGGGGCGGGGACCCGGCTCTGGCCGCTGTCCCGGCGCCAGTCGCCGAAGTTCCTGCACGACCTCACCGGCTCCGGACAGTCGCTGCTGCGGGCCACGTGGTCGCGGCTCGAGCCGCTCGTCGGGGACCGCATGCTCGTCGTCACCGGGGCCGCCCACGAGGAGGCGGTGCGGCGCCAGCTGCCGATGCTCGGGCGCGATGCCGTCGTGGCCGAGCCGAGCGGGCGCGACTCGATGCCGGCCATCGGGCTCGCCGCTGCGCTCCTCGAGCGCCGTGACCCCGCTGCGGTGCTCGGCTCCTTCGCCGCCGACCACGTCATCACCCACACCGATGCCTTCTACCGAGCGGTCCGCGAGGCCGTAGCCCTGGCCCGCGCGGGCGAGCTCGTCACGATCGGCATCGAACCCACCTATCCGGCAACCGGATTCGGCTACATCTGCATGGGCGACGCACTGTGCGTTCCCGAGGCACCTCACGGACGCCGCGTGGAGCAGTTTGTCGAGAAGCCGGACGCGGCCACGGCCCAGGCCTACCTCGACAGCGGCCGCTACCGGTGGAACGCGGGCATGTTCGTCGTCGGCGCCACCGTGCTGCTCGAGCTGCTGGCTGCGGGGCACCCCGAGATGGTCGAGCACCTGCGCACCATCGCCGCCGACCCCGCGCGCATGCAGGACCTCTGGCCCGCCCTGACGAAGATCGCCATCGACCACGCCGTGGCCGAGCCCGCCGCGGCGGCGGGCCGCGTCGCCGTCGTGCCCGCCGACCTCGGCTGGGACGACATCGGTGACTTCGGGTCGCTGTCCGGGCTCATCCCGGACGCCGACGGACTGCCCGGGGTCAAGGTGATCGGCGAGGCGGACGACGTCGTCAGCATCGACTCGACCGGGACGGTCGCCACCTCGGGACGCCTCGTGGCTCTCGTCGGCGTCGAGGACGTCGTCGTCATCGACACGCCCGACGCCCTCCTCGTGACGACCCGGGCCCGCGCCCAGGAGGTCAAACAGGTCGTCGAAGCCCTGCCGCTGCGCGGCCTCACCGCCCTGACCTGATCTGATCGAACCGCCTCACCCCACCCAGAGGAGCACGCCATGGACGGTCTGCGAAGCAGCGAGTGGTACGGACCCACGGACCGCAACGGCTATCTCCACCGCGCATGGATGCGCCGGGGGGTGCCCTCGAGCGCCCTGTCGGGACAGCGCCCCCAGATCGCCATCGCCAACACGGCGTCGGACCTCACGCCGTGCAACATGCACCTCGACGAGGTCGCCGAGTCGGTCAAGCACGGGGTCTACGAGATGGGTGGGGTGCCGCTCAACCTGCCCGTGGTGTCGCTGGGGGAGACGCTCGTGCGCCCCACCGCGATGCTCTGGCGCAACATGGCGGCGATGGCGATGGAGGAGATGTTCCGGGCCAACCCGATCGACGGCCTCGTCCTGCTCGGCGGGTGCGACAAGACGATCCCCGCCCTGCTCATGGCCGCCGCGTCCGTCGGGATCCCGGCCGTCGTCGTCCCCGGCGGCCCGATGCTCAACGGGACCTTCCGGGGCCGGCCCCTCGGCTGCGGCACCGACGTCTGGCGCCTCAGCGAGGAGGTCCGGGCCGGGACGCTGTCGGAGGAGTCCTTCCTGCGCAGCGAGTCCTCGATGATCCGGAGCAAGGGCCACTGCAACACGATGGGGACGGCCTCGACGATGGCCGTCATGGCCGAGGCCCTCGGCACGACGCTCCCGGGGCTCGCCGGGACGCCGGCAGCGGACTCGCGCCTGCTCGAGGGTGCCCACGAGTCGGGACGCCTCGCCGTCGAGATGGTGCAGGAGGGCCGCGTCATCGGTGACGTCCTCACGTCAGGGTCGTTCACCAACGCGATCGTGGCGCTCGCCGCCGTCGGCGGGTCGACCAACGCGGTCGTCCACCTGCTCGCCATCGCCGGGCGGCTCGGCATCGAGCTCACCCTCGACGACTTCGACCGCGTCGGGGCCGCCGTGCCGCTGCTCGTCAACCTCCAGCCGGCCGGGGAGTTCCTCATGGAGGACCTCTTCCGGGCCGGCGGCCTGCTCGCGGTGCTCACCCAGGTGCGCGACCTGCTCGACCCCACCCCGATCACCGTGACCGGCCGGCCCCTCGTCGACTACCTCGTCGACCAGCCGGTCTGGGACGAGACGGTCATCAGCGTGCGGGAGCGCCCGCTGCTGGCCGACGCGGGCATCGCCGTCCTGCGCGGCAACCTCGCCCCGCGCGGGGCGATCGTCAAGCCGGCCGCCGCGTCGCCGCACCTGCTCACGCACCGCGGCCCGGCCGTCGTCTTCGACTCGGTCGAGGACCTCCACGCCCGGATCGACTCCCCCGACCTCGCCGTCACCGCCGACTCGGTGCTCGTCCTGCGCGGGTGCGGGCCGGTGGGCTACCCCGGCATGCCGGAGGTCGCGAATCTCCCACTCCCCCAACGGCTGCTGCAGCAGGGCGTTCGCGACATGGTGCGGATCTGCGACGGCCGGATGAGCGGGACGGCATACGGCACCGTCGTGCTCCACGTCGCCCCCGAGGCCGCCGCCGGCGGGCTGCTCGCCCTCGTCCAGGACGGGGACATCATCGAGCTCGACGTGCCGGGCCGACGGCTGCACCTCGACGTCCCCGACGACGAGCTCGCCCGACGGACCCCGGCCCGACCACTCGTCGAGGGGTATGCCGCGCCCCGACGCGGATGGGAGCGCCTCTACGTCGACCACGTGCAGCAGGCCGACACGGGGGCCGACCTCGACTTCCTCGTCGGAGCCACCGGACCGGGGGTGGCCCGTGAGTCGCACTGACGCCGTGGTCGGTTCGCTGCGACGCGTCGCCACGCCGGAGGGTCCCTGCTGGCTCGTGCGCGGACCCGACGGCGACCAGCTGGTGCCCGGTGGCCTGAAGGACCTGCTCTCGCTGTCGCTCGAGGACGCCCGGGCGGTGATGGCTGCAGCGCCACCCACCCACGTGACCGGGGAGGTCCTCGCTCCGGTCGACGAGCAGGAGGTCTGGGCCTCCGGGGTCACCTACGCGCGCAGCCGGGACGAGCGGATGGCTGAGTCGGCGAGCGCCTCCGTCTATGACACGGTGTATGCCGCTCGCCGGCCCGAGCTGTTCTTCAAGGCACCCGCGTGGCGCGTCGTCGGACCGGGCCGCCCTGTCGGGATCCGGGCCGACTCGGGCTGGGACGTGCCGGAGCCGGAGCTGGCGCTCGTCTTCACCAGCGCCGGCGAGCTGTTCGGCTACGTGCCCGGCAACGACATGAGCAGCCGCTCGATCGAGGGCGAGAACCCGCTCTACCTGCCGCAGGCCAAGGTCTACGACGGCGCGTGCGCCCTCGGGCCCGCGATCGTGCCCGTCTGGGCCGCCGCGGAGCCGTTCGCCATCGAGCTCACCGTCGAGCGGGCCGGCGAGGTCGCCGTCCACGCCACCACCGACACGGGCCAGCTGACCCGGTCGGCCGCAGACCTCGGCGCGTGGCTGATGGCGGCCATGCACTTCCCGGCCGGCGTCATCCTGCTGACCGGTACCGGCATCGTGCCGGACGAGACCTTCTCGCTGCGTGCGGACGACGTCGTCACCGTGGCCATCGACGGCCTCGGCGCCCTGACCAACCCCGTGCGCGTCGTCGGCCGCGACCTGCCCGACCTGCCCGACCTGCCCGACCTGCCCGCCCAGCCCGATGACGGAGGAGCACGATGACGACGACCTTGACCACGGACCACGCCGACGGCGATGACCCGCAGGCGACGCTCGACCCCCTGCTCGAGGCGGCGGCGGCGGCCGCGCCGGCGCTCGCCGCATCGGCCCCGAGCGAGCGTGCGGGCTGGCTCCGCGCGGTCGCCTCCGCCCTCGAGGACGCAGAACCCACCCTGCTGCCGCTCGCGCAGCAGGAGTCCCACCTGCCGGAGGCCCGCCTCACCGGCGAGCTCGCCCGCACCTGCTTCCAGCTCCGCCTCCTCGCCGACGAGATCACGCTCGGCGGCTACCTGGGGGCGACCATCGACCACGCCGACCCCGACTGGGGTATGGGGCCCCGGCCGGACCTTCGCCGGATGATGCGTCCCCTCGGGCCGGTCGCGGTGTGGGCGGCCAGCAACTTCCCGTTCGCCTTCAGCGTGGCCGGGGGTGACACGGCATCCGCCCTCGCTGCCGGCTGCCCCGTCGTGCTCGTGGCCCACCCCGGGCACCCGACGCTGTCCGACGCGACGGCCGAGGTCGTCACCGGGGCTCTCACGCGGGCCGGGGCGCCGGACGGGACCTTCGCGATGACGCGCGGCCTCGAGACCGGCCAGGCGCTCATCCAGGATCCCCGCGTCACGGCCGGTGCGTTCACCGGGTCGCTCGGTGGCGGCCGGGCCCTCTTCGACCTCGCCGTCTCCCGACCGGTGCCGATCCCGTTCTACGGCGAGCTCGGCAGCGTCAACCCTGCCTTCGTCACCCGGGGAGCCTCGGAAGGTCGCCCGGCCGAGGTCGCCGACGGGTTCGTCGCGTCGATGACGATGGGGGCGGGCCAGTTCTGCACCAAGCCGGGCCTGCTCGTCCTGCCGCGCGGGTCCGCGGTCATCGACCTCGTCGCCGAGCGCATCGCCGCGATGGACGGTGGCCCGCTGCTCAACGACAAGATCCGGGAAGGCTACGGGTCAGCCCTGTCCGCCCTGGCCGGCCGCGACGGTGTGGAGGTCGCCGCCGGCAGCAGCACCCCCGCCGACGAGCCGGCACCGACGGTCCTGCGCTCGACGGCGGCGGCCCTGCTCGCGGACGACCGGCTGGCCCACGAGGTCTTCGGCCCGGCCGCCCTCGTGCGTCGAGTACGGCGACGAGGAGCGAGCTGGTCGCGGTCGCGTCAAGTCCGTCGCCGGGCAGCTCACGGCGACGGTGTGCGGCAGGACGCGGACGACGCCGTGGTCGACCGCGCTGCTCACCACGCTGGCCGGTCGGGCCGGACGCGTCCTGCTCAACGGGTGGCCGACCGGGGTGACCGTCTCCTACGCCCAGCAGCACGGCGGCCCCTACCCCGCGACGACGGCCGTGGGCACGACCTCGGTGGGGACGGCGGCGATCGGTCGGTTCCTGCGTCCCGTGGCCTACCAGGGCGTCCCGGAGGCGCTCCTGCCGCCCGCCCTGCAGGACGCCAACCCGTGGGGGATCCCCCGGCGGGTCGACGGGCGAGACGTCGCTGGGGACGCCGCTCAGTCGCGACCGTAGATGTCGCGGGTGTAGACCTTGTCGGCCACGTCGGCGAGGTGGACGTCGTGCCGGTTCGCGACGATGACGTCGGCCGTCGCGGTGAACTCCGCGAGGTCGCGGATGACGCGGGAGTGGTAGAACTCGTCGTCCTCGAGCGCCGGCTCGTAGACGACCACCTCGATGCCCTTGGCCTTGATCCGCTTCATGATCCCCTGGATGCTCGAGGACCTGAAGTTGTCGGACTCCGACTTCATCACGAGGCGGTACATCCCGACCACCTCCGGCTCGCGCGCGAGGATGTCGCGGGCGATGAAGTCCTTGCGCGTCGCGTTGGAGTCGACGATGGCGTGGATGAGGTTCTGCGGGACCTCGTTGTAGTTGGCGAGCAGCTGCCTGGTGTCCTTGGGCAGGCAGTACCCGCCGTAACCGAAGGACGGGTTGTTGTAGTGCGACCCGATCCGGGGGTCGAGCCCGACCCCCTCGATGATCGAGCGGGTGTCGAGACCGTGCGACACGGCATACGTGTCGAGCTCGTTGAAGTAGGCGACGCGCATCGCGAGGTAGGTGTTGGCGAAGAGCTTGATCGCCTCGGCCTCGGCCGACTCGGTGAACAGGACGGGGACGTCCGGGTCCTCGGACCCCTCGACGAGGAGGCGCGCGAACTCCCGGGCCTGGTCGCTCTTGCCCCCGACGACGATGCGGCTCGGGTGGAGGTTGTCCCACAGCGCCCGACCCTCGCGGAGGAACTCGGGCGCGAAGAGGATGCGTCCGGAGGGGAACTCTGCGCGCATGCGCTCCGTGAAGCCCACCGGGATCGTCGAGCGGATGACGATCGTCGTGTCCGGCGCGGCGGCGAGGGCCGCCGCGATGACGGTCTCGACCGAGCTCGTGTCGAAGAAGTTCGTGTCGGGGTCGTAGTCGGTGGGGGTCGCCACGACGACGAACTCCGCGCCGTCGTAGGCGGCTGCCGCGTCGGTCGTCGCGGTGAGCGCGATCTCACCGAGCGCCAGCCGCTCCTCGATGTCGGCGTCGACGATGGGCGAGCGCCCGGCGTTGACGAGCGCGACCCGGTCGGGGTCGAGCTCGAGGGCGACGACGTCGGCACCCCCCGCGAGGATGATGGCGTTGGACAGGCCCACATAGCCGAGGCCGACGACGGTGATCTTCATGCCCGCAGCCTAGGGGCTGAGCCGGGGCAAACCATGACGCGTCGGGCCATCGTCGGGCTCAGCCCACCGGGCCGACGCCCGTGGCCTGCTCGACGAAGGCCCGGAAGCGCGCCACGTCGGCGGCGGTCTCCACCCCCACCGGTGCGTAGTGCGCGGGGCGGGGCCGGCGGTCGTGCCAGAGCTGGCCCGAGCCGAGGTCGTCGTCCGTGGCGGTCAGCCACACGGTGGTGTCCGCTCCCGACTCGGCGTCGCGGAGCAACGGTCGCACGAGCGAGGCGAAACGCGGCAGGGAGTCGGTGATCCCGGGGGTCGAGGCCCACCCCGGGTGGGTCGAGGCCACGGCGACACCGCGACCGGCGAGGTCGGCCGCCCAGCAGCGGGCGAGCACGATCTGCATGCGCTTGGTCCGGGCGTATGCGGTCACGCCCGAGTAGTCGTCGGCCGGCACGGCATACTCCGGGTCGGCGACGGCGAGCCGCTGGCCGTAGGCGCCACCAGAAGTGACGACGACGACGCGGCCCCCGCCGAGGACGTCGGCGAGGCCGTGGGTCAGCACGTGCGGGCCGAGCACGTGGGTGGCGAGGGCGAGCTCGTGACCCTCACTCGTCTCCGTGCGCTCGCGGGGCAGGACCCCGGCGTTGTGGACGAGGGCGTGCAGTCGCGGGACGCGCGCGGCGAAGTCGGCGGCGAACGCACGCGTCGCCGCGAGGTCGCTGACGTCGGCGACGTCGGTGTGGACGGTCGCGTCCGGGACCCGCCGCAGCAGCTCCTCCCGGGCCGTGTCGAGGCGGCCTGCGTCCCGGCCGGTGACGTGGACCGTCGCGCCCAGCCGGGCCACCCCGGCGGCGGTGGCGAGGCCGAGCCCTCCGGTCGCGCCGGTGACGAGGACGTGCCGGCCGGCCAGGGCGTGGGCGGCGGGATCCGCGGGCCACCAGCGGCGCCGCAGGGCCGGGCCGACCCTCGTGTAACCAAGGACGAGAGACTTGTCCATGGCCCAGTCGAGCGCGGACTCGGCACGGCGGGGACTCATGGCGTCACTGTAGGGGCCCGCGTGGGTGCAAAAAGTCACACTGCTGCGGTACCCGTCAGTAGGAGTCGGGCCGCGGAGCCGTGCCAGATAGGGTGAAAACGTGGCCACCAACACTCTCCCGAAGTCGGGAACCCCTCGTGGGACGCTCTCGGCACGCCGAACGACCGTGTTCATGAAACTGCTCATGGCCGTCTCCGGTGCGCTCTTCGTCTTCTACGTCCTCGTGCACATGTACGGCAACCTCAAGATCTTCTGGGGGACGGCGCCGTTCGACGAGTACGCCCACCACCTGCGGACGATCCTGACCCCGATCCTCCCGTACGGCGGGTTCCTCTGGCTCTTCCGGGCCGCGCTCATCGTCGCCCTCGTCGTCCACGCGTACGCCGCCTTCTACCTGTGGAGCAAGGCCAACGGCGCGCGCACGACCCGCTACGTCGCCAAGGAGGCGGCCCGGGTGACGGTGCGCAGCAAGATGATGCGCTGGGGCGGTGTCGCACTGCTCGCCTTCCTCGTGTGGCACCTGCTGCAGTTCTCGATCGTCAAGTTCAACGTCGGTCCCGACGCGGCCAACGGCAGCCCGGGTGCGCTCGTCATCTCGAGCTTCCAGGTCTGGTGGGTCGTCCTCATCTACCTGATCGCCATGGTCGCGCTGGCCATGCACCTCTACCACGGCGTGTGGAGCGCCTCGCAGACCCTGGGGTGGGTGAGCACCGCCCGCGCGCGGCGCATCTCCCGCACCACGGCGACGACCATCGCGCTCGTCACCGCCGTCGGCTTCATGCTCCCGCCGCTGGCCATCCTGTTCGGCATCGTCAAGGGGAACTGACCATGAGCAACCCGAGTCACCTCATCCACGGCCTCTACCGCGAGGGCGAGCCGGTCTCCGACACCAAGGCCCCGCAGGGACCGGTCGAGGCGCGCTGGAACAAGCGCAAGTTCGACGCCGCCCTCGTCAACCCGGTCAACCGCCGCAAGCTGTCGGTCATCATCGTCGGCACCGGCCTCGCCGGCGGCGCCGCGGCGGCCACGCTCGGCGAGGCCGGCTACCACGTGAAGTCCTTCTGCTACCAGGACTCCCCGCGCCGGGCCCACTCGATCGCGGCCCAGGGTGGCATCAACGCGGCGAAGAACTACAAGGAGGACGGCGACTCGGTCTTCCGCCTCTTCTACGACACCGTCAAGGGCGGCGACTACCGCTCCCGCGAGTCCAACGTCTACCGCCTCGCCGAGGTGAGCGCCAACATCATCGACCAGTGCGTCGCCCAGGGCGTGCCCTTCGCCCGCGAGTACGGCGGCCTGCTCGACAACCGCTCCTTCGGTGGCGTCCAGGTGTCGCGCACCTTCTACGCCCGTGGCCAGACCGGGCAGCAGCTGCTCATCGGCGCCTACCAGGCGCTCGAGCGGCAGGTCGCGGCCAAGACGGTCGAGATGTTCTCGCGCCACGAGATGCTCGAGGTCATCGTCGTCGACGGCAAGGCCCGCGGCATCATCGCCCGCGACCTCGTCACCGGTGAGATCGAGACCCACCTCGCCGACGCCGTCGTGCTCGCGAGCGGCGGCTACGGCAACGTCTTCTACCTCTCGACCAACGCGATGGGCTGCAACGTCACGGCGAGCTGGCGGGCGCACCGCAAGGGCGCCTACTTCGCCAACCCCTGCTACACGCAGATCCACCCGACCTGCATCCCCGTCTCCGGGGAGCACCAGAGCAAGCTGACCCTGATGTCGGAGTCGCTGCGCAACGACGGCCGGATCTGGGTGCCCAAACGCGCGGAGGACTGCGAGAAGGACCCTCGCGAGATCGCCGAGGACGACCGCGACTACTACCTCGAGCGGATCTACCCCAGCTTCGGCAACCTCGTGCCCCGCGACATCGCGAGCCGCCAGGCCAAGAACATGTGCGACGAGGGCCGCGGCGTCGGCCCCAAGGTCGGCGACTTCCGGCGCGGCGTCTACCTCGACTTCGCCGACGCCATCGACCGGATGGGCGAGGCCGCCGTCAAGGAGAAGTACGGCAACCTCTTCGACATGTACCAGCGGATCACGGGTGAGAACCCGTACGAGGTGCCGATGCGCATCTACCCCGCGGTGCACTACACGATGGGTGGCCTGTGGGTCGACTACGACCTCAGCTCCTCGATCCCCGGGCTGTTCGTCGCCGGTGAGGCCAACTTCTCCGACCACGGGGCCAACCGCCTCGGCGCCTCGGCCCTCATGCAGGGCCTGGCCGACGGCTACTTCGTCCTGCCGAACACGATCCGCGACTACCTCGCCAAGGGCCCCTACACCCCGATCGACGAGTCGCACGAAGAGGTCGTCGCCGCCAAGGCAGCGGTGGACGCCCGCGTCACCAGGCTGCTGTCGATCAACGGCGAGCGGTCGGTCGACTCCTTCCACAAGGAGCTCGGCAACATCATGTGGGAGTACTGCGGCATGGAGCGCTCCGAGACGGGGCTGCTCAAGGCCGTCGACCTCATCCGTGGGCTGCGCGAGGAGTTCTGGCGCAACGTACGGGTGCTCGGCGCCGCCGACACCCTCAACCAGAGCCTCGAGAAGGCCGGCCGCGTCGCCGACTTCCTCGAGCTCGGCGAGCTGATGTGCGTCGACGCGCTGCACCGCCGCGAGTCCTGCGGCGGTCACTTCCGCGTCGAGTCCCAGACCGAGGACGGGGAGGCGCTGCGTCTCGACGACGAGTACGCCTACGTCGCGGCCTGGGAATGGGGCGGTGAGGACGGCGGTGCGCCGGTCCTGCACAAGGAAGACCTGGTCTATGAATTCGTCGAGATGAAGCAGCGGAGCTACAAGTAAATGAACCTCACCCTCAACATCTGGCGTCAGGCCGGCCCCCAGTCCACCGGCGAGATGGTCACCTATCCCGTCACGGACATCTCCGAGGACATGTCCTTCCTCGAGATGCTCGACGTGCTCAACGAGCAGCTCAACGCCGACGGCCACGAGCCGATCGCGTTCGACTCCGACTGCCGCGAGGGCATCTGCGGGGCATGCGGCCTGATGATCTCCGGCCGCGCCCACGGCCCCGAGGTGACGACGACGTGCCAGCTGCACATGCGCTCGTTCTCCGACGGCGAGGAGATCACGATCGAGCCGTGGCGGGCCGACGCCTTCCCCGTCATCAAGGATCTCGTCGTCGACCGCGGCGCCTTCGACCGGATCATCCAGGCCGGTGGCTTCATCAGCGCCAACACCGGCTCGGCCCCCGAGGCGCACGCGGCCCCGGTCCCCAAGAAGGACGCCGACCGCTCGTTCATGGCGGCCGCCTGCATCGGTTGCGGGGCCTGCGTGGCCGCGTGTCCGAACGCGTCCGGCATGCTCTTCATGGGCGCGAAGATCACCCACCTCGGCGAGCTGCCCCAGGGCCAGCCGGAGCGCGACGCCCGCGTCGTGTCGATGGTGAGCACCCACGACCACGAGGGCTTCGGCGGCTGCACCAACGTCGGCGCCTGCGCGGACGCGTGCCCGAAGGAGATCCCGCTCGACGTGATCAACCAGCTCAACAAGGACCTGCGCCACGCGCTGATGAACGGCGAGTGACCGCCCGCTCCTGATCGTCGACCGGCCCGCCCCCTCCACGCGAGGGGGCGGGCTCGTCTGTCAGCGGCGGCGGCGCAGAGCCGTGGCCGCGAGCGCGCCGGCCGCGCCGAGGACCACGCCGGAGGCGAGGCTGGCTCGGTCCCTGGCCCGCACCGGCACGTGATCGTGATCGGGTGGACGGGAGGCGGGGACGGCGGCGCCCGTCTCGCTGCCGTCGAGGTCGGGGTCTGCGGTGGCAGGGTCGGCGGGACCCGTCACGCCGGCGATCTCGCGCACGTCGAGGTCGTGGGAGGCCCATGCCGCCGACAGCAGGACGACCCGGGACATGAGGTTGAACCAGAAGAGGAGTCCGACCGAGACGGCCACGGCGCCGAGGAGCGGGTTGCTGCTCGCCTGGCTGATGAGCCGGGCGCCGAAGAACTTCAGCACCGTGAGCAGCACGGCCCCGACGATCGCGCCCGCCCGGACCGCAGGCCAGGGCAGCGCGACGCCGGAGAGCAGCCGGAGGAGCACGACCATGATGAGCGTGTCGAACAGGAGCGCGACGACGAGTCCGAGCGCGCCGACGAGCAGGCCCTGACCGGGCAGCCCGATCCATGTGGCGACGGTGCCGGCGAGCCCGCCGACGACGCTCGTGACGACGGCCGACAGCACGATGGCGACGCCGAGGGTCACGAGCACCCCGAGGTCGCGGGCCTTGGTCAGCGCGAAGTTGCCGGTCGCGGCCTTGAGACGGAAGAGGCTCCGGATGCCGGTGCGCAGGGCGCCGACCCAGCCGAGCCCGGCGTAGAGCAGGGTGACGAAGGCGACGATCCCGGTGATCGTCAGGGTGAGGCTCTGCGGCGCCTCGATGGCGATGACGCCCGTCGGGTTGGCGTCGGTCTTGACCATGCCGGGCAGGATCGTGTTGAGGGAGTCCCCGATCGACTGGAGCAGCTCGGGCCGGCCCTGGAGCACGAAGCCGAAGACGGCGAAGCCCAGGGCCAGGGCCGGGAAGACCGAGAAGAACGCGAAGTAGCCGACGCCAGCGGCGAGGAGGTTGCCGTTGGCCTTGCCGTAGCGGTCGTAGACGCGGTAGGGACGGGACTGCTTCAGGCGCGAGATCCACCCGGTGATGACGTCCACCGATCAGCTCGCCCCGAGGGTGAAGTCGTGCACGGGTCGCCACCGGTCGTCGGCGCCCTGCTCGTAGACGTTGAAGGCCGTGACCCGGAAGCCCACGGCGTAGTCGGCGAGGTCGTCGAAGGCCCGGTCGAGCTGGTGGGCCTCGACGTTGTGGGCGACGGTGACGTGGGGGTGGTAGTAGAAGTCGAGGGTGCGCGCCACCGGCCCGCGTCGCAGTCCCATCTCCAGGCTCTCGCAGGCGGAGACACCCCGCGCGACCTGGATGAACACGACGTCGGAGAGCGGGCGGAAGGTGCCGGTGCCCCGCAGCAGCACGTCGAACGGCTTCTGCGCCGTCGCCACGGCAGCGCAGTGGGCCCGGAACGCGGCATACACCTCGTCGTCCACCGGGGTGGGTGGGAGCAGGGTGATGTGGGCGGGGATCCGCCAGGCCGCGGGGTCGCCGAAGTCGTGGCGTCGCTGCTGGAGGTACTCGCCGTGGGGGGACGGGATCGGGATCGAGACGCCGATCGTCGTCGGGAGCGCGTCAGTCACCCTGAGACCGTATCGTGACCCGGCCGGGCGACGGACGGACACCTGTGGCACGTCCTGACAGGGTGGTTAGTTATAGGTATAGTAGAACTATGATCTGGCAGGTCGACCCCAGCGGCACGGCGCCGCTCTTCGAGCAGGTGGCGGCCTGCGCCCGCCGTGCGATGGCATCCGGTGAGCTCCGTCGCGGCGACCGGCTGCCCTCGGCGAAGCACGTCGCCGCCCTGCTGGAGATCAACCTGCACACCGTCCTGCGCGCCTACCAGCTGCTTCGCGACGAGGAGCTCATCGAGCTGCGCCGCGGACGCGGCGCCGTGGTGACCGCCGACGACGGCGGCGGTGCGGCCCTGCTGCGGACGCTCGTCAGCGAGCTCGTCGTGCAGGCCCGTCGGCTCGGCGCGGGGCCGGACGACCTCACCCGACTCATCGAGAGCGAGTACCGACCATGACGGCACCGACCAGCCCCCGACCGACGATCGCCCTGACGACCGGGGGGCTGCTCGGCGTCGTCCTCGCCGGAGTCGGTGCGCTGTGGCTCCGGGCGGCCGCCGACCGCCTGCCGGAGCGGATCGCCGTGCACTGGGGACCGGACGGGCAGCCTGACCGCTACACCGACCTCACCGGCGCCACGACGACCTCCGCCCTGCTCACCGCCCTCACTCCGCTGCTCCTCGTCGCGGTGGCCGCCGTCGTCGACCGGTCCGCCCGGTCGGTGCTCGGCGGCGCGGCGGCGGGCCTCGCGGTCTTCGTCGCCACCGTCTCCTTCGGGGCCGTCCTCGCCCAGCGGGACACCACCGGCCCGGTCGCCCTGCCGGGGGCGGTCATCGCGATCGGAGCCGTGGCGGCGCTGGCGGTCGGCATCGGCCTCGGGTGGCTCGGCCGCCTCCCCCGCCCGGACCTCGACGGTCCGGCGGCCCCCCTCCCGGCCGACGCGCCGCGGCTCGACGTCCCGGCCACGACCCGGCTCGGATGGGTCGGTGGCGCGAGCCTGCCCGGCGCCGCGGTCGGCGCGCTCGTCGTGCTCGGGATGCTACCCCTGGCCTGGGCCGCGGTGGCGGTCTCGCCGTGGCTGTGGGTCGTCGCCGGGCTCGTCGGGGCGCTCATGGTGGCCGTGACGAGCGCCCGGGTCGTCGTCGACCACGACGGGGTGCGGGTCTCGACCCTCGGCCTCTCGTGGTCGCGGATCCCGATGGAGCGAGTGGCCTCGGCGGAGGTCGGTCAGGTCTCGGCGCTCGGCGACTTCGGCGGGTGGGGCTGGCGGATCGGTCGCGACGGCCGGCGCGGCTTCGTGACCCGCTCGGGAGAGGCCCTCGTCGTGCACCGGCGCGGCGAGCCGGACGTCGTCGTCACCGTCGACGACGCTCGCGGCGCGGCTGCGGTCGTCAACACCCTCGCGGCTCGCGCCTGACACGGGCACCCCCCGGGGCGGGCCCGGGACGAACCACGCCCGCCGGGAGCTACCCGCGGTCGCGGGACCGCGGGAGCAGACCGACCCTGTCGTAGACGCGTCGCACCGTCGCCTCGGCGATCTCGCTCGCCCGCTCGGCCCCGTCCGCGAGGATCCGGTCGAGCTCGGCCGGGTCGGCCATCAGCTCGAGGGTGCGCTCCCGGAAGGGCCCGACGGCGTCGAGGACGACGTCGGCGACGTCCTTCTTCAGGTCGCCGTAGCCGCGACCGGCATACGTCTGCTCGAGCGCGGCGATCGGCGTGCCGGACAGGGCCGAGTGGATCGACAGGAGGTTGGAGATGCCGGGCTTGGCGGCCTCGTCGAAGCGGATCTCGCGCTCGGTGTCGGTGACGGCCGACCGGATCTTCTTCGCGGTGCGGGCCGGCTCGTCGAGCAGGCTGATCAGGCCGGCGTCCGAGGCTGCGGACTTGCTCATCTTCGCCGTCGGGTCCTGCAGGTCCTGGATCTTCGCGGTGGCCCGCATGATGTGGGGCTCCGGCACGACGAGGGTCTCGCCGAAGCGGGTGTTGAACCGGCCGGCGAGGTCACGCGAGAGCTCGAGGTGCTGGCGCTGGTCCTCCCCGACCGGCACGACGTTCGCGTCGTAGATGAGGATGTCGGCCGCCTGCAGGACGGGATAGGTGAAGAGCCCCACGTTGGTGTTGGTGCCCTTGGCGGACTTGTCCTTGAACTGGGTCATCCGGCTCGCCTCACCGAACCCGGTCAGCGTGCTGAGGACCCAGGCGAGCTCGGCGTGCTGGCTGATGTGGCTCTGGACGAAGAGGACCGAGCGCTCCGGGTCGACACCCCCGGCGATGAACTGCGCGGCCGTGAGGCGGGTGCGCCGGCGCAGGACCTCGGGGTCGGGGGCGACGGTGAGGGCGTGCAGGTCGGCCACGAAGTAGAACGCGTCGTGGGTGCGCTGCAGGGTGACCCACTCGACGAGCGCCCCGATGTAGTTGCCGAGGTGGAGCGAGTCGCTCGTCGGCTGCATTCCGGACAGGCTGCGGGGCGTGGTCGTCGAAGACATGGCTGCATTCTGGCCCATCCGGTCCGGCCGTCGAACGTCCGGGAGGTCCACTACGCTTCCCCCGACCCGGGGCCCGCCCCCACCGGCGCCGCGCCCCAGGAGACCCGATGTACACCCCCAAGCTGAGCTCCCGGCTCGCCGTCGAGGCGATCGGCACCTTCTGGCTCGTCTTCATCGGCTGCGGGTCCGCGATCTTCAACGGCCGCTTCGCGGTGCAGACGCTCGTCGACGGAGCGCCGGTCCAGCTCGGCATCGGCCACCTCGGCGTCGCCATCGCCTTCGGGCTCGCCGTCACGACGATGGCCTACGCGATGGGGCACGTCTCGGGCGCCCACTTCAACCCCGCCGTGACGATCGGGATCGCGGTGGCCCGGCGCTTCGACTGGACGGACGTGCCGGCCTACGTCGGCGCCCAGCTCGTCGGCGGCGTGCTGGCGGGCGGTGCCCTCGCCGGCCTGGTGCGCTCGAAGGGCCTGCCGACCACCGGAAACCTCGCCGCCAACGGCTTCGGCGAGCACTCCCCCGGCGGCTTCGGGCTCGGCGCGGTGCTCGTCGTCGAGGCGCTCGTCACCGCCTTCTTCGTCTACATCATCCTCGGCTCGACGAAGCAGGACGCCCCGAAGGGTTTCGCACCGCTCGCGATCGGCTTCGGGCTGCTCCTCGCCCACCTCGTGGCGATCCCCGTCAGCAACGCCTCGATCAACCCGGCCCGGTCGACCGCGGTCGCCTTCTTCAACGGCGACGGCGCCCCCGGCCAGCTCTGGGCCTTCTGGGTCGCTCCCGTCGTCGGAGCCCTCATCGCCGGGGCCACCTTCGCGTTCATCACCGGCGAGGACCGGTCCGAGATGGACATCGACGGCTCGACCGACGACGTGACGAACGCGGAGGTGGACGCGCAGGGCCAGCCGGTGCTCGACGACTGACCGGACCGGCAGGCTCGACGACTCTCTGCCACCAGTTCATCTCTCACCTTCATTGAGCCGAAATGAAGGTAGGATCAACATATGACGACTTTGAAGCCCTCACCTTCACCGGTGGCCCTCATCGGTGACCTCGTCGGGTCCCGGCGAGCCCGCGACCGGCAGAGCGTGCACGACCGCCTCCAGGTCGGTCTCAGCCTCACCAACGACCGGGTCGCCGCCACCCACCCCCTCGCCATCCCCGCCGGGGACGAGTTCCAGGGTGTCTACCCCACGCTCGGCGCCGCCCTCGAGGCCGCGTTCCGGCTGCGGCTGGGACTCGGGCCCGAGATCGGCGTGCGGTTCGGGATCGGGCGGGGCCCGATCGAGACCCTCGACACCGTCCGCGGCATCCAGGACGGACCCGCCTACTGGTCGGCCCGGGCCGCCATCGAGTCCGCTGCGGAGCGGGCCGGGCGGGCCCGCACGCACACCGCCCGCACCGCCTACGCCTCGACCGAGGACGACCCGGCGACGGTGACGGCCGTCGGGGCCGCCCTGGACTGTCTGGACTTCATGGTTGGCTCTCTCTCGACGACGTCGCACGAGATCCTCGGAGGGCTGATGGACGGCAGGACACAGCAGGCCATCGCGGCACAGCTGCGCCTCAGCCCGTCCGCGGTGTCGCAACGGATCCGGCGCGACGGCATCGCCGTCGCGCTCGAGGCGATGACGGCCCTGACGGAGCTGGCGTGACCTGGCTGGCCGTCACCCTCATCGGGATCGGGCTCGCCGACCTGGTCCGCTCCCGCTCGACCGCCCGCGCTCACGTGGCGGCCCACGTCGTCGCGCCGGCGACGATCGTGGTCACGGCGGTCGTCGCCGGCCTGCACGGGTGGGCCGACGCCCTCGCCCTGCTCCTCGCCGCACTGGGGTCCGCGGCCTGGATCGAGCTGTCGGCCCGCACCCAGCGCGACGGGCAGCAGGCCGGTCGCGCCCTCGCGGCGATCGCGGCGACCCTCGCGCTCCCCCTCCTGTTCTCCGGGGCGACGAGCGCCCCCGACGGCCTGCTCGGCCGGTGGCTGCGCTGGGCCGACCTGCCCGGCGCGCTCGCGCCCGACCCCGCCCGGGTGCTGCTCCTCACCGGACTCGTCCTGCTCAACGTCGCCACGGCCAACGTCCTCGTCCGGCTCGTGCTGCTGACGATCGGGGCGCTGAGCCCCGACCAGGTGACCGCGCCACCCGTCCCCCAGCCCGCCGACCGGCTCAAGGGCGGACGGCTGCTCGGGCCGATGGAGCGGCTCGTCATCCTCGGCCTCGGGCTCGCGGGCGAGTTCGCGGCGGCCGGCCTCGTCATCGCGGCCAAGGGCCTGCTCCGCTTCCCCGAGATCCAGGCGTCCGCCCGGTCCCGCTCGGGCACGTCCGGCGCCGGCGACCCGGCCGGCTCCTACCCCGGCGGCCCCGCCGGGATCGACGACGTCACCGAGTACTTCCTCGTCGGCTCCTTCGTCAGCTGGCTGCTCGCGCTCGCCTCGCTGGCGCTCGCCGCGTGACGCCGGCGCCCGCCTCCGAGGCCTCCGAGGGCCGCCGAGAGCCGTCCGAGGGCCGTCCGGGGGCCCCCGCCTGCACTGATAGCGTCGGAACGTCCGCAGCCACACCGATGTGAAGGGTCAACCCGTGAGCACTCCCCCCGTCGCCGCCCCTGTGAAGGTCGCCGTCACCGGCGCCGCAGGCCAGATCGGCTACAGCCTCCTGTTCCGCATCGCGAGCGGCGCACTGCTCGGTCCCGACACCCCCGTCGAGCTCCGGCTCCTCGAGATCACGCCCGCCCTCAAGGCCCTCGAGGGCGTCGTCATGGAGCTCGACGACTGCGCCTTCCCGACTCTCGCCAAGGTCGAGATCGGTGACGACGCGCGGACCGTCTTCGACGGCGTCAACCACGCCCTGCTCGTCGGGGCCCGCCCCCGCGGCGCCGGCATGGAGCGCGGCGACCTCCTCGAGGCCAACGGCGGCATCTTCGCCCCCCAGGGCAAGGCGCTCAACGACGTCGCGGCCGACGACGTGCGGATCACGATCACCGGCAACCCGGCCAACACCAACGCCCTCATCGCGATGTCCAACGCTCCCGACATCCCCACCGAGCGTTTCTCGGCCCTGACCCGTCTCGACCACAACCGTGCCATCGGCCAGCTCGCGAAGAAGCTCGGCGTGCCCGTCACCGAGATCCGCAAGATGACGATCTGGGGCAACCACTCGGCGACCCAGTACCCCGACCTCTTCCACGCGGAGGTCGGCGGTCGCAACGCCGCCGAGGCCGTCGGCGACCAGGACTGGCTCGAGAGCACCTTCATCCCGACCGTGGCCAAGCGCGGCGCGGCGATCATCGAGGCCCGCGGGGCCTCCTCTGCGGCCTCTGCCGCGTCGGCGACGATCGACCACGCCCGCACCTGGGTCGAGGGCACCGCCGACGGCGACTGGGTCTCGATGGCCGTCCGCTCCGACGGCTCCTACGGCGTGCAGGAGGGGCTGATGTCCTCCTTCCCCGTCACCATCACCGACGGCCGCTGGAGCATCGTCCAGGGCCTCGACATCGACGACTTCTCGCGCGGCCGGATCGACGCCTCAGTGGCCGAGCTCGCCGAGGAGCGCGACGCCGTCAAGGGCCTCGGCCTGATCTGACCTGACGCCGACGCCACTCGAAGGCGCCCCGGCAGCCGCGAGGCGCCGGCCCCCCACGCGGGGGCCGGCGCTTCGCCTTGCCCTGAGTGGACTACGCAGCGGTCGTCCCTCGGAGCGCCATCCGAGAAGTACCGAGGCCGAAAGTCACCGGTCGTTTCGAGGACGGACGGGGCGAACGACCGCGACGTCAGGTCGCGGACCTCAGCGCATCGGCGACGAGGTGGAGCTCCCCTTCCACGTGGTCGACCATTCCCGCGAAGGCTTTCGGCCCCCGGCCGAACGGGTCCGCGATGTCCGATTGTCGCGCGGACCGAGGTTGCGCGAGGCCACGGAGCGAGACCGCACGGCGTGCGAGGGCCGACACCTGACTGACGGGAACCTCACTCCGAGGACTTCCGACCGCGTCGGCCGTTGCGGCATGCGGCGCACCGTCACCTGCTCTCGCCCTGAGCAGGTCGGTGAGGTCCACGAGAGTCGCGGTGTAGCGCAGGGCTGCGGGATGCATCGTGACGACCGCGGCACGGTGCTCGCGGGCGGCACAGATCACGAGGTCGGCTCGGCGCACCAGCTCAGCCGTCAGCTGCCGGGCACGAAAATCCGACGCATCGGCTCCGTGGTGTTCGAGCCAGTCCGCAGAGTCTGGCTCCATGCCACGACCCACGAGCGCCGCTGTACCAGCGCTGGAGACCTCGATCCCGGAGCCGTCGAGGAGCTGGGCGAGTCGGCGTTCGATGTACGGCGAGCGCGCGACATTTCCGGTACACACGACCAGCACCACCCCCGCTGAGGTGGGGCTCGATGGTTCCGATCCGGTCACAGAGACTCCTCATGCATCATGCCTCGTTCGGTGGACCCACGAAGGCAAGCCCGATCATACGTAGTCCCACCGCAGCAACCGAGCCTCCCTCGCAGGCACGATCCACACCTCCGCATCCGAGCCCGTCGTGGGCTCGACGATGCCCTGTTGCCGCCCGTGAGCGGCATACCGCTGCGGTCAGCGGGTGACGGACGTGGGGGGTGTGCGCAACCGGTCCCGGTCGCCGGGGTTGAGGTTGACCGTGGCGGAGGCGATGAGCACGCCGACGCCGAGCGAGAGCAGGACGATCGCGTCGAAGGTGCGGTTGCGCACGTGCAGACCACCGACCCGTCGCTCGGGCCGGGCCAGGACGCGGGTCAGGGCCGCGCCGAGGAAGCCGACGAAGACCACCTCGCCGCCGAGGCGGATCTGGCCCAGGCCCATCGTGAGCACCCCGGCCCCGACGACGACGGCGAAGACCCACCACACGCCCAGGACGAGGAACCCGCTGCCGCGCCACTTCATCGGCGCCGCGCCCCGCCCATCGGACGGGCCGGCGCCGGTCCCCGTGGCCCGGCGGAGGTCACGCCCGCGCCACCGACGCCTCGGCGGCAGCGACGATGTTGCTCAGCAGCAGGGCCCGCGTCATCGGGCCGACGCCACCCGGGTTGGGGCTGACCCAGCCGGCCACCTCGGCGACGTCGGCCGCGACGTCGCCGGCGATCTTGCCGTCGACCCGGCTCACGCCGACGTCGAGGACGGCGGCGCCCGGCTTGACCATCGCGGCCGTGATGATGCCGGGAACCCCGGCCGCGGCGATGACGATGTCGGCCTGGCGCACCTCGGCGGCGAGGTCCTTGGTCCCGGTGTGGCAGAGCGTCACCGTGGCGTTCTCGCTCTTGCGGGTGAGGATGAGGCCGAGCGGCCGGCCGACGGTGAGGCCGCGGCCGACGACGACGACCTTCGCGCCGGCGATCGGCACGTCGTGGCGGCGGAGCAGCTCGATGCAGCCCATCGGGGTGCACGGCAGGGGTGCGGCCTTGCCGAGCGCGAGCCAGCCGAGGTTCATCGGGTGGAGGCCGTCGACGTCCTTCTCCGGCGCGACCCGCGAGAGCAGCGCCATCTCGTCGAGGCCGGTGGGCTGCTGGACGAGGAAGCCGGTGCACTCGGGGTCGGCGTTGAGCTCGTCGATGACGGCCTCGACCTCGGCCTGGGTGGCGCTCGCGGGCAGGTCCCGGCGGATGCTCGTGATGCCGATCTGCGCGCAGTCCTTGTGCTTGGCGTTGACGTACCACTGGCTGCCGGGGTCCTCGCCGACGAGGACCGTGCCGAGCCCGGGCACCACACCCACCTCGGCGAGGGCGGCGACCCGTCGGGTCAGCTCCTCCTTGATCGATGCGAGCGTGGCCTTGCCGTCGAGGATCTGTGCCGTCACCTCGCCCATCCTGCCACTGCCGCGGTATGCCGCGGGCGCGGGCCGCGCGGTCAGGCCGGGTCGGTCCGCGCGTACCACTGCTCGCACGCCTCGAAGCTCGGGAGCAGGCCGTCGTCGCGGGCCTGCTCGAGGCCCGGCGCCTGCGCGTCCTTGGGCGAGAGCAGCGGGTCGAGCCCGTCGGGCAGGGTGAGCCCGACGGTCGGGTCGAGCGGATGGATGCCGTGCTCGGCCTGCGGGTTGTAGGCCGCCGAGCAGAGGTAGGTGGCGGTCGTGCCGTCCTCGAGCGCGACGAAGGCGTGGCCGAGACCCTCGGCGAGGTAGACCGCGCGACGGTCGACCGTGTCGAGCAGCACCGAGTCCCACTCCCCGAAGGTCGGGGAGCCCACCCGGAGGTCGACGACGTAGTCGATGAGGGATCCCGCCATGGCCATCACGTACTTGGCCTGCCCGACCGGCACGTCGGCGAAGTGGATGCCGCGCAGCGTGCCGCGGGAGGAGACCGAGACGTTGGTCTGGATGACGTCGAGGCGGTGGCCCGTCACCTCGGCCAGCCGGTCGCCCCGGAAGGACTCGAGGAACACGCCCCGGTCGTCGGGGAACTGGCGCGGGGTGATCTCGAACGCCCCCGCGATCTTCAGCGGCCGGATGTCCATCAGATCGTGTCCCGTCCCTCGTCGAGCAGGCCCTGCAGGTAGAGGCCGTAGCCGCTCTTGACCTGCGCGTCCGCGTGGAGCTTGAGGCCGGCGTCGTCGAGCCAGCCCTGGCGCCAGGCGATCTCCTCGACGCAGCCGATCTTCTGGCCCTGGCGGGCCTCGACGACGTGGACGTACTGACTCGCATCCATCAGCCCGATGAAGGTCCCGGTGTCGAACCACGCGGTGCCGCGCGGGAGCACGCTGACGGTGAGCTGGGAGCGACCGAGGTAGACCTCGTTGATGCCGGTGATCTCCAGCTCGCCGCGCTCGCTCGGCTCGAGGTTGCGGGCGATCTCGACGACGTCGTTGTCGTAGAAGTAGAGACCGGGCACCGCGTAGTGGGAGCGGGGGTGGGCCGGCTTCTCCTCGATGGAGAGCACGTTGCCGGTCGGGTCGAACTCGACGACGCCGTAGGCGGTGGGGTCCGAGACGGCATACGCGAAGACGTGGCCGCCGACGACGTCGGTGTGGTCGGTCAGCCGCCGGCCGAGGCCGGCGCCGTAGAAGATGTTGTCACCGAGGACGAGGGCCACGGTGTCGTCACCGATGAAGTCGGCCCCGAGGATGAACGCCTGGGCGAGCCCGTCGGGGCTGGGCTGGACGACGTACTCCAGCGAGATGCCCCACTGCGAGCCGTCCCCGAGCAGCCGCCGGAACTGCTCGGCGTCCTGCGGCGTCGTGATGACGAGGATCTCGCGGATGCCGGCGAGCATGAGGGTCGAGAGCGGGTAGTAGACCATCGGCTTGTCGTAGACCGGCATCAGCTGCTTGCTGACCCCTCGGGTGATCGGGTGGAGCCGCGTGCCGGAGCCGCCGGCGAGAATGATGCCCTTCATGCGCGCCAGCGTAGGGGACGGTCACGACGGGGCCAGTAGCCTTGCCGCCATGCGACTTCTCGTCACCGGTGGAGCCGGCTTCATCGGCAGCAACTTCGTCCTGCGCGCCCGTGCGGTCCGCCCCGACTGGACCCTCACGGTCCTCGACTCGATGTCGTATGCCGCCAACCGGGCCTCCCTCGCGAGCGTGCTGTCCGACCTCGGCGGGGACGGCAGCGTCACCCTCGTCGAGGGGTCCGTCGCCGACGCCGCGGTCGTCGACCCACTCGTCGCCGACTGCGACGTCGTCGTGCACTTCGCGGCCGAGTCGCACAACGACAACAGCCTCGACAGCCCGTGGCCCTTCGTCGAGGCCAACCTCGTCGGCACCTTCACCCTGCTCGAGGCGGTCCGTCGCCACGGCAAGCGGCTGCACCACATCTCGACCGACGAGGTCTACGGCGACCTCGAGCTCGACGACCCCGAGCGCTTCACCGAGGCGACCCCGGTCAACCCGTCGAGCCCCTACTCCGCCACCAAGGCCGGGGCCGACCTGCTCGTCCGGGCGTGGATCCGCTCCTTCGGGATCAGCGCGACGGTGTCGAACTGCTCGAACAACTACGGTCCGCGTCAGCACGTGGAGAAGTTCATCCCCCGCCAGATCACGAACATCCTGCAGGGGACGCGGCCCAAGATCTACGGCAGCGGGCTCAACGTGCGCGACTGGATCCACGTCGACGACCACAACGACGCCGTCATCGCGATCCTCGAGCAGGGCCGGCTCGGCGAGACCTACCTCATCGGCGCCGACGGGGAGCAGAACAACCTCGAGGTCATCGCGACCCTGCTCGAGCTGACGGGGCGGCCGGCCGACTGGTTCGACCACGTCGACGACCGTCCCGGGCACGACCTGCGCTACGCGATCGACTCGACCAAGCTGCGCCGCGAGACCGACTGGCGCCCGCGCTACGCCGACCTCCGGTCGGGGCTCGAGGCCACCGTCGCCTGGTACCGCGACAACGAGGACTGGTGGGGCGAGGCGAAGGTCGCCTCCGAGCGCGTCTACGAGCGGCTCGGCCGGTGAGCGACCACCGCGCGCCCCTGCGGGTGCTCGTCACCGGCGCCGGCGGGATGCTCGCCCACGACCTCGTGCCGGTCCTGCGCCGCGCGGGCCACGTCGTCACCGCCCTCGGCCGGGCAGACCTCGACGTGACGGACCCGGCGCAGTGCCTCGCCGGGGTGTCGGGACACGACCTCGTCGTCAACACAGCGGCATACACCGCCGTCGACGCCGCGGAGACGGACGAGGCGGTGGCCTTCGCGGTCAACGCGGTCGGGGCGGCCAACCTCGCGCAGGGCGGCGTCCAGCGCCGGCGCGCGTCTCGTGCAGGTCTCGACCGACTACGTCTTCGACGGCGACGCGACCGAGCCGTATGCCGCTGACCACCCGGTCGCTCCCCGGTCGGCCTACGGACGCACGAAGGCAGCCGGCGAGTGGGCGGCGCGGGCGCTCTGCCCCGACGCACTCGTCGTGCGCACCGCGTGGCTCTACGGCGCGGGCGGGCCGAACTTCGTCTCGACGATGCTCCGCCTGGCCTCCGAGCGGGAGACGCTGTCGGTCGTGGCCGACCAGATGGGCCAGCCGACGTCGACCGTCGACCTCGCCCAGCTGGTGCTGCGGCTCGTCGAGGCGGACGCACCCGCGGGCACCTATCACGGCACAGCCGCCGGCCGGACGAGCTGGCACGGGCTGGCCCGCGCGATCTTCGAGGACCGGGGCCTGGACCCCGAGCGCGTCCTCGAGACGACCTCGGCGGACTATCCCCGTCCGGCGCCGCGTCCGCGGTGGAGCGTGTTGGCCCACGACACGATCGAGGCGGCGGGCGTGAGCCCGATCGGGCCCTGGCGCGCGGCCGTGACCGCGCACCTCGAGGCCACGACGGAGGCCCAGTCGTCGTGAGCCCCGTCGGGCTGGTCGTCCGGTCGGTTGCCGCAGAAGGACCACCACTCGGGCACGGGAAGGATCATCGGTCCACCACCTGGACGTCGGTTCCGGACGGGAGGTCTGAGCACGGCGCGGTCGTCCCGGACGGCCGCATCACAGCGCGGACGGGCCGCGGCGAGGGACGAGCGGAGCGAGCAGCGTGTCTCATGGCTCCACTGTACGTCTCTTGCCCGGAAATATCCTATTTGTTTACTAAATGAGACCCCAGGACTGAACCGGGGCCACCTCCCGAGCCGCAGACTTGGCGGGCGGCCTACCGAAGGGGGACCCCGCCGAGCGGCGAGGTCCCCCTTTGGTGGTCCGGGTGACCCTCAGCGGGTGAGGTACCGCACCGTGCTCCCCGACGGGTAGAGCACTCGGTTGCCGGAGATCGCGAGGCGCTGGGTGCTCATCCCGCTCGGCACCGCGGCCGTGACCCGGAGCGTGGCCGGGTCAACGACGTAGACCTTGTCCATGGCGGCGAGGTAGAAGACGCCGTCGGCGTAGACGAGGTCGGCGTTGCGGAAGACGGCTCCGGTCGTCTTCGGCGCAGGGTAGATCATCACCCGGCGCAGCAGCCTGCCGGTGCCCCGGTCGAGCTCGACGAGGAGCGGGCCCGACGCGGCCCAGACCGTCCCGCCCGGGCCGATCGCGACCGCGCCGATGGACTCGGCTCCCGGGATGGGCGTCGACTCCCAGAGCTTGCTGCTTTGTTGCCACGTCGTAGGCGAAGACCTTGGCGGCGCCGGCGCTCGGGGACGCGCCGAGGCCGCCCCACCGCGAGGTGCCTCCGAAGGCGACGTTGCCGTAGGCCGCGAGGCTGACGACGCTCTGTCCGGCGACGGGCTGCGGGACGATGACCGGAGCGGACGAGTCGTTGTTGAAGTAGCCGAGCACCCCGCCCCGCACGCCGTACTTCGGCACCGTGCCGAAGAAGGTGCGTGCGCCGGACGTGGCCCAGGCCATCGGCCGGTCCTGACGGTGGCTCGTGCTCAGCGACGCGACGAGCCTCGGGTTCGAGCCGTCGACCCACGGCTTGGTCGTGTCGTAGCGGAAGACCTTGCCTCCGGTGTAGGTGCCGAGGTACTGGTAACGACCCGTGCGGCCGCGTGCCCTCGACCTCGCCGATGCTGTTGGCCACCCCGGCCCGGACGGGGTACTGCGTCGACGCCACTCCGGTCGTCCGGCTGGAGGACGCCGAGGCTCGCGCCGCCGAAGCCGCCGGCGTAGATCGCTCCGTTGGGGCCCTCGTTGAGCGACTTGATCTTCATCTTGGTCGGCGCGAACGCGTACGTGTAGGTCGCGGTCCTCGAAGCTGCCGAGGTTGATCGACCCGAACGGTGCCGGCCGGGTCGTAGGCGAGCAGCCACTCCCCGGCATCCCGCCGAGCGTCGCTTTGACACGATGAGCCGGTCCCGGCCGGCGCTCATCGCGGTGCGCGCGACGGAGGTCTTCGCGCCGGTCGGTCGAGTCGACGGCCCACAGCTGCTTGTAGCTGAAGTAGTAGAAGCTGCCCACTCGAGTCGAGCCCGACGGCGTCTGTGCCGTCATGTTGGCCGGCGACGTCCCACGAGCCGGTCTGGGTGTCGTAGAGCCGTCGCTCGCTCGTGTACTTCGTCCCGGACGCGGTGACACCCGACGCGGTCCGCACGATCAGGTAGCGGCCGAGCAGCTCGAGCTCGGAGACGGTGCCCGAGGTGATCGACCACGGGCAGTGCGATCTCCGGTCTTCGCTCCGGGTTCGACAGCGAGACCCGCATGACGGCGGGGTTCGTCGGACCCGAGGCCGACGTAGGCATAGCTCGCGTCGACGGCGAGGCTCGCGCGCGTAGTCGTGTCGCGTGCTGACCGTGCCCAGACGAGGTGATCTTGTCCGGTGGTCGGGGTTGTAGGTCCACAGCTCGGAGGCCGGGTAGGACACCCCCCAGATCCGTCCGTCCGGCCGGTCTCGAGGTCCCAGACCGTGGTCGCACGCGGGGTCACCTGGCCGAGGTCGCGCAGAGCTCCGTTGGTGGCCGGTGTCGAGACTGCCAGAGGTGACCCCCCCGCCCGCCCATGTACAGGTCCGTCCCGCCAGCACCCACCGTGAGACCCCACGCGACGTCCATCCCCTCGACGGGAATCCCTGACCTCGACGCGCACCGGTCTCGATGTCCGCGAGCTGCAGCTCCGACGGGATAGCCCGAGATGACCGTGGCGAGCTTGGCCCGGCCAGCGAACGGTCGAGGGCCACCGAGCTATTCGAGTTCGAGAAGGCGTCGAGCGGCTCGTCCTCGATCGTCGAGGCGTAGGCCGGGAGGGGTTGCACCGGCCGCGGGCATGATCGACATGACGTCCCAGAGACCCGTCGCCGACCCGGTCACCGTCGTAACTCACCTGCACCGCAGCCGCCGTGCGCATCGGCGGGAGCGAGGAAGTTCGCTACGACCAGGCTCCATGTGTTGGCGGTGCTTGCCGATGGGGACGCTCTTGATCGCGAGCAACTTGCGGGACGCGTTGTACCAGCGAGCGGTCAGGGTGAAGGTGCCCGAGGTGGGCTTGAGCCACGCGCGGACCTCGTGCACGACGCCGGGAAGAGGCGGGACGTGAGGCTGCTCACTGACGGTGACCGATCCCGATGCCGTCGTGGCGTCACTCATGGAGAGCGAGCGCCTTCCCGAGTCGTGGCCGACGCCGTCGTGAGACCAACCGTCGCTCCGCCCGATGCCGAGACGCTCCAGTTCGGCACGGCGACCGGTCGAGGTGGATGTCATCTCGAAGCTGCCGTTGGCGTCGTCGGGCTGATGATCGATCGATCGCGTCCCACCACACGTGCGAGACGGGCTGCCGCTGGACGGATGAGACCTGGATGGTCGCGGTCCTCGCCGTGGACGGGGCGGTGGCTCGAGCCTCGCTCCTCGACCAGACCATAGTCGCGCCCGTCGTCGACGAGCTCGCCCCACCCACGTTGGCTCCATCGGCGTCGAAGAAGGAGAGAGTCAGGGTCTGGAGACCACGCGTGGTGTAGGCGTACCCCTGCACGAGGTAGGCCTGCCCCGGAGTCACCGCAAAGCGCGGTCGCGCCACGACCACCGGCGACGTCGTCGACGTGTCCTCCACCAGCAGCGACCGAGCTTCCCGAGATCGCGCGACTCGATGGAGACCACCCCCCGGTTCGGGCTCGGCGCGTTGACGTTCCAGCCCTGCGGGGTCAGCCCGGTCGTCTCGAAGTCCCCCGGGCGCGAAGTTCGTCGTCACCGGCTCCAGGGCTGCGGGCCGTCCCGACGGTGCCGCGACGTGGGTCGCCAGGCGACGAACGCAGCACCGCGACGGTGCCGCGTCCCAAGTGCATGCATCGCCGACGGGAGACGGACGGCCCGTGTGCAGCGGGCACGACGGTGGGACCGAAACGCGACGTCATGGGGTCACGATCCGGAATGTATAGCGTACTATACGGGCATGTCCGGCAAAGCACTTATATCACCTATATCTCTCATCACCTGACACGGCGCCCACGTCCGCAGCACGAGGGGTCGCGATCACAGAGGCACGGAATCCGTGCGGCAATGTCGTGTCCCCTACACTTGCGCCGTGGACAGCACCAGAGAGCACGAGCCGGACCTCTTCGACGACGAGGGCCCCGACAGTGACGACGACGGTCAGCACGAGGCACCTCGCCACGAGAAGCACCGGAACCGCAGGATCCTCGTCGCCGCGCTCGTCCTGCTGCTCGTGCCCGTGCTCGCGATCGGCGGCTACCTCGCGTGGCTCAACCACATCGTGACGAGCAACGTCAAGCAGGAGCTGCTGCTCCCCGACAGTGCAACGGGCCCGAAGGATGGCTCGGGCCAGGCCATCGCCCAGCCCGCCGGCAACGGGACCAACTACCTCATCGTCGGCAACGACGCCGGGCCGGGCCGCGAAGGCGCCCGTTCGGACGTCATGGTCCTGGTCCACGTCCCCGACGACCACCGGGATGTCACCCTCATCCACTTCCCCCGTGACCTCTACGTCGACATCCCCGGCAAGGGCAAGAACAAGCTCAACGCCGCCTATGCCTTCGGTGGCGCGCCGCTGCTCGTGACGACGATGCAGAACATGCTCGGCATCGAGGTCGACCACGTGGCGATGCTCGGGTTCGAGGGCTTCAAGAGCATGACCGACGCCGTCGGCGGGGTCGACGTCAACGTCGCCGAGCCCAGCGTGTCCAACGGGTTCACCTTCAACAAGGGCACCATGCACATGGGCGGAGACCAAGCTCTGGCCTTCGTCCGCGAGCGCAAGCAGCTCTCCGAGGGCGACATCTCCCGTGGACAGCGCCAGCTCGCCTTCATCAAGGCGCTGATGCTCAAGACCCTGAGCAAGGACACCCTGGCCAACCCGGTCCAGCTGAAGAACTTCGTCGAGGCCGCCACGAACAACCTCACCGTCGACCAGAAGCTCGACGTCTCCACCATGCGCTCCGAGGCCGTCGCCATGCGGGGCCTGCGGGGCAGCGACATCCGCTTCGTCACGGCTCCCTTCACGGGCTTCGGGACGAGCCCGGACGGGCAGTCGATCGACATCGTCGACGAGGTGAAGATGTCCGACCTCGGGAGAGGCCATCCGCACCGACACCCTCGAGAGCTACTCCTGATCATCGGCTGACCGCCTCGCGCCCCTGTCTCGACGGGCTGGTCGGAGCCGCGTCCGTTAATCTGGCCGACGTCGGCCACGGTCCGCGTCACCGACGACACTCCCCCGAGAAGAATCGAGCGGCCCCACCTTGAGCATGCCGAGTCTCACGACTGGGCCGCCGGCACCACGGTGGCCACGGCTGCTGCTCATGCTGCTCGACGTCGCCCTGCTCGTCCTCGTGATCGTCATCCTGGCGGCAGCCCGCTACGACATGACCCTGTCACGGGTGAACCGGTCGGGTATCGCCCTCTCGCTCGCCCTCGGCGTGGCGTGCTACGTCGCGACCTACGGGCTGCTCGTGGCTCGCCGCTACCGCTGGGCGAGCACCGACGAGATGCTCGGGCTGGGCATGGTCGCCCTCTGCCTCGGCGCGTCACTCAGCGCGGCGGCACTGCTGACGGAGCCGGCCGTGCTGCCTCTCTCGGTGGCGATCACGGTCGCCCCGAGTGCCGCGTGCGCGTGGATCGTGCTGCGCTACACGGCCGTCTACCTCCACCGTGCCCGGCGGCACCGGCACGGTCGCACCGGGCGTCGCGCCGTCGTCGTCGGCGCCGGTGCCGGTGGCCAGCAGGCCGTCGCCATGATGCTGCAGGACGAGGGCGCCGCCTTGCACCCCGTGGCCCTCGTCGACGACGACCCCGCCAAGCGGCACCTCGGCTTCCTCGGGGTGCGCGTCGCCGGGCGGCTCGACGACCTCGCCGATGTCGTCCGGTCGACGGAGGCCGAGGTCATCCTCTTTGCGATCCCCTCGGCGCCCGCGTCCACCGTCGAGCGCGTCGTCGCGGCGGCCTCGACGAGCGGTGCCGAGCTGATGGTGCTGCCCTCCTTCTCCGAGATGCTCATGTCCGAGGACTCAGCAGGGGCGGAGGGGTCCGATGCCGGCCAGGCCCCCCGGGCGGGCTCCCATGTGGAGCTGCCCCGGCAGGCCTTCCGCCCCATCCTGCTCGAGGACCTCCTCGGCCGGGGGTCGGTGGAGACCGACACCTTGGGGATCGGCGCCTACCTCGACGGCAAGACGGTCCTCGTGACCGGGGCCGGCGGGTCCATCGGATCGCAGCTGTGCCGTGAGATCGCCCGCTACCAGCCCGCGCGGCTCGTCATGACCGACCGCGACGACAGCCTGCTCCACGCGGTGCAGCTCTCGATCAGCGGTCAGGCCTCGCTCGAGTCCCCCGACCTCATCCTCGGCGACCTGCGCACGCCCGGCTTCATCACCGACCTCATCAGTTCGGTGCGCCCCGACGTCGTGTTCCACGCCGCGGCGATCAAGCACCTGACGCTCGCCGAGCGCTTCCCCGCGGAGGCCTTCCTCACCAACGTCGTCGCCACGGCCGACCTGCTGCGGGCGTGCGTCACGGCCGACGTCGACCGCTTCGTCAACATCTCGACCGACAAGGCCGCCGATCCCCAGAGCGTGCTCGGCTACACCAAGCGGGTCACCGAGCTGCTCACCGCGACCTTCGGGGAGACGGCATCGAGCGAGGCCCGCTACATGTCGGTCCGCTTCGGCAACGTGCTCGGCTCCCGCGGCTCGGCACTGACCACCTTCGCCGCCCAGCTGGCTGCCGGTCGTCCGCTGACCATCACCTCGAGCGAGATGACCCGCTACTTCATGACCGTTCACGAGGCCTGCCAGCTCGTGCTGCAGGCTGCGGTGGACGGTCGCACCGGCGACGGGCTCGTCCTCGACATGGGCTCGCCCCACAACATCGAGCAGCTCGCCCGGCGCTTCGCCACTCTCCAGGGGTTCCCCGAGCCGACGGTCGTCTACACGGGCACCCGCCCGGGAGAGAAGCTCGCCGAGACGACGCTCGCGGCCGGCGAGCCGGACGAGCGGCCCTTCCACCCGCTCATCAGCCGCGTCCGCATCCCGACCCTCCCGCGCGACCTGCTGCTCGACGTCACCCAGCTGCGCACGGAGGCCGTCGGCCCCGGCGGCCGGGAGCAGGTCAACGACTGGCTCCGCGATGCCGTCGGACTCGTCCCCGGCGCAGCACCTGGGGAGGTCGAGGAGGCCGACGCAGCCACCCCCCGCTCCGAGTGGACGCCACAACCGTGAATGCCGCCCTGGTCGCGACGCTTGTCGGTGGCGTGGCCGTGTCGGTGGCCGTCATCCTCGTCGCGCTTCCTCTGCTCCGTCGCAGCGGGGTCGTCGACATCCCCGGGGACCGGTCGATGCACGCCGCGCCGACGCCCCGAGGTGGGGGCCTCGGAATCGTCGCCGCCTCCTTCGTCTGTCTCGTGGCCGCCACCCCCGCGATGCCCCAGGTGCCCGCCGCGGTCGGGAAGGACCTCGCCTTCGCCCTGCTGCCGATCGTCGCGATGGCGGCCATCGGTCTCGTCGACGACCTCCGCACGTTGACCGTGCTGCCTCGGCTCGGAGCGCAGCTCGTCGTCGCGACCTCCTGGGTGGCCATCGCTCCGGTGGTCGCCCACCGGAGCGCCGTCTGGGTGCCGCTCGCGGTGCTCGGCACGATCGTGCTCGTCAACGTCACCAACTTCATGGACGGCATCAACGGGCTCGTCTCCGGCCACGCCGTCATCACGTCGGCCTGGTATGCCGTCGTCGCCCTCGTCGTCGACGCGCCGGCCGCCGCGCTGCTCTCCGTCGCGATCCTCGGTGGCTCGCTGGGCTTCCTCCCCTTCAACGTGCCGCACGCGCGTGTCTTCCTCGGGGACGTGGGGTCCTACGGACTCGGCGCGGCCTGGGCCGTCCTGTCGGTCTGGCTCGTGCTCGCCGGCGCCCCGTCGGACTGCGTGCTCGCGCCCCTCGTCATCGTGCTCACCGACTCGCTGATCACCCTCGCGCGGCGGATGGTCAACGGAGACCGCATCTTCGAGGCGCACAGAATGCACGTCTACCAACGCCACACCCACTCCGGCTGGAGCCACGTCCGCTCGTCCGGTGTCGTGCTCGGACTCACCCTCGTGTGCACCCTGCTCGCCGTTCCCGCCCTGCTCGGCGCCCCGCGCCCGGCCCGTCTCGTGACCTTCGCCGGCATGCTCGGTGTGGCGGCCTTCTACCTGGCGCTCCCCCGGCTTCGGGGTGGACGCGCCCGGTGGTCGAGCGTCGCGAACGAGCTGAAGGCGTGAGCGACTCGCGCTTCAGTTCGTCCTCTGCCCGTGCTGCACTGCACAATGTCCACCATGCGCCGATTCAAGGGGACCGACCTCGGGCTCGGGATCGTCGCCGTGGCAGTCAACGTCCTCCTCGTGGCCGGCGTCATCATGGTGACCGGTGGCGGTCCGACGAGCGCCACGGCGCCCTCCCCGACCGTCCGACCGAGCGTGACGACCCCCGGGACGCCGACCTCGACCGCACCGGCCCCGACGAGCAGCGCGGCCGCTGCCGTTCCCGAGCTCGCGACGCTCGCCACGACCACGCGACCGGTCACCCTCGCCGTCCTCGGTGACGGGACGGGCGACGAGGAGGGCGAGTGGGTCACGGCGCTGGGCGGGCTCCTCGGGCGCAACCACCACGTGACGGTGCACAACCTCGACACCTCCGACCCGACCCGTTACGCCGACGAGCTGACCTACGGCTCTACCGGACCGGCCTTCACGATCTGGAACGGCAGCCGACGCGGCGCGACCGCCGACTACGCCGTGACGCGGCTGTCCTTCCTCGTCCCGGCGCGTCCCGACGCCGTGCTCCTCAGCTACGGGCGGCAGGACACGGCCGGCACCATCGGTGAACACCTCGAGACCACCCTCCGGGCCGTGCGCGGCAGGTGGCCCGGGGCGACGGTCTCGGTCATCCTTCAGGCCCCCGAGCGCGACGACGTGAGCAAGGCGGTCCGCGACGCCGCCCAGCATTGGGCGACGAAGCGCTCCCTGTCGACCATCGACGTCGCCGCCGCCCTGCGCCGCGCGGGCAACCCCAACCAGTTCGTGTCGGTCGTCGACCCGCCGAGCGTCAACCAGCTGGGCGGCCGGTTCTGGGCCCTCGCGGTCTATCGCGCCCTCGGCGGCACGGCGCCCGACCCGGTCATCCCTCCCCCGGCCCCGCGCAGCTCCTCCGTCCCGGTGCCCCCGGCGCCCCCGGTCCCCGCCGACCCCGACCCCCACGACCGGGCCCACCCGAACGGTGACCCCGCCCCGCCCCCGTTACACGCCTCCGGTCCCCGTCCCGCGGCCCCCGACGGGGACACCGACGCCCACCGAGACCACCCCGACGACGGAACCGACCTCCACCCCCACCACGGGCACCTCGACGACGACCGCCCCCACCACGTCGACGACCACGATCTCGCCGCCGACGACCGGGCCCTCCGCGGCCCCCGCCCCGTGAAGATCCTGCTCCTCACGCACTACTACGAGCCGGAGGTCGGCGCGCCGCAGCAGCGCTGGTCCGCCCTCGTCGAGCGGTTCGTCCGGGCCGGCCACCAGGTCAGTGTCATCGCCCCCGCTCCGCACTACCCCGCCGGTGTCCTGCTCCCCGAACACGCAGGACAGCGCCCGGGCTCGATCCACGCCGGGCGCCACGGGGAGACAGTGCACCGGGCCGCCTTCCGGTCCTACGGGACAAAGGTCGGCTCCCGGTTCACCGACCAAGCGGTTGCGGCGGCGAGCGCCGTGCGCCTTGTCTCGGGGCGGTTCCGCCGTCACCGCCCCGACGTGGTCGTCGCGACCGTGCCGTCGCTCCCGATGCTCGCGGCCGGTGCTGCCGTGTCTCGGTCGCTCGGGGTTCCGCTCGTCGTGGAGATGCGCGACGCGTGGCCCGACCTGCTCGACGTCGCCGACGAGTGGGACCTGACCACCCCCGACGGCGTGCCCGCACCCAAGGGAGAGCGGGGCGCGGCCGGTGAGGTGCTCGTCACCCGACCGGCAATGAGGCCGTCGACGCCCGGCGCGCGGTTGGGCGCGGGGGTTCGCCGGGGCGGGACGCGCCTCCTGCACGGCGTGGCCACGAGCCTGCAGCGGGGCAGCGACGCCGTCGTCACGACGACGGAGAGCTTCGCCGAGACCCTGCGCGACCGCGGGGTCGAGCCGGTGCACGTGGTGCGCAACGGCGCCCACCCGATCGAGGGCTGGCCCGGATCGCCGGCCCGACGTTCGCCGTCAGAGCCGCTGCGCCTCCTGTATGCCGGGACGCTGGGTCGCGCCCAGGGGCTCACGACCGTCGTCAAGGCCGTGAGCCTCGCCACGCGTGCGGGGACCCTGGTTGAGGTGAGGGTGCTGGGCGCGGGCGCCGAGGAGCACCTCGTGCGGGAGCTCTCGGGCCGCCTCGGGACCCCGGTCGACGTGCGCGGCCCGGTGCCGAGGGCTGAGCTCGCCGACCACTACGCCTGGGCCGACTCCGTCATCGTCGCCCTCCGGCCGTGGCGCGGCCTGTCCCTCACCGTGCCGTCGAAGCTCTACGAGGCCATGTCCCTCGGCCTGCACGTCAGCGCGTCGGTGTCCGGTGAGGCCGCCCGCATCGTGCAGCAGACGCAGGCCGGTGACGTGTGTCCCCCGGGCGACGAGAAGGCCCTGGCCGCCCTGTGGGCCGAGCTCGCAGACGACCGGTCCCGGGTCGAGATCGGTCCCGCCGCCGCGGCGTGGGTGCGCGAGCACGCGAGCGACGACCGCCTCGCCGAGGACTACCTCGCCGTGCTCGAGTCGGTGGTCCGTCCATGAACGGGATCCCCACGCGTCGACGCGCAGCGCCACGGCTCGCGCGCCACCTCGGGCTGCTGGCCAGTGTCGCGTGGCGCCACGCCCAGGACGACCCGGCACTGCTCGCCGTTCAGGCGATGCGCCGCCTCCCCACCGGCATCCGTGGCCGATCGGCCCGGGTGCTGCAGCGCCGCGGCCCGTCCGGATCGGTCCGGGCCCTGGGTTTCTTCCTCGCGGACCGCAAGGACGAGGCACGGGCCCTGGTCGTGGACGCCCGTCCACGAACTGGTTTCGACCGCAGACTGGTCGCCGAGCTCGCGGTCCAGGTCGGGCAGGAGCCCCCGGCCGGAGCGCCTGCCTCGACGGTGGCGCGGGCGGCGTGGGCCCGCGGGGACCTCTCGGCCGCGCTGGCCGTCCTGTCGACGGCGCCGGGCGCGGCCGCCGCGCGACAGCGCGCCCGGCTCGCCGCCGACCGACGAACCATGACCCCAGGGTTCGCGCTGCCGCGCAACCTCCGCGCCGACATCTGCGGCGGCGACCTCCGGCACGCCACGGGTGCTCCACCTGCTGACGAACTCCGTGCCGAGGACGACCTCCGGCTATGCGTTGCGCTCCCACTCCATCCTGCGCGCTCAGCGGGAGAGCGGCCTCGAGGTCGAGGCGTTCACCCTGCTCGGCTACCCCGTGACGGTCGGGCTGCCGGGGGTGCCGGAGGCGGAGGTCGTCGACGGTGTCACCTACCGACGACTCATCCCGACCCGTCTGGCCCCGACGAGCGAGCAGCGGCTCGTCCAGACCGCCGAGCTGCTCGCCTCCCACGTCGCGCGCTTCCGTCCCACCGTGCTGCACACGACGACCCACTTCACCAACGCGCTGGTCGTCCAGGCGGTGGCCGAGGCGACCGGACTCCCCTGGGTCTACGAGGTGCGCGGTCAGCTCGAGAAGACGTGGGCGGCCTCCCGTCCCGCTGACGAGCAGGCCGCGGCCCTGCTCAGCGAGCGGTTCCGGCTCGCCCACGCCAAGGAGACCGAGATGGCGCTCGCCGCCGACCACGTCGTCGTGCTCTCCGAGGCCCTGCGCCGTGACCTCGTGGCGCGGGGGGTCCCGGACGCCGGGATCACGGTCGTGCCCAACGCCGTCGACGCGGGCCTTCTCGGCGTGACGACGAGCCCGGCCGAGGCACGACGCGGCCTCGGCCTGCCCGCAGACGGCTTCTGGGTGGGCACCGTCTCCTCGCTCGTGGCCTACGAGGGGCTCGACGTCCTCCTCGAGGCGGTCGCCCTGCTGCGCGCCCGTGGGTTCGACGTGCGCTGCGCCCTCGTCGGCGACGGCACCGCCCGGCCGGGCCTGGTCGCGCAGGTGGCACGGCTCGGCCTCACCGACGTCGTCGTGCTGCCGGGTCGCGTCGACCGCACCGTCGCCGCCGCGTGGCACCGCGCGCTCGACGTCTTCGTCGTGCCCCGGCAGGACACCGAGGTCTGTCGGTCGGTGACCCCGCTCAAGCCGATCGAGGCGATGGCCGCCGGCCGTCCCGTCGTCGCGAGCGACCTGCCGGCCCTCGCCGAGATCATCACCGGCCCGGGCACCGGGCTGCTCGCGCGCCCAGACGACTCTCAGGATCTGGCCACTAGACTTCAGGCGCTGCACGACGACCCGGACCTCCGAGCTCGCCTCGGCGCAGCCGGGCGCGACTTCGCCGCCACGCGGACCTGGCAGGGCCAGGCCGCGCGATACCGAGACCTTTACGAGCACCTGGGGGGCGAGCGCTGATGCGGCGACGCAACAAGGTCCAGGCAGCCCTGGCCGACTTCCCGTCCGTGACGTTCGACGACACGGACCTGGCTCAGCTCCGCCCCGTCGGTCAGCGACAGCCACTGCGGCCGTACGTCGCCTCGCTGTGGGGTCGTCGGCACTTCATCTGGGCCGACTCTCGGGCGCGCGCCTTCAGCGGCAACCGGGACACCATCCTCGGGAAGTTCTGGCTGGTGGGCCGGCCACTGCTCGACGGCCTGATGTTCTACCTCATCTTCGCGGTGCTTCTCGGCGCGTCGCGGGGGGTGCCCAACTACATCGGCTTCCTGCTCATCGGGGTCTTCATGTTCTCGTTCACCGCCAGAGCCCTCACCGGGGGCGCCACGGTGATGACCGGCGGCAAGACCCTGATGCGGGCCTTCTCCTTCCCCCGGGCGTCCATCCCGCTGGGTCTCGTCATCCGCGAGGCGATCTCGATGCTGCCGGTCATGGTGGTCATGCTCGTCATGATCATCGCGATCCCACCGCATGCCGTCATCACGTGGCGTTGGCTGCTCTTCCCCCTCGTCTTCCTCCTCCAGGTGCTCTTCAACGCCGGGCTCGTCTTCTACGCCGCCCGCCTGACCAGCGCCATCCCCGACCTCCGGATGCTGATCGGCTTCTTCACGCATGCTCTGGCGCTACGGATCCGGCGTGATGTTCTCGCTCGACCGCTTCGTCACCCACCCCACGGTGCTCGAGATCCTCCAGCTCAACCCGGCCTACTGCGTCCTCGAGCTGTCCCGCGAGCTGCTCCTCTACGGGACGACGCCCGACCCCAAGCTGTGGCTCACCCTCACCGCCTGGGCGGTCGTGACGCCGGTGCTCGGTTTCCTCTACTTCTGGCAGGCCGAGGAGGACTACGCCCGTGAGTGACCTCGTGACCGGCAGGCGACGTCGAGTCAGCCGACCGGGACTCCCCCTCCGGCAGCGAGCACCAGCTCGGACGTGGAGCCCAAGAAGGGCATCGAGGTCCCGCTGGGCCGGCCCTCGGTCGTCGTCTCGCACCTCTCGGTCCACTACCGCGTGCCGAGCACGGAGCGAAAGCCGGGGAGCAGGAAGGCCCGCCTGCTCGACCGCCTCGGCTGGTCGCGCAACGTCACCGTCCGGGCCGTCGACGACGTGTCGTTCGTGGCCCGCTCCGGCGAGTCGGTCGGGGTCGTCGGGCACAACGGCTCGGGCAAGAGCACCCTGCTGCGAGTCATGGCGGGGTTGGAGACCCCGACGCACGGCACGGTGCTCGCGACGGAGACGCCGTCCTTCCTCGGGGTCAACGCGGCCCTGCTGCCCGAGCTGTCCGGCATGGCCAACGTCCGTCTCGGGCTCCTCGCGATGGGCAAGTCACCGAGCGAAGCGACCGCGGCCGTCCCCGACGTGCTGGAGCTGGCGGGCATCGGTCGCTCGATCCACCTCCCGATGAAGACCTACTCCTCCGGCATGGCCGCTCGACTGCGCTTCGCCATCTCCGCCGCAGCCGCAGCCGCACATCCTGCTCATCGACGAGGCCCTGGCCACCGGCGACGCGGCGAGCAAGGAGCGCAGCGAGAAGCGGATGGCCGAGATCCGCGCACACGCCGGGCACGATCTTCCTCGTCTCCCACGCAGCGCAGACCATCGAGGAGATGTGCACCCGCGCCATCTGGCTGCACGAGGGCCAGCTCGTCGCCGACGGGCCGGCCTACGAGACGGCCCGGGCCTACCGCTGGTGGGCGTGGAACATCGCCAAGGGCGAGACCGAGAAGGCCGCCGGCCTGCTCGAGGACGCACGCGCCCGGCTCACCGAGACCGCGCCCCCAGCGGAGCAACAGACAGGGAACATCCACATGACGAAGCGCATCATGACGGTCTACGGCACCCGCCCCGAGGCGATCAAGGTCGCCCCGGTGATCAAGGCCCTCGAGGAGAGCGACGTCCTCGAGTCGGTGACCGTCGTCACCGGCCAGCACCGCGAGATGCTCGACCAGGTCAACGAGATCTTCGGCATCACCCCCGACCACGACCTCGACGTCTTCGCGCACGGGCAGACCCTCAACGCCCTGATGGCCAAGGTCTTCGAGGGGCTCGACCCGATCCTCGAGTCGGTGGCCCCCGACGCGGTCGTCGTCCAGGGCGACACCTCGACGGTGGCCGCGGCGTCGATCGCCGCCTTCTACCGCCACATCCCGGTCGTCCACGTCGAGGCGGGGCTGCGCAGCGGCGACATCACCTCGCCCTTCCCCGAGGAGGCGAACCGCAAGATCACCTCGCAGGTGGCGGCCCTGCACCTCGCCCCCACCGCGACCTCGCGCGACAACCTGCTCCGCGAGGGCGTGGACCCGGCCACGGTCACGGTCACCGGCAACACCGTCATCGACGCACTGATGCACACCGTCGCCCAGGACATCCCGTTCAGCGACCCCGCCCTGCTCGAGATCGAGGCCTCGGGACGGCCCGTCCTGCTCGTCACGACCCACCGCCGGGAGAACTGGCACGTCATGGAGGTCGTCGGCCGGGCCGTCGCCCGGCTCGCCCGGGACTTCCCGGAGTATGCCGTCGTGCTGCCCGCCCACCGCAACCCGATCGTCCGCGAGGCGGTCCTCCCGGCCCTCGAGGGCCTGAGCAACGTGCTCGTGACCGAGCCGCTCGCCTACGGCGAGTTCACCCGGATGATGGCCGCCTCGACCATCGTGCTGACGGACTCCGGCGGCGTGCAGGAGGAGGCGCCGTCGCTGGGCAAGCCGGTGCTCGTGATGCGCGAGAACACCGAGCGGCCCGAGGCCGTCGACGCCGGCACGGTCAAGCTCATCGGCACCGACGAGGAGCGCATCGTCGCCGAGGTCACCCGGCTGGTCACCGACCCCGACCACTACGCGTCGATGGCCAACGCGGTCAACCCCTACGGCGACGGTCATGCGGCCGCCCGCTCGGTCGCAGCGATCACGTCGTTGTTCGGCCTGGGTGAGCGCATGGACGACTTCGAAGCACATAACCGGCGGCCAACATCTCCTTGAGGTCGACCTCGAAACATCGGCGAGCCGCTGCGCTCACCTTGGTGGTGATGGTGGTCGCCGTCACCGGTTGGATGGTGACCCGCGCTCCCGGCCCCAGCCCCCGCTCCATCGAGCGGGGACCGGTGACGCTCGTCGGCTCTTTCGACTCGACCGCGCTGGTCGACGGTGGCTGGACGGTGGACTCTGGAGGGGATGCGAGCCTTACACGCCGCCGGTCCTATGCCGGTCCGTCCTCGCTGCTCCTCGACACCCGCGCTGAAAACCACGGCGTAACGGTCGCACGGCGGGGGCTTCCCGTGACCGGTGGGCACACCTACGACGCTGCCGCCTTCGCCCAAACCCTGTCAGGACAGCAACGACTCGTCCTGCAGTTCGAGGACGCGTCGGGTGAGCGGATTACCGGGTCAGCGATCAGCACCGGCGGCGCCAACGTCTGGTCCCGGTTGAGCACTCGCGCGACCGCTCCGACGACGGCGGTATCGGCAACCATCCTGCTCGTCGCGGACGGTGGAGGTGCTGCCGTCTACTGGGACGAGGTGCGATTTCTTTCCACTGAGCTGACCGATGGCGGGTTCGAGGGTGTCGGGGCAGGCCGCGATGCCGACTGGACCGTTCATTCCACCAGCCCTGACCAGGTCGAAAGATCCTCAGCAGCCCACAGCGGGCTTGCCGCGCTGGAGCTGTCCAGCACTGGTGTCGCGGAAAGCTCGGTGAGCAGCGCGCCGGTGTCGGCCTTCCCTGATGTGAGCCATACCGTCTCAGCATGGGTGTGGCCCGTCGAAGGTGGCAACCGCGTCCGTGTGGACTGGTTCGACTCCGACGGCCTCCTGATCCAGTCCGTTCCCCGCGACGTCGACGCCGCTCCTGGCCGATGGTCGCGGATCAGCTTCAACATCCCCGCGCCGGGCGCTGCAAACTCCGCGACCATCACCTTGGCCACCACAGGAACCCGCCCGTCACTCAGCCGTTGGGACGACGTGACAATGATGGCCGCAACGCCCCGAGCCGTCCCGGGGCTGCGGACCCGGACGATCGCGAAGCTCGACGGCTTCATGACGACGACGACCTCCCGGGTGGTCACCGTCTCCTCGCGCCCGCAACTGGTCACCGTGGTCTCCGGTGAACCAGCCACCTTCCAGGTCGTGGATCTGCAGACCGGCGCTCTCATCCACCGGTCCGAGCTCCCCGGCCTGACCAACGGCTGGGCCATCACCACCGTCCCGCCCGCGATCGGAGCAAACGGCGGATCCGCAGGGACTCATGTGTTCCTCGGCGGAGGGGGTGGCCATGTCTGGAGGTACGACACGCTCACTCAGACGATGTCCGACCTCGGCCGGGCCACACCCCAAGCCACCCTCATCTGGGACCTCGTTACGGACAAGAACGGCATCGTTTGGGGAGCCAGCTACCCTAAGGCTCAGCTGTGGAGCCTCGACCCGGCCACCGGGTCCTTCACGCTCCGCGGGCCGGTCAGCGAGACGTCCGCGTATGCCCGCGGACTCGCGGTGGACGACGAGTACCTCTTCGTAGGCACGGGGCCCGATCGCCCGCACATCGTCATGCTGCCGATCCGAGGCGGCGGGCCCGCGGTGCAGATACAGCCTCCGAAGGCCATCGCCAACGGCTTCGTGAAACAGCTCGCCCGCCGCGGGAAGTTCCTGTTCGCTCGGTTCACCGGCGACGTATACGGGCTCTACGACCTCACCACGAGGAAGTGGACCACCCTCGGTGGCCTGCCCGAGGCGTCGAAGGCGCAGGTTCCCAGCGCCGCTCCAGCGGGTGCCTCCTTCTACTACGTTCAAGGGGGGGTGCTCTGGAAGGTGGCCGGGTCCGGACCCGGGTCGGGCATTGCCACAGCCATCGCACGGACCTCCCTCCCCCCGGGACGCAACTCCCTCGTCGAGGGCACAACCATTCAAGGCGTCCCCGGGGCATGGCTCATCACGCACGACGGCGGCCTTCGAGCCAGCGCCGTGAACCTTTCGGCCTTGCCACGGCCGATCGCGGGTCAGCAGCTCCCCCTGGCAGCCTTCAAAGGCTTTCGTCTGAGGCTCGAACCCTCTGCCTTGCACATCAAGTCACTTGCCGCCGGAAACGACGGCCGCGTGTATGTCGGCGGTTTCGGAGGTCCCAGCCTCGTCGGTTTCACACTAGAAGGCGAGTTGCCCTGCGTTACCCGCCCCCTGACGACCAGTCGCCCCGGCTCTTCGGCGAGATCGAGGGCATGGTGGCAAACGGTCCCCACATGTACCTAGGTAGCTACACCGGTGCCCGCATTCTTCGCTATGACACGTCGCAGCCGTGGAGCCCCGAGACCAATCCATTTCAGATCGGTTCCCTGGGCCCGTCGTTCCGACAGGACCGGCCCCAGGCATGGGCAGTGGACGGTGCTCGCACCTACTTCGGCACCGTGCCTACCTACGGAACTCTTGGAGGGGCACTGGGTTGGATCGACAGTCCTACGTCCACCCCCGTATCGCTTCGTTCACCCGTACCCAAAGAAAGCGTCGTGAGCATCGACGGTGCAGGAGGAGTCGCCTTCGTGGGCACGTCCAGGTGGGGTGGATTGGGCTCGACCCCCGCCGTGGCACAGGCGACCGTATTCGCGTCGACACCACGGAGCGAAAGGTGACCTGGAGTGTCCACCCCGTTCAGGGCGCCCAATCGATTAGCTCTCTTCTCGTCAGCTCGACCGGCCAGTTGTGGGGCGTGTCAGGTGGGACGCTTTTTCAGCTCGATCCCGCCACTGGCTCCCTGATCAGGCAACTGCACCTGACGACGGAAGCGCAGCCCGACACCGTGACCTGGTCAGTGGCGCAGCTGGTGGAGGTCGATGGCCTGCTCCTTGTCGCTTCCCGTGGCTCTCTCCAAGCCGTTGACACCGACGCGTCGACCGTCACCACCATCCAGGCTGGAGGCGTGGCCCCGAACCGGGTGGCGGTCATGAACGGCGACGTGTTCTACCCGATGGGTTCAAGCCTTGTCCGCGCCACCCTGGAGCGGGACGGCGGAGGCGCTCGGCCCGATCAGTAAAGTGGATGCCATGGCGACTCCCCTGCGACTCGGCATCCTGGGGGCTGTGTCAGCCGGGACATGGCTGCGCTCCACCCCGAGTGCGTGGTCACCGTATACGTTGCGCGACAGTCGCTCATCAGCGCGACCTCCCCTCCGACTCCACTATCGGTGGAGGTAGATCTCCCGTCGGAGTTCCAGCGCCGTATGGTCGCGTCTGACGTCGCGTCTGCTGGTCTCGACCTTCTGGAGCTCCACGCAGCTGACCTCGATGCGCTCGTGCTGGACCTCGTCGACGAGCGCCTCGGCGTCGTTCCACTCACGGGTGGCTCATTCGTCACGGACTCACAGGAGCTGAAGGAGTCCGGGGTAAGAACCACCTCTCCCCGGTGGTCGATGACCTCGAGCTCGGGACCGATGAGCATCTCCGACGCTGGAGATCCGCCGCACGCGCCGCCATCAAGAGACTCGACTCGGCTGGGTTGACGGGGAGGACAGTGGTCCTAAGAGTTCCCTTCGCCTCTCAAACTCGTGATGGGCACCAGGTTCCGCAGTACATGCAACGGTCTGCCGCCGATTGGAATGACCTCTACCGCCCTTATTACGCCTTCATCGAAGAGCTGGGTCTGCCCGTAGTCACTCTTCCGGCAGAGCTCGCCTTGACCGACGCCGGGCATCGGTGGGGCATCTCGCCCTACCACTATGTTCCGGAGGCGTATGCCTGGTCATAAGAGGTCCGCCGGGCGGTTGGGATGGACGAGGCGCGGGGCCACGGGGAGGCTGGGCAGAAGACCGTCCGAGTGCCCCTCAGTGTTCCCGTGGTCGGCATTGGCGACCGAGCGACCGCGGGAACTATCCGTTTTCCCCTTCCCCTCAACGTGCACATCGCCCGCTGGCGGCTGCGCGTCACCAACCTCGACCAGCGCACCGACCGCATAGGAACCAGCGACATCGAGATCTCCGGGCTCTGGGTCGGCCGAGAGAACCAGTCTGGCGCGTTCACCTCAGCTCCACGACGTCTGATGGGACGGCGCAGGATCCCACGCGGCCGTCGTGGACTTGTTATCCTCGTGGTTCGAGGAACCGATCGGCGATGGGAACTTGATGCTGTCGCTGGGTTGGTCCACGACTCAGGGCCACCAGATGATCGTCAGCCTCGCGGACTCCTATCGGGGCCCTGATCCGGCCGGTGACCAGCGCGCTGACGGTTCTGGCCTGGCCCCCGCCCGATACGTCCCGCTCTCATGGGCCATCGAGGTCACCGTTGCGGACGGCATACCTGTGGTGGCCGCTTGGGGAGACGAGCGGTGCCTCTCCTCGAATCCCGTTCAGGAGCTTGCCGGACTCGGCACTGAACCGGACAGCCCGTGCGGCCGGTGCGCTACCGGTCAACGTGGTCTTCCCCGGGGACAGGTTTGGCCCTGTGGTCGGACTATCTGCGTCAGTGGGACCATTTCGTACTCGATTCACCTGCGGCTGAGGTCTTCCATGTCATGGGAGCGCGGGACGCAGCCGCGGGGGCCACCCTCTGGCGACTACAGCGACCTGTTCCGGCATCTGACGCTCCCGCGGCTCGCGAAACGTTTCTGACCCCCCAGTGCTGTCCTGATGGACATCGCACCCGATGCCTCGGAGGAGCCGGCCGCAGTGGTGTCGGCCTACAACGAGTGGCTGGTGCGGACCTTTCCCGGCGCCGTCTATCGGCTGGAAGACGGGTCCTTCACCCTGATCAGGCGCAGCGCACGACGCTGCTGCGCCCGTCGCACCTGCAACCCCGAACGAGAGAGACTGACACCCTTGACCCCTTCCTACTCCGAGCAGGCCGCACGCGGTCAGGCAATCGGCGCACACTTCTCTCCCCTCTCGAGCGATGCCCTTGAGGCTGCGGCCCTGCTGCGCGGTGAGCTGACCTTGAAACCGCACCGCTTGTGGCGGTTACCAGACACGATCAAGTGGAACGAGAACCCCTTCGGCGAGGTGAACTGGGTCGCTCAGTTCCACATGCTCAGATGGCTCGACCCGTTGAGACGCAGGGCGGACAAGGGGGACGCCGCCGGTGTTGATCTCTGGGTCGCTGTCGTCACGTCATGGATCGAGGCCAATCCCCCTGGTAGAGGCCGCGCCACCTACTCCTGGGGTGACATGGTCGAGGCGGTCCGCGCCATGATCATGTGTTTCGGGCTACCGATGCTGACGGAGCACCGACCTGACGCGGTGCCGGCCGTCCTCGCCTCCATCGAGCAGCACGGTCGCTGGCTGGAGGACGAGAAGCACATTCGCATCGGCAACCACGCGCTCCAGCAGCATCAAGGCCTCTTGGTCATCGGCGCTGTGCTCGAGCGTGACGACTGGGTTGAGCTGGCGATCAAACGCATGACCACCATGCTGATGAGTGCCTACGACGAGGAAGGGGTCAACGAGGAGGGGGAGCGGTCCAGTACCACCAGATCAACTACAGCTGGTGGAACCTAAGCAAGAGACGGGTTGAGATCGTCCGAGGCGCGGCGCCTCCCGAGTTCAACCGGATCGAGAGAGCCCCCCTGGCCATGGCTCACGCCACGCGGCCCGATGGCACGTATGAGCTGATCGGCGACACCGAGGTTTTCTCCCTTCGAGGGATCCCCCATCCCGCGGTCGCATATGTCTCTTCGGATGGTCAAGATGGCGCCACTCCCCCCCGGTGCGAGTCAAGGTGTACCGGGGCGGCTACGTGTTCGGACGCAGCGGCTGGGGTGGCACTGGACGCCCCTTCTCGGAGACGACCTTCTACTCTCTGCGGTTTGGACCGCAGAACCGCATCCACGGTCACGTAGACGGCGGGTCCCTGACGTTGTTCCACCGTGGGACTCCGGTGCTCGTGGACGGGGGGAAGTACGCCTACGACGCCGTGGACCCGTTCCGCGCCCACGTGCTCTCTCGCGTCGCTCACAACTCGGTACTCATCGAAGGCATCGAGTATGACAAACGAGCGGATGTCAGACTGTTGCGCAGTCAGATCAAGGAGTACGGCGAGGACTTCGAGTTTCTCGATCGTGGCTATCCAGGCGTCGAGATCAGACGTCGGGTCCTCATGATGTGGGACCTCGAAGCACTCATTGTCGTCGACGACATCCAATCGGACTCCGTCGTGACAGCGACCCAGACCTGCAGATCTCGAACCATCCGCCAGTCATCGCGTTGAGGGCCCGGCCGTGCTCTCTTCGCAGGCCGCGACGAAAACCTGGTTCGTGCCTCTCGGCGCGGACCCGCACGTCTCCGTCGTCAAGGGCCGCACGGCTCCATGGCAGGGCTGGACCTCCTATCGCTGGCGGGAAAAGACCCCAACGCGCACCGTGTTGATGTCAAGCTACAGGGGCCGCACTCGGCTGCTCCACACTCATCGACTTCTCAGGCGCGGACACCGCACCGGATGCCAGCGTTGAGATGAATGTGTCCAGCTCGGGCGCGGACGTCGTGTTCTGGTCCCGGCCAGGGGCCCAGCGGCGCAGTGCCGCCCTGGGGAATGGATGGTTCGCCACGGACTCACGTGCCTCCTCGGCCGTCGACATCGTCAGGCTGGGCACCGAGAGTTTCGAGACTGGCGAGACCTCGGCCGGA
>CAVXRG010000011.1:0-131726 GCA_963764195.1 uncultured Actinomycetota bacterium
CCAGCGACCATGAGCAACCACGCCTATGACGTCGGGTTTCCTGATCCACGACACCGAGCTTGCCACATGCGGTGCCGTCTCTACTCAAGTTGTCGGCCGCCGATTGGCCAGGTCTGCCCAGCCTCCGACGCCTGGCGCGTCCGGTCCGACAACCGCGGTCCTATCACCAGCACGCATCCGGGTTGCGTTGTCATCGAGCTCACTCAGGCCAGGAAGGTCGCCATATGCGTTGCTAGGGCCGCTCCGAGCGGATCGGAACTGCGTTGCCTATCTGACGTGCGATCGAGGCTTTGCTGCCAACAAACCGGTAGTCGTCGGGGAATCCCTGGATCCGCGCTGCCTCAAAGTGCGTAATGGCCCGATGCTGGGTGGGGTGGATGTATCGGCCCTTCTCTGGCTTGAAGAACTCGGTACGAATCGTTACCGATGGCTTCTCCCAGACGAGTCGACCCATAACGTCACCCGAGCCAGTCGTGTGCCTCTTCCAGCATGCGGCCTTAAGGTCCTCGGGCAGGTCGAACCGACCGCCGCCGTAGGGGATGGAGCGGAAGCGATCGAGCGACAAGTCGGTATAGTCGCGGCCGATATGCAGTTCAGAACTCGTGAATGACCCACGGAGACTCTGTCCTCGGAACTCCATCGTGCGGGGAGGAAGATCGCGTTGCCCAGCGAACGGAGTGATTCCTTCGAATGCATCCCGGACCGTACGCGGGGTCTGGAGGACCGCGGGGTTGGGGAAGCTCGGACGTCCGAGATCTTTGTGCCTGCCCAAGACGACCACGCGTTTTCGAACCTGTGCCGCACCGTAGTCGGCGGAGTTGAGCACTCGGGCCTCGAAGCGGTAATCGCGCAAAGGACCATCTGCTTCGAAGGAGTCCGCAAAGATGGAAAACTGGTCCGACTTCAGAAAGGCAGGAACGTTCTCCATGATGAAGGCCTGAGGGTGCGCGCGCTCAATCGTTTCGGCGTAGTGACGCCACAGCAGATTCCGTGCATCGTTCGGTTCGCGCTTACCCAGCGCAGAGAACCCCTGACATGGAGGGCCTCCGACCACAACGTCGACACTGGGGACGTCCTCCTCGGAGAGCCATCGCTCGATGCCACCCGCGTAGACGACGTCGCCAAAGTTCTCTGCATAGCTAGCCGCGGCCTCGATGTCCATCTCGATGGCGCGCACCGTCGTGAAGCGGTGGGAGCCAGCGTGCAAGCCAGCACTCAGGCCGCCAGCGCCGGCGAACAGGTCGAGAACCGTGAGCACCTTCGATGCCGCCCGTGGCCGATCGGAGGACCCCAAAGCCAATTCGGGTCCTGTCGTCACGGCCATGACACCGGACCTTAGCGTCAACGTCCGACGACGAGGCCAGCGGCTCACCGTCGACCTTCATGTACGGCGGGCGGCACAACGCCCGGACACCGTTACGGCCTCAACGGTAAGTGCCATCATGGCGTAGTGGGCGATGCCGAGGCGGGGTTGTCAGCGGCTGCTAGTGGGCGGATGAGCCGTCAAAAGACTCGTGACACGGCGCCCGAGCTCGCGCTACGCCGACTTCTGCATGCCCGAGGTCGCCGATTCCGAGTGGACTGCCCACTGCCAGGGATGCCGCGACGACGAGCTGATCTGCTGTTCACCCGCGCCAAGGTCGCAGTCTTCGTCGACGGTTGCTTCTGGCACGTGTGCCCCCAGCACTCGACCCTGCCGGCTGGCAACGGGGCCTGGTGGGCCGCAAAGCTCGCACGCAATCGGCAGCGGGACGAGGAGACGACTGTTCACCTCGAAGGCCTCGGTTGGACGGTCGTCCGAATCTGGGAGCACGTACCTGCTAGTGAGGCCGCGGATGTCGTCGATGCCGCCCTCACAGGCGTTCGACGGGAGGGCACTCGTGGGGATACGTAGGTGTGTGAACCTTTTTCTGTAATTTTGAGAACTTGGTTCCGTGAAACCCCGCGTGACGACAGGTGCCGTGATACCAAGGCCCCAGGGCCGAGCCGACGGCCGTGGGGACAGATGTGCTGCTTCTAGGCAAAGCAGCTGAGACAGGGGTGGTGCGGAGTGGCCAGGGCATGGCAGGGGCTCGATGGGGAGCTGGCGCAGGCGGTCGAGGAGCAGAGCATGACGGCTCTGGAGACCTATCGAAACGAGCCGAGGCGGATCGGCCAAGACGCGAACATCGAGCGCTCTATCGCCGAAGGCGCCTATGCAAACCGTCAGCTTTTCGAGCTGGTCCAGAACGCTGCGGACGCGGCCAAAACAGAGTCCTCCGGCGGGCGGTGCGACATCTTGCTCACGAAGGATGCCCTGTACGTCGCCAATACGGGTGAGTCATTTACGGTCGACGGCGTGATTGCCCTCATGGGCACCCACGACTCCGTCAAGCGCGACGACAAGATTGGACGGTTCGGGTTGGGCTTCAAGTCCCTCCTGGCCGTCTCTGACAGCCCCCGCGTGTTCAGCCGCGCCGGGTCCTTCGTGTTCGACCGTCGGGAGTCGGCTCAAGTCCTCAGCGATCTCGTGCCTGGGCTCTCGCACTATCCCGTCATGCGGTGGGCAAGGGCGGTGGACCCGACCGATGCCAGCCGTGACGACGCGATCCTCGCCAATTTCATGACGTGGGCCGCGACGGTCGTAGTGGCGCCGCTCAAGGGCAAGAGAGACGTTCTGGCCAGGAGCATGTCGGTCTTCCCAGCCGAGTTCCTGTTGTTCTCGCCGCACATGGAAGAGGTAGGCCTTGAGGACCGCGAGTCTGGCGTTTCGCGAGAGATCACCGCGTCACGGGACGACACGGGTGCAGTCGTGGTCAACGACGCGGGCAAACGGTCGGTCTGGGTCGTCACGTCTCAGCGGCACTCCCCGAGCAAGAAGGCTCTCGAGGACGGTGGCTACTCGGCGGCTCGGGAGAGCGTCGAAGTCTCTTGGGCGGCCCCGCTGGAAGGTGCTCCCAAAGGCATCGGCAGATTCTGGGCCTACTTCCCGACGATCTCGATGACGACACTCTCGGGGATCGTTAATGCGCCGTGGAAGCTGGCTGACGACCGCGAGTCGCTGCTACCGGGACCGTTCAACGACGAGCTGCTCATCGACGTGCTGCCCAAACTTGTCGGGGACACACTCTCCTCAGTTCATCGAGCTGAGAAGCCGACCGGCGTCCTTGATGTCCTGCCCGCCCGGGGCAAGGAAGCGCGCAACACCGCGGATGACCTGCTTAACGAGCCAGTGATGCGTGCCGTCAGTGAGCGACAGTGCATCCCCGCGTTGGGCGGCGGCCTCCGACACCCGACGAAGGTGAGGCTCCATCCGGACGGGCTGACCCAAGACGAGCTCAACCTTTGGGCGTCCGTATGCCCCGATCCCGACTGGTGGGTCAGCCACTCGGTGGTCAGCTCCGAGCATCGATCGAAGGTCGAGCGACTACTCCGCTATCACAACCGTGGCGCGGTCAGTCTGCGCGAGTGGGTCGAGCACCTGCTTAAGGAGCCGACACCACAGGCCTCGGCTGTGGCAGTCCGGTTGGTGGCGTCCCTGATCACACGGCTGCAGGCCAGCCCCGAACACCTCAGCGAGCTGAAGCGCGCCAGAGTGCTGCTGCTCGACGACGGATCGATTGACGCGTGCCGACGAGGCCAGGTCTTCCTCCCAGGTCCCACACCGGTGCCCGGGCGTCTCATCATCGATCCGATCGTTGCAGCCGACCCGGATGTGGTCGCAGCTCTCAATAGGCTCGGCATCGAGCTGTTTGACAACGCCGGCGAACTCCGGAGCGAGCTCACCGCAACGCCCCGCGACTGGAACCGGATCTGGGCCTCCGCGCGAAAGAATACCGTCGAGGACTCCGAGGCGATCTTCCGCGACGTCCTCGGCGACGACCTGTTGGAGACGCTCCGGGTACGGACCTACTCGGGAAAGTTGAAGAGCCCGGGCGGGGTCTTCCTGGCCGGCGAGGTCATCCCGGCTGACGGCTCGCGTGACGCTGACTTCCTTGTCGATCCCCGTTTCCACATGCAGGACCTGGATCTTCTCAGGCTTCTTGGCCTGGTCTCTGCGCCGCGCAAGCTGGCGTCGCCACCCATGGAGACGTGGCGCGAGGCCCGGCTCGACGAGGTTCGGGATCAGTTCCGGAAGCAGACGGGCCAGGCGAGGTTGACGGATTCAGCCATCGACATCGACGAGGGGAGAGTCTTTTGGCCCCTCGACCAGCTTCCACGGCTTTCTGCTGAGGGAGCCGCCGCCCTCACCGACATGGTCCTCCGCCAGGCGGTCGGTGATGAGCGTTGGCGCATCACCCGCATCGGAGGTGCGTCTGCGCAGAAGTCGGTTCCTGACATGACGTGGTTCCACCTGCGCGAATACGGTCGGCTGCGTACTCAGGTCGGAAACCACCCTGTCTCTCGGTGTCTGCGGTGGGACGAGGACACGGCTGTGATCGACGGCGTTGAGCAGCCGCTCCCGTACGCCCGTCCCAGCTTGAGCGAAGAGCAGGCGGAGGCGTTGAAGCTGAGACGAGACCCTTCGGAGCTCAAGACGTCCGACTGGGCTGCCCTTCTCGAGGAGTCCAAGGGATGGCCCGATGACCGGCGCTTCCTCGCCTACGCGTGGGCCGCGTTCGTCGGACAGCCGCCGCCCGACCGGATCCGAGTGCGACGAGGCCCTGGCTTCGTGGAAGTTGCTGCTGCGGAGGCGGCAGTCACCTGGCGGAGGGACGTCTTCGACTCGCTCGTCGCTGCTCAGGTGCCGTCGCTCCTCGCGCACAGCGAGGAGGACTTCATGGTGCTCCGCGAGAACTGGCGGATGCCGGACGGTGCGGACATGCTCACCGAAACGGTCGACTACGAGCTCGCCGGGGAGTCGTATGCCGTCATCGACCGCTTCCCGCCGCTGCGACTCTCGCTGGCCCCGGAACAGCAGGCCTTCCTCGTGCAGCCGTGCAAGCGCCTCGAGGTGCTGACCTCGACCCCCACCGGACAGCAGTCGCGGCCCTTGCCCCAGTACGTCGAGGGGCAGTCGATCTTCGTCACGGCCGACGACGAGAGGGGTGTGCTGCTGCAGGTTGCGCGGGCTCTCGAGGCCACGTTCAAACCCGACGTCGTGCTCCGGAGGATGGAGGAGCAGCAGCGCAACCAGCTGCGACAGGACGTCGCCGAGGCATCCGATGTGCTCGACAAGCTGCTGCTTGCCGTGGGAGTCGAGGACCTAAGGGCGGCGGTCCCTTCCGCCGCACTCGATGGCCTCATGCACGACACCGACCGTGAGCTGGAGAAGAGGGAGATCGCTCAGCTCGCTCTCGCGGTTGACGGCTACGGCATCCTGCAGAGTCACGTATCCAGTCTGAAGCGGAAGGGCCTGAACCCGCCGTCCATCTGGGCCGGCAAGCGCACCGCGAGGGAATGGGTCCGAGAGCTTGGCTTCCCCATCGAGTTCGCTGGCTTCTCCGGTATGCGGCGTGAGGCGGAGATGGAGGTCGAGGGCCCGCCCGTGCTCGGCCCCCTGCATGAGTATCAGCGCAGCATCGCCGATCGCGTCAAGGAGCTGCTCGAGCCCACCAACGAGATGCGCCGCGGCCTCCTGTCGCTCCCCACGGGTGCAGGCAAGACGCGAGTGGCCGTGCAGGCACTCGTCGAGCACATGTCCCAGTCCGAGAAGGATGTGCGGATTCTGTGGCTCGCCGAGACCGATGAGCTGTGCGAACAGGCTACCCAGACCTGGTCGCAGGTGTGGAGGGCTAAGGGCCGGGCGGGCACGCCGATGACCCTCAGCCGCCTGTGGGCGAGCAACGAGCCGAACGAGCGGGACGGCCACCAGGTTGTCGTCGCTTCTCTTGCCAAGCTCGACACCGTGGTCCAACGGAACGACGGCGACTGGGAGGAGGCCTACGGCTGGCTCACCAACCCGAGCATCATCGTGGTCGACGAAGCGCACCGGTCCATCGGCCAGCAGTACACGCGAACGCTCAGCGCGATGGGCGGGACGAAGCGCGTGGCTGAGATGACGACGCCGCTCCTCGGTCTCACGGCGACGCCGTTCCGTGGGTTCAACGCCACCGAGACGGAGCAGCTGGCCGGCCGCTACCACCGCAACCTTCTCGACGAAGGGGTCTTCCCGGGCGATGACGTATACGGCTATCTCCAGCAGCTCGGTGTGCTGGCCCGGATCAACCATCATGAGCTGCTGGGCGCAGACCTCGAGCTCACGGAGGAAGAGCTCGCTCACACGACGAAGTTGCGGCGACTCCCCGAGTCGGTGGAGAACCGGCTGGGTAAGGACGACAAGCGGAACAACGAGATCGTCCAATCCGTGCTCGGGCTGGCAGAGGACGAGACCGCGCTGCTCTTCGCTACGTCCGTCGAGAATGCAAAGGTGCTTGCCGCCCTGCTCACGTACAACGGTGTCGAGTCGAGGGCCGTTGCCGGCACAACGGACCCGCACGCGCGCCGTCGCTACGTCGAGGACTTCAAGGCCAAGCGGGTACGGGTTCTGACGAACTACAACGTCTTCACTGAGGGGTTCGACGTGCCCAAGGTCGATGCCGTCTACATCACGCGGCCGACTTTCAGCCCGAACGTCTACCAACAGATGATCGGGCGCGGCCTTCGAGGCCCACTCAACGGTGGCAAGGAAGAAGTGCTCATCGTCAACGTCGCGGACAACCTGACGAACTTCGGCGAGGAGTTCGCCTTCCGGCACTTCGAGCACCTGTGGGGCAAGGGGCGTAACCAGTGACGGCGGTCGCAGTGCTGGATGTCGATCAGGAGCGGGTGGCGACGGCGCCCGCTGACGGTCGCCTGATTGTCATAGCGGGTCCAGGGGCAGGGAAATCGGAAGTAGTCGGTGAGCGTTGCCGACGTCTCATTGAGGATGACATCTACCCAGAGGAGATCCTCGTCATCTCGTTCTCCAATGTTGCGGTCGACGTCGTCCGTGCGCGGACGAAGGACGTGCTGGACGAGGGCCGTGGCGTCGACTGCGTCACCATCGACTCGCTGTCGGCGCGGGTCCGCGCCGAACTCGAGGAGGGAGAGCCACGGTTCGCCGGCTTCGACGACGCGATCGTGCGCGCCACCCGCCTGCTCGAGAACGCAAACGAGCCCACGCTCCCCGACATCCGGCACATCATCGTCGACGAGGTCCAGGACGTCGTCGGTGTCCGAGCCCGCTTCGTCCTGGCCCTTCTCGAGCAGGCCTCCGATGCAGGCGTCGGGTTCACGCTGCTGGGCGACCCGATGCAGAGCCTGTACGACTTCCAGGTCGACACCGGCGATGCCATGTCGGCGGACTCGTTCCTCGACGCGGTACGCGAGCGGTACGACGCCCAGACCGTGTTCCTGACCGGCGAGTACCGATCCCGTACGCCCGAGGCGCGCGCTGTTGCGCTCGCCCGCGCAGACCTCGAGGGCCTCACTGGGTCGGACCAGCTGCTTCGCCTGCGCGACCTCAGCGCAGACCTTCCCCCGCTCGGTGAGCTCGACGAGGATGCTGCGGAGGACATTGCCGCTTGGCAGGGCACGACCGCACTGTTGTGCGACACCAACGCCCGTGCCGGGCTGGTCGCCGCGCGGTTCGCAGGGCTGGGGCTGCCGGTCGAGCTCGCTGCGAGCGCCAGGCAGCCCGCTCTTGCTCCGTGGATCGCCGAGCTTCTCGCTCAGAGCGACGCGGCCACCGTCTCCTACGACGACTTCATGGAGTCGGTGGAGAGGATCGGTCTCGCCGAGAGCGAGGACAAGTGGCGCACCCTGATCCGCGTGTCCAGGTCCCGACGCGGTTTGGATCTGCGCGAGCTGTCGACCGGCCTGAGGGCCGGCCGGTATCCCCCGGACCTTCTTCGTCAGCTGTCGACAGCAGTGATTGCGTCCACGGTCCATCGAGCGAAGGGGCAGGAGTTCGACAACGTCGTCCTGGTAGATCCTGAGTCCTGGTTCGCGGACGCCGGGGAGTCGGGCCCGGCCGCCCGCCGACTATTCGTCGCCATGTCCCGGGCGCGGGCGCGACTGACTCGGGGCCGCGGCATCTCGACCAAGTTCTGGCACAAGGACGCCCGCGATGGCGTGTGGCTGCGCACGTCCTTCCGCGGGCGCGGCACGTTGGGGGTGATCTTGGAGCCCCAGTACGCCAGGCATCTGGGACCGACGGCCCACGACCTCTCATCAGTCACGCGCGCCGCCGTCACTTGGTCACGCGCGGATGACATCATCACGGTCGACTCCGATGAGCTGCCATCGTGGACTGCGTCTGTGGACGGGCTGGACCTGGCGCGCACCGGTGAGGAGTTCGGCCGGCTCATCAGGCGATTGGCTTTCGGTGATCGCGTCCCCGCGCTCACCGGCGGCCGCGTCGAGGGCGCCGAGACCATCGTCGACGCCCCGGTCGGGGACGGCCCGGGCCGGCATGGCATCTGGGTCGGTGCGCGTGTGAGTGGTCCGCTGTCGTTCGAGTGGGAGTGAAGGCATGACCAGTCTTGAGCAGGCTTACGGCACGAGGGACTTCGTGCTGCAGCGGCTGGAAGAAGACCTCCTGGGTGGACCGCTCGATGCCCGCCTCCACGAGGCGCCCCTGTCACGCTTCGTGATGGGTGTGCTGTACCCGGACGTGGACGGTGACGCGCCGATCCAGGCTTCAATCGAGGACGACGTCGAGAACGACGTCGACGCCGAGACGGGTGGTGATGCACCCGACAACTCCGTCGACCCTGCTGTCTCCATGTCTCGCGTCCGACACCCGCGTTCCATGGGGATGACGATCGCCCTCGAGCAGACAGCGCGAGCGAGCCTCGAGGTCTCGGTGGATGCCACTCGCTACGAGGAGGCCGACGAGGGCGAATGGCGCGCTGTCGACATCACGACAAAGCAGATCCTGGTGTCGGCATACCCCGCCCGACTCGAGCGGCTTGAGGTCGTCGACGGCCTCGAGCTCGTCGTGCACTGCCGTGAGCCACGCGGAGGGGCGGCCGCAGTGACGCTGACGCTGGTCAACACCCAGCGCGCCCCGCAGGGCGAGAAGGACGCGTTCTCCTGGTTCCGCCCACGCATCGCGGTTCGGTCCGTCGACGCTGCTCTTCGGGAGCGGCCGCCGGCCACCGTGGCAGGAGTGGATGAGTTCGAGATCCAGTCTCAGCAACTGCTCTTCCGTGACGTGCGCTCGTTCGCGGTCGGTCATGGCTGCGCCGTGGCGTGGGAGGGGCGCGACCCGGACACGGTCGAGACCACCTACCTGCCGCGGTACGAGCTGCTCCTGAGCGACGCCGCCGGTGGCGACGGTCTCGACCTGTCCATGGATGCGTTGGCTGCGGACGAGTCGTTCGACGTCCTCGAACGCCTCATCGCCGACTACCGCGACTGGATCAGCGGGCTGCCGGGTGACGTCACCGAGGCGCTGGACGACGAGCAGGAGGCGACGCTCCAGCGGCACATGCGCGAAGCGCGGGCGGCTTCCGACCGTATGGCTGCAGGCCTGGAGCTGCTCCGGACCGACGCGAACGTCCGCAAGGCCTTCCAAATGACCAACCTCGCCATGGCGCAGCAACGAAGCCGGCAGGAGCACCACCGATCCGGAGGCCAGGGCGATCCGCAGTCGACAGCCGGAGCGAGCTGGCGCCCCTTCCAGATCGCCTTCATCCTGACGAACCTCTCGGGGCTGGCCGACGCGGACCACCCCGACCGCGAGCATCGCCGACCTGCTCTGGTTCCCCACCGGTGGTGGCAAGACCGAGGCCTACCTCGGGATCATCGGCATCGCGATCCTGCTGCGTCGGCTGCGGGACCCGAAGGCGGCCGGCGTGTCGGTCCTCATGCGCTACACCCTTCGGCTGCTCACCCTGCAGCAGTACCAGCGCGCCACCGGACTTATCTGCGCGCTCGAGATCGAGCGCCAGGCCCACTTGCCCGATACCGCGCCGATCTCGATCGGCCTCTGGGTCGGTCAGGCCTCGACCCCGAACGATGCCGACACCGCACGCCGGGTCCTGCAGAAGGCCCGCCGACCCGGGCCCGTGACACCGACGACGACGTCAGTGACCCTGTCCAGCTGCGGCGCTGCCCGTGGTGCGGCAACGGCCTCGACCACACCAACTACGAGATCGTCGACCGGACCTGGATGCGGGTGTCGTGCGGCAACGACACGTGCGCCTTCCGCAACGGACTGCCCGTCCACATCATCGACAGCGACGTCTACTCCAACAGGCCTTCGCTCGTCATCGGCACCGTGGACAAGTTCGCGATGATGCCGTGGAAGCGTGAGGTCGGCGCACTGCTCGGCGCCGGAGAAGCGGTGGCCGACCCGAACTTCGACTACCTGCCGCCCGACCTCATCGTGCAGGACGAGCTGCATCTCATCAGTGGCCCACTGGGCACGATGGTCGGCCTCTACGAGACGGCGGTCGACGGCATCGCCGGCGCGGCGTGCCCGCCGCCAAGATCGTGGCGTCCACGGCCACGATCCGACGCGCGTCCGACCAGGTGCGCGCGGTCTTCGACCGGGACGGCTCGACAGTTCCCGCCACCCGGGCTGACCCAGCGCGACTCGTTCTTCGCCGTCGAGGCGCCGCGCGCCGAGAAGGCCAGCCGCGCAGTACGTCGGTGCCATGGCGCCCGGCGCCAGCCAGACCACGCTCATGGTGCGCGTCGTATGCCTCCCTGCTCCAGTCGGCCGCCATGGTGACCGAGACGAGGACCCGTCGCGCGACCTCTACTGGACGCTGCTCGGCTACTTCAACAGCCTCCGCATCCTCGGTGGCGCCTACATCCAGGTCATCGACGACGTCCCCGACCAGATAAAGGTCGTCGCAGGCCGACGCGGCGAACCGCTGCGAGACATCAAGGAGATCCGGGAGATGACCTCGCGGCAAGCGGTCGTCCGAGATCCCGCGACGAGCTCGAGATCCTCGAGAAGCGCCGCGGCGACGTTGAAGCGGCCGACGTCGTCCTGGCCACGAACATGATCTCCGTCGGTGTCGACGTCGACCGGCTCGGCCTCATGGTCGTCATGGGACAGCCGCAGACGACGCTCCGAGTACATCCAGGCCACCTCGCGCGTCGGTCGCCGTATGCCGGGTCTGGTCGTCACCTTGTACAACTCGAGCCGCAGCCGCGACCTTTCCCACTACGAGAACTTCGCGGCATATCACCGGACGCTCTACCGGCACGTGGAGGCGACCGGCGCAACGCCCTTCGCGCCCCGAGCCAGGGACAGAGCGCTCCACGCCGTCCTCGTCGCGTTGGCGCGACACCGTATCCCCGAGGCGGGTCCGAGTCGTGCAGCAGGCGACGCCGCCGACTGGACCGACGAGCTCGGCAAGCTCGCCGACGTCATCGTCGAGCGAAGCATCGCTGCCCGCACCTCGAGCGACGTGCCGGCTGTCGACGAGTCGCCGGAGACGATCCGCGAGGAGCTGTCGGTGCTCATCGACCATTGGGCTGACGCACATGTGTCCCACTACGAGGGGTGGTTCAGCAAGTGGCGAGGAGCGTTGCTCGTCGAGGCCTCCCGGGTGCTCAGCAGCGGGGACGAGCCTGAGTTCGCTTTCCCACCGGCCGCGCCCGCGTGGCCCACCCTGACCAGCATGCGTGACGTGGACGCAGAGTCCAGCGTCTACCTGATCCGACGGAAGAGGTCCCGACGTGAGCGCTGAGATCGTCGCCAAAACGCGGCGGACGTCCCTGGTCACGACGTTCGGCGTCGGCTCGCTGTTGCCGGCCCAGGACGACAGCGTCATGATCTGCGGCCTGGACGAGTGGCCCAAGGGTGACGTCATCGCCGAGCCTCGACTCGCTCGCAGCCTGGGGGTTGCCGAGTTCCGTAGCCCGCGCACCTGGGGCAAGAGCCGGGGTGACGTTCCAGCCGTGAGGTTCCCTGAGTGGGCCTTCTGCACGGAGTGCCGGCGGTTGGGTCCCTATCTGGGACATCGCTGACCACGTCACCAAGCGCTGTGGTCGATGCAACGGGATGCTTTCGCCGTCGCGTTTTGTCTCGTGCTGCTTGAACGGCCACATCGAGGACTTCCCCTATCGCGCGTGGGTCCACGAGGACGCGAGCGTCTCGCACGACGGCCACGGTCTGAAACTGGTCGCCAAGGGCCACACGTCTGCTCTCTCCGACCTCGTCGTGGAGTGCTCGTGCGGACGCAGCCGGAGCATGTCAGGGGCCTTCGACCTCGCTGCTCTGCGCGGCATTCGGAAATGCTCCGGCTCACGACCGTGGCTGAGCACCTCCGACGCGTCCTGCGACAAGGAGCTCCGCACACTCCAGCGTGGTTCGTCCAATGTCTGGTTCGCGGTTCAGCGCTCGGCGATCTCGATCCCCTCGGTGCCCAACATCGCCGACACCTTCATGGCCAAACGGATGCCCGACGCCAACCCAGCTGCCTCGGCGGAGGAGATCGCCCGCAGTTTCCTAGCGCCGGACGGGTGCACCGCGGATGATCTCGTCCGCGCCATCCATCGGTGGCGCAACCCCGCCGCAACCGAGGCGGCGCCGTCCGATCGCGAGCTGCGAGCGGAGGAGTACACCGCGCTCGTACGCGGCAGGGGTGCGGTCGAGTCCACTGACCAGTTCCTGTGCGAGGAGGTCGACCTCTACGACAGTGGCGTGCCCGAGATCGTGGCCCAGGTGTCTCGCGTGAGCCGGCTTCGAGAGGTCCGAGCCCTCACCGGCTTCACGCGGGTCGTCCCCTCCACCGACGAGAACAAGGACGACGTCGCCGTTGCGCCTCTGTCCGATGCCGCTCACCCTGTCTGGCTTCCCGCCATGGAGGTCTTGGGTGAAGGCGTGTTCCTCAAGCTCGACGAGCGGCTCCTCGAGACCTGGACCAATACGGCGTTCGCCCAGTCGAGGACGAAGCTGCTCGTGCGGTCGCAGGCGAGCGTCGGTGGCAACTCGCTGACATCGGGGCTCGACGTCTCGCCGCGAGTCCTGGCGCTGCACTCGTTGGCTCACGTCCTCGTCGACGAGATGTCACTGACCTCCGGCTACCCGGCAGCATCGTTGCGCGAGCGGGTGTACGACGAGCCCGGCCAGGCGGGCATCCTCGTCTACACGGCGACGGCCGACAGCGCCGGCAGCCTGGGCGGCCTCGCCGCGTTGAGCGAGAAGCACCGGTTCGCTCAGACGCTGGCCAACGGCATCCGTCGCGCTCGGTGGTGCACGGCCGACCCCGTCTGCATCGAGTCCACGGGGTCGGGAGTCAACGGCATGAACCTCGCCGCCTGTCATGCGTGCCTCCTCCTGCCAGAGACGAGCTGCGAGCGGTTCAACCTCACGCTGGACCGCGCCACGCTCGTGGGCCTGCCGGACCAGCCCACCCAGGGACTGTTCGGCGGCCTTTTCCAGTAGCCGACCTCGAGTTGGGGACGGCGGTCCGCGACGCAGGGCGAACGCGAAGTGACGAAAGGCATACAGGGGAATGAGCAAGGCCAGGCGTGAGCCGCGTGCAGTTGCGTCGACGGAGATCGATACGCTCCCGCCCGTGCGTGAGAGTGTGCAGGAATGACGACAAACGTGGAGGTGCCAGGCATCGAGGTGGCGCCGGGATCGGTCGTCCAGGTGCGGGATGAGGAGTGGCTCGTCACAGCGGTGACCTCGACCGCGGACGGCCAGCTGCTCACCGTCCGGGGCCTCTCCGAGCTGGTCCGTGACACGACGGCCACCTTCTACGAGTCGCTCGACACGATCACCGTCGTCGACCCCGCGAAGATGACCGTCGTCGCCGACGACTCGCCGGGCTACCGGTGCAGCCGGCTGTGGCTCGAGGCGACCCTGCGCAAGACGGCCCTGCCGGTCGACGACCCGAGCCTGAGAGACGCCGTCGCCTACTGGAGCCCGTTGCTCCACCTCACGATGGGCGGACTTGGCTGGGCTAACGTCCCTCTCGGGTTGTGTCGGTGGATCGAGGTTGGGCGTCCGGTCGACGGCCCGATCAGGGCGCCCGCTCCTCCAGCGTGCGGACCGCTCCGGTGATGAGCAGTGCCATGGACCGCATCCGACGCGCGAAGCTCCGCTCCGACTCATCCCCATTTCGGGCGAGCGGCAGGATGAACCAGCAGTTGCGCATGTCGTCTCTCGGAACAGGCCGGTGCCAGCCGTCTGCGACGAGCAGATCCGCGAGTTCAGCGTCGAAAGGTGTGTCGTACTCCTGCCCGTCACCGACCTCGATGAAGAGGCCTTCCCGCGGATCCCCTTGCCACTGGACGTAGCCGCCACCCACATCGATTCGGTCCACGTCGCCTGACGTGATGGCCTCGGTCAGTCTGCCTGTTATCTCGTCGATCAGGGACTCATCGACGGAGTCGCCTTGCTCGGCCCACTCGATGGGGAGCTTGGCGAAGACTGCCTCGAGTCGAGTGCGCACCTTCACACCGAGCCGTGTGACACCGAAGATGTCGGCCGTCCTACGCAGCAGATCATCGACGTGTTCGATCTGGTGCTCCTCGAGGACAGCAAGCATGGCGTTGGCGATCTCCTGAGGAGCCACCTCATCCAATGTCCTCGAGGCGCTCCCGGCCGCCCTGCGATATCCGTTCCACACATCGGGGTCGAGATCTACCGGCCAGGCGAAGCTACCCATCTTCTTGCTCTTGCGCAGCTGGGCTTTCGGGACGAGCCGAACGATGTCGTCGACTCGAGCGGCGCGCACGGTGTTGAGACCGAAGCGTCGGGCGACAATGCGCGCGAGACGACCAGTCTCGACAGGCCCTTCGGTCTGGATGACGTCAAGCACCTGCGCGCGCACCACACTCGCGGCGGCTCGATCCGGCAGTTGGTCCAAGACGTCCTTGGACCCCACGATCTCCATGTGTGCCGGTGTGAATTGCACACCGGACTCCTCGTCGGAGTCGGAGGCGCCTCCCGGCACCTCGAAGAGCGCCGGCTCGCTTGCGGAACTCGCGCTAGTCGCGTCCATCTCGAGGTCCAGCAGCTGGGGCACACGAGTCCCGCTGTCGCTTGACTCCTCCATCGGCTGTGGATCGTCGTTCGATCGAGCTTCCGTCGTGACGACATTGGCCGCCCGCCCGGCGCCGTCAGGTGCGGGATGCCCCTCTTCGTGGCCAATCTCCACGAATGGGTCGGACGAAAGCCCCTCCGAAGTGAGGCCTGTGGGCTCCGCCGCGAGCTCTTCAGTCGCAGGGTTGCCGTCGAGCCCCGCCTCTGCGCGATCCACTTCGGCGAGAATGCGCGCGATCACCTCATCGCGGTTCTGCAACCACATGGGCCACCAGATGCGGGCAACGCTGGGCCACCCCATGAGGTTCTCGAGCACCTCGACCGGAAGAACGTCGCGATCGGAGACGGTATTGCGCCTGCTCCAGCTCTCGCCATCAAGCAGTACTGGCAGGACCGGACGGTCCGGCCTCTCGTTGCGAGCCAGGACGAGGTCGAGGCGGAAGTTGGACATCCCCACGTCGGACATGACGTGGAGTCCGGCGCTGCGGAGCGCCGCGGCGATGTCATCGCGGTGCCGGTCACGGACGGTGAGGTTGTCACTAGGGTCAGTGACCTCGTGCGGCACCCCGGCCGCCTGCGCATCCATCAGGAACTGCTTGAGATCCTTCGGACCCTGGTAGGCGGAGCCGGAGACATCCAGCTCGTTGCAGGTCGGGTTGAAGCTGCAGAAGACGACGTTCTTGCGGCGTGCCCGCGTGACAGCGACGTTCAGCCTGCGCTCCCCGCCGGAGTTGGAGAGCGGTCCGAAGTTGGTCGGGACCTTGCCGTTCGCCTGCTTGGAGAATGCGATCGAGAAGATCACGATGTCGCGTTCGTCGCCCTGAACCTGCTCGAGCGCCTTGACGAAGAGAGCTTCGCCACGACCCATCATGGATTCGTCGATGACGTCGGCGACCTTGGGGTCGCTGCTCGCGTGCAGCAAGTCCTCGATGAGCTGGCGCTGCTGCTCGTTGAAGGTCACGACTCCGACTGACGGGAGAGTCTCGGTGAGCATGGACGAGCTCGTGGACGTACTTCACGATCTCCACCGCCTCAACGGGGTTGGTGTTCGGTCCGGCTGTGACCCCATTGCCGAGGTCCACTTTCGCGGCGCCCGCCCGCAAGTACATCCCGATGTCGTCAGCCGTCCGGGCGCCGGACCGAACGGAACTCCAGACCCGGTCTCCGACGAGAGTAGTGTCGGGGTCGGGAAGCTGCTGAGGTCGCCGTCGGTAATAGGTGCGGTTGCTGAAGGCGATGAGAGCTTCGTCTTGGCTCCTGTAGTGCCAGTTGAGGCTGAGCGTGGGGACACGCGCGAGCTCGCACTCGCTGAGGATCGACTCCTGGTCCTCGACGACCTCATCCAGCTCGAGGTCCTCGATCTCGTCGTCGTCGGCCATGCCGCCCCCGACCCTGCGCGTCGGTGGCATTTGTTTGGTGTCGCCCACGACGACGGCAGCGCGGGCCCGACCCAGCGCCCCCACTGCCTCGGGCACAGTGATCTGTGAGGCCTCATCGAAGATGACGAGGTCGAACTCCATGACACCGGGCTCGATCAGGTCGACGACAGACGACGGGCTGCACAACACGAGCGGCGTCAGCTCCTGCACTGCCTGCACCGTACTTGCGGAGCAGCGGACGAGTGCCGAGCTTGCGCGTGGTCTTCTCCAGCTCGCGCGCCAGACCGCCGGTACCCGACCCGAGGCCGCCATCGCCGCGCAAAGCCAGCAGACGCGCCGGCCCGTCGGTCCCCCATTGACGACGGATCTCCTCCTGCGCTTCCGAGTAATCGACCACTCGCTGGTCGTGCGTTACGGAGTCGAAGAGGTCGAGCCCCTGCGTCCCGATCCGCTCCTCCCTCGACGCTTGAGCCACCCCACGAGAGAAGGCTTCTTCGGCCATGTGTGCTGAGAACCGTCCTTCGAGGAGTTTGGTTCGGACCTCGTCGAGGCCAGCGCTTTCGAGCGGTTCGAGCTTGCGCACCAGGGTGCACCACCGCTGTAGCTGGACCAGCCGCTCGAACTCCACGCTGCGGCGCCACGTTTCTTCCACGCGGCGGACTGCCGCGGACAGGGAGGAACCATCACGCCAAGCGTCGAAGTCGATGTCTTGGACGCTCAGCTCGTCCCTGAGGCGGCGCCAGGACTGGGACCAGGAAGAAAGAGCGTCGTGGTGCTCGGTCAACTCCCCTTCACGGGCAAGATAGTTGACCTGGTGGGTCCATTCGTCCGAACGGCGCAGACTGGCTGTCGCCTCGTTGAGTTCCTTCACGCGGCCCCGGACTTGTGTTAGAGCATCGGGGTCAAAGGGGTTTGAAGGCGCAGCACCGGACAGGCCCGGTGTGGCAAGGATCAAGGTTCGGATCTGGATTCCGGCATCCTGAGCGGCGATGAGATCAGCCACGATCGGCTCGGCGTTCGCCGCGGTTAGGTCGAGTCCCGCCGGTGCAACGACCGCCAACGGGGCGAGCGCCGTCGCTTGGCGGCCCTTGCGTCCGAAGAAGCTGGAGGTCCTGGCGGCCTCGAGTTGTCGGAGCATGGCTCGGAGATCCAGACCGAGGACATCCGGCGCGAAGCCGTGAAGTTTCGGCCTCCCTCCCTCGACGGCGCGCTCACAGTCCGTGACCGTCTTGGCGGCTTCCGTGGTCCACGTCGCGTCCAGCAGGGTTGTGAGTTCCTCGCCCGTGGGAAGCGTCGGGCTCGCCGCTGCCGCTAGGACTTCCAGCTGCGAAGGATGCGTCACTGATCCGAGGGTCTCGCTCAGTGCGCCAGTGGTCGTGGCTCCCCACGCGGCCCCGGTGAGCACGCCTCGAACGGCCGTGCTCACGGCGTCGATGTCGATGGGGTTGCCTCTCCCGGCACCCGCCAGCCGCCACGGGTGGTCGGAGCGCACGCCTGCCGCGGCGGTCCACCTTTGAAGATCGGCGAACAGCTCGCGAAGTTCGTCGATCCGCTCAGAGCGATGCGCAACGAGGTCACGGGGAACAGGCATGGTGGGCCCGTCGCCGAGCACGAGCAACTCGTCGTGGGCCGCGTATGCCGAGAGCCCGCTCGCGTTCGCCCCGTGCAGACGCTCGGGGTACTGGGTCAGTTCGAAGCGAGCGTTTCTCAGTCGGCGGCGCGCACTTTCCATCGCGAGATTGTCGGGGTGGACGGATGTCATCAGCGAACGTTTGAGCTGGGCTCGTACCTGGATGGCATTGGAGCCCTCATGGTGCAGGTTCAACGTGAAGGGACCAAGGCCGACTGCATCCAGTCGCCGTTGAACGACGGCGAGCGCGGTTCCCTTCTCGGCCACGAACAACACGCGTAGGCCTCCGAGAAGGCACTCGGCAACCATGTTGGTGATTGTTTGGGACTTACCCGTGCCGGGAGGTCCCTGCAGGACGAAGGTCCGACCCTGCCGAGCCCACATCACAGCGCGTTTCTGGGTCGAGTCAGCCGGAATCGGCGTTTCCAGCTTCTCGAGCTCGTCCCCGAAGGCATCCTCGTCGACCGGGCCGGCGCCAGCCGCTGCCGGGTCCTGGAAGGTGTCGGCGGGCGTGTGAACGAGATGTTTGACTAGTGGACGCTCGAAGAAGTGGCTGGCGTTGTTGTTGAGGTCCTGCCACATGCGGAACGCCGACAGGTCCAGCATGGCGAGGCGGGCTTGACCGGACACCTCAAGCGACAGGCCTCGTTCAGCGATGGCAGCCCGGACTTCGGCGAGTACGCCGTCGACGTCAATACCGGCGCGATCGGCCAAAGGCTCGGCCAGGCCAGGAATGGCGAGGCCGTGCTCACGCCGAAGCCACTCGATGAGTGCCGCATTAGGGGTGGTCTGTTGCGAGCTGTCGAGTGACAGCGTGAACTCCTGCCGACCTCTGGTGACGGCGATATTTACGGGTACGAGGATCAGCGGGGCCTCTGCGAAGGCGCCAGGCTTATAGGGCCATCGCAGCAGCCCCAGGCACAAGAAAAGCGGATTCATGCCGCGCTCTTCGCGCGCCGTCTTGGCGCCGTGCGCCATCGATCGGATCTCTTTGAAGAAAGTGGCGGGAGTGATCGGTGCGGTCTTGCCACCGGAACGTCCCATCCGCTGGACGTACAGCTGCTTGTCGTTGAGATGACCGATCAGCTCACGTCGGTCATCGGGCGAGCTGGACTGCGCCAACTGTATTGCGTTCGCGATGTCCCTTGCGCGCCAAACCTCAGGAATGTCATAGCCGCTGCGCAGGCTGAAGGAGATGTCCTGATTCAGCTTGTCCTCGAGGACGCCGAGCGCCTCCGGGGGCAGGGCAATCGGCTGGACTCTCGCGTTGCTCCCGAGGTTCAGAAGGGCGTTCGTCGCATTGAGGCTGAATAGAGAAGACTTCCACGTGCGATAACGAGCTGGGTGGGCGTCGATGTGTCGCTCGCGTGGAAGGGGGCCAGCGGTCTCTTCGGCGATATGCGTTACAACCGCCGGCGCGCCCGCTCGGTACTCGATGATCTCCGTGACGCCGTCCGCGCGCTCGTTCACGGCGGGCAGAGGCGAGACGCCTACGTGTCGAGCAGCGGTGACGTCAATGATCTGGATGAACTGACCCTCGATTGCCGAGGCCACGTGGTGCTCACGCGCGAAAGACTGCGCGTCGGCCGCCGTGAGGTTCTTCCCTTCAGTGAAGGCTGTGGTCTCGATGACACCGAGCCAGCCGCCATCGACCAGCGCGGCAATGTCCGCAACGTTCGAGACGACCGGAGTTCCCCGTACCATTCGGGCCGAGCCCCCTTCTCAGGCAGCGGGTCTCGTCGCCAGTAGCCGACGAAGATGTGACCATGCACAAGGACTAAGACGGGATACAGGCCAGCGTGCTCCATTACCGCGGCCGCAAGCACTGTTGTGTCCATGCACGTGCCCAGGCCGTGGCGGGCTACGACGCCGTGGTCCCGGATCCGCTGGCCCTCATTCCGATAGTCCCACCCTGGTGGTGGCTCGGAATAAGAGACCGACCGTGCCTGCAGTGCCTCATATATCGCCGTGACAGTCGCGTCTGCGCGTTCCTCCGCCTCTCGTACGTCGGTGATCTGGAAGGCAAAGAAGGACGAGTCACCAGTCGAACGGCGGAGTAGCTCGGCCGCCTCACGCGCGACCATGGCGACTTCGGGATGGTTGGGTCTGACGAACGAGGCCAGAAGGGAATGCGAGAGAACGCCAGAGTGGTCGTCCGCGTTCACCAGTGAGTGCTTGATCTCGTCAAGTTCACGCTGAGAGTCAGCGTCGAGTAGGTCCTCCGCGTCGCGAGGGCGCGCCGCAATTTCTCGAGCAAGCTGTACCAGGCGCGACCGTTGTGCCGACCTGCGGGGGTCCCCCTGCCACAGCCACAGATCGCGCGGCTGGACATCGATTGCCTGTTCGAACCGGGAGAGCACTTTTCCGGTGACTGCGTCCTCGAGCGTGAGCACACAGTCCGCTCCGCGGCGCTCCTCAACCTGCGACATCACGCGAGCCGACAACGGGACGCTGATGCTGTCGAAGCCAGTGGTCCCTGCTGGCAGGAAGCCCTCATGCACCACCCTGGTCCCGTATTCCAGATCCGAGTCACGAACAACGACGCTCAATTGCGCCTGGTTGAGAGGCTCGGACAGAGAGATGGTCAGACCCGTGATCTGAGGGATCCGGGCCGCTGACGAAGCCCACGACCACTGGTCACTGACGTCAGCCCTCAACTTCGCGTCAACGGTGGCCATCGAAATGTCGCCTTCTGGGTCCGAGACTTCGTCGACCAAAAAGTCGCTGAAGTCGACGGTGGCGCCGTCCGAGGTCGGCACGGGGGCCACGACAATGGACGTGGAGGCGGAACTCTCGCGCATGACCGGAGCGCGGCGGGTGGCCCAGTAGTCGAGCGCATTGGTCATGAGGTCGAGGATCTGCCCGCGATCTGCGTAGCTCGAGAGGGCCTTTGCGTCCACAATTAGCTCGGCCTCCCCATCCAGCCAGGAGGACGGACGGATGTCCCGCGCGAAAGGCCGCAAGCCAACGGCCGCACCATCGCCTACGAACGGGACGATGGTGAGTTGGTCGCCTCGTGCCTCGACGAAGGTGATGGCGTTGGAGGTCTCTTCGAACGCGAGCCAGGTTCCATCCTCGCCGCGGAGCACCTGAGCCCTCTGACCAGCGTCCTGAAGGAACGCGTCTGCCAATGCCGTTGTCGTCGGGTTCAAACTGCTCGCTGCGCCCGAGGTCGCCCTGTCGTCCACTTCGCTCACTCCACTCTCAACCGCGATTGCGCGGCACACTGCTGAACCATGACGGACAGTACTTGGCCGAATGCCTTCGGTGCCCCCCGGCGCGTCATTCACGTTTCGGCCCTCAGGCAGCATCGGCCCGAGAGAACGCCGGGCATGCTGGGGTCTTGCCTCAACTCCGGACGGATCGTCTAAGCACGTTCATCTGCCGTGCTGCGTCCCGAGCGAGGTCTCGACGTCGACCCACGTCTTGGCAGAGTTGGCTCGGTCGGCGAGGACTCCGGCTTGGACTCGGTTGTCGACGCCGAGCTTGGTGAAGGCGCTCTGGAGGTGCGTCTTGACCGTGGTCTCACTGACATAGAGCTCGCTCGCGATGTCGGCATTCGACAGGCCGCGTGCCAGCCCAGCGACGACGTCTCGCTCGCGCGAGCGTCAGTGTGCGCCATGAGCCGAGCCGCCTCGGCGCGCTGCGCCGCCGCCGGGTCCTCCCGGACCTGGGTGAAGAGCTGCGCCGCGGTCAGCGGAGACACCGCGCCGAGCCCGCCGGCGACGTTGCGGATGCCGCCGCAGATCTCCTCGGGCGAGGCCGTCTTGAGCAGGAAGCCGTCGGCTCCGGCACGAATCGCGCGGTGAGCGACGTCGTCGTGGTCGAAGACGGTGAACATCAGCACCTTCGGCGCCCCGGGCCTGGCCTTGCACCGCGGCGATCGTCTCGATCCCGCCGACCCGCGCCATCCGGACGTCGAGCACGACGACGTCGGGCCGGTGCGCCTGGACGGCGCCGACGACCTCGTCGCCGTCGCTCACCTCGGCGACGACCTCGAGGTCGGCAGCCGCTCCGAGCATGTGCCGCAGCCCCATGCGGACCATCGGGTCGTCGTCCACGAGCATCACGCGGATCGCGCGCTCAGGGCCACTGTCATCGCTCTCGTTCTTCATACGTCCCCTCAGTTCATTCAGAGTTCGGTGCCCGCCAGGGCAGCCGGATCGACACTCGGAAAGCGGCGTCCGAGTCCGTGCCCGCCTGCATCTCGCCGCCGTAGTGCTCGACCCGCTCGCGGATGCCGGTGAGTCCCGTTCCTTCTCGCGTCCCGCGGCCGTGGTCGCCCGAGACGCGTGGGCCCGTTGTGCGACGGAAGGTGGTTGGCGGTCGCGATCACCAGGTGACCCTCCGCCGGCCCGCCGGTCACGGACAGCCGGACGCTCACGGTCGAGGCATGCTTGCGTGCATTCGTCAGCAGCTCCTGGACGATCCGATAGGCCGCCTGGGCGATGTGCGGGTCGAGTGCCTCGCCGTCGTCGACGAAGACCGTCGCGACCAGCGGCATCCCGGCCGTCACCGAGTCGTCGATGAGCGCCCGCACGTCGCGCAGCGTCTTGGTCGGTGCTGCGACGTCCGGGTCGTCGGCGTTGCGGAGCAGGTCGAGGAGGTGGTGCAGCTCGGCCACCGACCGCGCCGCCGTCTCGCGGACGACCTGCGCCGACTCCTTCATCTGGGTCGTCGCAGCACCACCGCGTGCCTCGACCGCTGACGCGTCCGCCATCGCCTGCAGCGCTCCCGCGTGCACCGACAGGATCGAGAGGTTGTGCCCGAGCCCGTCGTGGATCTCGCGGGCGAGGCGCTCGCGCTCGGCCTGACGGGAGACCTGGTCCGTCAGTGACGAGACCGCCGACCGCTCCTCGGCCACCACGACGGCTGCTGTCTGCAACTGCGCGCGCGTGCGCAGCCAAGTGCCGATGCCCACGAAGAGCGCCACCAGCACCACGGTGAGGACCACCACGACGAACCATCCGACGGGCTCGCCGTCGGCAGCGAAGAGGCTGCCCCAGAACGAGACCGGTCGCGGCGTCCACTTCAGGTCGCGCCAGACGGCGAGGCCGGTGGCCGCCACGACAAGCGGGGCCAGCTTGTAGACGTCGGGTAGGGGTCGGCAGATCAGCACGGACATCAACCCGATGAGTGCAGCGGTCGGGCCGAGCTGGACGAGTGGCGCGGCGCACCCGACGATCGTCAGCGCGACCGGCCACCGCTGGCGCCACGCCACGGCGACCATGAGTGCCAACCCGAGCAGCGCAAGAGTCATGCCGACACCGCTCGACGGGTCGGACATCGCCACGGGAAGCCCCTCGGCAGCCCGGCGACGGCCGTCAAAGCCGCCAGACGCATACACCGCGTCCAGCAGCATGAGGGACCCGAGCCCCACGGTGCGCAGCCGGCGCAGCACCCGGTCGCGGCGCGTGAGGTCACGCAACCACGACGGCGGGCTGAACGGCATACCCCGAAAGGTAGGGCACGGCACCGACGACGCCCTCCACCTTCCGGACGGTGCGCGCGCCCGCGCCTCATCCTTTCGGTCAGCCCACTCGGCCCACTCGACCGAGGCGGGCGAACGGCGCAAAGCGGGACAGTCTCCTCGGCAACCACACGACCAACGACAGGGATACCGTCATGAGCGCCAACCAGCCGCACAACCCGAACCAGCCGACCATGTGGCAGCCGCCACAGATCCCGGCGCCGCCCGCACCCGAGCCGGCCCGCAAGAGCTGGTTCGCCCGCCACAAGATCCTCACCGGCCTGCTCGCCCTCGTGCTCATCGGCATCGTGATGTCAGCCGTCAACGGGGGCGGCGCCACCTCGCCCACGAGCGGCTCGGTCGCCGCTCCCAGTGAGCAGAGTTCCGATGAGCAGAGCGCCGATGACCAGGGCGACGGCGACGCCGCCGCAGCAGCGAAGGTGGGCCAGAAGGTCCGTGACGGACAGTTCGAGTTCACCGTCACGAAGGTGCAGAAGGGCGTCGAGAGCGTCGGCGACGAGTACCTCAACGAGAAGGCGCAGGGCCAGTACGTCCTCGTCAGCGTCACGGTCAGCAACATCGGCGACACGGCGCAGCTGCTCGCCGACTCGTCGCAGAAGGTGCGCGACGCGAAGGGGCGCGAGTTCTCGTCCGCCACGGGGGCCGCGATCTACCTCAAGGACAACAAGGTCTTCCTCAACGAGATCAACCCGGGGAATGCCGTCAAGGGAACGCTCGTCTTCGACATGCCCAAGGGCACCGAGCCGGCCAGCATCGAGCTGCACGACTCGCCCTTCTCCGACGGCGTCGTCGTCCAGCTGAGCTGACACGGCGTATGCCGGGTGGTGCCCGCCGCGCACTGAGGGGGGTGCGGCGGGCACCGTTTCTCCACCCGGCTGTCGGACCCGTCTGTCATCATCGTCATCGGGTCAAGAGGCGCGACCGTCACCCACCTTGGAGGGGTCGCCCAGCAACCGAACCGCTTCGGTGCTGTCCATGGAAGACCCGGCCAGGCAGCGCCCGCTGCCCTGGTCAACGCGGGCCTCTGTCCAGAGGCTCTGGACGAGAGGCCGACCATGCGTTCCTGCGCCAGTTCCCTTGCGGCCGCGAGGGGTTGCGTCACCGATGCCAGTGCAGCGGGGGAGGTGACCTGCCGATGATCCGCGATGTCTATCTGGACGTCCTGCTGCGACTGCACCTGCCCGACGGGCTCACGATGCTCGAGCCCGCGCCAGCTGGCTCGACCCACGGCGTGGCTCCGACACGCGAGCCCGTCCACGTGATCACGGCCTTCAACCCGCACGGGCGGGTCGCCACGGAGACCGACAACGCCCGGAGCCACCGCGCGCTCGTGGAGCGCCTGCGCAGCCGTGGGATCGCGTCCCACCCCGCAGCCGGTGGCGACCGGTCGTGGCGCCACGTCGAGCCCGGCGTCGTCATCATCGGGCTGCCGCGAGCCGAGGCCGTGGCGCTCGGCAAGGACTTCGGCCAGGACGCGATCTTCGAGTGGACCGCCGATGCCCTGTCGGTCATCTCGTGCACCGACGACAGCGTCGTGGAGCTCGGGTGGAGGCGGATCGTCCCGGATGACAGGGCTGCCGGGGTGGACCGAGCCTGGCGTGAGCTGGGCCTGCCGTCGCCGTACGAGTCCATCGCTCTTGCCTCGTCCGCGCTGGACCGGACTCTCGAGACGGCCGATGCCGAGCGCGCTGCGATGCTCCACGCACTCTTCGCTCACCTCGCCGACGACTTCTGGGCCCCGCGAGTGGCGGCACAGGAGGCCGCGTCCGAGCGCCGGAAGAAGGGTCAAGCCGCCGCCGCCCACCGTGACGCAGTCGCGGGGCAGGAGGCCGAGGAGCGCCGTGGGCTGCGCCGGGCTCAGAGGCGGGCCGCACGCAAGAGCAACGAGGTGCAGCACGACCTCCACGTGCGGCAGGGATGGCCCGCGACGTGGCGGCCGCGCACCGTCGACCAGTGGGTCGCGCTCGGTGGAGACGCCGCATCGGCCTGCCGCTGGGCTGACAGCGGTTGGTCGGCCACCGAGGTGGTCGCCGCCGCGAGGGCCGCGGGCGGGACGGCATACCTCCCGGTCGTCCCGGGGTCACCCGAGCACCACGCGGCATGGGGTGACGGTCTGCACGACATCGCGCTCGGTGGGTGGCCGGCTGCCCCGGCCGAGACCTTGGTCTCGGTGAAGCGCACCTTCCCGGACGGCCGTCGGGAACGATGGTTCGTGCTCCCCGCAGCGGAGGATGGTGTGCGCGTCGTGCGCCTCGTTCGCGACGTGGAGGCCTCGTGGCGCGAGGAGCCGGCGGGTGAGTTCCCGACCGTGGAGGCCGCGTTCGCCGGGGTGCGAGAGCTGTCCCGGGTGGACGCCGGCATCGTGTGCGAGGTGAGCTCGGCGGCCGACCTGGGCGTCGACCTCCTCCACCATCTGCGTATGCCGCGCACGGGCCTCGACGTGCAGGTGGACGGTGTCGCTGATCGGCCCGCCGCGGAGCTGTTGGGCCTGGACCTCGAGGCGATCGCTCGCGCCGTCGAGGGTGTGCCGTCACGCCTCGTGCACTGCACGGTCGACGGCGTCGCCGTCGTCGCGGTGCGGACGGGACGTGGATGGCGCTGGCTCCGCGTCGACGACAACGGCACCGACGACGGTGAGCTCGTCGGTGAGACGGTTGCCGAGTGCCGGTGGCTCTCCGAGTCCGGAGGTGGGCCCATCAGCTGGGACGGTGGCAACTCCCTGCAGGTGGTCGCGCCCGGGCTGGCCGTCGCCCGCCAGTGGGGCGACCTGGGGGAGGAGCGCGAGTTCGTCGCGTGGCCCCAGGGCGCCACCGAGCGGGCCGCCGTCCTCGCAGACTGGATCACGGGACTGGACCTCGAAACCGTCGCGGCGCTCGTGCTCGAGACGTGGCCATCGCGTGAGCAGTGGCTCGAGTGGTACGACGTGTCGATCTGGCTCGAGCTCGCCGTCGAGGACGACGTGCTCGAGGCGCTGCGTCGCCGCCTGGCGAAGAACACGGCATACCAGCTGGCCCGGCACGCGGTACGCCACCCTCGAAGCAGAGCCGGGCGGGCACTTGCCACCGCGCTCGAGGAGGCCCGGCTGACCGGATTCACCGGGAGACTGTACGGAGGGCAATGGTTCGAGCGGCCCGTCTCCGACTCGGCGGAGAGCCATGCCCCGTCCTCGGGCGACGGGATCGGTCAGTGACCGCCGACCACGGTGGGTCCTCCACCGCGGGGGAGCCCGAGGAGCCGGTGGACCCGAAGGTGTTCCGGCAGCTCGTCGAGGAGCTCGATGCGCTTGCTGAGAAAGATGAGCGGGAGTTCGTCTACGCCTACGAGTCCTGGCGGTGCCACCTCATCAGCGTGTGCATCGGCGGCGACAACCGCTTCTACACCCTGTGCGAGGACTGCCTGCACCGTGACGGTCCCTACGACGAGGAGCTCGACGCCGATCACGTTGCGCTGCACCATCGGTGGATCACCCGCGGTGCGGGTCGGGAGCGGTTCTGACCCGAGCGCGGCGTGACGGAGCCACGGTTCAACAGGGCATCGTCACCGATCTCGCCTAGTGTCTGGGCGAATACGACAGGGGAGGCCACGATGGCTGGGAACGACTGGGCGCAGCCTGCGCCGGACATGCTGGCGACGGCGAAGGATCGCGCGATGGCGGCCTTGAACTCGCCGGAGGCGGCTCGGAAGCTGCTGCGCTACTACGACACGACCACGGACTATGCAGGGGCGAGCTTCGCCACGATCGGCGAGAACGCACCCGACCGCATCGGGGCGGATGACCTCTTCGCCACGACCCTGCTGAGCGTCGCCATCCCGGCCAACGCGGCACGGCGGTTGACCGAGGACACGGAGACGACGGACGCGATCGCGGCGGCCCTCAAGGGTCTCCCGTCGGGGCCCTTGGAGACCGTCGACGCGACGGGCCTTGCGGCCATGGAGGTCCTGTACCGCCATGTGAAGAAGAACCTCGCCAAGGCGAAGGTCAAGACGTCGAACCCGTGGGTCATCGCGAGCAAGCTGTGCGCTCGCAAGCGGCCCGACCTCTTCCCCGTGCGCGACAACATCGTGTGCCGACTGCTCGACATCCAGCGCGCCAGCAACTACCGCGTCGACTGGCTCGTCTACCAGTCCCTTATTGGTGACGACGAGGTGAAAGGAGCGATCGAGCAGCTCCGCGCGTCGGTGCAGGAGTCAGCGTCGGATGCGGTCGTCCTCGACAGCGAGCCGTTGCGCCTGCTCGACGCTGCACTTTGGACGAGCGTGCAGATGTCGTGACGACATCGACGGACGCGACGCGAAGGCGTTCCGGCGGCGTGGTGGACCTTGTCGGTCGCGAAGGGAGAAAGCATGAGAACCGCACTGCGCGTCGTGGCGCTTGGCATAGTCGGTGCGCTTGTGGTGGGGCTGGCCGTGCTCGGCGCCTCCGGGCTCCTCGGGCTCAAGATCCCGTTCCAGACCCGGACCGTCGACCGGAGCCAGCCCGCCCTGCTGAAGTCGATCGAAGGCCTCAGTGAGTACCACGCTGCCGTGGGGAACTTCGAGATCGTCCTCGATGTCGAGCAGGACGTCGACTGGGTGCCGTCTTTCCTGGCGGGGGAGCGGTCGCTCTTCGTCGCGGCGGGAACGGTCGACGCCTACGTCGACTTCGGGGGCTTCGCGGAGGGAGACCTCGCGCTCTCCGACGACGGCAAGACGGTGTCGATTCGGCTGCCGGAGCCGAGGCTCGACAAGCCGAACCTGGACCAGAAGCGCACGTACCTGTTCTCCCAGGAGCGCGGTGTCCTCAACCGGATCAACGACGCCCTCTCCACCAAGGACCAGCAGTCGCTGTACGCCTTGGCCGAGGACAAGCTGGCCTCGGCGGCGAAGGAGTCGGAGCTCACGCGACAGGCCGGGGCAAACACCCGGACCATGCTGACGGGGATGTTCGATGCGTTGGGGATGACGGTGACCTTCGTCGACGCGCCGACGGGATTCATGGCTGAGTAGGACCTGACCTCACCCACCTGTGGGCCGTGAATGGGTCCGCTGTCGACTCGCGACGAGGCTCAGGCGCTCTCGACCCGGGTGGCCCAGCGCGGGCTCGTACCCTCCGCGCCGATCGATCATTCCTCCCCATCCGTGCGGCGTCACGACGTAGATGTCACCGTCGAACGCGCCACGGAAATGGTTGGCGTACCGCCAGGCCCGAAACCAGAACTCCTCGCGCCGAGTGAAGATGACCCGGCCGTTGCGGCAGACGACCGTCACGAGCACGTGGGTCATGCCGTGGCCGCTGGGATCTGACGCCCAGCGCTCGGGCACCAACTGCTCGGCCAGCTCTCCGCCACTTCCCTTCCCGAGTCTCCGACCATCAGCTCACCCGTCGGTGCCACGCGTGCATCGGTGACGCGCTGCGAGCCGAGCTCGACGGCAGCGACGATGATGTGGCCCAGCTCGAAGGGGCAGAGCCGATTGATGTCGTTCAACGTCTGCTGGGGATCTCTGACATGCCATGGGCGCTCATCCATCTGGCGACCATGTCAGGACGGAGTTGCCACCCCCGACGACGGAAGCCCCTATCCGCACCTCGACTGGCGGCCCTGCCCGGAGGGCTGCTGCCTGAGCTGGGACTCCCGAGCGGACAAGTCGCGGATGGCGGAGGCCTGGCTGCAGTACCTCATCGACCACTTCTTGCGCCCGGGCGCCGCTGCCCGCTCGAGCGGCAGACCCGACTTTGCCTCTTTCACCTTCGACCACGTCGTCAACGGCATCGTCGCCGCCGAGCGCAACGACACGAGGGAGCTCTGGCTCATCCGATGTCACGACAACCAGATCTCCACCGAGACCCTCGTCGGATCCGACCCCATGCCGTGGGACGCTCCCGGCCCTGGGTGGTCGTGGTAGCACCTGTGCTATTTTGCCCAGATGGGCACTGTCGGGCTCCGTGAACTGCGCCAGGATGCATCCGAGCTGGTGCGACGGGTGGAGGCCGGCGAAGAGATCACGATCACGGTCGCCGGACGCCCCAGCGCCCGGTTGGTCGGCGCGAGTGCTCGCCGGTGGCGCACCTTCGACCACATCGCCGACCTCTTCGACGGTCCCGAGGACAGCGCGTGGGAAGGGGACCGACAGGGCATCGACCAGTCACTGCGTGACCCGTGGACCGCGGTATGAGGGCAGTCCTCGACACCAGCGTCGTGATCGCGACGAACGTCGACCCACTCGAGGGAGAGCTGGCAATCAGCGCGGTGACCCTGGCGGAGCTGCACTTCGGCGTCCTCGTGGCAACGCAGCCGGGCGTTCGCGCCGAGCGGCTCCGTCGGCTGTCCATCCTCCAGCGTCAGTTCGACGCCCTGCCCATCGACGAGGCCGTCTCGGCAAGCTACGGGCAACTGGCTGCCGCAGTAGTGCAGGCGGGTCGACAGCCCCGCGCACGCACGATGGACCTGCTCATCGCAGCCACCGCGCACGCGCACTCCGCCCGCCTCTACACGCGTAACCCCGGGGACCTGGTCGGCCTGGAAGACATGGTTGAGGTCGTGACGGTCTAGGGCGCGCAGCCGCCGACGTTGGTGTGCACGGAGTCCAGTGATCGACACCGCGCAGGAGTCAGCTGCAGTTGGGGCAGTCGCCGGAGACCGGCGTCTCCATGAAGCACGTCGGGCAGACGGCGCCGCGTCGAGCCTCTGCGGCTGCAGGGGTCCGCGGAGTGCTGGCCCGCACCACCCGGGCGCGTGCACTCAGCGTCGGCTTGGCATCCTCGGGCACGTCGGCGCCCCAGTGGCGGTAGCACTCGAGACGCGCAGCGGCCGCGTGGGTCTCGCGCTCGGACGGGTCGGTGATCGGGGCCTCGCCGGCGACGCGGAGCACCTCGTCGTAACCCGGGCCGACCTGGCCGTCGTCCTTGTGGACGACCAGCGAGGTCAGCGGCGGCTCGTTGCGCACGTGGTTGACGGCGACCAGGCCGGCCAGCAGGGCGCCGATCCAGTTGCGCATCTGCGACTTCGTCCGCAGGGATGAGCGCCGCTGGACCTCCTCCGCGAGCTCGGAGTACGTGATGACCGTGTTGTAGCGCCCGGCTGTCTCCACGAGCACCTCGTAGGCGTGCTTCGCCCAGTAGGGCTGTGCGAACTTCGGGGTCACAAACGCTTCGTGCTCAGCCATGCTCAGTCATCCGATGCCGTCCGTCGTTGGACTGCCAGTCTGCACCCGCCGACCCGGTGCCCACGACCAGCACACCTGGCAGGGGTGGGACAGACCGGGGTGGGCGTCCCAGACCTCGAGGCGCAGCGGCAGCCGGGTCGCAGCGGCCCGCGCCGCGACGAGACCGAGCGGAGACGGCGGTCAGACCGCGGCCGCCCGCCGGAGCGCGTCCAGCGAGCGCTCGACGTCGTCGGCGTCGGTCGACCAGTTGCTGACGGAGATGCGCAGCACCGCCTGGTCACGCCACCGTGAGCCGGACATCCACGCCCCACCGTCGGCGGCGAGCCGGGTGGCCACCGCCGCCGTGCGCTCGTCGCCACCGAAGCTGACGCACACCTGCGTGAAGCAGACGTCGTTGACGACCGTGGCCCCGTCGACGGTGGCCACGCCGGCCGCCAGCTCGGCGGCCCGCGCCACGAGGCGCTCGACCAGCTCGGCCACGCCGGCGCGGCCGAGGCTGCGAAGCACCGCCCACACCGGGACCCCGCGCGCCCGGCGGGAGAGCTCGGGCGTGCGTTCGTAGGGGTTACCGGGGCCGGCGTCCTCGAGAAGGTAGCTCGCATGCACGCCGAACGCGTTGCGCATCGCCCCGGGGTCACGGACCACCGCGACCCCGCAGTCGTAGGGGGTGCTCAGGGTCTTGTGGGCGTCCGTCGCCCACGAGTCGGCCTGCGCCAGTCCGGTGGTCAGGTGCCGCAGTGCCGGGCTGGCCGCGGCCCAGAGCCCGAACGCGCCGTCGACGTGCACCCACGCACCCCGGGCGTGCGCCATCCGGATCGCGTCGGCGAAGGGGTCGAAGGCCCCCGAGTGCACGTTGCCGGCCTGAAGCGCGACGATGACCGGCGCGCCGTCCGGCACCTCGGCCAATGCGGCCTCGAGGGCGTCGACGCGGATGCGACCCTGGCCGTCCGCGGCGACCTCGACGGGTGCGCCGAGCCCGAGGTAGCGCAGCGCGAGGTCGACGGTGTCGTGGCGCTCCGCGCCGACGAGCACGTGCACGCGGGGGCCGCCGGTGAGGCCGTCGCGGTGGACGTCCCACCCCGCCCGGGCCAGCACCGCACCCCGGGCGGCGGCGAGACCGGTGGTGTTGGCCATCGTCGCCCCGGTGACGAAACCGACGCTGCTTCCGGCCGGGAGGCCGAGCAGGTCGAGGATCCACGCCTGCGCCGACTCCTCGACGGCGACGACGCCCGGGGTCGACTCGCGCATGCCGGCGTTCTGGTCCCAGGCGCTCACGAGCCAGTCGGCGGCGAGGGCAGCCGGCTGCGTGCCACCCATCACCCATCCGAAGAAGCGCCCCGAGCCGATGGCCATGAGGCCCGGCTCGACCGCGACCTGCAGCTCCTCCACCACGGCGGTCGGGTCGAGACCGGCCTCCGGCAGCGGCCCGACCAGCCGCCTCAGCACCGCGTCGGCATCGTCTCGAGGGCCGATCGGTCGCTCGTCGAGCGACGCAAGCCATTCGAGGGCGTATGCGTGGGCCCGCTCCAGCGGACCGTCGAAGTCCGCGTGTCTGATGCTCACCACTCGACGGTAGACCTGTCGGTGCTGTGCCACTGGCGTCTTGGGGAAAGTCGACGAGATCGCGCGATGCGCGACCAACGACAGCCTCAAATCACCTGCATCGCAACCAAATTCACAGCGAGATGGACTCGAGCGCCTCCCAGAAGTGGTCGCGCAGCAGGTAGCGAATGTGATCCTCCACGTCGTAGACGCCGAGCCGGTCGGACAGGTCGAGAAGGAGGGCCCGGTCGAGATCGCTGGGGATGTACGGGTTCTTGGCCTGCAGCCGCCGGCGGTCCTCAGCGCTCGCGGTCACGGACCACGCGGAGAGCACTCCGCGGCATACCTCGTCGATGAGCTCGAGCTCGGCGGCGGTCGTCGACGCGGTCGCGCGCGCTGCCACCCCGCTGCTCGCGCTGGACCAGACCGGCTTGCTCTCGGTCGCCTCGGGAGCGGCGCCGACGGCACCGGCCTTCGCCGCGGGCCGAGGACCCGCCAGGACCGCTGGTGTCGGAGTCGGCCGGGACGCGGAGGGAGCGGCTGCGTCGATGCCCAGGGTGGCGCTGCCAGCATCGGAGTGGCGCGGCCCGGGCAAGGGGACCGCCACCGCAGCGGCGGCATCCGACAGCGCCGCCGGCTCCTCGGGCTGGAGCTGGCGCACGTGCACGGTGTCGTCGATGATCGACGGGTCAAGCACGAGGAGGTCGTCGGCCTCCCGGATGAGGTGCTTCGAGACGGCGTGCGCCCGGCCCAGGCGGTCGGGGACGGCCATCAGCACCACCTGCACGCCGTGGCTCTGCGCTTCCTCGACGGCCTCACTCAGGTCGTCGTCCCCCGAGACGAGATACACGATGTCGACCACGCGGTTGCGCCCGTGCGCCGCGAGGTCGAGCCCGATGCGCAGGTCGACACCCTTCTGCTCCCCCTGCGGGGAGAGCCGGCCGAGGCGCAGCTTGACCCGAGGCAGCATGCCGATCGCTTCCTGCTCGGCGTCCGGCATACCTCCGCTGCGACGGCCGGAGTCGTACCAGTGGACCCGCAGCAGCGGCATCCCGCTCGCCTCCTCGGCGGCGGCGATGAGCCGCTTGACGACATCGGGGTAGGACACGACCACCCCGCTGCGCAGCGACGTGCCGGTGACCCGGGTGGCCGAGGCGGCGATGAGGTATCCGACGTCGATGTAGAGCGCGCAGTGAGACCTCATGCCGCCGAGGATTCCACGGCGAGACCATCAGCGCCCGTCGAGGGTGGCGGCTCCTCCGGAAGGCCCTCTCTGGTCGGTCAGCCCAACAGCGAGGAGACCATCCGGTCGGGATCTGCGTGCCCCAGGGTGGCGAACGTCCGGTGCCTCGCCGGCCCGAGCCGGTCTGTGCAGGGGGCGACCTCCGCGAGCAGCCCGGCGGGCAGGCGTCCCTGCGCGGTGACCCCGTTCTCCTCGTACAGGCTCGAGGCCGACGCGAAGCACCGCGCGGCGACCTCGTCCCGACCGCCCATGGCAGACCCGGCGCCGATCGCGAAAAGGGCGTCCGCCACGAGCATCCGGTCGGGGAAGCGCTCCCGCGACGTGAGGAGGAACTCGGTGAGGACCCCGTGCGCCTCGGGCACCCGACCCAGCAGGGTCAGGCTGATGCCCCTCATGAGCAGCAGCTGGGCCGTCAGGCCGATGTTGCCCTCCGCGACCCTGTCGAGCCCTTCGTCGACCATGGCCAGGGCCTCGTCGGGTCGACCGAGCATGTTGAGGTTGTCGGCGGCGGAGTTGTACAGGTGGGCGAGGTCGTAGTCGCTTCCCGCCGCATGCGCCTCTTCGAGGGCCCTGAGGGCGATGTCGAGGGATCGCTCGCAGTCGCCGGCGTGTGAGGCGAGGAACGCCTCGAGGTCCCGGACCAGCAGCACGAGGGCGGCGTCCCCGCTCCTGGCGGCGAGCTCCGCGGCGCTGGCGTGGTGCGCCTGCGCTTCGTCGTGCTCCCCACTCTGGGCCCGTAGTGCCGCCAGGGCGCACCACCCGTTGACGTGCACCCGGTCGGGAGGCAGGCCCAGGCGGGCGGCCTCACCGAGTGCCGTGGCCAGCATGGTGGCCGCCTCGGGGCCGTGCAGGTACGACGCGTAGGTCCCGGCGAGGAGCTCGAGCCACCCTCGGTCTGAGGGGTCGAGGTCCTGCATCGCGGTCACCCGGTCGATCACCTCGCCACCCTCGGGAATCCGCGAGGCCAAGAGCCAGTATCGCGGCAGGCTGCGCACCAGCGCGACCGCAGACGTGACGTCTCCGCTGCCCACGGCGTGGGTGACAGCCGTGGCGATCGCGTCCTCGTCGAGGGTGAGCCGCGCCAGAGCCTCACCCATCCCGCTCTCGGCCAGTCGCGGACCGTGGGCTGCTGCGAGGTGGCAGACGCCGCGCACGACCGCGGCGTCGAACTCCGCGTTGGGTCCGTCGCCTCGCACGAACTCCCGAACGGGGGCGCGCAGCCTGACCCTTCCGTCGTTGGCGGGCACGGCGAGCCCACAGTCCACCAGCTCCTCGAGGGTGCGCAGCACGTCGCTCTCGACGAGGTCCGCGGCCGCGCTCTCCAGGAGGTCGAGCGTGACGAGTCCTTCGAAGGCCGCGAGGACCCCGAGCAGCCGGGACGCCGACGAGGACAGGCTCCCCAGCGTGTCTTCCAGGACGACGCCGAGACTCGCCTGCCGAGCCCGAGCGGCGCCGTGTGGCCCGTCCAGTGCTGAATCCTTGCCTTTGCGAAGGCGGTCGAGGAGCTGGCTCGGCGGCACCGTCCGGGTCCTGCTCGCGGTCAGCTCGATAGCCAGCGGTATGCCGTCGAGCAGGGTGCAGAGGTCCACGACGTGGCGGTTCGACACCCGTTGGCCGAGATCGGCGCCGACCCGTTCGGCGATCCCGAGGAAGAGGGTGACCGCGTCCGGTGCGTCCTCCCCGTCGGCAGTGGAGACATCGAGGCCCGGCACGGCGAGGATGCGTTCGCCGGGGCAGCCCAGGGGCCGGCGACTCGTCACGAGCAGCACGGGTCCGGAGTGCTGGGTCACGAGTCTGTCCACCTCGGCCGGGAGGCCGATGACCTGTTCGGCATTGTCCAGCAACAGAACTCCGTCGAAACCCGTGCCGAGGGCGACGACGGCGTCGTCCTCTGGTTCGACGGAGACGGCGCGGCAAGCACGCGTGAGGGCGGCCGCGGCAGTGACGTCGGCCTCGAGTGGGCAGAACGCGATCCGGGTTCCCGACTCGCGAAGCCGATGAGCGACGGCCAGGGCGAGGGTCGTCTTGCCCATCCCGCCCAAGCCGGTCAGCGTCACGACCCGCGTACCGTCGGTCACGAGCGCCGTGACCTGGTCGACGAGCTCGCCCCGACCCACGAAGGGTCGGGGGAGCGAGGGTAGGGGTGGCAGGGCAGGCTCGTCGGCCTCGGCGTCCGTCGCGGAATCCCCGACGGGTGACACGGGAGGCGGCGCCGGGACCGTCTGGTGGCGCACCTGAGCCTCGAGCTCGACGAGGGCGGGCGTCGGGTCGACGCCGAGGTCCTCGGCGAGCAGTCGCCGGACCCGGCGGCATGCGGCGAGGGCGTCGTCCTGCCTGCCGGCGTGGTAGCTCGCCCTGACCACGGCGGACCAGGCGACCTCGTCATAGGGTCTCTCGTCGAGGACGACCTGCGCCGTCCGGAGCGCGTCGTCGTGCCGACCGAGCCGTAGCTGTGCTTCGGCGAGGTCGATCCGAGCCGACGCGCGAAGGGCCTCCAGGGTGGCGCGGGCGCCGGAGGTGAAGGGCAACGCATCCAGTCCGTCGAGGGGGCGCCCACCCCACAGCCCGAGGGCATCGGTCAGGGCCTCGGCGCTGCGGTCGGCTCGTCCGGTCCGCAGGGCGGCCCGACCGGCGGCGACGGCCTCATCGAAACGAGCGGCGTCAACCATCACGTCTCCGCGCAAGACGTAGGAGTCCCCGACGCGATCTATCGAAAATCCGAGGGATCTCAACGCTTTGCGCAGACCGGTCAGGTAGACCTGAATCGCGTTTCGGGCCGTGGCGGGGGGTTCGTCGCCCCACAGGCCGTCGATGAGCTGGTCGGTCGGGACCGCGCGAGGCGTGGCGAGGGCGAGCAGCGCGAGAACTCCCTGCTGCTTGGCACCTCCGAGCCGGACGTCGAGCGCCCCTCGACCCTCGACGTGAACGCCCATCGGGCCGAGGAGTCTGAGCTCGGTCACCTGCTCAGTATGGAAGCCGGCGCCGCCGCCGGTGGGGGTTTCAGTGGTTCTTAAGTGCCTCCCTCCAGTCTCTTCCCAACGGGCCGGGCAGACCGGATCCCCCAGGCAGAAGGAGCAGGGACATGGACCTCACGACCATCACGACGAACACCGCCCTCGATGACACCCCCGCCCGCCCGTCGTCGCGCCGCCGGGGCCGCCGGCTCCTGACGTCGATGCTCGCGGTCAGTGCGAGCATCGTCGGCCTCACGCTGGCCCCCTCCTCCGCCTCCGCCGTGTCCTACGGCCAGTCCGGCACCCCCGGTTGGGTGACCCCCTACGTCGTCACCGGACAAGGGTTCGCCGTGGCCTACGGCAGGACCACCGCACCCGCGTTGAGCGTCCCCGGCCCGGTCGTGAACCGTTCGAGTCGCACCACGGGCGCCCAGACGGTCAAGTACGTGATCCAGGTGTCGACCAAGCAGGGACGTTTCACGACCTCCGGAGCGCTCGTCTCCTACTGGGCTCCGGCCATCACGAAGATCTACTACTACACGATCCCGGCTGGGACGACCGCCGTCCGGCTTCCTGCCCAGATGATCCCCGTGTCGGGCTACGCCAGTGTCGCGCTCGGCCTGTCGTGGTTCAGCGGGTCCTACAACCTCGGCACCAAGACCATCAACTACACGAGCGGGTCTGACTACCGGTGCAACTCGACCTACATCTTCTGCACCACCGGCGCCGGCTACGTCTACATGCAGTGACGTGACCCCAGCCCACCTCATGACGAGATCGGGCGCCGCCACCGGGCGGCGCCCGATCTCCTTGTCTTTCAGACGGACTCGGTGAGCGTGCTCGAGATCGTCTTGAGAGTCTCGTCGATCGACTCCTCGATGCCGGGGTGGTCGCTCTCGGAGTGCAGCGTGAGCCGCACGGTGCACGACGCGTCGCCGTCCGGGTCGAAGTCGAGCTCGCCGTGGTAGTCGTTCGAGCCCTCCGAGCCCCACGCGACCTTCCGCTCGCCGTCGTCGGCCGTGAACCACGCCGTCCCGTGCACGGTCTGCTTCTCCTCGCCGGGCGGCTCGATGACGGCGGTCGTCTCGACCTCGTCGCCGCCGCGCGTCGTCACCTTCGTGATCCGCGGGAAGTACTCGGGCAGGTTCTCCGCCTTCGACAGGTAGGCGTAGGCCGTGTCCTGGTCGACGGCGATCGTGGTCGTGCGGCTGTAGCTCGGCATTGCGGCTCCTTCAGCGACCGGGCTCGCCTCGGCAGTGAGGGGAGCGGGTGACGTGCTGCTGCCTGCGTACCCCGGCCACCCGCGCGACAACCCACCGCCTCGGCTGTCTGGGCGGTCCTGATCGTTTCCAGAATGTTCAGTCAGAGTCCTCCAAATTCAGTCATTTCCGTGCCATATTTGCAGGCGTGCGTTACTCGCGGCACCGTGCGATCGCTGACTCGGTCCGAGACGGGGCAGTCTCGGTGCGGGATCTCGTCGCGCTGCACGGCGTCTCGGAGTCCACGATCCGCCGGGACCTCACCGACCTGGCCGACGCCGGGATCATTCGCCGGGTCCACGGCGGTGCGGCGCCCGTCGACACCGCCGAGGTCGATCGTCCCTACGAAGAGGCGGCTGACGACGCGGCGGGGGCCAAGCGTGCCATCGCCCGGCGAGCCGCCGCGATGGTCCGCGACGGCGAGTCGGTGCTCCTCGACATCGGGACGACCGTCGGGGCCCTGGCGCACGAGCTGAGGGGCAGGCGGATCACCGTGATCACGTCGAGCATCGCCGTCCTCGACGCGCTCCGTGACGATCCCGTGGTCGAGCTCGTCATGCTCGGTGGTCTGCTTCGGCGCCGATACCACTCTCTCGTGGGCCCGCTCACGGAGGAGTCGTTGCGTCAGGTCCGTGCATCGACCGTCTTCCTCGGCACGAGCGGCATCTCCTCACGTGGTCACGTGCTCGACACGACGTCGGTCGAAGTCCCCACCAAGCGGGGCCTGATCGCTGGCGGTGACCGAGTCGTGCTGCTGGCCGACCACACGAAGTTCCCCGGACAGGGCTCCATCCGGGTGTGCGGTCTGGACCAGCTCTCCGTGCTCGTGACCACCTCGGCTGCGGACTCGCGCACCCTCGACCTCGCGCGCGAAGGGGGGACGGAGGTGGTCGTTGCCTGACCCCGGACGGCCCGGGTCGGCCCGGACCCCCGAACCACGTACTCATCACCCTGACCGAGGAGGTCAACACGCATGAACGGCCCAAGTCCCCGAACACCCCACGGGTCCAGCACGGTCCCCGACACCCTCCACGACCGGCAGCCCTCCCGTCGCCTCCGCACGATCGGTGTCGTCCTCGCTGCCACGCTGACCATGACGGCGGCAGCGGCCTGCGACCGCAGCTCGGGGTCGCCGACCGCGAACCCGACCCAGAACGCAGGCGCCAAGCAGGTGACCCTCGCGATCGCGTCGAACGCCATCTCGGGCGGCAAGAACGCCGACGAGGCCGACTGGTTCGCCAACTACGTCATCCCGAAGTTCACCGAGCAGGAGAAGGCCAAGGGCGTCGACGTCAAGGTCAGCTTCCAGCCGTCCGGCGTGGATGACGAGAAGTACAAGACGAAGCTCGCCCTCGACCTCAAGAGCGGCTCCGGCGCCGACATCGTGGCGATGGACGGCATCTGGGTCGGCGAGTTCGCCCAGGCCGGCTACATCAAGCCACTCGACCAGGTCGTCGGACCGGATGTCACGTCCTGGGACGGGTGGGCCCAGATCCCCAAGGCCGTCCAGGCGAACGCCTCCTTCGAGGACAAGACCTATGGTCTCCCGGCCGGCACGGATGGTCGGATCCTCTACTTCAACAAGAAGCTCTTCGCCCAGGCCGGCCTGCCGACGGACTGGCAGCCGAAGTCGTGGCAGGACATCATCGACGCCGGCCAGAAGCTGAAGGCGCTCCCCGGCGTCGTCCCGCTCCAGATCAACGCGGGCACGGCGATGGGCGAGGCCACCACGATGCAGGGAGTGCTCCCGCTCCTCGTCGGCGCCGGCGCCGAGATCTACTCCGACGGCAAGTGGCAGGGCAACACCCAGGCGGTGCGCGACGTCCTCGGCTTCTACAAGACCATCCTCGACAAGGGCTTGGAGGACAAGAACTTCCAGCAGGCCGCCAAGGGCCGTGACGAGTCCTTCGCCGCCTTCGCCGACGGGAAGATCGGGGTCCTCCTCGAGGGTGACTACTTCTGGCGCTCGGTCATCAACCCGGACAACGGTGACTCGCCGATGGCGTCACGCGACAGCGACGTCGGCTGGGCCTTCATCCCCGCCCAGGCTCCCGGCAAGGGCGTCGGGGGCACGGACGACGTGTCGATGTCCGGCGGGAGCGGCTACTTCCTCAACCCGAACACGAAGTATCCGCAGCAGGCCTGGGAGCTGCTCCAGTTCATCGGCTCCGCCGACGCCATCAAGGCCCAGCTCAAGGGGGCGGCTCGGATCACGGCCCGGCAGGACGTCAACGACGAGGTCCTCTCCAAGGACCCGTTGCTCAGCTTCGTCTCGCAGAAGGTCCTGCCCATCACGCACTACCGGCCGGGTCTGGCGGTCTACCCGCAGGTGTCCCAGGCGCTGCAGCAGGCGACGGCAGACATCGTCTCGGGCAAGAGCGTCGATGACGCCGCGAAGTCCTACCAGTCGGCCCTGGAGAAGGCGGTGGGCGGTGCCGACAAGGTGAAGTCTTCGTGAGCTCCCTCTCCGTCGACGCCGCCGGCCTCGGCCGGCGGCGTGCGACGGGGCTCATCGCCCCGGCGCTGCTGCTCATCACGGCCTTCCTCGTCGTGCCGGCGGTGTGGACGATCTACCTCGGCGTCACCGACTACCGGCTGACCGGGGTCCAGGCGGCCAACCCCCAGTTCGTCGGGCTCGACAACTACCGGGCGGCGTTCACCGACCCCGACTTCCGCAACGCCCTCTGGCTGACGCTCGTCTTCGTCTTCGGCTCCGCGATCATCGGCCAGAGCGGCGCAGGCATGGCCCTCGCCTGGACACTGCGCTCCACCCCGCGTCTCGTCCGCCGCGTCGTCGAGACCCTCGTCCTGCTCGCCTGGATCCTGCCGAGCTCGATCGTCGCCTTCCTCTGGGTCGCCTACCTCTCGCGCGACGGCGGCACGCTCAACGCCATCCTCGGCACGGGCAACACCGACTGGCTGCTCGAGCACCCGATGGCCTCGATCATCGTGTTCAACACCTGGCGCGGGACGGCATTCTCGATGTTGCTCTTCTCGGCGGCCCTCTCCGCGGTCCCGCCCTCGCAGCTGGAGTCCGCCCGGCTCGCCGGCGCCGGCACCTTCGCGCAGCTGCGCGACGTCGTGTTCCCCCACATCCGCGGGCACGTGCTGACCAACACCCTGCTCATCAGCCTCTGGACCTTCAACGACTTCTCGCCCTACCTGCTCACGGCCGGCGGCCCGAACCACCAGAGCGAGGTCCTGCCCGTCTTCATCTACAACAAGGCGCTCTACGGTGGCCAGCTCGGCTACGGGTCGGCCATCTCCTTCATCATGCTGCTCATCAACCTCGTCATCGCGCTGTTCTACATCCGACTGCTGCGGGAGCGCCGATGAACCCGCGGCGGGTGGTGCGACGCCTCGTCCTCACCGCCTTCTTCGCGGTCGTCATCGCCTTCTGGGCGCTGCCCATGCTGTGGCTCGTCACGGCGCCCTTCGACGCCCACCCCGGTCTGCGCGTCGCGTGGCCGGAGTGGACCCTGTCCAACTTCCAACGGCTCTCGGAGAACCCGTACGCCTTCTCGTCCCTGCGCAACTCGGTCATCCTCGCGGGCGGGTCGATGGTCGGGGTCACGGTGTTCGCCGCGCTCGCCGCCTACTCGCTGTCCCGGGTCCGGGTCCCCGGGCGCGATGCCCTGCTCTACGCGCTGCTCCTGCTGAGCTCGATCGTCACCGGGACGGCGGCCATGGTGCCGATCTTCCAGCTGATGTTCGTGCTCGGGCTCATCGACGACCGCTCGGGGGTCATCCTCGTGCTCACCGGTGGCCTGCTCCCCGCCGCGATCTTCATCCTCAAGGACTTCATGGACTCGACCCCCAAGTCCTACGAGGAGAGCGCTCGCGTGTTCGGGGCGAGCCCGATGCAGGTGCTGCGCCACGTCGTCCTGCCGATCGTCCGTCCCGGTCTCGCAACGATCGCCGTGTGGGCGCTGGTGAACGTGTGGAGCGACTTCCTCACTGCCTACATCCTGCTCCGCGATCCCAACAAGACTCCGGCCGGCGTGGTCATGTACACCTTCTACTCCGAAGGGGGGCAGGCCAACCTGCCGCTCATCTCGGCCTTCTCCCTCGTGTATGCCGTCCCCGTCGTCGCGCTCTACCTCTTCGTCAATCACCGCTACGGTTTCCGACTCCACGGAGGAATCAAGAGCTGATGGCCAGCATCCACATCGAGCAGCTGACAAAGGTCTACCCAGGGGACGTCACCGCGATCAACGGCATGGACCTGATCGTCGAGGACGGGTCCTTCTTCGCCCTCCTCGGCCCCTCGGGCTGCGGCAAGACGACGCTGTTGCGGACGATCGCGGGGCTCGAGGCGGCCACCGGCGGGTCGATCACCATCGGTGACCGCGACGTCACGACCCTCGAGCCGGGACAGCGGAACGTCGCGATGGTCTTCCAGGACTACGCGCTCTTCCCGCACATGACCGTGAGCGAGAACATCGCCTACCCGCTCCGGATCAAGAAGGTCGGCCGGGACGAGCGGACGGCAAAGGCCCTGGAGACGGGGGCGGGGCTCGGGCTCGACCAGCTCATGGCGCGCCGCCCGGGTGAGCTCTCGGGAGGCCAGCAGCAACGAGTGGCGCTGGCTCGGGCGATGGCGTGCCAGCCGGACGTCTTCCTCTTCGACGAGCCGCTGTCCAACCTCGACGCCCGGTTGCGGCTCGAGGCGCGGACCTTCCTCAAGCGGCTCCAGCACGAGCTGGGGGTGACGACCGTCTTCGTCACGCACGACCAGGGCGAGGCGCTGGCGATGGCCGACCAGATAGCGGTCATGGAGGCGGGGGTGCTGCGGCAGCTGGGGACCCCGTCGGAGGTCTTCCGCCGCCCGGCCAACACGTTCGTGGCCAACTTCATCGGGTCGACGCCGATGAACATGATCCCCGGCAGGATCCGCGGCGGGAGCCTCGAGGTCTCGGGAGACACGATCTCTGGTGACGCCGGCAGCGCGTGGATCCCTCGGGGCACCCCGGACGGTGAGGTCCTCGTCGCCTTCCGTCCCGAGTATGCCCACCTGGGCGGCGACGGGCCGTGGACTCTCGAGGGCGACGTGGAGACGGTCGAGAGCCTGGGGGCGACGGTTCTCATCACGGCGCGGACCCGAGATGACGAGCGGGTTCGCACCGTCGTGCCCGACGGGGAGGAGCCTGAGGTCGGCGCGCGTGTGCGGGTCGTGCCGGTGCCCGAACGGGTCCTCGTCTACGACGGCGAGGGTGAGCTGCTCTCATCGTGAGCACCCGGACGTTGCTCGCTGTCGACCTCCCGTTCGGCCTCGAGGACCGGGCCGAGGAGCAGATCCGGCCGATCTCCTTCGACCTGCCTGACGGGGTCCTCGCCGTCGAGGTGGAGCTCGCCCACCCGGCCGATGGGACGACCGTCCTCGATCTGGGTCTCGAGGGGCCCGGCGGATACGTCGGGTGGTCCGGTGGCGCCCGACGGACGTTCGTCGTGTCGGAGCGGTGGTCGACCCCCGGTTACCTGCCGATGCCGATGACCGGGGGCGAGTGGCACGTGCTCCTCGGGCTGCACCGGGTGCACCGCGACGGCGTGGTGGCCCGGCTCGAGGTCCGGGCGGTCACCGCCGCCGACGTGGCCCGGCATCGTGCTGCCGAGCCGCACGAGGTCCCTCCCGCGCGACGAGCGCCGCGTGCGCGACGACTGCCGGAGCTCGACGGGAAGCACTGGCTGGCAGGGGATCTCCACGCCCACACGACCCACTCCGACGGGGCCTTGCCGCTCACGGGACTCGCTGCGCTCGCCGTCTCTCGGGGCCTGGACTTCCTGGCCGTCACCGACCACAACACGACGAGCCACCACGCCCACCTGCCGTCGGTGGGTCGGTTGCACGGCATCACCCTGGTCCCGGGTCAGGAGGTCACCCGCGACACCGGTCACGCCAATGCCTTCGGTGACATCGGCTTCGTCGACTTCCGTATGCCGCAAGCCGGCTGGGGAGCCCAGGTGGCCGCCCGCGGCGGCGTGCTCTCGGTCAACCACCCGCTCGCCGCCGACTGCGCCTGGCTCGAGGCGGGTCCTGCGCCGGCCGTCGCGGAGGTGTGGCACTCCTCGTGGGCTGCCCTGCCCACGTGGGGAGCTCCGCTCGCGTGGTGGCTCATGACGCCCGGGACGACGCCGATCGGTGGCAGCGACTTCCACCACCACGGGGCGGACGCCCTGCCCGGCTCACCGACGACGTGGGTGCTCTGTGACGGCGACGACGTGCTCGACGGCATACGCCACGGTCGGACCGCGGTGAGCGCCTCGCTCGACGGCCCGCTGCTGCTGCGGCACGGTGACGAGCTGGTGGTGCTCGGGGCCGAGGGGCTGCACCTCACGCGGCCCGGCGGCCGGCGCCGGGTGGTGCGGGACGACGTCGTCCGCGAGCCGTCGGGGCCCGGACCGTGCTGGCTCGAGGACGAGAACCGAGTGGTCCACGCCCTCACCGGCTGACCACGCGGGCAGGGGTGCTCGCGACCCGGTGCTCGTCAGGAGCCGCCGAGGGTGAGCCGCACCGTCGCGATCTCCCACGGGCGGAGCGCCACCTCGGCGCGTCCGTCCGCCACGGCCAGGGCCGCGACAGCCTCCCCTCGTGCAGAGGTCTGCGCCGCCACGAGCACGGGCCGGCGGTCGCTGCCGACTCGTGCCGTCGTCTGGGTCGAGGAGGAGTTCACCACTCTCGCCTCGAGGGAGTCCGCGGCTCCCTCGCGGACTCGGAGAGCCAGCAGGTCCACGCCGGCACCCTCGATGTGAACGCCCTCCACGTCGGTGAGCACCGTTGCGGGATCGCCGGTCCCGGCGCTCACGACGACGGGGTGCAGGACCGCCTCGGCCACCCGCCCCAGCCCGGCCTCCTCCCACGAGCCGCGGTGCGGCACGAGCGTGAGGCTCATCTGCGCCGGCCCGAGCACCTGCGCCGCCGGGGTCGGCAGCTGCGGCCCGGCCGGCTCGCTCCGGTGCGGGTGGACGTTGCGACTGAGGTAGCCGACGGCGCGGAGCAGGGTGACGGCCACCTCGGTGCCGCCCGCCGCGTCGTCGACAACCTCGTACTCCGTGCTGCGTCCGAGCACGACACCCATGCCGCCGGCGTCGACGAAGCGCTCGGCGGGGAAGGTCGCGAGCGGGTGCTCGCCCACCGGCCCGGCCTCGGCCGTGCGGCCGCGGCGCACGACATCGAGCTGCCCCTGCGCGTGGGAGTGGTCCGCCGGGACGAGGGTGGGCACGTGCAGGCGCAGACGGTGGTCGCTCGACCGGTTCTCCCACGCGAGGTCGATCCGGACGAAGGGCTCGCCGGCCCGCAGCTCGACGTCCATGACGACGGTCGTCGGCTCGGTGGTCGTGGAACGCCCCTCGGCGTCACTCGCGGTGGGGAGCTCGTAACGGCGCTCGACGCGCAACCGTCCGACGAGGGGTCCCTCCGTGCTCCGCCGGCTCACCGTGACGGACTCCGGGCGGTCGACCAGCCGGTCCTCTCGCGGCGGTCCGTAGTTGTAGGTGTCACCGCAGTCGCCGCCGTCCACGAGGCGGCCCACGCCGCCCACCGTCGTGCCGTCCACCGTGAGCGCGAGAGTTCCGCCCTCCTCCACCGAGACGGCGACGAGGCCGTTGTCGAGGTGACGATCACCGGTCAGGATGGATGACCCCTCCTGGCCGGGGGAGCCGGACGGGATCTCGCAGATGCGGGTCGCCGTCCAGCCCAGAGCGGGCACGGGGATGTGCGCCGCGAGCCGCCGCCGGGGCTCGTCACGGGTGATCACCTGCCACAGCGTGTCCTCGGCGCACCCGTCGGCGGCCTCGCGCAGCCGGTGCTCTGCGGTGATCGCGTCGAAGTCCGGGTCCCCCCGGTCTGCGAGCTCGAAGGTGACCGTGCGGGACTCGACGTCGACGACGAGGTCGGCGACCTCGATACCGAAGAGCTCCTTGTCGTGGACCCGGTGCATGAGTGTGGTCAGGCCCGGTGATCTCACCGTCTCGCGAGCCAGCTCGCGTTGCGGCCGTCCGAGCTCCTGGGCCGGGACGACGGCGCCTCCCGGCAGGGCGAAACCGACTGCGCCCCAAGCCTCCGGGACCGGGATCGCGACGTCGACGAGGTCGGTGCGCGGGGCCGGCAGGGGATTGGCCACCACGAGCGCATCGCGGGGGGTCGCACTCGCCGCGGGGACGAGCGCCCGGTCGCGGACGGCGCGTGCGGCGTGCTCCGCCTCCTGGAGGCGGGCGAGCACCTGCACCGCCGTCTCGTCCACGCCGCACCCGGTGACCGAGTCGTGGCAGGAGGAGTCGATGACGTTGCGCCACGCGAGGTCGAGGTAGTGCGCGGGTGGAGTCGCCAGCCAGAGCGCCGCGAAGGGCTCGGCATACCGGGCCAGCAGGCGCTCGGAGCGCGCCATCGCCTCCTTGAGCTGCCAGCGCACCGAGAGCACCCCGGGGAGGATGTTGGCGCGCGCGTGGCTGCGCAGCTCGCCCTCGATCACGGGCAGGTCTGCTTGAGGGGCGCCGGTGGCCTCGAGGTAGGCGGTGAGGGTCCCGACGCGCACCCGGACCCCACCGTCCGCGTTGAGGTCCGCCACGTCCGTCATCAGCGTCGGCAGCGGCGCGGCATGGTCGGTGCCGTAGAGGGCGAGGAAGTCGCGCTCGCCGTACCAGTGGTCCTGCTCCCCGAGCCGGATGGCGAGACGCGCCCGGGCGTCCCCACCGTGGCCGAAGACGTCGGCGGCGTTGCCGTAGCTGTTGGCCAGGTACTCGGTGCGCACCCCGGTTCCGTCCGGTGACCGCCACCAGAACTCGTTGCGGTCGAGGGCGGTCGGCACCCCCCGGTAGACGACCGCTCGGTCGATGCCCACGTGGTGCAGGATCTGGGGCATCTGCGAGCAGTGGCCGAACATGTCCGGGAGGTAGCCGACCTCCATCGCCGGACCCAGCCGACCGCGCGTCGGCGAGCCCGGTCTCGAGGTTGCGGATCATCGTCTCGCCGGAGCAGAGGAACTCGTCCATCAGCACGCGCCACGGCCCCACCGCGAGCTGGCCCCGCTCCACGAGGGTGCGGACCCGGTCGCGTTGCTCGGGCCGGACCTCGAGGTAGTCCTCGACCGCGGCCATCTGCCCGTCCATCGTGAACCGGAAGTCCGGCTCGGCGTCAGCGCGCGAGACGACGTCGTCCATGAGGTCGACGAGCCTGAGGCGGAACTGCTGGAACGGCTCGTACCACTCCCGGTCCCAGTGCGTGTGAGGGACCAGCCACACCATCGACGTCATGGCTCACGATCATGTCAGGCAAGGCAGCGGCACGGTGAGGACCCAACCGAGAGATGCGCCGCCATCGCTCGCTTTGCTGGGCTGCCAGGCCGCGAGCAGTGCGCCTCGCCGACCGGCGTCCTGGGCCTCGAGCCTCAGCGCGACCTCGGGCCCGTGCGGCGGATGGATGTGCGCTCTCGGTAGGCATCCCAGATCGTCGGGCTCAGCCGCCCCCGGTCGCCGACCGGCAGTCCTGCTGACCGTGCCCATGCCCGCACCTCGGCAGCGCTCGACTCGGGCGCAGCCGCCGGTGCGGTAGGGGCGGGACGGATGCCACTGGCTGTCCGGACCTCGGACCGTCCCGCGCGGCCGCTTGCCGGCGGGGCATCCGTGGGCTCCTCCCCGACACCGAGCAGGCCGCGGATGTCCTCCGCCGTCAGCGGCGCGCCCATGAGCCCACCCTCGTCGACGACCTTCGCGAAGAGCTCGCGCTTGCGGTCCTGCAGGTCCAGCACCTTCTGCTCGATCGTGTCCTCGCTGACGAGGCGGTAGACCATGACGGTCTTGACCTGGCCGATCCGGTGCGCGCGGTCGATGGCCTGCGCTTCGACGGCAGGGTTCCACCACGGGTCGAGCACGAACACGTAGTCCGCCTCGGTGAGCGTGAGGCCCGATCCACCGGCCTTCAGGCTGATGACGAAGACCGGCGCATCGCCCTCGACGAAGGACGCGATCCGCTGGGGCCGGTCGCGGGTGCGACCGTCGAGGTAGACGTGGTCCAGACCCTCCTCGCGAAGGCGTCTGCGCACGATGCCGAGGAAGCCGGTGAACTGGCTGAACACGAGGCACCGGTGCCCCTCCGCCGCCACCTCGACCAGCTGCTCGATCAACGCCTCGACCTTGCTCGACGGCACGCTGGCCGGGGCGTCCGGCTCGACGAGGTGCACGTCGAGACTGAGCTGGCGCAGCTTCGTCAGCGCACTGAGGATGGCGATGCGGTTGCGGTCGACGTCACCGAGCAGGCCGAGGATGCGTTGCCGTTCGCGAGCGAGGTGCCGGTCATAGATGCGCCGGTGCCGCGGGTCGAGCTCCACCCGCATCACCTGCTCGACCTTGGGCGGCAGGTCAGGGGCCACCGACTCCTTCGTCCGGCGCAGCATGAGCGGCCGGATGCGCCGGCGCAACGTGTCGAGCAGCTCGGGGGACGTGCCCGACTCGATCGGCCGCCGGTAGAGCGCGGTGAACGCCTGCGGCGAGGGGAAGAGACCCGGGGCCACGATCGACAGCAGTGCCCACAGGTCCATCAAGGAGTTCTCGAGGGGGGTGCCGGTGATGGCCAGCTTGAAGGGCGCCGGGAGCCGGCGGGCAGCGGCATACGTCCGGGCTTGGTGGTTCTTGACGAACTGTGCCTCGTCGAGCACGAGCCCACCCCACGGACACGCGCGGAAGGCCACATCGTCGATGCGGAAGATGGCATACGACGTGACGACGACGTGCGCCCCTTCGATCGCCTCCGCGAGCCGCGTGCCCCTTCGTCGTTGCGTCTCGGTCAGGGTGGTGACCACCAGCTCCGGCGTGAACCGTGCGGCCTCGCGCAACCAGACGGAGACGACGCTCGTCGGTGCCACGACGAGCAGCGGCGCCTCGGGCGTCAGGGTGCCCGCCGACCGGGCCCGTTCGGCCATGGCCAGGGCCTGCAGCGTCTTGCCCAACCCCATGTCGTCGGCGAGGATGCCGCCGAGCTGGTGGTCCCAGAGCAGCGACAGCCACTGGAAGCCCGCGAGCTGGTATGGACGCAGGTCGGCCGCGAGCCCCGCCGGGGGATCGGGTCGGGGAACTTCCCCGAGACCGAGCAGGGGCTGGACCGACCGCGACCACTGCTCTCCCTGGTGCGCGACGACGCCGAGCTCGACGAGCTCGGCCCACAGGCCAGCCTGGAACCGGTTGATCCGCAGCCCGTCCGTCGGCCGGTCCTGCAACGTCCGAGCCTCGTCGACGATCCGGCGCAGCGTGTGCAACGTCGGGACGTCCAGCGAGAACCACGTGCCATCGTCGAGGATGAGGTGCGTCTCGTCCGCGGCGAGCGCCTGGAGCAGACGAGCCAGCGGGACCGGCCTGCCGTCGACGCTGACGTCGATGCCCAGGTCGAACCAGTCGAGCTGCGGCCCGTCGCCGTGGCCATCGGCGTGGTCGTCCACCCGGCCGGTGCCGGTCGGGTCGCCGTCCGTGACCAGGTCTGCCGGGTCACCAGGGTCACCCGGGTCAAACGCCGACACGGCGACCACCGGTGTCGCGGTGCTCTCGACGTAGGTGAGGAGTTCACCGACGACGGTCACCTCGACGTCGTCGCGTGCCTCGAGCACGGGCAGGACGTCGCGGACGAAGACGACCGTGTCCATCCCGGCCAGCTCGGGCTCGAGCACGAGTCCGAGCCGGCCCAGCCCCGGCTTCGGGACGCGCAGACCGGCGACAGCGTCCAGGTCGTCGAGTGCGACGATGCCCGCGAGCAGCGCCTCCTCGGCGTCCCGGTCACGTGGCACGGGGTCCGCGGGGTCGCCGGTCGCGGAGCGGCGCGCCAGCAGCGGCACGTCGACGGCGCCGTCTCCCACGCCGTAGCGGAAGGACCAGCGCAGCCCGAGGCGGTGGTCCCCGCGAGCGACCACGCGCAGCGCCAGCGTGGGTGGCCGCACCTCGGGCAGCTCCACGCTGTCGTCCCGGGACCCGACGCTCGCCAGCCGCCTCAGCGTCGGGACGTAGAAGGTGAGGAACCGGTCGACGTCCGGGGCCGGCACGGTGATCTCGCCGTGCCGTCGGACAAGGTCGGCCAGCGCCGGCTCGAGGGGGCTCTCGAAGCGGGCGAGGGTGAGCCCGGCCCCGGTCTGCACGAAGACACCGTGCGGGGGCGACCCGATGAACTGGGGCGGCCCGTCGGTGGCGGGCACCGCGACGGCGGCGACGACGAGCAGCTCACCCCCCGGGGCGCGCGACAGGTCGAGGGCCGCACTCACCGGCTCTGTCGCCACGTGCACCGGCAGGTGTCCACGCTGACCCGCGACGATGGACACCCCGGCCGCCAGGGCGTCGTCGAGGAGCCGCCAGAGCGCGGGTCCGAGCCCGCCTGCGTCCAGGGTCTGGCCGGAGTAGGACGAGTAGTAGGAGGTGGAGTGGGCTCGCTCGGCCAGATGGAGGGCCTTGATCGCCGCCCGCTGGGCCGGGTCGGCCCGACGGGCCCGCGCGCCGTAGTCAAGGTCCTGCCAGCCGATCCCGGTGCGCACCCAGTTGTCGTTCGCTCCCCGCGCGACCGGCCGCAGCCTGAGGCTCGGCGACGCCACCGGCCCGCCGACGCGTTGGCTGGGGCGACTCACCTCGACCAGCAGGCCCAAGGCGTCGGCCGGGTTTGCCGTGTGGGCCCCCGTGGTCGGCGCCCGAAGGATGGGGTCGAGCAGCGCCTGCCACGCCGCTCCGGGCCCGGCGGCCCCCGCTGCCCGTGCTGTCTGCCGTGTCGCGGGCGTTGCCTCGGTCAGTGCCAGGACCGTGGCCACCACGTGCTTGCAGTCGCCGCCCATGGGGCACGTGCAGCTGCTCGACCACTCGAGCGCGCCCGGCTCGAGCGCGGCCAGCGCGTCCGGGGTCTCCTCTTCGGGCCAGTCGAGAGCGATGACCGAGGTGTAGGGCCGGCCTCGGCTCCCTGCCACGGTGGCCGTGACCATCGTGCCCTGCTCGCCGACGGCATAGCGCAGCACCCGACCCTGCCGGTGGTAGGCCTTCCCCCGGTCGACGGTGGCTCTGCCGAGCTCGAGGCGGAGGCGGTCGACGTCGAGGAGCCGGACCCACGCAGGCGGAGTCGGATGTGTTGCCGCCGTCATCGCGGGCCAGCGTCATCGGTCCCGTGTCCCATCGGCGCGAGCCTACGACACGGGATCGTCAGTCGACCCCGTCACTCCCGTGACTGCTCTCGAAGGCTGACCAGATCTCGGGCTTGAGTCGACCGCGATCGCTCACCGTCAACCCCTCGGCGAGTGCCCATGCGCGCACGGTGGCCGTGCTCGGCGGTGCGGGCGGCACCGGGCCGGCGGCAGCAAACGTGGCGATCCGTGCGTCCGCGTCGTCGTGGGTGCCGACCTCGTGCAGCGCCGCGGCGAGGAACCGGTAGGTCCACTCCTGCGCCAGGGCCCGGGTCTCGGCGAAGACGATCGGCACGCTGGGATAGCGGGCCTGACACTCCGCGATGGCGTCGGCGACGACCGCCGGACGCACGTGGGTCAGGCCGAAGACGCGCGAGTAGCGCTCCTCCACGACGACGGCAGCCCGGGGGAGCGCGCTGAGCTCGCTCAACGCATACCGCAGCTTGCCGTTGAGCAGGGACGAGGCGAGGTCCTCGAGGCTCTTGCGCTCGACGGCGGCCACGACCGAGTCGCCCACCCGGACGGCGTAGTCGCCCGCATCGAGCCGCTGCTTCTGCGTCGTCACCTGCTGGTGGGTGAACCGCCACGCATAGCGCTCATGGGTGTCGACGAGGACCTCGAGGGGACCGTCCGGCGTGTCCTCCCCGGTCACGCCTGCGGCGCGGGCCGTGGGGATCCGCACCGACGGACGGGCCTGCTTCGCGGTGCGGGCGCTCTGCCAGAAGATCGCCTCCCGTCCCTTGACATGGGTGAGCACGAACTGCGACCGGCTCTCCTGCGTGCGGTCGAGCACGAGCTCGATCGCCGCCCCGCGCCGCGTGCAGACGCGCGTGGCCACCCGCTCGACCACGTCGGCCTCCTCCGGCCAGCCCTCCGCCCGGTGGCAGTAGACCTTGCTCGTCCGCGGCCAGGTGTCCTTGCTCTTGAGCACGATGCCGTCGTGCCCCAGCGGGATCCGCACGAGGTAGGGCAGGGTGCTCTCCGGGTCGGGGTTCTTGGCGATGAGGAAGTCGTCCGGCACGGGGCCATGCTGGCGCATGGACCCCGCCCGTGTCTCGGCACCCGGGCGCGGGGCTCCGCCCACAAAATCCGGGTGGGGACGATGTGAGTCGTGCCACGAACTGCCGCAATCCTCATCGTCCTTCGTCGCACGGCCGTAGGCTTGAAGCACCGGGGTAGTCCATGAAGCGGACTAAGCCGTCCGCGTCGCCTCGGCGCAGGACAACACGGCTCACCGAGCCGAGACAGGTCGCTGGAGCATGTCCTATGCCAGCATCCCACCCCCCGGACCCCGCACCCCGGATCCGCACCCGGCCCGACGTCACCTCGCCGCCCTCATCGTCGGGTGTCTGCTCATCCTGCCCGGCCTCGGCCTGCTCCTCGCCGGAGCGGGTCTCGCAGCCTCCTACGCCGTCGGCCGGGACGACGCAGGCTACGTGTCGCTCACCCTCCCGGCGCTCGCGAGCGACAGCCCGGCCATCACCGCCGGCGACGTCATCGTCCAGACTGGCTCCGAGGTGCCCTCCTGGGCGCTCAGCCGCCTCGACCTCGACCTGCGGCTCAGCGCCCGGTCGCTCACCTCCGGCGTGCCCGTCTTCATCGGCATCGCCCCGGTCAGCGACGTCAACGCCTACCTGTCCGGCGTTGCCCACGACAAGATCGTCGGCATCAACGGCATCAACGGCTTCCGCAACAGCGCGACGGCCACCGCTGTCCTGGAGTCAGTTCCGGGCTCGGCCACCGTGACCGCGCCCACCTCGCAGACCTTCTGGACCACCTCGGCCACCGGCGCCGGCCAGCAGCAGCTGACCTGGCGGATGACCGAGGGCCGGTGGGCCGCCGTCATCATGAACGCCGACGGGAGCAGCGGCGTCGCCGTCTCCTCCACCGTCGGGATGCGCGGAGGGTTCATCATGCCCCTCGCCGCCGCGCTCTTGCTCGTGGGTCTCGTCCTGACCGGGGTCGCCATCGCCCTCATCATCAGGGGTTCGAGTGTCACCGGGTCGAGCGGTAGCAACCGCCCGACCCCGGCGGGCACCCCGCCGCCGGTTCCCGCGGGCACGTCCCCGCAGCAGCAGCCCGTCTGGTCGGGTCACCCCCGGGCCATCAGTCCCGTCTCGCTCGATGCTCGCCTCGACCAGCCGCTCTCGCGGTGGCTCTGGCTCGTCAAGTGGTTCCTCGCGATCCCGCACGTCTTCGTCCTCGGGCTGTTGTGGATCGCGTTCTCCGTGGTCAGCATCGTCGCGTTCTTCGCGATCCTCTTCACCGGCCGCTACCCACGCGGGCTGTTCGACCTCAACCTCGGCGTGCTCCGTTGGTCGTGGCGCGTGTCCTACTACTGCAGCAACGGTGGCCTCGGCACCGACCGCTACCCGCCGTTCAGCCTCGGCCCGGAGCCGGACTACCCGGCGCGGCTCGACATCGCCTACCCCGAGCACCTCTCCCGCGGCCTCGTGCTCGTCAAGTGGTGGCTGCTCGCCATCCCGCACTACCTCATCGTCGGCCTGCTCGTCGGTGGCGGCACGTGGGCATGGAACCGTAGCGGCGGCAACGGCAGCGACATCCGTTTCGACGTGCTCGGCGGAGGGATCCTCGGGCTGCTGACGCTCGTCGCCGGCCTCTCGCTCCTGCTCGCCGACCGCTACCCGCGAGGTCTGTTCGACCTCGTCATCGGGCTCAACCGCTGGGTCTACCGCGTCATCGCGTATGCCGCGCTGATGACGGACACCTACCCGCCGTTCCAGCTCGACGAGGGTGGCGCGGAGGTCCCGCAAGGCCCGCCCGGACCGCAGGGTCCGCCGCAGACACCGCCGAGCCCCGACGCGCGCCTCGAGCAACCGGCCCGCCCGGCACAGCACGTCGGCTGACCCTCACGGGTCCAGCCACGAGCCGGCCCAGCAGGCCAACCAGGAGTCCCTCGCCGTCAGGCGGGGGACTTCGCCGTCGCGAGGTGCTCGTCGAGCCACCCGAGGATCTCGACCTCGACCTCGTCGCGGTTCGTCTCGTTGAGGATCTCGTGGCGCGCCTCCGGCCACAGCTTCACCGTCACGTCCTTGACCCCGAGCCGGCGGAACTGGTCGGCGACCTGCTTGACGCCCTTGCCGTTCCCGCCGACCGGGTCCTTGTCGCCGGACGCGAGGTGGATCGGCAGATCCTTCGGCACCTGCGACACCACGCCGTCCTCGTTGACGTGCGACAGACCCCGCAGCAGGTCGGCGAAACCGCCTGCGCTGAAGACGAACCCGCAGTCCGGGTCGTTGATGTACTTGTCGACTTCCTCGGGATCCCTTGAGAGCCAGTCGAAGTCGGTGCGGGTCGGTTTGAAGGCGGAGTTGTACTGCCCAAAGCTGAGGGTGTTCATCAGGCCGCTCGTGTGTGCGTGTCCGCGCAGGCGCGCCTGCGTCGCGGCGAGAAAGACGCCGACCCGACCGATCGCCCCCGCGCCGCCAGCGGTCCCCGACAGCACGAGTCCGGCGAGCTCGGAGCCGTAGCGAGTGGCATACCCGCGGGAGATGAACGAGCCCATGCTGTGCCCGAGGAGGAAGACCGGCAGACCCGGCTGCTCCTCGCGCGCCTTGACCGTCACCGCGTGGAGGTCGTCGATGACCGTGCGCCAGCCGTCGTGCTCGCCGAAGACCCCGCGCGGGCTCGACGTCTTGCCGTGCCCCCGGTGGTCGGAGGCGTAGACGGCATACCCGTGGTCGGTCAGCCGACGCGCGAACCGCTCGTAGCGTGAGGAGTGCTCGGCCAGGCCGTGCGCGACCTGCACGATGGCGCGGGGCTCATCGTCGGGCAGCCAACGGTTGACGAAGACCTCGGTGCCGTCGGTGGTGGTCAGCGTGAAGGTGCTGCTCTGCATGATCGTCCTTGATCTCGGAGGGCCGTTCCCCGGACAGTATGCCGCCGGGCCGGCCCGCCCAGCCAACCCCGCGTCCGAGCAGTCAGCTGCTCTGGCGGGCGGCCTTCTTCGCCGCCATCTCCTCACGGCGCGCGACGAACCGCGACGCCTCGGTGTCGAGCGCGGTCACCGCGGCGACCAGCTCCTCACGTGCCTTCTCGCCGTCCTCGTCGAGACCCTCGAGCTCGTAGACCCCCCACTGGCGCAGCAGTGGAGCGACGATGTCGTCGTGGTGGATCCGCAGGTCGTAGATCCCGGCCATCGCCATCTGCACCGCCTTGCGCCCGAAGCCGGGGATGATCGCGCCCGGCATCTGGAAGCTGACGACCTCGTCGGTGATCGCCCGCATCGTCTGGCTCGGGGTGATCTCGAGCGCCGCCTGGACGATGTTGCGGTAGAAGATCATGTGCAGGTTCTCGTCCTTGGCGACCCGCGTCAGCAGCTTCTCCGCGATCGGCTCCTCGGTGTAGCGGCCGGTGTTGCGGTGCGACACCCGCGTCGCGAGCTCCTGGAAGGAGACGTAGGCGCAGACGTTGAGCAGCGGCTTGTCGCCGGAGTCGTAGCCGGTCTCCATCGTCGACATCCGCGCCCGCTCGAGCTCGTCGGGGTCGACGCCGCGGGTGACGAGCAGGTAGTCGCGGATGCAGAACGCGTGCCGCCCCTCCTCGGCCGTCCACCGGTTGACCCACGTGCCCCACGCACTGTCGCGGCCGAACGCGCGCTCGACCTCGCGGTGGTAGCTCGGCAGGTTGTCCTCGGTGAGGAGGTTGACCTCGAGCGCGGTGCGGGCGATCGGGGACAGCTGCGACTGCTCGACCGTCCACGGCTCACCGCCGAGCTCGAAGAAGTCGCGGCCCTGGCTCCACGGTACGTACTCGTGCGGCATCCACTCCTGCGCGACCTCGAGGTGCCGGTTGAGGTTCGCCTCCACCGTCGGTTCGAGCTCGGCGAGCAGCTGGGCGGCATCGAGTGTGGCCATGGGTCCTCCTGGGTGGGGTCGCGAGCATCCGCGGTGGGTCTGAGCCCACCTCCCCTGCCTACACCCTTACCGACGGGGAGGCCAGAGGCGCGCGGGCACAGCGGGACGGTCCGTATGCCGGTCGGCCGGCCTCGTCACGCCGGCGCGCTCGCGGGGCCCTCCACGTTGACCGTCGGCGTGCCTGACCCGCACCGCACGATGACGGCGCGGGAGGGGTCGTCGCCGGGGTTCGACTCACGGTGCACCGCACCGGCCGGCACGCGCAGGAAGTCGCCCGGTCCGGCGTCGACGACGTCCCTGCCGTCCGGACCGGACTCGAGCCGCATCCGCCCCGAGACGATGTAGAGCGTCGTGTCGTGGTCGCCGTGGTGGTGCCAGCCCGAGACGGCTCCGCCCTCGGTGTCGACGGCCCCCGACCACATCGTCTCGGTCTGGAGCGCCACCTGCCGGGTCATCCCCGGCGTCGGGTCGGCGGGGGAGAGCTCGCCCGCGGCGACGCGGGTGCAGGACTGGGCGGGGTCGTGGTCGGTCATGTCCCCATCACACCGCGTCGTCGCCCCGTGGGGAAGGGGTTGCGGCCAGCACCTCGGCCAGGGTCTGCTGGCTCCAGGCCCCGGAGACCCCCGGCCGCGCGGCGAGGTAGTCGCAGACCTGCTCGAGCCCCCAGCCGTGCGACTCGGTGAGCCCGGTCGCGATGGTCCGCAGGTAGGCCGCCACCGGCGGCGTGAGCTCGACCTCCCGGTGCGCCCACGAGGCGGTGAAGGTGACGAGCGGGACCCCATCGATCTCGCCGACGACGTGGAGCGTCTCGTAGCGGCCCGGCCCGAGCACCGCCGTCCGGCTCTCCCGGAAGAGGTCGGCGAGGGGGAGGTTGCGCCCGACCGGACGGCGCATCTCCTGGCTCGCCACGTCGGAGAACTGCTCGACGGTCAGGAGGTAGGCCCGGCCGGCGGCAGACCCTGGGGTCTCACGGTCGTAGAAGGCGATGCCGCCACCCCACGTCGGCGACTCCCACGCGAAGTAGACCTGGCCGTCGAGGGTCACCGGCACGTCACCGAGCGGCTCCCGGGGGTCGCGCGCTCCGGCATACGTCCGGCTGGCCCCGGGAGGACGGCCGCCCGAGAGGTAGTGAAGGAAGCGCGAGCGGGACAGGTTCGAGCCGTACGCGGCATACCAGACGTGCTCCATCGAGGCCGGGCGCTCCCGCTACCAGTTGAGGACGAGGCGCTCGTCCTTGTCGCGGAAGGCCCCGACGAGGATGAGCACGAGGTCGACGAGTGCCCAGATCCCGAATCCCCCGAAGGTCACGAGCTGGAGCACCCCCGTGCCCACCTTGCCGACGTAGAACCGGTGGATCCCCAGCACGCCGACGAAGGCGCAGAGCAGGCTCGCGGCGAGGCGGGACTTGTCGCTCACCGGCATCCCGGTGGCGTCGAGCGCGACCGGGGCGAAGGCGGACGGGGGCGCCGGGGCGGGGAGCATCGGGCCGGTCTGGTCGGTCCAGCCGTCGCCGTCCCAGTAGCGCGACACCGGCTTGCCCTCCGGGTCCGGGTACCAGCCGGCGGGGATCTCACTCGGGGCGGGTTGCTGCGTCATGGTTCCTCCAGGTGTGGGCGGGTGACCCACCCAGCATGGCAGGCCCGCACGGCCGAACGCCTAGGCTCGGGACGTGACCGGGACCAGCGCGCAGGATGTCGTCGAGCTCGTCGTGCTGCTCTCCGCCGACGGCCATGCCATCGGCACCGCACCCAAGGCGACCGTCCACGACGCGCACACGCCGCTCCACCTCGCCTTCTCGCTCTACCTCTTCGACGAGGCCGGCCGGCTGCTCGTGACCCGCCGGGCCCTCGAGAAGGCGACCTTCCCCGGCGTCTGGACCAACACCGCGTGCGGCCACCCCGCCCCGGGGGAGCGGCTCGAAGAGGCGGCCGCCCGCCGCGCCCGGGACGAGCTCGGCCTCGACGTGGGCAGCGACGGGCTGCGGCTCGTGCTGCCGGACTTCGCCTACCGCGCCGAGATGGACGGCGTCGTCGAGAACGAGCTCTGCCCCGTCTTCGTGGGCCGCGTCAACGGCTCCCCGGACGCCGAGCCCCACCCGACCGAAGTGGCCTCGACCGAGTGGGTCCCGTGGGCGGAGTTCTCCCGCGACGTCCTCGAGGGCGACCGCGCCGTCTCCCTGTGGTGCGGGCTGCAGGTCGCGGCGCTCGCCGCCCTCGGCGACGGCCCCGATGACTGGCCCGACGGCGACCCGGCCCTGCTGCCGCCGGCCTGCCCCCGCTGACGCCACCCGGCTCAGCCCTTCTCAGCCCGACTCAGCCCTTCTCGCCGCCCTCGTTGGCGCCCCGGATGAAGTAGCGCTGCAGGGCGAAGAAGAGCAGCGCGACGGGGATCGTCGTGAGCAGCGCCGTGCCGAGCTTGAACGGGTACTGCGTCCCCGCACCGAGCTGACCACTCGTCAGGCTCGCGAGCCCGGTGACGAGGGTCTGGTGCTCCGGGGTCCCTTTCGTCACGACGAGGAAGTGGCTGAACTCGTTCCAGGACCCCTGGAACGACAGGATCGTCAGGGTGATGAGCGCCGGCTTGGCCATCGGCAGCACGACCGACCAGAAGGTGCGGAAGATGCTCGCGCCGTCCATCCGCGCCGCCTCCTCGATGGAGATCGGCACCGAGTCGAAGAACTGCTTCATGATGAAGACACCGGCCGCGTCGACGACGAGCGGCAGGATCATCGCCGTGTAGGTGTCGTAGATGCCGAGGTAGTTGACCATCAGGAACTTCGGGATGAGCAGGGCCACGCCGGGCACGGCCATCACCGCGAGGACCGCCCCGAAGACGGCGCCGCGCCCCCGGAACTGCAGCCGCGACAGCGCGTAGCCGGCGAGGGAGTCGAGGAAGACCCGCCCGGCCGTCACCGTGATCGCGATGAGGAAGGAGTTCTTGGCCCACGTCGTGATCGGCACCGAGGAGTCCGCCGTTCCCCCGAACATCCGTTTCCACGCGCCGAGGTCGAAGGGGTTCGGCACGAGCGACAGCGGGTTGCTCGCGGCATCCGGGTCGGTCTTGAACGACGTAGCGATCTGGATGAGGAAGGGGTAGATGAACAGCACGGCGAAGGCGAGCAGCGCGGCATACAGCAGGATCGTCTTGACCGGTCCCGAGCGTGACCTCATCGCGCACCTCCTCGTCGCAGCAGCGGCTTTCGCTCGTCCTTGTCGGTGAGGACCCGGCGCTGGATGCGGGTGAGCACGATGATGATGATGAAGACGACGAACGCCATCGCGGCCCCCGACCCGTAACGGAAGTTGCCGAAGCTCTGCTGGTAGGACAGGAACGCCGGGCTGAGCGTCGTCCCCGCGGGAGCGCCCTTGCCCATGACGTAGATCTGGTCGAAGACCTGCCACGTGCCGATCAGGCCGAGCGTGATGACGAGGAAGAGCGCCGGCTTGATCATCGGGATGGTCACGTGGCGCAGCATCTGCCACCGGGTCGTCCCGTCGAGCGCCGCGGCCTCCTCGACCTCGACGGGCACGTCCTGCAGGGCCGCGATGAACATCAGCATGAAGGTGCCCGAGGTCGTCCAGACGACGAGGAAGATGATGACGCACATCGCCACCGACGGGCCGGACAGCCAGTCCCAGACGCTGCGGCCGAGGACGTCACCCTGGGCCCACGACGGGTTGTCGACCCCGGCCGCGTTGAACCCCAGGTGGAGCAGGCCGCGGCTGTCGTTGAACCACTGCGGGCCGTCGATCCCGAAGAAGCCGAGGAACGCGTTGACGGCCCCGCTGTTGCTGAAGAGGAAGAGGAAGACCGTCGCGATCGCGATCGAGCTCGTCACCGACGGGAAGTAGAACGCCGTCCGGAAGAAGCCCTTCGCTTTGAGCATCTTGTTGTTGACGAGCAGCGCCAACCCGAGGGCGAGCACCGTCTGCAGCGGCACGACGAGCAGCACGTAGTAGAACGTGTTGCCGATCGACTGCATGAAGTTGGACCGGGTCAGCCCGTCCCGGGTGAACAGGTCGGTGTAGTTGCGGGCCCCGACGAACTCCGTGCTGCTCGTGAACGGGCTGCCGTTGCCCTGCCAGTTCGTCAGGCTCACCCAGAGCGCCATGAAGATCGGGATGACGAGGAAGACCCCGAGGATGACGAGCACCGGGGAGACGAACAGCCACCCCGCGACCCCTTCCCGGCCACGTATGCCGCCGCCCCTCCGCCCGCTCCGCGCGCTCAGCGGCATGCCGGTCACCGGTTGTCGGCGATGGCGGCCTCGCCGTTCTTCTGCAGCTCCTCGAGCCACGTCGTCGGGTTGCCGCCCTTGCCGAGGGTCGCCAGCTCGGAGTTGAACTTCGACATCACCTCGTCGAAGCCGGGCAGGTTGACCGGGCCCTGGGCGTAGTCGCCGCCGGCGACGAAAGCCGCCGAGTCGGGGTACTTCGCGGCGAACTGCTTGGCGCCCTCCTCCGTGGACGGCATGACTCCGAACGCGTCGGCGAAGGCCATCTGCTGGTCGGTGCTGATGAGGGACTTGACGAGGTCGATCGACGCGGCCTGGTTGGGCGACTTGGCCGCGATCCCCCAGCAGTTGCTGAAGAGCAGCGTGCCCTTGCCGGCCGGGCCGGCGGGCAGCTCGACGACCTTGTACTTGAGGTTGGGGAAGTCCTTCTTGGCGCCGCTGATCCAGTTGCCCTCGATCGTCATGGCGCCGACACCCTTGCCGAGCGCCTCGCCGCCCCAGCCGGTCGACGGGCTCGTGTCGGCGGAGAACTTGAGCACGCCCGCCTTCATCAGCTTCTGCACCTCGGCGAGACCGGCCTTGGCGGGCTCGCTCGTCGCGGTCATCTTCGTGCCGTCCTCGGAGACGATCCAGCCGCCGGCCTGCTTGATGAAGGCGCCGCTGCGGTTGATGTCGTTGCCGATGACGAGGCCGGTGACCTTGCCCGTCGTCAGCTTCTTGGCCACGGCCTCGAGCTCGTCCCAGGTCTTGGGGATGTCGGCGTCGGTGAGCCCGGCCTTGCTCCACAGGTCGGTGTTGATCTCGAGGGCGAGCGTGGAGTAGTCCTTGGGCGCGCAGTAGAACTTGTTGTCGTAGGTGAAGGTCTTGACGAGCGCGGGGAGGAAGCCGGCGTCCTTGACCTGGTCGCCGTAGGCGAGCAGGTTGCCGGCCTTGGCGAAGGTGCCGAGCTTGGACGCGTCGGTGTAGAAGACGTCCGGCGGCGTGGTGCTGGCGAAGGCCTGGCCGAGCTGCTGACCGAGGTCGGCTGCCGCGATGACCTCGACGGTGTTGCCGCTCTTCTTCGCCCAGGCGTCGGTCGCCGCCTTGACGGCGTTGGTCTCGGCGTCACCGGAGCTGCCGATCATGACGGTGAGCTTGACCGGGCCGCTCTTCGTGGCCTGGGGGGCCGTGGCGCCCGCGGTCGACCCGCCGCTGAACCCGCCGCCGCAGGCGCCGAGGACGAGTGCTCCGGTGGCGGCCAGGGCCAGGGCCAGGGCCCCGCGTGATGATCGTGTGCTCATGGTGTGCCTCTTTCGGGGGTGGGGCGGTTGGCCGCCGGGATGGTGCTGGCCCTGATGACCAGCGCGGGTTCGAGCAGGACGCCTTCGGGGGCGCGCGCCGCGGTCGTGGTGCCGGCGCCGAGCATGTGCAGGACGTCCTCGGCGACCTCGGCGAGGGGCTGTCGCAGGGACGTCAGGCCGAGCGAGATCGCGAGGTCGGTGTCGTCGAAGCCGACGAGCCCGAAGTCGCGGCCGGGGGTGAGACCGCGCTCGATGAGCACCCGCCAGGCACCGACGGCGAGGGCGTCGGAGGCGCAGACGAGAGCGCCGCCGCGGCCGAGCTCGTCGATGAGGGGGGCAGCTGCGGCTGCCGCCGAGTCGAGGTCCTGCACCGTCGTCGCGTGCCAGCGGTCGTCGGCGATCCCGAGCTGGGCGGTCGCCCGCTCCCAGCCCGAACGGCGGTCGTCGCCCACGGGGGAGCCGCTCGGCCAGCCGAGGTAGCCGATCCGCTCGTAGCCACCGTCCGCCAGGTGCCGGACGGCCCGGTCGACCCCGGCGGCGCCGTCGACGTCGACCCAGTCGGTGATCGAGGGGTCGTCCCAGATCCGGCCGAAGGCGGCGAACGGGATCCGCCGCGCCCGCAGCCACTCAGGCCGGGGGTCGTCGCGGCGGGTGTCGGTGAGCACGAAGCCATCGGCGATCCGGCTCGCGACGAGGTCCTCGTAGCCGGGGATCGGGTCGCTCGGGTCGGCCGAGGTGAAGGGGACGAGGTAGGAGTCATGGGTGCGCGAGAGGGCGGTGAGCTCGATGAGGAAGACGTCGAGAACCGAACCGAGGCGGCCGAAACCGAGCGAGTTGAGCTCGATCCCCCACCCTCCCGCGCGCTCCTGCTTGAGGGTCTTGGCGGCCCGGCTCGGGCGGAAGCCGAGCCGGTCGACCTCGCGGAGAACCCGCTCCAAGGTGTCGGGCGCGAGCCGGTCGGGGGTGTTGAGCGCGTTGCTCACCGTCTGCCGCGAGACGTCGGCGGCCCGGGCGACGTCGATGATCGTCACCCGCCGGCCCTGGTGTGCACTACTCGTCATCCTTGACGCCCTCGTCTTGGTGTGGAACGTTCAAACATCGCGGTTTTGAACGTTCATATCGCTGCATGGATAGTGTGGCTTGCCGGCCTGCTCTGTCAAGGGCCGGCCCTGATCTCGCCCACGAACCACCGAGTCCCACCCACCGCCCGCCACCCGCCCACCGCCGTCGTCCGCAGGAGTCCCCATGGATCGTCCGCCCCCGCCCCTGTCCCCGGGCCAGCCATGGCTGCACGACCTCGCCATCTGCGTCGGGGGCAACGGCACGGCCCTCAGCGGGGCCGATGGCTCGATGGACGGCGGTGCCCAGGGCTTCTTCGTCGACGACGAGCGGGTCCTGTCGACCTTCGACCTCCGGCTCGGCGGTGCGCCCCTGACCGGTCTGACGCACGCGAGCCGCGGCAGCGTGTCGGAGTTCCTCGCCTCGGCCCGTCATCTCGGCAACCCCGGACCCGACCCCACGGTCGAGGTGTCCCGGCAACGGGTCGTCGACGGACCGAGCCTCACCGAGACCGTCGTCGTCACCTCCCGCGCCGACGAGGCGCTGTCAGTCGACCTGCTCGTCCGCCTGGGTGGTGACGGGTCGGACGTCGCCGCGGTGAAGTCCGGTGCGCCCGTGGGTGAGGTCCTCCCGGTCTCGTTGGGCAACACCGATGATCCATCCGACCCAGGGTCGTCTGCCACGTGGACCTCGAGCCGTCTCCGCACCACCCTGGCCGCGACACCGGCTCCCGCGAGCCGGCAGGTGGGGTCCGGCGGCGTCGAGCTCTGCTTCGCCCTGGAGGTGCCGCCCGGGGGCAGCCGCTCCGTCGAGCTCACGGTGCGGGCCACCCGCCTCGAGGGCTCGGCCTTCCCGGCCGACGCGGTGTCCGGACGTGACGTGTGGTCGCCGGAGGTCGACGTCGTGGCGGACGACCCGCGACTCGGCCGCCTCGTGAACCAGTCGCTCGAGGACCTCCGCGGTCTGCTGCTCAGCGACCCGGACGCCCCCACCGACGTCTTCGCTGCGGCCGGGACCCCGTGGTACCTCACCCTCTTCGGGCGGGACTCGATCTGGGCCGCTCGGATGATGCTCCCCGTCGGCACCGAGCTCGCCGGTGGCACCCTGCGTGCCCTGGCCCGGCGCCAGGGCACCCGGTTCGACCCCGCGACGGCCGAGGCACCCGGCAAGATCCCCCACGAGCTGCGGCGAACGGCATACACCGACGAGACGAGCGGCATGTCGCTCCCGCCCGTCTACTACGGGACCATCGACGCCACCGCCCTGTGGGTCTGCCTGCTCCACGACGCCTGGCGCTGGGGCCTGCCCGAGGCGGAGGTGCGCGACCTCCTGCCGGCGCTCCGGTCGGCCGCACGGTGGCTGCTCGACGTCGCCGCGCCGGACGCGGACGGGCTGATCCGCTACGTCGACGAGAGCGGCCACGGCCTGGTCAACCAGGGGTGGAAGGACTCCGGCGACTCGATGCGCTTCCGCGACGGGTCGGTGGCGCAGGCACCGATCGCGCTCATCGAGGCCCAGGCGTATGCCGTCGAGGCCGCCGCGGGCGCCGCGGACCTGCTGCGCGCGGTCGGTTCGGACGGGGAGGGCAACGGTGACGACACCCTCGCCTCGACGTTGACCGCGTGGGCCGACGGGCTCCGCGCCCGGGTGGGAGAGCGCTTCTGGGTCGGGGCGGGCGACGACCGCTACCTCGCCATGGCCATCGACGGCCTCGGCCGGGCCGTCGACGGCGTGGGCTCCAACATGGGCCACGCCCTTGGCACCGGTGTGCTCGGCGCGGCCGACGCGTCAGCGGTCGCGGCACGCCTCGTCGGAACGGGGCTGCTCGGGCCGTTCGGGATCCGCACGCTCGCCGCCGACAACGACGGCTACAACCCGATCGGCTACCACACCGGTTCGGTATGGGTCCATGACACGGCGATCTGCGCCCTCGGTCTCGCACGCGCTGGGTTCGACGCCGAGGCGGGGCTCGTCGCGGCACGGCTGCTCGACGCCGGGGAGGAGTTCGGCTACCGCCTCCCGGAGCTCTTCTCCGACGTCGGGCCGCTCGGGAGACCGGCTCCCTACCCCGCGTCCTGCCGACCCCAGGCCTGGGCGGCCGCGTCGGCGATGGCGGTCGTCACGGTCGCTCTCGGGCTCTGCGTCGACGTGCCCGCTCGAACCGTCACAGTGCGTCCGCCGGGGGCCGCGCTCTTCGGGGCGGTGAGGGTCGCCGGCCTGCGGGTGGCGGGAGCGACGGTCACGGTGGAGGTGTCCGGGTCCGGTCAGGTCCGGGTGGAGGGGCTGCCCGAGGGCTTCACCCTCCTCCCGGCCTGAGCCGGCGGCACCTCAGGAGGGGGAGCCGTCGGGGCCCTGCTCGTCGAAGGCCGAGGTGGTGTCGGGCGGGACCGTCGAGTCTGCCGGGGTCGCCCACGGGTTGCTCTCCGGGACGTCGGTCGCCGTCGGGCCACCGGTCTCGGGGGCCTTCTCCGACACCTTGTCCAGGCCCTGGTCGACCTTGCTGCGGGCCTTGGTGATCGTCTCGGCGTGCTTGGGGCCGGCCTTCTCGCCGATCTTGGCCTCGGCCTTGTCGAGCATGCCGTCGACCTTGGGCCGGTTCTCGGCGGCATAGTGCGACGCCATCCCGACGGCCGCCTTGACGACCTCGGCCACGGCGTCGCCGAAGTCCTTGGCCTTGTCCTGCAGGTGGACCTCGTCCGCCTTCTGTTTCATCTGGTCACCGAACGACATCTGATCTCCTCGGGTCGCGGGGCCGGAGCTGCCGGCCCGCTGTCTCACCCAGAGTCGTACCCGGGCCCCGTGGGGCGCAACCCGGGATGACCCCCATCCGACCCTGGTCAGCAGTCGGGGGAAGGGTCGTGCGCACCCGGATCCCGCTGGTCGAAGGAGACCTCGACCGTCTCGAAGCCCTTGCTCTGCTGGGCGCCGGCCTGACCGGCATACGCCCGGCGGTCGGCGGGGGTGAGCACGACGTCGTCGGTGAAGGGGGTGAGCAACGACCGGGGGTGCAGCCGGTCGACCCGCACGACGTTGACCTCCATGCACAGGACGACGACGACGGCGGTGAGGTAGAGGAAGGCGAGCAGGCCCAGCACGAGCGCGAAGACGCTGTTGGTGGCGCTGGCGCCCCTGACGACCCGGGTGACGTAGACGACGCCGAAGCTCTGCAGCAGCTGCCAGCCGACCGCGGCGGCGACCGCCCCCGGCGCGACGTCGCGCACCGTCAGGGCGCGGGGGGTGGAGATCCGGAAGGCCAGGCCGAAGACGGCCGTGTTGATCAGCACGGACGCGGCGAGGACGAGCACCGTGCCCAGCAGGGCGAGTGACCCGGCGCCGGTGACGCCGAGCGCGGAGAGCGCCGTCGTGCCGAGGACGGCGAGGCCGCCGGTGCCGAGCAGGAGCAGGCTGCGGCCGCGGGCCGAGAACGGGTTGGGTCGGCGGTTGCGGGGGACCGCCCACGCGGTGTTCGTCGCGTACTGCAGCGCCTGGGCCACGCCCAGCCCGCCGTAGAGGGACACGAGGACGCCGACGACGAGCCCGACCACCCCGCCCCCGAGGCGCGTCGGCTCCCCGAGCTGCGCCCCGACCACGGGGAACTGGGCCAGGGCGGAGTGGATGATCTGCTCCTGCAGGTGCGGGTTGCCAGCCAGCACGAAGCCGAGGACCGTCGTCATGAGCAGCAGCAGCGGGAAGAGCGAGACGAAGGCGTAGTAGGTGATGAGCGCGGACAGGTAGGGCCCGAAGTCGTCGAAGTACTTGTAGATGACGGCGAGCGGGAAGCCCGCGGCCGGGTGCCGCTGCTGGTAGCGGTCGAGGACGCCGGTCAGACGGCTCGGGCGTTCGGCGTCGGTGGACGAGCTCACCGTCGCAGCATAGGTGGGGTGGCCGGGGGGCCGGCGTGCCACCGGGGGGCGGCCCCTGAGCCGCCCCCCGGTGATCTGCCCCCCTGTCCCCGCCGGACCTGAGGCCGGCCCCCCGGATGTCGTGCGTTCGCGGGTCCGTGGACCCGCCTCACCGCGACGACGTGAGTCACGTTAGGGGCGCGTCGGCCCCGGTGCCCCGGCTGTTGCGGGGTCCCTTCCGCCCCGCAACGCGGGCCGGTGGTGGAAGGATGGTCCGAGGCCGAGGGGGGTCGAGGGAGGCGACGGATGAACCGCCGGGAGTCAAGACGCGAAGGCGCCCCAACGCTGGGCGAGGAGATGCTCTGGGTGCTGCGCAACGCCCGGCTGCACGCCGCGGAGCCAGCCCTCCGGACCGGCGCCGGGTTCGCCGCCGGCGCGGGCCGCGCTGCCCCGGTGAACCGCTCGCAGATCGGCCGGTGGGAGCGGGGCGAGGTCGGGGTGACCTCCGAGCTCGTGCGCCGCTACGAGACGGTGCTCGCCCTCCCCGAGGGCCAGCTCGGCTGCCTGATGGACACCTTCGCCCGCGGTCACCACCCGGTGCGCTCGACGGCGGCGGTCCCCCTGCGCTCCGAGCCCGACGTCGACGAGACGCTCGAGCTGCTCGAGCGCGCCCTGTCCACCGAGCGGATGACCGGCCTGCAGTGGGACCGGCTCTCGGACAGCCTCGGCCGGATGCCGCACGTCCTCGTGCGCGCTCCCGACTGGGAGGGCCTCATCTCGCGGTGCCTGCACGAGCTCAACGTCAGTCTCCGCCTCGACTACGCCCAGCGCGCGGAGGCCGTTGCCCGTCTCGCGGGGCACCCCCGGAGCGGGCCCGTCGTGGCGCGGATGGCCGAGGAGATGATGGGAGACCCGGCGGCCCAGTTCTGGAGCGACACCGTCAGCCTGCTCCAGTTCACCGACCATCCGGACGCGCTCCGGGTGCTGATGGCCCAGCTGCGGTCCCCGACGGGTGACGACGCGCTGCGTGCGTGCCTGCTCTCGCTCACCTCGCTCGTCCAGACCAGTGAGCTGCCCTCCGTCGCCGTCGCCGAGTCCGCCTCCCTCGCCCTCGGGCTGCTCCGGGACGAGGGCCTGCCCTACCGCGTCCACCGCGGCGCGGCCAACCTGCTGCGCGCCGCCGGGGTGCCTCAGCCCGGGCGGCTCGCCCTCGCGCTGTCGAGCCAGGACCGCGCCTTCGCCGCCTCGATCCTGCTCGAGGGCCGGGCGGTCGCGCCCTCCCTCTACCGGGGCGCGCACAAGCGGATCCGTGCCCGGCTCGAGCGCCGACCCGGCTGGAGCGGCGAGCACGAGCCGGTGCTCGACGACGTCATCCGCACCGCGCTCGCCGCCACCAACGAGGAGGACCGCTCCGTCGCCCTGACCATCCTGATGATCCTCCCGCAGGGCCACGACGTGGCGAGGGAGTATGCCGCGGAGCTGGCTCGCGGGTGCTTGGCCGCCGACCACGTCGCGGTCCAGGAGTGCCTCAGCGTCCTGTCGTGGCTGCAGGCCCCGGAGGACACGGCGCTCTTCCTCGACATGGCGATGTCGCCCGCGACCGCCCCCGACGTCGTCATGGAGCTCGGCTTCGTGCTGGGCAACGGGGCCGACCAGGTCGGGCCCGACGACGCGCTCGCCCACCGCGTCGCCGCCCGGATCCGCGAGGTCGTCAGGGGCCCGGAGCGGCCCGGCGTGGCCGACCAGGTGCGCGGCCTCGTCTACGTCCTCGGGATGCGGGGCCACTTCGACCTCGTCGACGAGCTGTACGACGAGCTGTGCGACGAGGTGCCCGACGAGCCGGGCGGCTCACCGAACGCACACGCCGCGCGCACGAGCCTCCAGTGGTGGCGCGCGCTCCCGGCGCACATCCGGCCGATCCGCACGCCCTAGATTGGGGGCGTGGACACCGACGCAGTGCTGACTCTGCTCAAGGAGGTTGCTGCGGAGGTCATCAACCCGCGGTTCCGCTCCCTGACCGGCGGCGAGATCCACGAGAAGAACCCCGGCGACCTCGTCACCGTCGCCGACCGCGAGGCCGAGGTGCTCATCACCGACGCCCTTATGCGGGCCTACCCCGACGCGGTCGTCCTCGGCGAGGAGGCCTATGCCGCCGACCCGGCGCTGATGGAGCGCTACGTCGACGCGGATCACGCCTTCACCGTCGACCCCGTCGACGGCACGAAGAACTTCGTCCACGGCTCGCCCGACCACGCGGTGATGGTCGCCGAGACCCGCGGCGGCGCGACGGTCCGAGCGTGGATCTGGCAGCCACAGCACGAGCTCGGCTACGTGGCGGAGAAGGGGGCCGGCGCCTACCGCGACGGGGTCCGCCTCCACCGCGAGGTGCCCGAGGGCGACCTGCTCGTCGGCCGCACCTCTCGCCGTGACTGGATCGGGCGGTCCCTCGAGGGCCTGCCGGACATGGCCCTCACGTGGGTCTCCTGCGGCATCGACTACCCCAAGCTCGTCGAGGGCCAGACCGACTACGTCCTCTACCGCTCCGCCGCCCCGTGGGACCACGCGCCGGGCGCCCTGCTCGTCTCCGAGGCCGGCGGTCTCGTCGGCCAGTCCGACGGGTCGACCTACGGACCCCGCGACCAGCCGACCGGGGGTCTCGTCGCCGCCGCGAGCCCAGCGGCATACGACCGCGTCTGTCGCGCCCTCGCCGACGGCGGGCCCCCGCGCTGAGCGGACGACCGGTTGTGACGTCGCCGGATCGGATACGTTGAGGATGCAGGCGTTCCGTCGGGAGAAGGGACCCCGAGGACATTCACCGGGGTAAGACCGGAAGAGGTGCGGCATGGAGTGGTGGGGCTGGTTGATCGTCGCGGTGGTCGTCATCGCAGTGCTCGTCGGGGCGGTGCTCGCCATCCAGGCTCGGCGTCGTCGTGGCGGGGTCATCGTCGACCGGGGCGGCAAGCCCTCCGGCGGCCGTCGTGGGGGCTCGTCATGAGCCGCCTCATGCGCACCAGTGAGATCACCAAGCGCCCCGTCGTGACCCTCGCGGGCTTCGACGTGGCCCAGATCAAGGACGTCGTGTATGCCGCTGACGGTGGCTCCGTCCACGGGTTCACCCTCGCCGGCCGCGGGCTCTTCTCCGGACCGCGCTCGGAGGTCCTCACGTGGACGTCGGTCGCCGCGCTCGGCGCCGATGCGGTGATGATCGCCGACGAGAAGGCGCTGCGTGACCCCGCCAGCCTTTTCGGGTCGAGCGGCGCGCCGTCCTCGGCGCGTGCCGACGTGCTCGGGTCGCGCGTGCTCACCGACGCCGGGACCGACCTCGGGGTCGTCGTCGACGTCGTCGTCGAGGTGCACGGCGCCGGTGACGAGTGCGACGTCGTCGGCTACGAGATCGAGGCGTCCGAGGCGATGGAGAACAGCGGCACGCGGGTGCTCATGCCGCTGCCCGACACCATTGCGGCCTCGGGTGAGAACCTCATCGTCCCCGCCTCCGCGAAGGACTTCGTCCGTCACGACCTCGCCGGCTTCGGCGCCGCCGTCGAGGAGTTCCGTACCCAGCTGGCCGGAGGTCACTGATGCTCTTCTCGCAGACCCGCAAGCACAAGATCGTCGCGACGGGCTCGGCCGAGACGGTCGGCAAGGTCAAGGGATTCGTCGTCGACCCGACCTCGCGCTCCGTCGTCGCGCTGAGGGTCAAGGGCCACAAGGGCGGCGACACGCTGCACTGGGCCGACGTCGCCACCGTGGGTTCCGACGCCGTCACGGTCGCCGCGCCCGACGCGGTCAAGGACGCGAGCCAGGCCGTGAGCGACCTCGGCGGCAAGGACAACACGATGGTCGACAAGCGGGTCCTGTCGACCGTCGGCGACGAGTTGGGGGTCGTCACCGACGTCGAGTTCGACGGGTCGACCGGGGCGATCACCTACCTGATGGTCGATGGCGCCCCGGTCCCCGCCGAGCGCCTCGTCGGGGTCGGCTCGTGGGCCGTCGTGGTGCGCACGGCCTGACCAGACGGTCCCGGCCGGCGGTCAGGGGCTCTCGGAGGCCTTCTTCGACGCAGCCCCGTCGCCCCGCCCCGAGGAGTCCGACCCTGCTGCCTGGTGGTCCTCGACGTAGGACTCGGGGTCCTTGTCCTCGGGCGTGATGCCGGACGCCGCCTTGAGCGACTCGTAGCGGATGAAGCTCACGCCGATCTCGTGCCGCAGCTGGAGGTCGGCCTGCTGACGGAAGTCGGCGAGGTCCTGTCGCTCCTCCTCGCCCATGTGGTCGCTGTTGTGCGTGTTGGCGTCGATGACGGCCGTCCACCACTCGTCGGAGCCGGTCTCGGCGTCGCCCACCTTGCGCACGGCCTCGCGGATCTCGTTGTGGTCCTTGACCGCGTCCTCGACCTCCTCCGTCACGGACTCCGCGTCGGCGGCGCCGGTGCCGAGCTTGAGCAGCTCGGGGTAGAAGTACCTCTCCTCCGCCTCGGCATGCGTCTCGAGCAGGATCGCGAGGCGGGTCCAGAGGGCAGCCAGGCCCTCGTGGTCGTCGCGGGGCCACTCCTCGAGCATGGCAAACATCCGCCGCTGCTCGACGTGCTGGTGCAGGATGATCTCGGTGATGTCCATACGTCTCTCCGTCTCTCCATCTCGTCGGGGGTCAGGCCACCACTCTCCACCACCGGTCGTCGCTGCACGAGAGGAGCCCCCCACATGAGTGAGACATCGAGTGAGACAGCGAGCGAGCACGCCCCGGCCGAGGTGGAGCGACCGACGTTCGGGTCGTTCGCGCTCGACTGCGCCGACCCCCGGGGCGTGGCGCACTTCTACGCCGACCTGCTCGGCGGGACGGTCGAGGACGACGGCGACCCGGACAGCGACTGGTTCACGGTGCGGTGGGACGGACCCGACCTCGCCACCCAGCTCGCGCCCGGCCACGTGTCGCCGGGCTGGCCCGTGGGGCCAGCAGCAGGCCCACCTCGACCTCAAGGTCGCCGACATCGCGGCCGCGCACGAGCGGGTGCTCGCCCTCGGCGGCACGGCCCTCGACCCGGTGGAGCGGCCGGAGCCGGGGCCGCAGCGCGGTTTTCGGGTCTACGCGGACCCCGCCGGGCACCCGTTCTGCCTGTGTCGCCCGAGCGCCGACGCCTGGGGCTGATCAGTAGCCCGCCTGGTCGAGGGCCTCGGTCGTCAGCTGCCGCCCGAGCTCGATCATCTCGGCGGCCCGGTGGAAGTCGAGGGTGCGCACGGCATTCGACGGCACGGTGACGAGGACGTCCGGAGGGTTGCTCGCCATCCGGTAGCGGGAGATGAGCGCGCTCATCGTGTCGAACGACATGGTCAGCAGGTCGACGACGCCGATCTCGGTCGGGGAGGCGGCGGGGGCCACCTCGTCGAGGTCGCGCCGGTGACCCACCGAGAAGCGGTTGGTGATGGCCCGCACCCGCTCGGACTCGAGGACGTCGGCGGTGCTGCGCCGCAGCCTCGTCGTCCAGTCCTCGAGGGCGCCGGGCTCCGACGAGGTCCGAAGTGGCGTGGAGGTGCCGCTCGGGCTGCGCATCCCCGACAGGGAGACCGCGATGGTGAGGTCGGCGTTGGCCGCGGCGGTCGGCTCGATCGGCACGGGGTTGATGAGGCCGCCGTCGACGAGCAGGCGTCCGTTGATGCTGATCGGGGTGATCACGCCCGGGATGGCGATCGAGGCGCGGATCGCCTGCACGACAGGACCGCGCTGGAACCACACCTCGCGGCGGGCGTTGAGGTCGGTCGCGACCGCCGTGTACGGCACGGGCAGGTCCTCGATGGCGACGCCGTCGAGGATCTCACCGACCTTGGCGATGATGCGCTCGGCCCGGATCGCGCCGCCCACGGTCGAGAGGCTGAGGTCGAGCAGGCGCCACACCTCGCGCTGGGTGAGGCTGAGGGCCCACTCGGTGTAGGCCTCGAGGCGCCCGGCGGCTGCCACCCCGCCGACGAGGGCACCCATCGACGTGCCTGCGAGGGAGGCGATCTCGAAGCCGCGCTCGGAGATGACCTGGAGGGCCCCGATGTGGGCGTAACCGCGCGCCCCACCCGAGCCGAGAACCACTGCCGCCTGCCGTCCCTGCGCCACCATCCGAGAGTAGCCACTCGGCGACTCGCGCCCGTCCAACCCTTGCGCGATCGACCCGGGCTGTGGTTCATTGGAGCGTGATGTAAGCGCTTACACATCGGCGCAACGCATCGATTCCTCTCAACGACGAGACCGGAAGGGCGTGACATGGCGAAGGCACCGCAGCGGGCGACCGGTCCGACGATCTACTCCGTGGCCGACCTCGCCGGGGTCTCGATCGCGACCGTGTCGCGGGTCCTGCAGGGGTCGAACGCCGTGTCGCCGGCCTCGCGACAGAAGGTCCTCGACGCCGTCGACCAGCTCGACTACGTGCCGGTCGGTGCGGCCCGCAGCCTCGCCGTGCGCCACCACGAGGCACTTGGTCTCGTCCTGCCCGAGCTGAGCGGTCCGTACTACGCCGAGCTGCTGATGGGCTTCGAGTCCCGCGCCGCCGAGCTCGGCCACAGCGTCATCCTGCTGCTCGCCGAGGGCAAGGACGACCTGCCCAGGGCCGTGCGCCAGCTCACCACCCGCGTCGACGCCCTCGCCGTGCTGGGTGGGACGGCGATGGCCCCCGCCATGGCCAAGGTGCTGCGCGGCAAGAAGCCCGTCGTCGTCATCGCCGGCTCGGCCGCGGACGACATCGAGAACGTCATGGCCGAGAGCCGGCGCAGCGCAGAGCAGCTCACCCTGCACGTCCTCGACCACGGACGGTCACGGCTGCTCTTCGTCGGTGACCCCGGGGTCGCGCCCGACATCGCCGGGCGCTACGCCGGCTTCGTCGCCGCCCACGTCTCCCGCGGGCTCGATGCCGCAGAGCCGGTGCGGGTCGCCTACCGCGAGTCCGCCGGCCCGGAGGTGGCCGAGGCGATCCTGGCTGGGACCCTCGTCACCGACGCCCTCGTCTGCGCCAACGACGAGCTGGCCCTGTCGATCATGGCGTGCCTGCTCGATGCCGGTCGCGAGGTGCCGGGCGACCTTGCGGTCGTCGGCTGGGACGACGTGATGACGGCCCGCTACGTCCGCCCGGGCCTCACCACGGTCCGGCAGCCCGTCCGCGACCTCGGGTCGCTGGCCGCCGGCCGCCTGCACGAACGGCTGGCCGGTGACCCCGCCGACCCGGACGACCACGTCCTGCCCACGGAGCTCGTCTTCCGCCAGTCGTGCGGCTGCGTCCAGCCGCCACGCCTCTGATGACCCGGACACCCTCGACCCCCGCACATGGCCGCCGGCTGCCCCCGGCCGCGCAGCACACCCCCTCAGAAAGTGAGAAATGATGAGACGCACCACAGCCATCACCGTGGCCTGCCTGACCGCGACGGCCTTGACCGTCAGCGCCTGCGGACGTGGAGACGGAGGCGCGACGGGCGCCGCCGAGACCGGCGCGGCCGTCAGCACCGGCGCCGCCAAGGGCACCATCACCGTGTGGGCGATGGGAGCCGAGGGCGAGAAGCTGCCCGACCTCGCCAAGGACTTCGAGGCCGCCAACCCCGGCGTGAAGATCAACGTCACCGCGATCCCGTGGGACTCCGCGCACGACAAGTTCACGACCGCGATCACCGCCAACAAGACGCCTGACGTCGCGATGGTGGGCACGACGTGGATGGGCGAGTTCGCGGGGCTCGACGCCCTCGACCCGACGCCCCCGTCGATCGACCAGTCCGCCTTCTTCCCGGGCGCCCAGAAGACGACCGAGGTCAACGGCACCTCCTTCGGCATCCCCTGGTACGTGGAGACCCGCGTGCTCTTCTACCGCAGCGACCTCGCCAAGAAAGCCGGCTTCGACAGCGCCCCCACCGACTGGGACGGCCTCAAGAGCATGGCCAAGGCCATGCAGACCAAGGCCGGCGCGAAGTGGGGCATCGGCCTGCAGGCCGGCGGCACCGGATCCTGGCAGTCGATCATGCCGTTCGCCTGGTCCGACGGCGCCGAGCTGACGCAGGGTGACAAGTACACCTTCGACACCCCGCCGATGCTCGAGGCGGTGAAGTACTACCAGTCCTTCTTCACCGACGGCATCGCCAACAAGTCCGCCCCGGCGACCCCGACGACCGAGCCCGACTTCGCCAGCGGCAAGGTGCCGATGTTCATCTCCGGCCCGTGGATGATGTCCGCGGTCGAGAAGGTCGGCGGTGCGGGCTTCAAGGACAAGTACAACGTCGCGAAGATCCCGGCCAAGAAGGACTCCTCCTCCTTCGTCGGCGGCTCCAACCTCGCCGTCTTCAAGAACACCCAGAACCGGGACGCGTCGTGGAAGTTCGTCCAGTGGCTCGCGGACCCCAAGGTCCAGGCCAAGTGGTACGGCATGTCCACCGACCTGCCCTCGGTCCAGAGCGCGTGGAAGGACCCCGCGCTCGCGAGCGACAAGAAGCTCGCGGTCTTCGGTGACCAGCTGACGACCGCCAAGGCTCCGCCGTCGTTCTCGACGTGGGAGCAGGTCATCGCCTCCTTCGACAACGAGATGGAGAAGGTGACCAAGACCGGGTCGGACCCGGCCGCCGCGCTGAAGACGGTGCAGCAGCAGGCCGACTCCATCGGGACGGGCCAGTAGGTCATGTCCGCCCCGAGCACCGCCGTCGCCGCGTCCCCACCGGGACGGGACGAGCGGCACGCGCCCCGCCGGCCGGCTGGGAAGCCCGTCCGGCGGGAGGCGCGGGCCGCGTGGATCCTCGCGATCCCGTTCTGCCTGCTCTTCCTCACCTTCACGGCGTGGCCGGTCGTCCAGTCGCTCTTCATGTCCTTCACCGACACCGGGGCCAAGGACCTGCGGGACCCGTTCGGGGTCAACCTCATCGGGCTCGACAACTTCACCCGCGCCCTCGGCGACCCCATCTTCCGCAAGGCGGCCGTCAACACGGCATACTTCGTCCTCGTCGGTATGCCGCTCACCCTCCTGATCGCCCTCGCCGCGGCCGTCGCGCTCGACAAGGGGATCACCCGCTTCCGGTCGGTCTTCCGGCTCGGCTTCTACACGCCGGTCATCACCTCGATCGTCGCCGTGGCCGTCGTCTGGCGCTTCCTCCTGCAGGACCCGGGTGGCCTGATCAACACCGCGCTCGGCTGGGTCGGGATCACCGGTCCGAACTGGCTCGGCGACCCCCACTGGTCGATGCCGGCGCTGATCATGATGGCGTCGTGGCGCAACTTCGGCACCGCGATGATCATCTTCCTCGCCGGCCTGCAGGGCGTGCCGCAGTCCCTGCACGAGGCGGCCGCGATCGACGGAGCCGGCTCCTGGCAGCGCTTCCGCCACGTGACGCTCCCCCTGCTGCGACCGACGATGCTCTTCGTCTCGGTGACGACGGCGATCGGATACCTCCAGTTCTTCGAGGAGCCCTTCGTCATGACGCGGGGCGGCCCGCTCAACAGCACCGTCTCGGTCTCGATGGCCACCTACAACCAGTTCGGCTTCGGCAACTACGGCTACGCGTCCGCGATGAGCTACCTCATCTTCATCGTCATCGCCATCGTCACCGCCGTGCAGTTCCGGCTGCTCCGAGAGAGGACCTGACCGATGTCCATCGACACCCCCACCCGGGAGAGCCGGGACGCCGACGAGGCGCCGGTCGTCAACGAGTCCCGTGCCGGCATGGTCGGCTCCAACCACAGCGGCCACTGGTGGCTCTACGCCATACTCGTCATCGGCTTCATCGCGGTCATCGCGCCCTTCGTCTGGATGGTGCTCGGCAGCTTCAAGGGCGAGGGCGAGCTGCGTCAGATCCCGCCGACCTGGCTGCCGCAGCACGCGTCCCTCGACAACTACACGCAGCTGTTCTCGCGGCTGTCCTTCGGCACCTACTTCCTCAACTCGACGGTCGTCGCCGTCGTCGTCACCCTCGGCAACCTGCTCTTCTGCTCGATGCTCGGCTACGCCCTGGCGATGCTCGAGTTCCGGGGCAAGAAGGTCATCTTCGTCGCCGTCATGACGACCCTGATGATCCCCGGCGTCGTCACCTTCGTGCCGCTCTTCGTCCTCGTCGCCAACATCGGCCTCATCGACTCCCTGCCGGGGCTCTTCCTGCCCTTCCTCGTGGCGCCGTTCGGGGTGTTCCTCATGCGGCAGTTCATCCTCGGCCTGCCGCGGGAGCTGCTCGACGCCGGTCGGGTCGACGGGGCGGGGGAGCTGCGGATCTTCCGGCAGATCATCCTGCCGCTGTGCGGGCCCGCCCTCGCGACGCTCGGGATCCTCACCTTCCTCGGCAGCTGGAACAACTTCCTCTGGCCGCTCGTCGTCGCCCAGTCGGAGAGCCACTACACGCTCCCCGTCGCGCTCGCCCTCTACTCGACCGGTCAGAACAGCACGAACTACGGCCTGCTCCTCGCCGGGGCGACGGTGGTCATCATCCCGATCCTCGTCGTCTTCCTCATCTTCCAGAAGCGCTTCATCGAGGGCATCGCCACCACCGGCATCAAGTGACCGAACGCGAAAACATCTCTCCAAGAGCGGAGCACGTCATGACTGACCAGTCCACGCCAGAGGCCGTCGCCACCACCGCCGGTGACCCCGGCGTCACCAGCCGTCGGGCCCTGCTCGTCGGTGGTGCGGCGACCGCCGCGGCTTTCGTCCTGGCCCCGAGTGCCTCGGCCACCACCCGCAGCGGCGGGCCGGCACCGGCCCCGTCGTTCCACCGCGGCCACTGGCCACATGCCGTCGACCCCGACCGGGTCAGGCGCTGGGCCGCCGACACGTGGCACAGCCTCGACGCGATGACCGACCGCAAGACGGGGCTCCCCGCTGACAACATCCCCGAGTCCCTCGCGGCCGGTGACCGGTCCGGCTACACCTCGCCGACCAACATCGGGGGCTACCTCTGGTCGACGGTCGTGGCCCGCGAGCTGGGCCTCATCAACCGTGGTGAGGCGACCGCCCGGCTGATGCGCACCCTCAAGACCGTGTCCCGGATGAAGCGCCACGAGCCGAGCGGGATGTTCTACAACTGGTACGACGAGGCGACCGGCATGACGCTCACGTCCTGGCCCGGCACCGGCGACCCTGTCCACCCGTTCCTCTCGAGCGTCGACAACGGCTGGCTCGGGGCCGCCCTGCTCGTCGTCAAGAACTCCGACAAGGCGGCCGGCAGGCTCGCCGGCCGGATCTTCGCGAAGATGCGCTGGGACATGTTCTACGACGCCGACACCGCCCACCCGGGCGTGCGCCCGGGTGGGCTCATGCACGGTGGCTTCTACGACGCGCCGCCGCCCGCCGGCTTCGCGGGCTACACCGGCAACCACATCGGGATCGGGCCCGACGTCTGGTACACCAACCACCACTACGACACCGCCGTGTCGGAGACCCGGATCACGACCTACCTCGGGATCCTCACCGGTCAGGTGCCGGCGACGGCCTACTACGCGACGTGGCGCACCTTCCCGTCGAGCTGCGACTGGAGCTGGCAGGAGAGCCAGCCGGTCGGCGTCGACCGCACCTACTTCGGTATCGACGTCTACGAGGGTGCCTACACCTACCGCGGGATGCACGTCGTGCCCGGTTGGGGTGGAAGCATGTTCGAGGAGCTGATGCCCGACGTGTTCGTCCCCGAGGCCACCTGGGCGCCGAAGAGCTGGGGCCGCAACCACCCGCTGCACGTGCGTGCGCAGCGAGAGCACGGCCTCTCCGACGCGGGCTACGGCTACTGGGGGTTCAGCCCGTCGAGCGACCCGTTCGCCGGCTACCGCGAGTACGGCGTGGACGCGCTGGGGCTCAACCCCGAGGGCTACTTCTCCGACCGTGAGTCGACCAACTACGACCCGGGTTTCGGTGACTGCCGGGCCGCCACGAACCCGAACCCCACCTACGGCGACGGGGTCGTCACGCCGCACGCGTCCTTCCTCGCGATGATGCACGACCCGATGGAGGCCTACCTCAACCTCCGGAAGATCGAGACCGAGCTGAAGGCCTACGGGCGGGGTGGCTTCTTCGACGCCGTGGCGACGAAGTCGGGCGTCATCGCGCGTCGCTACCTCTCGCTCGACCAGGCGATGATCATGGGTTCGATCGGCAACGTCCTCGCCGACGACGTCATCCGTCGGGCCTTCAGCACCCCGGCGGTGGAGCGCCGTCTGCGTCCCGTCATCGGGGTGGAAGAATTCGGCGCCGGTCTGGCCTGAGCCACCTGCGGCGTCGCACCAGCCCCGCCCGCACCATCCCAGCATCCGCCTTCCCCTCGTTCCCACCTGCCCGGAGGTCACCCCATGCAGCCAACCACTCGCACCACGCAGGACGGGGTCGCCTACCGCGACCTCAACGGCAACGGGGTGATGGATCCCTTCGAGGACCCGCGTCTCGACGTGGCGGCACGGGTCGAGGACCTTCTCGGCCGGCTCTCGCTGGCCGAGAAGGTCGGGTTGATGTTCCAGACCGTCATCGAGGCGGGGGCGGACGGGTCACCGCTCGAGGAGCCGGGGCGGATCAGCAAGTCGCCGACGAGCGTCGTGGTCCGCGAGAAGCACCTCTCGCACTTCAACGTCCACGCCCTCGACGACCCCGGGGTGGCGGCGCGGTGGCACAACGCCGTCCAGCGGATGGCGGAGTTCACGCCCCACGGCATACCGGTGACGATCTCCTCCGACCCGCGGCACGCGTTCATCGAGAACTCGGGAGTCTCCTTCAGCGCGAAGTCCTTCTCCCAGTGGCCGGAGCCCCTCGGGCTCGCGGCCCTCGGGGACGCCGACCTCGTGCGCCGCTTCGCCGACATCGCCCGGCGGGAGTACGTGGCCGTCGGCATCCGCGCCGCCCTGCACCCGACGCTCGACCTGGCGACGGAGGCGCGCTGGGGTCGTCAGGCGGGCACCTTCGGCCAGGACGCCGACCTCGTCACCGCGCTCGGCGTCGCGTACCTCGAAGGATTCCAAGGGAGCTCGCTCGGCCCCGACACGGTGGCCTGCACGAGCAAGCACTTCCCGGGTGGCGGCCCGCAGAAGGACGGCGAGGATGCGCACTTCCCCTACGGTCGTGAGCAGGTCTATCCCGGTGGGCAGTTCGCGCTCCACCTCAAGCCCTTCCCGGCGATGATCGCCGCCGGCACCGCGGGGATCATGCCCTACTACGGGATGCCCGTCGGGCTGGAGATCGACGGCGAGGCCGTCCCCGAGGTCGGCTTCGGCTACAACAAGCGGATCGTCACCGACCTGCTCCGCGGGGACCTCGGCTACGACGGCGTCGTCGTCACCGACTGGGAGCTCGTCAACGACAACCACGTGGGCGACCAGGTCCTCCCGGCCCGCGCATGGGGTGTCGAGCACCTCGACCCGCACGGCAGGATGGAGCTGATCCTCGAGGCCGGCGCCGACCAGTTCGGCGGCGAGGAGTGCGTCGACATCCTGCTCGACCTCGTCGCGCAGGGCCGGGTCACCGAGGAGCGCATCGACGTCTCGGCGCGGCGGCTGCTCGCCGTGAAGTTCCGGCTCGGGCTGTTCGACAACCCCTACGTCGACGAGGACGCGGCCACCGACGTCGTCGGGTGCACCGAGTTCCGCGACGCCGGGTATGCCGCCCAGGCCGAGTCCGTGACGCTGCTTCACCACGTCGGTCCGGTGCTGCCGCTGACCCCGGGCCTGCGGGTCTACGTCGAGGGGGTCCGCCCCGACGCGGTCGCGCGGCACGCGACCGTGGTCGGGGACCCGGCCGACGCCGACGTGGCGGTCATCCGGGTCGGTGCGCCGTTCGACCCGCGCAGCGACCTCTTCCTCGAGTCGTGGTTCCACCAGGGCTCGCTCGACTTCCCGCCTGGGCTGGTCGCGCGGCTGCAGCGGATCGCCGACGCGTGCCCGCTCGTCCTCGACGTGGCGCTCGACCGCCCGGCGGTGCTGACGCCGCTGCTGCCCTTCGTCAGTGCCCTCACCGCGACCTACGGCTCGAGCGACGAGGCCGTGCTCGAGGTCCTGATGGGCCGGATCGCGCCACGCGGGCGGCTGCCCTTCGACCTGCCCCGATCGATGGAGCAGGTGCGCACCTCACCCGAGGACGTGCCGGGCTTCGACGACCCGCTGTTCCCCTTCGGCCACGGCCTCACCCTCTGAGACCGGCCCCCTCACCCCGTCGAGTGCCCACTTTCTTCCGTGCCCGCGCGGGTGAAACTGCCCACTCGACGGGAGGATCCGGGGGGAAGGTGGGCACTCGACGGGGGGAAGTGGGCACTCGACGGGGGGTGGCGGTTCGGGTATCACCGCGGGTGGCCGCGCCTCTGACGTGCAGGGATGGGAACGGGTCGCGAGGAGCGGCGGGCGAGCATCCCGGGAGCGCTTGGGCGGCTGGCCCGTTGAGGTACGTTAACCGCCACCGGAGCCCGGATCCGACACGGACCGGGCTCCATGCGCGTCGCTAGGCTGGGTGGCGATGGATGATGGAGACAGGCAGCGGCCGGAGCCGCGCGAGGTGGAGGTCGTCGTCGTCGGCGGTGGTCAGGCGGGCCTCGCCACCGCCTACCACCTGCGTCGGGCCGGCCTGGAGGCCGGGACCGACTACGTCGTGCTCGACGCGAACCCGAGCCCCGGCGGTGCGTGGCAGCACACCTGGCCCTCGCTGCGCCTCTTCTCACCGCCGGCCTTCTCCTCGCTGCCCGGGTGGCGGATGCCGGCGCACCGCGATGCCTACCCGCCGGCGTCGCACGTCGTCGCCTACCTCACCGACTACGAAGCCCGCTACGACCTGCGCGTGCGCCACGGGGAGCGGGTCACCCGGGTGCGTCGACGCGACGGGGACCCGGCCGGCCGGCTCGTCGTGGACACGACCGCGGGGAGCTGGGCGGCGCGGGCTGTCGTCACCGCGACCGGGACGTGGGGTCGGCCGTTCCTCCCGTCGTATGCCGGGGCCGCGGCCTTCGGGGGACGCATCGTCCACAGTGCGGCCTACCGCGGGCCCGAGGAGTGGCGCGGGCTGCGCGTCGCCGTCGTCGGGGGCGGCAACACCGCGGCCCAGCTGCTCGCGGAGGTCTCGCTCGTCGCCGACACGACCTGGGTGACGCTGCGGACGCCCCGGCTGCTGCCCGACGACGTCGACGGGCGGGTGCTCTTCGACGTGGCGACGGCCCGGCGGCGGGCGCTCGACGCGGGGGAGGCCGACCCCGGCGGTGTGGCCGGCCTCGGGGACGTCGTCATGACCCCGTCGGTCCGCGCCGCGCGCGACCGGGGCGCGCTCGAGCCGGTCCCGATGTTCGAGCGGCTCACCCCGACCGGGGCCGTCTGGGCCGACAGGTCGGAGCGGGAGCTCGACGCCGTGCTGTCGTGCACGGGGTTCCGTCCCGACCTCGAGGTGCTCTCCGGTCTCGGGCTGCCCCGCGTCGACGGCCACGTGGCGACGGTCGGCACCCGGGCCCGGGACGAGCCGCGGCTGCACCTCGTCGGTTACGGCGACTGGACCGGGCCGGCGTCGGCCACCCTCATCGGGGTGGGTCGCACCGCTCGGGACGCGGTCGCCGAGATCATGGCCCTGCTCGGCCGCACATCGGTCCGGAGCTAGCCCCGGACCACCCCGACGACGGGGACACCGAGCTCGCCGAGGAGCTCGACCACCCGTTCACGGATCGCGTCGCGGATCGGGCGCACGGCCTCGACGCCCTGGCCGGCGGGGTCCTCGAGGTCCCAGTCCTCATAGCGCTTGCCCGGGAAGATCGGGCAGCTGTCCCCGCATCCCATCGTGATGACGACGTCGGAGGACTGGACGGCCTCGGTCGTGAGGATCTTGGGGGTCTGCGCCGCGAGGTCGATGCCCTCCTCGGCCATGGCGGCAACCGCTGCGGGGTTGATCTGTGCGGCGGGCGCCGACCCGGCCGACCGCACCTCGACAGCGCCGCCGGAGAGCCGGTCGAGGTACCCGGCGGCCATCTGGGACCGGCCGGCGTTGTGGACGCAGACGAACAGGACGCTCGGCTTCTCGGTCATCGCGCGATGGCCTTTCCGTGGGAGGAGCGGACGGCGAAGCGTCGCCTCAGGGCGAGGCTGACGTAGACGAGGGCGACGAGCGCAGGCACCTCGATGAGGGGGCCGACGACGCCCGCCAGGGCCTGGCCGGACGTCGCCCCGAAGGTGGCGATGGCCACCGCGATCGCGAGCTCGAAGTTGTTGCCGGCCGCAGTGAAGGCGAGCGTCGTCGTCCGCGCGTAGCCGAGCCCCAGACCGGCGCCAAGGCCGAACCCGCCACCCCACATCAGGGCGAAGTAGGCGAGCAGGGGCAGGGCGATGCGGGCGACGTCGAGGGGGTGGGAGGTGATGGCGTCGCCCTGGAGCGCGAAGAGGATGACGATGGTGAACAGCAGGCCGTAGAGCGCCCACGGCCCGACCTTGGGCAGGAACTTCTCCTCGTACCAGACCCGCCCGCGGCGGCGCTCGCCGAGCCGGCGGGACAGGAAGCCGGCGAGGAGCGGGACGCCGAGGAAGATCAGGACCGACCGGGCGATGTCCCACGTCGAGGCGTCGATCCCTGACTGCTGCAGGCCGAGCCAGCCCGGCAGGACCGACAGGTAGAACCAGCCGAGGCCGGCGAAGGCGACGACCTGGAAGACGGAGTTGAGGGCGACGAGGACGGCAGCCGCCTCGCGGTCACCGCAGGCGAGGTCGTTCCAGATGATGACCATCGCGATGCACCGGGCGAGGCCGACGATGATCAGGCCGGTCCGGTAGGCGGGCAGGTCCGCCAGGAAGGTCCAGGCGAGGACGAACATCAGGGCGGGCCCGATGAGCCAGTTGAGCAGCAGCGAGGCGGCGAGCAGCCGTCGGTCGCCCGTCACGGAGTCGAGCCGGTCGTAGCGCACCTTGGCCAGGACGGGATACATCATCACGAGCAGCCCGATCGCGATCGGCAGCGAGACGCCGTCCACCTCGACTCGGGCGAGGCCGTCGCCGAGGCCGGGGACGACCCGGCCGAGGAGGATCCCGACGACCATGGCCAGCCCGATCCAGACGGGCAGGAAGCGGTCGAGGGTCGAGAGCCGGGCGGGGAGCGGGCCGGGGCCGGAGTCGGCGCGCACCCCTGGTGTGCTGCTGTCGGTGGGGGTGCTCACGGGGGTGCCTTCCGGGTGGTTCACGACGACTGTCGGCGCGCATCAGGCTCGCAGTTGCATCGATGTGTGTCAACATAGAGCGCTATCGATGCAACCGAGATCACGGCCGTCAGGAGACGAGCGCATGAAGGTCACGACCCTCGACCTCTCCCCGTCCGCGCCGGCCTGTGGTCTGCCGCTCAGCGCACTGGCGCCCGCCGAGGCCGAGCGGCGCGCAGCCCTGCTCAAGGCGCTCGCCGACCCGGTCCGGCTCCGGCTGCTCAGCCTCATCAGCGGCGCCCCCGGCCGCGAGGCGTGCGTGTGCGACATGACCGCCGCCGTCGACGTCTCCCAGCCCACCGTCAGCCACCACCTCAAGGTGCTCGTCGAGGCCGGTCTCGTCACCCGTGAGCGCCGCGGCACCTGGGCCTGGTTCCGCCTCGTCCCCGCCCGCCTCGACGAGGTCCGCGACTTCTTCGTCTGAGCGCCGCGGCGCTCTGGGTGGGCTCCCGTAGCGTGGCGCCATGACCGCCGACGCGCCCCACCCGGTCGACCCGCATCCCGTGACCGGGGCGCTCTTCGGCTCGCCCGTGCCGCCGGGCTCGGGCTGGCCCGGTGACCCCGCGACGGCCGAGACGCCGGTCGCCCGCACCCCCACCCAGGTGCGGCGTCTCGCGAAGGGAGCTGACGGCATACCCGCGCTCGATGCGCGGATCTCGGTGTGCCGCGCGTGCCCCCGGCTCGTCCGGTGGCGCGAGGACGTCGCGGTGGGCGGTCGGCGCGCATCCTTCGCCGACCAGCCCTACTGGGGCCGGCCCGGCCCGTCGTTCGGTGACCCGCAGGCCCCGGTGCTCATCGTCGGGCTCGCCCCCGCGGCCAACGGCACCAACCGGACCGGGCGGATGTTCACCGGGGACCGCTCGGGCGACTGGCTGTATGCCGCTCTCCACCGCGCCGGGTACGCGAGCCAGCCGACCTCGGAGGCCGCGGGGGACGGGCAGGTGCTGACGGGTCTGCGCATCGTCGCCGCGGTGCGGTGCGCCCCACCCGCCAACAAGCCGACGACGCAGGAGAAGGCGAACTGCGCGCCGTGGCTCGACCGGGACCTCGAGCTGTCCGAGCCGGGGCTGCGCTCGATCCTCGCGCTCGGTTCGATCGCCTGGGACGCGGCGATCGGGGCCGCGCGGGGGCGGGGCTGGTCGGTGCCCCGGCCGAAGCCGCGCTTCGGACACGGCGCGCGCGCGGAGCTGACGACCAGCGCCGGGCGGGTGGTCCAGCTCGTCGGCAGCTATCACGTGAGCCAGCAGAACACCTTCACGGGCAAGCTGACCGAGCCGATGCTCGACGAGGTCATCGCGATGCTCTGAGGGCCGCCCGACGGTCGTCGCTGTGCTTGGCTGGACCCATGGCGAGACAGGGAGACGGTGCGGAGAGCGGTCGCGGGGGGCTCGAGGGCACGGCATGGGTCGTCGAGCACCTCGGGGGCGTCGCGACGACGGGTCGTGAGCCGCGGCTGGTCTTCGGTGACGACGGGCGGCTCAGCGGCTCCACGGGTGTCAACCGCGTGCTCGGGCAGTACGAGGTCGAGGACGGCGTGATCCGCTTCGGCGCGCTCGGCTCGACCCGGATGGCGGGGCCGCCGGAGGCCATGGCACAGGAGCGGGTGCTGCTCGACGTGCTCACCGGCGAGGTGCCTTTCGTCCTCGACGGCGACCGTCTCGTGCTCGTCCCGGGGACGGACTCCGCGCCGGCCGGGGCCGAGCTGCGGCGCGCGGACGATGCCGGGGCGGTGTGACCCGTGTCCAACCAGCCCTACTGGGAGAGCCCGGTCGACCGGCAGATCCGCGAGGCGCAGGAGCGGGGCGACTTCGACGACCTGCCGGGGGCGGGCAAGCCGCTCGACCTCAGCGATGCCGACGACCCCGACTGGTGGCTCAAGCGATTCGCGGCCAGGGAGAACATCGACCTCGGCGGTGCCCTGCCCGGGGCGCTGGCGTTGCGCAAGGAGTCCGCGGGCTACCCCGAGAGCCTGGCTGACGTACGGCGTGAGGAGCACGTGCGTGAGATCCTCGCCGACTACAACCGCCGGGTGCTCGCCGACCGGCTGCGCCCGGCCGTCGGCCACCTGCCGCCGCTGCTGGCGCGGACCGTCGACCTCGACGAGATGGTCGTTGAGTGGCGGACGCTGCGGGAGGGCATTGCCAGGGAGGCCGCCGAGCGGGCACTCGCGGCGGCATCGGTCGAGCCGCCGGCGCTCGCTCGCCCGCACGGGTGGTGGCGTCGGTTGGGGCGCCGGCGGCGCGATGGGTCCTGAGCGTCAGGGGAGGGCGCGTCGCTCGACGGCGTCGACGAGGTCGGCCACCGAGTCGACGATCGAGGTCGGGCGGTAGGGGAAGTGCTCGACCTGCTGGCGTGAGGTCGACCCGGTCAGCACGAGCACGGTCCGCAGTCCGGCCTCGAGCCCGGAGATGACGTCGGTGTCCATCCGGTCGCCGACCATGACGGTCGTCTCCGAGTGGGCGTCGAGGCGGTTGAGGGCGCTGCGCATCATCAGGGCGTTCGGCTTGCCGACGTAGTACGGGGCTCGGCCGGTCGCCGTGCTGATGAGCGCGGCGACGGAGCCGGTGGCCGGGAGGGTGCCGTAGGGGCTCGGTCCGCTCGGGTCGGGGTTGGTCGCGATGAAGCGGGCGCCCTTCTCGATGAGGCGGATCGCCCGGGTGATGGACTCGAAGGAGTAGGTGCGGGTCTCCCCGAGCACGACGTAGTCCGGGTCCCGGTCGGTCATCACGAAGCCGACGTCGTGCATCGCCGTCGTGAGGCCGGCCTCGCCGACGACGTAGGCCGTGCCGCCGGGGCGCTGGTCGGCGAGGAAGTTCGCCGTGGCCAGGGCCGAGGTCCAGATCGCCTCCTCCGGCACGTCGATCCCGCTGGAGCGCAGGCGGGCCCGCAGGTCGCGCGGCGTGAAGATCGAGTTGTTGGTCAGGACGAGGAAGCGGCGACCCGACTCACAGAGGGCGGTGATGAAGTCGGCGGCTCCGGGGATGGCGTCGTCCTCGTGGACGAGGACCCCGTCCATGTCGGTCAGCCACGTCTCGATCGGTCGGTGCTCCGTCATGGGCCCATCGTGCCAGTCGGCCACAGGCCGGGCGAGGAGGTCGGGCCTCCCCCGAGATCCGGTGGCGCCGGCTGTCGATCGGGGGCAGGCTCGATCGTGTAGCAGGTGGAGGGCGCACGTCGGGTGCACCCCTGACCCGCCGGACACCTGCCGGCAGGAGGACACCACGATGAAGACCTACCTCGTCAGCCTCTTCTCACCCGCCGGTCCGCCCCCGGCCGACCTCGACCTCACGACGGTGATGGCCGACCTCGAGCTCGTCAACGCCGACATCCGGGCCGCCGGCGGGTGGGTCTTCGCTGGCGGCCTCGCCGACCAGGGCAGCGCCACCGTCATCCGCAAGAGCGGCCCGGTGGCCGACGCCGTGCTCACCGACGGGCCGTTCATCGAGGCCAAGGAGCACCTCGGCGGCATCAGCATCGTCCGCTCCGACGACTACGACGTGGTGCTCGGCTGGGCCGAGCGGATCGCCGCGGCCACCGGGCTCCCGGTCGAGGTGCGCCCCTTCCAGGACGAGGGCGAGCCCGGCCAGTCACCGACCGCGGGATGACGGTGTGACGGTCACGTCCGCCGACATCGCGCGGGTCTTCCGGGTCGAGCACGGGCGCGCGGTGGCGGTGCTCATCCGGGCGCTCGGCGACATCGACCTCGCCGAGGACGCCGTGCAGGACGCCTTCGCCATCGCGGTCGAACGCTGGCCGAGAGACGGTATGCCGCCGAGCCCGGCGGGCTGGATCATCACGACCGCACGTCGCCGGGCCATCGACCGGCTCCGTCGGGAGTCCACCCGGGACGAGCGGCATGCCGAGGCGTCCCGCCTCAGCGCACCGGACGAGCCACGAGAGGAGGGGCCCGTGCGCGACGAACGACTGCGGCTCGTCTTCACCTGCTGCCACCCCGCGCTCTCGCGCGAGGCGCAGGTCGCACTGACCCTGCGCCTGCTCGGGGGTCTCTCGACCCCCGAGATCGCCAGGGCCTTCCTCGTCCCGGAGTCGACGATGGCCCAGCGGATCGTCCGCGCCAAGAGGAAGATCCGCGATGCGGGCATCCCCTACCGCGTCCCGCGCGAGGCCGACCTACCTGCTCGGCTGGCCTCGGTGCTGACCGTCGTCTACCTCGTCTTCACCGAGGGCCACACCGCCTCGTCCGGACCGGACCTCGGCCGCCCCGACCTCGCGGCCGAGGCGATCCGGCTCGGCCGTTCGCTCGCCGAGCTGATGCCCGGCGAGCCCGAGGTCGCCGGCCTGCTGGCCCTGATGCTGCTCAGCGAGGCGCGCCGCCCCGCCCGGACCGACGCCGCGGGCGCCCCCGTGCTGCTCGCCGACCAGGACCGGTCGCGCTGGGATCCCGACATGGTTGCCGAGGGCCACCGGATCGTCCGGGCGTGCCTGCGTCGGGGGTCGCCCGGACCCTTCCAGGTGCAGGCGGCCATCCACGCGGTGCACACCGATGCGCGGTCGGCGGACGACACGGACTGGGGCCAGGTCGTGGCGCTCTACGACCAGCTCCTCTCCCTCGCCCCCACCGACGTCGTGCGGCTCAACCGGGCCGTGGCCGTGGCCGAGCTGGCTGGCCCGGCCGAGGGCCTCCGGCTCGTCAGCGGCCTTGCGCTCGAGACCTACCCCGCCCTGCACGCGGTCCGCGCCGAGCTGATGGCGCGCCTGGGCCGGACGGACGAGGCAGCGCAGGAGTGGCTCGTCGCGGCCGACCTCAGCGGCAACGAGCAGGAGGCGACCCACCTGAGGAAGCGGGCGGCGGCGGTCCTGCGGCGTCCGTTGTGACCGGGCGGTAACGTGCGGCCATGACGTCATCCAGCTCGGTCGCCTCCGACGCGGCCCCCCTCGACCTCGCGTCCCCGTGGGGCGGGCACAGCCGCACCGCCGACCTCGGGGGCCCGGTCCACTGGGTCGACTTCGGCGGACCGGAGTCTCCGGGAGGGGAGGGTCTGGCGCCGGTCGTCCTCGTCCACGGCCTCGGTGGCTCGCACCTCAACTGGCTCCAGACGGGCCCGCAGCTCGCCCGGACGCGCCGGGTCGTCGCGCTCGACCTCGCCGGATTCGGGCTCACCCCCGCCGACGGCCGCTCCACCTCGGTGCAGGCGAACGCCGACCTGCTCGCCCGCTTCGTCGAGGAGGTCGTCGGCGGGCCGGTGGTCCTCGTCGGGAACTCGATGGGCGGGATGATCTCGCTCCTGCTCGCCGCCGAGCGACCGGACCTCGTCGCCGGCCTCGCCCTGGTCGACCCGTCACTGCCGAGCACCGGCCACCGCCCGGACCGGTCGGTCACGGTCGCCTTCGCCGCCTACGCCATCCCGTTCGTCGGGGAGCGCTTCATCACCCGCAGCAACCGCCGCTACACCGAGCGCGAGCGCGTCCAGCGCACGATCGATCTCTGCTTCGCCGACCCGAGCCGCTCGGACCCCGGCGTCTTCGACGCGAGCGTCACGCTGACCGCATACCGCTCGACCCTGCCGGGGCTGGAGAGCGCCTACCTCGACGCGGCCCGGTCGCTCCTCGGCGTCCTCCGCGCCAGCCGTCGGTATGCCGCCCAGATCCTCTCGATCGAGGCCCCCGTCCTGCTCGTGCACGGCGACCAGGACCGCCTCGTGCCCGTCGAGTCCGCCCGACGTGCCGCCCAGGCCAACCCGGCCTGGACGTCGGTCTTCCTCCCCGGGGTCGGCCACACGCCGCAGCTCGAGGTGCCGGACGTCGTGCTCGAGCATCTCGAGCCGTGGCTCGACGGCGTGACGCCGAGCGCGTAGCCGTGGTCGTCAGCGGCGGCCGTACTTCTTGTGGACCGCTTGCCGGCTGACGCCGAGCTGGGTGGCGATCTCGGCCCACGCCATCCCGCCGTTGCGGGCGCGGCGCACGACGGCGGCCTCGGTCCGGTCGGCCGCCCGGCGCAGCTCGCGCGCGGCCGCGAGCGCCTGCCTCGGGTCCTCGTCGCCGGTCGCCTGCGCGATCCTCAGCACCTCGTCCACCTCCATCGGTCGTCCACCGTCCGCCCCGTCGCTCGCGTCAACTCCAGTTGACACTAGGCCGAGGTGCGGGAGGTGTCAACGGTGGTTGACAAGCCAGAGGGGTGGTCGCCGCCGCCGGGCCGGACGATGATGTCGCCCATGGCGCTCTCGCTCTCGCACACCACCGTCAATGCCCTCGACGCCCACGCGCAGTCGGTCTGGTGGGCCGACCTGCTCGGCTACCACGAGGACGCGGCAGACCCGAACCTCCCCGGCCACGAGGAGTGCCTCATCCTCTCGCCCGACGAGTCCCACCGGCTGCTCTTCATCGAGGTGGCGGACGTGAAGCAGGGTCGCAACCGGATCCATCTCGACCTGCGACCCGTCGGCGCGACCCGTGACGAGGAGCACGAGCGCGTCCTCGGGCTCGGGGCGAGCGACGTCGAGGACTGCCGCACGGCGGGCGGTCGGGGCTGGTGGGTGATGGCCGATCCCGAGGGCAACGAGTTCTGCATCCTGCGCAGCGACGCCGAGCGCCGGGCCGCCGGCGACCTCTGACGCGCTCGGAGCATGATGGGGTCAGGACCATCGACCTCGAGGAAGGCTGCCACCCATGGACGCGCACGACTGGGACGAGAGGTATGCCGCCCACGACCTCGTGTGGTCGGCGACGCCCAACCGCTTCGTCGAGGAGCTGATCGGGCCGCTGCCGGCCGGGGCGGCGATCGACATCGCCGCGGGTGAGGGTCGCAACGCGATCTGGCTCGCCGGGCGTGGCTGGACCGTGACCGGCTGCGACTACTCGCCGGTCGCCGTCGACCGGATGCGCGAGCTGGCGGCCCAGGCGCTCGGTGACGACGTGGCCCGACTGACCCCGGTCGTCGCCGACGCCACCGCGGCGCTGCCCGGGGGCACGGCGGCATACGACGTGGCGCTCTTCTCCTACCTCCAGCTGCCCGATGCCGAGATGCGTGCGGCTCTGCGGCACGCGGTGGACGCGGTGCGCGAGGGGGGTCAGGTCGTCGTCATCGGTCACGCGGGGCGCAATCTCACTGAAGGGCAAGGGGGTCCGAGCGACCGGGCCGTGCTCTACGACCCTGACGAGGTGCTCGAGCGGGTGGCCGGACTGCCCGTGGAGGTCGTCTCGTCGGAGATCCGCACCCGGCCGGTCGACACCCCGGAGGGGACGCGCGACGCCCTCGACACGGTCGTCGTGCTGCGCCGGACGTGACCGTCGCACGCTCGGTCCTGCTCTTCGCGCTCGCCGCGCTGGCTGAGATCGGCGGCGCGTGGCTCGTGTGGCAGGGCGTGCGAGAGCACCGGGGCTGGGTGTGGGTGGGGGCCGGGGTGATCGCCCTGGGGGCCTACGGCTTCGTCGCGACGCTCCAGCCCGACCCGCACTTCGGGCGGATCCTCGCTGCCTACGGTGGGGTGTTCGTCGCCGGGTCGCTGGCCTGGGGGATGGCGGTGGACGGCTTCCGGCCGGACCGGTGGGACGTGATCGGTGCGGTCTTGTGTCTCGCGGGGATGGCCCTCATCATGTTCGTGCCCCGCAGCCGATGATGCATCTGCATACGGGTGGGGGTATCATGGAGCGTCTGCCCCTCGCGGACCACCCACTCACCAGGAGGACCCCGTGGAGCTCGACGTCAACGAGATGCAGTCGGTCATCCGACGGCTCAACCGCGCCCAGGGCCAGATCGGCGGCATCGTCCGGATGATCGAGGACGGCCGCGACTGCAAGGACATCGTCACACAGCTGGCCGCGGTCTCCAAGGCACTCGACCGGGCCGGTTTCGCCGTCATCGCGACCGGGCTGCGCGAGTGCCTCACCGACCCCGACGGCAAGGACCTCGACGTCGCCGACATGGAGAAGCTCTTCCTGTCGCTTGCCTGAGACCGGTCGACCTCTGGACGCCCGGCCCGCACCGCGGGAGCATGGGCGGGGACGGAGGTCGCGATGAACGAGCAGCCGCGCAGCGTGTCGAGCACGGACCCGCCGCTGCCCTCCGGTGCAGACGAGGCGGCCGATCTCGCTGTCCACCTCGCCCGGGTGCGCGCGCACCGGGCGGAGCTCGGCGAGTCACTGAGGGCGGTCGACGACGCGCTCGCCGCCGCGGCCGCGCAGGATTCCGCGTGGCCCGAGCGGGTCGCCGCCGCGCTCGCAGAGCTGGCCCACGACCTGCGCGACCACGTCGAGATCACCGAGGGGGAGCGGGGCCTCTACGCCCGGATGCGCCACACCGCGCCGCGCCTCGCCACGCCGATCGACCGACTGCACAGCGAGCACCCCCGCCACCGGGAGCAGGTCGAGCGGCTGCTCGCGGGCCTCGAGCGAGACGGCGCCGCAGCCGACCTCGCGACGGTCCGGGCCGAGGTGGGGGCCCTGACCGCTGCGCTGCGTGCGCACCGTCAGCGCGGCCGCGACCTCGTGCACGAGGCCTACGACATCGACCTCGGCGGCTCCGGCTGAGCCGGCCCCGCGGCATACCTCCTTTTCGTCGCCCGGGCTACCAAACGTGCGGGCCGTAGGCCGGTTGGGCGCGGTTTTCGTCGCCCGGGCTACCAAAGGTGCGGGGTCAGGCGGGCGGCTCGAACCTCGGTCGCAGCGCGAAACCGGCGACGCCCCCGGCGCTCGTGCGCGACGCGAGCACCTGGTGCAGCTGGATCTCGTTGCGCTCGAAGCCGACCCGTGATCCCGCGAGGTAGAGGCCCCACACCCGCGCCGTCGACAGACCGGCCAGCTCGACGCACTCGTCCCAGTTCTTCGCGAGGTTCTCGCTCCACGCCGCGCAGGTGCGGGCGTAGTGCTCACGGAGGTTCTCCTGGTGGCGGACCTCGAAGCCCTCGTCCTCCATCACCCGGACGATGTGGCCCGACCCGGTCAGCTCGCCGTCGGGGAAGACGTAGCGGTTGATGAAGCCTCGCGGCGGCAGACCGGGGTGCTGGTTGTCGGGCCGGGTGATGCAGTGGTTGAGCAGCCGGCCCTCGTCGCGCAGCCGCTCGCGCAGGAAGCGGAAGTAGGCGGGGTAGTTCTTCACGCCGATGTGCTCGGTCAGGCCGATCGAGCTGACCGCGTCGAAGCCCCGCTCGGTGACGTCGCGGTAGTCCATGTGCCGCACCTCGGCGCGGTCGGCGATGCCGTCGGCCTCGATCGCGGCCCGCGCCCAGCTCGACTGCTCCCGCGAGAGGGTGACGCCGAGCGCCGTGACGCCGTAGTGCTTGACGGCGTGCCGCACCATGCCGCCCCACCCGCAGCCCACGTCGAGCAGCCGCATCCCCGGCTGGAGTCCGAGCTTGCGGGCGACGAGGTCGTACTTGTTTGCCTGGGCCTGCTCGAGCGAGGCCGTCTCGTGCGGGTAGCACGCACACGTGTAGGTCATCGACGGGCCGAGCACGAGCTCGTAGAAGGCGTTGGACACGTCGTAGTGGTGGTGGATCGCCTCCGCGTCGCGCGCCTTGGCGTGCCGGGCGCCCCGGGCGAGACGGCGCAGCGTCCCCGGGGTCTCCTGCCGCGGGAGCTCGGGCACGTGCAGGCCGGCGCGACCGATGAACCCGGCGAGGTCTCGCACGTCGCGAGGTCCGGGCCGTCGGGGTGCGAGCCCGCCGTCGAGCAGCCGCAGCACCTCGTAGGGGTCGCCCTCGTCCATCCCGTCGATGGTGAGGTCGCCCTGGAGGTAGGCCCGGGCCATGCCGAGGGTGCCGGGGGCGGTCAGCAGGTAGTTGAGCGCTCGCTCGTTCGCCAGCCGCAGGACGATCCCGTCGGGGCTGCCGCCCGTCGAGCCGTCCCACGCCTCGACGCGGAAGGGTGCGTCGGTGCCGAAGACCCGTTCGAAGGCCTCTCCAACCGTGAGCGTCATCGTGCCTGCACCGCCTTCTGATAGAGCGTCGCGAACCGCCCGTCCGGGTCGTATCGCGTCTTGACCGGTTCGTAGGCCGCGCCCCCGTAGAGCGTGGCGAAGGTCGCCTCGTCGTAGTAGGCGTCGGAGTAGAGGCTCTTGTGACCGCCGAGCCGGGTCACCTCGGCCTCGATGGCCCGGTTGACGTCACCGTCCCGTGCACCGGGCGCGATCGCCACCGTGGACCAGAAGCCGACGTTGACGTAGCGCTCGGCCGGGCGCAGTGGATAGAGCGGCCACGGCGGACCCTCGTCGTGGGGTGCGTCACGACCCATCGGTATGCCGCTGTGCTCGCGGAGCTGGAGGGGGCACAACCAGATCGGCTCGATCGGGATCTCGCGCAGGAACCACCGGACGAAGTCGGCGGTCTGCTCGAGCGGGATCTCCACGTCCTGCACGACGCGCTCGCGGGCCGGTCGGCGGCGCACGCGGTCGAGGGCGGCCATCACGCCGTGCCGGTTCTCGAAGGCGACGATCCGCCAGTAGACGTCGCTGCGCAGCAGGTGCCGGGGCCAGAGGCGGCGCACCACCGGGTGCTGCGCGCCGAACGCCCGCGAGCACCAGAACCAGTCGGTGTCCCACCGCCACAGGTAGTCCCGGGCGGTGAGGACGTCACGGCGTCGGTGCTGGATCGAGCGGTAGTAGACGGATCGGCCCGTGTAGTCGCTGGGGTGCCCCTGCCCCTCGGTGCCCTCGCTGCCCTCGATCCGGTCGGTCCAACGGGCCAGCGTCAGGTAGCTCTCGTGCGTGCCGAAGACGACTCCGTCGACGAAGTCCACCTGCTCGCCTTCCCAGGCTCGCTCGGACATGACTTCGTCGACGGCGGCGACGAGCGCATCGATCTCGGCGAAACGCACGTGGCGCAGGGTGACCCAGGGCGCGGCCGGCTCGAGCTCGATGACGAGGTCAAGCGCGTAGCCGAGCGAGCCGTAGGAGTTGGGGAAGGTGCGGAACAGCTCCGCGTGCTCGCCGTCCGGGGTCGCGGTGACGACCTCGCCGGTGCCGGTGAGGATCCGCATCTCGAGCACCGACTCGTGTGGGAGACCGTTGCGGAAGGACGATGCCTCGATGCCGAGGCCGGTCACGGCTCCGCCGATGGTGATCGTCTTGAGCTGGGGGACGACGAGGGGCACGAAACCGTGGGGGAGGAGCAGGTCGACGAGCTCCTCGTAGGTCGTCATCCCGCCGACCCGAGCGGTCCGGGCGTCGGGGTCGATCTCGATGAGGCCCCGGAACGCCGACACGTCGAGCCCGGCCCCGATCCCGGGGCGGACCCGGAAGAGGTTGGAGGTCGCCTTGGCCAGGCGGACCCGCTGCCCCGGGGGGAGAGCGGCATACTGCGCCGTGACCTGGCGGATCGCCTCGGCGTGTGCGGCACCGACCGAGAGGCGATCGTGCGGGTCGCCCCCGGTGACGGAGGACGCGGGACGCGCACGGGCGCCCGATGCGAAGAGCACCCGTCAACCCTACAAAGGCCAGTCGACGGGGTCTCGCCAAACCGTCGCGTTCTCCCTGTGAAGACGCTGGGAATCGGCGTCCTCATCGGGCACGGGCAGATGGCGATCAGCGCGCGACGAGGTGCGCGAACCCGTGGATCGGTGTCGCCACCGGCCCGTGCGGTGCCCACGTCCGTCGGACGTCGCCGCTAGCGTCGGGTCATGACCGTCTCGCGCACCGACCCGCCCCTCGCCGCTGACGAGGCGACCACCCTGCTCGCCTTCCTCGACTACCACCGCGACACCCTGCGGCAGAAGGCCGAGGGGCTCACCGCGGCCCAGCTGGCGACGACCCACCCGCCGTCGACCCTGACGCTCGGGGGCCTGCTCAAGCACGTGGCCCTCAACGAGGCGCACTGGTTCGGCGCGATCCTGCACGGGCGCGCGCTCGGCGAGCCGTGGGACGGGGTGGACTGGGACGCCGACCCCGACTGGGAGCTGAGTTCGGCCGGGCAGGACAGCCCGGAGCGGCTCCGCTCGCTGATGGACGAGTCGGTCGAGCGGGCTCGCAGCGACATCGACGCCGCGCTCGCCGAGGATGGCCTCGACCAGCTCTCGGTCGGTCGCTCCCGGAGCGAGGACGAGGCCTTCAGCCTGCGCTGGATCGTGCTCCACATGGTCGAGGAGTACGCCCGGCACAACGGCCACGCCGACCTGCTGCGCGAGGCGATCGACGGGCGCACCGGGGAGTGAGCAGCGGGCCCAGCCGCCGGCCGCACGGAACCGCCCCGACACCGTCGGTCAGGCCGACTGCGACCTGATGTGGTCGACCACCGGCATGAACTCCTCCGTCGGAGAGAAGTCGACGTAGGCGGTGTCCTCCAGGGCCACCGGGACGTGTCCGGGCGCCCAGTAGACAGCCTGCCCGGCCTCGTAGAACTCCTCGCCCTCCGTGGAGCGCATCTGCAGCCGGCCGGAGAGGATGTAGCCCCAGTGTGGGCTCTGACAGGCGTCGTCGGTCAGCCCGACGAGCATCGGTCCGAGGTCGGCCCCGGCCGGGAGCTTGATGAACGACGTCGTCATGCCTCCACCGATCTCTGCCAGCCGGACCTCGACGCCACCGCCCTCGATGACGACGGGGACATTGTTGCGGGTGAGTGCGTGCATGATTCCTCCTCGATGGGGCCGCGTGGTTCGGGCCGTTGCCTCTCACCCTGCTCAGCCCGCGTTCGCGGATCGTTCCGTCGCCTCCGACGTGCTCGTCGGCTGGGTGAGCGCCCGGCGCGGGTCAGTCCGCAGTGAGCTTGGCCAACCTCGAGCGGAGCGACTCCTCGCGGTGGGCATTGCCGTGCAGCCCCAGGTAGGTCTCGCGGTAGACGGCGAGCAGCGAGTCGTCGAGCCGGCGCACGGCGCCCGGCGGGTACTTGTAGCCCATCTCGTCGAGCACGGCCGTCGTGTCGACGTCGGCGAGCACGGCCGCGAGCTCGTCGAGGGAGGCGATGCCGAGCTCGAGCAGCAGCCCGGAGATCCACGCGTAGTGGTCGGGCCGGGACCAGCCGGCGTCGGCGAACTGTCCCGCGAGGAACTTCGCGAGGTCACCGGCGCCGATCCTCGGGTCGAGCTCGTCGTGCTGCGCCGGTTGGGCCGGCATCGCGAGGTTGAGCCGGTCGCGGATGGCCGTGAACTCCCGGTCGGCGAGCTCGAGCAGCCCCGCCGCGAGGGTGAACCGGCGGTCGAGGTCGCGGGCGTGCTCCTCGGGCACCGATCCCTTGTAGCGGATGTCGTGCTCGAACTCCGCCCAAGCGTGCTGCAGGACGGTGCGGACCTGGACCGACGCGCTGCGCAGGCGGAGCGAGGCGTACTCCGGCGGGACGGTGCGGCTCGCGTTGACAGCGACGATGAGGTGCCGGCTGGCGTAGCCGAAGCGACCCTCGCGGGCGGTCTCGTCGCCGAGGTCCCGGTCGTCGAGGACGGCGAGCTCCTCGGCGAGCAGGTCGGCGACGGCCGCGACGTCGTTGCGCACGTAGGTGATGACCCGGACGCCGATCTGGTCGGTGATCTGCGTCAGCGGCTCGGGGAACACGAGGTCACCGTCGACGGTGCGGCCGGCCTTGTCGGCGAAGGACCCGACCGACTTCGTCCGGCCGGTCACGCTGAGGTAGTTGATGCCCGCGTCGTCGAGCAGCGAGGTGACCAGCTCGATGAACAGCGCGGTCGCGGCCTCGAGCTCCGGCTGGCGGTCGGCGTACTCGCGGACCGCGGCCCGCACGGGGTCGTCGGGCTGGTCGGTCTGGTCGGGCGGGGCAGGCATGGCCCCATCCTGCCGCCTGCGCCGACGGATCGCCGCACCCCCGGGGCGGGGGAGCTGACCTCCGGCCCCTCTCAGGGGGTCGGCTCAGGGAGTGGGCGTCGGCAGGGCGAAGGTCGTCTTGAGTGCGCCGTTGACGAGCGCGAGGAACGTCGCGGTCTCCTGGCGGATGACGGCATACCGCGCCGCCGCCTGCGGCGAGCCGGCTCTCGCCTCCTCGGAGGCGGCGGCGGCAAAGAGCTCGAGGGTCCCGATCCGCCCGAGGTAGCTCGGCAGGTCGAGTCCGGAGGGTCCGCCGTTGGCGGCGAGCGACGCGAAGTGCCCGGCCATCGCGTCGAGCCGCAGGGCGGCGCCGGGTCCGGTGACCGTCATCGCGTCAAGGGCCGCGACGTCGGTGACGAGCAGGCCGTAGTCCCGCGTCGCGGCGGCCTCGTCGAAGACCGACGACGTCGTCAGCGCCGGGCGCGGCAGGGCGGTGACCGTGACGGTCGGGACGGCGGTCGCCGGGGCCACGACCGTCGCGGTCGTCGTGACGGTCGCCGTCGGGGCGACGACCTGGGTGGCCGTCACCGTCGCCGTGACCGTCAGGGTCGGGGCCGGGGTGCCGGTCGAGGACCCCGTGGGCAGCGGGGACCCCGGCGCCGGGGTCGTCGGCGCGTCGACGACCCGTTCCTGGGTCAGGTTGACGTCGGGGCCGCCGGACGAGCACGCCGAGACGCCACCTACCGCGGTGAGCGCGAGGACGGCCGCGAGCACGAAACGGCCGCTCACAGCAGCGAGCTCGGGTCGTCGGGGACGTCGGCGGCATACGCCTGGAGGAGCTGGAGCGGGACGACGTCGAGCGAGCGCTCGTGCGTGGCCGCGAGCACGACCGGGGCTGCCGCGCCGTCGCGCTGGGCCTGGAGCCACCGGGCGGCCACGACGCACCAGCGGTCGCCGGGCCGCAGCCCGGGGAAGCGCCACTCCGGTCGCGCGGTCGCCAGGTCATTGCCGACCCGCTCCTGGTGGGTGAGGAACTCGGGGGTCACGACGACGCAGATCGTGTGGCTGCCCCGGTCCTCGGGCCCGGCCGTGCAACACCCGTCGCGGTAGAAGCCGGTGAGCGGCTCGGTGCCGCAGGTCTCGAGCTCACCCCCGAGCACGTTGCGCTCCCCGCTCTCCATGGCTGACACCGTAGCCCCCGAAGGCGCCCGGCGATCCCGGATGGGACGGATTCCGTCCGCCGTGCCGGCGCGTGCTGGCTACGCTGGTCGCATGCCCGAGACCGCGCCCCACGACCCGGACCACGTCGATGCCTGCCGGGCCCGCGCCGAGGCCCAGGTCGTCATGTGGCGGGAGGTCTCGCAGGCGGTTCGTGGTCATGGCGAGGAGGACCTCAGCCGGCTCGAGAGCGCCCTCGACTCGCTCGAGGCGGAGTACTTCAACAACATGCTCATCGTCCTCGAGAGCTACTTCGAGGGCCCGTCCGGCGGTGGAGCGCCCGTCGGCGGCCGGGCCGGTGACGAGGTCCGGCTGCTCTGTCGCTCCCTCCGCGAGGGCGGCGGGACGGTGCTCGAGGACGGCGCGCCCCGGACCGACCCGTCCGGCACCGTGCTCGGCCTCTCCGTCGGCGACCCGATCGCGCTGAGCCAGGAGCAGTACGTCCGGCTGGCCGACGCGTTCTTCCGCGAGGTCGAGCGCGGGGCCACGGCCTGAGGTGCCGGTGCCGGTGCCCGACCCGGGCTCCGTCGTCCGCGACGACCTCGGCATCCCGCACCTGCGTGCGCCCTCGCTGACCGCCCTGATGCGTCTGCAGGGCCGGGTCACCGCCGGTGACCGCGCCTGGCAGGTCGAGCACCAGCGCTGGCGGATGGAGGGTCGGACCGCGGAGTACCTCGGCGAGCAGGGCCTGCCGTGGGACCGCTTCGCCCGGCAGGTCCGCCTCGAGGCCACGGCGCGCGCCTGCTACGAGGCCCTCGACGAGGAGACCCGCGACGTCGTGTCCGCCTACGTCGCGGGGGTGAACGAGGCGTTGCCGACCGCCCTGCCGCAGGCCCAGGAGGTGCGGGTCCTCGGACTCGAGTCGTATGCCGCCCAGCCGCGCCCGTGGGAGCCCTGGACCCCGCTCGGCATCTTCTGGGCGATCCACCTGCTCTTCGGCACCTTCCCGTCGAAGCTCTTCGCCGCGCACGTGCGCTCGAGGCTCGGCCCCGAGTGGCTCGACCTCTTCGACACCGAGGGCGGACCGTGGCAGGCCGGGAGCAACGCGTGGGTCGTCGGCGGACACCGCACCGCGTCGGGGCTGCCGCTCGTGGCCGGCGACCCGCATCGGACCATCGAGCTGCCCGGCACCTACCAGCAGGTCGGCCTGTGCTGCCCCGGTGTCGACGTCGTCGGCTTCAGCTTCCCCGGCGTGCCGGGGGTCCAGCACTTCGCCCACGGTGGCCGCGTCGCCTGGGCGATCACGAACGCGATGGCCGACTACCAGGACCTGACCGAGGAGCAGCTGCGCTCCGGCGCCGACGGGCTGGAGGCGCGCGGCCCAGAGGGCTGGGAGCCGACCGACTCTGCCGTCGAGACCGTCGTGGTCCGTGGGGCGCCCGACGTCGAGGTGCCCGTCATCGTGACGCGCCGGGGTCCCGTTGTCACCGGGCTCGACCTCGACGTGGCGGGCGGGTCGATCGACGTGGGAGCCGGCCCGGCGGCATACAGCCTGCGGACGCCCTCGCAGGTGGGTCTCGACCTCGGCTTCTCCGCCCTCGTCCCGCTCCTGCGGGCCCGGAGCGTCGACGACGTCGTCGGGGCTCTCGCCCACTGGGTCGAGCCGGTCAACAGTGCGGTGGTCGCCGACGACACCGGGGCGATGCGCCACCTCGTCGTCGGCCGGGTGGCTCGCCGGCACGAGGCGAACCTCGTCGGGCCGGTGCCGGCCTGGGATCCGCGGCACGGCTGGGACGGTTGGGCGCCCGGCCCGGTGACGGTCGTCGAGGACCTCATGGTCAGTGCGAACGACCGGGCGAGCGGTGGCGGACTCGGCGCCCAGTACGCGACCCCCTTCCGGGCCAGACGGATCCGCGAGCTGCTGGGGGACCGCCACGACCTGACGGCCGACGACTGTGCCGCGATCTCGTTGGACACCCGCAACGGTCAGGCCGAGCTGATGCGGGGGCTCGTCTCGGCCGCCGACGTCACCGGCGCCGCCGCAGCGGTGCGCGCGGTCCTGCTCGGGTGGGACGGCCACAGCGACGTCGACAGCCCCGGCGCGGCGGTCTTCGCGGAGTGGCGGCACGAGCTCGTGTCGTGGTTCGTCGAGCACCCGGCCCTCGCGCCGCTGCTCGTCGACACCGGGCACAGCCCCCTCTTCGAGCCGTGGCTCTCGGTGCCACAAGCGGTCGGCGCGACGTGGGGGACCATGGCGCGCGGATGCAGCCGGGTCGGCATCGACGTGACTGAGGGCGTGGTCGCGGCCCTCGAGCGCGTTGCGGCACAGGAGGACCCGGGCGTGTGGGGTGACCGGCACACCTTCGACCCGATCCACGTCCTCGACGGCTGGCCCCAGAGTCCGCTCGTCGGGGGAGCGCCCACTCCGGGTGACAGCGGGTGCGTGCTCGCGGCAGGGAGCGCGCCGGGGCTGAGCGATCGGTGCTCCAAGGGGCCGGTGGCGCGCTACGTCTGGGACCTCGCCGACCGCGACGCGAGCGGGTGGGTCGTCCCCGGCGGGTCGTCGGGTCTGGAGGGCAGCCCCCACTTCGCCGACCAGCTCGAGGACTGGCTGGTGGGGCGGCTCCAGCGGGTGGGTCAGCCCCGGCGGTAGCCCGCCACGCCGACGACGACGCCGAAGAGCGCGACGATCGGGCCGATGATCGCCCAGAGGGTGACCCCTGACATGACGCTGCCGCCGACGACGCCGAGACCCTGGAGCGTCCAGAGCAGCCCGATGGCCACGAGGATGCCGCCGAAGACCATGAGCAGTGAGCGGTTCATGCGCCCGAGACTAGTCCGAACCCCACGTGGCGCGGCCGCCCAGCCTCAGCCGACGGGCATCGGCAGCACGACGGCCTGGTCGCCGCCGGGCGACCACCGAGCACCGAAGGTGCACCCCGGTCCGCTCACGGTGAGCGTCGGCGCCGCCCAGGTGCCGCCGATGGCCCAGAACTCGGCGCCGGCGACATCCGTGCACCCGGTCGCGGCGGTCGCGCCGGCGACGTCGTCGGCGTCGATGACGACGGCGACCCTGGTGGGCTCGGTGACCGGTGAGCTCGAGTCCACCTGGGTGAGTGCGACGGCGATCGCCGCGCAGACGAGCGCCGCGCCGGCGCCCATCGCCCAGAGGAAGCGGGTGAACCATGCCTTCGTGTCCACGAACAGCCGCCACTCGCGCACCGCGTCATGGCCGGCGCGCAGTCGCACCCAGTCCTCCGGGGTCGCCCCTCCGGCGAACACGTCGGTGGCGAACTGGCGGAACTCGGCCTCGCTGAGGAAGTCGGGACTCGCGATGCCGTTGCTGAACGCGGTCTCCAGCGACTGCCTGACCTTCGCGTCCGCCGTCTGCAGCGTGATCACCTGCACGGGCTCCTGGCTCAGCACTCGGGCGGCGACGACGAGGACGGCGCCGATGGACACGAGGATGACGACCGCGCTGACGACGAGAGGCCAGTGCGCACCGAACCAGGCTCCCTTGTCGGTGGCGGCGGCGAGGCTGGCACCCACGGGGCCACCCGCGACGACGACGGCGCTGACGACCGTCGTGACGGGGGTGAGGGCCGCGAGCCACTTGGTCGTGTCGCGGTAGGCGTCGACGCTCGTCTGGTAGACCGACATGTCCCTCCTCGACAGTCCCGAGATAGAGATTACCGAGATATGTCGGGTAAACTCTAGAGGGATCTCCAGGAGGATGCCATGAACTCGACCGACTACGGCCCCGTGCCGGTCTCCCGGCTGAAGAGCGAGCGCGTCAACGTGCTGTCGGCGCTCGAAGGGGGACGCAGCGTGCTGCTGTCCCGCCATGGTCGCGTGGTCGCCCTGCTGAAGCCGCTCGAACCGCATCACGACGGGCTCGTCCGGTCGCTCTTCACCACGGGGCGGCAGAGTGTCCCCGTGCTCACGATGACCCAGATCGAGTCCGGTTCCCCGTCGGCGGCGGTGCGGCGGGCCGAGGAGGGCTCCGACACCCTCGTTGCCGACCTCAAGCGCAACCGCGTCTACGGTGTGCTCACCGCGAAGCCCGAGCCGCTCTCGGACGACGAGGCGTCGGCACGCGCCGACCGCATCGCCCAGTTCCTGGCCGACGACCCGGAGGCGACCGCCGACGACCTGGCCGACTTCTCCGAGGAGCTGGACGCGGAGGCTCGCACGACCCTCCGAGCGCGTGCGGAGGTCGCGGCCTTCCGGCAGGCCGTGCTCACACAGACCGCGTCGCCCGAGGACCAGGGCGCCGTCGCCGTCGAGCTGGCCGGGCTGCTGCCGGAGGCAATCACCACGAGCCAGCTCGGCGAAGGGCAGGCGATGGCGCTGGCGGCGTCGCTCCAGGCGGCTGGAGATGCCCTGCGGGCCCGGGTGGAGCAGGTGGGCGATCCCTTCACTGCCGCGTCCCTCCCTCGACCGGCGAGAGCGCGTTAGCCTGCAAGGCATCTGCAGACACACGACGGGGAGGTGACGTGGGAACCGGGCTGCGCACGAGGGCAGGAAACCCCGACGTGCTCGGCGGCGCCTTCCTCGGTGTCCTCGTCCGGCTGCTCGACACCTACCGGCCGACGGTCGAAGCGCTGTTGCAGGGCAAGCCCGTGACCCTCGACGACGACCTCGAGATCACCACCAACGAGAGCGGGGACGGGAAGCAGGTCATCGAACTCCTCGTCGTGCGTCCTGGTGTCGACAAGAAGATCGTCATCCAGCTGAGAGCGCATGACGGAGGGGGCCAGGACGACGATCCGGCGTCATCGATCCCGCCACCCGGTCCGTGGCACACGACGGATGCTGACGGCAGCACCGTGTGGCGGCTGTTCAACGCCGTCGTGCTGAACCTCGAGCAGCCGCACAACACGGCGGCGGACGGCTGAGGGCTCGGGTGAGCACCCACCCGGGCGCTGTGCCACAGTGAACCGCGTGGGCACACCAATCACTCGGGCGACAGTCATCTGGTTCGTCGGCGCCGCTCTCGTCGGGGCGGTCGCCGGGATGCTGCACCTGTGGCGCTCGGTCCTCGGCGGCGGTCACCCCGGCACCCCGCTCGCCGTCGTCACCTTCGTGGTCACGGCGCTCGCTGCGGTCATGCTCTACCGCGGGATGATGACGGCCGCGGGCGAGCAGGACCGGCGGGCGAGCCGCGGCAGGACGCGCTGACGGGGTCCAGACTGGACCCATGAGCACGCCCTGGGTGCTGCACGTCGACCTCGACCAGTTCATCGCCGCGGTCGAGGTCCTGCGCCGCCCCGAGCTGGCCGGCCTTCCCGTCATCGTCGGCGGGCGGGGTGACCCGACGGAGCGCGCCGTCGTCTCGACGGCTTCCTACGAGGCGCGGGCCCTCGGCGTCGGATCGGGTATGCCGCTGCGCATCGCCGTGCGCAAGGCGCCCGAGGCGATCCTGCTGCCGGTCGACGGGCCGGCCTACACCGCGGCCTCGGAGCGCGTCATGGCCGCGCTGCGCGAGGTCCCGGACGACGCCGGGCGGATCGTCGTCGAGGTCCTCGGCTGGGACGAGGCCTTCCTCGGCGTGACGACCGCCGACCCCGAGGCGCTCGCCCACCGGGTGCGGGCGGCGGTGCTGGCCGCCACCGGCCTGCACTCCTCGGTGGGCATCGGGGACACGAAGGTCCGGGCCAAGATCGCGACGGGTTTCGGCAAGCCGCAGGGCGTCTTCCGCCTCACCCGCGACAACTGGTTCGAGGTGATGGGCACGCGGCCCACGATCGACCTCTGGGGTGTCGGGTCGAAGGTGTCCAAGCGCCTCGCCGCCCACGGGATCGCGACCGTCGACGATCTCGCCCACGCTGACACCTCGGTGCTCGTCGCGGAGTTCGGACCGCGGATGGGCCGGTGGTACGGCGAGCTCGGCAGCGGCCTCGGCTCGGCGGTCGTCGACGACACCCCGTGGATCGCCCGGGGCCACAGCCGGGAGACGACCTACCAGCACAACCTCACGACGAGCGAGCAGGTCGAGGCCGCGGTCCGCGAGCTGGCGGGGCAGGTGTTCGCCGACACCGAGGCGGAGGGGCGCCCCGTCGTCCGGGTGACGCTCAAGGTCCGCTACGCGCCCTTCTTCACCCAGACCAAGGCGACGAAGCTCCCCGCCCCGACGAGCGAGCGCCAGGACGTCGTGGCCGCCGCCGTGGCCCTCGCCCGGCGCCTCGATCCCGAGCGGGAGGTGCGCCTGCTCGGGGTCCGCGCCGAGATGGTGATGCCCGAGGAGGGCGACCCCGTCGAGCGCACCCCGGTCCGCGGCCGCCTCTGAACCGGCCGCCTCACAGGGCGGCGGCCACCGACCGCCCGGCGGTCCGGCCACTGAAGAGGCACCCGCCGAGGAAGGTCCCCTCGAGCGAGTTGTAGCCGTGCATCCCCCCGCCGCCGAACCCGCTGACCTCCCCAGCGGCATACACGCCCCCGAGCGGCTCGCCGCCGACGCGCAGGACCCGGCCGAGCAGGTCGGTCTCGAGCCCGCCGAGCGTCTTACGGGTGAGGATGTTGAGCCGGACGGCGATGAGCGGACCGGCCTCGGGATCGAGCAGCCGGTGGGGCGCGGCGACGCGGATCAGCTTGTCCCCGCGATATCTCCGGGCACCCCTGATGGCGGTCATCTGCGCGTCCTTGCCGAAGTCGTTGGCGACCTCGTTGTCCCGCGCCGTGATCACCCGCCGGAGGCTCTCGAGGTCGACGAGGCCCTCGCCGGTCAGGGCGTTCATGCCGCTGACGAGCTCGTCGAGGGTGTCGGCCACGACGAAGTCCTCCCCGTGCTCGACGAAGGCCGCGACGGGCCCGGGCGCGCCCTTGCGCGCGCGGCCGAGCACCTGCCGCACGTCCTTGCCGGTGAGGTCGGGGTTCTGCTCCGAGCCCGACAGGGCGAACTCCTTCTCGATGATCCGTTGGGTGAGGACGAACCACGAGTAGTCGTGGCCGCTGCGCATGATGTGCCCGAGGCTGCCGAGCGTGTCGAAGCCGGGGAAGTAGGGCGCCGGGAAGCGCCGGCCACGCGCGTCGAGCCAGAGCGAGGAGGGCCCGGGCAGCACGCGGATGCCGTGGCCCTCCCACACGGGGGCCCAGTTGCGCAGACCCTCGGTGTAGTGCCACATCCGGTCGGGGTTGATGACCCGGCCGCCGGCGCTCTCGGTGATGCCGAGCATCCGCCCGTCGACGTGGGCGGGCACCCCGGTGACCATCCGGGTCGGCGGCCTGCCGAGCCGCGCCGGCCACGCTCGGCGCACGAGGTCGTGGTTGCCGCCGATGCCGCCGCTCGTGACGACGACGGCCTGGGCGGTGATCTCGAAGTCGCCGACCTCGGTGCGGCTGCTCGGTCGCCCGCGCTCGACGTGGTCGTCCTCGAGGACGGCTCCGCGCACGCCGGTGACGACGCCGCCGGTCTCGACGAGGGCGTCGACGCGGTGCCGGAAGGCGAGGGTCACCCGGCCCCGGGCGACGCCCTCGCGGACCCGCCTCTCGAAGGGTGCGACGATGCCGGGGCCGGTGCCCCACGTGAGGTGGAAGCGCGGCACCGTGTTGCCGTGACCGTCGGCGCGCCCGTCACCGCGCTCGGCCCAGCCGACGACGGGGAAGAGGCGGTGCCCCTGCTCGTGCAGCCAGGCCCGCTTCTCCCCGGCAGCGAAGTGGAGATAGGCCTCGGCCCACTTCCGCGGCCAGAAGTCCTCCTCCCGGTCGAACTGCGCCGAGCCGAGCCAGTCCTGTCGCGCCAGCTCGAGGCTGTCGGAGATCCCCATCCGGCGCTGCTCCGGGCTGCCGACGAGGAAGAGTCCGCCGAAGCTCCACCAGGCCTGGCCGCCGATCGACTGCTCGCCCTCCTGGTCGACGAGCACGACCCGCCGTCCGGCGTCGACGAGCTCAGCGGTGGCGACGAGCCCGGCGAGGCCGGCCCCGACGACGACGACGTCGGTCTCCATGGGTCCCTCTCGGTCGGTCACGGCACCCGGCGCGTATGCCGCTGTGCCCGACCAGCCTCCCCACCCGGCCGCCGTGGGTCAACCGTCTCCGACGGCAGCGGGCACGTCACGAGGGCGTGATCGCCCGGAGCGCCGCCACGGCCTCGTCACGCCGGTCCCACGGCACGAGGAGGTGGTCGTGGTGGTAGCCGGCGACGACGTTGCAGCTGAGGCCGCGGTCGGCGAGGGCCCGGGCGAAGGCAGCCGTCATGCCCACCGCCTCGAGCGACGAGTGCACCGTCAGCGTGATCCGGGCCTGTCGGGTGCTGGCCTCGAGCCCGTGACGCCGAGCCTCGCTCGCCGTCACGACGACGGTGAGGCCCTCGGTCTCGCGAACGGTCGCGAAGGGCTCGAGGCCGGCGGGCGAACGGTCGACGACGGCATACACCCACGGCTCGGGGTCGAGCTCGGGCTCGAGCGAGTCGAGCAGCAGACGCAGGTCGGTGATCCCGGACATGGGTCGATGCTCGCACCCCGTCCCCGGATGTCCGGGTCAGCAGCCGATGGTGGGGTAGTTGTTCGGAACGTCGGTGTTCGACGCCTTCTGGGTGAAGGTCCTGTTCTCGCCGTTGTAGCGGTAGGTCATCGAGGTGGTCACGGAGACGGTCACGGAGTCGATGTGGGGGCAGGTGATGCCGAACGCGCCGTCGTTGGGGGCGGTGGCAGAGAAGTTGTACATGGTGTCCTGGATCGCCGACGTGTTCTGTGCCGCGGACCCGTTCAGGCACCGCTTCGTCAGCGTGACCGTCTTGGTCTTGCTCGTCGGCTTCGTGATCGTGGCCGAGACGCCATCCGTGCCGATGGAGATGTCGGCGGACGAGCCTCCTGCGATGTGGGCCGAGAAGCTCGCTGTCTCGCAGATCTGGATGCGGTTGCTCCCCGAGAAGCTGCCGCGGTAGGTCACGCCGCTCGGCACCCCGACGATGACCCGCTGGAAGAACTGGTCGCGCAGCGTCTTGTCGCGGGTGCACCAGCGCACCATGCCTGAGACCCTGCCCGTCATCGAGCGCCCGTTCTGCGTCGCAGACCGGCTGCCGCTGATGACCCCGTCCTCCTGCTTGTGGAAGCCACTCCCGCAGCTGTCGGCTGCCGACGCGGAGGACACTCCGGCCGTGAGCAGGGAGGTGCTCGCGAGGGCGGTGGCGAGCACGACGCGCATGGTCTTCATGGGGGTCCTTCGGGGAGGGCGACCGGGGTTGGAGCCCGGTCCGTCGGGTCGGATGCCGGAAATGTAGCCACCGGGGGAAGCTGCCGGGGCGCAAACCGGGCGAGACACGCCGAGGCATCTCCGCCGGGTCACAGGGGGCATGACCGCTGGGCACGCGTCGCAGGCCGCGACCGGAGAGCGAGAGGATGCTGAGGACCGACGACAACCCCGACGGCCCCTTACCGAGGACCACCGGCGCGAGGCGGTCAGGCGGCCCTGAGCAGGGTCACCGACGCCCGGCCCGATGGGCCGGGCACGCTCGTGTCGGCGAGCTCGCGCAGCTCGTGGTGCGCGGAGCCGAGGAGGTCGACGACGCTCGAGCCGAGGGCCACGCAGACCGCCTCGATCATCTCCGAGCTGGGCTCCTTGAGGCCCCGCTCGAGCTCGGAGAGGTAGGCGACGGAGATGCCGGCCGCGGCGGCGACCTCGGCGAGCGTCCGTCCCTGCCGCTGGCGCCGGCGGCGCAACAGCGCCCCGAAGACGTCGCGCAGCAGCGGGGTGGGGCGGGTCAGGGGCGTGAGAGGGGCCATGACGACCTCCGATCGGGGCGGGTCTCCATCATCACCCCCGCGTCGGCGGGACGCCCCGGACCGGCGGACGCTTCGCTCTGGGCGAAACCGGCCGCCGCCGTCCGGCAGGGGTTGCCTGCCCGATGTTCACACTGTTAACTTTGATCGGACGACCGTCGGCGCGGGGCCGTACGCTGGGGTCGAGACGCCGACGCGGGGAGCAGCAGATGACCATGACCGTCAACCGGGGCGACCCCGGCACGCGCCTGACCGGCCCGGCCATCGAGGCCGAGCACCTCGTCAAGACCTTCGCCGACCTCACCGCCGTCGACGACGTCAGCTTCACCGTGCCACAGGGGACGGTGCTCGGCCTGCTCGGCCCCAACGGGGCCGGCAAGACGACCACGGTGCGGATGATGACGACGCTGACCCGGCCGACGAGCGGCACCGCCCGGGTCGCCGGTCACGACGTGGTGCGCGAGCCCGACGCGGTGCGGCGGTCGATGGGCCTGACGGGTCAGGCGGCCACGGTCGACGAGCTGCTCACCGGCCGCGAGAACCTCCGCCTCATCGGGTCGCTCTACGGACTGGGTCGCCGCGACATCCGCACCCTCAGCGAGGAGCTGCTCGACCGCTTCTCGCTGACCGAGGCCGGCGACAAGGTGATCAAGTCCTACTCCGGCGGCATGCGGCGGCGGCTCGACCTCGCGGTGAGCCTCATCGCCGCGCCGTCCGTGCTCTTCCTCGACGAGCCCACCACGGGGCTCGACCCACGCAGCCGGGTGGAGCTGTGGGACGTGCTGCGGGGCCTCGTCCGCGACGGCACGACCCTGCTGCTGACGACCCAGTACCTCGAGGAGGCCGACCAGCTCGCCGACCGCATCGTCGTGATCGACCACGGCCGAATCATCGCCGAGGGCACCCCGCTCGAGCTGAAGGACCGGGCCGGACGGGCGAGCATCGTGCTCACCGTGTCGCACGGACACCAGCTCGCGGCGGCCCGCGAGCTGCTCGAGCAGCACGCCCCCGAGGTCCACGTCGACGAGGCGGCCCGCCAGCTCACGGCCGCCGCCGACGGCCTGCGCGACATGACCCGGATCGCGGCCGTCTTCGACGGGACGGACATCGTGCTGGACGACCTCGGCCTCAAGCGGCCGAGCCTCGACGACGTGTTCCTCAGCCTGACGGGGCACCGCGCCGCCGCTGACGACGACGCCGACGACGGCGAGGCCGCGTGGGTCGACGGAGCCGGCACGGAGCGCCAGGAGGAGTCCCGATGAGCGACACGACAACCGACGTCCGCAGCGACGTCCCGACCGGCGGCGCCCCCGACCGGGGCCGCGTGCGGCGGCCCGACGGTGCGCCGTCCTTCGCGCCACCGGGCCGGGTCCGGCAGGTGCGCACGATGGTCTGGCGCAACCTCAAGCACATCCGCCGCCAGCCCGAGATGCTCGCCGACGTGACGATCCAGCCGATCATGTTCGTCGTGCTCTTCGCCTTCGTCTTCGGCGGCTCGATCCAGACGCCGGGCAGCGGCTACCGGGAGTGGCTGCTGCCCGGGATCATGGCCCAGACGATGACCTTCTCCGCCGCCGTCGTCGCGCTCGGGCTCAACACCGACATCGACCGGGGCATCGTCGACCGCTTCCGGTCGCTGCCGATCTCACGGTCGTCCGTGCTCGTCGGGCGCAGCATCTCGAGCCTGCTGCACTCGAGCATCGGGATCCTCGTGATGTCGGTGACCGGGCTGCTCATCGGCTGGCGGATCAGGGAAGGCCTCGGCAACGCCCTGCTCGCCTTCGGGCTGCTCCTGCTCTTCGGCTTCGCGATGATCTGGCTCGGGATCCTCGTCGGCTCCGCGCTCCGGTCGGTCGAGGCCGTCAACGGCTTCATGTTCACGGCGATCTTCCCGATCACCTTCCTGGCCAACACCTTCGCCCCCACGGAGAACATGACTCCGTGGCTGCGCACGATCGCCGAGTGGAACCCGATCAGCTCCCTCGTGCAGGCGCTGCGCCAGCTGTGGGGCAACGCGCCGGCCGCACCACCCGACGCGGCCTGGCCGTTGACCCACCCCGTGCTCGTCACGATCGTGTGGTCGGTCGGGCTCTCGCTCGTCCTCGCCCCGCTCGCGCTCCGGGCCTTCGGCAAGCGCACCGAGAACTGACCGGCCCGGCGTCTGGGGAGCGCTCAGCCCACCTGTGCGCGCAGCCAGCTGATGTCGGCGGACTGCGCCTCGACGCCACCGGGCGTCTCGCAGACCACCGGCGCGCCCGCGGCGCGGACCACGCCTGCGAGCGCGTCACCGGTGATGTGGCCGGAGCCGAAGTTCGTGTGCCGGTCGGCGCCCGAGTCGAACTCGTCGCGGGAGTCGTTGGCGTGCACGAGGTCGATCCGCCCGGTGATCGCCCGCACGTCGTCGACGACGGTGCCGAGGTCGTTGCCACCGGCGTGGGCGTGGCAGGTGTCGAGGCAGAAGCCGACCCGGTCACTGCCGCTGGCGGACCCGATCGCGTCCCATAGCCGGGCGATCGCCTCGAGCCGACGCGCCATCGCGTTGTCACCGCCGGCGGTGTTCTCGATGAGGAGGGGGACGGCGAGGTCGAGGCCGTCGATGCACTTGCGCCAGTTGTCGAAGCCGGTCGCCGCGTCCTCGTCGACGCCGAGGTGTCCGCCGTGGACGACGAGGCCCTTGGCCCCGATCTCGGCGGCCGCGGTGAGGTGCTGCTGAAGAAGCTTGCGCCCGGGGATGCGGATCCGGTTGTTGAGGCTCGCGACATTGATCGGGTAGGGCGCGTGGACGTAGAGGTCGACCCCGGCAGCCTCCGCGGCGGCCTTGAGCGCAACGGCGCCGCCCTCGTAGCGCACGACCGGTCCCTTGTAGCTCTGCGGGTCGCCGAGGAAGAGCTGGGAGAGGTCCGCTCCTCGTCGCTGTGCCTCCGCGACGGGGTCCTGCTGGTCGACGTGGGCTCCGATCGCGGGGGTTGCCATGTCCGCCATCGTAGGCGTCGACTCGGGCGCCGACCCTGCGGCCCGTCCGGCGTGCGGACCGGATTGCATAAGCAAGACTTATGTGTTCAATAATATGAGCATGACCTCGCTCCGCCTCCCGCACTTCCCCTCCACCGTCGACGACGTCTCGGTCCGCCTCATCGCGGCCGTCGTCCTCGCCGTCGGGGTCATCGCGCTCGCCGCCTCGCAGTGGTGGCTGTATGCCGTGCTCGCCGTCGACTTCTCCCTGCGGGCCGCCCTCGGCCCCCAGGCGAGCCCGATCGCCCGCAGCGTGGGCCGCTGGATCCGGCCGCGCGTCGGCGTGCCCCGCCGGCCCACCGCGGGTGCGCCCAAGCAGTTCGCCGCTGCCATCGGCGCCGTGCTCACCGTCGTGGCGTCCGCGCTCTGGCTCGTCAGCGTCCTCACCGGCTCGACCGGCGTCCTCGTGGCGGTCACGGTGATCGGCGTCGTCATGGTCGCGTTCCCGGCGCTCGAGGCCGTCTTCGGGTTCTGCGTCGGCTGCCGCCTCTTTGCCGGGCTGATGCGGATGGGCCTCGTGCCCGAGGAGGTCTGCCTCGACTGCGCCGACATCACGCGCCGGGCCCGGCTGCACACCGTCTGAGCCCCAGGATCCCCCGGATCCCCGCCGTTCGTGGCCGGGGGTCCGGGGGATTCGTCTGTCTGGCAGCTGAGCTCAGGACTTCTTCGAGGCCTCCCGCAGCTTCTCGAGCAGCGGCCCGGCCGCCTCGTCGAGGAAGGCCTGCTGGGCCTCGCCCCCGACCTGCACGAGGGCGATGTCGGTGAAACCGGCCTCCCAGTAGGGCCGCACGCTCTCGACGATCGCGTCGAGGTCGGGTCCGCAGGGGATCGACTCGGCGACGTCCTCGGGCCGGATGAACTGGCTCGCCCCGTGGAAGCCCGCCGGGGTCGGCAGGTCGGCGTTGACCGACCAGCCGCCGGCAAACCAGCGGAACTGCTCGTGCGCCCGCTTCACCGCGGTCTCGCGGTCAGGGTCCCAGCTGATCGGGATCTGCCCGATCGAGCGGGCCGAGCGCCCGACGTCCGGGGCGCCCTTCGTGGCGTTCCACGCCGAGACGAGGTCGCTGCTCGGCTCGGTGGCGATCAGGTGGTCGGCGAGCGGCCCGAAGTGGTCGACCGCCTTGGGACCGCTCACGGCGACCCCGATCTCGACGCCCTGCTCGGGCAGGTCCCAGATCCGGGCGGAGTCGACGTCGAAGTGCACCCCGTGGTGCGTGGTGAGGTCGCCGGTGTGCAGCGCCCGGATGATCTCGATCGCCTCCGTGAGCATGTCCTGGCGGACGTTGGCGGTCGGCCAACCCTCACCGACGGTGTGCTCGTTGAGGTTCTCGCCGCTGCCGAGGCCGAGGGTGAAGCGCCCGTCGGCGAGGATCTGGAGCGTCGCGGCCTTCTGCGCGACGACGGCGGGGTGGTAGCGCATCGTCGGGCAGGTCACGTAGGTCATCAGGCCGACCCGCTCGGTGGCCTGGGCGACGGCGCCGAGCACCGTCCAGGCGTAGGGGGCGTGCCCCTGCTCGGTGAGCCACGGGGAGTAGTGGTCGCTCGAGACCTCGAAGTCGAAGCCCTCCTCCTCCGCGCGGACGGCCCAGCGGACGAGGTCCTTGGGTCCGCTCTGCTCGGTCATCAGGGTGTAGCCGAAGTTCGTCATGCTGGCTCCTTCGTGTCGTGCGTGGTCTTCCGTTCGAGGGCGTGGTCCGGCCGTATGCCGCTCACCGCGTCCCTTCCGTCCTACCCCGCCCGGGTGCGCCCGGCAACAGCACCGAACGAGCGACGAACGGGGAACACGGACCCACCGGTGCGGGTTGGGAAGGGGGAGGGCCGCCGGTCGGCGTGCCCACCCGACTCGAGGAGTACCCGCATGACTGTCCCGCTGTCCGTCCTTGACCTCGCACCGATCGCCTCCGGCGGGACGGCCCGGGAGAGCTTCGAGGCGAGCGTCGCGCTGGCCCAGGCGGCGGAGCGGCACGGCTACCGGCGGGTCTGGTACGCAGAGCACCACAACATGGCCTCGATCGCGTCGTCCGCGACGAGCGTGCTCATCGCCCACGTCGCCGCGAACACGACCTCGATCCGGCTCGGCGCCGGTGGCGTGATGCTGCCCAACCACTCACCCCTCGTCATCGCCGAGCAGTTCGGCACCCTCGCCACGCTCCACCCCGACCGGATCGACCTCGGCCTCGGGCGCGCGCCGGGCAGCGACCAGACGACGGCCCGGGCCATGCGCCGCGACGCCTCCGCGTCGCAGCAGTTCCCCGAGGACGTCCTCGAGCTGCAGGCCTACCTCGCCGGAGAGTCCCGCATCCCGGGCGTCCAGGCCGTCCCCGGCGCCGGCACGCGGGTGCCGCTCTACATCCTCGGCAGCTCCCTCTTCGGGGCCCAGCTCGCGGCGGCCCTCGGCCTGCCCTACGCCTTCGCCTCACACTTCGCCCCGGCCGCGCTGGAGCAGGCCGTCGCGACCTACCGCCGGGAGTTCCGGCCGTCCGAGCAGCTCGCAGAGCCCTACGTCCTCGCCGCGGTCAACGCCGTCGCGGCCGACGACGCCGACGACGCCCAGCAGCAGCTCACCGTGCGGCGCCGGGCCTGGGTCCGCGGGATGCTCAGCCGGGGACCGGCCGGAGCGAGCTTCACCGACGACCAGGTCGACGGTTTCCTGCTCACCGACCAGGGCCGCCAGCTCGCCGACATGCTCCGCTACACGGCGGTCGGCACCGTCGACGACGTGCGCACCTACCTCGACGACTTCGCGGTGCACGCGGACGCCGACGAGCTCATCGTCGCCTTCCAGTCGATGGACACGACCGACCGGCTCCGCTCCCTCGAGCTGACCGCACAGGCCGCCCAGGGCGTCGGCGTCTGAGGCGTCGCCCTGCCCGTCTGGGTCGTCGGGGACAAGGGTCTGCTCTGGGTGACGACCCCGGACGGCACCGGCAAGCTGAAGCGGATCGCGCGCGACCCGCACGTCGAGGTCGTCGCCTGCGACCGGCGGGGCCGGGTCCCCGAGGGGGCTGCCTCGGTCTCGGGGTCGGCGACGGTCCACCGCGACGCCGCCACCGTCGACCGGGTGATGGAGCTGACCAGGCGCAAGCACCGGGTCGAGACGGTGGTCTTCGGGATCGTCGAGAAGATCTTCATGCGCGGCACGGGCCGGGTCGCCATCGCGATCACCGTCACCGGGGAGCACCCGACCGCCAGCTGAGCGGTGTGACGCGGACGCGCGAGCCGGGTAGGAGTCAGGGGTGGGCCGGGGTCCGGTCGCGGTGCCGTGACCAGCTCCAGCCCGCTGCACGAAACCGACCAACCGCACGACCTGGCGTGTCCTTCGTGGCCGCGCCGGACCAAGGAGATACCCCGTGTCAAAGAAGGTTGCCTTTCTCGTCGCATCCGAGGGAATCGAGCGCGTCGAGCTCACCGAGCCGTGGCAGGCCGTCGTCGACGCCGGCCACGAGGCCGTCCTCGTCAGCCCCGACTCCGGCGAGGTCCAGACGTTCGACCACCTCGACAAGGCCGAGAAGCGCTCCGTCGACGTGACCGTCGCCGAGGCCAAGATCGAGGACTACGACGCCCTCGTGCTGCCCGGCGGCGTCGCCAACCCCGACGCCCTGCGCACCGACGACGCCGCCGTGTCGTTCGTCCGCGACTTCTTCGCCTCCGGTCGCCCCGTCGCGGCCATCTGCCACGCCCCGTGGACCCTCATCGAGGCCAAGGTCCTCGACGGCCGCCACCTCACCTCGTGGCCGAGCCTGCAGACCGACATCCGCAACGCCGGTGGCGAGTGGACCGACGAGGAGCTCGTCATCGACGGCAACCTCATCACGAGCCGCAACCCCGACGACCTGCCCGCCTTCTGTGGCGCGGTCGTCGAGGCGCTCGAGCACGGCGCCGCGGCGGGCGTCTGACGCTCAGCCGAAGCCGTGGCGAGCGAGCGGGTGCACGAGCTCCCGCTCCTCGTACGCGAGGTGTGACAGCAGCGTGTCGGTGAGCAGGTCGAGGGCACGCTGCAGCTCGTCGAGGGCGGCCCCTCCGGATCGTCCGTAGGGGTCGTCACCGACGAGGCCGACGAGGGCCTCGTCCACCTGCTCGAGGACGTCGGCGATGACCTCGTGCTCCTCGTGCAGCCGGTCGAGCACCGGCCCGAGGTCGGGCTCTGCCCGGCGCAGGTGGGTGAAGATGCTGCGGTCCTCGAGGGTGTGGTGTCCGGTGACCACCCGGCAGTAGGACTGGCAGAAGCCCCCGAGGGTCCAGTTGTTCTGTCGCATCGCCATCGTGTTGATCACCGAGCGGGCGGCCCCGGCCGTCAGCAGGCCCTGCCGCACCTGGCGCACGATGTCGCGCACCTGGTCGAGCTCTCGGCGCAGGTGGTCGTGGACGTCAACGAGGTGCTGGGGCACGGCCTGCTCGTGGGCCGTGTATGCCGCGTGCTCGGGCCGCCCGCCCACCGGGCGCTCCTCCTCGTGCCAGGGGATCTCGCCGAGCAGGCGCCGCCCGTCGTCGGGCGTGGGTCGGACCGTTAGCGGCTCCGCGCCGGCGCGGTCGAACCGGGCCGCGACCGGCGGGTGCGCGGACGGTGTCACGGGCGGTGCGGGCTCCGCACGTTCCGGAGGCGCTGCGCGCCGGGCCCGCTCAGCGGCGACGAGCTCCCGGGCGGCCGGGCCCACCTCCTCGGCCAGGCGGCGCACGTCGTCCGGGTCGTCGGCGGCGAGGATGAAGCCCGACATGCCGTCCTCGAGCGCGAGTCCCGCCAGCTGCTCGGCCCAGTCGTCCGGCGTCCCCTGGAGGAAGCCGGCGCCCGAGCCGAAGGTGCCCGAGACGTTGTAGAGGCGCCGGATGGCCTGCGGTCCGCGACCCGCGGCATCGGCCGCCTCGTCGATCGCGGCGTTGCTCGCCGCCAACGTGCCCGGGCCGGCGTAGGCGAGGCTGGGCAGCCACCCGTCGGCGAGTCGACCGGTCACCCGGAGCATCCGCGGCTGGTAGGCGCCGAGCCAGATCTGCACGGCGTGGACCGGAGCCGGGCCGGGGTGCAGGCCCGCGACGCGGTAGTGCTCACCCTCGACGGTGACGCTCCGGCCGTCGGGCCGGTCGGGATCCTGTCCCCACACCCCGCGGATCACCCGGATCGCCTCGACGAGGGCGTCGACGGCCTGGCCGGGCGAGCGTCGCTCGCCGCCGGCGGCGACGATCCCGTCCCAGAACGCGCCGGTCCCGAGACCGAGCTCGGCCCGCCCGCCGCTCAGCACGTCGAGGCTGGCGACCCACTTGGCGAGCACCACGGGCGGGCGCAGCGGCAGGTTCGCCACGTTCGCGGCCACCCGGACGTTCGTCGTGCGCACGGCGACGGCGGTGAGCAGCGTCGTCGCGTCGACGTGGCGGGCCTGGTAGGGGTGGTCCTGCACGGTGACGAGGTCGAGGCCCGTGACGTCGGCGAGCTGGGCCAGCTCGAGCGTGTCGTGGACCCGGTCGGCGTCGGGGCGCAGGAACAGCCCGAACTGCAGGTCGTGGCCGTAGTCCGGCACCGTCGTCTCCTCTGTCGGGGTCTGCGCCCACGATGCAGCATCGCCGGCGGCTCGTCCCGGTCGGGTCCATCCTTCGTCCCCGACAGCGTAGGGTCGCGACAGCGCCGCCCGCAGGGGCGAGACCACGGACGACGACAGGAACGGAGCAGGGATGAGTGAGCACGCCGCCGAGCCGCAGCTGAGCCTCGGGGTGATGGCCCGGTCGCTGAAGGAGAACGAGCGCCGGCTCGCCCTGCACCCCGAGCACCTGAGCCGGATCCCCGAGGGGCTGCGGTCGCGGGTCTTCCTCGAGGAGGGCTACGGCTCGACCTTCGGCCTCAGCGACGAGCAGCTCGCCGAGTTCGTCGGCGGGTTCCGCACCCGCGAGGACCTCGTCGCGCAGTGCGACGTCATCCTCCAGCCGAAGCCGCTGCTCAGCGACGTCCAGCAGTTGCGCGACGGCCAGACCCTGTGGGGGTGGCCGCACTGCGTCCAGGACGCCGAGCTGACCCAGGTCGCGATCGACAAGCACCTCACCCTCATCGCCTTCGAGGCGATGAACCACTGGAAGAGCGACGGCTCCTTCAACCTGCACGTGTTCCACAAGAACAACGAGCTGGCCGGCTACTGCTCGGTGCTCCACGCCCTCCAGATCGCGGGCACGACCGGTCACTACGGGCGCCGGATGCGGGCCGCGGTGATCGGCTTCGGCGCGACCGCGCGAGGTGCCGTCACCGCACTCAACGCCCTCGGGATCCACGACGTCGACGTGCTGACCCACCGCGATGTCGCCGCGGTCGCCAGCCCGATCCACTCGGTGCGGATCGTCCATTTCGACAGTGACGAGCAGGGCGACACCGCGACCAAGGGGACCGGGCCGAGCCACGCTGTCGTCGACGAGGAGCGGCTGCCGCTCGCGCCCTTCCTCGCCGAGCACGACATCATCGTCAACTGCGTGTTGCAGGACCCGGACGCCCCGCTCATGTTCCTCACCGAGGACGACCTGCCGCTCCTCGAGCCGGGCAGCATCATCATCGACGTGTCGTGCGACGCCGGGATGGGCTTCAGCTGGGCCTCGCCCACCGGCTTCGAGGACCCGAGCTTCGTCGTCGGCGACAACATCCTCTACTACGCCGTCGACCACAGCCCGTCCTACCTGTGGAACTCCGCGACGTGGGAGAACAGCGAGGCGATCCTGCCGTTCCTGCCCACGATCCTGGCCGGCGGACCGGCCTGGGACGAGGAGCCGACCATCAAGCGGGCCATCGAGATCCGTGAGGGCGTCATCCAGAACCCGGCGATCCTGTCCTTCCAGCACCGGTCGGCGGCCGCGCCGCACCCGCGCGAGGTCGGCGCGAGCTAGGCCTGACCGGTCTCAGGCGGGTCGCTCGTTGTTGCGACGGGCGGCCCGTCTCCCCAGGGTCGTCAGGGTGCGGACCACGCCGGAGTCGAGCCTGCGGGCGGCCCGGCGTCCCTCGGCCGAGCTCCCCCCAGCGGCGGGGGCGTCCGGCAGCAGCCGGTTCGCCAGGCCCATGACCCGGGTCGTCGTCCCGGGCACGAGCCCGCGGACCCGGATCCCGATCCAGGCGAGCGGCGTCAGCACGACCATCGGTCGGCCTGCGAGCACGGCCGAGACGATCCGCCCGGCCGCCCGCTCCGCGTCCATCGAGACGAGGGGGAGGGAGGCTGCGGGCCCGAACCACGCGTACTCGGCCTCCGGGTCGCCCGTGAAGTCGGCCCGCTCGTGCGACCCCGTCCGCATCAGGCCGGGCACGATCGTCGTCGCGGTGACCCCCGTGCCCGACAGTGCTGCTGCGAGGCCGTCCGAGAAGCCGACCGCCGCGAACTTTGCTGTCGCGTAAGGCAGCAGGTGGGGCGGGGAGACCATGCCGCCGATCGAGGTGACCGTGCCGATCCGGCCCCGGCCCCGCTCCCGCATCGCCGGCAGGACGGCCAGCGCGACGTGGATCGGGCCCCACGCCATCGTGTCGATCGCCTCGACGTAGTCCTCGTGCTCCATCGCCTCGGCCGGACCGGTCCGGATGATGCCGGCGACCGTGATCGCCACGTCAATCGGGCCGACGGACTCCTCCACGTCGGAGACGAGCGCGCGCACGGCGTCCCGGTCGCGCACGTCGCAGACGCGGGACGTCGCGCGTGGGCCGAGCGTCGCCGTCCCGCGGTCGAGCTCGGCGTCGTCGCGGGCCGCGATGACGACCCGGTGGTCGCGCCGGACGAGCTCTCGGGCGATGAGCAGGCCGAGGCCCCGGGAGGCGCCGACGACGAGGGCGAGGGGTTGGTCGGTCATCCCCCATCCCTACCCGTTGGCCACCGTCCTCAACCACCAAGGCTGGACAAAAAGCGGTGAACGTCCTTGCGTGCCAGCGTCTCTCACAATCTTCCACCCCTGCGGGTGTCGCAATCGTCGCCGATGCGGCATACGGTCGAGGGATGAGAGCACTCACTTGGCACGGTATCGAAGACGTCCGGATCACCGAGGTCCCCGACCCCCGCATCGAACAACCCACGGACGCGGTCGTCAGGGTCACCTCGACCGCGATCTGCGGCTCGGACCTGCACCTCTACGGGGTGCTCGCGCCCTACCTCACCGAGGGCGACATCCTCGGGCACGAGTTCATGGGCATCGTCGAGGAGGTCGGGTCGGGCGTGACGAACCTCGCGGTCGGCGACCGCGTCGTCGTGCCCTTCAACATCTCCTGCGGGCACTGCTGGATGTGCGACCGCGGCCTCTTCGCCCAGTGCGAGACGACGCAGAACGTCGACCAGGGCAAGGGCGCCAGCCTCTTCGGCTACACGAGCCTCTACGGCGCGGTCCCCGGTGGCCAGGCCGAGCGGGTCCGTGTGCCGCACGCCGACTTCGGCCCGGTCAAGCTCCCGAACGAGCTGCCCGACGAGCGCTTCCTCTACCTCTCCGACATCCTGCCCACCGCCTGGCAGGGCGTGGAGTATGCCGGCGTCCCCGAGGGCGGGTCGCTGGCCGTCTTCGGTCTCGGCCCGGTGGGGCAGCTCGCCGTGCGGTCGGCCCTGCACCGCGGGATCACCGACGTCATCGCCGTCGACCTCGTCCCGGAGCGCCTCGAGCTCGCCCGGGCCGCCGGCGCGCGTGTCGTCGACCTCAACGCCGTCGACGACGTCGCCGACACGCTCAAGGAGATGACCGACGGCCGGGGCCCCGACTCCACCCTCGACGCCGTCGGCATGGAGGCCCACGGCAACCCGGTCGCGGAGCTGCTCATCGGCGGCGCCAAGCGTCTCCCGGGCCCGATCGCCCGCAAGGCGATCGAGACCGCCGGCATCGACCGGCTCAGTGCTCTGCACGGCGCCATCATGTCCGTCCGACGGGGCGGGACCGTCTCGGTCAGCGGGGTCTACGGCGGGATGGCCGACCCGATGCCGATGATGCAGATGTTCGACAAGGGCCTCACCATGAAGATGGGCCAGTGCCACGTGAAGCAGTGGACCGACGAGCTGCTCGACATCGCGAGCGGCGCCGAGGACGTCCTCGGTCTCGAGACCCTGGCGACCCACCACGTGTCGCTGGACGAGGCCCCGGAGATGTACAAGACGTTCCAGCAGAAGCTGGACGGCTGCCTCAAGGTCGTCATCACCTTCTGAGCGACCCGCCGACCCTTCCGGGCGAGCGAGCGACGCCGGTCCGGCCACCTGGCCGGGCCGGCGTCACTCGGTCACTCCTCGCTGAGGCCGACGACGTCGCGCCGGCTCGGGAAGGCCCGGCGTCGGGGCCGGGGCCGGGTGCGCAGCTCCGGCGCGATCGTGGTGGGGGTGGCGACGGGCCGGTCGGCAACGAGCCGGCGGTAGTGCCCGACGTACTCGCGGACCATCCGGTCGTGCGAGAGCCGGGTGACGGCGTCGTGACGCACGGCGACCCGGTCGAGTCCGAGGGCGACGGGGATCGCGGCGGCCATCGCCTCGACGTCGTCCGGCGCCACGAGGACTCCCGAACCGCCGGCACCGACCACCTCGGAGACCCCGCCGCGGTCGAAGGCGACGACGGGCGTGCCGCAGGCCATCGCCTCGGCGACGGTGAGGCCGAAGGGCTCCTCCCACACCGGCGTCACGAGGGCGGCGCCCGAGCGGCCGACGAGGTCGGCCAGCGCGCGCTGGCCCAGGTGGCCGGCATACCTCACGCCGTCGCCGAGCAGGGGGGTCACCTCGCGGGCGACGTAGTCGCGGTCGAGCAGCGGACCGGCGAGCACGATCGAGCGACCCGCGCGGCGGGCGGCCCGGATCGCGAGGTGGGGCGCCTTCTCGGGCACGAGGCGGCCGGACCAGACGAGGGCGTCACCGCCGGGGCCGGGGCGCCAGACATCGGTGTCGACGCCGTTCAGCACGACCTCGGGACGTCGGGGGAGCACGGTCCACGCCCGGGCGACGTGGTCGCTGACGGCGGTGAAGCACGCGCCCTCGCCCCGGGTCGCGGCGAGGGTCGACTCGAGCCAGGGCGTCGGGGGGATGTGCAGCGTGGCGAGGACGGGGACGGGCACCGACGGTGCGAGAGCGACGGGCAGGTGGTGCACCGCGTGGAGGTGCACGAGGTCGAAGCGGCGGCGCGCCTCGCCATGGATGAGGCGGAGCATCAGCTGCTGGTAGGCGTGGTGCTCGAGCATCGTGGCGTCGGGGGGCATCGACACGTCCGCGCGGGCGGCGTCGGTGGGTTCCCAGTGCGAGAGCGAGCCGCCGAGCTCGTCGCCGGGCTCGACCCCGTCGCTGCCGGATCGGGCAAAGAGGGTGACCCGGTGGCCTTCGGCCCGCAGGCGTGCGGCGAGCTGGCTGACGTGGGACTCGAGCCCACCGGCATACGGCTCGGAGATGGGGAAGCGATACGGCCCGACGAGCGCGATGCGCAGGGCGTCGCTCGACTCCGTGCGCCGTGGGTGCTGGCTCAAGCCGCGCTCCTTCCGTCCGTGGTTGCTGGGCGGCCGGGGCCGCAACCTCGATGACATACCCGAAATCCGGGGCTGACCCCCCCACCCGAGAGGGTGGGGCGCGCGGGGAGGGGTCAGAGCAGCCGGTCGTCCTCTGGTCCACGGACGTGCAGCCAGCGGTGGCCGTAGCCCGACAGCTCGAGCTCGACGGAACCGTCCCGGGAGACGGGCACCGCCTCGGCCGACTCGAGCAGGTCGACGAGGACGGAGCCCTCGGGCACGTCGGTGAGGGTGAGGGTGACGAGCTGGGTGTCGGCACCGAAGTTGTGCAGCGCGACCATCGTCCAACCGGTCCGCTCGCGACAGGCGTGCGCGAGCACGGCCGGGGACGGCTGGTGGAGGACCTCGACGACCGACCAGCCGATCTGGGGCAGCTGGCGGTAGCGGCGGATGAGGCCCCGGACGAACCACCAGAACGAGCCGGGGTCGTGGCGCTGGTCGGCGACGTTCACCCGCTCCGGGGAGAAGAGCCCCTCGGGCAGGGGGCGGGCCAGTCGTCGCGCGGGTGCCGTGGAGAAGCCGCCGTTGGGGCCGCCGGTCCACTGCATCGGGGTGCGCACGGCGAGCCGTCCCGCCACCTCGAGGTTCTCTCCCATCCCGATCTCCTCTCCGTAGAAGAGCACCGGGGTGCCGGGCAGCGAGAACATCAGCGAGTAGAGCAGCCGCATCCGGCGCTCGTCACCGCCGACCATGGGCGGCAACCGGCGGCGCAGGCCACGGTCGTAGAGCTGCATGTCCCGCTCGGGGCCGAAGGCGGCGAAGACCTCGTGGCGCTCGGCGTCGGTCAGCTTGTCCAGGGTCAGCTCGTCGTGGTTGCGCATGAAGTTGGCCCACTGGCTCGTCACGTCGAGGGTCGGCCGCGCGGTGAGGGCCTCGGCGAGCGGGCGTGCGTCACCGCGGGCGAGGGACAGGTAGGTCCGCTGCATCCCGATGAAGTCGAACTGCATCGTCAGTCCGTCCCCGTCGTCGCCGCCGAAGAACTCCTTCTGGTCGGGGTAGGGCAGGTTGACCTCCCCGAGCAGGACGGCGTCCCCGAGGCGGCGGCTGACGAACTTCCGGACGTCCCCGAGGTAGCGCTGGGGGTCGAACGCAGCCGCGTCCTCGGGGTCGTCGACGCCCGGCACGTCGTCCTTGGCGAACAGGAAGGGGACGGCGTCGACGCGGAAGCCCGCCACCCCGAGCTCGAGCCAGAACCCCAGAGTCCGCGCAATCTCCTCCTGCACCGCGGGATTGGCGACATTGAGGTCGGGCTGGGAGGAGTAGAAGTGGTGGAGATACCACTCACCGGTGCGCTCGTCGAGCGCCCAGATGCTGTCCTCGTCGTCGGGGAAGACGACCTGGTCCTTCGTGGACGGGGGCGTGGTCGACCGCCACACGTAGTAGTCGCGATACGGGTCGTCCGTGCGGCGCCGGGCGGACTTGAACCACGGGTGCTGGTCTGACGTGTGGTTCATCACGAAGTCGACGATGACCTTGATGCCGAGGCTCCGGGCCGTGCGGACGAGCTCGACGAAGTCGCCGAGCGTGCCGAGCCTGGGGTCGACCCCGAAGAAGTCGGTGATGTCGTAGCCGTCGTCCCGGTTGGCGGTCGGGTAGAGGGGCATCAGCCAGAGGCAGGTGATCCCGAGGTCGGCGAGGTACTCGAGCCGCTCGGTCATCCCCCGTAGGTCGCCCTGCCCGTCGCCGTTGGAGTCGGCGAAGGTCTGCACGTCGGCGCAGTAGAGGACCGCGTTCTTCCACCACAGGTCGCTGGTCTCGCTCATTCGCATGAGTCCACGCTAGATGTCCGGGAGGGGCAGAGGTGCCGCAGCCCCCGGTGCCATCTCCGCCGCCAGACCGAGCAGGTATGCCGCGAAGCCCGCCGGCGCGCGTCCGCGCAACCGTCCGGAGGTGCGCACCGGCAGGTGGTGGGTCGCACGCGTCGGGTAGCCCTCCCGGCGCAGCGCGTCGACGAGGAGGGCGTCCTCGTGGACCCGGACCGGGGGGAACCCGCCGACGGCGAGGTAGGCCGAGAGGCGGACGCCGAGGTTGGCCCCGTGGACGTGCGGGTGGCCCTCGACCGCGGGGTGCTGCGAACGCCACCGAGCCGACAGTGCGGCACCGAGTTCGTGCTCGTCGGGCTCGACCGTGCCGACGAGGGCGTCGACGCCCTCGTCGGCGAGGCCCAGCTGCCGGGTGAGCCAGTGCGGGGGCACGACGCTGTCGGCGTCGGTGCTCGCGACCCAGACGCGGTGGGGGTCGGTCGGGGGATGGCCAGCGCGAGGACGGGTCGCGGTGGCCACGCCGATGCCCCGGGCCACGCCGACGCATCCCGCGTCGACCTCGACCACCTGCACCCACGGGCGCTCGGCGACGACCCGGGCCGAGGCGTCGGTGCACCGGTCGAGCACGACGGCCGTCGTGGCCCGCACCCCCGGCCGCTCGTGCCGGAGGCGGCCGAGCGCGACCTCGAGCGCGTCGAGGCAGGCCGGCAGCAACGACCCCTCGTCCCGGGCGGGGACGACGACGGCCAGCTCGGTCACCGGTGGGGTGTGGCTGGAATCCATGGTGTCCTCATGCCCCGTCGGCGGGTTCGCGCCCCCACACGTCGAGCCGGAAGTCGGCCTCGATGTGCTGGACGAGGAGGGGCCGGTCGAACTGATGACCCACGGCCTCGTGGACGCGGTCGCCACCGAGCGGCCAGCCCGAGATCGGGTGGCGCCAGTGGCACAGGAGCAACGCCCCGTCGGGGGTGAGGCAGTCGCGGACCCGGCCGACGAGCCCGGCGAGCTCGCGCGGGCTGAGGAAGTAGCCGATCTCCGAGACGACGACGAGGTCGAACTCACCCTCCGGCCACTGTGCCGGCACGGTCGCCCGGTGCACGCTGGCGTGGGGCAGGTGGGCCAGCGCCTCCGAGCAGCGACCCACGGCGGCCTCGCTCCGGTCGACGGCGACGAGCTCGTCGCATCGGCCGGCGAGGTCGGTGGCGAGCTGCCCGACCGAGCAGCCGACCTCGAGGACCCGGCGGAACCGCTGACGGGGGAGGGCGGCCAGGGTGACGTCGCGCTTGCGCTGCTCGTACCAGCGGGTCCGCACACCCCAGGGGTCGGCCTCCGCCCGGTGCAGGCGCTCGAACGCGTCGTCGACGGTCTCCTCGTCGGTGTCTTCGTCGGTGTCTTCGTCGGTGGTGAGGAAGACCTCCCAGTCGCGCCGGAAGTGGTCGACGAACCCGGTGTCGAGCAGCACCTCGTCGCCCGGTCGGTCAGACAGGGGCTGCACCTGGGTCGTGTGCAGGTCGAGGGCGGCCCGCTTGGCGAAAGCCACGTCCGGACCGAGATCGAGCCGGCGCATCCGGCCCCACGGGGCGTCGCCCTCGGTGCCCCAGTGCCACAGCCAGATCGGGTACTCGACGAGGGTGGCGTCGGTCCGGGCGGCGGCGAGGGCCGCGACGTGTCCGGCCGCCTCGTGGTCGGGGTGGCCGTCGTGCCGCCACGGGGCGACGACGAGGGTGGCGCCGCCCTGCTCGCCGACCGCGTCGACGACGGCCTCGAGGGCCGTGGCGTGGGCCTGCTCGACTCCGCCGTCAGCGATGCCGACGACCGTGAGACGGGCCACGGGGGCGAGGGCGGCGAGGGCCTGTCGGCTCTCCTCGACGCGCAGGGCGGCGAGCCGGTCGGGGTCGTGGGTGGGGGAGTCGGGGTGGGAGGCCTCACCGGCGGTGAGGAGCACGAGGTGGACGTCGAGGCCACGGTCGGCGGCGACCCGGATCAGGCCGCCGGCACCGAGGGTCTCGTCGTCGGGGTGGGCTGCCACGACCACGACCCGGGACAACGCCGGCGCCGTGAGCTCGGAGAGCGGCTCGACACCGGACCACTGCCCGGCCCTGACCCACCGATACTCGGGCGTGCCGCGGTCGTGGTGGGTGAAGGCCGGCGCGGGCCCGGTCACCACGGCGGCGTCGCCGGGCCGGACGCGAGCAGGGCCCGACCGAGGGCGGCCTGGTCGCGCTCGGCGTGCTCCTGGCGCAGGTAGAGGCGTAGGTCCGCCACGCGGGCCGCGTGCTCCCGCTCGAGAGCCAGCGGCGCCGGGCCGAGGGCGTGATCGACCCGCTCGAGGACACGCTCGGCCGCAGCAGCGACGACCTGGCGGCAGCGCAGCGCGAGGATCGCCCCGGCCGGCCCCTCGGCGAGCCCGGCATCGACCTGGGCCGCGGCGTCGCGCAGGACCGTGCGCGCGGTGACGATCGCGGCGTCGACCGCCCCGAGGTGCATCTGGCCGATCTGGTCGAGCTCGCGCTCCGCGGCCTGGGCGAGCAGGCGGCGGGCGACGCCCACCGTCCCGCCGAACCAGATCGCGGCGACCCCGATGCCGCCCCAGGCGAAGCCGGGGCGGTCCAGATACCAGCCGGGCCCGCCCACGGGCGTGGCCTCGACGCCGTTGAAGGAGAGCGGGCCGCTCGGCACGTCGGTGAGGCCGCGGGCGACCCAGGGGGCATCCCAGACCACGACGCCCGGGTCACCCAGCTCGACGGCATACAGGCCCCGCGTCGTCGGACCGCACCAGGCGGTGACGAGGGCGTGGCTGAGCGAGCCGGCGAGCGAGCACCACGGTTTGCGCCCGTCGAGGCGAGTGCGGCCGCCCTCCTCGCCCTCCTCGCGCGCCTCGAGCCGGGGACCGGGCCCCTCGGCTGCGTAGACGCCCCACGTGCCGGAGGACCAGAGGCCCGCGAGACCGGCCTGGGTGAGCACGGCCTCGGCGTCGAGGTGCGGCTCGAGGGTCCGGGCGACGGTGAGGTCGACGGAGGCGACGGTGGCGAGCGACTCCCACAGGCGCCGGGTGTCACCGGCTCCGGGGAGCGGGAAGGCGTGGTCGCGGGCGAGCGCGAGGGCGGCGGTGAGGTCGCCCCGGGCGCCGATCGCGGCGTCGGCGAGGGACTCGAGGTCGGCGACCGACGCACCCACCGGCGGCTGCTCGAGGAGCACGGGTCGGGGCACAGACATGTCTGGAGCGTAGGTGGCCGACCCCGTCCGCGGGCACCCCCCCAGGGGTGGGACGGGCGCGGAGACGACTCCCGGCGACGGTCCCGGGCGCTAGGTTGGGCCCATGTCGAGCACGGAGACCGGACGCGTCCGCCCCGTGCGGGTCGCCCTCATCGACGACTACGAGATCGTCGTGCGGGGCCTCGCGCGGATGTTCGACTCCTACACCGACCGGATCGACCTCGTGGAGCTCGACGCGCACGTGCCGATCTCGCAGCCGGTCGACATCGCGCTCTACGACACGTTCGCCCAGGACCAGGCGGACCGGGCCGACTTCACGCAGATCCTCGCGGGCGGCAAGGCGGCCATGCTCGTCATCTACAGCTGGAACGTGCAGCCGGAACTCGTCCGGGCGGCCCACGACCGGGGCGCCGCCGCCTACCTCAGCAAGAGCATGCCGGCGGCCACGCTCGTCGAGTCGCTCGAGCAGGTGCACCGCGGGGAGCCGGTGACAGCCGCGGTGGCGCCGGGTGGGCCGGAGGTGATGGCGGGGGACTGGCCGGGCCGCGCCGAGGGCCTGACCCCGCGCGAGGCCGAGGTCGTCGCCCTGATCACCCAGGGTCTGTCCAACCAGCAGGTTGCCGACCGGGCCTTCCTGTCGATCAACTCGGTGAAGTCCTACATCCGCTCCGCCTACCAGAAGATGGGGGTGACGAGCCGGAGCCAGGCCGTCCTCTGGGGCGTGCGGCACGGCCTCGAGCCGGACGTGGTGCGGATCGTCGCGCCCGAGACCCGCTGAGCCCGGGCGTCGTCCTAGGCTGAGCGGATGGGCCGCGTCCGGATGCAGATCGACACGTCGCAGGTGGGGGCGGTCGACCTCGCCGTCGTGTCCCCCACGCACGCACGGCGCACCGAGCCGCTGCCGCTGCTCGTCGTCCACGACGGCCCGGAGTACTCCCGGCGGGCCCACCTGCTCCGGTCGCTGCGCGAGTGGACGGCGGAGGGCCGGATGCGTCCCCACCGGGTCGCCCTGCTCGAGCCCGGGCCCCGCAACGAGCGGTATGCCGCGAACCCGCGGTGGGCGGAGGCGCTCACTCAGCAGGTCATCCCGTCGGTGCGAGCGGCATACGAGACGGCGGGGAGGCCGACGGTCATGGGAGCGAGCCTCGGCGGGCTGGCGTCGCTGCAGGCGGAGTGGCTGCACCCGGGCACCTTCGGCGGGTTGTTCCTCCAGTCGGGGTCCTACTTCCGCAAGCGGGTCGACGACGAGGAGTCCTTTGCGCACTGGGACCGCGTCACCGACTTCGTCAGCAGCGTGCGGCGGGCGAGGCGGGCCCGCACCGACGCCCGGATCGTGCTCACCTGCGGCGACGCGGAGGGCAACCTCACCAACAACCGGCAGATGGCGCAGACCCTCGACCGGCTGGGGCACGAGACGCACTTCGCCCAGCTGCGGGGCGGGCACGACTGGCGCTCGTGGCAGTCGGGCTTCGACCCGCACCTGCTCCAGGTGCTCGCGCACTGACGACACTGACGACTCGGGGGACCCGGGCGACTCGGGGGACCCGGGCGACTCGGGCGACCACAGCGCGGACGGATGGCGCGACACGGCGACAGGCGGGGCGTCACCTGAAAGGATCGGCACCGTCGGGACAGGGACGAGACGGGAGACCGCGGAGATGACCGAGACGAAGACGCACCTGGTCGGGTTGTTGCTGGGGGCCGAGGAGGACTGGCCGCAGGCATTCGAGGCGCTGCTGGCGAGGGTGGGTCCGATCACCACGGCGGACGGCACGGTCCACGAGCTGACCTGCGAGCGGCTCACGATCGAGCCCTTCGACCTGCGTCAGCCGGTGCGGACCGACCTCGTCATCGACCGCCTCGCCTACTGGTACTACCACCCGCGGGAGTGGCTCAAGAAGGCCGCGCTGATGAACGACACCTACCTGCTCAACAGCCCCTTCACCTTCCAGGCGATGGAGAAGCACAGCGCCTACTGCGCGCTGATGCGCCTGGGGCTCAAGGTCCCCGACACGTGGCTCGTGCCCTACAAGAACCCTGTCGACAACGTGCGCTGGGCCTACACGTCCGCGAAGTACAACCGCGCCTTCGACCTCAAGACGATCGCCAACACGCTCGGCTACCCGCTCTACATGAAGCCGTTCGACGGCGGCGGCTGGCGCGGCGTGTCCCGGATCAACGACGAGTCCGACCTGATCAAGGCCTATGACGAGTCGGGCGAGATGCTCATGCACCTGCAGACGACCGTCGACTACGAGAAGTTTGCTCGGGCCCTGTCGATCGGGCCCGAGACGATGGTGATGGACTTCCGTCCCGAGCAGCCGATGCACGGGCGGTATGCCGTGTCGTATGGCTTCCTGTCCCCGTCGGCCGGCAAGCAGACCGTGGCGATCAGCCGGATCGTCAACGCCCTGTTCGGGTGGGAGTTCAACTCCTGCGAGATGCTCGTCTCGGGTGACGACGTCTATCCGATCGACTACGCCAACGCGTGTCCCGACGTCGCGGTGACCTCGCTGCACTACTACTTCCCCTGGGCCATCAAGGCGCTCGTGCGCTGGTCGGCCTACTGCCTGGTCACCGGCCGCAAGGGCAAGCTCGACCTCGAGATGCGGCGCTACTTCGACATCGCCGACCGTGACGACCTCACCGACGCGGAGAAGCTCGACGCCTTCCTGGAGGTCGCGGACGAGTACTTCGAGACGGACGCCTACTGGGCGTGGTGCGAGCAGCACCTGCCGCACATGGACCGCGCCGTCCTCGAGTGGGTCGAGTCCGACGACTTCCAGAGCCTGCTCCGCGCGACCGTCGTGACGACCTACCCGGCCCACGAGCGGGACCGGTTCATGGCGCACTTCGGTGGCCTCATCGGCATGTGGGTCACCGACGAGAAGGCGCGTCTCGGGGTGGCCTGATAAGGGCAAGGAGGCTGCGAGTGTTGATGACGATGACGATGACGATGACTTTAGGATCGCGCTGAGCGCGAGTCCCGATCAGTCTGAGGACGGGGTCTCCGGGGTGGGATTCCGAACTTGAGGTGGCCGGTCTACGTGACCCCTTCCGCCCAGTATGACGCGGCGTGACGAATACGTGCGCCACCTAGGAAACTCACCTCGAGACCGCCCGCCGAAGCCAGCCGGAGTCGAGCTCGAGTAGGAAGCCAGCCGAGCAGCGAACTCGGCCCTCCTAGCCCGGAGGGCGCAGGCCCAGTCGCTGAACCACCGTTACCCCCGCCGTCGATCAGGCCATCAAATGGTCCCTCGATCTGAAAGGATATAGGCAGGTCCACGAGAGCTGGAGTAGCCGCCCGCCTAGCTACCAGACCTGAGTCAAGTCGAGTCTCGCATAGGCCCTGGTTCGGCTCGGAATCTCGTTTAGTGAGCCGAAGCAGCGGACCTCGCCAACGAGGTAGGCAAGCGACGGCAGGTCCCCACAACGCCAACCGTCGGCTCATCTGGCGCTGCAGCCGTGCCTTGAGAGGGTCCGTCGCCGGAGAGTCAACGCCGGAGGACATATCAAATACCGAAGACAGCACTCGGTGCGTCGGTCTGCAGAACGGAGCGCTTGCATGTAGCCTTCACCTGTGCCAGGCACCACGGAGTGGGGAGACGCGCGCATACCTGTGTTCGCGTCGGTACCGTCAAAGTTGAATCAGGAGCAACGCGCATCTCGGGACCACATATATGGCGCGCTATGGGAGCAGGGCCTTGAACCACGGACAGTGAGCAGTTTAGAGCCTGGCATATATAACCCGCTCCACGAGGTTCGTACTCTCGCTAGGCATTGTGCTGGAGGGGTCATCTTGGGATACGGACAAGTTGCTGCAGAGGTTGCGAAGGGCTATGCGACGAGCAAGTCCGCCGAGGGCGATTTGATCGTCGTTGAGACTGTTATTGAGCGCTACTTCAGCTCCTACTCCCTGGAATCAGCTTGAAACCGGAGTCCTATTCGGGCTGAGTCTTCCGTTATTTGTTCTCAAACAAGAGAGAATCTCCGGAGGGATCTTTGACGAGGGCGCTAGTGACGTCCTAGTACACACCATGCCCATGCCTGGGCACGCTTGGTCCTCAGATTCGCAGGGACTTCAGAACCCCGACGCGGAACAGAGTTTCAAAAGGGCGCTTATGAGGTGGCAGGCTTTGGTTCGAGCGCACTATTACGGCGACGAGCGTGAGCGTTGAGTTCCCAGGAAGCTTCACAGTCCAGTTCGGTAGTTTACGACGGGCGCAGCCCCCTTGCGCCGCTGTGCGCCCACCTCGGGATTCCGAGAAACCGTCCGGTCCTGATTGTCGTGGGCTGGGCCGATGCGCAAATAAGCGATAAAGAAGCGGACGATATTGATTTGCTGTTACGCAGGGTTGTGTCCCGGTATGTCACGACGAGAATGTGATTATAGTTACTGGGGGCACGAACTCAGGCGTAATGGCTGCCCTAGGCAGTGCAGATGCTGAGCTGGCCCCTGGGCTGGTGTTGGTCGGAGTAGCCCCAGACTCCCTCTTGACTGGAAGCCCTCAACAGAGCCCATCCGGCACGATTGATCCGGAACCCAGCCATGTGATGATTCGCACACCGGGGACTCACTGGGGCGCCGAGGCACCGGCCCTCGTGCGCTTGGCGGAGTTAATCGCCGGCTCGCACGACGTCACCGTACTAGCTATTGGGGGAGGGGCAGGTACCTGTCGCGAGGTTGTACTTGCCGCTCGACGCCACTGGCCGGTGATCCTTTGCACCGGTGGCGGGGGCCTATACGATCAGTTGGCCCGCGCCCTAAACGTTGCTTCTGTTGAGCAGCTGGCAAGAGGAGATGATACCCAGGAGCCCCCGGGCGTCCCGAAGAAGCGCTGTCCAGCGATGTCGGTGAGCTGGAGCAAAGGGAACTCGTGACCGCTCGAGATGCCGGTCGTTACCTATCGATAGACCTGAATGAACGAGCCGGAATTGAGCGAGCCCTGCGATGGAGAGTATCGAACCAGGACCTCCTTAAGGACGCGTGGGCCCGTTTCGCAGTGGCGGACGACTTAGCAGTCGCCCGTAAGAAGCCAACCTCGGCCATAATATTAGGCGTGATTGTGCTTGCAGCCTTGACCGTCGCGTTCGGAATACTTCCGGCGTCGCTTGGGCGTGCAGCGAACGCGACCACTGACGGCATGAACGCAGCTGCAATAGCCCGTAAAAGCCACTACCGCGCTACCCCTTGCCGCAGTGGTGCTCCTCGGACTTATCGATCGTAGGTCGAAGGCAGGCTCCTCGATCCGTCTTCGAGCTTCCGCGGAAGCCATAATCAGGGAGATATATCGCTGCCGCGCCCGGCTTAAACTTTCCAGTGGCGATTCTGAACCAGCTCAACAGCTAGCCGACGCGCTTGACGAAATCCATTCAGGGAGCGAGGGGTGGACGTTGATGCGCCGAAAGCCTTCAGTCGCCGAAGAAATCTGGCCTCCGTTGCACTCTGGCAACGTATTCCGTTAGCCGACAGTCTCCTGGGTTCAGTGACGGGGAAGGCCTACGATACTGCGCGAGTTCGAGATCAGGTAGAGTTTTACGAGCATAATGCACTCAAAGATGACCGAGAAGGGCAACGCGCACTGCCGCGGTTATGTTTCGTGGTGGCCGCAGTAGCCGCATTCCTGCTGGCGCTTTCATGGGGGTGGCCCTCTTTAACCGCCGGT